>CAVVXZ010000021.1:0-162683 GCA_963752175.1 uncultured Acidobacteriaceae bacterium
ACAAATAGATGAAGCGAAGACCATCGGCGCAGATCAGCTGGTCGCAACCGATGACGATAATGCGATTGCGAGTCTTTCGATGCTCGATGTCATAGCTGATACGGTCAACGGCAAGACTGCTGAAAAATTGATCGCCAAGGTCAAGGCGGGAGGAGTGTTCGCTTCGGTTCTCGGGGCACCGCAGAACGCCGCGAAGTACCCATCCGTAAAGTTGGTGCCAGTATTCTCGAAATTCGACAGGAAAACGCTCGAGTTCATGGCCGAAGCGGTGCGAGATGGCAAGCTTGTAATCCCGATTAGCCAGAGACTGCCACTCAGTGAAGCGGCCGAGGCCCAAGCAGCGGCAGAAAAGGGTGGTGTCGGGAAGATATTGCTGGTGGCTTGACATTATTTTGCGAACAGACGAACACGAAAGGAAAATCGGAAATGAAAAAGGGTCTGCGCGGAATCAACCCCGCTTCGAAGCCGAGTGGCGATGGGTGTGTGGAATGCCTGGCGTCACCGAGAGGTTGGTGGTTTCATCTCCGTCGGTGTGCGGAGTGTGGGCACATCGGATGCTGCGACAGTTCTCCGAGCCAGCATGCATCCAAGCATGCAGCCGCTACAGGGCACCCGATCATTGCCAGCTTCGAGCCGGGTGAGGATTGGTTCTTCGATTACGAGAAGCAGGGAATGATCAAGGGGGTGGAGTTGCTTCCGCCACATTCGCATCCCAAAAATCAGCCCGCTCCTGGACCAGCAGGAAGGGTGCCAGCTAACTGGGAATCGCTCCTGAAATAGCTGCCAGTGATCGGTAGCCAGCAGATGAAACGCTTCCTTTAGACCGTAGGCGTTTCCGGCCGCATCCTAATTTATTGACAACAGGAAGCACTGCATGAATCTACCTGACGCTCCGATTGCAAACGAAGGCTTCTTCGCAACTCACTTCTTCACCGTGAGGGACCAGGACAAATTGAAGGACTTCTATATCCGAATTCTTGGAGGGAAAGTGATCGAGCCAGACAATCCCTGCTACGTCAAGCTGGCTAATACGTGGATCATTCTCAATTCCGGCGGTGGCCCGACTCCCGACAAGCCAGAGGTCCTTCTTGAAACACCATCGGATCTGAATAGAGTAAATAGCTTCCTCAATTTGCGTGTTGCCGACATCTGGGCCTGCTACAAACAATGGGGCGACAGAGGAGCATTCTTTCTTACCGAGCCACTAGACAATCACGGCTGGGAATGGCGCCGCTACATGCGTGATCCCGACGGCTACCTCATCGAGGTCGGCCAATATACTCAAGTCGCCCTCGACTGGTTCAACAAGCGCAGTTAATTTGGCAAGCGAACAACAGGAGGACGTTCGAAGCTTCCTACCCTCAGGACGAAATTGTGAGCAAGGCCGTATCTGGAATCTTGCGAAAGCGTTGGGGCGTTAATCAGGAACTTGCCGCCAGTCCCGCGGCTGAAAAATTCTGGTAAAGACCATCAAGCTCTTGTCTAGCAACAAGCTGCTTCGTCGATCGATCACCTCTGTAACTTGCCGGCGAGCCAGTCATCGACACTGAACTTTCCCGGACCGGAGCAGATCAGGGAGATAAAGAAGAGCACGTATAGGACTTCCGGAAGGTAGAGGAAATTGTCGAGCCAGTTGAGAGGCGAAAGCCCTTTAGGCATGGCGGAAAGCTTGGTGGTCAGGATCGCGACAAGCATATCGCCTAATAAAGCTACGCAGGCCAGGCTCGAAAGAAACCCCACTGTCAGCAAGGATCCGCCAACGAACTCGACACCCGACACGAAATAAGTCATCAGGTGGGGAAACGGGACTCTGGCCTCGACCAGCGTTTCGTACATAGTTTGCGTGCTGCCACCGACAAACAATTTGTTTGCCCCGGAGATAGCGAAGAACAGCCCGAGCGAAACACGTACCAGCAGGATGGCATATTGTTCCAAATCACTGCTACCGCACAGCGCAAACTGGACCAACCGTTTCCAATCCACTTCTTATCCCTCCATCGGAGGATGTGCTGCAAACCGCAAATGGCGGTCTCGTTAGCGAACCCTAGCGCCTCGAGATTATGTGTCCATCCGTTCGACCCATTGAGCGCGCCATGCGGGAGCCACGAATGGATCCGCAAAGTACTGTGTTTCCCGCGCGACCTTGTCGCCCCTGAACTCCATGATGCTCACGGAGTAGGACGGCTTGCCGTCATATGTCAAGATGAATTCGGTGACCCAAAGATCACCGCTGCCAATGATTCGTCGGACAGTAAACCGCTTTTCGCTCGGCTGACTAGCGCGTTGGTTCTGTATGTTGCGTCGACCGCGCGTTCGCTCGCCTGACTGCGGATATTCCAGCACTGCGTCCTCGTGATAGATGCGGTGCTCCGTTTCAAAATTGCTGGCATCGGACGCCGCCCAATGCTGATCCAGTGCCGCACGGATCTCTCGATCTCGCACTCCAGAGCACTGCTCCGTCCTTTGTTGATCGTTCATCTTGAGCCCTCCATTTGGCAATAAGCCAAATGCTTCAGCGGAATCAGAGTGCACTACTCGTCAAGTCGCACTGTTTCTCCGATCACCCTCGGCTCGCTCCAGCACGCAGATTGTAAGCCTAGAAGCAGCCTTGGGCGCCTGAGGGCCGACTAAGGTTGGAACCCGTCCGCCATCCACTTGGCGAATAGTTCAATCCGAGATTGCTGCCAAGGACCCTCTCCTTTTGGTGGTGGAGGCGGCATTACGGCGCCGCCGATTCCACGAATACGATCGTAGATCGCGCCAGCGTGCTTTTTGACGTCATCGTAACTTCCCAGGTTGAACGCCTTGCTCATGCCTTGAATGTCTCGCTCCGTAAAGAGCGGGCGAATGTCCATTTGAAAGCTCGTCGTTTTCGTCATTGCGCCTCACAGGTATTAGACTGTATGGATGTCGCGGACTCCTTCGTTGAATTCAAACTTCCTTTCTCTCGACGTTAGCGTATAGGTTGTTCATCTCAACTTTGAACCCTAGAACTTAAGGTAACGTCGATCTGCCCAACGCTCCGACCATTCAGCCAGAACAAAATGGGCCGCGCAATTGGACGATGGTATTGCCCATACTTTCGTATCGGCTGCAGCGTCTTCATGCCTGAGGCATACGGCTTTCCTCCATCCGGCTAGTCCTGTGAATCGATCGAAGGAAACTTCCGCCCGCACACGTGATACGAAGGTATCGTCGATACCATCGTCCAATTGCTTTCCCTCCTCACCTCTGGCCTAATCGCAATCGTTCGGGACGCATGTCGACCAAGCTTAGAAAACTTGTTTGTGAAAGGAACGCCCATGCCTGAACTTGTGACGAAATCTGTGGCACAGGAGCAACAAGATCAGAAGATAAAAACACGCACGGCCGTGGAACGTATCGCCGGCTTTACCATCGCTGTGACAGCCACGGCGGTGTTCGCCGTCCTCGTCGCCACGGTCGTTTACGCGCAGGACAAGTACTCGCTGAAATCGCCGGGCGGAATCGCGTTCTCCGACTTCAGAGGATATGAGGATTGGTCGGTGGTCTCTTCCGCCCGGACCGACGAAAGGCTCAAGGTGATCGTCGCCAATCCGACGATGATCAAGGCGTACAAGGCCGGCATTCCGGGCAACGGCCAGCCTTTCCCGGATGGCTCCATGATCGTGAAGCTCCAGTGGAAGCCGAAGAAGAGCACGGAGGCTCCCTTCGTCGTCGATGTCCCAGATGTCTTTAGTGAGGCTTTCGTCATGGAAAAGGACAGCAAGAGATTTCCGAAGAGCGGCGGGTGGGGATACGCGGTGTTCAACTACGATGCCGCATCGGACAAGTTCACGCCCGATCCCAAAAGCCTCTCAGACTGCGGAAACGCGTGCCACACAGCCGTGAAGGCGAAGGACTACATCTTTCACCCGTACCAGAAGCGTTGAACCGCGCCAGGACGCTCGGTTTCGGAACAGTCGAAGACTCGCGAATTTGAAGTTGGTAGAGCAATCCATACGGCTTTAAATGAAGTACGGCAAACAAAACTTGACCAATGCGAAATCGATTCGCGATGGGCACAGCGAACTTGCCGGCTTTGATCGACGTCTCGTACTTTACGACGCTGTTTTTGGGAATGCCGAGGCTGAGAGGCCTGCACCCAGGGCACTGAGCTCTCCCACGACGATACGATCGGGCGTCTTGTAACGCCAAGTCAGTTCGAGACCTCATGCGCGATCTGGAAAGGGTGAATTGCGGCAAACCTTGAGCGAACCGATTTCTCCATTCGAATCGAAACTTATGTATAATCCGCCGATGCAAGGCATACCGTGGAGCACAATTGCGCTCGGCTCGCTGTTGCTCATCTCGATCTGCTCAAAAGGAGGACAGGAAGTGCAATCTTCCCAACCTGAAAAGTCGAAGCCGCCTGTCAAAATGGAGCCGCGCGGGCGCATCCTTGGAATCGGCGGTGTCTTCTTCAAATCCGCTAATCGTGATCAGATGCGCGAATGGTATTCGAAGCATCTTGGACTCACTGACAAAGGCCAGGGCGCGATGCTTCCGTGGCGCGAACACGACGACCCGCAAAAGGAACACCTTACAGTTTGGACTGTTTTTCCCGCCTCCACTAAGTATTTCGATCCCAGCCCCGCACCGTTCATGATCAACTACATCGTGGACGATATGGATGCTTTGCTCGACCGCTTAAAACAAGAGGGAGTAAAGATTGACGCCAAACGAATGGATGAATCCTACGGTCGCTTTGCCTGGATCTATGATCTGGATGGAAATAAGATTGAGCTCTGGCAGCCGCTGCCCGCAAAGCCCTAAGGGCCTTCCACTGCACTTACTCAGTCGGTTTTCTGTAGCTGTGGTCCCGAAGTCGTAGAATGGCCGGAAATGCTTTGCGCCTGGAAGCCCAAGATTTCATGTGCGAGTTCGGACGTTTTCCCGGTACTCGCGTTGGCCAGATCTCCCGCTCCTCGGCAAGCAACTGCGAGAATGATGTAGCCCCTGCCCAGCTCATTGCCACTCAGCTGGCGAGAATCGATCGCAGCTTTCGCAACTCTGGCCGCAGTCTCGAAACTTCCGCGGTTCTCTAGCACCAAAGCATCGTGAAGAACCGCGTGTGGATTGAGCTGTCCGAAGGTCGGCATGCACAGCAGCAACAGAGTAAGTAGGGTCCAGTGCAGATGTCTCATGCCAATACTCTGGCGATCAACTGGTGCCCAGGCCACTGAAAATCCGACAACCCTGAGATTTCTGCACGGAGGGTCCAGCTCCGTGCAGAGGGCTAGCCTCGATGCGAGCGGCTGGTCATCAAACCGGAAGTGATCCAGAAACGGGGTTTCGCGGAGATGTTCTTGGAAGCCGACTTGTGGCCCAGATTACCTCGGATTTCTCCATCCATGTGCAACCCTGAGAAGCCACGCCAACACCATGCGATCCCGGCCGAAACGGCTGCTCTCGTAGTATGTTTGCGATATATGCAATGGCCATGGCAGCGATTTCAAAGACGGACATTATTGCTTCAGACGCAGATCACGGCGGCTGTCAGGGAAAAGGAAACAACATAATGGCGAAGCGGCCAATCTCACGTCGCAAGTTCCTATTGAATTCATCGGGCGCGGCTGGCCTGATGCTGGCAGGAGGGCCCCTTGCGGCCACGGCTGCTCGCCTTGCGGCTGAGGCGCAGGCTAAATCAGGGGAGCGATCGCAAACCTCAACAGAGCGGCCTCGGGCTATTCCGTCCTGCGCTTGGAAGCGAAGCTTGGGTGATCTGCCCAAGATCGCGCTGATGCCGGAGGACGGCGTGCCGCCGCAGGATCGGGCCGGGCTGAATACGCTGGCGCGGGTTAAGAAGGGAGTTCCTTTGGGTGGAATTGGCGCTGGAAATTTCATGTACAACATCTGCGGCACCTTCGGCCCTTGGCAGATGAAAGTGGGTAGATACGAAGAACGATTTCTCCCGCAAGGCGCGTTTCATATCCGAGAACAAGTCAAAGGAAAAGGTGCAACTGCGCGGACTCTTGCCACCGATGACGTGCTCGCTGCGTGGCCGCGACTTCAGCCCGGCGAGGCCGAATACCACGCTCTGTTCCCGCGGGGATGGTGCACTTACAGGCCTTTCGAGACCAATATCGTTCTGGAGTTTTTCACCCCGATCATCAAAGCTAACTACCGGGAGACGTCTCTTCCCGCCTCGCTCTTTCAGTTCAGGATTCATAACCCGCTGTCATCGCCCGTCGAAGTCTCAGTCATGTTCACTTTTCCAAATGCGCCCTATACCGGACCTCAGAATACACCGATGGGGAAGCCAAAGGGGGCCAACGATGAGACGGCGAGGGAACGCACGGGGCTGACCAACGAATTCGGCGGCGATGCGCATCTCGGGATCACCGCCATTCTGATGAAAGCCCACCATGCAACGAATCCCGAGGAAACGGAAGACTCCGAATGGTGCATCGCCACCAACGGGGTGGCATCACTTACCACGAGTTGGGATGGCGAAAGCGACGGCGCCGAGATTTGGCAGGATTTCGCGGCCGACGGAGAACTCGTTGACAAGCCCTTGAGCGTGAACAGCAAGCTCCCCTCGGGAGCGCTGTGCGTAAAAGTTGAGGTTGCTCCGGGCTCGGAAGTGACTGTTCCCTTCGCACTTACCTGGTATTTCCCGCAGATTGAATTTGGACAAGGCACGCGTTGGTGGCGCCGCTACGCTGAGTACTATCCGGCCAAACCCGGGCAAGCGCTTGAAATCGCAAAGGAAGCCCTGCTCAAAGTCCCGGAGTGGTTGAAAGCTGTCGAGAGATGGCAAGACCCCATCATTCAGGATCCAGCTTACCCGGAGTGGCTCAAGCAGAGCGTTCTGAATGAACTGTACTACGCTACGTTCGGTGGCTCCTTTTGGGAAAATGGCTGCATCACCAAACCCAAGAAATTTGGCAGGCGACCCGGCCAGCACCTCGCGTCGGTGATGGAGTGCCAGGAATACGCCTTCGCGGAAACCTTCGACGTCCGGCATCATGCTTCCCGCAGCAACCGGGATCTCTGGCCGAAAATCGAGCGCGATATCCTGCTGGTTTTCTCAGATTTCATCATGGATTCGCCGGACGGGAGTTGTCCCCACGATGCAGGCTCCATCAGTGGGGACCCTTTTTTTGAATACGATGGCTACGGGCGCTGGTACAACACTTCCCCCATGGGGATTAAGGGCCGGATTACTACCCCGTGGTCTGAATTCTCGCCCAAGTTCATCCAGCAGTGCCATGCCTACTGGCACAAGACCGGGGACGACAAGTTCCTCGACGATGTCTGGCCGGCACTAGTGCGCACTTACCGTTACCAAAAGACGACCGACACCGACGGCGACGGCTTGAGCGAAATGAAGAGCTCCGAATACAAGGACAACAAGCTGTTCAACGCCATCCTCTGGCTCGGCGCGCTGGAAGGGCTCGAAGCGATTGCTGAACACAAAAAAGATAAAGCCATGCTCGACGAAATCATTACAGAACGGAAGAAGGCTCAAGCCAGCACGGAAGCTCAGTTCTGGAATCAGGAGCTTGGCTACTATCAGTACAACGCCCAGAACACCGACATTATGGCCGACGCGACAGTGGGCGAGCGTTACGTCGATGTGACCGGTCTCCCGCCAGTGGTGAATGCTGACCGCCTTACCTCGCATTACCGGCAACTGTTCCGGCGCGCTGTGTTGCCACTCAGGGATTTCAACGGCGATGGGATTGGCGACATGGGCGCAGCCAATGCGCTTCACCCCGACTCGACCCCCGGGGTCGGCGACAGTGAGTATGCGCATCAATTTGAGGTGTGGACAGGAGTGAGCTATTGCGCAGCCGCAAACCTCTACCACTGGGGGAAGCGTATTCAGGATGGCGCCATGCAAGCCGACGCCCTACTGCTTGGATGGGGCTTGTACTATCAGACTTGGGTGAACGAACAGACAGCCTACTGGTTCAGCACACCGGAGGCTTGGAGACTTGAGGATCCCAGAAAGTTTCGCGCCTTGATGTACCAGCGGGCACGAGGAATCTGGGAACTGGCAATGGAACTAAGTGATCCTTATCGCTCGTGAGCGGGTGATCTTCAAATCGGGAGCATCGGTGTTGTAGGGGCCAGCCTGCTGAGTCGGCAACGACCCTGAATTGCCGTTCGGGAGAAGACGGAATCGCTCCCGGTTTTTCGGCTGCGAGGAAGCCGACTTCTGGCACCGAACAACTCAGGCTGTCGACAACTTTTGATGTTTCAATTTAGCTGCGCGGGGGAATCGCTCTCGCAACGCACTGGGGACGATTTTCGGAGGCCCGGGCGAAGTTCATCGTATATGGTGGCGCTAAGGAGCAGTCTCGATGGACCCGGACATTCTTGTCGGAATCTTCATCGGTCGGATCATCTGGTTTCTTGTGCGCTACCTCTTCGCGCAAGGTGGGAAAGGCCCCAGCACACACCTAACGGTTGCAGCCGGAGGAGGCCGACCCCTCTGCGACATCTATTATTCGTCGGGCGATTCCTCTCAGATGCCCGCATACCACGCGTAGCCACCATCAGGGTTAGCACCGCCCAGACCCTTGCCGAACGGTTTGAGGTTGTCCGTCAGAATCAAGCGATTGATGTATTTCACGTTCTTATAACCGAGTTGCCGCGGGACTCGCAGCCGGACAGGCCCTCCGAATGGCACGGGAAGTTCGTTTCCGTTCATGCGGTGGGTGAGAAGCGTTTGCGGGTGCAACGCGTCCGCTACGTCGATGCTCTCCCACCAATCAGGTTGGATCGAGCGGTATACAACGTAACGCACCTGGGGCAGCGCGCCAACACGGTCCAGGATGTAAGAGAGCGGCACCCCGGTCCATTCGGCGATGTAAGTCCATCCTTCTTCACAGCCGATCATGGTGATCTGCGTGCTGGTGGGGAAACTCCTGAGCTCTGCCAGCGAGAACGAGGCCGGCCGCGCTGCCATCCCGTCCACAGATACCCGCCAGTCCACGAAACTGGCTGCCTGGAGTCGTTTGAATTCATCGCTCAACGGATCGACTTCATTGGCGAACGGATCCTTCGAAATTTCGGTGCGGGAAAATTCACGCGCCATGGAATGGCGGGTCAAAAGTCGCTGCGCCGCGTAGGTCAGCGTTTCTCCCGGGCCGTAAAGTCCTCCCGCGTCCGGCGGGATGAGCCCATGATGCTGCGCGACTTTGGCAGCGACGGCAATCCCAGATGCACCGGCCGCCACAGCCAGCCCCGTGATGATGAATTTGCGTCGAGGGATGTTGCTCATAACTTCACTCCGTCGGTGGGGTAGCGCGGCCGGTGATCATGGCGCGCATACGATTTCGAAATCCCGCAACAAAGACCATCAGCACGTGAATCAACAGGAACAGCGCAAGGAGTATCGTCACAAGGAAGTGCAGGCTCCGCGCCGTCTGCTGGCCTCCCAAGAGCCGAACGGCCAGAGGGAATTCCGAGGTGAATCCGAACGACATGGCCAGCCCCGTCCAGATCATCAACGGGAACAAAACGAAGATCACGAGCAGATACGTGAGGCGCTGCAGCACGTTATACGACCACGATTCTTCCTTGCCTGGCCGCTCAAAGCGCAAATGTCGAACCAGCGAACCGCCAAGCTCCTTAATGGAAAGTTCAGAAATCGCAGGTGAAAGATTGTGCCGGAAATGCCCCGTGAAGAAACCGAACAACACGTAGAGCAGGCCCGTACCGACCGCAAGCCATGCCGCCTGAAAATGGAGATAGCGGCTCCAGCCGTTCTGATCAGGGAGCACGTACACATAACCAGTGGGGACGGTATCCCTGGAGGATGGCAGGTGCAGATTGAGCCACGGGCGCATGTTTACGTTGCCGGTCTCGCCCCAGTAAAACCGTGGATGCGAAAGCACAATCTCTCCTCCGCTGACCAGCAGCGCTAGAAACGCGACCGTGGTAGTCCAATGGGTCACGCGCACGAGCGCGGAGTGGCGCTTCCGGTGCGCGGCAGGCACTGCAGAATCAAGCTTGGCCGAAGAAGACAATTGGCGCACACCGCGATCAGCGATCGGCAGACTCGCATTCATAAAGTGGGCCCCGTTCCCGATGCTCGGGATTTTACAGCAAGTGCACAAACTAGCGCAGCCGAAGTTGCAAGGAGCGTGCTGCACAGCCCGCAGGTCGGAGAATCGATATTCCCTCGTCTACGGCCCAAGGAGGTAATGCCATTGCTATGCCTGCCCCATCGGTACCGACCAACACGCTTGTGGCAACCGAACTATCAACTTCGGCTATTAATTGGCCAGCAACGGGCTTCTGGGAAGCCAAAGTAGTTCCGTGTCGGCTACTGGACAACACCGAGGGTTAAGCTTGTAGGAACTTCCAACAGATCAGAATGCACGCGAGGGTCAGAAATGCGAGGTGCATACCTGGCCGTTTCTCATACCGCACGCGGAGACGGCGAAACCGATTCAGCCATGCGAACGTACGTTCCACAGCCCAGCGCAATCGCCCCAGCCCGCTACCATGCTTCGTATTGCGCATTGCGAGCCGAGGCAAGACTTGGCGGCTACGCAAAGCGCGGCGAATGCGCTTGCCACTGTTTCAGCTTGGCGACCTTCCGCGCTGGATCTCCCGGCGACGCAGCATACAAAACAATGGCTACGTCATAAGGGATAGAGAGCGGAGCGGCGCCATCGCCGCCCCACTTAAACACCGGCCGTCCTTACGGAAGCGGCAGCACCCCAATGAATGTGCCCCAATTGGTGAACGTGTCGCGTTTCTTCTTCGAGATATATTCCGTTGCGATCCAGACCTTGTCGGTCCCAACCGCCACCGCTGCCGAATAATCCCCCCATCGTCCCGGAGGGCCGCCGCCCGAGGGATAACAGGTGAACCCATCGTCCGGATTGCTGCCCGCGGCCGCCAGCCGGATGTCTGCCGCAACTCCGCCACTCAGCGTGATCGGAATGTACGCTGCGCTGGGGAAGTAGTCGGGACCAGTCAACGTGAACACCATCGCTCCGCTCCCGTTTTCCGAGACGCCGATCGCCGGATAGAGCAGGTTGTTGTTGGCGGTGGCCACATATCCTTGTCGCGTCACCGACGCCTTCAATACTCCGTTCGGCCACGAAGGCTTGATGACGAAATAGGCAGCTCCATCCAGGGTATTTGCGCCCACCTGCAGGGCGGTGCCTACCGACGACCACAGGTGGCCGTCCGCAAACACCACCTGTTGCATGCGCTCATCATCGGGGTCGAGCGTCCCCTCAGGCTGTCCCATGCTTTTGCCCAACGGAATGGGCCCAGGTTTCTGCGATGCAAACACCGGTAACGTAAAACTTTCCGTGTTGACTGCTAGAGTCGTGAAGCCGGGTATACCCACCTCGGCGTTGAGAGTGTCAGTATCCGTCATGGCCCAGACGGAGACCTTATTGTTCGCAAGGGAGAAGTCGTTGTACGTACTAACGAAGTACTCCGTACCGCCATTGTCGGAAGCCCCGTTTCCGTCCGGTGAAATCGAGGGTTGCAAGCTGAAGGGGAAGGGGACTCCGCCTGGCGAAGGCAGCGGCGTTATGTGCACGCCGAATGGGGTGATCCCGAGCACGAGTGCGAATTTCGAAAGCGCGTAAATCTGCGCTCCCCCAAAGCTCGTCGCCCCAAACGCATTGGTGGAGATGTAGAAGCCGTTGTTATCCGACCCAATTGTTGGCTGGTCACCAAAACACGGGCACGCACCGATAAACCCGTCGCCGGTAGTGTCGATTTCATAGAGGCTATACGAGCCCGTCGGGTCGCTGCTTTGGCTCACCGCGAGGAGAATGTCGGTGGGTACGCCAGAAGGTGGGCCCAGGTCCGTCATCGTCACAAACCAGCGCTGCGTGGAGGGATCGTAGTAGCACCTCGGGTCGCTGGTGAAGTCGGTCGCGGCCACCCCAAAAAAGTCGTTCAAATAGACGGGCCCGGCTAACTCCTTGTGTGTGGTCGCGTCGTAGACAGAGGCTGCGGTATTGATCGCCTCTAGGACCACATTTCCGTCCGTACACATTCCTTGATCTGGCGGCTCCAGGTCGAATCCCGAGACTGAGGCCTGCTCCGCGCCGGTGAGTCCCGCGAAGCCGCTGAACCCCTTATCCGGACCGATGATCGGCAGGGTCTTGACTGAAGGCAAACTCGCCTGCTCCAAGGCTCCGAAACCTGCCTTTTTTTGGGCCATGATCCTGCCCCAGTGGTGCGCCTGAGAATGCATATTTGCGAACGGTGACTTTGTTCCAGCCGCAGTGAGCGCTCTTGGCACCCGGGCCTCGACGAAGGAATGACTCGAGGTCGCGAGCGACCCCTCGCCGATCTTGCGCGCATTAAGTTGGGAAGATTCAATGCTGACGCTGTGGGAAACTTCCTGAGCTACCACGCCGGAAGTGATCCCCAAGATCAAGAAGCCGACTGAGGCCGAGAGCTTGTAAAGTTTGCAGAGCATAGTTTCCTCCTTAGTTGGGGTTAGCGGAAGGCTTACAAAATGGTCTGATGATCGACCAACTGTTGAGAGAGTTCGTGGGGCCGAGGGACCTGCGATGTCGTCGAACACAAGACGGACAAGTAGGCGGATTTTGCTCTCGATCAAAACACCTTGTCAAGATCAATTTGTCTATTCAATTTGTCTATTGCGTCCATGCTGGGTAGCTTGCCGGTCTGGGTGAGACGTTCTCTACTTTCTCCAGCATGGCAGCTTTGTTCTGTGAGAGGGCGCTGCGTTCGTAGCGAAACCGCTCCGTCGGTCCGATCACCAGCACGAAG
The DNA here is from genome assembly GCA_963752175.1 of uncultured Acidobacteriaceae bacterium. Taxonomy (GTDB): domain Bacteria; phylum Acidobacteriota; class Terriglobia; order Terriglobales; family Acidobacteriaceae; genus Sulfotelmatobacter. The sequence goes on from CAVVXZ010000021.1 coordinate 12,751, forward strand.
GCGAGTGCGGTCAGGAGACCAACCCCGGGATGCGTCATCGGTCGCTGGGCCTCGGGACATTTCTCCGCTTCCTGCCCCACCGGTTCCGTCAGCTCCGCGATGATCGGGTTCAGTCGGTCCAGCAACTCCAGCAGATCATGTTCGCCGGCTCGCCCACGGCGCTAACCGGATCGCTGCCAGTTGTTCCCGTCCCACTTCCCGACACAACCTCTTCTTCGACCGTAGACCTTCCTGAAAGGTAGCTTGACAGATTGTGGTTGCTCACGGAAGTAGCGAGAGAAAGGAGCGTCGTCGCCGACGCTCCCTCCGAATTTCGGCCCCCACTCGGCGATCAGTGAAGACCGCCGTCTGAGAACACTGCGTTCTACTGGTGGCTATCCGGTGCCGCTGCTGGCGCAGGCGCCGCCGCCGCTTCCTGCCGGACCTGCGTGTCGGTCTGATCCGCAGCCTGTTGCTGTTCTTGCAGAGTTTTTTCTGCTGTCGTATCGGGCTTCGGGGTCGGTATGTCCGATTCCACAATGCCGGGGTCTGGCGCCTTTGGCATTCCGTCCGTACCCTGCTTCCTCGCCAGTTCCTTCATACCGTTGGCGAGTTGTTCGTCGAAGTGGTTTTGCATTTCCTGCAAGTCATCCACTTTAACGGAGACAGTGAGCCCCGCTGCACATTCCGACTTCTTGCTCGCGGAGACGCTTGCGCTTACCATGTTGTCCGCATCCGGGGTGTCGGTAAGGCGCGTGAGCACATCACCCCCGGTCAGCCCACATTCCTGCCCGTTCGCGGTGACGGTGAGATCGCTGTCGACGACAAACGTCCGTCTGGCCGGATCGAGCGCCGGCGGAACTTCTTCGATACTATTGGCGGAAGCACTAGCTGGAGTATTGACCGCACCGTTGCCCGGAGCAGGCGCTGCTTGCGCCTCCGACCCGCCATTTTGTCCCGCCTGTGCCTGCTGCTCGGCCAACTCCGCTTTCACTTCGTCGGCAATCGCCTCTTTGACTTCAGGACTCAGCGTTACGGTGGTCGAGGCCGTTGTCGCAGGAGCAGTTTCACCTCCATAGCTCGCTGCCGCGACGGCTGCGTCGACATTTGCCTCCTGCCGGGCCTCATACGCCGACTGCAACTCTGCTGCGATCAGATAGTCCGTGAGCCAGTAGGCCGGCCCTGCGTAATAGGGATAAGGCGTGAACCATCCGCCATAGAAGCCCCACCATGGCGCTCCTCCCCAACCCCACGCTCCCATGCCCCAGTAAACCGGTGCGCCCCAGGGGTGATAACCCCAGGCATAAAATCCCGGGTGAAACCAAAAGCCTGCATGGAAACCATAGTAGGCATGACCGTGCCAGTAGTAGCCTCGATAAACAGCGGTATGGTATGAGCCGTGGAAGTAGGACGTGCGCGAATAATAGGAATGGCCCCCGACATTCATATAGGGCCGTTGCACGTATCCGCTATTCCGTCCGGTGTTCACCACGCGGACTCCGTTATGTTCACTCACCACCGTACGCCCGCCGGTAACCCCGTGGTCAATGCGCATGCCGTCGTGATCTACCGAACGAATCTGTCCGTTGGAGCGGATGCTCGCGGTTCCGCCGCCTTTCAGAGAAACCTCTCTGGTTCTCACGGCTGAACGCTCGGTTGCCGCCGTGTGTTCACCAGCGGAGAAATGCTCTGCCGCTGCCGTGTGTTCGCCAACTGCTTTAGGCTCCCTTTCTTCTGCATTCCCGCCTGTGTGTTCCGCCGGGGCCGGGCGTGACGCCGATTTGCTCGGATCCGATTTATGAGCCGGGGCCAGGTGTGACGCTGGCCTGCTGGGAGCTGACTGGTGCTCCGGCGCCGGATGTGACGCCGCCTTACTCGGAGCCGACTTGTGAGCTGGGGCCGGATGCGACGCCGCCTTGCTCGGACCTGACTTGTGCTCCGGGGCCGAGTGTAATGCCGGCTTGGTCGGAGTGGACTTGTGCTCCGGTTCTGACTTCTGTGGAGATCGACCCGCGGAGGCAACTACGGTTACGCTGAGAACGACCAGCAGTATGGAACATCTCTGAACGATGCACTTTCCTAGGTTGCTCAAATTCATAGCCGCTCCCAGTAAGATTCCAACTTCATTCCATACAAACCCACAAGTAGGAAATAAGTTTTACTTAAGCCGCGGCCATCTGATTGGAAGAGAGCTGGTGGTCCGAGTGCTTGTGCGGAACGGCGGCGAGTTTGAGGTTGGCAGAAGGAGTCCGCGCACTGCTAAACAAAGCGCTCCAGAAATGGGCTCAAACGATGTCCGCTTGACCCGTCATCCGGCCATATGCGACAGCCAATCGCGTCGGGTTAAACTCCTGAGTCTTATCATAAAACCGTGACCTGGGGACGGCGTGCTGCAATCGATTGGAGCATCCGGGTAAGAAACTTTTTTATACGAAGCGGCGAGTCATTTATTTGAGTCACGGGTTTTCAAGCTGCAAATCGTTGGTGCATTCCACCTTCGCTAACTCATTCCGTTCCGCCCCAATTCCGTTAGGAGGAGAATCGTTATGAAAGCCAGCCCCGAGATCTTGTTACTTCTTGTCGCAGCCCTCTCCGTTACGACAGCCCACGCTCAGTACGGGACTACCCCAATCAAGCACGTGATTGTGATCTTTCAGGAAAACCGCACGCCTGACAATCTCTTTCAAGGACTGTGCACCGCAAATGGCAGCGTACCGGGCTGTAGCGCGTCAGGCGCTGGCGGAACATACGAGATCGTTTCGACTTATGTAAATGCTGACGGCCAGACGGTACCATTATCCCCAGTTGGGCTAGCCACGAACTTTGATCTGGACCACAGCCACGGCGGACCGAAGCTCAACGGAACTATCAGCGGATTTGATTTCGAGTTCAAGAACCAGGGGATCAGCGGCAAGCCGGCAGCCAACGTTCCTGCCGGCTGTGGCGCCAACGTCTTCGGCTGCGTCGTTCCGGCCAACAACTATTCCCAATTCATGTACGTCTACAATTCGCCAGTAACGAACAGCAACGGCAGCAGAGGTGGCGTTCTCGACCCCTATATCACGTTAGCAACGACCTATGGCTGGGGTAACCGAATGTTCCAGACCAACCAGGGCCCAAGCTATCCGGCGCATCAATTCATTTTCGGCGCCACCTCGGCACCCAGTGCGCCAGAAGATGCAGCGGGTGTATTTGTGTCTGAGAATTCGGGCACAGTTTATGGCTGCGGCTCGGGGAACTCTGTACAGCTGATCAGACCGAACGGGAACTCAAAACCTCCTTATGGCACCGAAACTCCCGGCGACGAAATCTCCGAATGCTTCACCCGCCACGCCATGGACTACTTGTTTAGTCAGCCCAACCCCAGGATCACTTGGACTTACTACGCCGAAGGCCAGACAAGTCTGTGGGTAGCGCCCAACTCGCTGTCGAATATCTGCATACCGCAATCGGGCGTGTGCACGGGACCGAACTGGACGAAAGGCGCATCGAACGGTTACGTCGACACTCTGCCGCCCGATGTCTTGAACGACATCGCCAACTGTTCTCTCTCGCAAGTAAGTTGGGTAACTCCGGCTGGGCAATATTCCGACCATCCGATCAACAGCGGCCAGGGGCCATCGTGGGTGGCTGCCGTCGTCAATGCCATCGGAAATAACACGAATTGCGACGACGGTACCGGCTATTGGAAGGACACCGCCATATTCATTACCTGGGACGATTGGGGTGGTTGGTACGACCACGTGCGGCCCATTTTCCAGACGGGTGCGAACCAGAACGACTATCAACTCGGTTTCCGTGTCCCGCTGCTGGTCGTTTCGGCCTACTCGACCAAGCCCGGGTATATCAGCAACCGGGAATACGATTTTGGCAGCATCCTGAGAGCCATTGAGGGTATTTTCGGGCTCGGCAATCTCGGCTTTGCCGATGCACGAGCGACCAACGATCTCCACGACTTTTTCAACTTTAAGCAGACGCCCACGATGTACAAAACGATTCCGGCTCCCCTGACGGGAAGCTTCTTCATCAAGACTCTCGGCACCGAGGTAGATCCGCCGGACACTGACTAGGGCAAACATTTTCAAAGGATCATGTCGGAGATCGCGGCTGGAGGGGGTTAATAACAGCAATCCATTGGAGACTCTGGGTCATCCAGTGAGATTCTCGATCTGCCTGGCATCGTCGCCCGGTCCATAAACGAGCTTCGGGGAGATTGGCAATCCATGCGAAACTCCTCGAAGCCGACTTCGGGCCCGCATACCGTCCGGTTGGTACTCGCAGCAGTCCTCGCGCTTGCGGCCACCGTTTAGGACAGGAGCATGGCAGGATATTGGAGTATGGGGAAAGAGAATCCAGTGCTGGTGCTGGCGTCGGGAGATGATCCGCAGTTCGCCATGCTGAACGAGCTACCACACACAGTATGTGGGGAGGTTGCCGCGTGTGCCCAAGCCGCGAAAGATGCGACGGTGATCTTGCTATGGTCAGGGACGCGGGAGTTGCTGCGCGAATTGTTTGGGATTTGCGGGAAGGTGCGCTGGGTACACTCCCGGGCCGCGGGCCTGGACAACCTGTTGTTTCCGGAACTCGTGGAAAGTCAAATCCTGCTGACCAACGGACGCGGCGTGTTCAGCGCGTCGCTCGGGGAGTTTGTGCTGGCAGCGATTTTGTATTTCGCGAAGGATTTCCGGCGAATGGTTCGGAACCAGATGGCATCTGTCTGGGAGCCGTTCGACGTCCAGGAAATAGATGGACAGACGGTTGGGATTTTCGGCTATGGCGACATTGGCCGAGCCGTGGCGAGCCGCGTGCATGCCATGGGCATGCGCGTGCTTGCGACGAAGCGGCATGTTCCCGGATCGATTGATCCGCTCGTGGATCACTTCTACAAGCCGGAGGAAAGGCGGGAGATGATCGCGCTCTGCGACTACATTGTGGCGACGGCCCCGTTGACCGAGGAGACGCGGCACATGATCAGCGACGCGGAGTTTGCGGTGATGAAGCCGACGGCGGTAGTGATCAACGTGGGACGTGGGCCGGTCATTGACGAGGCGGCACTGCTCCGTTCGCTAACGGCCAAGCGAATCAAGGGAGCGGGCCTAGATGTGTTTGAGCACGAACCTCTACCGGCGGGGCATCTGCTGTACAAGCTCGAGAATGTTTTATTGTCGCCGCACTGCGCGGACCACACGGCCGACTGGCAGGATCAGGCGATGCGCTTCTTTCTGCAGCAGTATGGCAGGTTTGAGAAGGGCGAACCCTTGAAGAACATTGTCAATAAGCGGCTGGGATATTGAGTATGCTCCTTGCAGCGATGAAAACGACCGCAAACGGGCTTGGAGCGATTTCCTAAGCCGGCTTCTGGCCAGGAAGTACTTTAGGGTTGCCCGTTATCCAGGCACAATCGGGAACGGAGCGCACAGTTGTTGATCGTACGTTGCTAGTCTTTGCGACACAGCTTCAATCGCTGGCCGAACCGTCGAACGATGGGCACTCGATGCAATTCCACTGGCGATTCTACGGTGCGACCATGAACGCTTTCGATGCCGCCGAAAAGAACGGCAAGGCGGACGAAACTCCCCGCCCCTTTTTGGGTTGGGACTCCTTGACACTTCTTATAACATTGGTTGCCAGGCGCTTCGCTTCGACTCTTTGCCAAAGGAGAATCGCGATATGTCTTTGATGCCGGATCCGACCTTTTATCCCTCGCCGGGCATGGCGATGAAAGCTGCGCCGGAGCACATTGCCTACGTCGCGCTGCTTAACGTCGGCCAGAACGGGACGCGCGACGCCATGGGCGTAATTGACGTTAACCCGCGCTCTTCCAAGTATGGTCAATTCCTCGGCCAGGTTGATTTTCCCAACGATGATAATGAACTGCATCACTTCGGCTGGAATGCATGCAGCGCGTGCCTCTGCCCGCAAAATCCCCACCCGCACATGGAGCGCCGCTATCTGGTTGTCCCGGGCATTGGGTCGTCCCGGATTCACATCCTGGATACGAAAGCTGACCCCAATCATCCCAAGATCGTGAAGGTGATCGAACCTGATGAGTTCATCAAGAAAACGGGCTACACATCTCCGCACACTATTCATTGCGGTCCCGACGGTATCTACGGGAGTGCTCTCGGTTCGGCCAGCGGCGACGGTCCAGGTGGCATCTTTCTGATGGACGCCAACACGTTTGAGCTGAAGGGCCAATGGGAGAAGGACCACGGCTCTCAGAGTCTAGCCTACGACTTCTGGTGGCACCTTGGACACGACACCATGATCACCTCTGAATGGGGCACTCCGAATATGGTGAAGAACGGCCTGGTCCCGGAGTTGCTGCTGGGAGGTAAGTACGGCCACAAGTTGCACATCTGGGATCTGGATAAGCGCCGCCATCTGCAGGAGATTGACCTCGGTGCGGAGCAGCAGATGGTGCTCGAGCTTCGGCCCTCGCACGATCCCAAGAAGACGTTCGGATTCGTAGGCGTCGTCATCTCGCTGAAAGACCTTTCCTCCTCCATCTGGATGTGGTATCGCGAGGACGGCGGTAAGAACGGCAAATGGGCAGTCCGCAAGGTGATTGAAATTCCCGCTGAGCCCGCGGATCCAGAAAGCCTCCCACCGCTGTTGAAGGGCTTCAAGGCGGTGCCGCCGTTGGTATCGGACATCAATCTGTCACTGGACGACAAGTTCCTCTATGTTTCATGTTGGGGGACAGGGGAATTCATCCAGTACGACGTCTCCGATCCCGCCAATCCGAAGAAGACGGGTTCGATCCACGTCGGTGGCATTGTGCGCCGAGCATCTCACCCAAAGAAGCCAACGCAGGCTCTCAACGGCGGTCCGCAGATGGTTGAGATCAGCCGCGACGGCAAACGTGCTTATTTCACCAATTCGCTCTACTCCCCGTGGGACGAGCAGTTCTACCCCGATGGTGTGAAGAGTTGGATGGTGAAGGTCGATGCCAACCCGACGGGCGGGATGAAACTCGATGAAAAGTTCTTCGTCGAGTTCGATGGGCTGCGCGCACACCAAGTGCGGCTCGATGGAGGCGATGCTTCGTCAGACTCCTACTGCTACTCGGACGAGAAATGACCCATGCGGGGCTGACTTCGACGACGTTGTGGCTGATGCTGCTCCTTGGCGCTTACCATGGGCTCAATCCTGGGATGGGCTGGCTGTTTGCGGTGGCGCTGGGGATGCAGGAGCAACGGAGCAGTGCAGTACTTAGATCGCTTGTTCCCATCGCAATTGGCCACGCCCTGGCGATCGGCATCGTGGTCTTGACGGCTACATTTCTCGGCATGACTCTGCCGCTTGTCGCCGTCCGCTACACCGTCGCCGCGGTCCTAGTCGGCCTTGGAATCTTTAGTCTGATGCGACATTGGCACCCTCGATGGGTCCGTATGCAGGTGGGCTTCTGCGACCTGACCGTCTGGTCCTTTCTGATGGCGTCGGCGCACGGCGCTGGTTTCATGGTAGTGCCAGTGCTATTGGGCAGCACCACGGTCGAAGCACAGGGCCGGATGGCAGGCCACAATCACGTCTCGGCGACCACCCCGCTGGCCGGGATGCTCGCCACGGGCGTCCATACGATTGCCTATCTAGCAGTCACAGGGGGTGTGGCCTGGATAGTCTACCGAAAGCTTGGCCTGGCGCTTCTTCGTAAGGCGTGGATCAATTTCGATTTGGTCTGGGCATCTGCGCTCGTGGTTACGGGTGTGGTCACCCTCTTTATATAGCTGGTTGTTTCTATTCTTTTTCGTGGCGAATCATCGGCGATGCGAAAGTAATTCTGGCGTTTCGCCTTGCGGTTCAGAAACGGGCTTGTCGGGTGCCATGATGAATCTTGAGTGCATAGGTCAGGACATTCGCTTCGGCTTACGTTCGATGCGCAACAGTCCCAGCTTCGCGGTGATTTGTATTCTTTCGTTGGCGCTGGGCATCGGGGCAAATACCACGATTTTTACCGTCGTCAACGCTGTCCTTCTCCACCCGCTGCCGGTCGCCGAAATCTCTCGCCTTGTGCAACTCGATACCGTTGACAGCAAGACTCAGGTCACGCAGGCCGGCGCCACGAAGTTGGGGATGTCCTATACCAATTGTGAAGATTACAGGCGACAGAACCAGGTGCTCGCCGGGCTTTCGTGCATCTCGGGCGCTCTACTGACCTGGAGCGGAGAAGCCGAACCCAAACAGGTCGCCGCCCAATTGGTGAACGCAAACTATTTCGACGTCCTCGGCCTGACACCAACTATCGGACGTTTCTTCCTTCCTGACGAAGACACCAAGCCGGGCGGCAACAACGTGGCCGTCCTGAGCCACAGTCTCTGGGCGAACAAGTTCGGTTCCGACCGAAACCTGATTGGCAGGACGGTGACGTTCAACGCGACCCTATTCACCATCATCGGAGTTGCCCCGAAAGGCTTCAAGGGGACATTCACAATCGGGCCCGCCGACGAAGTATGGGTTCCGGTCAGCATGTATGGTCAGGTCCTCGCTGGATTTGCGAAAGATAATTTCAAAGACAGGCGATTTCTAAACACTTTTACGGTGGCGAAATTAAAACCGGGAGTTAACCGGGCAGAGGCGGAAGCCTCCCTGACGACGATCGCCTCACGGCTGGAGCATGATTATCCGAAAGACAATGCTGGACGCAGCGTTGCGGTTTCCGCACTGGCCGACGCAGCCGTAGGCATCAATCAACACGATCAATTTGTCGTGGCCGGTGCGCTCATGATGGGTGTTGTCGGACTGATTCTTTTGATCGCTTGCGTCAATCTCGCCAATCTCCTGCTGGCCAAGGGAGCGCGGCGGGAACGTGAAATGAGCATCCGCGTCGCGGTAGGTGCCAACCGTGGACGCCTGATTCGCCAGCTTTTGACCGAGAGCCTGGTGTTATCTCTGTCCGGCGGCGCAGTCGGACTCCTATTCGCGTTCGCCGGACGCCGCTTGCTCTGGGCTTTTCGTCCACCGTTCATAGAGAACAATGATCTCGACCTTGCGCTCGATTCTCACGTACTGCTGTTTACCCTCGGCCTCGCGCTGGTGACCGGAATCATCTTCGGCCTAGCCCCGGCCATCAAGGCTTCCAGAGCAGACGTATCCGAGGCGCTCAATGCTGGTGGCCGGGGCGGAAGCGCTACTTGGACGCGCGGTCCGTTGCGTAGCATCTTGATTGTTTCCGAGGTCGCGCTTGCCCTTATCACGCTTGTCGGTGCAGGACTGTTCATTCGAAGCATGCAGAACGCACAGAGAACCGATGTCGGCTTCGAATCGAAACGCCTTTTCGTCATGGCAATGGACCTGGGGGCGCTGCATTACGACGAAGCACACGGACAACAGTTTTATCGTGACGCCATTCAGAACGTGACCTCCTCTCCCATGGTGGAGGCAGCGGCAGTTGCCTCAAACCTTCCGCTGGGCGGCGGTCTTGGGCGCACCGTATTTCCCGAAGGGAAGGACGAGTCGTCCGGCTATCGAGGCACCATGACGCAACTTAACGACGTTTCCCCAGGATTTTTCGACACCTTGCGCATTCCCCTCAAGCAGGGACGATCCTTCAACGATCTCGACAAAAGTCAGACCACGCCGGTGGCTGTGATCAGCGAAGCCATGGCTCGTCACTTCTGGCCGGATCAAGATCCGATTGGCAAGCGCTTCCACTTCTTCGGCGACCCCAAGTTGCTAGAGGTCGTAGGGGTCGTAGGCAACACGGTCATCAACCAAATCGGCGAAGATCCTCAACCGCTCGCTTATCTTCCACTGACCCAGGATTATTCTCCGGCCGCGACTCTGCAGGTGCGCACCTCCGGAGACCCACGTGCGGTCGTTGCCACAGTACGCAGCCAGATTCAGGCGCTGGACCACAACCTGGCGATTACGAATGTGCAGACCATAGAAGAGGTGTTGGACCAGGGACTATGGGCTCCGCGAATGGCAGCCGCGATGCTCACACTATTCGGCGGCCTGGCGCTCATTCTCGCGGCGATCGGTGTCTATGGCGTGCTTTCCTACTCCGTCAGTCAGCAGACGCGCGAAATTGGAATTCGGATGGCGCTCGGCGCCACCCCCGCCGGAGTGCTCCGCTGGGTAATTGGCCAAGGGCTTCGGTTGGCGGGCGCAGGCGTGCTGGTTGGGCTTGTTGCAGGTCTGGGCTTAATGCACTTTGTAGGCAGCCTGCTGTTCGGCGTCAGCACCTACGATCCCGAAACCTTCGTTACAGTAACGCTGGTGCTGGGGATGATCGCATTGCTGGCGTGCTATCTGCCGGCCCGCAGAGCTACAAAGGTGAACCCACTGCTGGCATTGCGGAATGAATGAGTCATCGCCTGGCGGTTCGCAGCACTCAAGAATGCCGGGGCGCAAGATCCGAACAACCTTGGCACTGCGTTAAGCAAAGCGACTGACGAGCACACTATAGGGATCGGCTCTGGTTACGGCAAGACCGGGAGCGTTTCGCAACGAAAATGTAATGACGGTTGCATAAAATGGACTCCGATTAAGCCCACTCTTTTATTCCCATTTTCAACGCCACAACCGACTGAGTACGCTCGCCAAGGCTTTGGCAGCCAAACGGCTACCACTACATACGCCCACCCAAGATGCGGTTGATCTGCCGAAGATGGTTCAAGTCGTGTGCCGCTTCCAAGCGGACGAACTCCTCGACCGTTTGCCGTCCACGTACCTCGTGAACCCCATAGCACTCCACCCACCGTTCGCGCGGGACCGACTCCAACAGTCGCAGGTTGCTCTCGCGCAGCGCCCGAAAGACCCCTGCCGAAAGGCTCGCATCTTGCTGCGCGTAACCTAAGCGCTCCGCCCATACGGCCTGATCCCACCATGTTAAGGCCACGCCCGGATTCGCCAGCATGTTTCGCAATCGCCATCCCGTCGCCAGCTCAGCGTCCGCCAAGTGCGCTACGATCTCGGCGATTGACCACTTGTCAGGTGCAGGGCGCCGGATCAACTCTTCGGGCGCGACATCGCGCAGACGCCGATCGAGTTGCGATGGGGTGGCTTGCTGTACACCGATGGGCTCCTCATCGCCAAGATAGCTCAGGATTCGAGTTCGGTATGCTTCGAACGTCTCTGCCATTGGTCCTCCCGGTAGACTGCGTATGCGGCCGAACATCTCGTGTTGAGCCGGCTAGCGTCGGCGAGGGAGTCCTTTTGCCGAGGCCTCGGATCCAGGTGGTTCACGGAACGGTTCCACAGGAATGCGTTCGTAACACACTTCCAGCACGGTCAAGTGTTCTGTACCGCCCGGCAATTGAAGGACTACGCTGTCACCCGCTGCCGACTTCATCAACGCACGCCCCAAAGGTGACACCCAACTAATGTGGTTGCGTTTGAGATCGATCTCGTCGGTGCCCACAATGCTGACCACTCGCTCCACTCCAGCGGCATTGGCAAAGCGCACGGTCGCTCCGAAGAATGCCCTCGTCGCCGCCTGCCCCTTTCTCGGAGCTTCCGGGTCCACCACTTCCGCGGCTTCGATTCGCTTCGTGAGAAAGCGAATCCGCCCATCGATCTGCCGCAGCCGCCGCTTGCCGTACTGATAGTCGGCGTTTTCACTGCGATCCCCGTTGCTGGCAGCCCACGCCACCACCTCCGTCACGGCCGGGCGTTCCCGGGTGAGCAGAAACCGGTGCTCATCTTTAAGGCGCTCGCAGTCCACTCGGCGTGATGTAGTTCTTGACTGGCGTCGCGGGCTCGTCCCTTTGTGGTTCTCTCGTAAACCCTTTTCGCATCTCGTAGTCTTTCCAGGGCGAATCCAGTGGGTGCCCCCAATGAACGCGGATGAACGCCGATAGAAAACCCCGTAGGTTATCCGCGTTTATGGGACTTCATCTGCGGCCCTAGCTGATTTTTTCACATCTTGCAGTCCCTAGCTATCTTAGCCATCATCTCGACCAGTGTCGGTGAAGGCATGCTTGGGAGATCAGTATTGATAAGCGAGTTTTATGGTCTTATGTGTCCTCGAGCCGTTCGGGTAGTCTTGGGGTGGAGAAGTCACTTGAGCTTTACAAGAGGACTCAATCATGACGAATAGAGAAGCTGGAATCAATGTAGTCCGCGAAATGATGGGCGACCAGGCGGCCGCAAAACTCAGCTCTTCCGCTGACTCAAACACCTTCGGTGCCCCGATCGCTGCCTACGCGGTCGACCAGGTCTTTGCGGATATCTGGACTCGTCCCGGTCTCGACAGGCGCTCCCGCAGCCTAGTTTCGATGTCCGTCATGATTGCCATGCGTCAGCCCCATGAATTCGCCATCCACATGGGGGCCGGGCTCAATAACGGCCTCACATTGAAAGAAATCGAGGAAGTTCTCATCCAGGCGCTGCCATACGTTGGCTATCCTGCCATCGCAACAGCACTGGCTGCTGCTGCCGAGGTTATCAAGGAGCGTGGTCTGGACGTCGACAAAAACTACGCTGGTCACCGCGGCCTGCTTTGACACTAAACGGCATCCGCACTGCCGGTGTTGAACGACGCTTGACTGTGCAACCCGAAGCTATCGTCTCGTGAACCACGGTAGGTACCGAGAAGTCGTCTTTTCGGTTCAATCCGATGCGGCTTCGAATCCCGTCCAAGTCGAACCAGTGACTACCTTGGCGCTGTACGGATTCTCCTTCTTAATATTTGCTGCTTCTTCACTTCGTCTCAAAATCGGTGGAGACGCTGAGTTTCTTCCAAATTCGTGCTTCCTCTAATCGCGCCAGATCATTCTTCTCCGCGGCGGCGTACGCATCGCTGCCCAGCAAGAGTCGCAACGGAGGGTTCCGTTCTTGCGTCAACTGGACGATCGCCTGAGCTGCCTTTTTGGGGTCACCAGGCTGCTTGCCGTTGTAGTTCCGCTGAAATCTTGCGGTAGCTCCAACCGTCGAATCGTATTCAGGATGACCTTCGCTAAGTTCGGTGGAACTGCCCGCGAAGTCTGTGCGAAAGCCACCGGGTTCAACGATGGTGACCTTGATGCCGAGCGGTGCCACTTCGCGCGAAAGCACCTCGGAGAAGCCTTCGACACCCCACTTCGCCGCCGAATAAGGCCCACGTCCCGGAGGGCCAATCCTTCCGCCCACCGATGAAAACTGAATGAACTGGCCTGCTTTCTTTTCGCGAAAATACCTAAGAGCTGCCTTCGTCACAATAATCGTTCCAAAGAGGTTCGTTTCGATCTGTGCCCGGAATTCCGATAGAGGCGTGTCTTCGACGGACGAAAGATTGCCATATCCCGCATTGTTAACGACCACATCCAGCGAGCCAAATACATCGACCGCCGCCATTACCGCGTTTGCTGCTGCTGCTTCGTCGGTCACATCCATTGCGAAGAGCTTAACCTGATCTCCATATCGTTCCGACAGATCAGCCAGCGACTTAATGTCCCGAGCTGTCGCCAACACTTTATTGCCCGCAGCGAGGCCCGCTTCAACAATTGCACGACCCAGACCACGAGAGCTGCCGGTGACTAACCATACCTGCGCCATTCATCCTCCTCTATCAAGCCCCCGGATATTCTGGAGAAGCTTCTCAAACTCAGGATTGGATGCGCAACCTGAAAAGGAACTGACCAGTGCAAAGAATTGGAAGATTCTGATGCGGCGAAAGAGCGATCGCCCGGCCTGTGTCGCGACAAGGCAGAGGCCTCGTCGCTAGGCAGAAGCTTTCGAGCCAGAGAATCCAGCCAGCAGTTTCCTTACTTTTCTGAGAAGGCCAGCCCACATCTGGCCTACAGGGCGTCGACAGGGAACCGGGGCGGGAAGCGGAACCAGGGGACAGACGGGACGTTCCCCAGTTGTTGCGAAACCAGGCAAACCTGTGACCGTCGAGAAACGGGGACCTTCCCGTCTGTCCCCGCATTTCCCCATTCAACACTGCCCGTTGTGGATGCTGTCGTAGTACCCGCCCCCTTCGACTTCGCTCAGGGCAGGCTCTTCGCAAAGTCAACGAAGGACGGGCCACCCGCCCATTCGCGCAAACGGCGCGCGATAAGGACGGGGTACCTGGTCTCTTGAGCTTTACTTCTTGGGCCGCGACTCCGGCGGCACAAGACCTGCGAGGCGGTAGTACACAACGAGCTGGCCGTAGTGTTCACCGCTATGTTCGATGAGGCCGTATGCGATGTCGAGAACGCGCGCTTTCTGGTCACCGTATACGACAGTCTGCATCAGGCCTTTCTCGCCCTTTGACTGAATGGCAGCGGCGCCGTCGGCAACGGATTTCTTTACGAATGCGACGATGTCGGCCTTGGTTTTGTACTGGTCGCGCTTCGGATCTTCTGCCGCGGGAGGCTTCTGCCCCATCGCGGGATTGGTGAAGTAATACATTGAACCCGCAGCATGCAGCAATTGCTCTGCGAAACTGCGCTGCGCGGGCGTCGGCTTGAAGTCATATTTGTCCTCGGGAAAATCTTCGGCCATCGCCGTCAGCTTGCGGCCAATCTCATTCCAGGAATCGAGCACGACTTTCAATTCCGGATCGGCAGGTTTGACGGCTGCATCTTTCTTCATCGCGTCCTGGGCATGGGCGGGAAATGCGAATGCCAGCAGGACGATAGCGAGAAACGGTATTCTTTTCATTTCTTTCTCCACGATTGAGTTTCGCGAATCAAAGCTTCAGCTTCTTATTTCGCCTGCGCCAGCCTCGTAACAACTGCGGCAACTTTATCGAGTGTCTCGATCCAGCCCTCGAATTGACCGCTATCTTTCGCGCTCTCCATGGGTTCATTTCCAATGAAGGTGAGTTTCGTCTGGCCGTTTCCGAGATCCTCAAAGAGGGTCACGTCGTACGCACCCTCGATGGCCTCATGTTCTATTCCCAGTTGCGCAGGATCAATCTTGTTTCCCTTCGAGTCCGAAAAGTACATCAAGGAAACGATCTTCTCGTGCGGAACAATCTCGTGGTATTCAACCGCATTCCAGAACTCCTGCCCATCCGGCGCCTTCATGCAGCAGAGAAGTTTTCCCCCAACGCGAAAATCCATCTGGCAAACGGGCGCAGTAAAGCCCTTCGGCCCCCACCACTGCATCACGTACTTCGGGTCTGTCCACGCCTTCCAAACCAATTCGCGTGGGGCATCAAAAATTCTTGTGATCACCATCCGCTCGGTCTCGTTCACCGTGCTTTTTGTCATCTCTGGCCTCCTCTTTCTTCATTTGATTTACAACTGCATCCAGTTTGTCGAAGCTCTCTTCCCAGAATCGGCGATAGCTAAACGCCCAGTCGCTGACTGTCTTAATCGCCGCTGGCCTCAGCGTGCACACACTCTCTCGTCCACGCTTCGTCTTGATCACAATCCGCGCCCGCACCAGGTAGGCAATATGTTTTGAAATCATCTGCTGCGAGAGTGCAAACGGTTCCGTCAATCCATGCACAGAGGCAGGCCCATGGGAGAGTCGTTCGATCATCGCCCGCCGGGTTGGATCAGACAAAGCCGCAAATGTTGTACCTAATCGATCCACAACCATATGGTAGTGGATTATCGGGCAATGTCAAGTGTGAATTTTGCGATCCCTGATTTCTGTTCACCGATCCCCAACGTGCCAAGCGTTGGCCGGCAATTTTCTGGCCGGGCTAGTGAAGTCGCGTCCGTCCTCGGTTTTTGGCCGTGCGAATGATCAATTTGCGGTGTCTAATATCAGGATGGCCACGCCGAAGGACTGGATGATGAAGGTCTCAGTATTTCTATTTTTGTCTTGTTTGGTCTGCTCGCAAGCCACATGGGGGCAGGCTCCAGTGGAGTCAGCCACAACTCCAGAGCTGTATTTTTATACTCTTCCCTCGAAGCAACTCTTCTGGCGGGGCGAGACCGTTGTAATCAAGCTTCAGCTTTATAGCCGGTCGGAACAACCGCTCTTGGTCAGTCGCATGCTAGGCGATGAGTTTGTGAGTTTCAAGGTAATCGGGCCTGACGGCAACGAAGTACCGTGGCAGGGCGAGACGCGAGCCGGTTTCAAGGAACACTCCCCCTCGGATTTCACCGTGCTGGGGCAGTATAAGCAAATCTCAGCGAACCGAATCATTTCGCTGAAAGACGGAGCAGGGTTTGTTTTCGACAAGCCTGGCCAATACTCGCTCACGGCCGAATTCTCTATGGGGCCCCCGGGAAAGTTCGCTCCGTTTGAAGTCCAAGCGAAGACTCCAATGGGCTCTTTCCATGCGAAGGTGGCGTTTTGCATAGAAGCATGCATTCTCGAACCTCTTCAGGTACGCAGCAATGCCCCGCGATCAGCTCTTGATGCTGTGCGTGCGTTCTACACCTATATCACCAGATACCAACGGCTCGGAATTCCTTATGGACGCGCAAGAGAAGGCGCTCCGGCCACTTCTCAGTAAACGACTTGCTCAACAGCTCGAGAGCCTTGAAGCGTGTGACAAAGACTATTACCAGCGCTATGGGGAGATTCTTCGCGCCAACACATACAAGTCCGGAATACCTTGGCTGGAGGATGGCTTGTTCACTGGTCCCGATGACGCAGCAACTCCACGCACTTTTCGAATTCTTGGCAGTAGAGCCATCGGAGACAACCGCGTCGACGTTCTGATTGCTTTCAAAGAGGACTGGGGCGACTCTGAGGGTGATGTAACCGCGATTCTGGAGAATAACCGGTGGGTCATCGATGATTACGTAGCGATGTACGAGAACGACGAACTGCAACGTCTATCTGCTGGATATTCGCAGTGCAAAGGTGGTCAGTGGGTGGGTGAAACACCTCACTGAAAGACCGCTCGCGACTCTTGGCGGGCGTACTGGGTGTATCACGGGCAAACCTTCAATAATCCAACGCCAGCGTTGGCCGGCAATTTTCTGGCCACGCTACACTGGAAGAGGCACGGTGCCGCGAGTTGCTCCTTCAAAATGATCTCTTTCTCAAACATCAATAAGCAGTATGGCAAGCAGTTGCTCTTCGTGGATGCTTCGTTTCAGTTGAATCCCGGCGAAAAAGTCGGACTGGTCGGTCCCAATGGGGCGGGCAAGACAACGCTCTTCCGGATGGTGGTCGGCGAGGAAACTCCCGACGAGGGCACGGTCTCTGTCCCCAAGAAGTTGACGATCGGCTACTTTCGCCAGGACGTCGAGGAAATGCAGGGCCGTTCGGTTCTGGATGAAGCGATCGCAGGCAGCGGACGCGTCGGCGATCTGCACCACGAGCTCGAAGCCTTGCAGCGGGAAATGTCCGACCCTGACAAGGCTGATGACATGGACCGCATCCTTGATCGCTTCGGTCACGTGCAGGAGGAGTACGAGCATTTAGGCGGTTACGCGCTCGAATCGCAAGCCCGTGAAGTGCTCCACGGTCTGGGATTCAAAGACGATCAGATTGACGGCGACGTGGGCGCTCTCTCCGGCGGATGGAAAATGCGGGTTGCGCTGGCACGGGTCCTGCTCGGAATGCCGGATGTATTGCTGATGGACGAACCGACGAACCATCTCGACATCGAATCCATCATCTGGCTGGAACAGTTTCTCAAGTCATTTCCTGGCGCGCTGCTCATGACTTCGCACGACCGCGAGTTCATGAATCGTCTGGTCTCAAAGATTGCAGAGATTGATGGCGGCGAAATCATCACCTACTCGGGTGACTACGACTTCTACGAGCGCGAACGGGCGGTGCGAGAGAGCAATCAGCAGGCAGCATTTGCCCGGCAGCAGTCCATGCTTGCCAAGGAGCAGCGCTTCATCGATCGTTTCAGGACGCACGCCGCCAAAGCGGCCCAGGTGCAGAGCCGGATTAAGGCCTTGGACAAGATCGAGAAGATCGAACTGCCGAAGAAACGGCAGGTCGTGAAGTTCGACTTTCGTGTTCCCCCGCGATCCGGCGAACAGGTGGCCGTCCTTGAGAATCTGCACAAGAGTTACGGCCCGCGTGTGATTTACGAAGGGTTCAATCTCACCATCCGCCGCGGAGAACGCTGGGCCGTCATGGGGAGAAACGGCGCGGGCAAGACTACGCTTCTTAAAATGATTGCCGGAGCCAGTGCTCCAGATGCCGGAAGCGTGCGGCTCGGCGCCAGCCTGTATATGGGCTACTTCGCGCAACAATCGCTGGACGTGCTCAATTCCGATCTCACCGTCATCGAACAGTTGCAACAGGATTTTCCCCAGGACAGTATCGGGGCGTTGCGGAACCTGGCGGGAGCATTCCAGTTCTCCGGCGACGACGTGGATAAGAAGATCCGCGCACTCTCCGGCGGAGAAAAATCGCGGCTGGCAATAGCGCGCATGCTCTACAACCCGCCGAACTTCCTGGTGCTCGACGAACCGACGAATCACCTGGATCTTGCGACCAAGGAAATGCTGGTGGACGCCCTGAAGGATTTTGAAGGCACCATGATCTTCGTATCGCATGACCGCATGTTCCTTCGCGGTCTCGGCTCACGTGTGCTGGAACTGGGCGGCGAGAGCGGCACGGACCGCCATCCCACTGTTTATCCTGGGTCGTACGTTGAGTACGTGCAGAAGCTTGGACATGAGGCGCCTGGGATCTATTCGTAGGCTTTGCAGGGCTTTTGTGCAACGACTGGCCTGCAGGTATCGAGCCTTCGTCGCGGCTAGAAGCCACGTGGCAGAGAAGATGAACCATGAACCCAACATCTACGGAGCTGACGGAGATACTCGCAAAGGAGCCGCCGCCTATACGCCGTTGACTTTGGCGTTCTATGACTTGGCTGTCTTGCGGCTTTCAAATTGGTTGGTCTGGCGGTGCTGACGTCGCATGTGCTGTTGGACTTTTATAACCAGCATATCTCTGATAAGCATCTGGATATCGGTGTGGGAACTGGTTACTTTCTCGATCGATGCCGGTTCCCGTCGACCGCCCCGACGATTGCACTGTTCGATTTAAACCCTCACAGCCTCGCGAGATCAGCCAAGCGCCTGCGTCGCTACAATCCGTCCTGTTACAAGGGCAACGCTCTTCAGCGTATCGATATCGGCATGTCTGGATTTAGTTCCATCTCGATCAACTATCTATTGCACTGCCTCCCAGGAAATTTGGTGAGCAAGAGCATCGTATTTGAGCACGTGAAATCCTTGTTGAGGGATGGCGGGATAGTATTCGGCTCTACGATCCTAGGAGAAGGTGTGCGGCACAACGCGCTGGCCAAACACCTGATGAAGATTTACAACGCGAAAGGAATTTTCAGCAATTTGTCAGACCGGCAATCCGATCTTGAGGCAGGGCTCAAAGCACATTTCGATGAACACACAATACACATTGCGGGGTGTGTAGCGCTGTTCACGGCCAGAAGACGAATAGCTTGGACCGTGGCCCGGGATTGCCGTGCCGTATCCGCTGAAACTCCGCTCAAGGACGGAAAGGGACTTGGTGAAAGTCGCCACCTTCAACATTAACAACATCAATAAGCGATGCTCGACAACCTCCTGGCTTGGTAAGCGAAAGCTGAACGGGACGTGGTTAGCCTTCAAGATCTCAAGGCAGAGCAGGGAGCCTTTCCCGTGAATGCCCTTCGGACCCTCGGTTACAAACCAGTCTGGCAGGGGGGCGCTCCTGGAACCGCGTGGCCATTCCTGCGCGAAACCACGTTCGCGTGCTGACTTGCACAAGCTAGCCGGGAATGCCACGTTCACCAAAGCGTGTGGCGAGGGCAGATCCAAATGGTGAAATCTCGCGAGGGCAATCGCTGTTTTCCGATCTCGGCAGAGTTAGTGGAGCACTTGCGCGCATACCTAAGAACGTGGCGACCGAACCCAAAGGGCTTGTTGTTCGCGACCAGAACCGGGACGCCGTGGGATCACAGCCTAGTGCGCAAGCGCAAATTCCAACCTCTGCTCAAGAAGCTGGGGATCCGGTGTGGCTTCCATACGTTCCGGCATGGCAACGCCACATTGCTCGATCAGGTCGGCGCGCCAATGGCAGTCCGGCAGGATCGACTAGGGCATACCGGAGCGCAGACCACGATGGGCTACACCCACGCAGTCAAGGCAGACGGATGCAGGGTTGCAAATGAACTTGGGAAAATTCTGTACGTTGCTGCACGGAATGAACAGGAAGAAGGGCTAGCGCTACACCCGCCGACCCTTACGATTCAGTAAGATGAAGTTGGTTGCGGGGGGTGGATTTGAACCACCGACCTTTGGGTTATGAGCCCAACGAGCTACCAGACTGCTCCACCCCGCACTTCGATCATAGCAACCGGGTGGAGTGCCGTCAAACTTCTGGGAGCGCCCAAACCGGGTGCGGCTGCCTGCGAATCCCGTTGCCGGGATTCGTCGCTCGTACGGTCCGGATTGCGGTTGTCCGCGGCGGTGCCTCGGTTGGCGCGTTCCATAAATTGCGAAACCACGCATCCTCTTGCCCAGCTCCGCATCCAAGCGGTATTGCCAGGATGGGCTCGATCCATTCGCTGAGTTCGAGCATCCCTGCTAACCTGATACCGAACTAGGAGGCGTCCTATGGCGAAGAAAGTCCTTCCCGCCACTCGTCAAACTACCATCAACGCACAACCCCGCATTCACCAACGTGCCAGCGAAATTCAAGCGTACGGCACGGTCTCTCACGGTCTTCCGCTCGAACTGGATGAACCGGTTCGTCTGGAAATGACCGAACAACTGAACCTGTTGCTCGCCGATACCATGACGTTGCGTGATCTCTACAAGAAGTCACACTGGCAAGTTGCCGGGCCTACGTTCTATCAGCTTCATCTTTTGTTTGACAAGCATTACGACGAGCAAGTGGAAATCGTCGATGAAATTGCCGAGCGGATCCAGTTGCTTGGTGGAGTCTCGGTATCCATGGCCGCCGATGTCGCTGAGACTACACGCATCGAGCGTCCACCGCGCGGCAGGGAAGAGGTGCCCGTGCAGATCTCGCGATTGCTGGACGCGCACCAGATCATTATCGGCCACTGCCGGCAACTTGCGCGGCGCGCCTCTGAAATTGGTGATGATGGCACCAACGATCTTGTGGTCAGCGATGTTCTGCGCGCCAATGAACTGCAAGTATGGTTCCTGAGCGAGCATCTCGTCGACGTTCCCCTGGTGCACGCGGTGGACCCCCGTGCACGCAAGGCGGGATAGTCAGCGGAGAACTGAATGACACACGGGCCCTCGATGACTGAGGGCCCGTGCTGATTTCGACGCAGAATTACGCCTTCATATTGTCGTGGTCGTAGTATTCGTACCCCGACATCGGCTTTCCGGCGCCCTTCTTCCATATCCGAGAATCTTCCGGCAGTTTGTTCAGCACCCGCGCCATCTCGCGAATGTGCATGGCGACCGTCCCGCAACACGCGCCAATGTAGTTGATCCCTAAATCGCGAGCCTGCACGGCATAGTCCGCCATATCCTTGCGCGTGAGTTGCAGTGGATCGAGTGCATAAGGAAATTCCGGTAAGCTGGTGAAGTCCGGTTTATCTGTCGGTGTTCGATAGGCGACCGGCTGACACGCGAGATACCCTGTAACCGCTCTGCGCATCTGTTCCATTGGTCCCAGGATGTGCTCCGGAGGGCGCAGGCAATTCATTCCGACGATGTCGGCTCCTGCGTCGAACAGAGTTTTTGCGGCATCCGCGGCGGTCATGCCTTCGGCGGTCTCATCCTTATTCTCAAAGCAGATGGTGACCATCGCGGGCAGGCCCGTGCGTTTGGCGCGTTCAACTGCAATGAGGGCTTCGCCGACCCAGGAGAACGTTTCACCGATAATGAAATCGATGCCCTCGTCGACTTGTACAGCGAGTTGCTCGTCGAAGGTCTTGCGGACGCGATCCGCGGCCGACGGACTCCCGGGCTCGTACATCCATGTCAAGCTCAGGTTGCCGGCGACCAGACATTGATCTCCAGCGACCTCGCGGGCAATGCGGACCGCGGAGCGATTCAGTTCCTCGAGCCGGTTCTCAAGACCCACGGTGGCTAGCTTGTCGCGGCTGGCGTAGAACGTCAGCGCCTGCAATACTTCGGCGCCGGCTTCGCGAAACTCAATGTGCAGTTCCCGCAGAGCGTTGGGATACGTCAAGGCCACTTCCGGCGTGAACGGACCCGCGCGCACCCACCCGCGTTTTTCGAGTTCGAGCAAATAGCCTCCGTCGCCAAGGACGGGACCGTCTTTAAAGCGTTCGAGAATGCCTTTCTTTTTCATGCCTGCTCCTGGGAATCATTAGTCGTCCACGTATTCGTACTCGGCCCTGATCGGCTGGTTCTCAACGAAACGGTTCGGGCGGAATGCGCTGATGTCCACACTTTTGCCTTTGCCGTCGAGCACTAATTCACTCATCACCAGGCCGACTGCGGGGGAGATCTTAAAGCCCATGCCGGAGAATCCGGCGCACACGTACAGTCCGCCAATCTCAGGGATCTCGCCCAGAAGTGGGCGTGAATCTGGCGTCATGTCATAAACTCCGGTTACTCCACGCATGACCTCGGCGCCTGCCAGCTTCGGAACGCGGCGGCAAGCGCGCTCAATGATCTCCTCCAGCGATTCATCGGAGGCACGTTGCGGAAAATTGTCGGGATCGACAGGTCGCTTGCCGTAGAAGTCACCCACCAGAAACTTATCGTGAGCATCGGAACGGAAATAAGTGGCTGTGACCGAGTCGATGCAGGCGCAGCCTCCGCCTTTCATGCTTGGCGCGTTTCGAAGAATGGCGACTTGGTGATATTCGCATTCGATGGGGAGATCGCAGTCCGCCTGTTGGAACAGGCGCTGCGTCCAAGGCCCGGTGGCGGCTATGACGATCGGGGCCGAAATCGTTCCTTGTTGGGTGACGAGACCGCGAACAGTACCAGCCACGACGGAAAATGCGACGACCTGAGTGCGCGATAAATAAGTTACGCCCATCTCGCGAGCTGCGTTTAGGAAGTCTCCCGCGACCCCAGCGCCGTCGCCGTATCCGGAATCAGGCTCGTAAGCGGCGAGTTCCAGGTCGTCCACGTTCCAGTCAGGCTCCAGATCGTGAAGTTCCTTCTTCCCGATGAGGTCGACCTTAGCGCCTAATCGGCGTTGCATCTCGACATTGAGCTTCAGCCGGGCGGTTTCATTGGGATGAACAATTCGCACGAAACCAGTTTTGCGAAAATCTCCGGGTTCTCCCACAACTTCCTGCCAGTTCTGAAATATGCGCAGGCTGATCAGAGCGAGTTGCACTTCGGGAGGATAGCTGTAATGCATGCGAACCAGTGCCGACGATCGCCCGCTGCCTCCGCGGCCCACATGATCCTTGTCAATGACAACGATGTTTCCCGCCTTCCGCTTAGCAAGATGGAACGCAATCGATGCTCCCATTACGCCCGCGCCGAGGATGACGATATCAGCGGTTTTCGGCAGCGAATGCGAGTGTCCATTTCCGGCACTCACGCGGCCGCCTCCTGCAGTCGTCCCTTCTTCCAGTCGCGCAGTGCTTGATGGGCGGCGTTGCGTCCGGGCGCGCCCGTCACCCCCCCTCCCGGATGCGCACCCGCCCCGCATAGGTAGAGGCCATCGATGGGCGTCCGGTATTGCGACCATCCGGGCACGGGACGCATAAAGAAGAGTTGCTCGAGTCGCAAGTCGCCGTGAAAAATGTTGCCCTCGGTCAACCCGTATGTGCGCTCCAGGTCGAGCGGTGTGAGCACTTGCCGCGCCACGATCGCACCCGGAACATTCGGCGCGTATTCGGCAATTTTCTTCACGACACGGTCGCCCAGCAGATCGCGCTTCTGGTCCCAATGGCCTTCTCGCAGATGGTAAGGGACGTACTGGACAAAGCAAGTGAGAATGTGTTTGCCCGGAGGAGCGAGGGAATCGTCCGCATTTGAGGACACGACGCAGTCGACCCACAATTCTTCGGGAATGTCTCCGAACTTGGCAATGTCGTAGCAGCGTTCCGCGAATGCCAGCGATGGAACAAGCGTATAGAACGTGCGCTCCAGCGCAGTCGCCTGAGGGGAAGTACCCGTGAACCGCGGCTCTTCGGACAGGACCATGTTCACTTTTGCGCATGGTCCTTGCATCTTGATGCCGCGCACCGCGAACAGGAAATCTTCGGGAAGTGTTTTCGGGTCCAGAAATCCGAGGAATGTGCGTTTCGGATCGGCGTTGGAAAGAACCATGCGTGCGCGAAGCTCGGTGCCGTCTTCCAATACAACGCTGCGCGCCCGGCCGTTGCGCACCTCGATGCGGGCGACTGAGGTCGAAGTGCGAATCTCTGCTCCGAGTCTTTTCCCGGTGGCTGCCAGCGCTTGCGTAATCGATCCCATGCCGCCCATGACATGTCCGTAGAAGCCTTGCAGTTCGTGCTCTCCCCCGCTGAGCAGATGAAAAAGCAGTCCGATGGATGTCCCCGGCTGGTATGGGCCGCCGTGCTTGCCATAGACGTTGTTGGCCAGAAACATCGTCTTCATTTTCTCGGACTCATAGTTATGATCGAGAAACTCTCCCAGACTGCCGGTGAGGAACGATACAAGCTGCGAGATTTCATCACTGGAAATGCCACGAAATCGTTTCCCCACCCGGAACAGGTCAGTCCAGCCCTTCATGGTGGAGGTGTCGACTTCCGGCGGCGGCTCCATGAAGAACGGCTGCAAATAACGTGCCAACTTTTTCAGCTGATCATCGACTTGCACAAACCGTGCTGCATCTTTTGCGGAAATCTTCGAAAATTCTTTTCGCGCTAGCTCGCGATCCACCCACCACGGCACAACATGCCCGTCAGGGAAGGGAACTTGGATCGCCGGATCGCAGGGAATCATGCGCAGGCCGTGACTCGCCAGCTTCAATTCAGAAATCACTTCCGGCCGCAGCATGCTGGCTATATAAGAGGTGGTCGACACGCGACACCCGGGCGCGATTTCTTCGGTCACACAACACCCGCCAACAATCTCGCGGCGCTCCAGCACAAGGGTGCACAGCCCCGCCCGCGCCAGATAAGCTGCCGCCGTGAGTCCGTTGTGCCCGGCACCGATGACGATGGCGTCGTAGACGGATTTGTCGCTGATTTTGTTGGTTTGACTAGAAGTCACGAAACGTGTCCCTGAATCGAACTACACTATCGTACAAGGCAGCGAAAATGAAGTTGAAATGGAAATAATTCTCCGGTATGCTTTCGTGACTTGCAGTCACTCTTATGCCCGGAATTGCCAGCAACCGCGCCACTCCGCCGCTTTACCAGCGCCAGGTACTGGTGCGTCCTCGGTCAGAGGCGAAACGAACGCGGATCATTGAGGCAGCCACCCAGCATTTCGCTCAGCATGGTTATCACGCAGCCCGGGTCGGGGACATCGCCATCGAGCTCGGCATTGCCAAAGGATCCATCTTCCAGCACTTTGGCAGCAAGGATGGCCTCTTCTTCGAGGTGTACAAGCGCTCCGTCCGCTCGTTCGCGAAATACCTCGATGCGCCCTCGGAAATCCGCTCTGCTGGCTTCTTCGAGGTGCTGCGTTACTGGCTGGTGCGCACCGAACATCTTGTCCATGAAGATTGGATTCCGTATCGAATATCCTTGCTGGGGAACTACGGCACTGATCTCGTGTTGAAGCGGGAGATTAACCGCTTCCTCATCAGCGAAGATCCATACGGCACGGTGAGTTTTGTGCGCCTTGGGCTGGAGCGCCACGAGCTGCGCAAAGACATGGAAATCGAGATGATCGTTTCCATCATCGACTGGATGATGGAGCGCTTCCAGGATGCGCTGCTTACGGCTGAGCTTGATCCCGGATTATTTCGGCGTCAGGGTGAACTCGCAGAGAAGAAGGAAGCTAGAATTCAGCAGTTTCTGGATGTGTTGCGGCGCGCGATTGGCGCCGAAAAAGTTTCCCAGGTCACAGCACGTCCAAAGGTCCGCGGGAATCATAGCCGTTAGACGTCACAGCAATTATTCGAGAACCTAACCATGCAAGAATCCGTCGAGCAGATTCTCTCCATCTACAATGATCGCGTCCCGCTCTCTGAGGCCTCAACCCTTCCTGCTCCCTGGTATGTGGATCCGCGAATCGCCGAACTGGAACGGCTCAACGTCTTCGGCAAGACCTGGCAACTCGTCGCCCGCACCGATCAGGTGCAGAGACCGGGGGACTTCGTGGCCACGCGGCTTGCCGGGGAGCCGATCGTCGTCGTTCGCGGAGCCGATGGCACACTCCGCTCTTTCTACAACGTCTGCCGTCACCACGCCGCAGCCGTAGTGACGCAACCCTGCGGTCATGCGGAGATCTTGCAGTGTCCGTACCACGGCTGGAAATACGGTTTGGATGGATCGCTCAAAGGCATGCCGGAGTTCGACGGCGTGCAGAACTTTGATCGCGCCGAGAACGGACTGGTTCCCATTCGCGTGGAAACCTGGGAGTGTTTCGTATTCGTGAACCTCGATCCCAAGGCCGCGACGTTGCAGCACTTTCTCGGCAGACTAGTGAAGCAAGTCGCTCCCCTTGGCATCAGCAACCTGCATTACTTCGACCGCCGGAGCTACGACATCAATTGCAATTGGAAGGTCTACGTCGACAACTACCTTGACGGCGGATATCACGTCCCCCATCTGCACAAGGGATTGAGTTCGGTGCTCGACTACAAGCAGTACACCATTGAGAACGAGGATCGCTATTGCCTGCAGTCGAGCCCCATGGTTGCCTCTAGCGAAGATGCGGCCACTGGCGCAACGCGCAAAGGAGACCGTGCGCGGTACTTCTGGCAGTATCCGAACCTGATGATCAACTGCTACGAAGGATACATGGACACGAACTATGTGATCGCAGTCGATGCCGATCACTGCACCGTGATCTTCGATTTTTATTTCAGCGACATAAGCGAGGCGCGGCGCGCGTACAACACGGAATCAGTCAACGTAGGCAACCGGGTGCAGGATGAGGATCTCGGCATCTGTGAAGATGTACAGCGCGGCCTGAAGTCGCGGGCTTATGGCTCTGGCCGGTTATCAGTGCGGCGTGAAGCGGGAGAGCAGTTGTTTCACCAGTTGCTGGCTGCTGACCTGAAGGGGCAACCTGCGCCGTCTATGGCAGCGGCCGACTGAGGCTTCTCTCAGCGCTCGGTACTCATTGATGATCGCGCGGAATCGTTTCCTGCCAAGTCTTGCTCTTGATCATCTGGTCGTTCTTCAGTAACTCGCGCGTGTACTTGTAGTAGAAATTCCTCCGATCGGTGGTCACCAGCAAGTGTCCGCGCCACACCAGCGTGCGGCCCTTCAGTGCGAATACGCTCTCCGCTTCACCTCGCACTGAGCAGGTTTCCGGATGAGCGTCGTCCCCTTCGTAAGTGAGATTTTCGAAATCATTTTGCGTGCCCCATGGATATGTATATCCATCTTTCCCTTTCCAGTGCACCGTGGTCTTCTGGTGAGCTTCGTCGCGTTCCACCGTCCAATCTCCGGGCCACGGGAATCCTTCATTCCTGATGTCGGATCGTTCCTCGGATGCCTGAGGCGGCGAGAATTCCGGCGCCGCAACTCCGTGTACAGGAACGACAGGCAGAACGATCCGCGATCCACCGCTGCCGCCCAACTCCAGTGACGTGGTCATCGCGTACGGCGTCGGCAGCACCATCGGCCACAGCGCATTTGAAATCGCCACACGGATGCGATGGCCCTTCGGAAATACCCACGACGTCAGATGCATCTCGATGTCGAGGGAGTAAACCTTCCCGGGCTCCAGGTCGCGCGGTTCGCCCATCGATTCGCGTTGTGCCCCGTTCAATCCCGCGCCCGTAATCTGCGTCACGGTGCCGTCGGGAGCAACGTCGGAAAGCCTCGCGAACCAATCCGCCAACGGCGCGGTCGCCGAGGCGCTAAGCCGTGCGCGCGGACGGCCGAGGATCGCCAACTCTTGTTCCAGCGGCGCAGAATCATAAACCAGACTGAACGCGTCTACCGGCCGCGGATCGCTCAGCAACTCTCCCCACCAGAATCCGGCCTCCACCCCGACTGTAGGAATGTATTTCAACCGATGCGTCGCCTGATTCCCCACAGTTGTTTCCAGCGTGTGATTGTCACGCAGGTAGAGCGTAGTATCGGTCGCTTCTCTCGGAGGCCACGCATCTTCCTGCCGCCATTCCCCCGGCACTTCCTGCAGAGTGGGATCCGGCGGATGCCAATGTTGCATAAAGATGACGAGCCGCGGATCTTTCCGAACACCCGTGTCGCGTCCCTTGAGCCAGTAATCGAACCAGCGCACCGCCTGATCGCGCCACTCGACCTTGGGCCCAAAGTCTGGATCATTGGGATAAGAATGATTCCAGGGCCCCACAATCGCCTTAATGGGAGCCTTCGACTTCATCAGCATGTCGGCAACGTTGTCGCGATATCCGTCCTGCAAGCCGCCAATCAAAAAAGTTGGAGTCGTGATCTCACTGAGCGGCCTCACGCGGTCGCGCCAGAAGGGACCGTCGTGCTGATGCTTTAAGTAGAGCAGCGACCACGGCGGCGAATCGAAGCGCGGCCCCAACACCTTTTCTTCGAGCGAATAATCCGGTGCGCCCACCCAACCCTCGGCCATGTCCATGTTCAATTCAAACTCGTCGACGTGCTCCATCCCGTCGATGTAGTGAACATCGTCGTGAAATAACTCCGCGGTCGCATGCGCCGCAACAATCGCCTTCAAGGCCGGCGGATGCCGCATCGCCATCTGCATTGCAGTGAATCCGCCCCACGAAATCCCGAACATGCCAACGTTGCCGTTGCACCATGGCTGCCGCGCGAGCCACGCAATCACCTGCTCGCCATCCGATTGCTCCTGCTCGGAATATTCACGCTCGGGCGGAGCGCCCTCACTGGCACCAAATCCACGAATGTCGACGCGCACGCCGACATATCCACGCCGCGCGAAATAAGCGTGCTTGGGATAGTCGCCCGCGGCCGTACCATCGTCTTTGCGATAAGGCAGATATTCGAGCAGGGCCGGGAACTTCTCGTCTGGCTTCGCGCCGTCCGGCATGTAGAGAGTCGCGGCCAGGCGGACGCCGTCCGTCATGGGAATCCACGCCTGCTCCATGCGCACTTCGTAAACCGGAGGCGACGGTGCTTCCGTTGCAAAAATAGAAACAGAAAAGATGAAAATAAAGCAGAAAATCCAGATAGTTCTATGCAAATCCATCTCCGTGGTTGGGTGTCCCATTTCTCGCGTTCTTTGCGAGAAGTGGGGATATTCCTGAGCGCTGACCCGAGGTCAGTCCGGCGACCCCTGCTCGCGGCGCATGGCCCGCAGATCGATCCCCAGTTGTTCCGCTTTCTTATACAGGTGACTGCGTTCTAGGCCAAGAGTTTTCGCGGCCAGGCTCATGTTCTGATGGCTGCGTTTCAGTTCCGCGAGAATCACTTCGCGCTCGAACGACTGCACGCGATCGGCGAGCGCGCCGGAGCCAGCGTCAATGGATGCAACGGTTCCTCCTGAAGATGCTTTCGGCAATGCTATCTGCACCGTTGCCAGATCTACCTGCCCATCGGTCGCCAGCAGCATGAGTCGCTCAACCATATTGCGCAATTCGCGGACGTTCCCCGGCCATGCGTGAGACTGCAAAGCCTCGATTGCATCCGCCGTGAATGGCAGTGGTTTCCATCCGTTCTGTGCGCAAACTTGTGCGGCAAAATGCTCCACCAGCGCAGGAATATCGTCTCGCCGCTCTCGCAAGGGAGGCAGCAGCAGCGGAAACACGTGGATCCGGTGAAACAGATCCTGCCGGAATTTCTCCTCGCGGACCCGCGCTTCCAGATCGCGGTGCGTTGCGACCAGCACGCGAACGTTTACACTGACGGGCTTGTCGCCGCCGATGCGCTCGACTTCGCCCTCTTCCAATACGCGAAGCAGCTTAGCCTGCATGTTCAGCGGCATGTCGCCGATCTCGTCGAGAAAAATCGTTCCCTGATCGGCCTGTTCGAACTTGCCGATATGGCGTCCGGAGGCGCCGGTGAACGAGCCTTTCTCGTGTCCGAAGAGTTCGGACTCGATTAGCTCTGCCGGCACGGCTGCGCAATTCAGAGTCACGAAAGGCCCTGACGATCGCGGGCTGCGGTCGTGGATCGTTCGGGCCGCAAGTTCTTTGCCCGTGCCGGTCTCACCAAAGATGCAAACTCGCGACTCGCTCGCGGCGACGCGCTCCAGTTGCGCCATCACCCGCCGCATGACCTCGCTCTTCCACACGATCTCGTGCTTGCCAAGTCGCTGGCGGAGTTGCCGGTTCTCGCCCTCCAGGCGTTGCAGCTTCAGCGCATTTTCCACCGTAAGCATCAGCTTGTCGCTGGAGATAGGCTTCTCGAGAAAGTCGAGTGCGCCCAGTCGTGTGGCCTTCACTGCCATTTCAATGTGCGCCTGCCCCGACATCATGACTACTGGCGCTGCTACCCCTTGCGCTTTCAGTTCCTCGAGCAGGGTTAGCCCATCTTTACCGGGCATGACCACGTCAGAAAGAATCAGATCGAAGTGCTGTGTCTTCGCCAGTTCCAGAGCCTTCGCTGCGTTGTCGCACACGGTCGCTTCGTGTCCCGCCAGTCGGAATGCACGCGACAGCGAGGCTAGCGTGTTAGCTTCGTCATCGACGATCAAAAGATGCGCTTTGAGTGGCAACCGTCCTCCTCGCTAGTCTCGTCCGGCAAACTGCCCGATGCCTTTACCCGCGTCCTGCGCGCCAGGCGTTTTCAGCGCCCCTAGATTATCTGGTAACTCGATGACAAACGCGGTTCCTCTTCCGGGCTCACTGTGAACGCTGATTCTTCCCTGGTGATCGCTGACGACCGATTGCACGATCGCGAGCCCCAACCCAGTTCCGTGCTGCTTGCTCGTGTAGTAAGGCGTGAAGATGCGTTCGCACTCTTCGGGCGTGAGCCCAGATCCAGTGTCGGCAACTTCGATGATCACCTTTCCATCGTCGCGCCGTGTTCGCAAAGTAAGACTGCCGCCATTCGGCATGGCGTCCATCGCATTGAGCACCAGATTCGACAACGCGCGGTGCAGCAAGTCGGGATCGGCGGCAATGGTTCCAAGATTCTCGGCGAACTCCAACTTGCACTCGATCGGGCTTCGCCCCGGCGCCTGCAATTGCGCTTGGTAGAGCTTTGCAATTAGCCCCAGGATTTCATTCACCTGTACCGCTTGCAGCTGGGGCTGCGGCATTTTTGAAAACTCGCTGAAGCGGCCGATAATCTTTTTGAGGTTCGAAATCTCCGCCAGCAGGGTGCTCGCACTTTCGCGGAAGACTTCGTCGAACTGGTCGGGACTCTGCGTCCGGGCCCGCATCAGATTCTCGACTGTGAGTTGAAGGGGGAACAGTGGGTTCTTCAACTCGTGTGCCAGGCGGCGCGCCAGTTCGCGCCATGCCGCGACTCGCTCCGTTTGCACGAGACGCTCTTTTTGCGCCACTAATTCGGCGGTCATGCGATTGAACGACTCGGCAAGTTGCGCTACCTCATCGCCGCCGTAGATTTCCACCCGCGTGTCCCAGTTGCCCTCAGCCACGTCTTGCGCCGCGTGCGCCAATTGCACCACGGGACGTGTCACCCGTGCTGCCACCCAGCTACTCAGCAGGATCGCCAGAATAATTCCACCACCGCCCGCAAGCAGCGCTGACGCACGAATCCGCCTTTTCAGTTCAACGTAAGATCGCCGCGAATGTCCAACCAGCAAAATCCCCAGCAGCGGACGATCCTTGCCCGCTCCCCGCAGAGGAATCGCGTGAAACACTTCTTCATCCGCTTGGTCCGAAGACCAAGAGACAATCCCGGTCATCTCTTGGTTGTACTGCCTTACTGCCTCGACCAACGTCGCGAACTTGTCAGCCGGCCGCGCGCCGTCGGGACCATTCCCCGATGCAGAGGGATCCAGAAGTGAGTCGGCAGAGAAATGATCACTGCGGTTCTGATAGAGCAGGACGCGCATGTCCGCTGGGAGGTCGAGGCCAGTGAGAAAGTTCTTGTCGAGCCCCCGGCCTCCGATCACGTAGACCGGATGCTCACTGATGCGCGTCGCTCGCACAGCGAAGAGCCCCAAAGCGGTCGAATCCTGCAATTCCTCGCGTTTCAAAAACGCGCCCTCACCGCTCGCAGCAGACAAGGTCTCATAGGCGGTATCGGGATAGCCAAACTTGGCGGGCCACTGCGCTGAGGAAATGATGGACCCGTGCCCATCCAGAAATTCCAGAAAATCGAGTTGATAGCCCTCCGCCATTTGCCGCGCCAGATCGAAATATTCGGCGGAGTCCGCGGATGTGCCATTTAGACTCGTCGCCATGCGGCTAACGGGACTGGATGTGGCGATCGCTTCGACCCGTCGCGCCACGTCCTCTCCCCTGCGCCCAAACTCGCGTTGAAACTGCGTGACCAGCGCTGTGGTGCGCTGATCTTCGGTTTTTTCGAACGCATTGCGAGTTACCCCCAGCACCAGCA
This sequence comes from uncultured Acidobacteriaceae bacterium, assembly GCA_963752175.1. Lineage (GTDB taxonomy): Bacteria > Acidobacteriota > Terriglobia > Terriglobales > Acidobacteriaceae > Sulfotelmatobacter. The sequence goes on from CAVVXZ010000021.1 coordinate 45,032, forward strand.
ACGTCACAGCCGCCACCGACAGGAATACCGTCAGCGCGAAAACGGCCAGAAGTTTGCGGCGAAAGGTCATCGATTAGGGTTTGCCACTTCCAATCCAGGCATCGGCCAGAGTCCATCCTCCGTCGGACCGCAGCGCCCAGTTTCTCAAATTCGCCGATGCAGCATAAGAGACCGGGAGATGGAAAAGCGGGACTATGCGCCTCGTCCCCAACAGCACCAACTCTGCCGCGTATAAATCTTCGACTGTGACACCTTCTCTTCCTCTTCCCAGGGGCGGGCCTGCGAGCGAGGCCACGTTCGTCAACGCAATCCACGGATCAGGCGCCAGCGGAATCCGCAGCAACCGCAGATCGGCGGTCGGCCCAGATGTAGGTTGTAACGGCAATCCCGCATCTCTGGCATTGAGCGCGATGCGTTCGGCCAACACTCGCGCCACCGGATCACTGCCATCGTATCCCAGCGTCCACGTCGGGACCATGCGGACTTGTTCGCGCGTGTGCCGCGCTCGTGGCAAATCCGCGTCAGTGGAGAACACGAATCCGTAGCCGCTCATCCAGTTCGGAAGAATTCCGGCTGCCGGTTGTCCCGCTCCCTGCAGTAAGACATTGCGGATCGACCCGCGCTCCACGCTCAGCGCTAGCGCCTCGCGTAGGAGTTTTTCCTCCGGGGACGCCGCGTCGCGTGTAAATAACAGTGCCAGCAACTCCAGCGGAGCCGAACTCACCAGTTGGCGTCCTTGCTGAGAAATTCTGTGCGACTGTTCAGGCGCCACCTCCACTAAGTCCGATTTACCCAGTTCGAACGCCGTCATCTGATCGCGAAAATTCTTCCCCATCTCGATCTCGATGGCGTCGAGGAACGGACGCCCGCGCCAGCAGTTCTCCTCCGCCGCCAGAGACAACTTCTTTCCCGGCTGCCAATCAACAACGTGAAACGGCCCCGTGCCGCTGGGCGCGCCGACGGGATTCGTTTTCAAAATCGCGTTCCGCGGTAACGCTAGTTCTGCCAGCAACTCGGAATCGGACTTGGAATACTCAATTGCAACCGTGTCCGCGTCGGTACTCACATTCCACGACGGATTCGCGGCACGCAGCGACGCAGCCGCAGTTTCGGCAGTGAGCGGGGTGCCGTCGTGAAACTTCACTCCGCGACGAATGCGAAACTGCCTCCGCTGACTTCCCGGCGCGGTCTGCCATGACGTGGCCAACCGGGGCTGGATGCGCCCGTTCTCGTCGGTGGCGACCAGGGTATCGAACATCAGCATGGTCAGCCCGTATTGCGCGAAGGAATCGGGCTCGGCATTTTTCGCAGGATCAAGCATTGCCAGGTCCAGGTCCACCGGATCCAGTGACGTGGGAGCCGCCCGCATGGCAACATGCAGCACGCCTCCGTATTGCGGACGCGTCTCGGCCATCGCCGCCAGCGCCGCGATCACCATGCTACTGACTGCAAACCACCGCCATCCGAAACGCTTCATAAGTTCCTGTCTCTCGATTTCTCGCAACAGCGATCGCCGTATCGCCCTTCGCTTCTGTCCACAATGCGGTAATCACGCCGCTGCCTGGAAAGTCGACGGCGGCGCTGACCGCGACCGGATCGCGATCGGGAAACTCATACGCTCGCACGGAATCACCGGTGTCTTCCGTAGAACTCGTGGCCAGCACCTGCCAGCCGGCGCCGCACGAAGTCTTTATGCTCGTCACATCGCTGCCCCATCCCAGCTTGAGACCTTGGTCGCTGATGCCGTCGACCATGTGCACGCGGCCATCCGTGGCGGCAAAGAGCCACAGAAGATATTTCTCGCGCGGCAGCAGTGCTGCGGAATAAAACTTGGACACGGTTGTGAACTTGCCCACGCCGGGGGTTAACGCGCCCGTGAAAAAGTTCCGCGTCGGCGCGAAGAACGCACCCGTCGGCGGAATTGCCACCGCAGATGATCCGGCACTGGGGAACACCGGGAAAGTTCCTCCGCTCAGCCCGGCCGGAACGAGAGGCCACGGATCATCGGTCTCGCGACAACTCAACGCCAACGGCGCTCCCGCGGAGCTGCGGCACATGACCCCGGGGAGATAAACGTCCAGCAGATGATCCTTTTCCAGGATCAATCTCCCGCGCAAATCGCGCGGCCATGGCCGCGCGTGGACGATGGCCAGAGTCTGTTCCGCCTGCCACTTGCTGCCCTGCGACCGGTAGAGCGAGACTTTCTCCGCGTCGAGCACAGCAATGCGCGTGGGTGCCGCATTTTCCTCGAGTACAGCAACATCGAGAATCGGATCGTCCTGCGTCCACAATGAGCTCTTGCGCAGGGTGAGAGGTACCGACTCATGGGATGTGGCCGCGCCCGCAGGACGCGGCAGCGATACCATGACCACCGAAGACTCCCCAGCACTTTGGTGAATCTCCGCTACCCACACGTATGACGCAGGATTCTCGGAAAGAAAAATCGCAACCGTGGCGGCTGACTGCTCAGCTTTTACAAAATGAAGGCCGAGCCCTTCGAGTGCAGCGCGCAAACCGTTCTGCACGATCTCGCTGTCACGCTTGCCGAGGGAAGAACGGTTCTCGACGGTAAGGGCGACTGCACCGGGGCCGGTCACTGCAACAATCTTGTGCGCCAGTTGCTGTTCGGGCCCGCTCCAATCTGTGGCGACTGCAACGATTGCCAAACCGAGGACCACGAAAGAGAGTCGCACCGCGAAGCCGAAGCTGAGCGCGGTTCGCGAGATTCGATTCACTGAATTCAGGATGGCGTTTGGAATGCCCAAATTATAAACCGCTGCGCTCATAAGCCATTCCTCACGCCCTGTACTGTTTGGACACCGCTGAACCAGCCTCGCTCCGGGTGCCCCACCCTTCTCGCGCTGTATGCGAAAGGGTGGGGCTTTTGACTTCCGGAAAAGAGAGCCTATCTCGGCTGTTCCTCAGCCTGGCTAGCCTGGTTCGCCGCGCTCATGCTGTGCAACACGTCGTTGGCAAAGAAGAACTTGCCGTCGGCCGGAACCATCATGATCTGGAGTTTGTCGGAGAGTCGCTCCGCCACGATTTTGTTGATGAGCAGCGGATTCTGCTTCAAAATCGCTGCCTCGCTCGACATACGTTCCGCATCAGCCGCCGCCGTCACGCGAATACGATCCGCCTCCGCCTTCGCCAGCAACTCTCGGCGTTCGGTCTCGGCCTTGCTGTCGATGACCTTGGCCTGGGCCGCGGCCTCCGCATTTTGAATCGTCGCTTCCTTCCGCGCTTCGGCTTCCAGTTTGCTCTGCTGGATTTGTTTTTCTTTCAGCGGCAGGGTGTACTGCATCGCATCGGATTCGCCCTTCGCCTGCAGTACGTGGACTTGTGCCTCGCCCTCCGCTTGCTTGATCTGCTGCACCTTCGTCGCCTCAGCCTCGAGTTCAGCGATGCGAACCTGTTTCTGCTTCAACTCTGTTTCCACGCCCATCCGGTCGTTCTCCTGCTCTTTGAGCAGCAGCGTCTCCAGTCCCTTCGCGTACTCTTCCGGCAACTGGATATCCCGCAGCATCACTTCTTTCACAACGATTCCATCGGCCGACAGCTTCTGCGTGATCATGCCGGCAGCGCGCTGCCGCACTTCTTCGCGCTTGGCGGAGAAGACATCCCGCACCGTATAGTTCGGAACCAACTCGCGCCACACGCTGGCCACGATCGGAGGCACAATCTCTTTCTCCACCGGACGCGGCAGGTTGCTCTGAATGTAGTCCAGTCGCTTAGGATCGAGCCTGTACCGTACCGTGATCGCCAAGCCAAGCGTCAGTCCTTCCTTAGCTTGCACGTCAAGCAGTTGCGACTTGCTCGAGACATTCGCCGCAGCGCTCTTTCCATCTTCCGTCACCCCAGTGGTGAAGACCTGATCGCGCGTATCGAACAGCGCGACGTCCTCGACCAGCGGCGTTACAAAGTGCACCCCGGGATACAGCGTGCCCGGCACGGTGCCGCTCATTTCGCTGACGCGGATCCCCGCCATGCCGCTTGGCACGACAACAATGCTGAACGCCAGCAGAATCGGTCCCCAGGCCAACAGCGCCAGCGCCAACGATGTCCGCCAGCGCCACTCCGGCAACGGCGGCAGCGCGTCCGCCCCGGGTGTCGCCAGGGCCCGCCGGTACAGCAATTCGCGATACAGGTCATAACCCAAAATACCTACAGCCACGAGAATCATCCCGAGGCCACCGGCAATCAGCAAATACCTCAACGCCAGCATGTTCGTTCTCCTTTGCGCCTTAGCGCTTCTGTCCCGATTTCACTGCGACCGTCTGCCGCGAAAAGAACAGACGGAATACTTGCCCGAAGATCAGTTCTTCCGCCAGCAACGCCACCGCCAGCGAAAAGATCATTCCTGCCATCACCGCCATGAATGTGATTGCCATTTGCATAATGTCCTCCTGAGACTTCAACTTTGAGTTCTAAATTCCCTCTGCCATCAAAACGTCGACGACTGCAGTTGCCCGCCGTCTGGTTCGGCAGAGTCCGCCGCAGCTACCGTTGTGTCATCCGCGCCACCGCCGAATATCTGTGCAACTTGTTCGTCGCGCTCGCCGCGAATCTGCACCACGTCGCCGACCTGCACCATCGTGAACAGCTTCTCGATATCCCGATTGCGCAACCGGATACAGCCGTGCGAAGCCGCGTGTCCTACGGACCGCGGTGCGTTCGTGCCATGAATCCCATAGCCCTTCCGGCTCAGTCCTACCCAGCGAGTACCCACGGGATTTCCTTTGCCGCTGGGGATCACTGTTCCGGGGCGATAGTAGGAGGGGTTCGCAACGCGATTGACGATCTGGAATTCACCCGTGGGACTAGGACTCGCAGCTGCACCGACTGCAACCGGGAAGGTCGCGATGATGTTGCCGTTTTCGATGATCGCAAGCTTGCGGTCTGGAATGCTCACCAGGACGACCCGGTGGATCGGATCAGCCTCGGCTGGTTTCAGAGCCTGCTCGACGACTTGCGCAAATGCCGGGCTCGCGACCGCCAGAGTGAGCGCCGCAATAATGATTCTTGCTCTCCACCTCGTCGCCGTCGTCCTCCCAGTCGTGCGCTCCATGTCTGCCTCCGTTTGAAATTGCCTTACGCCAGTACGAGAGGCAGGACGGACGCCAAACGGTATCCAAATGAAAACAGGATGGTTAGTGACTGAAAACAGAGGTCGGAGAGTGTGCCGGCAGCCACGGTGTGTCTAGCGAGACACAGCTATAGGAGGCTGTTGAGCGCGAAAAGGGACAGTTAGGGGGGCGAGAAGGGCTTCAATCTCTTGGAGCCTTCAAGCGCCCGGCCGCTGCCGTCTGGGGTAACGGCTTGTGGGGTTCTGTGGGTGCGGCCGGGCGATCCTATGACTAGAAGGCCTAGTTCAATTGTGCTTATTTAAGACCTGTCGCCTATGTATTTCTGTGACCACGGTCACAGTTCCGCGTGATTGTCATCATCCATCGCTCGCCGAGCCGTCAATCGCACCGGCCAACCTGCAATTTCCTCGCTCACGCACATCCGCGTGTGATCAGAATCACCGCCCGATCCCGCCGCGCTTCTTACACTCACTCTTGAGCGAGCCGGAAGTGCTCATTTCATTCTGGAGATCGATTCACCATGGCCTATGTAATCACCGATAACTGCATCAAAGACTCTCTCTGCGTCGAAGTCTGCCCCACCGACTGCATCCACCCCAAGACGGACGAGCCCGGCTACGAAGCCGCCACTCAGATGTATGTCGACCCCGAGGGATGCATCGACTGCGGCGCCTGTATCCCGGCCTGCACCTCCGATTCAATTCATGCCCTCGAAGATGTGCCGGAAGACAAGAAGGAATTCGTCGAGAAGAACGGGGCCTATTACAAGCACTAATTCTTAAGAGATGCGCATGTTCCTCTCCGCCACTGCCGGGCGTTGACTTCAAGGTGAACTCCAACGCCCGGTAATTGTCGCTGCCTGGTGCCTCCTATCTGTTCTGCCCGTTGACTTCCGGTCCTTTCGCCCGCTATCGTTGCGGCGCTATGAACATCGTCAAAGCGACCCGCCAGTTTGAAGACTGGCTAGGCCATCGCACCGACCTCGTCAAGAAGGACCTGCATCTAAAGCACGCCAATATGAAGTCAGCGGTCTTTCCCTTTCTGCGCGCCACCTATTACCGCTGGGCGCAAGTCTGGCCGAAAGTGTGTCCCGATCTTTCCATGGGACCGCACGTGCTCGCGGTGGGCGACCTGCACGTAGAGAACTTCGGCACGTGGCGGGACATCGAAGGACGCCTGATCTGGGGTGTCAACGACTTCGATGAAACTCATCCCTTGTCCTATGCCAACGATCTGGTGCGTCTGGCGGTGAGTGCTCACTTGGCAGCCGAAGGAGGACATTTGGCGCTCAAGCAGAAGGACATCTGCGATGCCATTCTCGAGGGCTATCGCGAGGCATTGAGCGTAGGCGGGCTCCCCTTCGTCTTAGGGGAAAAGAACGAGTGGTTGCGCCAGATTGCGGAAAGCGAACTGCGCGATCCTGTTCGGTTCTGGGCCAAGATCGATGCCCTCCCAACTGTAAGAGGAGACGTACCGATCAGTGCGATCGACGCCATCGAGCATCTCATGCCCGCCCGCGACCTCCCGTATCGTCTGGCGAGCCGGGTCGCAGGTCTGGGAAGCCTGGGTCACGCGCGCTATGTTGCCATTACCGATTGGCACGGTGGGAGAATCGCCCGTGAGGCCAAGGCCTTGGTTTCGTCCGCCTGCTATTGGGCTAAGGACTACGAGGGGCCTGCAGAGATCTTGTACCAGACAATCATCAGCCGCGCCGTGCGCTGTCTCGACCCGTTCGTGCAATTACGTGGGCGCTGGATCGTGCGCAGGTTGAGTCCGCACTGCTCGCGCATCGAACTTGCCACGCTTCGCGCACCGGGGAAGGAATTGCGTCTGCTTCGCGCCATGGGATGGGAAACGGCTAATATTCATCTCGGCACGAAGACGGACCGCAAGCCGATCCTCAAGCATATGCAGCAGCAGAAAGGGAAGTGGCTGCATCAGGCCACAGAACAGATGTTGAACGCCGTCCGCGACGACTGGAAGATCTGGGCAAAAGAGGGTTACGAGTAAAAAGTGTCTCTTGGGGTTTCTGGTCCGAGTTCCCGTCTATGCGGCACCCCTGTGCGAGGTTGCAACTGCCGGGGGGATGCTCAGCGCGGGGCGATGCAGGGCGGCCAGTGCAACTCCGCGCTCCCGGTCATAGACCAAAGTCCAGTGCTTCGCGCAGTCATCACAGAGCCAGTAGTGCTCGACACACCGTTGTTGTTGCCGGGCGCGCACAAACGGAGGTACGGCTGATTCTCCTGGCTTGGTCAAGCGCTCGGTCTCGACTAGAAACAACTTGCCTTCCCGGAGTTTGAGGAAAGGCTTGCTGCATTGAGCATTGGCACATCGGCTGAGCATTTTTTCACTGCCTTCTGCTCCGCTAGGAACAATCTCGCAGAGCAATTGGAATCCGAATTAGTTGCACGTCGGTTGCCATGGATCTCGTATCGTGCCGATGAAAGATTTCCCGCGTGCGGCACTCCTTCTGATCGGCATACCCTCCAATCGTGACGAATAGTCGGCAATGACTGCCCAAGTTCCGTCGCAGTTTCCTTGCCTCTGCTCTGTTCGCCCAGCTACCATCAATCGTATGCCCTCGGTACTTCTGTGTCCGCCGCATTATTTCGATGTCGTCGATCAGAAAAATCCGTACATGTCGAGAGATTCCGCAGTGGATCGAGTGAAAGCGCGCAGCCAGTGGGAAACGCTGTGTGGTGTTTTGCAGCAGAATGGATGCAAGGTTGAAACGATCGCTCCAATCGAGGGCCTCGAAGATATGGTATTCGCCGCCAACCAGGTTTTTGTCGGCGAGAAAATTGGATATGGGAAATTCGCCGTGCCCAGCCGGATGGTCTATCCCTCGCGCCATCGCGAAGTCGCCTTTTACGCCGAGTGGTTTCGCGCTCACGACTACCGATTGATTGAACTCGACTACGGCGACGACTACCTCGAGGGCCACGGCGATTTGCTCTGGCATCCCGACGGCTCCCGCATCTACGCAGGATATGGCTTTCGCAGCACGCTCGGCGGTGTGGAGAAGTTCGCAGCCGCGATGTCCGAAATGGGAATCCCCGTCGTGCCCTTGGAACTCGTCGATCCTTATTGCTACCACCTCGACACCTGCCTGTGCCCGCTCAACATTGAAGCGGCTCTGATTTTTCCCGGCGCGTATTCCGCCGAGGCTCTCGCGGCGCTGCACAAAATCTGGAAGCGGGTTCACCTGCTCACCGCCGAGGAAGCTCACCACTTCATGGGCAACGGCATCGTAGTCAACGGCAGCTACATCACGCCGTACTTGACGCCCCCGTTGGAAGCGATTCTTCACGAGGAGGGATTGACTCCGGTCGCCGTCGATACTTCTGAGTTCGAAAAGGCCGGCGGAAGTTGTTTCTGCATGAAGACGTTCTTGCCATAGACCGCGGATGCGCCATTCGGAAATGAAAGAAGCCACGATCGATCTGCAGGGCCGCTTGGTCAGTGTCGCGCGTTTCTCGCGATTGCGTGTGCTGGCATGGTCCCGCGATCAGCTCTACGCGTCGCACGGCTACCAGTTGCTGCGCGCGAGTGTTCAGGATCCTTCCTCCGCTCTCATGTGGCAGCCAGTAGCCGAATTTCAGCCTGACTGGCGCCGCCGGCTTTCGGTGATGAACGGCCTGTCGGCGCGTTTATCTCGCGATGGCTTCCACGCGCTCGCCGTGTTGCCGTCGGGCGGACTGGTCGCTGCAGTTCCCGGAGCCATCATCATGCTGCGCCCAGGCGAGAGCGAATTTCACCGCACTCACTCAATCGTTCGCGGTACACGCCCGTTGCACATCACCGCTGTTCCGAACGGCACGATTTATTGGGGAGAATACTTCAACAACAGTGCTCGCGAGGAAGTCCACATCTACGCGTCGAACGATGCCGGCGCCACGTGGAGCGTCGCCTATACATTCCCCAAGCGCGCGATCCGCCATGTCCACAATATCGTTCATGATCCATGGGGAGATTGCCTCTGGATCTTGACAGGTGACCACGGCGACGAATGCCGCATTCTGCGCGCCACCTGCGATTTCAGTCAGGTCGAAGCCGTTCTGCAAGGCCAGCAACAGACCCGTGCCGTTGCAGGCATTCCCACCGAAAATGGCCTTTACTTTTCTTCCGATACGCCACTCGAGTCCAATTACGTCTATCGCCTCGACCGTCAGGAAACGTTGTTGCAGGTCGCGCCCATCAGCAGCTCGTCCATCTACGGATGCCGTGTTGGAAATCGAGTCTTCTTTTCGACGATGGTCGAACCCAGCGAAGTGAACCGGGACCGCCATGTCCGTCTCTACGGCGGCATCGGCGGTAGGGTCCAAGACTGGCATCTCCTGCGCACGTGGCGAAAAGACCGCTGGCCCATGGGCCTGTTTCAGTACGGCAACGCCTTCATGCCCGATGGCCAAAACACCACGCCATTCCTGGCCTTGACCACTATCGCCGTCGAATCCGACGACATGGTCACATCGCTCTACTCCGTAGTTCCTTGAGAGAGAATGCGGGGACAGCCGCCCTCGGCTGTCCCTCGGGCGCAGCTCGACAGCGCCTAGCAGGTGCAGGCGCTTCGCCTTGCCGTAATATGAATTGAGTCCAAAGCGAAGCCCCTTGCCTCGTCTCAGCTACTACCGACGCATTTTCAGCGCCTACCTTTTCGGCGGCAAAAGCCAGCTCACCTTCTGGCACGAGACTCCTGCCGAGAATCCAAACACAACGCCCGGCTCTCTCGGCGAATACTACATGCTGTTCGCCGAGAAGGCGAACTATCAGGGCTTCTACGATTCCTCCGGGGTTCCGCAACTGGACTATCACGGCCACATCGGCCTGCAGTACAACCCCATCGCAATCGCACAATACGGACTCGGAAACTACAACCTGTACCGCCGCGCCGCCGACGCTGAACGCCGCCGTAAATTCTTCGTAGCCGCCGACTGGCTCTGCTCACATCTGGAACAGAACGCCCAAGGATTCGCCGTCTGGAACCATCACTTCGATTGGGAATACCGCGACACTCTTCACGCCCCTTGGTACTCTGCACTCGCCCAGGGCCAGGGAATCTCTGTGCTGGTGCGCGCCCACAAAGAATCGCGCGACGCCCGCTATCTCGATGCTGCCCAGCGCGCTCTCGCCTGCTTCCATGTCTCAACCAGAGATGGAGGCGTCGCCTTCACCGACGAGTCCGGCGACCTGTGGTTCGAGGAATACATCGTGTCACCCCCCACGCACATTCTCAACGGGTTCATCTGGGCATCGTGGGGAATCTACGACTATTTCCTGGCCACCGAAGACCCTCGCGTGCGGGAGCTATTTTCGCGCGCGGCCCGCACTATGCTGCGCAATCTCGACCGCTACGATTTAGGATTCTGGTCGCTTTACGAGCAGTCCGGCACACGCCTGCCCATGGTAGCCAGTCCCTTCTATCATCAGTTGCACATTGTGCAGTTGCGGATCATGCATCGCCTTACCGGAGAGGTCACTTTTGCCCGCATCGCCGACCGTTGGGAAAGTTACACCCGCAGCCGTAGCAAACGTACCCGCGCCCTCTGCTATAAGAGCGTGTTCAAACTCTGTTATTACTAGGTTGAAGGAACGGTCGGTACGAATCGCTTTCTCGGAGACAAATCTGATGATCACGCGCTACCCGACCCGTCTGATCATCTCGCTGGCGTTTGTGATGGTTGCGATCGCGTACTTGCTTCAAATCACGAGCCCACTCAGGCTTATCAACGACGGCGTTGACTATCTGTTACAAGCTAGTTCCGCCCTAGACGGAAATGGTTTCCTGGTTCACGGTGTGCGTTCCATGCGCTCGCCCGGATATCCTGCGTTGATTTGGGTATTGGCAAAAGTGGGCATCGGGAAGTCCTGGGCCATCGTTGCGCTGAATTGTTTGCTGCTCGGTGTCGGGTCTGTGGCGAGTTACTTGGTGTTGCGCGATTCATTTGAATTTTCGTGTGAGGTCGCACAGTTCGTATCCCTGCTAACCCTGCTCTCGTTCCTCATGGTTAGAAATGTCACCTACCCGTTGAGCGACATCTGCTTTTTTGGCGCGTCGGTGCCATGTCTCCTCGTGTTGATCAGGGCCGAAGCTGTGTCGGGATCTCGTCGGCTCTGGTTGCTTGTGTTCATCATTCCATTTTGTTTTTCAGCTTCGAGTTGCGAACCATTGGAGTCGTTTTCATTCCCGCTTTCATTTGGGCAGCAATCGGCGGTCTTGCTGGGGCCATGAGGATATATCCCATATTGCTACGGTACCGAGTCTTAACCTCCATGTTACTGTTGGTCGCACTGTTGATCGCCCGCAGGGTTCTCCTCGATTCCCGGTACATGCGGTTTAACGCGCACATTTTCCTAAATCGGGGCGTATTCCGCAGTGTTGCCGCGAACATTGGATACCACACCGCGGAGTGGGGAGAGATGACCGCGAACGCCCCGGCATCAAAACTTCCGGCCGCGCTCGGCTTGCCGTTACAGATCCTGGGTGCGTTCGCAATCTTCGCGTGCGTCGTTGGGATTTGGGTGAAACGTGACAGGCCTGATTCGCTGTTGGTCTACGTGTTAGGGTTTGGATGCATCGTCTTTGCCTATCCTTGGAATGACTCACGGCTCTGGTTACCGGTTCTGCCGTTCCTGATGGGGTACGTGCTGCCGGGATTGAGGCGCATGGTTTCACCCGGCATGTTGCGTCCATTGTTGGTCGTTTACTGCTCACTCTTTTGCATGCTGGGGCTGCTAGCCTTGGGTTTTATACTCGTCTCACCTTCGCTGGTGCGCGGTTCCCAGATATCTATGGAGACGGCAATTTCCGCGACGCCTATAGAATTGTGCTTCGTGGCGAGAAGCCTAACAACGGCGAATGATGTCAATCAAGACGCGCTTTACTTGCTCCGGCGTTACGAGTGGCGTGCCTCGAGCATGTGAGTTCCAGATCGAGTGAAAATTCTCTACGTCTCACAATATTTTCCGCCGGAGATGGGTGCGCCTGCAGCCCGTGCGTTCGAACTCGCCCGGCACTGGGCCGAGGCAGGGCACGACGTATCTGTGCTGACCGGATTTCCCAATCACCCGACCGGCGTGGTTCCGGCGGAATGGCGTAGCCGCTTGCGCCGGATGACTTATCGAGAAAGAGTGAGCGGCGTTGATGTCGTTCGTACCTGGCTCTGGCCTTTGCCCAACCGCAAGGCGCACGAGCGCATGCGCAACTATGCCTCATTTTGCCTTTCCGCCGCTCTGCGCGGCACGGTCCTACCGCGCCCGGATGTGATCATCGCCTCTTCACCGCAACTCCTTGTTGGCCTGTCCGGCTGGTGGATTGCTTTTGTCCGGCAGTCGCCGCTCGTCTTCGAAGTGCGCGATCTGTGGCCGGAATCGCTGGCCGCCGTAGGAGTTGGCGATGAGAATTCACTTCTTCACCACGCGCTAGCTGCGATCGCGGGCTTTCTATACCGGCGATCCGACCGCATCGTCGTCGTGACGCCCGCTTTCAAAGAGCATCTGATGCAGCGCTGGCAGGTTGCCGAGGACAAAATTTCGATTATCGAAAATGGCGTCGAGACCGACCTCTTTGCGCCGGCCTCCGCAGCTGCGAACGCAGCATTGCGGCACGAACTCGGGGCCGACGGGAAATTCCTGGTCTGCTACATCGGCACCATGGGCATGGCCCACGGACTGGAAACCCTGCTGGATGCCGCCGCCGAACTGCAGCGCCGAAATTCCAACGCGCAATTTTTGCTCGTGGGTGAAGGTGCAGAAAAAGAACGAATCAAAGCTATGGCGCAATCCCGCGGATTGAGCAGCGTGCGCTTTCTCGATCAGCGACCCCGGGAGAGGATTCCTGCTTTCATCTCCGCTTCCGACGCCTGCCTGGTCCTGCTGAAAAAGACCGATGTATTCAAGACTGTGATTCCCACCAAGATGCTGGAATCCATGTCCTGTGCCCGTCCCGTAATTCTTGGCGTCGACGGTCAGGCGCGCCAGATTATCGAAGACGCGGACGCCGGAATCGCGATCAAGCCAGAAAATTCCGAAGCACTCGTAAACGCAATCAGCCGACTATCCGCAGATCGCAAACTCGGCACAGAGTTGGGTCAAAGGGGAAGGGAACACATCGTGAAATACTTCTCCCGCGGAAGGACCGCGGGAAAATATATCGACGTGCTGCAGAGTCTTATGCACCATCCGTGAGCCGTCCGTGCGGGCCGTAACCTCGGGCCTACGGATGAACCGCGTAAATTGAGACGGCCGTGGCCATCGCCAATGCAGCTTCAGCCGTTCGAGCTGCGGCGATCTTGCCCGCACTGACTGGAATGAAAAGAATATCGTCCGACTGCAGATTCACGTCCGGGGCCTTGGCCTCTAACATCTTCTTAACTTGGATTTTCGTTTCAGTCATCCCCGTGGGCCCTTTATGAAGGATGCGGGCGCCGCTTAATTTTGCCGTGTGGTTCGTGCCCCCGGCCAGTGCCAGTGCCTGCAACACGCTGAGCGTACCGTTGTCGACCAGCAAGCCGCTGGGACGGCCGACGTCTCCGACCACGTAGATAATGGGCGCCCGAGGAACGCTGATCGTGTCGCCCGGAAGGATATCGATATTGCCACTCAGATCGTCGGCCAGATTTCGGGGCAGGTCAATGCGAATCGGCTCCGGCTGGTTCCGTCGAATGATCGCGATCTTGCGCGAGGCAGAGGCGTTGAATCCGCCAGCTTGAGAAATGACTTCATAGAGTTTGTGATCCGAGACATCAGGATAGATCCCGGGTTTACCCACTTCGCCGATGATGGTCACGCCCTGCGACGCAGCCTCGTCCACGAAGATGGTCACATGGGGACTCCGGACAAATCCGCCGTCCGACAGCCGTTTCTCGATCAGGGTCTGCGCTTCTTCCTGCGTCAAGCCGTCGACGTGGACGTAGTCGATCAGCGGAAGGTAAACGTCGCCAGAATTGCTGACCCGTTCCTTCGTGGTCAGTTCGGGGACGTTGTAGACGCTCACTTCAATCAGGTCTCCTGCACCCAGCTTTACCAGTGCCGACTGGTCAGGGGAGTCTTTCGCCGTCTCGGGCGTAATCGAAGGAGTAGTAGTCGAGGCCTGTCCGGACGCGCTTGTCGCCGCCTGCGAAATCGGTTGGGCTGCGGGCAACTCCGCCGGTGGATTGTTCTGTGCGGGTTGGGAGCTGTTTGCCGGTTGCTGGGCGGCGGCGCGGCTCAAGGCGAGTAAGAATCCCGCCACCAGCATCAAGAAAACGCGACCGCAGCGACTGAAACCCGAAGTGCCCGACTCCATCAGAAAACCCCTGAAGTGTTATATGAGAATTTGAACAGCAGTCTAGCACAGCTGCAGGAGTTGCGATCCCGTTATCCGCGAGACTCCAGATAAGTTTTCCACAGGTTTTTGCTGAGGGGTGATTGAAAGTCTCTTTCGCGTACTGCTAAAGTCTTTGGCACTCGGAACTTCGTCGGGAATCTATTCACTAACTATTAACCGCAGGGCATCGCTGCAATACTTTTGAAGAAGTCGAGTTGGCATGCGTCTGCATGTCTGCTCGCCGAAGGTGGCATAGTTGACGGGCGTTTTCCTCGCGACATTTGTTTTGGCGCTGCTAACCGCTTTTGTGTTCACGCGGTATGTTCGCGATTTCGCCACAGTCCACGGCTGGGTGGCGGTTCCCACGCAGGAACGACATCTGCATTCCAGCCCTCTCCCACGTCTGGGCGGAGTGGCTATTTTCTTTTCCTTCTCGCTCTGCATGGGCATGGCGGCTCTTTGGGCCCTCAACAGTCCACGCTTGCACGCCGCCTTTTCGCTCAAGACGCTGCTGACCATCCTGCTGCCGGCTTCGCTGGTTTTTCTGTTGGGCGTCTATGACGACATCCACGGCGTCGGGCCTTATTTCAAGTTTTCGGTGCAAGGCGTCGCCGCAACCATGCTGTACCTGGGCGGCTTGAAGATCGTCAACATACCCGTGCTGTTCGGCGACATCAAGTTGCCTTGGATCGTGGGATGGGCCTTCACGGTTCTTTGGGTTCTGGCCATCACCAACGCGTTCAACCTGATTGACGGCCTCGATGGTTTAGCCGCTGGATCGGCTCTGTTCTCGACTCTGGTGGCGTTTGTCGTAGCGCTCCTGAACGGATATTCCCTCGTCACGGTAATGACGATCGCCCTCGCGGGCGCGATTCTCGGTTTCCTGCGCTTCAATTTCAATCCGGCAACGATCTTCCTCGGTGACTCCGGCAGTCTTTTCATCGGATTTGTGTTAAGCGCGCTGGCTTTGCAGGGCGCGCAGAAGGCTCCCACGATCGTCGCAGTTGCCATCCCGGTTGTTTCGTTTGGCTTGCCGATTTTAGAGACTGCTCTCTCCATCGTTCGACGCCTCATCAGCGGCCGACCCGTCTTTACTGCCGATCGCGAGCACATCCACCACAAGCTGTTGCAGCACGGCATGACGCATCGCCAAGTCGTGATTCTGCTGTACGGCGTCTCGGCCATTTTCGCCCTGCTGAGCTTATTCCTATTGTGGCCGACCGGAAGTTCTCTGGGACTGGTGCTCGCGGTGCTTGGCATCGGGATATGGATTGGTGTCCAGCATCTCGGTTACCTTGAATTTGGCGAGTTGGCCCGCGTCGCCCACCGCACCTTTGACCAGCCGCAGATCTTCGTCAACAACCTGGCTATCCGGCGCGCGACCGAGGAACTGAAAGTCGCGCGCGATTATGACCAGGTGCGCCGCATTCTTACCGCAGCCTTCGACAGCAACGACTTTGACAGTTTTGAACTCAAGCTGGAGTTGGTCCCTGGCGAGGTGGTTCCGTTCGAAACATTGGACTCCGGTGGCGTTCGACGAAACACATTCCGCTGGACCAAAGCCGGCCCGCCGAAAACGTTCGATGGCTCAACGGCGTGGAACCTCGTATTGAACCTAGTGAGTTCTGCCAACCGGCGGCGGGGTACGCTGACCGTGCAACGTTTGTACTCCTCGCGAGACTTGCAGATCGACATCAATCTGCTCACTTCCGCCTTTCCCACCGCGCTGGCCGATGCCCTGGACCGCACTCTAGTGCACTCACCGCACGTCATCGCTCTGCCCGAGCAGGACGCCTCGCTCATCTCGGCCCAAGCTGGGTAAACCTACACAATCTCGCGGGTTTCCCGCATACGCAGGACAAGCTTCAGTTCGTGAGCTCTGGCTGTGGAAAGCTGTAAGGCGGGTGAGGCAGATGTCACGGGGAGATGGCAGAGGGAGACTCAGAGCGCAACCGTCTACGCACGGCTACACTCAGGGATGAGCCTTCAGAGCGAGCGCCTTTCGCTTATAGTTTCGCGCTGGCGTAGGAGTTAATTTCGCAATTCAAGCAAACTTCTTCAAAAGCAGGAGTTGTCCATTCCATGATTTCCCCCAGTCGACTATTCCGCGGGCAGACCGCGAACTTGTACTTAGGATATCCGACCCTCAGCATGAAATCAATACTTCCCACAAAAATATGGTGCGGCAACCTGCGTTCCGCAATGCCTTTCGGATGAGATCGATAGAAAGCTTGCAGGTTTCTGCGGAGTCTGGCTTCGCTTGAGCATTTCGGACCCCTTTTTCCACACCCGGAACCACTACCGTTACTTCCTGAGCCTTCGCTATCTGTTTACCTTCAACTGCACCAATCGAAGCGAGGAATCAGGAATTTATGTTTAGCAAGACCCTGTATGGCAATACTTTTAAGGACGTCAATTTCGTTCCTCTACAGTCCGCCACATTCTGCGTTCAGTGTGAGTCGATCAGTGCCAATAGCAAGCCCTATTGCCTCGCATGCGGAAGCCACTCCCTGCTCGGTCTCTCGCGCGTGCTGGGAGGATCCCTGCGCAACCAGCAGACTGCCCATCTCATCACCGACATGGAGTTGAACAATCTCGTCCGTGATCTGCTGCGCACTGTGCCCGACCCCGACGTGGTCAACATCGCTGATCATTTTCATATGCCGTCGTTGGCGCAGCGCAGCCAGCTTCGCGTCGCCAATGCCGGCCACCCAGTGTCGGGCTTTCGCGCCGTGTCGTCGGAAGAAATCGAGATTCATCCCGCGGAACTGGACTTGGAGCCTGCCATCAGCGCGATTACCGAACGAGCCCAGCACCTGACCGGGGCGACCGGTGCAGCCATCGCACTGCGCGCCGGCGACGAAATCGTCTGCCGTGCCCGTGCCGGAAGAACTGCTCCAGACCTCGGAGTTCGCCTGCAAACGGACGTCGGCATCTCTGCCGAAGCAGTTCGCTCCGGCGAGATCATGCTCTGTCACGACGCCGAGCGGAATCCGCGCGTGGACCTAGCCAGCTGCCGCCGCCTCGGAGTCCGTTCGATCCTCGTCTCGCCCCTACGCCACTATCGCCGCACGCTCGGCGTGTTCGAAGTCCTGTCCTCGTCCCCCGGCGCCTTTGACGAGCGCGACGTGGCGACCATGCAATTGCTTTCGAGCATGATGGTGGCAGCGATCTCCCGCATTTCCAGCCTGCACCAGGCCCAAATCCTGCGACGGGCCGGCTAGGGCCTAGGAATCCGCTCTTGAATAGCGCAGCGCTTCGAGCGCCGTGAAAGATCTTTTTCCCTCGGGGTTTAGCCGATCAGAAATGTTATGAACGGCCGCAGCGCCCGTTCATTAGTTTGAAATCCAACCTCCCGGGCCGAAAACCACCACTGGGTCGATGAGGGCTAACGTCCGTTACTTCCAGTTCTCCAATCTTGCCTGTTACTCGGCACAAATGAGGCCAATCTATTTGATTTCGCGCAGTCGACTCTTTCCCCTGTCAGAAGTGACGGTTCCTGCGCAGCCCCAAAGTCTATTGGACTAAGCGCGTGCCAATCTTGGCATCTTGCTCATTGCTGCAAACCCATGGGATGCTTGGATCTGCGCCCTGCCTTCGCGCGGCCACAAGTCGTCTCATAGTGGAATGGATATGAATCGCATTCGTACGACGTGGCAATGGTCCGCGTTCATTGCGGCCGCAGTAGTGTTGCTGCTGCTAAACGCGCAAGGCGCACAGGGGCAGAGTGCTGGCCTCGCGATGTTTGCGGGCCGCGCGCAAGATCCGCAGGGAGTATCGGTAGCGAACGCGACGGTCACGGCAACCAACCTCGAAACAGGTATCGTCCGTACCACCCAAACAACATCGGACGGGATCTATCGACTCGACAACTTACCGCCTGGCGTTTACGACATTGTCATCGAAGCTCGCTCGTTCACCAAAGTTGAAGCGAAGAACGAGAGAGTGCTAACCGGCGAGCAGCGTGACATCAACTTCAACCTGGTGCCTGCCGGGGACAAGCAGTCGCTGGTTGTAACTGCGGAACTACCCCTTATCGAATCTACTAAAACGGACGTTTCTACGCTGATTGATGAGAAAGACGTGGCGAGTCTTCCGACTACTACCTCCTACGAAAGCGTGGGCGGCGTGTCCAACGCTTTCGAAGGCTTGGCCGTGTCAGTCCCGGGGGTGAGATACGACTTCACGAGCGATTCCTCTGACCTCGTGGGCCCAGGCAACGTGAACGACCGCGGCATGACCATCAATGTGGACGGCGGGAATATCTGGGATGAGGCGCAGATCCTTGTGGCGCGCGATGCGCTCGGCGCATCGGTGGAGGA
Organism: uncultured Acidobacteriaceae bacterium; assembly: GCA_963752175.1. Classification (GTDB taxonomy): domain Bacteria; phylum Acidobacteriota; class Terriglobia; order Terriglobales; family Acidobacteriaceae; genus Sulfotelmatobacter. The sequence continues at coordinate 63,745 of CAVVXZ010000021.1, forward strand.
GGTAAAGGAGTTTCAGGTTCTGACGAATAACTACAACGCGGAGTATGGCCAGGCGGGAAGCATCATCCTGAACATCATCACGAAGTCGGGCACCAACGACTTTCACGGCGACGTACACGCGTACTTCCGCGGGCGCAACTTTGGAGCGTCAAACTACTTCTACAACCTCAGCGATCCGACGAGCCGCGCGCCCTTTTTCAAGCACGAGTATGGATTCACTGCGGGCGGGCCGTTTGTGAAGAACCGTTTGTTCTGGTTTACGAGCCTCGAGGACACCGCGCAGGGCGCTCCAGTAACTTCTTTGCCTTTCGGAAATAGCATCACGATCAATCAGCCCGTGAACGAACAGCTGTGGTCCGCGAAAGTTGACGCCAACCTCAACGCCAAAAATCTGCTAACGGTGCGTTACAACGTGCAGCGCGACACGCAGTCCAACGTTCTGCTAAATACGCCGCCGGGCACCACCGACCCGAGCGGCTTGGTCAACTCAACCATTCACGACTCTGGTTTAAACATCGGGTTGGTTTCTACATTGACACCTCACGCCGTTAACCAGGGACGGTTTTTCTGGCACCGCTTCGTCTTGTCGACGCTGCCCGTGAACACCTTACCTGCCGAAGCGTTGCCTAACGCATATGTCGGGGCGGACTACTGCTGCCCGCAGGGCGATTACCAGAACCGTTTCCAGTACATCGACAATCTGTCGTGGACGCGGGGTCGCCATGCCTTTAAGTTCGGGCTGAACATCAGCCACTTCCCGATCTATGCCTTGTATCAACAGTTTCACGACGGCGAATACTCCAACTTCGGCCCAGGTCTCTGCACCAACTCCTTCTTTCCTCAAGCGGACGGTCAATGCCCGTCGCAATTCACAATCGGACTAGGTCCGGGAGCCGTAAACACTGCCGCCAATCTCTATGGATTTTACGCTCAAGATACCTGGCAACTCCGGCGCAACGTTACTGTGAACTATGGATTGCGCTACGACAAGGAGGATGGAGCATTCACAGGTGGAACCGTCCCCGACCCCCAGGTACCCGGAGGCTGCTTGCAGTCCAATGGTCTGATTCCCGCCTGCGGATCGGACAACTCCAATTGGCAGCCGCGTCTGGGCATTGCTTGGAGCCCGAGCTTTGAAAATGGGATTGGGCACTGGCTCTTCGGAGATCCGGGCAAATCCGTGGTTCGCGCGGGGGCCGGGAGAATCACGGAAATGGTGGATCTCAACGTGGTGGTGAATTCGCAGATCTTCGACGGCAACAACCTTTTCACGCAAAGCATCACCGCTGGCTCGATAGGTACCGACGGGGTCACCACGGGTCAACAGGTGCTCGGCTCTTATCCAAACCCGCCGAGTGCATCTCTATTGGACCTTTTCAAGCCGATAGGATATTACGGACGAGTCCGTCCCATATCGCCAACACTGAAGAACCCGCAAGTGGACATGTTCACATTGGCATACCAGCGCCAACTGGGATCCTCTTTCACCTATAGCATCGGATACCAAGGCGTATTCGCACACCGCCTGTTCGGCGAAAACGATACCAACTTCCCCACTCCGATCGCAGACTCCGCTCATCCCGGCTATTTCTACATGCCGGGCGTTCCCGATCCAGCCTTTGGCCCGATCCGGACGGTCTTCAGCGATCGCGAATCGGGGTACAACGCACTGGTGGTCACGGTGGTAAAGCGGGCGGCGCAACATTTCCAGTTCCAGGGCAGCTATGTGTGGTCCCATACTCTATCTGACGGAGAGGATTTCTTTGGCCTTTCCGAACCGGGGAATCCCCTCGCCCCTCTTAGACTGGAGAATGCGTCCGCGCAAAATGATGTCCGTCACTTGGTCAACTTCAACTTCGTCGCTGACACCAACAATCTGTTCGCGGCTCCAGTTGCTCGCATCATCCTGAACAATTGGACTTTCGGCATGATAAGCACGCTGCAATCCGGACGTCCATTTCCAGTTTCGACAGGCGACGCTTCTTACGCGGGGCTAAATTTTACGGACCTGGGCAGCGAAACCATGCAGAGACCGAACGTCTGCGCGGGGGGATCGTCGGCACCCGGTTGCGCAGGAGCTCCAGTAGGTGCGTTGTTGGCCACGAATATTGCCTCGATTTCGGGCACAAACCTGGAAGTGGGTCCGGGTGGCGTGGCCACGTGCATTGCGGCCGGGCTGACCAACTGCGCCGCTTTGCAGACCACGTTTGCAGCGCCCGCGGGAGCCAGCACGTCTGGTCCGGTGGATAGCATCTCGGGCACGCCGGTCGACTTTCAATACATCAATGGCAATCTGCTCCGGAATGCGGGCCAGAGTCTGGCAATCTACCAGTTCGACATCTCGCTGACCAAGGCCATCAGGATTCCAAAGTGGAACTCTGCCAGCCTGGAGTTGAAGATGGACATTTTCAACGTGTTCAACCACCCAGGTTTCATCTTCAATAACTCTTTCGACGCTCTGAACCTCCTGTTACTGCCCGCCCTCACGATTAACGGCGCACCCAATCCGAACTTCAATTGCACCGTAAGCTGCCTCAACCCTTTCACGGGCCTGTACCTTGGCGCCAACGGTCAGCCCCTGACGCTGGCGAATTTCCAGCGATCTACGTTTAACGCGGCCAGGAATTTCAGCGGACTCGGGGGACCGGCGGGAGAAGTGACGCCGCGCATCATCCAACTGGCGATTCGCTTCCGCTGGTAGTTCAATTAAGCGAAGGTCCATGTAATTGGACGCCTTTCGTGCCTCAACCCCATACCGCGCGGCGATACCCACGATTCTGGACGTACTGGTAAATGTTGAAATCCCCATAGGGCTCATTGATGCCAGAACACCCGGGCCTTGGATCTTCAATACAGCCGGGTAGCCGAATTTAACGGCGCTTTCCGACCGCCTTCAGCCCCCTGAGGTTCCTCAGGCAGCTGCCCTATCGGTTCGTCCGCCCGAGGAAGCCTGCCCTGTCGTCCTTCTAATTTTTCTATGTCCGCTTGCTTTTCAACCATCCCGCGCTAATATGGAACCACGAGAAGTAGGGCCCACTTTCCCATGGCTGTGATGACCTCGGCGTTACAGACGGTTTCACCCAACCGTCGTCGGCGTGTGCGGCATAAGATTCAGACGCCGGCCTATGCTACGTTCACCGGAGAATCCCAAGGTGCGATGCTCGATCTCCACGAGATCGTAGACATCAGCGAAGACGGCGTGGCCATTCAGTGCCACTCGCCCTTGGATGTAGAAACGCGTGTGAACCTTTGTCTGGATCTGGCCGACTGCGCCGAGCATATCTACACCACCGGACAGGTGGTCTGGTCGAACGATTCAGGGCGCGCCGGACTCCGTTTCGCTGATCTATCATCCGAGTCGGTGGCGCGATTGCGCGAGTGGCTTTTCGTGAACGTGATGGCGGGCGTGGCGAACGGCGACGCTGAGGTTGCCGCTTTCATAGGCTCGCGCGACTCGGTTCCTCCACGGCTCAACTACACCGACACGCTCGCCGCCGTCAGCGCAGTGCAGCGCCAGGTGGAGGCTCTCGGCCCCGATCTCACGGCAGCCCTGCAGTTGATCGCCGGGCGCGCACAAACTCTGGTTCGCGCTTCCGGTGCTGCGATCGCACTTGCGGGCGCGGATCCCGATTTCATGGTTTGTCGCGCCAGTTCCGGCGCAGATGCTCCGCCGGTCGGCGCCCCCTTGCAAGTCGGTTCCGGTTTTTCCGGCGAGTGTGTGAAGAGCGGCATGCTTCTCCGCTGCGATGATTCTGAACTTGATGTTCGTGTGGACCGCGAGAGTTGCCGCGCCCTGGGTATTCGTTCCATTCTGGCGGTGCCTGTGCGTGCGGACGATCGGTCAATCGGGATTCTCGAAGTTTTTTCCGACCAGCCCGATCGATTTGGCGCGACAGACGGCGGTGTGCTGCAGCGTCTGGCGGAGACCATCGTCGCTGCGGTCAACCGCGCCGCCCGCGCGGAAAATCTTCCCGCCCTCGGAGCCAAGCCGGCCCCCACTCCGTTTGCTCCAACCCCCGGAAGCGTTCTCTTCGCGTCTGAGCCTGGCCAGGAAAAAAAGATGGACGGTGGGGAAGAAAAGATTTCCAGCGGCATCAGCCTGCCACGCACTCACCTGATCATCCTGATCTGCGCCGCCGTCGCCATTTTTTTTGTTCTCGGGTATGGCTTCGCTCCCTTGATCCAAAGTAAGGTTCAGGAACGCGGCCGCGGCGCGCTGCCAACCGTTCTCGCGTCGTCTCATCCTCCCAAGCCGGAGAGTGCTGCTCCACTTGCTCCGTCCGCCGAGACTGCGACCTTCGACCAACTTCTGCGGATCGCAGAGAACGGTGATCCTGCGGCCCAGAATATGTTGGGTCTTCGTTATGCCACGGGCGAAGGCGTAAAAGTCGACGAGCAAGAGGCCGTTCGCTGGTACACCAAGGCCGCGGAACAGGGAAACCTCACCGCTCAGTCGAAGTTGGGGTCCATCTACTTTAGCGGTCGAGGCGTTCCCCAGGATTCTACTCGAGCTTATTTCTGGATGGTGGTGGCCCGTTTGAGTGGCGACCATGTCAGTGAAAGTCTCGGACCATTTGTTCGAGCCCGTCTCACGCGAGCGCAAGTTGCCGCCATCGAACTGGATGCCGATCGCTGGTTGCACCAGCATCCGCCAGCCGCCAAGCCCCCTGCCGGCCACTAGCCCGTCGCCTGGATTGAGATCTTCATTGGCGTCATCCCACCGGAGCCGTTCTTCAGGCGAAAGGAGGGATCTCGAGTTCGCCCGGAGAGGCTTGCTTTTGGGTGGCGCAGCGCTTTGAGCGCTGCGATCTAGCCCTTCCTGCCTGTTGAGGGCTTTAGCCCCTGCGGTACAGCTCCGCGCTAAAATACCCTCAGAGGTTTCCCGTGCCTACCCTCCGCGACATCCTTGACCGCAGAGTTCGCGAGGCCGATCCAAGTCTCTACGAGAAACTCGACAACCGCCGTGTGCGCTGTTTCTCTTGCGGTCACTGTTGCCCCATTCCCGAGGGCCAGCCCGGCGTCTGCAAAGTGCGCTACAACCGTGGCGGCACGCTTTACGTTCCCTGGGGATACACCGCCGGGATGCAATGCGATCCCATCGAAAAGAAACCGTTCTTCCACGCCCATCCGGGCGCGCTCGCCTACAGCTTCGGAATGCTCGGCTGCGATCTGCACTGTGGCTATTGTCAGAATTGGGTCACGTCGCAGGCGTTGCGCGATCCCAATGCCGTATCGCCGCCGCTGGAAGCTTCTCCCGAAGCCCTGGTGCGCGACGCAATCGACCAAGGCGCGAAGGTTCTGGTCAGCACCTACAACGAGCCACTGATCACCAGCGAGTGGGCCGTCGCCGTTTTCAGGGAAGCGAAAGCCGCGGGACTGCTCACTGGATTCGTCTCCAACGGCAACGCCACGCCGCAGGTTCTCGAATTTATCCGTCCCCATCTCGATCTCTACAAAGTAGATCTCAAGAGTTTTGACGATCGTCACTACCACGAACTCGGCGGACGGATCGCCCCGATCCTCGACAGCATCCGCCGCATTCACCAGATGGGATTGTGGCTGGAAATCGTCACTCTGCTTATCCCCGGCTTCAACGATTCCGCCGACGAACTGCGCCGCCTCACCGAATTTCTCGCAAGCATCTCGCCCGACATCCCCTGGCACGTGACCGCCTTCCACGGCGACTACAAAATGCAAGGAGAAGACCAGCGCGACACCACCGTCGAAGATCTGTTGCAGGCTGCAGAAATCGGCCAGGCGGCGGGCCTGCGCTACATCTACGCCGGTAACCTTCCCGGCATGGTCGGTCATTGGGAAGACACACGCTGCCCGCAATGCAGTGAGACTTTGATCCGAAGATACGGATACCACATCGAAGAGTACCGCCTCACTCCCGAAGGCCGCTGCCCCAGTTGTTCGTGCCTGATTCCCGGACGCTGGGCCGCTAGCTTCGACGGCCAGATCACCTCTCGTCCTTTCCTTCCGCACAAACGCTCGCGTTTATTTACAATCACAAGTCGTTGAATCTTGATGTTGTTGATTTTGATTATGTGGGGACAGCCGCCTTCGGCTGTCCGCCGGGCGAAGCCCGGCATTGTTTGCGACGCCTCAATCCGACTGATGCGGAAAACACCGATCCTCGCTCTCTGTCTACTCATGGGCCTCGCGCTCTCCTCGTGCTCTCCGCGTGACTTCCTGACGCGGCGCCTCGCAACCGATCTGATCGCTGCCTCCGACGCGTTCAAGACTCCCCAACAGTTTGCCATCCAGACGGGAATCCTTTCGAACAAAGACTACGTCTCGCCCGAATATCTCGTCCTGCAACAACATGGGTGGGTCTCCGCGACCACTGCTCGTTGCGTGCCCGGCATGGCGCCTGCGCCGTGCTGGGATGTTCTGCTGACCCCGTCGGGCGTCGATACCGTTCGCGCGCTCGTCCCGGCGGAGGAGGCCGACAAAGCGTCGTTCTTCATTCCGATAGCAAGAAGGGAACTCCTCGGCGTCACCGGTATCAGCAAGCGCGGCAGCGAGGCCGATGTCGATTTCACGTGGAGATGGGTGCCCTTGAATGAAGTCGGTGCTGCCCTCTACTCCGGCGACCTTCACTACAACTCGACCGTCGGATTTCGCGAGTACGATGATGGCTGGCGTCTCATGCAGAACACACCGCACTCCGCGCAAACGCTCGACGACGCCTTCAAGAACGCTGAGCCTGCCCGGTGACCGCGCGAGAGGGCGAACACCATTCATGGATCGCATCGGCGTCCGCCCATCTGACTCAAAGCCGCATTCGTGCCCATGCCATTATTCTTGCTGTCTGCCTGTGGGGAGTTTGCGCGGTCGACTATGCGACGCCCGGCATCTTCGATCGTGCGGGCACCATAAAATTTCAGGACTTCATTCAGTTTCCAATTGCGGCACGTCTGATTGCGCAGGGCCGCGCGAGTGAACTCTACAATGACCGAGTTCTGGCTGATGGGATACGCGCGATCGTTGGCCGCGACACCACAGTTCACCTGCAATATTTCTACGGACCGCAAGTTGCCCTGCCGTTTATCCCGCTTGGCCGGTTCTCGTTTCTCGTTCAGGCTGGAATCTGGGTCATGCTTTCGCTGCTGATGTATTTCGCCTGTGTCTATCTGCTTTGGAAAGCATGCCCCGCGCTCCGCCCGTATCGCGCGCTTGTAGCGCTGTGCGCGATCGCCTATCCCCCGCTGTTTCACTTCTTCGTGCGCGGCCAGGTGTCCGCGGTGGTTCTGGTGTGCTTCACAGCGGCGTGTCTTGCATTCCTTGCTCGCCGTGAATGGCTTGCCGGCATTGCGCTCGGATTGCTCGTCTTCAAGCCGCAGTTTCTTGTCGCCGTGCCTCTCGTTCTGCTTTTGGCGCAGGCCTGGAAGGCTTTCGCCGGCCTGGCGCTTTCCGCTAGCGCTCAGTTGGCCTTCGCGTTCCTCTATTTTGGTCCGCCCGTGATGCGGGCTTACATCAGCGTGCTCCTGCACAGCGCGGGCCGGCCGAGCACGACGGAACTCCTTTACTCCCCGATCCAGATGCACTCCCTGCGCACGTTCTGGGAACTCTTGATCTCCTGGCCGCTCGGCGTTGGAATCCTCTACGCCCTGAGTTCGATTGTCGTGGTCGGAATGGCAGCGGCCGTCTGGAAGTCGTCTGCTCCGCGCCCCCTTCGCTTTTCCGCTCTCATCCTAGCCGGCGTATTGGTCAACCCTCACATCTACGTCTACGATCTTCTGGTGTTGGTTCCGGTGTTCCTGCTGCTAGCGGATTGGGCTCTCGAACACGGGGCGCAGCATCCTTCCCCCGCTGTTCTCCGTGTCTTGTTATACCTCGCATTCGTGCTGCCTCTGCTTGGCCCCTTGTCGCGGTGGACTCACCTTCAACTGTCTGTCCCAGTGTTCACCGCATTGTTATGTCTACTGTGGCAAAAATCCAGAACTCCGAGTCACAAATTTGCGTCGAACGAATCCGGCGTTGTATAACCCTTCTTCCCACCGGGAACCCTATGCGAACCCCTAAGACTGTCTTCGTCGCCCTGATTGTCGTGAGCTGCGCGCTTGTCGTGATGGCTCAAAGCAAGCCCAAGCTCACGCTCGACGAGTTCTTCAACTCGGTCAGCTTTCCTTCGGTGGAGATCTCGCCCGATGGCAACTCGGTGGTCGTCGTGACTGAGCGCGCAGACTGGGACCAGCAGATCTTCCGCAACGACCTCTGGCTCTATCACGACGATGGCAAAGGCGGCGGCTCTGCTGGCAATCTGATTCAGTTGACGCAGTCGGGACACGATTCGGATCCGAAGTGGTCGCCTGACGGCCGCTGGATCGCCTTCCTCTCCGACCGCAAGTCGTCCAGCGAGAAGGGCGGCGACTCCGATTCTGACGGGGACTCTAAAGACGAAGCCGCCAGCCAGATCTACCTCATCTCGCCCAATGGCGGCGAAGCCTTCCCCGTGACCCAAGGGGAAGAGGATGTCCACTCCTTCTCGTGGTCGGCTGATTCGCAGACCATCTACTTCTCTACGCGCCAGCCCTGGACCAAGGCGCAGAAAGATGAGTACAAGCAAGAGTGGAAAGATGTTGTGCAATATCGCACGGCTGAGCGCGGGGACACTATCTTCGCACTCGATTTGTCTGTTGCTCTTGCGCACCACGCTGCTGCCCCGACGAAGGCTGTAAAGAAAGAGGGCGAGCCTGAGGAGCAGCCCGATCTCACGCCAGGAGCCCAAGCCATCGCATCTCTGCCGTTGCGAGTCGATGACCTTGTCACCTCGCCCGACGGCCACAAGCTGGCGTTCTTGAGCAACGCCATCAACCAGCGCCAGGAAAAATACGAGGACGTCGAGATCTATGTTGTGGACTTGCAGGCCGCGACGATCCAACCGCGCCGCATCACTCACAATCAAGCCGAAGAAGTCCGCCTCCGCTGGGCCAACGACAGCCGGCACCTGCTTTTCAGCGTCGAAGTTGGAGACGTCTCCGGCCCCTACCGCGACCTGCAGCCGCATCTGTACTCGATCGATACGGAGTCCGGCGCGATTGAAAAATGGAGCAAGGACTTCATCGGCCCCGTCGAGCACTATGCCGTCGCCGCTGACACAGTTCTGGCGTCGGCACGCATCGGAACCGAAGTCCAAGTGTATTCCGTGGGTAAGCCCTCGGAGTCGCTGCAACGCATCACCAGGTGGGCCGGCACATATGCCGGAATCTCGGTTGCCGCGCACTCCGCCCGTCTGGCTTTCGTGTACTCGTCGCTGGGCAAGCCCGACGAGGTCTATCTCGCCGACAGCGCCGACAAACTCGATCAAGCCCGCGCCATCACATCGTTCAACAAGCTCTTCACCGAGCGCGAGTTGCCGCAAGGCAAGCCTTACCAGTGGAAGGCAGACGACGGCACCACGGTCGAAGGCATGCTGATCTATCCTCCGGGCAAATTTGAAGCGAAGCTCCTGCCCATGCTGACCTTCATTCACGGCGGACCGGCCGACGCCGACGGCAATCACTTCGAGGCCGACTGGTACCAGTGGGCCGCGCTGGCCGCCACGAACGGATGGCTGGTCTTCGAGCCCAACTACCGCGGCTCGACCGGATATGGCGACAAGTTCCTGCAGCAGATCGTTCCGCAGATCGTCTCGCGGCCGGGCAAGGACATTCTCGCGGGCGTCGACGCGCTGGTGAAAGATGGCATTGCCGACCCCGACCGCCTCACAATCGGCGGCTACAGCTACGGCGGATACATGACCAATTGGCTCATCACCCAGACCACGCGCTTCAAAGCCGCAGTCACTGGTGCGGGCGCGGTCGAGCACATTGGCAACTGGGGCAACGATGACACCACCTACGACGACGCCTACTTCCTCGGTGGACGTCCCTGGGAAGCTGCGCAGCGCTATCACGACGAAGCTGCCATCTTCCAGATGGATAAAGTCCGCACGCCAACCCACATGGTGGGCGGAGCCGACGACATCCGCGTCGCCGTGCTCGAAGACTACTTGCTTGAGCACGCGCTCTACTCGCTCGGCATTCCGAACAAGCTGCTGGTGTTCCCCGGCGAAGGCCACGGCCTAGGCAAGAATCCCTGGCACGGGAAGATCAAAGTGCGCGAAGAGTTGAAGTGGCTGCAGAAGTACGGCGGCGTGCCAGCTTTGAACTGATCGCAACTCATCAAGCCTCGTCGTCCAACCTAGTCACCCAGCCTAGTCACCCAACTTTCTGGCCCTCGGGGGCACGATTGAGTCTGCCCTGAAAACACTCAGTCCAGCTCTCTCTAAAAGGACTCAGGGTCTCCTCGGAGATATAGAGCAGCTTTCGGAATCCCTTCAGCGCTATCCATGGACGACATTGGCTGCGATGAAGGGTGACCCCCAGATCATTCGGAAGTTGGAGGAAACCGAGAAGTTGATCAGGGAATTGAAAAAGGCGCTTTCGAGATGATCCGACGGGGCTGGCCCACCTAAGCCTGCGTGCACTGCCACCACTTTGGCTGCCCCCGGCCTCGCGGTTTTTCGAAGCCTGGGCACCACGGACCTCAAGTTCAGAGTCTCTTCCTTGAAATCATTCGGTGCGCGGCCCCTTGGTGCCAGCAGTATCGGTTCCTCCGTCGAAAACCGCGACGAATGGGGCAGCCAGTTCCGCAATGGCGCACGCGATCCTCAGCGGCTAAAGCCGGTTCTGCTTTCGCGGCGATGATCGGCACTCCTCGGTTCCCTTGCGCTCGCTCAGGGCAGGCTAAGAGCGAAAGTCGTGCCCGTACCGGTTCTTTCGGGACCTTCACAAAATCCCTCAAGTGCCTGCATCCTGTACAACACCTTTGCGGACGCCGAGGCGCGCTTGCAGGTGCTTGCGGTAGCGGCGGCTCAAGCGGACGGTCGCGCCATGTTCGAGCAAGACCTCGTACTCGCCGTCCTGCCGAAGCTTTAATCCTCGAACTCGCTCGAGGTTCACGATGCTCGAGCGGTGCACGCGGCAAAAAGTGTTTGGGTCGAGATCCTCTTCGAGTTCGGAGAGGCTGCGTCGGAGCAGATGGCTTTTCGTGCCGACGTGCAGGCAGGCGTAGTAGTCGGCGGCTTCGATCCAATCGATCTCGGAAATCTTCACGAAGCAGACCTGCCCCGCGTTCTTGATGGCGACGCGCTCGAGTTTCAGTCTGTGGTCTCTGCCAAGCCTGATTCGTTGCTTGGCGCGGCTGAGGGCAAGCTCAAAGCGTGCATTATCGAAGGGTTTCAGGAGGTAGTCGAGCGCACCCGCCTCGAAGGCGCGCAGCGCGTACTGGTCGTACGCGGTGACAAAAACGATCGCGGGCGGCAGATCGCTGCCCAGCAACTCGAGCACATCGAAGCCGTCGCACTCCGGCATCTGCACATCGAGAAAGAGCAGATCGGGATTTGCGATTCGGATCTCGCCCAGGGCCTCCGCTCCCGAGCTGCACTCGCCAACGATTCCGATTTCCGGGTCGGTGCGCAACAAGACGACAAGGTTGCTGCGCGCCAGAGGTTCGTCGTCGACGATTAGCGCGCGTATTTTTGCGGGATACGCATTGACGTGCACGAATTCACCCTTGGGTGTTTTTGGAGGGCGGGAGTGAAACGAAGGGCACGGAGACCGTGGCCTCGACGCCTCCGGGTTGCTGATTCCGCATGCTTAACTCGAACTGATCACCATAGAGGCTTTGTAAGCGGGTGCGTACATTCACGATGCCGATTCCCGACTGACTCGTTTCCCAGCCTGGTGGGAGGCTGGGTCCGTCGTTGTAGACCCGCAGGGTCAGCGTTCCGTTCGAGCGAGACGCGGTGATGCGGATCGCTCCTCCCTGCACGCGCTGCGCAATGCCATGTTTGACGGCGTTCTCGACCATGGGTTGCAACATCAAGCTGGGAACCTGGGCTGTAAGAAGGTCTTGAGGCGCGTCCACAGTAAACTGCAGACGCTCGGCAAAACGTACCTTCTGAATGTCCAGATACTTTTGCGTGAACTCCAGCTCCTCGCCAAGTGGCACTTGCTGGCGGTCGGAATCATCCACAACTCGCCGCAGAAAGTCGCTGAGCCCGACGATCATGCTGACAGCCGCGTCGTTTCTTTTTTCGCGCACCAGGCCGGCGATAGCGTTGAGCGTGTTGAACAGGAAGTGCGGCTCGATCTGGCGGCGCAGCGCGCTGAGTTGTGACTTCGAGAGTTGCTCGTTGAGACGCGCTGTTTCGGTTTCCTGAAAGGCCAGCTGTTCTCTCGCATCGAGCACATGGTTGACGAGCAGAATCAGGGCGTAAAGCACCAGATATGAGAGCAGCCCGCCGTAGAACTTGTGCATCCAGAGTTGCAGATACGGGTCGGGACCTGGCGTCAACGCCCACGGATTCAGCAACTCTTCCCACAACGCGACCCAAGCGGCATAGACGAACCCAATGCCGCCGCAAGCAGCGAGATGCGCGGCCCACGTCGACAAACGTCTCCATTGGGCTGGAGGATAGCGACGAGCGAGCCGCAAAACCAGCGGTGTCGCCACGACCCAAGGCAACCACGAACACAGCAGGGTGAAGAACAGGCGTGTCCAGTAATGGTGCATGCCCTCCGCGCGCATAACAAAAACATTCTGCGTCGCGTCGAACAGACCCAATCCGAACCAGATGGCGGTGAGCCACAACCAGCGCGATGATTCAGATTGGCTGCGAGTCTTGTCCATAAGCTGGATCGTATTCTACGACCAGCTGGAAAGGGGAACAATGCAGCCAATCGCCCGAGGCGTGCAGCGGGCGGTCTGGCGGTCCGTGGAGATCGGGGTCATACTGCTGCGCATGATGACCAATCGCAAAACCGCTCTGCTACTCGCTGCCTTGGTGGTATTGTGCTCCGCTGCCCTGCTCAACTCCGCAACGCCGCCGGGTTCGGGGCCGGAATATACGAGCGATGCGCAGATGAAGCTGCCGGAAAACTATCGGCAATGGGTCTACCTGACGACCGGATTCGACATGAGCTACAACAAGGCCGCAATGCCGATGGACCACCACATGTTCGATAACGTCTTCGTCAATCCGGAGGCGTACGCGTCATTTCAGCAGACTGGGACTTGGCCGGACAAAACCGTACTGATGCTCGAAGGCCGCATGGCTCAAGGGAAAGGGTCGATCAATCAGAAGGGTAACTTTCAGAGCACCGAGATCATGGGGATCGAGGCGCATGTGAAGGATGAGGCGCGCTTTCCGGGGAAGTGGGCGTTCTTTATTTTCGGCGACGCGAAGACGGCAAAGATGGTTCCAACGACGATGGAATGCTACCGTTGCCACGCCGATCACGCGGCTGTGGATACGACGTTCGTTCAGTTTTATCCGACGCTGCTGCCGATCGCGCAGAGTAAAGGGACCCTCAGCGCGTCGTACCAGAAGGAGAGCGTCGAGCAGAAGTAGCCCTCAGCGGCTAAAGCCGGAGATTCTTGGCGCTCTTAGCGGCACGACTCGAAGTCGTGCCCTTCCCGGTTTGTCACATCGCAGCCTGTTCCCAGCGCGGTGAGTCAACCTTGAACTCCAATCCTTGCAATTTACTTCGCGGCGCTGGCGACTTTCACGCCGTGCGAACTGGCTGCATAGCGGGCGATGCCTTTGTAGAGGGCTTCGGCGATTTGCTCGCGGTAACCATCGCTGCGCAGCTTTTGTTCGTCGGTGGGGCTGCTGACGAAGGAGACCTCCGCCAGAATTCCGGGCATTGCGCTTTCGGTGAGCACGACGAATCCGGCTTCTTTGATGCCGCGGTCTCGCAGGCCGGGATTCTGCGCTGACAGCGTTCCGTAGAGCGAACGCTGCACGCTGGCCGCCAAGTGCCGGGATTGCTCGACGCGCTCGTGCAAGTCGGCGGGCGAGAGCGATGCCATTCCGGGCGGCTTGGCAGTGCTGGCATGCGTATCCACATCTTTCGATCCGGGCGCTGAAAAGAGATTCGTGTAGTAAGTTTCGACGCCGCGAGCCGAGGGCAGGTCGCTGTAGTTCGCGTGGACGGAGATGAACAAGTCGGCCTGCGATGTATTGGCGATGCTGGCGCGATCGTCGAGTGTGATGTAGTTGTCGTCGGGACGCGTGTAGATCACGTCCATTCCGAGGCGGCTCTCGAGCAGTTTGCCCAGGCGCTGGGAGATTTCGAGGACCAGATCTTTTTCCAGCAAGCCGCGACGGCCGACGGTGCCGAGGTCCCAGCCGCCGTGTCCGGCATCAACGACAATGCGCATTTTGGGGACGCGTGCGCGCAGTTGCACGTCTTCTTTGGTAGGAGGCGGAACGACGATTGCGAGCTTATTCCTTTCCGCTTCGCTGGCGTTGGGGAACAGGTTCACCGCGCCTTTGGAAGTCGCGCCAATCTTGCGCACCTCGACGACCAGCCGATATGGATTTGGCTCCAGACTCACGGAGAAAGTTGATTTGGCTTTGGTCTCCAGGACAACGCGAGTCATGCCCGCCACGGGCTGCGCCATGCGGATGCGGCTGACGAAGGAGTCGCCGATCTCGATCGATTTTCCGAGAAGTTCGGGAGCGAGCTGCGTGTCGCGCAAATCGAAGTAGATGCGGTCCGGGCCGGAAAGGCGGTGCGCTTCGTACTGAATCTGATCTTCAAGATCGAGCACGATGGTGCTCGAGTCGGCCGACGACCAGTGGCGGATTCCCGTAACCTTCGGAAATTTGGATAATTCCTGCGGGGTCGCGGGCGTGGTGTCGGAGTCGTCCGCGTCGGAGGCTGCGTCCGGAATCGTAGTTTCGGTGGTCGCCGGAGTTGCGGCTGCAGCCGCTTCTTTCGACGGCGCAGAATCGGACGGCTTGACCGGCATTTTCTCGGTGTGGATTGTGGCGCTGTTCAGTTGCGCCTTCTCCATTTTTACCCAGACGCCAACGGCAAAGGCAGTAACGATGAAGATGAACCCCGCCAGAATCAGGACGAAGGGACGACGCTGCGGGGGCGCGGTCTCGCCGGCGTTAATCGCGGGTGCAGCCGCAGGCTCGGAGGCGACGACGATTGTCTCTTGGGGAGTTTTTTCTGCAGGCTTGTCGACCGTCAGCGGCTTGCCCGGGATCGCGAGCGCGGGTGCAGGACTTGCCTTTACTGTGGACGTCTTCGAATCTTTCGCGGAGGTAACCGCAGCCGGCTTCACCGCAGCGGGCGCAACCGGAGGCGGTGCAGCGGGAATCGACACAGCTGGAATTGCGAGAATGGGAGCCGGCGCGACAGGAACTGTCGCCACTTTGATGGCGACCGACGGCGTAGCTTTTACGGGCTTCGGCGGCTCGACAACCGGAGGCCTGGTTGCGACTCGCGCAGCCGGTTCGAGCTTGGTAGCCGCGGCCTGAGCGGATTCGGCGAAGCGGTCTTCATCTTCCGGCTTCAGAGCGCCCAGCACCAGTTCGGCCAGCAGGCTCAGGTTGCGGATGTCGCTCTCGTTGAAGGCGAAAGGCCATTCGGAAAACGCTTCCAGCAGTCCGATCACGCGCCGGCGGCCGCAGAGCGGCACGGCGACCATGGAACGAGCGCCCAGCTTGCGGCATGCTGCCAGGTTCACCCGAGGATCGGTCTCGGTGTCGTCGCACATCACGATCTGTGCGGTGCGGAAGCTGGCGCCAGAGAAAGCAGAATCGCGGTCGATACGCGCACCGATGTCGGGGCGGATCGCACCCGCCGCCGCGCGCAAGACAATCTCGTTATTTTCTGCGAGAGCGATCGCGAGGCCATCGGCGCCCGTGATTGCCAAGGCGCGTTCGGCGACAAGTTGCAGGACTTCATCGAGAACAAAGAGCTCATGCGGGTCAAACTCTACGGCGGCTGGTATGGCAGCATCGAAACCATAGTTGCGCGCGGCCAGGGTTTTCCTCCGGCGCACCTGATCGTGCAGGGATGAGAAGGCCAGCAAGGCCTGCAGAGCGTCGCGCGGCGAAGCTTTCGAGGGACCGTCCTTGGGAGGATGGGCGGCGGAGTCACCGTTTTCTCGGGGCGATCCAGGCACACCAGCACCGGTGAACGAAGTAGTCACATCAAGGTCCGGTTTGGTGGTGGTCGTCGCCATTTAGAGACAGTTCACTTGTAAGTTATCGGTCTTTGGCTTTAGTTGCAATTACTTGGGCATGACCCTTTGGCCCTGTACTTTAGTAAGCTATTTTGCACCCTTTTCGCTTTTCCCGATACCTGTTAAGAGTTTAGTCGACGGGCCGCGCTGGAACCATCGTAGTTACTAAGGCGCTACGTGAGATCGGAGATAACATTCAGCGGATAGGGCCCTGGCCGACCTAATCTCCGGTGGTGCATCGATATGGACGCAGGAACATCTACCGCTCGGCAAGCCAGGGCAAAGCATCGGCACGAGCTGCGCACACTCACCTACGTCACGATCGACCAGGCGAACGGCGGCATCGTCCGCAATCTGACCCATGACGGCATTGGAGTGCAAGCGGTGGCGGCTCCTCCTCCGCGACAACAGGTGCGAGTGCGCTTCGAATTGCGCGACCCGCGGTTGCGGGTGGAAACGCGCGGAGAAGTGACCTGGTCTACGCTGTCCGGGCAGTGCGGTATCCGGTTTCTGGACTTGCCGCCGCGAATGACACGCCAGATCAACGAGTGGATTCTTGGCGATCTACTGGAAGGAGCGGCTGTACATGGAAGTCGCGCAGGAACCATGTTTGCCTCCCCCGCTGTGGCTCAGGAAGACGATGGGCTCATGGTTTCCGCAGGGCCGTTGAAAGTCATCGAATTACCGCCGCGCCCCGATCCCTTTCAACCGTCGTATGCCCGCGATGAGGCGACTCTACCAGCGCCTGCTCAGCTCGACTGGCTTTCGCAGCCGCTCTCGGGACGGAGCCTGGTGTGGACGATCAATACGCTCGTGGTGGTGGCAGCTCTGCTGCAGTTTACGCTGGTGTTTCTCGCGGTAACCGGGGAACCTCCACCGCGGCCGTTCGCCATGATGGGAGTGGGCGCGGTCGTGGTGGCAGCGTTGTATTGGGGATTCTTTCGGATATTCGGAGGATCGAGCCCCGGCGCTCGATTGGCGCGGTTGGTGGGGTGCGATCTCGAAGAGGAAGAGGCGGACGCCCGCTTTCGCTGAGGTTCGGGTGGAGCTCGAACGACACTTCAGTTCGTGAGACACGTTTGCGAAGATTTAGTTCGCGAAATACTGCTGTGCCAACCAGAGTTGCAAGGTGCGCTGTTGTTGGCGCGCGAGCTTTACGAAGCGGATGCCGGTGTTGCCGCGCTTGTCCTGCCATGCGATTTCTGCTTTGGCCTTCAGGCACGAGCGGGCGCCCGGCAAGTCGAAGGAGACTTGCAAAGACTTCACGGGCTCGACCGGGTCCTTGGTGTGAATCTGCATTCCCCCCTGGCTCACGTTAATCAGGAAAGCATCCACCGGTTTTTGTCCCTTGGAACTTAGCGACACCGGAACCTCGAGCCCTGCGCGGTGATAACGGAGGCGTCCGTCGAGAATCATGCTGCGGGCTGCGGAGAGCGTGCGCACGGCCTGCTCGACTGAAATGGGTTTCTCGAAGGCGAAGAGCGCGCCGCTGTCCTCCAGGTTCTGACTGCAGCGCGGGCCGCCCATGATGACCAAGGGCACGGTCTTCGGATTTTCTGCGCTTTGCAGTTCGCGCAGGAATTGCGAGCTTCCGTTGAGATCGCAGTCCACGATAAGCGCATCGATCTTGGATTTGTTGAGCCGGGCTAGGGCTCGCTGTGGTTCGTTCTCGACGGAAACGTCCATGTGAAGACCGCCGAGGATGCATTCCAGAACACTGACTTCCTGCCAGTCGCGCGAAACCACCATTGAGGAAAGTGTCATGCATTCACTCTAGCGGCGGCGGTAACGTTGCCGTAGATAACCAACGTAATGAGGCGGGCTTTCGGCTCTCGGCTTCCGGCATTCGGAATCCTTGTCGATGGCTTGGGCCACAATCCATCGCATATCAAGTGCTGGGTGTGGTTTTCACCAACCGCAAACCAATGCTTAATGCTCTGGGGTTAATGCACGGGCGGCTGACCGCCGCCGCTCACGTGGTAATCCTTGTACTCGATCGTGAGAGTGGCGCGTCCTCCCAGCCGAATGTAGCTGACCGATTCATTCCGAGCGGGCAGCCAGAAGGCTCCGACCTTCTTGTATTCGTGATGGATTTCACTCTTCTTCGTCCAAAAGGAGGGATTCTGGCTCGGTTCGACCTCGATGCGGGTGACGGCGAAATCGACTCCATCGACCCACACCTTACCCAGATAGACGTATTTGCTGCTGGATTTCGGCGTGACGTGCAGCACATATTGGCCACCGGCGCCTGATGGCTCGTAATCCACGAGTTCAAAGTTGTAATTGTCGCGATTTAGTTGCGAATGTGCGGCGATTGCGGGTTGGGTCGCCTCTTTTTCGCTCTCCAGAAGTTTCTTGAAGACGCGATTCAGAATCAGCTTCGATCCGCTCTCGGAAACGATTTTGAATTCCTTTGAGGATGGGCTGTCGTAGGTGGCCTTTACGGTCATTTCGGCGTCGCGGTCGCTGGGGAACCCACGGTAGGCGAGGTGGTAGACACGAGTTCCTTCCGAGTGCATCAGGGCCTGCGCACGCTCCTGATTCTTGCGCACGAGGTTGTCCACTACCTGGTCGGCGGAGAGAGAGATGGGTGGTAACGACGGTGGCGCCGATCCCGAATCGGCGCTCATGAGCTTGGGTACAGGGATCAGCGCTATCCAGCCGATCAGGGCGATCACAATAGGAATGGACGAAGGGGGCCGTTTGCGGTCCCGTGGAGAAGCACACTCCCAGTGAGGTTGCATCGACCCTTTCACGCCAGTCCATTCAGCCTACAACAGGAGATTACTCAATGCCGTTCAAAATTGCACATCCTAGACATGCGGGGGCGGAATTCACCTCCGCCGGTACCAGTCCACCGTGCGGTGGAGGCCCTCTTCGAAATCTACTTTGGGTTTGTAGCCGAGGGCGGCTTCGGCCTTCGAGATGTCGGCCAGGGAATGTTTGATGTCGCCGCCCCGCTCGGGGCCGTACTTGGGTTGGCCGGTGTAGGAGGTCAGGGGCTGCAGGAGCTTGAAGGTTTCGTTAAGCGTGACGCGGCGGCCGGTGGCAACGTTGAACATCTGCCCGGCAGCTTTGGCGGCGGGCGCTTTGCAGGCCAGGAGATTGGCTTCGACGGCATTGTCGATGTAGGTGAAGTCGCGGCTCTGTTCGCCGTCGCCATAAATGGCGGGCTGCTCGCCCTGCAGCATCACGGTGATGAATTTCGCGAGCACACCGGAGTAGGGGGAAGAGGGATCCTGCCGCGGTCCGAAAATGTTGAAGTAACGCAAAGCCACGGTTTCGAGCTGGTAACAGCGGTAAAAGGAGATGAGGTAGTGTTCGCTTGCAAGTTTTGCCACAGCGTAGGGCGAAATGGGGTCGGGCTTCATGTCCTCGTGCTTGGGCAGGGTGGGGGTGTCTCCGTAGGCGGAGGACGAAGCTGCGTAGACCACGCGCTTAACCTTGGCGTCGCGGGCTGCCACCAGGACGTTGACGGTGCCGTCGACGTTGGCTCGATTGCTGCCGAGAGGGTCGAGAACGGATTTGGGGACAGAGGGAATTGCCGCCTGGTGCAAGACGAAGTCGACTCCGATGCAGGCTTTGTGCATCGCGTCGAGGTCGGCGATGTCGGCTTCGCGGAAATCGATGCGGTCCAGAATGTCGGTGAGATTTTCGCGCTTGCCGGTGGAGAAGTTGTCGACGCCGCGCACCTGCTCGCCGCGGGAAAGAAGTGCGCGCGCGAGAGACGAGCCAATGAAGCCGCCAATGCCGGTGATGAGGT
This sequence comes from uncultured Acidobacteriaceae bacterium, assembly GCA_963752175.1. Taxonomy (GTDB): domain Bacteria; phylum Acidobacteriota; class Terriglobia; order Terriglobales; family Acidobacteriaceae; genus Sulfotelmatobacter. The sequence continues at coordinate 83,546 of CAVVXZ010000021.1, forward strand.
AAAGAGCCATGCTGCTTCATCATAAATGGAGCGGCATTTGGCGAAAACTGAAGCGGTCCTCAGAGGTAACTATCGGGCGCAGGTCCGAAGTCAGAACTCAGAAGTTTGAATCTTCATCCTCGGCTCGGTGGTTCGGCTCTGGCGCAGGATTCTGAGGAAGTCTTCGCGCATTAACATCTGGCGGCTTTCGAAGAATTCAGCGAGCGCATCAAGGGCGGCCTGGGATTTGTGATTGTGGGTAGGGCACTCAGGGGCGCGCTGGCGGGAAGGGAGGACGCGATGCCCGGACCCATGATCACGGTCGGTCGAGTGATGGTGGCGAGCAGTTCGCGCAACCGGGACTGGTTTTCGTCTGACATCTCCACGAAGGCAATCCCCATTCCGAGGTAGGGATAGCTGACGCGCACGTTGCCTTGGGTCTCGAGGCGCACGCCGTTGGCTTTGAGTTTCATGTGGAGGATGGTTCCTGCTGGATAAGTGGCCTGGGCTTCCACGTAGCAGCCGTGCAGGCTGACTTCGCTGAAAGTGGCCCAGGTCCTGACGTCGTGTCCGGCCTCACACATTTCGGCGCTGCCTTCACACTTGAAGCGGGGGCTGCGACGTTTTTCAGAGCCCTTGAAGCTGTCGCCGGAGTCGGCAACGGTAACGGGTGAGATGGGGGTCGCGTCCGGGTTGGGGTCGCGTGCTGGCGCGGCGGCGGTCGCGGCGACTGGACTGGCCGATTGCTTTAAGGCCCTCAAGTAGGCAACGCCTTCGTCGATTTCCTGTGCCATAGGTCTTCCCGCAGCGGGAGGGCAAATCTTCGCTCCCGTCGAATGTCAGTTCCGGCGCGGTTCGTTCAAAAAGCGAGCGTTGCCAGAAACTCTGGTCTGTCTATCGGAAGGAACAGGCCTCAGCATTAGGCGTGGGAGAGTGCAACGCGGCAGCTAAGAAAACATTAAGGCAGGGAAGCGCCCGAGGAGGCTTCGGTCTCGGTCATTTGCTGCGCGACTTGCCGAATCTGCTTCCAGAGTTCATCGCGTCCCGCACCGGTTTTGGCGGAGAAGGGAAGGAGGCGGGCGGTGGGATATTGCTGGGTCAATGTACGAAGGGCGCCGTTCAGTTGATTGTTCGAGAGGCGATCGCTTTTGGTGGCGACGAGCAGGAATTCGCGATCGGAGGCGGTAAGGAAGTCCAGCAATTGGCGGTCGCTCTGTTGGGGCGGGACGTTGGAATCGACCAGAACGATGCTCAGGCAGAGCGTAGGGCGCTCGTTGAGGTAAGGCTCGATGAACTTCGGCCATTCCTGGGAAATCTCGCGCGAGATCTTGGCATAGCCGTAACCAGGGAGATCGGCGAAGATCAGCTCGGGACGCGGCTTTCCGGGCCAGCGAATCTCGAAGAAGTTGATGGCGCGGGTGCGGCCGGGGGTCGAGCTGGTGCGGGCCACTTTATCCCCAACGAGGGAGTTGATGACGCTCGATTTGCCGACGTTGGATCGACCCAGAAAGGCGATCTCCGGCAGGGTAGGAGCGGGGAATTGGGCGGAGTCGGTCGCCGACGCCATGAAGCGGGAGAGAACCCTCATGCTCAAGTGTGCAACGGGGGCGGGAAATTGGCAAGCGAGGCTGCCAGCTCGTGACTCACAAAACCATAAAACCGCTAAGGACACAAAGGATCACAAAGGAAACTGCTGATCGTCTACGCGAACGGCGGCCTCTGCGAAAACTTGAGCGCCGCACAAAACCTCAGTAACCGGCATCGCCTCGCCAGGTTCAGTTGGCGATTCAACCCCGGCTCACAGCCGCCGATTGAGTCAGTAGCAGCACGGGAGACTCAAAATGGAAAGCACCCGGAAGACGACACTTGAAATGCACACTTTGCTGCTTTGCGCCGACGTACAGTTCACGGGGACCACGCGGAATGTGCTGAACCAGCTGCACGTGACGCCGAAGATTGTGGGCAGCTGCGAAGCGGCAATGGCGCTGATTCAGGAACACGAGTTTGACGTGATTATTGTGGACTGGCGCGAGATCGACAATCTGGGGGGAGTTTCTTTGCGCGGTGCGGAAATCGAAGTTGAACCAGGAGTGCGTGCTGGTGGCAATCATGCGCGCCCTGCTCGACCTGCGGCAGGCGTTTGCCGCAGGGGTGCACTTTCTGATTCATAAACCGGCGTTAGCGGTGCAGATCGAACGCTGTCTGCGCGCGGCCTACTGTGCCACCGTGGCGCGGCGGCGAAAGCAGCATCGGGAGCCGGTGCGGATTCTGGCTACGGTCAGCACGCGCACCCAGCCGTTTACCGAAGCGATCATTGTGAATCTGAGTGAAGGCGGAATGGGACTCGAGACCGGTCCGCTGGGCGATATGGCGCGTGTGGCGCTGAGCGCTGAGGAAGAAGTGGACATTCGTTTTGCTCTGCCCGGCGGCGGAGAGATCCTCCACACCACGGCAAGAGTGGTTTGGGCGGCGCTGCACTTTTGGGGTGTCAAGTTCAGTTATGTTCCCGAGGACGAGAGGCTGGTGCTGGAGCAGTGGATGACGGCATGCGTCGAGCGCTCGTTGGCGGAGCTGTGCGGGAGGATGCGGGCGGTGTGCGCGTAACAAAAGGCGTCCGGCTCCCGACTTCCGGTGGACGGAGATAAAGTCGACCTGCAAGTCCAAGCGAGGATATTTGGATATCAGATCATAAAAAAGGCCCGCAAGCGCAGGTCTTTTCCAATGACGCATCAGAGTTGCGCTACTGATGGGCTGTGGGCGCATCCGTGGTGCCGGTAGTGAGGGGCGCGATCGGTTGCGCGACTTCTTCATCCACCAGCTTTGGCAGCGGAGATTCCAGAGCGATCTGCAGGACCTGGTCCATGGTATCGACGAAATGGAGTTTCATCGCGGTGCGCAGATTTTCGGGGACTTCGGCGACATCCTTTTCGTTGTCCTTGGGCAGAATCACCTCGAATAGGCCAGCGCGGTGGGCAGCCAAAAGCTTTTCTTTGAGGCCGCCGATGGGCAGAACCTTGCCGCGGAGAGTGATCTCGCCGGTCATGGCCAGATCGCGACGGACTGGAATCTTGCTCAGCGCGCTGGAGATGGCTGTGGCGATGGTGATGCCAGCCGAGGGGCCGTCTTTCGGAATAGCGCCTTCGGGAACGTGCACGTGGAGATCGAGGTTGCGGTAGAAGTCGCGGCTCAGGCCGAGGCGTTGCGCGCGCGAGCGCACGTAGGACATGGCGGCTTGAGCGGATTCCTGCATGACGTCACCGAGTTTGCCGGTGAGCGTCAGTTTGCCCTTGCCGTCGACGACACTGGCTTCCGTGCTGAGAATGGAGCCGCCGACTTCGGTCCAAGCCAGGCCGGTGACCAGGCCGACCTCGGACTTTTCGTGAGCCAGGGTGTCGCGGAACTTGATGACTCCGAGGAAATCGTTGACGTTCTCGCCGGTGATGGTGACGTTGTAGTTCTCGCCTTCCTTGACGACCTTGCGCGCGACTTTGCGGCAAACGTTGCCGATTTCGCGCTCCAGGTTGCGGACGCCGGCTTCGCGCGTGTAGGAGCGGATGAGGCCGGTAATGGCTTCGTCGGTGAACTTGATGTTCTTTTCCGACAGGCCGGCGGCGAGCATCTGCTTCTTAACCAGGAACTGCTTCGCGATTTCGACTTTTTCCTGCTCGGTGTAGCCGTGCAGACGAAGCACTTCCATGCGGTCCTGCAGGGCCGCGGGGATGGTGTGCATTACGTTGGCAGTGGCCACGAAGAAGACCTGCGAAAGGTCGTATTCGACGTCGAGGTAGTGGTCGACGAACATGAAGTTCTGCTCGGGATCGAGCACTTCGAGCAGCGCGGCGGATGGATCGCCGCGGAAGTCCATCGACATCTTGTCGACTTCGTCGAGCATGAAGACCGGGTTCTTGGTGCCAGCCTTCTTCATCATCTGAATGATCTGGCCGGGAAGCGCGCCGATGTAGGTGCGGCGGTGACCGCGGATTTCGGCTTCATCGCGCACGCCGCCGAGTGACATGCGGACAAACTTGCGTCCAGTGGCCTTTGCGATCGACATGCCCAGTGAGGTCTTGCCTACGCCGGGAGGCCCGACGAAGCAGAGGATTGAACCTTTGGGATTCTTGACCAATTGGCGGACGGCGAGGAATTCAAGGATGCGCTCCTTAATCTTCTCGAGGCCATAGTGATCTTCGTTCAGAACCTTCTCAGCGCGGGAAATGTTGCGGATTTCTTTGGAGCGCTTTTTCCACGGCACGGCCAGCAACCAGTCGAGATAGTTACGGGAAACCGTGGACTCGGCCGACATGGGCGGCATGGCTTCCAGTTTCTTGAGTTCCTGCAGGGCCTTGTCTTTGACTTCTTTCGGCATGCCGGCGGATTCGATCTTCTTTTTGAGTTCGTCGAATTCGCTCTTTTCGCCGCGTCCCAGTTCCTTCTGGATGGCCTTGATCTTTTCGTTGAGGTAGTACTCTTTTTGCGCCTTTTCCATCTGGCGCTTCACGCGCGACTGGATGGTGCGGTCGACGTTCAGCTTTTCGATTTCGATGTCGAGCACGTCGGCGATGCGGGTGAGACGCTCGGCGGGATCGAAAATCTCCAGCAGTTCCTGCTTCTCTTCAATGGAGAGCTGCAGGTTGGCGGAGATGACGTCGGTCAGCTTGGCCGGATCTTCCATACGCACGGCCGAAATCATGGTTTCGTAGTTCAAGGCCTGGCACAGCTTTACGTACTGTTCGAAGAGGGAAGTGACGCGCTGCATGCTGGCTTCGAGCGCCGGGTTGGGCTCGTTGCCGTAGCGGGCGACGCGAACGGTGGCCTGCATGAAGCCTTCGGTGTCGACGACCTGCAGAATCTTGCCGCGCTCGACGCCTTCGACCAAAACTTTAATGTTGCCGTCGGGAAGCTTCAAGCTCTGCACGATGTTTACGATCGTGCCCACCTGGTAGATCTCGTTGGCCTTCGGTTCATCGATGGAGGCATCGTGCTGGGTGGCGAGGAAGATCTTCTTGTCCGCGGCCAACGCCTCTTCCAAGGCTCGCACGCTCGATTCGCGGCCCACCACGAACGGCGTCATCATGAAAGGGAAGATGACCACGTCCCGGATGGGCATCATGGGCAGCTTCCTCGATTCGAACTTTTCCTTGGATGTGGTCACTTAGTCTCCCTGGGGTAAAGGTCCAAGCTAACAGTCAACGGACAGCCCTGCCAGATTCTACCGCGCCTGCGCTTCCGGCGACATAGCACTTCCCGACCATGACGCAGAAAGTTGCGCTCTCCGGTACCTACCCGGCCTTTTCCATCACGGTGGCGAAAGAAGCGGTGCGCTTCTCCACCATTTCCCGCGTGACTTCGAACTCTTTCAGTTTCTTTTGGCTGGGCAAGTTAAACATGAGGTCGAGCATGAGTTCTTCGAGAATCATGCGCAGCCCGCGCGCTCCCACCTTGCGCGCCATGGCCTGACGGGCGATGGCCCGAAGGGCCTCGTCGTTGAACTTGAGTCGCACGTTCTCGAACTCGAACAGGCGCTGGTACTGCTTGACGATGGCATTCTTCGGACGAGTCAGGATTTCGATGAGCGCGTATTCGTCGAGGTCTTCGAGCATGCCGACGACCGGCAGGCGCCCCACGAATTCTGGGATCAGGCCGAACTTGATGAGGTCTTCGGGCTGGATCTCGGTGAGCAGTTCTTGGGTGCGCTTCTTGGAATTGATCGCATCTTCCTTGTCGGCATCTTCGCCGCTGCGGAAGCCGAGCGACTTCTTGCCGATTCTGCGGGAGATGATCTTGTCGAGGCCGACGAAGGCTCCGCCGCAGATGAACAGGATGTTGGTAGTGTCAACCGGAGTGAATTCCTGGTGAGGATGCTTGCGTCCGCCCTGAGGCGGAACGTTCGCGATGGTGCCTTCCAGAATCTTCAGCAGAGCTTGTTGGACGCCTTCGCCCGAAACGTCGCGGGTGATGGATGGGTTCTCGTCCTTGCGGCCGATCTTGTCGACTTCGTCGATGTAAATGATGCCAGTCTGGGTGCGGCTCACGTCGCCGTCTGCGGCCTGCAGCAGTTTGAGGATGATATTCTCGACGTCTTCGCCGACATAGCCGGCTTCGGTGAGCGTGGTGGCGTCGACGATGGCGAAGGGAACATCGAGCATGCGGGCCAGAGTTTGCGCCAGCAGCGTCTTGCCAGTTCCGGTCGGACCGATGAGCATGATGTTCGACTTGCTCAGTTCGATGCCGTCGCCGGTCTTCTGGCGGTTCATGAAGATGCGTTTGTAATGGTTGTAGACGGCGACCGCCAGCTTCTTCTTGGTCTGCTCCTGCCCGATGACGTACTCATCGAGGAAGGTTTTCACTTCCTGGGGCTTGGGCAGTTGGTTGGGGGTCGTGGTCTGCGGAGTGGCCGTGCGATCATCTTCCAGAATGGAATTACAGACCGCTACGCACTCGTCGCAAATATAAGCACGCGGATAATCGCTGGGCGACGAGATCAGTTTGGCTACAGCGTCCTGCGATTTGTGGCAGAACGAACAACGTAGAATCTCGTCGGAGCCCGACTTGGTTTTCACTCGGCTCTACTCCTTAATGTTTCTCAGGCATGATCGGGATCCCAGCGTCTTTCTGCCCGTTCCGCCGTTCCACTTTTTTCGCCACCGACCGGTTGTCGGAAGCGAAGGCAGATCATACCGCTTTTGCCGTCTTATAGATGATATCGTCTATGATTCCATATTCCTTAGCCTGCTGCGCGTTCATGATGAAGTCGCGCTCGACATCCTTTTCAACCTTATCCAGCTTCTGACCACTGTGCTTGGAGAGTAACTGATTCGTAATCTCTCGCATGCGCAGGATCTCGCGGGCGTGGATGTCAATGTCGGTGGCTTGTCCCGACAAACCTCCCATGGAGGGCTGATGTATTAGAATCCTCGAATTCGGAAGTGCCAATCTCTTTTTAGGTTCGCCTGATGCCAATAGTAACGCGGCCATGGAGGCGGCCTGTCCCACGCATAGGGTCATGACATCGTTTTTCACGTACTGCATGGTGTCGTAGATCGCCATGCCGGCGGTGATGGAGCCACCCGGAGAGTTAATGTAAAGCTGGATGTCCTTCTCGGGATCTTCCTGAGCCAGAAACAACATTTGGGCGATCACCAGGTTGGCGATATTGTCGTCAATGGGTGTGCCGATGAAGATAATGTTGTCGCGCAGCAGCCGGGAATAAATGTCGTAGGCGCGTTCGCCCCGCCCGGTCTGCTCGATGACCATCGGAACGAGCATCATTTGTGCGTCGTTCTTGTTTCCATCATTGTGCTTCATGTTCACCTGTCACACTCCGCCCCGACGCAACGGCTAGCTTGCTGGGGAGGATCGAAAGTGGCCCACGTTCATTTTCCGGACTTATTCCGGAGTTACGCGGACTGGTGATACAGAAAATCGAGGGTCTTTTCGCTGCGGATTCTGTTCCGGATTCTATCGAGGCCCCCATCCTGTGTCAAACGAGCGCGGACCGCTTCGGGACTCTGTTTCGATTGCTGGGCAAGGGCTTCAATCTCATGATTGAGTTCGTCCTCGCCAACTTCGATTTTTTCCAGATCCGCGACGCGTTCCAGTAACAACGACGACTTTACATCCTGCACCGCCTGATCGCGCTGGCCCACCCGCAAGCGGGGAAGGTCCATCTTCTTGAGGTCTTCCATCTTCATGCCCTGCGCGGCGAGAGCGCGCAAGCCACGTTCGAGACGCACATCGATTTGCCGATCGACGAGCGATTCCGGCACTTCGAAATCATTGCGCCTGACCAGTTCGGCGACCAGTTTGTCTTTGGCATCGCGCTCGGCATCGTGTTTGCGCTCATGTTCCATGTTCTCGCGAATCTGCTTGCGCACCTGGTCGAGGCTGGTGAAGTCGCCGAGTTCTTTGGCGAAGTCGTCGTCCAGTTCGGGCAGGTTCTTCTGCTTGATGCCCTGAATCTTGACGGTGTAGACGAAGGTCTTGCCGGCCAGACGCTTGTCGGCAACGTCTTCGGGATAACTTACTTCGAACTCGCGCTCGTCGCCGGCATGGGCGCCGCGGAGGTGCTCGGTGAATTCGGGAACGGTGTTCTTGCCACCGATTTCGATCAGGACCTCGTCCATGTGCACGGGCTGAGAGGTGCCGTCGTCCTGTTTGGGCTTGCCGTCCATCGAGGACTGGGCGAAGTCGCCGTCGGCGAGAGGACGTCCTTCAACCGAGGTGTAGGTGGCGTGCTGCTCGCGGACGCTGTCGACTGCGGCTTCGACTTCTTCGTCCTTAACGACGATTTCGGGATGGTCGGCGCGAAGCTCTTTGTAGCCTTCGACCACGATTTCAGGCAGGACCTCGAAACTGGCCTTGAAGCGCAGCGGTTCGCCATCGTGAATGTGCAGGTCGGTGACTCGCGGTTGGGAGACCGGAATCATTCCCAGCTTTTCGGCTTCTTTGCGAAAGTAGCGCGGGACGAGAGCTTCAACCACGTCACTCTTCAGATCTTCTTTGAAGCGCTGCTTGATGATGGAGGGGGGGACGTGGCCGGAGCGGAAGCCGGGCAGGCGCGCCACCTTTTGATACTTCTGGACGATCACTTCCATTTCGCGAGCGACGTCCTCAGCCGGAATTTCGACCGAAATCTCGCGTTTGACGCCGTCTTGTTTCGCGTCGACTGTTTCTGTGGGACTCACGTTTGCCCTTTCGGCTGACACTGCCAAAATCCGGCCGGATCTGAGGGGCCTCGAGCTTAAGGACCAATCCTGTTCACACGCCGTTCATCTTGAGTGTAAAGACTAAAGGAGAGCAGCGTCAAACGATGGAGAGGGACATCTGTCCTTGGGAGGTGGCGCTGCTCCCAGAAGCGGAATTCAGAACACTGTTGGCTGTCAGCACCCGCGATTTTTCAAACGCGACCCAAGGCCAGCCCAAAGCGTTGGCCTTGATCAGAGCAGCCGGGTTTCGGAAAAAGGTTGCGCGGGCGAGGGCGCCCGCGCCGCCTAAACATAGGGAACCCAAATCATTCGGATGGAGGTGGAAGCGTCAACGGCGCGGACAATTGGAAGGTCAGCGCCGATTCGGCGGGATATTCAATCTGCTTGTTTCCGGTCATCGTTCCTCCGACGAGTCCCGCACCAGCGCCCACGAGAGCACCGATGCCGGCACCTTTGCCACCACCGGCAATGCCGCCAATCAAGGCGCCCCCGGCGGCTCCGCCACCAGTTGCGACAGCGGTCCTCTTACCTTTTCCTTTCACCGTGCTGTCAAGGACGCCGGTCTGTATTGAATAGGTCTTGCCCCTTACGGTGAGGCTGGTGAGCGAGAGGACGAGTTCGCCCTCGCCCTTAATCTTGCCCTTGGCTTTGGCGGAAACTACCGTGCCGCTGGCGGTTGATCCGGCGGGAATTGCGGAGGTTCCGCGCACGGTGACCGGTTGGGCCAGAGTACCGAGAAAAGTCTGCCCGGCTTGGCTGGATTTCGATCCCAACGCCTGGCCGAGCTTAATTGTCAGAGCGGTTCCTGATGGAACGACAATGGGTTGAGGTTTGGGTACCTCGACGGGTGCGGGTGGTGGTGGCGTGGGCTGCGCCATAGCTTCGGGCTCGACGGTGGTCTGATCGTCGACGGCAACCGCGCCCGGTTCTGCCTTGGCGATCTCTTCCACCTTCTTTTGTGCGGCTGGAGTTTTTACTTTGCCGGTCAGCGTAACTTTGCCTTCCTTGGCGGCGACTGCGACCTGGGAGTCTGTTGTTTCAGGCTCGGCGGCGACCTTGGTCTGAATGTCTTTTTGGATTTCCTGGTCTTTTTCGCTGGGGCGGCTGGAACAACCGACTGCCAGTCCGAGCACGACAATCAGCGATATGAGCAGAGCAACGCGTTTTTGCATTTTGATTCTCCTTGTAACAAAGGTTCAGGGATGAGTGCCTTCCTGAGGTAGAGAAGCCGTGCCAGACATGGTAGCGCTGAAGGGACTGAATTGCGACTGGCAGAGTTAACAGTGGGCGCTTGCAAGGCAGACGGGCATGAACGGCGCGGTCTTCGGCCCACGGGATTGGTGGATGCTGGGCGAATTGACGTCGGGCGATGTGGTGTAATGACGGGGTGAATTGGCTGATTGTTCTCAACCGGGAAGTGGTCGCGTGCGAGCGCTGTCCGCGACTCGTGGCGTACCGGCAGGAAGTGGCGCGGGTGAAGCGCCGGGCTTATTTGAGTTGGGAATACTGGGGGAAGCCCGTTCCGGGATTTGGAGATCCGCATGCGCGGGTGCTGATCATGGGGCTGGCACCGGGCGCGCACGGGTCGAACCGCACCGGACGTCCGTTCACGGGAGATGCTTCCGGCTGCTTCATGTATCCGGTGCTGTACGAGATTGGATTTGCCAGCCAGCCGACGGCGGTCGACCGGAATGACGGGATGGAGTTGAAGGATCTCTATATTACGGCTGCGGTGCGGTGCGCGCCGCCGGACAACAAGCCGCTTCCGGAGGAGCTGACCAAGTGCTCGCATTTTCTCGATCTGGAGCTGGCAGGACTGAAAGATGTGAAGGTGGTAGTGGCGTTGGGGAAGATTGGATTTGATGCCTATCTCAACTACTTGAGGCGTCAGGGACTGCTGGCGAGCAAGAAGGACTACGTTTTCAAACACGGCGCCAGTTACCGGATGCCGGACGGGAAGGTGCTACTGGCGTCGTATCATCCGTCGAACCAGAACACGCAGACCGGAAAGCTGACGCGGAAGATGTTTGTGGAGATCTTTCAAGAAGCGGCAAGAATCGCCGATAGAGAAAGCTGAGGCGCCGCTGGTGCCGGTTCGCTCACCCGTCCCTCACTCGAGGGTATAGCCGACAAGGCTGGGTTGCGAACCGGAGCGGCGCCGTTAGGGATTAGGGGTTAGGGGTCAGGGCTCAGTACCCAGTGTCGAGTCACCCGCCCACCGCCCATGCTTCACTGACCACTGACCAGCGATTCCTGCTACTTCAGCTTCGTCACTGTTACTTCCAGTTGAAATTGCCGCTTGGAGTTGGGGTCGTCAGCGCTGCCGATGAGGATGGGCTTTCCCAGGACAAGCGCCGTACTGCCTTCAATTTTGATCTGGCGAATTACGGGACCCAGCCTTGCACTTGTCTCGGGACGGGCTGACGTGTCGAGGCTGCTGATGTCACCGGAAACATGCAGTTCGTTCCCGTGGCTAATCAGTTGTGCGCTCAGGTGAGTCCCGAGATCCAGGTATTGATACTGCTCGGACGCGCCGCCCGACGGAGAAGATGCAGAAGATGGGTTGCAATTGGCGGTGACAACGGGGACCCTCGTGCCGATTTTGATATCGTTTGGCCTTCCGCCGGTCAAATCAATAGAGTAGTGCCGAGTGTTCAGTTTCTTGCCATCCTCGAGTTCGTTGAAGGAAACATCGAGGCGATAGGCGTCCACTGAATCTTCAGCCTTGGCAGTCTTGGATGCGCCGGATTCCTTGGGTTCCTCTTGTGCGCTTGCCTTTCGTGTACATCCGAAGGCCGCGATCATAAATAACAACGCGGGGATCAGGAGCGTTCGTTTTCGCATGTTGTTCAACCTTTCTTAGTTCGATTCAGTGGATTCGTTGGCCAGCGCTTGCATCTTGGCCAGAACTTCTCTTTCGGATGCCTCTTGCGCCTGTGCAACCAGCTTCGCCTCGCTGGGAAAATTTCGAACATATCGCGCGAGCGCCAATTCTTCTTCACTCAGCGGCCGCGGTGAAGGAAAGACATCCAGTTTGGGATCTGCCTCGGCAACTGCTCGAGCCCGCGGCGCAGACCTCCTCACCGCAATCGCGCCCCCGCGGTGCGTGGCTCTAGTCGGAGTGTTTCCGAGGAGGCGTTCGCTCGCAGTTGCTTCCGGCGGATTTGCGGGCCGGCGAATCTGTTCAGTGTTCGTCGGATGACTGGCCAATTGTGAGTGCGTGGTTCTGCCCGATCTCCACGCAACCGCCATCGCTACAATCACCATTACCGCCAGAGCCCCAGCCAGTCCCCATCTCCACCACGCATGACTTGACGCAGTCGGCTGCGCGCGAAGATCTGCCAGGATTCTTTCTTCCAATCCTGCGCGCGGATCGACCGACGAGTACTTTGTCAGAGCAGCATCCAGTGCGCGATCGAGTTCGTCGTTCTGCGAATCCTGCACGTGCGCTTGCTCGTGATTCTGATCCGTCATGGTTCCACCTGTCTCCTACCTGTCTGTTGCGCCAGCTTCTCCTTCAAGATCTGCCGCGCCCGGAAAACTCGGGAGCGCACCGCAGCTTCGTTGATGCCGAGGGTTGCGGCGACTTCGCGTGGAGATATTTCTTCTACTGTCGACAGGATCAGCGGCTCGCGGAGTTTTGTGGGGAGGGCCGCGATCAGCTTCTCAACGGCTATTCCCAGTTGAGTGGCCTGCACGGCCTCGTCGGCTGGAATTTCGGAAGACGCTACTTCGGCGACCGGCTTGCCGGGATCGTCCAGAGGTATTTCCCGCGCCCATCGCCGTTTTTTGCTGCGATCGACCGCGACGCGCCAGGCGATGCGGGCCAGCCAGGTCTTGGGATCTTCCACTTCCGCCAGCTTCGAGCTGTAGCGCAGTACACGCATGAACGTTTCCTGGGTGGAGTCTTCGGCGTCGGGATGGCTGCGCAGGACCGCATACGCGATGCGGTAGACAAGGCGGGAGTGTTCACGGACCAGTTGTTCGAGCACGTCGTAATTGATCTCAGCCCGGCGCTCGGCTTCGTTGCGCTGGATCGTCGCCACTCCGTTCAGGATTGCCTCTCCCGCTACCACTCGTTTGCCCTCACTCATGAAGACCTGCCTCGGGCTTGTTTTGTTCAGGAAATTCTGAGGAGAGAACGGTGACGGCGGCAGCGCTTGCAGAGCTTAAGAAGGGATTCATTCCGAGCGGCTTGGTTTTGGCGCGAGGGATCTGCTGTTCTGCTGGCTAGGCGAGGCAGATTCCTCGCTTCGCTCGGAATGACAAATCACAGGAGACTGGGCGGGGAACTTGAGTTCTAGAAGCCGACCATCACCGGTTCTGGCTCAAGGCGCACGGCCCAGAGTTCCTCGACGCGCTGCTGGATCTGATCTTTCAACGTCAGCACTTCGGCGGCGGTGGCGTCTCCGCGATTCACAATCGCGAGTGCATGTTTGGTGGAAATGCCGACGTGGCCGAAACCGAATCCGCGGGCGAAGCCGGATTTCTCGACTAGCCAAGCCGCTGAAACTTTGTGGCTTTTCTCCAGTGCGGGATGGCTGGGCAGGGCGAGTCCCTTCGCTTCGGCTCGTTTCTGCAAGTCTGCGTGCTGCTGTTCGGAGAGGACCGGATTCTTGAAGAACGATCCGGCACTTTGGCAATCGGGATCGCCCGGAATGATCAGCATGCCTTTGCGGGCGCGAATGTGGCGCACGGCCTCGCGTGTTTCGGCAAGATTGGGACGAGTCTCGCGGCCTTCGAAGTGGCGCTTCAGGTCGGCGTATTCGAGAAGGGGTTCGCCGTCTGGGGTGAGCGCGTAGGTCACGCGCAGGATGATGAATCGTCCGCGCTCGGTCGTATTGAAAATACTGGCACGGTAGGTGAAGCCGCAGGCCTCGCGGCAGAGTTCGCGTACCTGACCGTCTTTCCGATCGTAGACTTCGACCGACTCGATGATTTCGGACACTTCTTGTCCGTAGGCGCCTACGTTTTGGACTGGCGTGCCTCCGACGCTTCCAGGGATTCCACTGAGGCACTCGACGCCCGCGCACTTCGCCACGATGGCGTGCGAGACGAAGCGGTCCCAGGATTCGCCGGCACCGACGTCGAAAAGAACCTCTCGCTCGTCGTGATGTCCCGGATGCTGCTCGATTCCCGGGATCGCGACCTTGAGGACCAAGCCGGGCCAACCGGCGTCGGCGACGACGAGATTGCTGCCACCGCCGAGAACGAAGAGAGGCTGGTTTTTCGACTGTGCAAAGTTGACCGCCTCTTGTACGTCAGCCGCTGATTTTGCTTCCACGAAGAAACGGGCAGGACCTCCGAGATGGAAGGTGGTCAGTGGAGCGAGCGCGACATTTTCCTGGAGAAGCATGGGTGCTTTCAATATACACAGGACGCTGAATCGAATCGGGGTAGGGATCCTTCGACTGCGGGACGCCTTCGCATTCGCGAAGGCGTTCCTTTCGCTCAGGACCACATACGTACAGAGCGGTGCGAACGCGACTTCGTTCTGGAGAATAGACACGTTACGAGAACAGACACGGTACAATGAGTTCACCAATCCAATCAGAGGAATAAACAGACATGCCGATGTACCCTGAAATTATGGTGATCCCGATGCGCGAGGAGTTGACGCGGTTGGGGATTGAAGAGCTACGCACGCCCGAGGAAGTGGATCAGGCGCTGAAGAACCGCCCGGGCACTACGATGGTGGTGGTGAACTCGATTTGCGGATGCGCAGCGGGACGCATGCGGCCTGCGGTCCGCATCGCGATGCAGAATTCTAGCCGGCCGGACCACGCCTACACGGTGTTCGCTGGACAGGAGAAGGACGCGACCGAGCGAGCGCGCAGTTATTTCACGGGACAGCCGCCCTCTTCGCCGTCGATCGGGATTCTGCGTGACGGTCAGCTTGTGTATCTGATGCCGCGCAGCGATATTGAGAGACGGGAAGCGCCGGCCATTGCGGCAGATCTGCAAGCGGCGTTCGACAAGTTCTGCGGCAAGCCAGCCGCGGTGTAGTTGCGTGGGGCGCGGGCGCCCGCCCGTGCTGCATACTTTGAATCTATTTCTTAGTTCCCGTGGTAGCCAGGAAGGCTTTCACCACGATCGCGTTGGGCTGGACGCCTACTGGAATCAAAGTGAGCAGGGAGTACTCCGATGTCTCCAATGTGCGCTTTGGCTTGCGCTTCTGGATCACGGTCACGTCCCCCGATTGCGTGTCGAGTACCAGCAGATAGTTCTGATCAGGGGTAAGCGCGAGGCCGTCCGGCCTGCTCCCTACCGTCAACGTCGGCAAGCGCTGGCCCATATCAATGTCATAGACCGCAACGCTGTTCGACCCGAAGTTCGTCACGTAGAGACGCGAGTTATCGAGCGTGACCGCGCCGCGGGATGGGTGCTTGCCGATCTCCTGGCTGCTGCCGACTTCGTCGTTGCCCGTCTCGATGATTGAAATGCTGTCGGAGTCGAAGTTGCAGACGATCAGTTCTCCGCCGTCGGGCTTGAGTGTGAGGTTCACTGGTGTGCGGCCGACGTCGAGCAACGCGAGGATGCGGTCGTCTTTTTGGTTCCCGTTCTTGGCGGCGTCGTTTTTTAGTGCAATCGAGGCGACTTGCGATGATCCGGCGCAAGCGACGAAGGCCTTGCTCGAATCTGGCAGGATGGCGATCTCTTCTGGCTGCTGGCAGACCGGCAACGTCGCGCGCACGCGCAAGGCCTTTGCGTCGATCAGGGACACGGTGTTGTCGCCGCGATTACTGACGACGATCGTTGAGCCGTCCGGGGAAATCCGCGCCAGCCCCGGCGCAGCACCCACGCGCACGTTGCCGATTACCAGCCGCTTTTCGAGATCGATCACGCTGACGTTCGACGAGCCTGAGTTTGCTACGTAGGCGCGTTTGCCTTCTTCGGAGACGTCGATGAAATAGGGACGCCCGTGCACGCCGATAGTCGCGACCACGGTGTTCGTCTCGGCGTTGATCACGCTGACGTTGTTCGATCCGCTGTTGACGACGTAGATCTCATTCTTCTTGCTGTTGGCGGCGAGGCCGGTCGGCTCGCTGCCGACGGGGATGGTCTTGGCCAGAGCAAACGTGCGCAGGTCGATCACGCTGACCGTGTTGCTCTTGCCGTTCGAGACGTAGGCGTACTCGCGATAGGCGGGACCGTAGTCCGGCAGGGACTGTTCGCGGAAGTACCACCAGCCCATCCCGCCGAGGATGGGAATCAGGACTGCGATGAGGAGGAGCTTTCTCAAGGTAGATTCGGTTAGGAAGAAAAGCTTAGCAGAACCGGCGCATCCAGTGCCTAGTGATGTTCAAAGAGTCTAAAAGAGACTTCGACGAAGATTTCGACAGGGACCGGCTTGCCATCCTTTGTTGCGGGTGCAAACTTCCACTGCTTTACCGCAGCGATCGCATTGTCGTTCAGGTCGGGAGCAGAGCTGCACGCTATTTGAAGGTTCCGGGGTAGGCCGTCAGTGCCGACCACAAGATCGATACCGACATTACTTTGCTGAGCTTCGATACGTGCCTTCTCGGAGAACTCGGGTTCAGGCGAATAAAGCTGTTTGGGAGCAACGATACCCGACTCGGCCACGCTGTGGATCTCGGGCCCCGTGTCCTGCGGCCGACCTTTCGCGAGCGAGGAGATTGTCGGTCGCTCAGGTAGAGGCGATTCAAGCTCTGCATCGCTGTTTGCTTCTTGCAACATTGGGCTGAATCGGACATGGATCTTGTAGGTTGTTTCAACTGGCCGGCCCTCTCTCAGTTCGCGATGAAAACGCCACTTTCGAATCGCCACTAGTGCGTTTTGCGAGAACTCGGATTCACCGCTGAGGACTTCGAGATCCTTCGTCTTGGAGTCGGTCGTGATCACTGCGCGCAACTCGACCTTCCCTGCCATTCCGTTACGAAGAGCGTCCTTCGGATATTTCGGCCGAACCATGTTGTCCGGGTAATACGCAGGGTCGTCAGGTGACTGGGCACAGGATGGGACGTCTTTCTCGCGAGTGGACTGGGCAGCCCGTAGTCGAGGGGCGTTGCAGACGAGCACAAGCGCAAGGGCAATCCTTCCGACCATTACGACTCCTCAACCGTTGGCAGGCTAAAGACTTAAGAATGTGCAGGATTCAATTTGGGATGCCCGCTCGCCAAAATAGTCGGAGGGCTACATTAACTTCGTTATGGATATTACGATCCTAACCGGGAGATCGACGGCTACTTGCTAGCTGCAACCGGTTCTCGCATCCCGATCGCGGGCACCGTTCTGCCGACGACGGCGGCGATCTGGCGCACTTGCTCCATCAACGTGTCGAACTGGTCGGGAAAGAGCGACTGGGGGCCGTCGGACATTGCTTGATCCGGCTGATGATGCACTTCCACCATCAAGCCGTCGGCGCCCACCGCAACGGCCGCGCGCGACAGGGGAGTCACTTTGTTGCGTTTGCCGGTACCGTGGCTGGGATCGACCAGAATCGGGAGATGGCTCAGGCGCTGCACCGCGGGGACCACGCTCAGGTCGAGCGTGTTGCGCGTGTGATCGGCGAAGGTGCGCACGCCGCGTTCGCAGAGCGCGACGTTATAGTTGCCTTCGCTCAAAATGTACTCCGCGGCCATCAGGAATTCTTCCAGCGTGGCGGACATGCCTCGTTTCAAGAGCACGGGCTTACGGGAGCGTCCGGCACGCTTCAGTAGAGAAAAGTTCTGCATGTTGCGGGCGCCGATCTGGATTACGTCGGCGTACTCTTCGACCAGATCGAGCGATTCGTGGTCAATAGCCTCGGTGATGATCTTCATGCCAAACTGCTGGCGGATTTCGGCCATGATGCGGAGGCCTTCCTCGCCGAGTCCTTGAAAGGAGTAGGGAGAGGTGCGGGGCTTGTAGGCGCCGCCGCGAAAGAACTGTGCTCCGGCGCGGTGAACGCGCTCGGCGACGGTGAAGGCCTGGTCGCGATTCTCGATGGCGCAGGGTCCTGCGACGATGGCGAGCCCGGGTCCGCCGATGGTGGCAGCGGTTCCGGGAAAAGTGATGACGGTGTTGTCTTCCTTGACGTCGCGGCTGACCAGCTTGTAGGGCTTCGAGACCTGGATGACTTCCTGCACGCCCGGCATCTCTTCCAGCGTTCCCTGTTCGACTTCGCCCTTATTGCCGGTGATGCCGATGGCGGTGCGGGTTGCGCCGGGCATGGAATGGGCTCGGTATCCGAGTTTTTCGATTTTCTGGCACACGGCGCGCACCTGTTCTTCGGTGGCCTGGGCCTTCATGACGACGAGCATAAGTTCACCTTTTTGGCGGCTTCGTGCAGCTGCGCGCAAGAAGGCCGAGCTTCGCTCGACGGACAGCCGAGGCGGCTGTCCCCACAATGGTTCGTTCCTAAGTCTACCGTTGGCCGCATCGCACCGCAAATAGGGCAGGTGGAATGAATCCGCCGGGTTGGGAGAGCATCCAACGAAAAGATTATTGACAATTCAGTATCAGTTTCCCAGGAGAGTTCCTCATGAAAGCAGCAGTCGTTCCCTCGGTGAATGGCAAGTGGGAAGTGAAAGAGTGGGAGACTCCCAAGGCCGGTCCAAATCAGGTAGTCATGAAAATTTATGCCAGCGGACTTTGTTATACCGACGTGCATTTGACCCACGGTTTGTTCCCGCTGCAGTTTCCGCGCGTGCTGGGGCATGAACCGGTAGGAGAGATTGTCGAAGTCGGGCCGGGCGTGACGACGCGCAAGGTTGGGGACAGGGTCGGCGTCGGTTGGGTTCAAAAAGGCTGCGGGCGGTGCGAGTGGTGCCTGCGTGGCAAGAAGGAGTTGTGCCAGAACAATATCTCAACTGGTATCTCCACGCAGGGAAGCCACGCCGAGTACATGCTCGCCTATGCGGACGCGACCATGCTGATTCCTGACGCGCTCGGCTATGAGCAGGCTGCGCCGATTTTCTGCGCGGGCTACACCGTGTGGAGCGGGCTGCGGCTAGCCGAACCCAAGCCGCACGAGCGCGTCGCCGTGGTTGGTATTGGAGGACTCGGACATCTGGCGCTGCAGTACTCTAAGGCGTCGGGCTTTGAGACGATCGCGGTGACCAAGTCGAAAGACAAAGAGAAGATGATTCGCGAGCTGGGGGCCGACGAGGTGGTGGAAGATGGTCAGAAACTGCTCGCCGCCGGAGGAGCGGACGTTCTGCTGGCGACTTCGAATTCGTGGGCTGCGACCGCCGATGCGGCCAAGGGAATGCGTCCTGATGGCCGGATCATTCTCATGGGAGTGGGTCACGAGCCGCTGAACTACAATCCGGAACTCATGTTCAAGCGTGTGCGACTGATGGGGTCGGCCCAAAACGGCCCCGAGTACTTGTATGAAGCACTGGACTATGCGGCCAAGGGCAAGGTGAAGGTGGTTGCTGAGACCTACAAGCTCGATGAAATCGCCAAGGCGTATGACCGTGTGTCAGACGGGAAGGTGCGATTCCGGGCTGTCATCACGATGAATTAATTGCGAGGAAGGTGAGCTGGCGGGGCGGAATGTACTGCTCGCTGGGCAACCGCGGCTCGATATACTTCTGCCATGCCTCGCTCCATGGCGCGCGAACAGGACATTCTCAAGCGGAGTCCATCCAAGCGCCCGCGTTTCTTGACGTCCCGCCGCATTGGAATTCACACCTCTTCGGCCGGAGGGGTGCAAAACGCTGCCGAGCGCGCCTATCGATTGGGCTGCAACACATTCCAAATTTTTTCGTCGAGCCCGCGCCAGTGGGCTCCGTATGAGTTGGGCGAGTTGCAGTGCGCCGAGATGAACCGGTTGCGGGCGAAGTACGACCTGAAGCCGCTGGTGATTCACACGAATTATCTGGTGAACCTCGCCAGCTCGAATGAATACTTTCTGCAGAAGTCGATGGAAGCGTTTCGCGGAGAAGCGGAGCGGGCGCTTGCTTTGTGCGCGGAGTACCTAGTGCTGCACCCTGGATCCTTTCGCGGTAGTGATCGCGAGCAGGGGCTCGTGGGTACCGCTGCTGCGATCGCTGCCTCAACTCAGGGGCTTGATCTTGCCACGGGAGGCCTAACCATCCTGATCGAGAACACGGCAGGTTCTGAGTTCTCACTCGGCGGCAGCTTCGAGCAGGTGGCAGAGATTTTGGAGCGTCTGCGGGGTGTGGTACCGGTGGGAGCGTGCATCGACACTTGCCACACGCATGTCGCGGGATACGACATCACGAGCGAAGACGGTCTGTACCTGACGCTGCAGCGTCTCGATGCCACGATCGGGCTGAACCACGTCAAGGTTTGGCACTGTAATGACGCCAAAGCCGCACGAGGATCGAAACTCGACCGGCATCAACAGATCGGGAAGGGAATGATCGGTAAGGAAACTTTCCGTGTGCTGCTCAACGATCTTCGCCTGGCTCATGCCGCGTTCATCGCGGAAACGCCGATCGAGAAGCCGGGAGACGACCGGAGGAATGTCGATGCTTTGAAAAAGCTGGTGGCCGAGCCATAGTTTGCGCCAAGAGTAGAAGACGTTGCCAGCAACGACGCCGTGGCCCGATACTCTTCTGCATGAAGCTCTACCGTTCCCGTCATGGCTTTGTGGCCGAACAGACTGGTCGCTATTACACCTTGAATGCACCTTCCTGGGACGACCTGGTTGCGCGCGAAGATCTGCGGGATTGTCTCGAACATTTGATTGCTGAGGGCAAGCCTGCAGATGCGGCAGCGGCGCAGGATCTACTTCCACCCATTGGGAGCCAGGAGGTGTGGGCGGCGGGCGTGACGTATTACCGCAGCCGCGATGCGCGGATGGAGGAAGCGAAAACCGCGGGTGGGGGAGACTTCTACGACCGCGTCTATCATGCGACGCGGCCTGAGTTGTTCTTCAAATCGGCGCCGCATCGGGTGGTGGGACCGGAGGCGAAGGTGGCGATCCGTGACGATGCTTCGTGGTCGGTGCCGGAACCGGAGTTGACGCTGTTTGTGTCCCCGGGCGGCAAGATCGAGGGCTACACCATTGGGAACGACATGAGTTCGCGGGACATTGAAGGCGAGAATCCTTTGTATCTTCCGCAGGCCAAAGTGTATGACCGCAGTTGCGCGCTTGGGCCCTGCCTGTTGATTGCGGATGAGCCGCTGCCGGCTGCCACGGAAATTGCGCTGGAGATTCGACGGGGTGGTGCCGTGGCGTTTTCCGGGGCCACTACTCTCCAGGAAATGAAGCGGAGGCCGGAGGAATTGGTCGAGTATCTGTATCGCAATAACAGTTTTCCGAACGGGTGCTTTCTTCTGACTGGGACTGGGGTCGTGCCTCCGGATTCGTTTACGTTGAAGGCGGGGGACGAGATCCGGATTACGATTCCTCCGATTGGGACTCTGGTGAATTGTGTTGGGTGAGGTGTGGGTGTGGAACTGTGGCAGGACGTAGCAAAGTCTTAACCACGAAGGGCGCTAAGGTTCACGAAGGAAACCCTCGGTCGCTACAGAGGCTACGCTCCAGAGTTTGCTGCGCGACGTGTAAAATAGAGGACTATTTACTGGTGCCTTCCTGTCTATGGCTATCGGAGAAAAAACTGTCAACGGTGTGACTAGCGGCTCTGCACCTGGAGTTCCCGCGGACCGTCCCAACGACGAACGCTACGACGCGCAGCGCGTCGAGACGAAATGGTTCGAGCGCTGGCAGCAGGATGCCGCGCTGTACGCGGCTGAACCCGATTCGACTAAGAAGAAATATTACGTTCTCGAGATGTTGCCGTATCCCTCGGGCGCGCTGCACATGGGGCACGTGCGCAACTACGCCATCGGCGACGCATTAGCGCGCTACATGTGGATGAATGAGTACAACGTGCTCCATCCCATGGGATGGGATTCGTTTGGCTTGCCCGCCGAGAACGCAGCCATTCAGAACAACACGCCGCCGCGCGAGTGGACGCTGCGCAATATCGCCAACATGAAGGCGCAGATGAAGCGCCTCGGGTTTGCGTACGACTGGGTGCGCGAAGTCACGACTTGTCTGCCGGAATACTACCGGTGGAACCAGTGGTTCTTTCTCAAACTCTTTGAGAAGGGGCTGGCTTATCGCAAGAAGAGCAAGGTGAACTGGTGCCCGAAGTGCGCGACCGTGCTCGCAAATGAGCAGGTGGTGAACGGCTGCTGCTGGCGGCATGAAGATACTTTGGTCGAGCAGCGCGAGTTGGAGCAGTGGTTCGTACGCACGACGAAGTATGCCGACGAATTGTTAGCAGGGCTCGACAAGTTGGAAGGCTGGCCGGAAAAAGTCCGCACCATGCAGCGCAACTGGATTGGGCGCAGCGAGGGCACGCTGGTGGATTTCAAACTCGACTATGCGGAAAACCATACCGGGTTCGGTCCGGCGGGATCGACGATCCCTGTCTTTACGACGCGTGTGGACACGATTTTCGGCGCGACTTCAGTGCAGTTGGCACCGGAGCATCCGATCGTTAAGGATTTGGCGGCGGCGAATCCTGAGTTGCGCGCGAAAGTCGATCAACTCATCGCCGAGCAGCGCAAGGCTCGGGAAAAAGGCGATATCGGCGAGATCGAAAAGCATGGCGTCTTCACTGGGCGCTATGCCATCAATCCGTTCAACAGCGAGCGGGTGCCGGTGTGGGTCGCGAACTACATTTTGATGGACTACGGCACGGGCGCCATTATGAGCGTGCCGGCGCACGACGAGCGCGACTACGAGTTCGCCAAGAAGTACGGCCTTGAGATTCGCATCGTCATTTTGCCGATGTCGGGTGATCCGGATGACACTGTCGCCGAACCGCAGCTTCCGTTCGTTGGGCACGAGGGCATGCTCATCAACTCGGGGCGGTACAACACTCTTTCGTGCGACGACGCGATCCGAAAGATGTCCGCCTACGCCGAGGAGAATAAGTTCGGCAAGGCCACCGTCACATATCGCCTGAAGGATTGGGGTATCTCGCGGCAGCGGTATTGGGGAACGCCGATTCCGATGTTGTATTGCGAGAAGGACGGGATTGTGCCGGTACCGGAAAAAGATTTGCCGGTGATCTTGCCCGAGAATGTCGACATCACGCTGACCGGCGGATCGCCGTTGAGCCGAGTGCCGGAGTTCGTCAATGCGACGTGCCCGAAGTGCGGCGGCCCGGCGCGGCGTGAGACCGACACGATGGACACGTTCGTCGATTCGTCGTGGTATTTCTACCGCTACACCGATGCGCACAATGATCGCGCGCCGTTCGACGGAAAGATTGCGCAATATTGGTTCGCGATTGATCAGTACATTGGCGGCGTTGAGCATGCCATCTTGCACTTGATTTACTCGCGCTTCTGGACCAAATTCATGCGCGACTTGGGGATGATTACGAACGACGAACCTGCCGATCGTTTGTTCACGCAGGGCATGGTGATCAAAGACGGCGCGAAGATGTCGAAGAGCCTGGGCAACGTGGTGTCACCCGACGTGATGGTGGCGCGCTACGGGGCCGATGCGGCGCGTCTCTACAGTTTGTTTGCCGCGCCGCCGGATCGCGATCTCGACTGGCAGGATTCGGGGATTGAAGGCATCCAGCGGTTCCTGGGGCGCGTGTACCGGTTCGTCATGCGCAATGCACGGCCGGATCATCCCGACTGGCGTAAGCCGGTGCCGACTGAGTTGCCGCCGGCAGCGCGGGCGATCCAGCGCAAGTTGCACCAGACGATCAAGCGCGTGAGCGACGACTTCCAGGGGCGCTGGCACTTTAATACGTGCATCTCGGCCATCATGGAGTTGGTCAACGTACTGTACGCTTCAGAGGAGGCGATTGGCCGCAATGAGATTCCAGCTGCGTTTCTGGCGGACGTGCAGCGGAGTCTTGTATTGTTGCTCGCTCCCTTCGCGCCGTACCTCGCGCACGAACTGTGGGAGATGCTTGGCGAAAAGGGGAACCTGCTCAAGGCGGCGTGGCCGAAGTTCGACGCGGAGTTGGCCAAAGAAGAAGAGCTTGAGATTCCTGTTCAGGTCAACGGCAAGCTGCGCGGCCGCGTTGTCGTTCCTGCGGACTCCAGCGAAGAGACGGTGCTCGAGCGTACGCTCGCCGACGAGAAGGTGCGGGGTGCGATCGCCGGCAAGCAGGTGGTGAAGAAGATCTATGTTCCGGGCAAGCTGGTGAATATCGTGGTGAAGTGATTTGTCTTGCGTCGTGCTTTCATTACACGAAAGGTTCCGTGAATAGTTTCGGGTTTGAGGTGCAGGGTCGGGATCCTTCGACTCCGCAAAGGCTCCACTCCGTGGAGCCTTTGTTGCGCTCAGGATGACATCGAATAGGAATTGGGAGGCAACGGGGTTGGGTGATTCGGAATGAGTTATCCTGACTAGGCATGGCCATTTCCCCTACCGCTGAAGGGTTTCGCGCCGCGTTCCGGCGGCCGTCGTTCACGCTGGCGGAGATTATGTGGCGCTGGACTGCGGGCGCGACTGCGGCGGCTTTACTCGTCTTCGGCCTCTTTGAATACCTCAGCACTCTTCCTGTAACCAACGGCGAGTTGCTTTTTCTGCGGACGCGGCATCCTTACCTGGTCGGAGAGGCGATTGCTCATATTCTGCGCGGGAGCTTGAACCGGGTCGTAATCTCCGGTCTGTTCGCGACGACGATGTTGGGATTGCTCTGGATTGTGGCGGCGTCCGTAGGCCGGATCGCCACGGTGCGCGGGTTGCTGGATTACTTCCGCAGAGACGTTACTGGCAGCGTTGCTACTGACAACGCTAGCGCATGCTTGCCGGCGTTGCTTCGCCTCAACTTCTTGCGGGCTGCGGTCTCTGTGGCCGCCGTATTCGGGTTGGCAGGGGCGTCGATTCTGGCAGGATTCGCTTCGCCGGATACCAATCCCCAGCCAGGGCTCGCTTTCTTTCTCTTTCTGCCTCTGGCGGCGCTGGTCTGCTGGGTGTGGTGGGCACTGAACTGGATGTTGTCGCTGGCGGGCATGTTTGCGGTGCGCGACGGTGAAGACGCGGTGGGCGCGATTTCTGCGGCGGTGACTTTCTGCCGCGAGCGGACTGGGGCCGTATTCGCGGTCAGCACCTGGACGGGACTGGCTCACTCGGTCGCGTTTGTGGGAGCTGGCGTGGCTGTCTCCATGCCGCTGGGCTTTGCGGGCGTCGTGCCGTGGCGACTCCTGGTGTTGGGAATGGCATTTATGACCGTGGCGTATTTCGCGGTCGCCGACTGGCTGTACATGGCAAGGCTCGCGGGATATGTGTGTATCGCGGAGACTCCAGAGGTCTTGCTCAGGCCGTTGCCACCTGCGCCACCGACGCCACCGGCCATCGTGGCGCCGCCAGTCCAGACTACGATTGACCGTGACGAAGTGATCTTGAGCGATGTATCCGGTCCTATCGCGCACGGTGAAGCATGATGGATGTGAAGGATGTGTCGGCTCTTGTGGACAGGGAACTCCAGCGCATCACAGACGGATTTCTTGCGGGCCGGCTTCGTGAACTTCTGGTACACCCTTACGCGGTTGAGAGGGCCTGGGACTATGGAGCGGTCAACGAACACTTCACATGTTGGGCGGTCTTGGAATACAGCGGCATGATCCCGGCCATACGTGCGTCACGCCTCGACCCGATTGAGCTTTGCGTTACGCGTTTTCTGGAATTTAAGGATACGGAAGACCTCGACCAGTTGCGCTCAATCGGACGCATCACGCGTGCAAGTCATCTCACAACCAGTTCGCTCGCGGTCGCCCATTCCATGACGCACTCCGGGACAACGGCACCCACTCCATCAGGGATTAGTCACGTCGATGCGAAACGTATTGTAGTACTGACCGACAAATGTCCAGGTGGTCTCCTTCCGACTGCTGCCCTCCGTGTACAGATTGGCCATACTTGCGTTGCCGGAACTGGTATTCGGCACAATCGTCCAGCTTACACATTTGCTGTTGCTCACCTTATTGCAGGTGACCGTAGCCAGCCCGGTCGCAGGGCATCCCGCTGAAGGACAGATGGGTACTCCATCTCCCGCTCCGCTGAATGGGAATGGACTCATCAATAGCTTGTAGACGGTGCTTCCAGATAGAAACGTGAGCCCCAGTTTGCAGTTGCCGCTCGAAGTCAGGACATTTGCCAGAGGCACGATGTTGCCGTTCTGGTCAAAACAGTCGCTGCGCACGGAGGTATCACTCGAGTAATAGCCAGCTGGCGGGCCCGCGGGCTCCGAGCCGACGGGATCGTTCGCTGTAATCCAAACCGACCGCGGGCTCGCAAGAAGCAGTTCGAGTTCGCCGGTCGAATCGATGAAGCTGCCATAACTCGCCTGACCCGATGCATTGTAGTCATCGCTGCGCAACAGTAACTGGGTAACACCGTCCGAAGCGTAATCGCGCAGAGTTACAGTCACGTTCGTGTTGGTCGTTTTGGGCGCTGCTGCGGCGAGCAGCGCCGTCAAAAACAGAGCCATGAATCCCAATCTGGTGATTTTGCGTCGCAGAGTGCTTGATTTCATTTTCACGGACCTTTCTGTTTTACTATGTTCGAATCCCTTGACCGGATTTCCCGCTCGATTGACGGAGATTGCAGTCGAGCGTTTCCCAAATCAAGCTAAGCTGTGCTAATTTTTGGTGCTAAGGGCTAAGTTGCTGATTTTGGAAGAGTTGTCATTGACCGCCAGAAAAACGTTGTAGCCTCAGGTCGCGAATAGGATATGCTTTTTGCCCTGTGAACATCGGCCCAACCGCCCGTCCCGCCGTTCGGATCTGTCGTTTTGGTGTCTACGAGGTTGACCTGGAACGAAATGAGCTCCGCAAACTTGGACTTCGCCTAAAACTGGAACCAAAGCCTCTGCAACTGCTAATCGCTCTCTTGGCCCATCCCGGAGAGGTCGTTACGCGGAACGAGCTGCATAAGCTGTTGTGGGTTGAGGGTGTCTTTGTAGACTTCGAGAAAGGCCTCACGGTGGCAGTGACAAAGTTGCGTGCTGCCCTGAACGACTCCTCGGACAATCCAAAATACATCGCGACCGTTCAGAGTGCGGGGTACCGATTCATTGCCCCCGTTCAAACATTTCCTTTCGAGCCGCCACCCACTCTTTATCAGCAGAGCTCGGGCGGACCAACAGAGATCCCAGACAAACGTGAACTGGCCGCTAGCGACAAAGATTGGGAACATTCGGTAGTACGAGTTGAGGGCACGCGTAAGCTGAAATGGGCTCTCGTCATTGTTGCCATGGCCTTGCTTGCGGGGCTGGGGTTTCTGCTGCCGACAAAAGCAAATCGGGTTGGGCCGGGTCTGCAAGCGGTCCATCCTGGCAATGTATTTGCCCGGCGCTTCGTCTATGTGGTCGATTACAGCGGAAACATGATTTCCGGCCATTTAGTGAATGCATCGACGGGTCTTCTGGAGCCCCTGAATGCACCTTCGATTAAGTCGGGCGAGCACCCGTATCAGGCTCTCATATCCCCAGATCAAGAGTTCCTTTACGTAGCCAACCGTGGCCGGGCGGATGGGGCTTGTGGGAATGGATGTAACGTTTCTGGCTTTGCCATCGATCAGATCAATGGTGCGCTATCCGAATTGCAAGGCTCTCCCGTCCCTGCTGGTTCCGGCCCAGTGGCTCTCGCGATGCACCCATCAGGGAAGTTCCTCTATGTCGTAAATGTGATCTCCAATGATCTATATGTCTACGCTCGCGCCGAAGATGGCAGACTCTCACGCTTTGGCCCCGCCATCCCGGTCGGCAGGCACCCTTTCTACGTAACCGTCAGCCGATCTGGACGCTTCCTCTATGTCAGCAATCAAGATGACGCAACAATTTCAGGTTTTGCCATCGATGATCTCGGGCATCTCCGCCCTGTCCCTGGTTCACCATTTAGAACGGGATTGAGACCGCGAGCGGTGGTGATCGACCCTCGCGATCGCTTTACGTATGTTGTGAATCACGGAGTGAACCCATATTTGGATAAGAACGCCGCCTGCTCCGGGACGTTTGCGCATGTTCAGGGAACTGGATGCACAATTTCAGTTTTCGCCGTGGAACCAGCCACGGGCTCACTGACAGAAATAAAAGGCTCACCGTTCGATTCAGGAGGGACCAATCCGGTCTCCGCGACAATAGATTCTTACGGGCGATACCTCTTCGTTGGCAATTTCACCTCTGGCAACATCAGCGTATTCCACATCGATGATGAAACCGGCTCGCTGCAATCCATTGCCGGTTCACCATTTCCATCCGTCGACGGACCCATATCAATGGCCTTTGATTCTGGTGGGTTCCTGTACGTCGTGAATGCCTACTCGCGCAACATTACGCAGTTTGAGTTTAATCCCGCCAACGGAGAATTGTTTCGCTTGCGTGACTTGCCCACAGAGAATCTTGCTCCCGCCGACATTGTTGCGCAGCACTCCCAGCTTCATCAAGACGATGCGCCCCGTAAATAGCTGAGCACCGATGACGCGATCGGGTTGACAAAGAGTCGCGCTCAGCCACATCCGCAGGTGCGGCGATCGCAAGTGCTTTGAACCTACCGGAAACCAACTTGTCGTTCTGGGCTGCCGCGCTTTGGAGGCAAGGAATTGTTCTACGTAAACATGGGCAACCGTCTAAACTAATGTCCGCGCAGATTTACACCCAGCCATCCTTCAGCGTCGAGTCCATCCACCCCATGTTCCAACTGGACTTCCCCTACCTTCCCGGCCGCACCCTGCTTTTGTACGACGTCAGCGCCCGACGGCCAGCGTTTCGCCGTGCTCACCGGTGATCGCGCCAAGACCACGACCACTACCTTGCTAACGAACTGGCCCGCTGAATTGAGGAAACGAGAGGTCGAGTGTAATAGAGATATTACGTCAGTTGACGAATAAGTTGTCGACGATAGGGGGTTCGGATGGGGTTGCCGCCGAGAAATCGTTCTTGTTCTTGATGAAGAGCAATCTCATGTGTCCAGTACGGTTCCTCGCTTGCTTTCCAGACGCTTGATGACTTTCTCGGCGTTCTCCGGCTCGACTCCGACTTCTTCAAGGGCTGCGCGAAAGTGTTGGAGGAACAGGTCGAAGTGCGCATCGTTCAGACCGTGATCTCTGGACCGAGCATGGGCGTCACGAATATTTTTCCCTGTATACACTCGCCCCCCGAGGAGCATGGAAATCAACATAGCCTGCCGGGACCGGAGGTGCGCGATGTCAACTCGTTCAAAGAAATGGCGCAAGCTATCATCCTGCAAGATTTTCTCGTAGAAGAGTTGCGTAGCAGCCTCGATAGTGCTACGTCCCCCGATCAGGTTATATAGGTCTTCAATCATGGTGTCCTCATCAATAATGAGTGATTTTGCAACAGTTAAGTGTCTGCCGCGGTCATTGGCGATGAGTCCGTTCGACGAACCAGACCTGTTTCAAGGCAGCACGAAATTCACCTTGATTCGGGTTTGAAACTGCACCGCGCGGCTGTTTTGCACAAGAGGTTTGAAACGCCACTGGCGAACCGCATCCGATGCTGCGGTTGCCAGCATCGAGTTGCCGCTAATCACGGTAAGTTGCTGCACCGCGCCATCCCTGCCCACGTTGGCTTGCAAGACGACCGGACCTTGAATGTGTTGTTGCCTTGCCAGCTCTGGATACTCTGGTTCAACCCGCTGGAGTAGTCGCATGTTTGCTTTTCCCGGAGGACCCAGTGCTGGATCCGGGGCGGACGGCTCGCCTGGGGCCTGAAAGGGATCTGGAATGGTCTCTCCCACCTTTTCCGACGGGTTCAGCCGGAAGATGACTTTTCCGTCCTGATAAACTATCAAACTGTCGGAGGGCGCTTCGCGGCTTCTGGCCTTTCGGGGGATTGGAGGCGGAGGGCTCGGGGCGGCTTGCCGATTCTCCTCGGGTTGCGCGGAAGCAGCATCCGGCTTTGCGCTGACTAGAGGCGGTCCTTTTGTGTCTGCAAACCTCCGCGACGAATGTCGGCCGATCATCCAGCCCAGCAGCAGCGCCAGAGCAATCAATAGAATGAGCGCTGGCGTCCACAGGTCCCGAGGCCAGAGTCGGGCAGTCTCCACTTCGGGTTGGCAAACCCGGAATGACGGAAAGCACGTATCCAAAATATCGGCGGCCGACGGTAGAGCATTCCCTGGCGTGGGAATTGAAACCTCGGTGGCGGCTTCGGTTTCGTCGCAACAATGGGTAGAGAGCGACTCGCCATCCGTCAGACGCTGCTGTATCGCAAATGCGCTGGCCAACGCCTTCTGGAAAGACTCCCGATCAACGGTGGAGGTACTCATAGCCGGGATTCTGCGATTCTGTGGCCCAGTTTCGCGGCCAGCGAGGGCAGTCTCGCACCGAGTGAATGCACTGTCAATAGGGCATATTTGAGGGCTCTTGCCCCCTACCTTGTTGAGTTGCGTATCGGCAGATGTGGCTGGGGGAGCCGTCAATAAGTGGAAAGGCATGATCTTCAGTATTGCTGTGGGTTGTCCCGTGTCCATCCTTTACGCGGCTGTTTTTCACAAGTCTCTCCTTGGCTCAAGCTCCGCTCGTGATGCTCAACTGACGTAACCAGGCCTTTACACAAGCACGCGCTTTTCCTTCGCCTTTTTGCGGGATGATGAGTGAAATAGCGGTAGTGATCGCCTTCCCCTTTGCAGCCGTTTGGTGCTGCTTTCTTTGGCTTTGTTCGAGCCCACTCTGGGGCGTTTCGAAAAGGCATGAGGCGCGGGAAGCGCCATAGGTAAGATCAGGATCAGGAACTGTGCTGCGGCAGGACGCCAAACAGTTTCGGAGTTCTAAGGCAGGTCCAGGTAGAGAGCATAGATTTCCTGGATGCTCAAATCGCGGAGCAGGAGCGGAGATCCATCGGGAGCCGTGCCCATCCAAGGGCCGAAGATTCCAATCGTCCCTTCCGGAACCTCCACATTTGCCACGCGCTCGATTTTGCGGTCAGCAATGTCAACGCGATATAGAAAATGCCGCTGAGGGGGCGACGTGAAGGTGCTTGAGAAGTACACATATCTGTTATCGCTTGACCACTTTCCCCATCCAAAACCACCAAAACCAAGAATCTTGCTGTTTACCAATTCAGACCATTTCTGTGTCTGCTGGTCGAACAACAACACTTTATTGCTTCCCGCAGCGGCGGCGACGATGAATCGACCGTTAGGGGAAATGCGCGAGCCATACAAACCTTCTGATCCCGCGATAATCGAAACGCGGCCCGTTCGCAGGTCAACAGAGGAGATCTTCGTCTGGGTAGACCAGATGTTTCCGCCAAAGATCAGAGAATTGCCATCCGGGGTCCAAGTGGGATCCGTTGCGATGTCGCCGTTTTGGCCTTCTGCAACCGTTGCCGGTTTGCCACCTTGTGCCGAAACCACATAGACCTTCAAAGGCGGTCCGGGCGCTCCTGGGAGAAATCCGGCAAAGGCGATACGTGTGCCGTCGGGAGACCAGCAGGGCACGACCGCGTGGAGAGGAGGAGTGGTCAGCTGCATCCGTTCGCTGCCGTCCACTCGGCTTCGCCAAAGGATGCCTTCCGGAAACGTCACGTATGTGACCCATTTCCCATCCCTGGAGAAGTCCAGCTGTTCCGCAGAAATCCCGGAGAGATAGGGCTCAAGCCTCCGCAACTTCAGGTCATAGCGGATCAACTCTCCCTGTAGTCGACCGCCTATGGCGAAGATTTGCTTGCCATCCGGGCTGAGATCCGGACTCCAAAAGTTCATTGCGCCGGAGGTGAGCTGGACCGGAGCGCTGGTTTTCTTGTGGAAGGCTGATCGTGCTTCACGGAGAGCCCAAATAATCCCTACAGGTGACATTGGCTTCCCCGCCTCGAAAACCAAATACCTGTCATCGGGAGTCCAATTGATCCACCCTATAAACGAATTCCCTTCCGGAAGCAGGTTCGTCGGGTGCACCGGGTGCAGATTGGTTCCATCGCTGGACACCTCCCACACGAAGCCAGAACTACCCGAAACACCCATTCGCACGACTTTTCCATCGGATGACCAACGGACATCCGAAACCCACGCGCTAATTCGAGCGAGTTTTCGCGCGTCGCTCCCATCCTTGGCCGCAATGTACAGCTCGTTGGGATCCTCCCAATGGCTGGCGGTCGCGTACGCGATTCTTTGCCCATCTGGAGACCAAGCTGCGACCTTGCCATTCAGACTACCCACTCGATGCGCTAACCCGCTCACGATGGACAGGATCCAGAGGGGTTGGTCTGGTCCAGCTAGACTTGTCACCGGAGCCCCTAACAATTCTGTTTTGTCCGGAGAAATATCAAAGATGACGAAGCACGCAAGGGGGTTGGAGACCTTGGCGACCTCGCCACCGTTTGTAGAGACTTGCATGACGCCGGAGTCCCTCTCGGAGAAGAAGACGCGCGCGCCGTCAGTGACCACTTTGGAAGTCCACACCCCCCCGCAGCTTTCGCCCTTCATCTGACGGTCCGTAGTCAACTGTCTGTAGCTCAGCACCCGGGGAGGCGGCAATGGGGATCTGAGCCAGAGGAAACCCACGACAATCAATGTGCACAGAACAGCGCTCCCCAACCCCGCTGCCCACAGTTTCCGCCTCCTCGTCTTCGGCGAGGGCTCCCCTGTTCTCTTCTCTTCGGTGACCCCGACGGTGACTTGGACGTGGACCGGCAGCGCGATCGGGCCCACAAAGCGATACCCGCGCCGTGGCAGCGTCTCAATATAGCGAGGATTGTCCGCATCATCGCCCAGCGCCTCGCGCAGTTTGTTGATGGCTTTGTTGAGTCCGTGTTCGAAATCTACAAACGTGTCTGAGACCCAGAGCCTCTGCTGCAACTCTTCGCGAGTGACCACTTCCCCTGGCCGCTCCAGCAACATCGCCAGCACTTCAAACGGCTGGCCGTGGAGCTTGATCTTGACGCCGCCTTTGCGCAGTTCACCCGCGCGGAGGTCTACTTCGAAAGTCCCGAAATGCAGATGTCCGTTCCTTGGGCTGGTAACGGCACTGTCGTGTGTGAGTGGGGGTTCGTCGCCCATCGGAGAACTCCTCGGGCTTACGGGGAACTATACCACGAGATAAATCGATTTCGAATTGCTGCGCTTAGGGATTTCCCTCGTCAGAGCCTTTTCCTTCAAATAGTTAGGAAGGGACAATCGTTTCATCCCGCAGGAATCTGTTGTCCATTGAGATTCCATGCCCGCCTGCGCCAGAGTCGCCACATCGCGTGACCCTTCGGGCAAACCCAGGGACCCCGCGAAATCTGATTCGAATTGATGGGAGATTCGCCATGAAAGCACATCGAAATGTTGTATTGACGATCGCCGCCCTTGCGTTGGCTTGCATCTTCGTGGGCACGGCGAATGCGCAGCTGATGGTTAAAGACGCCCACTTCACATTGCCCTTCACGGCGAAGTGGGTGGGCACAGTTCTGCCACCGGGGGACTACACCTTGTCAGTTTCATTACTTGCGAATCGCGGATATGCCCTTTACAGCGTTACGTTTGCCGGAGCTGGCAAGAAAAAGACGATCTTGGCCCCTAGACCGCTAGGTCCTCGTGTTGGTGAAAGGAGCATGCTGGTTGCCGAGTGCAGCGGAGGGAAATATAGCATTCGCGCCCTGCACTTGCCCACTGCAGACTTGATTCTGACGTTCCCTGCACCCAAAACAGAACGGACGGTTATCGCTGAGGCTCCTGCACTCATCCAGAGCGTGCCGATTTTAATCGCCGCGAAATAGAGCACGGTTATCAAAAGAACCGGTTGCCTGCCAATGGTCAATCGGTGTCGAGAACACCAGGCAACAAGCAAATCTTGCGAAGGCATGCCGCCCGATGTCTGGGCGGCCTTTTTTGCATCACGCGAAAGGTGGGATGTCTAACTGTTGTAAGGCCATAACACTCATCGGGAATTGGCCGACTCGTGATCGGAACCGGCAACATCTAGCTGGGGAAGCTGGCAGGATTACCCTTCACTTGCCCGACGAAGCCGTGTTGAGGATAGATGTTGTAATCAGGCGTGGGGTGTTAAAAAACTCTTTGAGAGAGAGCATGGCGTGGGACGGGCCGAATCCAGAGCGTTACGAAGTGCAGTGAACGTCAGTTACCTTCCAAAGAGAGTCGCCTGCTTTACACTCTCTGCCCGAATTTGAGAAACTCATTTGTGGCAACCCAATCCCCGCACAATCAAATTTCACTCGGCCAGTCGGTCGTAATTCTCGACTTTGGCGCGCAGTATACCCAACTTATCGCACGTCGCATCCGCGAACAGAATGTGTTCTCCATAGTGCTACCCTGCACGGCCAAGCTCGAAGAGGTCAAGAGCTATGCGCCCGTGGGGATCATTCTGTCGGGCGCGCCGTGGTCTGTGTATGACAAAGACGCACCGCCTGCTGACGCGCGGGTGTTCGAGCTGGGCATCCCCGTGCTCGGAATCTGCTATGGGTTGCAGTTCATGGTGCACACGCTGGGCGGCAAGGTGCGCCCGGCCGACAAGCGCGAGTACGGCCACGCCGAGGTCGACATAGTTTCGGCCTCGGTCCTGTTCCAAGGAATGGCCAAGAAGTTGGCCGTCTGGATGTCGCATGGGGATGAGGCGCTCGAACTGCCTCCCGGTTTCGAGTTGATGGCCAAGACGCACTACGCGGTGGCCGGCATTCAGAACACGGCGAAAAAATGGTACGCGGTGCAGTTCCATCCCGAGGTGCACCACACGCCGCAAGGCACGCAGATGCTGAGGAATTTCATCTTCGAAATCTGCGGCGCGAAGCCTACGTGGACTCCGCAGCGCTTCATCGATTCGACAGTCGAGCAGGTGAAACAGCAGGTGGGGAGCGGACGCGCCATCTGCGCGCTATCGGGCGGAGTGGATTCTTCAGTCGCAGCTGTCTTGGTCGATCGTGCCTTGCGCGACGCGAAAGGCAGGTCGCGGCTTACGTGCGTCTTCGTCAACAACGGCGTGCTGCGCAAGAACGAGTTCGAGAAGGTGCAGAAGGTATTGCGCGACAAACTGAAGCTGAACCTAGATGCAGTGGATGCGACCGACCGGTTCATGAAGAAGCTCGCGGGCGTCAGCGATCCTGAAAAGAAGCGCAAGATCATCGGAAATGAGTTTATCAAGGTGTTCGAGAAAGAGGCCCTCCGCATCGAGAAGAACGAGGGCAAAGTTAAGTGGCTGGTGCAGGGCACGCTGTATCCCGACGTAATTGAGTCGCGGTCGGTGCGCGGACCGTCGCAGGTCATCAAGTCGCATCACAACGTCGGGGGCCTGCCGGAGAAGATGAAGCTCAAGCTGATCGAGCCGCTTAAAGATTTATTCAAGGATGAAGTGCGCAAGATCGGCCGTGATCTGGGCATGCCGGAGGAGATTCTGCAGCGGCAGCCGTTCCCTGGTCCGGGTCTTGCGGTGCGCGTACTGGGAGAAGTTACGCCTCAGCGGTTGGCCCTGCTGCGCGAGTGTGATGACATCGTGGTCAGCGAAATCAAAGAGGCCGGACTTTACACCAAGGTCTGGCAATCGTTTGCTGTGCTGCTGCCGGTCATGTCGGTGGGCGTGATGGGCGACATGCGGACCTACGCCTACACCTGCGCCATCCGCGCGGTCAGTTCGGAAGACGGCATGACCGCCGACTGGGTGCCGCTCCCGCACGAAGTGCTCAAGACGATCTCCACGCGGATTGTGAATGAAGTGAAGGGCGTGAACCGCGTGGTGTACGATATCACTTCGAAGCCGCCGGGGACGATTGAGTGGGAGTAAGCAAGCTCTTAGCTCTTGGTGCTTAGCTCCTAGCCAAACTCAATATCCGCGTGCGCTTTCTCTCCAGTTATTTCCCGGTTCCCCTACTGGATTCGTCCTACAACGGCAATTGCAACCAGCACGCCTAATGCACGTTGTTCTGGTTGTCGAATCGTTGCTTGGGCGGTGCCGGCTATGTTTCCCTCGGTGCTAGCTGTTTCCTTCCGCGCCACTCTATTTTGCCTCCTAACCCTGGTATCCGCTGGAGCCTTTGCCCAGACCGCGATTGACGATGTACACATCACGCGGCGAGAGAAGACGGTGGACGTGGCGACGACCGGGTATCCTTCTGCAAGAGCGGGCGGCTTTGCGGGCGGTGCCCTGATCCGGACCAGTGCCAATCTCGTGCTGGTTCCTGTAAGCATTACGGACGGCTTGAACCGGCCGGTGCTGGGCCTCGAATGCGGAGAATTTTCAGCTATTTGAGAACAAGAAGGCGCAGCAGATCAAGCACTTGTCCAGCGAGGACAGCCCTGTGTCGGTCGGGATTATCGTCGATACCAGCGGCAGCATGTCTTACAAACTTGACCGGGCGCGCGAGGCGGTCGCCCAGTTCTGCGAGGCGGCCAATCCGCAGGACGAGTTTTTCATGATCACCTTCGCCGACACGCCCCATCTCACGACGGACTTCACCACTCATCCTGAGACCGTTGAAAACGATTTGTTGAAGGCCCGCTCACAGGGCAAAACGTCTCTGCTGGATGCGATCTACATGGGCATCGACAAGCTACGGAGCGCCAGGTATGCGCGCAAGGCGTTGCTAGTCCTCTCCGATGGCGGAGACAACCACAGCCGCTACTCGGAAAGGGACGTGAAGTCGGCCATCAAAGAGGCGGACGTCACCATCTACGCGGTTGGCATCTACGAACGTTACGTGAGCACAGAGGAAGAATTGAGGGGCCCGGAACTGCTTCGCACGATTACCGAACTGTCGGGCGGGGATGCTTTTACCTTGACGAATCCGAATGAACTTCCGACCGTGGCCCGGAACATCGGCACCCGCCTGCGACACCAGTATGTGCTGGCGTATGAGCCGCAGTCGACGGTTCGCGACGGAAAGTGGCACAAAATCAGCGTAAAGCTGCGGCTGCCGAAGAGACTCTTGATGTTGCACGTAAGGGCCCGCGCCGGATTCTACGCGAGCGGAGAATAGGAGAAATCAGCAAATCGGACCGCTCCGGTGGGAGGAGAACACGAGTTGAATCGCAGAGGTCGCCTATGCGTCCCGGTGGACCGTTTCCATGGAGAACGCGGGCAGGCAGACGGCGATGTATTCGGCGCCCCCTTCTTGCGGGGTGGAGTAGCGGACCCACTCTCCGGCGTGGGCGATGACACCTTGTCCGGCAGCGACGTCGAGGGAGCCGATTGTTCCAACCGGAGTTCTATGTTCTACGCGCAGTAGGCCTTTCAGCACGATCGTGAATTCATCAAACTCGGGAGTCTGGCCGGGCTCGAGCCAGCCTTGCGGGCTGCGCATGTGGGCAACGCTGGTGGTCGAGGTCTTTGAATTAATCCGGCCGACGTATTCGTCAATGAGTTTGGGCTTGTTGCCTGCGGCTTGGATTCTTGTGGGTTGAGCGATCAGTGTGGGCATGAATGGGCTTCCAGCTCTCGGCTTCCGGATTAGGGTACTACAAGAGCTTTCAAGCATGAGGGTTCGGAGGACGCGTTAAGGTCGTTTCATTGCACTTCCAAAACCCTAAGGAGGACCGGAGAGCGGACCTCGGTCCTCCACTGCGGTTCCAGCCGGGATTAAGGAGTGCCGGGGGGTGTGCCGGGAATGATAATGGGCGGCCCTGGGACACCACCGGGGCCTGGCGCTCCAGGAATGATCGTGGGAGGTGTGCCAGGCGTTCCGGGCATGCCCGGCGGAGGGCCGGTGTCTGGGAGCTGAGACGGCGGCAGCGGGCGTGGTGCGACGGGTTGTATCGGTACCGGCTGCTGTTCCGACTGTCGGACGGCAGCACTGACCGGGTCGTGATCGAGCGTGAGCGGTTGACGCAACACCATATCCACAGGGGACCCTACATCGAGGAAGAAATGATGCGAACTGAACAGCAACGTCATGGACATCACTGCACCGACCGCACCACCAATGCCCGCGCCGATAATCGCGTCTTTGCCCTTGGTGCCGAAGACGGGCGTACTGGTGGTGGTGCAAAAGGGCGGTCCTCCGATGCATCCGGGCGGAAAAGCGGAGATGACTTCGGATTGCGATTGCCCGACGGAGTGACCAATCAATGCGCCGATGCCGGCCCCCGCCGCGGGTAGCGCGAACATTCCGACGGTCCGTCCCGTGCCGGGATCAACCAAAGCATATCCCTGCACCGTTTCGAGAACCGCGGGTCCGGAGATCGGTACAACGTAGCCGTCGGGGAAGGTGATTGACATCGATTGCAGATAAAGTTCCCCACGTCCGCTTTTGCGTTGGAGTTTGTCCACGATACCGTCGATCAAGGTGCCGGGTGGGATCACGACATCATTGCCCAGCGTGATGGGAGCGGTGATTTGGGCATAGATATCGTCTCCGCGATGGACGTACCGGCTTTGAATGGGATGGGTGAGCACGAGAGCGAACCTGGTACCTGCGGGAATCGTCTCGGTGACTGCATTGGGTTTTGCCGAGGCTTGCAAATTGGTTTGGGAATCAGGGGGCGGGAGAGGTTGAGGTTGATCTTGATTTTGGGCCAAACAAGTGAGGGCAAGAAAGAGGGTTGAAAGAGCCGCGAGGGATCGCCTCGCATTGGTCCCGGCCAGATTCAGAAAGGCAAACATGATCGAAACGGGTCGAGAGATACCGCGAGTGTTCGCCATTTGCTACCTCCTGTCGAAGTCTTCCGTTCGTTCGGAGCTTCGATCTCGTGCGGAAGCGGGGGAGAGGAACTTGGGCTCCCAGTGGATTTAGACCCTCGTCGTTTACAAAAGTAGCGTTTGCGTTTGGTAAAGCTTTGCAAAGTGACGGTAGGGATTTGTAAAAAGGCTTGCGGGGCGGGGGTTTTGATGCAATTTGCAACAATGGTCCCGAAGGGCGACCGTGCGTAGGTTCATAGGGGCATCGATCGAAGTGCCATCTCGACCGCCCGGGTCATCTCGGATTTAGTCGCTCGGTTGGCCGCCTGCACGCCGAGGCCATTCATCACAATCAAGATGTAGCGGGCTAGGTCTTTCGGATTTACATCCGTAGCAAGGTCTCCTTCTTGATGTGCGCGCTGGAAGCGCTTCTGGAGCCGAGACAGGCCGCTCTTGCGCCAATCGATCATCACCTGCTTCACGTTTTCGGCGCCGGAACCGCATGCCATGCCACCCTGCAGGGTGAGGCATCCCGGGGGGTGAGAGGGATCGGCCAGGAAGTTCACCACGGCTCGAAGAAGAGTTTCGACGACCGCGCGAGCGGTCGGCTGCTGGAGCGCCTCCCAGAGAGATGCCATTGGACCTGTTGAATAGCGGGCCATCACCTTGCGGAACAGAGTTTCCTTGTCTCCGAAGGAGGCGTAGAGGCTCGATCGGTTGATGCCCATGGCTCGAGTGAGATCGTCGAGTGAAGTGCCCTCGTAGCCTTTCTCCCAGAAGACGCGCACGGCGGCGTCGAGCGCCTCCGCCTCGCTGAAAGCGCGAGGGCGCCCCATCTTCACCACTTTCTCGAGATTGGCCGTTTGCCCGCCCATATCATCTTTAGATGTACTTTTATACCATTCAGTTCAAAAAAGGTGAATCGCAGGCGCGTTTCCCGACATCTGAAACGAGTGGTCCAAAATTAACGGAATGGGAGAAATCGTATGGCAGGGAAACTGGACGGGAAAATCGCACTCGTGACAGGCGGCAGCAGTGGAATCGGCCTGGCGACAGCACAGCGTTTCGTGAAGGAAGGCGCGTTTGTGTACATCACCGGACGCCGGCAGGCGGAATTGGATAAAGCAGTGAAAAGCATTGGAGGCACACAGGTGAAGGCGGTGCGCGCGGATGCTTCCAGCCTGAGCGACCTGGATAAACTCTTCGCGCTGATTAAACAGGAAAAAGGGCGCGTGGACGTTGTCTTTGCCAACGCCGGCGGGGGGAGCTTTGCTCCGCTGGGCGCGATCACCGAGGCGCACTATGACCAGATCTTCAACACCAACGTGAAGGGCGTGCTGTTCACTGTTCAGAAGGCGTTGCCGCTGATTCCCGATGGCGGTTCGGTCATCCTGAATGCGTCGGTTGCGGGCAGCAAGGGGCTGGAGGCTTTCAGCGTCTATTCGGCGACGAAGGCGGCTGTGCGGTCGTTTGCTCGCAGCTGGACCACCGACCTGA
Source organism: uncultured Acidobacteriaceae bacterium (assembly GCA_963752175.1). GTDB lineage: Bacteria > Acidobacteriota > Terriglobia > Terriglobales > Acidobacteriaceae > Sulfotelmatobacter. Next base: position 123,191 of record CAVVXZ010000021.1, read on the forward strand.
AGCAGCGCAAGATCCGGGTCAACGTGATCAGCCCGGGACCGATCGAGACGCCGATCCTGGATGGACTCGCGGAAACGAAGGAGCAGCGGCAGGGCATTGTCGATCACCTTACTTCGATGGTGCCGCTCGGTCGCATCGGGCAGCCGGATGAGATTGGAAAAGCCGCGGTGTTTCTTGCGTCGGAGGATGCGAGCTTCGTGGCCGGAGCTGAGCTCTTCGTCGACGGCGGAACAGCGCAGGTGTGAGGGTGGCGACGCGGGATTGAAAGTCATCACCACCGAGGGCACAAGGCACACGAAGGGAGAACCTGGATCCCCCTTGGGTGCCTTTGTGCTGTTTTTTGTGCTATTCGGCTTTTTCGCTGACCCAGCGGGAAAGCGCGGTGACCATCTTGCGGGGTGCGAAACGGGTGGACTGAGCGACCAGCCAGTTTTGCATTCCGGAAATGGCGAGAGTGCGGCCTTCCATGAGGGCGCGGTAGCCGTCGAGCGCAACTCTTTCTGCGCTCATCGCGCCGAACTGCTTAAACACGCGTGACTGCTCGTTGCCGGCGCGTTTCGCAAAACCCGTATTGGTCGCGCCCGGACAGAAGCAGGTTACGGTGATGCCCGAGTGGCGCAATTCGTTGGCGATCGCTTCGGTGAAGGAAATCACATAGGCCTTGGTGGCGTAGTAGACGGCCATCAGGGGGCCGGGCTGGAATCCCGCGGTCGAAGCGACGTTCATGATCTTGCCGCTGCGTCGTTGGACCATGAATGGCAGGAACAGACGGGTCAGTGCAGTGAGCGCGGTAATGTTGAGGTCGATCTGGCCGTGGATTTCTTCTTCGGGCATTTGCGCGAATTCACCGAAGGCTCCGAGGCCGGCGTTGTTGATGAGGATGTCGATGGCGATGCCTTCGCGCTGGAGTTGGTCGAAGAGGAACCTGGGTGCGGGCGGTTCGGCGAGATCGAGGGCGATCGTCTTCACAGTGACGCCTTGCGCTTGTAGTTCTTTGGCGACCTGCGCGAGTTTGTCGGCGCTGCGGGCTACGAGGACCAGGTTGTGATGATCGCGGGCGAAGAGCTTGGCAAGTTCGTATCCGATGCCGCCGGAGGCCCCGGTGATGAGGACGGTTTGGTTCGAGGCGTTCATGAACGTTTTATACACCTCCGGTCCAAATCGAAAATCGCGTCACAGAGAGTTATCGAAAAGAAGTCCCTTCGTATTTCGATTGCGCGCTACACTACGTTCCGCTTCGCAATCCATTCCACTTGAACCATTCCTGTCGGACCTGGACTCTTGACGGAGGCGTACGATGTCGTTTCGCTCGGTCTTTATCGCGGTGGTCATCGCATTTGCCCTCATTCTCGGAGCATTTCTCATCAATCGCGCCCGGCCGAGAGTGGAAACCGAACAGCCCGGCACAGAGTTCGTCCGGGCTTCAGGGAAGTGTGCCGAGTGCCACGCACGGCTGCAGTATTCCGTCGTGCATGAATACGAGATGAGCAAACACGCGCAGAAGGGCGTGAATTGCCTCGAGTGCCACCAGCCATCGCCAAGGCAGGACAAGAAAGATCATCACGGATTTGTGATTGCCAGTGTGCGATTGACGGCGGGCAACTGCCGCGGCTGCCATGAACAGATCTACCAGCAGTTTCTGCACAGTCGTCATGCTGCACCCTCGTGGGCGGCCATCTATGGCGAGAAGGGGCTGACTCCTGAGCAGGTGAATTTTTCGGAAACGTACCAGCCGGGTGGGACGCGGCGTTCGCCGCACCCATTTGTGGTGTCGGAGGGCGGACCGGCAATGGCGAGCGGGTGCGAGCAGTGTCACAGCGTGGGCAAGCCCAATGCGGATGGAACGATCGGGACCTGTACTGCGTGCCATACGCGGCACACGAGTTCGGTTGCGATTGCGCGGTTGCCGCGTACGTGCGGGCAATGTCATCTGGGGCCCGATCATTCGCAGATCGAGATCTATGAAGAGTCCAAGCACGGGGTGATGTTCAATGCGCAAGAGAGGCTCCTTAACCTAAACGCCGACCCGAAGAATCTGACGACGCGCGATATGTTCGTTCCGACCTGCGCGACTTGTCATATGAGCGGGCTCGATGGAATTGGGATCACGCATGATCCGTCGGAGCGGCTCTCGTACTATTTGGCGAATGCGATCAGCGAGAAGCGGCCCAACTATGCGGCCGCTCAGGCCAAGATGAAGCAGGTGTGCGCGCAGTGCCACACCCCAACAATCATTGATCCCGTGTATGAGAGGGCAGAAAAAACCGTGCAGGCGACGAACGAAAAGGTTTCTGCCGCCAAGGCCATAGTGGATGGCCTGCGAAAGGATGGAGTGCTGAACGGGCCTCCGTTCTCGCAGCCGATTGATTTTGTGTATTTCGATTTCTGGCATTACGACGGACGCACAGCGAAACACGGCGCGTTCATGGGCGGCGCCGATTTTGTGCAGTGGCATGGAAACTATCCCATGCTGCGCAAGACTGCAGAGCTCAAGGCGATGGCAGACGATTTGAGGAGAGGCCATGCCGGAAGGAAGTAAAGCGTGGTGGCTTGAATCGGGGCTGCTGCTGGAAGCGTTCGTACTGGTGAATCTCGGCTTCCTCACCTTCGACATTTACCTGGCGCACTCGTTTAACGAATTTCGAAAATGGCCGGAGTACGTTCCTCTGTATTTTTCTGCGGTCGCGCCGCTGGTGCTGGGAATCGGACTTGCGCTGAGGTCACGTTACCCCGCGGTGTGGAAGGATCTCGGATACTTCGTGGGGTGGGGCGCAGTTCTGATTGGACTGACTGGCGTCGTGCTGCATCTGAACAGCTTGTTCTTCTATGAGCGGACGCTCAAGAGCCTTACCTACTCGGCGCCGTTCATCGCACCTCTGGCTTATACGGGACTTGGATTCCTTCTTGTGATGAATCGAATGATCGATTCGCAATCCAAGGAATGGGCCGAGTGGACACTGTTTTTTGCGCTGGGAGGATTCGTGGGAAATTTCGGCCTGACCCTGAGCGACCATGCGGAGAACGGTTTTTTCTACACGACGGAGTGGGTTGGGGTTTGGGCCAGCGCTGTCGCTGTTGGCTTCTTAGTGGTACCTCTGCTGCTGCGAGTATCGCGAGAGTTCATTTTGCTCTGTGCCGCAATTCTCGTCGCAGAAGCGGGAGTGGGCGTCTGGGGATTCGTCCTGCATGCGGCAGCAAATCTCCATGGGCCCTCGACACATGCCTTGAAGAATTTCACGTTTGGAGCGGCACCGTTTGCACCGCTGCTTTTCCCCAACCTGGTCCTATTAGGGATGATTGGATTGTGGAGACTATGGGTCGTTACCCGCGCGTAGTTCGAGGAGCGTACGGTGAGATCCATCGAGGCATGAGAGGTAGCGCTCTCGACAGAAGGCGCGGGTGAATCGCCTACGTTCTGGAGTTGGCAAGCTCGGTATCGGGCAGAACATCCGCGAAGAGGAAACCGTCGCGCCTCACGGTTTCGCCTCCCTTGATGGGAATGGGTTGAGAGAACATGGGCCCAGCGTGGGCGAAGGTATGAAACTCGCCATGCTCACCGCAGGGATCAACCGCGGCTGGCAGACGACTCAACAGATCCTGGTCGAGATCGCGGCCGATGAAATCGCCGTCTAGTTTAGAAGGATCGACACAGACAATACGGGCACGCAGACGGGAATCCAACATTTCTCGGATCAGTTGTCGCGTATCTCGTCCCCAAAGAGGGAAGATGGGTTCGAGCCCAGTGCCACGCAGACGGTCTTCGCGGTAGCGACGGACGTCTTCGAGAAAGAGGTCGCCGAAAGCGACGGCGGAGATACCTTGCTGAACGGCCGACGCACAAGCGGCTGACATCGCTTCTTCATAGACGTCGTTGTTGCAGGGCCAGGGTAGGGGAACTTCCCAGAGCGGCAGGAGGGCGGCGTTTGCTTGTGCTTCCAACAGCGTGTACCGTGTGCCGTGCATGGCAACGCGCTGGAAATTCGTGTTGATCGTCGTAAGCAGACCGACAACTTCTACGTCATCACTCTGACGGAGCACGTGGAGGGTCCATGCGCTATCTTTGCCGCTGCTCCATGAGAGAAGGATCTTTCGCTTCAAAGTAGGACTCGCTGAGTGTGTAAGGGCAGTAAAAAGAATGGCGCGGGCGACGGCGCCCGCGCCACATAACGACTTCAGAATTTATGCGTGCACCAGCTCTACCCCGTAAATCGAGTGCCACGACGTCGCGGCTTTCAGCTTGTCGTTGACGTTGTGGATGTTCTTTACGCCTTCGGTTTCGAGCCACTTCCGGAAGGCGGCTGCTCCCTGCTTGGCGTAGATCGGAATGCCGTCTTTCCAGGTCGCCCGGCCGCAGAGGACGCCGTTGAATTTCACTCCGGATTCCCCGGCGAGTTCGAGTGTCTCGCTGAATTCCGCATTGCTGACGCCAGCCGAGAGATAAATGAACGGCTTGGTCGCGACGTTAGCGGCTTTGTGGAACAGGTCGATGGCTTCTTTCTTGGTGTAGGCTTTTTGTCCGCCGAATGACTTGGTGCCTTCGACGAACTTCATGTTCACCGGCACTTCGACCTTGAGCACGTCGACGCCGTAGCGATCTTTGCTGAATTCGCGCATGCTTTCGGTGACGATGTGCGGTTTTTTCTTAGCGTAGTCGAGGCCCTTCTCGTCGGCGCCTTCTTGGTAGCCCACAAATTCGAGGAAGTAGGGGATGTCGTTGGCGCGGCATTCATCGCCGATGCGCTCGACCCAGGCGTGCTTGATTTCGTTGACGTGCTTGGGATCGTCCGGGGTGTAGTACAGCAGAATCTTGACGCAGTCGGCGCCGGCTTCTTTCAGGCGGCGCGCGGACCATACGTCGAGCAGATCGGGCAGGCGGCCGGGGCCGGTCTTGTCGTATCCGGTCTTTTCATAGGCGAGCAGCAGGCCGGCATTCTTGGCGCGGCGCTTGGAAGCTGGGAGTCCCCATTCGGGGTCGAGCAGGATGGCGGTGGCGTGCGGAGTGAGAACCTCGCTGACCAGGATTTTGAATTCTTCCATCATGGCGTCGGTGATTTCGCCGCCTTTTTCCTTGGCCAGTGATTTTTGCAGGGAGCCGCGCTGGTCCATGGCAGCGGCGGCGATGATGCCGCGTTCGTTGGAGACTTTCTTGAGACCGGCAAGTTTGCCTGGGGTGAGCTTCATGAGAATCCTCCTGAATACGAATGAAGATGAGTGCTTGGAAGTACCGAACATTGTAAACCAAGGGGCGGGAAAAGCGGGGTTTCGGGGCTTAATACAGGACAGAATTCCGGTTACGAAACCAGGTGCGGTCCGGTCAGCGGATATGCCTTAACCATTCGGCGTGGCCGAGTATCAGGAGGAAGGCTAGCCGAAGGGCAAGGAGCACCCATGCGCTTCTAGCGGGCCCAATTCTGCAGTCTCAGGCCGCGTACTCTGCGGAATTCCCGTTCGTTGTTAGTCACCAGCGTCAGCCCCGACGCCAGTGCATGGGCCGCGATCCATAGATCATTGTTGCCGATCATCTCGCCCTTCGACTCCAGGTCGGCACGAATGGTCCCGTAAGACTCGGCCGCCGCTTCCGGCAGGGGCAGGGCTGGCAGCAACTGAACGAGTTCGCGCAGGCGCTCAACCGCAGCGGCCATTTGTGTGCTTTTGGCTACGCCATACAGCAGTTCGCCATAGGTAATCACCGACAGTGCCGCTTCTCCCGGGCGGAGCTTGCGGAAGCGGCGTAAGACCTGCTCCGGTCGGTTTTGGCGGATATAGATGCAGATATTGGTGTCGAGTAGATAACGAGGTTCCATAAGTTTTGCGAGCGGGCGGAGGTAGCCCGAGCGACATCCTAGAGGTCCTTGCGTTTCTGTGGCGGGTCGTCCTTGCGGGCGGCGAGCCCCATATCTTCAGGCAGGGAAGCGAGCAGATCGAAAGCTCGAGTCATGTCGTCGTCTTTCTCGCGCAGAACAACTTCGTTGCCGCGGCGGAAAATCTCCACTTCGGTGCTCTTGAAGCGGAACTGTTTCGGCAGTCGCACAGCTTGGCTATTGCCGGAGCGGAATACGCGGGCAGTCCCCATAAGCTTGCCTCCTCAAGTGTATATACACTAAGTATATACGCAAAGAACAGCGGCTGCAAGGCCTACGCCAGGAGAACCTCGTGGGTGACGGCAGTCACGGCATGCAATCCAGCAAGTGAGTATTCTGTGGTTGGTCACCTGCCATTCGGACGACAGGTCGGAGGTGACGCGATGCTACTCGTACTCATGCTTTTCTGCGCGGCGGGCGCCGTCTTTCTCATCGCCCTTGGTGGGTATGCCGAGCTTCAGGACTTGCGGCCCCATTCCGCCAAGCACAGCGCAGTTCCGCATCCTTCAGATCGGAGGCACTTCCGCTGAGTTCCGGGGTGCGTCAGTTTTTGGAGCCGCCCACGGCGCTCTTCGTTTGAATGCTGTCCATCACGCCCGGCGGCAGGTTGTCGATTCGCCTGAGGAAGCTGGCCAGAGCCCACATTTCCTTGTCCGAGTAGAACGGGCCGTAGGCTGACATGGCCGTGTTGCGGATGCCATGCTGGATGATCCAGTGAATCTCCGCTTCCGAGTATTGCGTGCCGACCTGCGGCAACTGAGGCACGCGGGGGTAGCTGCTGAGATCCTCGCTGGGCTTTCCGGGGGTACCATGACACCCGGCACATCCATTCAAATAGAGTCTTCCTCCCTCAACCATGGCGTCGTCGACATTTCCGGGAGTCCGAAGTTGAATCCCTTTGGCGCTTCGGCGGACAGAAGCGCGCACTGCCGATTGCATCACCAGGGTCTCCCATGCCGAGGGGTTCGCATCGCTACCTGTCCCGGCCAGGCCGAGCCGAGAGTATCCGAGAACGCAGGCCGGAATGAGAACGAAAGCAGCGACGAAGCCGAGCAGGAAAGCTTTCATGGTTAGTGTCCGCTTTTTTCCTCGATGCCGGCACGGACTTCAGGCGGCAGAGTCGTGATGCGGCTGATGAACCCAGCCAGCAACCAAAGCTTCTGGTCCGAGTAGTAGGGCCCCTGCGCCGACATTCCGGTTCTCCGGATGCCGTGCTTGGCAACCCAATAAATCTCTGCTTCCGAATAGGTTGTTCCGTCGCGTGCCAGCTGAGGCGCGGGAGGATTGAAGGTCGCGCCAAAGGTGCTCGGCGGTTTGCCCGGCGCGCCGTGACAGCCGACACAATCGTTGAGGTAGAGCCTGCCACCGGCAATCAGGTTTTCGTCACTTGCGGGCAGTGGGCTCTTCAAGTCTCGAGGGGCGGTGCGGCGAATCGAGGCGTGAACGGACGCGAACATCCAGCGGGTTGCCCATGCGGGCGTGGGGGCGTCTGCGGCGACATCAGCCAAGCCCAGTCTCAAGTATCCGAGGACACAGAGTGCCAGGAGCAGCCCGCCGGTCAAAAATCCGATGCTGAAGCGTTTCATCGGAAGCCTGTTTTCCCGCGATCACAGAGATAGCGATAGCGACGATATCAGACGGAGAAGTCGAACCAGTGGTATAGTGGTATGACCGCTTATTTTTCCTTGCTATTTTAAAGACTGACAATGGGTGGTCTGTTCGATCGCCACCTCTTGGACGAAGACGACCACGGAAGGACAACGCAATTTATGGCCATTGCAACGATTAATCCTGCCACGGGCGAAGTCATCAAGACATTCCAGGCGCTGACCGACGCTGAGATTGAGAAGAAACTGCAGGCTGCGGTGACCGCATTCAAAGCGGAGCGCGAGACTCCGTTCGCCGTGCGTGCCAAGCGGATGCTGAAGGCGGCCGAGATCCTGGAGCGCGACAAAGAGAAGTTTGCGCACCTGATGACACTCGAGATGGGCAAGCCCTATAAGGCCGCCGTGGCCGAGGCGGTCAAGTGCACCTCTGCCTGTCGCTACTATGCCGAGAACACCGAGCGCTTCATGGCCGACGAGCCAGTCGAGACCGGGGCGAAGAGAAGCTTCATTCGGTATTTGCCGATCGGACCGATTCTCGCGGTAATGCCGTGGAATTTTCCGTTCTGGCAGGTGATACGGTTTGCGGCGCCGGCGCTGATGGCGGGCAACGTTGGGCTGCTGAAGCACGCCTCGAACGTGCCGCAGTGCGCGCTGGCCATCGAAGAGATTTTTCTGGAGGCTGGGTTCCCCCCAGGCGTATTCCAGACGCTGCTGATCGGCTCGGGGCAGGTGGACGCGCTGCTGAACGATCCGCGCGTGGTGGCGGCGACCCTCACCGGAAGCGAGCAGGCGGGGATCCAGGTGGGCATTGGGGCGGCCAAGCGGATCAAGAAAGTTGTGCTCGAGTTGGGCGGCAGCGATCCGTTTATCGTGATGCCATCGGCCGATCTGGATGCGGCGGTCAAGACTGCGGTCGAGGCGCGCATCCTCAATAATGGGCAGTCATGCATTGCGGCGAAGCGTTTCATCGTCGCCGAGTCCATTGCCCCGGAGTTTGAGAAAAAGTTTGTGGCGCGGATGGAGGGGCTGAAGATCGGCGATCCATTTGATGAGAAGACGGAGCTTGGTCCACTGGCCACGGCTGATGCGGTGACCACGCTCGATGCCGACGTGCAGAAAACGGTAGAGGCCGGGGCGAAACTGCTCACGGGCGGGCACCCGCTGAAGCAGAAAGGAAATTACTATGCTCCGACGGTGTTGACCAACATTCCGAAAGATTCGCCTGCGTATGGTGAGGAATTTTTTGGGCCGGTGGCGTCGATCTTCCGGGTGAAAGATCAGGATGAGGCGATTCGCATCGCCAATGACGTTCGTTTCGGGCTGGGTGCGAGCGCGTGGACCAACGATGACAAGGAACGCGAACGCTTCATCAACGAACTCGAGGCTGGGATGGTGTTCATCAACAAAATGGTGGCGTCAGATCCACGCATTCCATTTGGCGGAGTGAAGCAGTCGGGACATGGGCGCGAGTTGGGGGCGGTGGGGATTCGCGAGTTCTTGAACGCCAAGACCGTCTGGGTGGCTTAGCGAAAAATCTTCAACCACGGAGGACAGAGAGGACGCGGAGCATTAGCGCCGAGACTCCGGGAGTGTCGGACTCGCCTTCGTTTCATGGTCGGCTGGTTCTTCCTGCAGCAATTCTTTCCAGGGACATTCATCGGGGGCGAAGCGATGAACAGCGGCTTGTATCTTGTCACTGGTTCCACTGAAGTGGACCCAAACCACGCGGTAGCGCGCCTTCTTTCCGGGGTAGAGAATTCCAATCACATCGCCAGAGCGTAGCTCGCAATCGAGGCCGAGAATCAGCGCTCCGCTCAGGCTGACTTCGCGGGCGTGGGCTTCCTGCAGGAAGCGGTCTGCCGCGTATCTACGCCCCAAACAGTGAGTCCGAGGTCAATATCAGTACGCGGTTCGCGCCGGCGGTCTTTGTGTGGGCCGTCAATGCTGCGGAGATTTCCCATGCCGCAGCCTAGCGTTGGAATGGAAGGGTGTAAATGGTGGCTGCGCGGTCCGGGAAACGAAGGTAGTAGGGGCCCGTTTCATTCTGGGAAACGGGCCAAAACGGAACCCACGGATCGTCTATTGTCTCAGCATCAGCGCTTTCAGCACAGCTTGCTGCTTGGCGATCAGAGACTGCACGCCTTGTTTTGCGAAAGCGATCATCTTCGCCAGTTGCTGGTCGTCGAAGACCTGATGTTCGGCCGTTGCCTGGACTTCAACCAGCTTGTGCCCAGCCGTCATGACGAAGTTCATGTCGACGTCGGCGCGGGAGTCTTCTTCGTAGCAGAGGTCGAGTAGAATTTCTCCATCGACAATTCCTACGCTTACCGCTGCCACAAAATCCTTGAGCGGTACAGAGGTCAGGGTGCCAGCATCCACCAGTTTTTCGAGAGCCAGGCCCAGAGCCACGAATGCACCGGTGATGGAGGCGGTGCGCGTGCCTCCGTCGGCCTGGATCACGTCGCAGTCGATCCAGATGGTGCGCTCGCCGAGGCGAGTGAGATCTGTCACGGCCCGCAGGGAACGGCCGATCAGGCGCTGGATTTCATGAGTGCGTCCGCTCTGGCGGCCCTTGGAGACTTCGCGTGGAGTGCGGGTTAGGGTGGAGCGGGGAAGCATGCTGTATTCGCTGGAGATCCACCCCTTGCCGCTGTTGCGCATGAACTGCGGCACGGCTTCCTCGATCGATGCGGTGCAGATGACGCGGGTGTTGCCGACTTCAATCAAGACGGAGCCTTCCGCGGTCGTGATGAACTCCGGGGTCAGGACGACGGGGCGCAGTTGGTCGGGAGAACGATTATCAGAGCGATAGAACATGCTTGGCGATTGTAAATGCCGCCGGCGTCGCCGCGCCATTGACGCAGCTTACGGTTCAGCGCGCACTTAGTATGCAGAGCCTGAGTTTGCGCACGCCCTCGTGAATCTGATGAACGCTCGCGCCTCCATAGCCAAGAATCAGGCCACCTCTGGCCGGAGGGTTCGAATAGCAACTGGAGAGGGGCGCTGCAGAAAGAGCCTTCTCAACCGCTTTGCGCGCGACAACCGCATCGTTGGTGCCGGGAGGCAAAAGTGCCACCAGATGCATCCCTGCTTCGGAGCCAATCACCTCGAGCCAATCTGGCGCCTGGATTGAGATCGCCTTTACGAGCGCAGATCGACGTTCCTTGTAGAGCATGCGCATGCGGCGGATGTGGCGGGCGAAGTGTCCCTCGCGGATGAAGTCGGCCATGACTGCCTGATAGAGCGTCGAGGAAAAAATGTCGGCGGCATCGCGGGCGGCGGAGAAAGCGGTCGCCAGATCGCTGGGGATCACCATGTAACCCAAGCGCAAGGCGGGAAACATGACTTTGCTGAAGGTTCCGACATAGATGACTCTCGCATCCGAGTCAAGGCCTTGCAGCGCCGCGATGGGGCGGCTGCCGAAGCGGTATTCGCTGTCGTAATCGTCTTCAATAATCCAGGCCCCGGCTCGCGCAGCCCAGTTGAGGAGCAACATGCGGCGCGTGGCGCTCAACGTCGTGCCCAGAGGATATTGGTGCGATGGCGTCACATACACGGCGCGGGCACCATGATCTCGGCGGATGATGTCTGAAACGCTGATGCCCTCATCGTCCACTGGAGCCGGAAGCAAGCGAGCGCCCGCCGTCAGGAACGCCTGGCGCGCGCCGGGATAGCCGGGTTCTTCCATCCAGACGGGATCTTTGGGATTCAGCAAGACCTGCGCGGAGAGTTGCAAGGCTAGTTGCGATCCCGTCGTCACCAGGATCTGCGATGGCTCGCACCGCACCCCGCGAGATGCGCCGAGATATTCCGCAATGGCTTCGCGGAATGGAAGGTATCCCATGGCATCTCCGTAAGCCATGATGCCGCGTGGCGGCCTGCGAGAGTGACGGGCGACGAGCTTCGACCAGATCCTGATCGGAAACTGGTCGAGGGCAGGCAGACTGACTCGGAATGCACCCGAGACGTTCAACCACGGTTGCGCCGGAGCGTGCGTCAGTGCGGTTCCTCGACGCGAGATTCGGCGCAGTCCTGGCTTCTGAGCTATTTCCTGGAGCGCTCTCCGTGCGGCTGCGGGACTCAGCGCTTCGTCCGGGATCGATGCAGCCACGCAGGTGCCAGCGCCGACGAAGGTTTCGAAGTAGCCTTCGGCCAACAGTTGCTCGTAGGCCTGCAAGACCGGGATGCGCGAGATGTTCAGCTCAGAGGCCAAGCTCCTGGTGGAGGGGACCCGATGACCGGGGCGCAGCTGGCCATCGGTGACGGCCTTGCGAAACCAGTCATACAGCTGGCGGTACATCGGGATTCGACTGCGGTGGTCGATCGCGATCGGCGGAAAGAAACTAGCGGAAACACGAGGCATGCTGTGACACTCGCTCCATGTTATGTGTTGAGCGATCTCAAAGTGGTCATATCGTATCAGACGAGAGTGGCTATTGCGATAGACCACTCCGCGTGGCTAGATGTCTTTACAGGGCGAAGAAATCCGCCATGGCAAGGAGGCGTATCCCATGCTGAGAGTCGCATTGAGAGGGTTCCTGTTCTGCCTATTCCTGGCCGCGATGCCGGGAGTGAGCCCGGCGCAGTCATTCGTACTTGATCTGCCTGCAGCGAGCCAGCGCGCAGAGATCTCGCAGAGAATCGGGTTAACCGAGATCACGATCCACTATCACCGGCCGCTGGCGAAGGATCGCAAAATCTGGAATGGCCTGGTTCCGTACGGCAAGGTGTGGCGCGCAGGCGCGAACGAGAACACAACCATCACGTTCAGCGATCCTGTGCTGATCGAGGGCAAGCCACTCGTCAAGGGAACCTACGGCCTGCACATGATTCCGAATGCGGAGGAATGGACGATCATCTTCTCAAAGAATTCGACGTCCTGGGGATCGTTCACCTACGACCAGGCAGAGGATGCGCTTCGCGTAACGGCGAAGTCCCGATCCGCGGATTTGCATAATGCGCTGACCTACGAATTCGACGACCTACAGCCCGATTCAGCGGTGGTGACACTGGAGTGGGAGAAGATCGCGGTGCCGTTCACCGTGTCGGTCGACGTGCATGACCTCGTGCGGGGCAGCCTGAAGAAGCAACTGCGCGACCTTTCGCAGTACACGTGGATGAGCTGGGACGACGCGGCGAACTATCTGCTCACGGAGAAGATCGCGCTGGACGACGCGCTCAAGTATGCGAATACGTCGATTGAAAATGAGGATCGCTACGAAAACGAAATCACGAAGTCGAAGGCGCTGACGGCGCTCAACCGGAAGGCCGACGCGGCAACCGCGCAGAAGAAGGCGCTGGACCTTGCCACCCCGCTCCAGATGCATATGTTCGCTCGCCAACTGCAGGGTGAAAAGCGCAGCGACGAGGCTTTCGTGATCTACCGGGAAAATGCGAAGAAACATCCCGACCAGTGGTTCGTGCACACGGGGATGGCTCGGATGTACTGCGCGCAGGGCAAGTTTGATGACGCGGTCAAGGAAATGAAGGTAGCGTTGGCCACCGGCCCTGACGGTCAGAAGAGTTATCTTGATGGGTTGGTACGGCAATTGGAAGCCAAGCAGGACATCAACTAAGGAGGCAGTGATGAAAATCAAACAGATTCGTGCTCTTCTCTTGCTAGGCGGCGCTCTTATCCTCATGCTGCCGGTTCATATATTCGCTCAGCAAAGTGCTGACTCTTCAAAGACGAGTACTCAGCAGACGTCCACGGAACGGGACGGACAGCACGACTTCGATTTCGAACTAGGACACTGGAAGATTCAGCTGAAGAAACTCGTTCATCCGTTGACCGGTTCTACGACATGGGTGGAGTTTGACGGAACTTCCGTGACTCGAAAAGTGTGGAACGGCCGCTCTCAGTTGGAGGAGTTCGACACCGACAGCCCGGATGGCAGCCACATTGAAGGGATGACGCTGCGTCTGTACGATCCGCAAACTCACCAGTGGAGCCTTTATTGGGCCACAAGTAAGAGCGCTGCGATGGGAGTGCCCACGATCGGCAAGTTCAAGAACGGACAGGGAGAGTTTTTCGACACGGAACCGGCGGGTCCGAATGGAAGAGCAGTGCTGGTTCGATTCATCTGGTCCAACACCACGACGAACCTGCCCCACTTTGAGCAGTCCTTCTCAGAGGATGGGGGCAAGACGTGGGAAGTGAACTGGATTACGGATCAGACACGGGTCGGCGACGATAACGACAAAGAACACTGAGCTACCGCTTCCACATCCTCCCAAGAGAGCGAAGGCAATCGCACGATCTGTTGACCAAAGATATATCTAACGATATACTTATCGACAGATCGAATGATGTGATGATCGATCTTGAGGAGTTTGAGTATGTACGGAAGATGTGGAAGTTGGTGGCGTGGTGGGATGGCAACGCCGTTTATGGGTGGAGGATTCCCGTGGGGCCGCGGAGGCCGCTGGGGCCGTTTCTTTGGTCCAGGCGAGATCAGGTTAGCCTTGTTATCGATGCTGGAAAGTGGCTCGAAGCACGGGTACGAATTGATGAAAGAACTGGAGACGAAATCTGGCGGCATTTACAAAGCGAGTGCTGGGGCCATTTATCCGGCGCTACAGCAACTGGAAGATGAGGGCCTGGTCACCTCCGACACGGCGGGGGGAAAGCGGACGTATTCACTGACGGAAGCCGGCAAGTCCGAGTTACAGCGCGAAGCCGAGACGGTGAAAAAGATATGGCAACGCGCCGAACAGGCTGGAGACTGGGCGCCGTGGATGGGAATGGAAGGTGCGGAGGTGATGCGCCCGGCGGCTGAGGTGATGAAGGCAGCACTGAAGACAGCGACTCGCGGCTCGCACGATTCCGCCAAGATCGCGAAGATCCGCGAGATTCTGGAGCGGGCGAAGCGCGACATTGAAGGACTGGAAAAGACCGCATAAGGCTTTTGTCATTTCGAGGAGCGAAGCGACGAGGAATCTGCTGTTCTGCCGGACGCCGGCAGGGAGCAGATTCCTCGCTTTGCTTCGGAATGACAAATGATTCCTACTGTGTCGGCTGCAGTTGCGCGGCCAGTTGATTCACCGTGGTGACGTCGTAGAACGACGAGAGGTCGGCGTGGCCGGCGAGGGTGTCGCGCTCTTTGCCGTCGACGAGGATCTTCACTTTCACAAGGCCTGGAGTATTGGTCGAGATGGTGTGGATCAGTGACGTCACGGTCAATTCTTCAACGAGGACGCCCGAGCGATGAGTGTCGGCAAACGCGGCGTTCACGTCGATGACGGCGACTCCGGGATCGACCAGAAAGACGCTGCGGATGTCGGCGCCGGAGTCGAGAATGTGGGGCGAAGACTTGTCCAGATAGAGAGAGAGCAGGGCGCGCAGAAGCTCTTCAGCGCGCTGTTGGCGGCCGGACGCCAGCGGAATCAGAGCCGCCTCGGCGCGCAGGCTGCCATCCTCATCGTGCGCGACGTACAGTGTGACGCGTTCGGTGGGTCCAGCGATCGGCGGTGCCAGCGGGCGGGTGTCGGTTGAAGCGACGGGCGTGGCCGCGGCCGACTTGCGCATGTGCCAGGCGTATAAACTCAGGCCCAGCACTGCCACCAGGAGTATCGACATCGCGATGACAAGATGACGGGGGATCATGGTTTGCGCCTCAAGGGTTGCGACACAGGTAGCGTGTTCATCGCCCGGCTCCGAGTTGATCGCGGGAAGCCGCAATGGCCGTGGCGACAGCGCTGGTGACGAGTTGCTGATAGTCCGGCGCAGTGAGTTGGGAGGAATCTGATCCTTGGGGCGCGACTTCGATGGCAATCGCGGGTCCGGTGACGTTATTCAGCGGACGGAGGGGGGCGGTCAAAATGCGGACCGGGACCTGCCGTCTCTGGAATTCGGCGGCGACTGCGTTGGCGGTGCTCTGGCTTTGGGGCAACGAGGCATGCTGGGCCGTTGACCAGGCACGGAAGGTTCCCCGATCATCACCGCCGAAGGGAAGCATTGCGGTATAAACCCGCACGCCGTGCCCGTTGGAGGCCGCGTGCACGGCGATGTAGATGGCAGCGTGATCGGCGTTGGTGAAGATGGCACGCTGATCGACGGAGAGGTTTGCGTCGGAATCGCGCAGCACCAGCGTTGGGATGCCGCGGCTTTCGAGTTCCTGACGCAGGCTTCGTGCAAGCGCGACGGTGACGTCTTTTTCAAACAGCGTACTGCTGAGAGTCTCTCCGTGATCGTCGCCTCCGTGGCTGGCGTCGACGACCGCGAAATAGCGGCGCGCAACCGTGGGAGCTGCCGCAGGTGGATTGGTCGAGGCTGCGGGCATGGACTGACCACCGCCCGGCGCAGTGCCGGCTGCGGCCGGAGTTGCATTCTGCGTGGCATTTTGTGCGGCTGCCGAAGCCGAGGTGGCCGAGATGGTCACCGTGCGTCCGTCATTGCTGAAACTGGCGATCACCGGGATCGCGGCATTGACCGTCACGACGGCTGCTCCGTTGCTCTCGCTGTAAATAGCCGACGGGATAGTCTTGTTGCCGAAGGTGAGAGTTGGTGAGGCTGGAGCGACCACTGGTTCGCGGGAGAAGGTCATGCGCAGTGCGCCCGGTTCCGTGGCGATCATTGGGTTGACCGGCGCAGAGAAATGAAAGACCAGCCGCGGCGGATTGTCACCTGACAACGCGGCCGTAAAGTGAGTGGCCACGCTTCCGATGAAGAGGCGTGAGGAGTCTTCGTGCAAGGTGACTGGGCCTCCGAGAAAGCGCGGGAGCAAGGAGGGCAGGGAGCCGACGGGCACGAGTCCCCGATCATTCTCGACTAGAAATTTCCCACCAAGATCGGCATCGCGTCCTTGGACGCGGGCGCGAGTTTTGCCAACCTGGAAGTCGCCTTCGACATTGTTGTAGCGGAGACGCCAGCTTTTACCTTCAGACTTGGCGCTGACCTTGCCCAGAGGTTCGAGCACTTCGAGCAGGCCGACGTACGGGCGCCCTTCGCGCTGCACCAGAGGAAGCGAATAGTTCGCAGCCACCGAGTAAACGGCGAGGTGCTTGTCGGACGGGGCGCCTGCCACAAGAATTGCGGACGCTAGAATTGCGCAGATCGTGATTACAATCCACGGCCCGATGATCGGTGTGCGCCCCGCCGGCGGGACACCAGAGCTACCTCGTTTGCTAGTCAAGCGCATAGGCGGTCAATCCACTCAGCAGCTTGGGATAAAAATCGGTGGACTTCTGGGGCATGACTTCGCCCGCGAACGCCACATCGCGCACTTGTGATACTGGGCAAGCATTCATTAGGAATGCGATGTTCGCCTCGCCCTTGCGAACCTGGGCCAGAGCTTCGGAGGCATCGCGCAAGTAAGAGAGGTTCTGTTGGTTGCGGATGGATTCTTCCGATAGCTTCAGCACGCCTTCGAGCAGGCATTTGTGCAGTTGCACTACGTCGAGGCCTTGCTGGCGAGCTGAAAGCCCGGCAAAGAATTTGGTGCCTGCAGGTTTTGGAGAGTGCAGAACGAAGGCGCGGTTAGCGGTAACAGCCAGCAGAGCAGTTCCATTGGGGCCGCGTTCTTGAAGAAGCGCGTTGGCGCGGTCGGCGTCGAGCGAAGGGTCGATTTCTTCCACTTCGAAAAAGGCACTGCTGGATTTCTGAAACGCATCTGCGGAGAATGACTCGAGGGAATGCACCACGCGATGCGTGGGCAGCACAAGCAGGCCCGGGTCGTTCATGTTGACCAAGGTCATCATCACGTATTCGTAGGGCGCGTGAGGATTAGAACTTGCGCCAGCCGCGGCGCGACATTCATCGCGGAAGTTGAGGGCTGTTTCGTAGCGGTGGTGGCCGTCGGCGATGACCAATTTCTTATCGCGCATCTTCTCTTGAACGGCGGCGACGGCGTCAGCATCCGAGATCTGCCAGACGCGATGGGCGACTCCATATTCGTCCGTCGCGTCGATGGTTGGTGCAGTTCCGGGAGGAGCCGTTAGCAGGGAAGCGATCTCCCCCGAATCTTCATAGAGCAGGAAGAGCTGTTCGTAGTGCGCGCGCGTTGTGCGGAGAAGGTCGAGGCGGTCGGCCTTCGGCTTGGAGAGAGTCTGCTCGTGCCGGTAGACAACTTTGGCGGCGTAGTCTTCCACGCGACCCAGGGCGATGAATCCGCGGCGCTCGAACTTGGCTCCCGACGGGGCGGTGAAAGTCTGCGAGTAGGTGTAAATCGAGGGGGCGGAATCTTGCCGCAGAATTCCCTCATTCCGCCATTGCCGGGCGAATGACGCGGCACGGGTGTAGACATTGTGAGCGGTGTTGTCCCCGGACTCGCGGCGGCCGAGGATGATGCGCACCAGGTTGTAGGGGCTGGCGGCGTAGTAGCGCTCCTGCATTGCAGGAGTGATCTTGTCGTAGGGTTGGGTGACGACCTGCGCGGCGGAAACTCGCTGCAGGTCGTAGCGGAGAGCACGAAGAGGAAGTATGTCAGCCATGGGAAACTTTTGATTGTAACAAGTTAGCGGCACTGCTCGGGAATGCGCGAAATGGAGTTGCTTTGCGAGCCCCGGCCGTTCCGGGAAAAAAGGGAGGATTCCGAGTGGCGGACGTCACCGCTTTTCGGGAGGAGACCTCCAAGAAACGGTAGTTCGAAAAGTCTCGGAGACAACTCTCGGTTCACAAATAACAACCAAAATGCAACTGGAAGATTTGTCACTGGATTTTGACAAAAAGGCTGCGCCAAGACGCGAAAGCTGTGCTAACATCCGCGTCAGATGAGGTATCTATGGCCCGCCTACAACATGGGCGCTGGTCATCTCACCCGATGGCCTTAGTTCGAAGTGGCTGTCAGGTTCTCCCCTGGGACCCGACTTCAGCCCGGCTGCGCCTAAAATCCTTCTCCTGCCAGCGGCTGTGTTTATCGCTTTCTCTTTTGGCTTTCTCGTGGTTATGCATTCCGGCATTCGGCCAAACCGACGTCAATGACATTCACGTTACGCCGCGCGAAGTGGAGAAGACGCCGGGGCCTCCTAAGCCTGATCTGCTGGCTACGACGACCGGGCTCAGTGCGCACGTGCGTCCGCTGAAAGTTGACGTGGATCTCGTGCTGGTCCCGGTGACGATTACCGATCCGATGAACCGGCTTGTGACCGGACTGGACAAGGAAAACTTCCAGCTGTACGAGGGCAACTCTTCCCAGGAGATTCGAACGTTTTCCAGCGAGGATGCCCCGGTTTCACTGGGCGTGATCTTCGATTCGAGCGGCAGCATGAGCAGCAAGATGGACCGCGCAAAAGACGCGGTGATCGAGTTCTTCAAGACGGCCAATCCACAGGATGAGTTCTTCATGATCACCTTCTCCGACGAACCGGAGACGGTGAGTGACTTCACCAGTTCGGTCGACGAGATCCAGAATAAGCTGGTTTTCGCCGTGCCCCGGCATCGTACGGCATTGCTTGATGCGATTTACATGGGCGTCAGCAAGATGCGGCAAGCCAAGTACCCCAAGAAGGCGCTACTCATCATCTCCGATGGAGGAGACAATCACAGCCGCTATACGGAAGGTGAGATCAAGTCACTGGTCAAAGAGGCCGACGTGATGATCTACGCCATCGGGATTTACGACCGTTATGCTTCCGCCATGGAAGAGCGCCTGGGCCCGCAGCTGCTGAGCGACATCACGGAACTGACCGGGGGACGGGCGTTTACCATCGACAATCCGAACGACCTGGGAGATGTGGCGACGAAGATTGGAGTAGAACTGCGCAATCAGTACGTCCTGGGATACCGTCCGAGCAAAGTTGTGCGCGACGGCAAATGGCGTAAGATAAAAGTGAAGCTGCTGCCACCGAAAGGATTGCCGCCTCTACGGGTGTATGCCAGGACGGGATATTACGCGCCTCAGCAATAGGGCTGCGAGGGTTGTGCTGTTCATGCTTGTGATTTGGGCCGGTGTGCAGTTGCTGGCCTGGGCACAAGCCGCCCCGCCTCAGAACGACTCTAAGCCTGCTTCTGCGCCTGCAGACGACTCTCCGACCGCTCCGAAAACGCAGGACGATCAAGACAAGAAACTCAACGATCAGGGAGTCTTCGTCTTCCGCAAAGACGTGGACGAAGTCCTGCTGCATGCCTCGGTGATCGATGACAAGCAGCATATCGTGACCACACTCGATCGCGGCGCATTTACGGTGTTTGAAGATGGGAAGCCGCAGAACATCATTTCATTTCATCATGTGGATATTCCGGTGGCGATGGGCATCGTCATCGACAATTCGGGGTCGATGCGCGAGAAGCGCAGCAAGGTGAACCAAGCCGCGCTGAATCTGGTGCGCTCGAGCAATCCCAGGGATGAAGTCTTCGTGGTGAATTTCAACGATGAATACTATCTCGATCAGGATTTCACCAACGACCTGCTGAAGTTAAAGGAAGCGCTGGAGAAGATTGATGCCCGCGGAGGCACGGCACTCTACGATGCGGTTGTCGCATCGGCCGAGCATCTCAAACGTTTTGCCCACCTTGAGAAGAAGGTGCTGTTTGTGGTGACCGACGGCGAGGATAACGCCAGCAACGAGACGTTGGAACAAGCGATCAAGCACTTGCAGGAAGAGAACGGCCCGTCTGTTTACGCCATTGGGATTCTTGGGGATGAAGAGCATCCCAAGCGCGCCCGGAAGGCGTTGGAGATCATGGCGCAGCACACGGGCGGGATTGCGTTCTTCCCCAAGACGCTGGACGAGGTGGACGCGATCAGCCGGACCGTCGCGAGCGACATTCGGAACCAGTACGCCATCGGATACAAGCCGACCAATCCTAGAGGAAACGGCGGCTTCCGGCAGATTCGCGTCGAGGCGAAAGCCAAGGGTCACGGCAAGATGATGGTGCGCACCAGGAGCGGATATTATGCCGGCGCGCAACCCTCGGCCAGCGGCGCCAAGTAAGGCCGATGCTATCGCGACGACGCCGCTCCCGGCTGATCCAGCATCTTCGCAGCTGACTCGATGAGAGCCGATTCTTCTTCCAGAGCTTTCGCCACCCGTACGATCTCCCGCTCCGCCTCGGCATAATGTTTCTGCTCAATGGCTTCCCGCACGCTGGGGACGGTCTTCACGCCGTATCCGCTATAAACTCCGGGAGCATACAGAAGATGCTTGTACCAGGGACGCCGCGGGAGTCCGTCCTCGTTGGTGAGCTTGCGCTCGCTCTCGATGAGTTGCTGGTTCAAAGCGCTCAGCGACTGGGTCTGGCTCGCGCTCAAAGTTGCCTGCTGGCGCGAAAAGGCCTGCCGGTAATGTTCTGCGCTGCGAGTGAGCGCTTCCGCCGCATTCTGCATCGGAGCGAAGTTCAGATGCGGAGGAACTTCTTCTCGCGGTGGTGTGACTGTGGGGCGCCGAGGATCCAGCGTTGCCTTGAAGACGCCTTCGTCCAGTTCCTGGTTGCGCTCGCGAATTTCTTCCTGCTTGTCCGCCAGCAACTTCTCCAGATCCTTGGTGTATTTCTGGATCGTGTCCGCAAAATCTACGAAATCAAGAGGCAGGATTTCGGCGTCGGCCAGGCGCATTACCGAGGTTCCCACCGTCTGGGATAGTGCGCGGCCATAGACGAAATCGTAGTCGGAAAAATGCATGTACCAGTAAAAGTCGTCGTAGATGGAGTGGTAGATCCCCTGTTCGTCCTCGCCGCCGTAGCCCAAGTCTAGAGTAGCGACGCCGATGTGGTCGAGAAAGCCGGTGAAGTCTGTGCCAGAGCCTAACGCGTTGATACGCAGATCGGCGCGCTGCCGCAACTCTTTGCGGTCGTCGGCGGATTTCGCCTCGGCAATCTTCGATAATTGCAGGCGCTGCCAGACCGTCATCTTAGCCTCGGGGTCCTCGATATCGCGCGCCACGCCGTTGATGAACTGTTCCAGCGTGTGAGACCCGCCCATCTGGAGAAGGCCACGGTCGTTTCCGTCCGTATTGATGTAAACGGCAGCGTGCTGACGCAGTTCGTCGGCGTGCGCCTCGACCCATTCTGTTGAGCCCAGCAGCATGGGTTCTTCACCGTCCCATGCGGCGTAGATGATGGTGCGCCGCGGCTTCCACCCTTGCTTCAGCAGAAGGCCCAGCGCGCGGGCTTCTTCCAGCAAAGGGGCCTGGCCGGAGATGGGGTCCTCAGCGCCGTTTACCCACGCATCGTGGTGATTGCCGCGGATGATCCACTCGTCGGGCGCGACGCTGCCGGGAATTTTCGCGATGACATCGTTCACCGGTTTTGTGTCCCAGTTGAATTCGACCTTCAGATGGACTCTTGCTGGGCCCGGCCCTACGTGATAGGGGATCGGCAGGGTTCCACGCCACTCGTCGGGCGCCATGGGTCCTTTGAGGGCGGCGAGCAGAGGTTGTGCGTCGCCATAAGAGATTGGCAGCACCGGAATCTTCGTGATGCTCTTCGCATCTTTCAATGCCAGCCGCTTGGCGCCGGGCGTGGCGCCGATGCCGGGGGTCAGCGGGTCTCCTGGACTGGCCGAGGCGAAGTCCATCACACTGCCCCGCTGCACGCCGTCCGGATTGCGCATCGGGCCCTGCGGGAACACATTATCGCGGGTGTAGCCGTCGTCCTTCGGTTCCGAATAGATCAGACAGCCGATGGCTCCGTGCTCGGCGGCGACTTTGGGCTTCACTCCACGCCATGACTGGTAGTACTTTGCGATCACAATCGCGCCTTTCACTGAGATGCCGAGGCGGTCGAGCTGCTCGTAGTCTTCCGGCAGTCCGTAGTTTACGAACACGAGCGGGGCGGTCACGTCGCCGTCGATGGAATAGGCGTTGTAGGTGGGAAGCTGTTCTGATTTCTGATTCGAAGTGGGATCAACCGCCAACGCGGGTTCTTCGAGTTTGGCGGTGAACTTCGTTGGCTCGACCATCTCCAGCACACGAATCTTGGGCGTAGGAAAGAGGACGTCGAAGGTTTCGATGTGCGCGTCGAGTCCCCATTCTTTGAATCGGGCGAGAATCCACTCGGCATTGTCTTTATCGTAGGGCGACCCGACATGGTGCGGGCGCGCACTGAGGCGGCGCATGTATTCCTTGAGATTCGCCGGGTCGGGGATAGCACGAAACTTCGCTTCCCACTCGCGCTCAGCCTGGCTGGAGCGAGGCGAATAGCCCGGCAGGGTGGCCTCATCGGCGCCTCGAGCGAGCGATGGAACAATCAGGTTGATGATCAACAGCACCGCGGCGAAGCGTCGCATGCGATTCCTTTCTGTATCGGGAGGCGTAATTATAGCCTGAGGTGTCGAGACTTTCGCTTGGCCGTCGCTTGGGCGCCGCAATTGACGACCCTGCTCACCTCCCCGTACCCTGTAAGGTGACTTCGAAAACCTCTGAAATGTCTCGCCTGCGCGTTGCCGACGACATCACCCAACTGGTCGGCGAAACACCCATGTTGCAGTTGAAGCGGCTGGTTCCCGCCGGATCGGCCGATGTGTTTGCCAAGCTGGAGTACCTGAATCCAGGAGGCAGCGTGAAAGACCGGGCGGCCATTGGGATCATCCGGCGCGCGGAGCAGGAAGGGAAACTGAAGCCCGGCGGAACCATTGTCGAGGCGACTGCGGGAAACACCGGGATCGGGCTGGCTTTGATCGGCGTGAACCGCGGCTACAAGGTTCGGTTGTTCGTGCCCGAGCGATTCTCTGAGGAGAAGGTCACGATCATGCGGGCCCTGGGCGCCCTGGTTGTGCGGACTCCGGATGCCGATGGAATGCAGGGTGCCATCCAGGAGGCGAAGAAACTGGTTTCGGGCGATCCTTCTGCTTTTATGGCAGGACAGTTTGAGAATCTTGCCAATCCCGACTATCACTACGAGACCACGGCGCACGAAATCTTCGAGCAGATGAGTGGAAAAGTAGACGCCGTCGTGCTTGGTTGCGGCACCTGTGGAACGTTCTCAGGCATCGCCCGCTACTTGAAGGAGAAGTCGCCCTCTGTTCTCGCCTATGCGGTCGAAACGCAAGGCTCGACGTTGGGCGGAGGGCAACCCGGGCCGCACAAAGTGGAAGGGATCGGCACGAGTTTTACTCCCAAGACGTTTGACCGCGGCGTGTGCGATGAAGTGATGATGGTGACGGATGACGATGCGTTTGGCATGGTGAGGACGCTGGCAGCGAAGGAAGGCGTGCTTGCGGGGTCGAGCGGAGGAGCTGCTGTGTTCGCGTCGCTGACGGTAGCTAACAAGTTGGGGCCGGGGAAGCGTGTTGTGACCATCATTCCAGATTCGGCCGAGCGGTACTTATCGAAGAAGATTTTTGAAGGCGGCATCTAGCGTTACAGACTTCGGGGCTGCAACGCTCGCGGATTTCACACTCATGAAGAAAATGAAAGAGCCAGGTTTTGCCACGCGCGCCATTCACTGTGGGCAAGAGCCCGATCCTTTGACCGGAGCGGTCACGGTACCCATCTATCCCACCTCGACTTACGTCCAGCAGGGAATAGGCGAGCATAAAGGATATGAGTATTCGCGGGTGTCGAATCCGACGCGCGCGCGGTTAGAAGAAAATCTCGCAGCGCTTGAGGGCGCGGTGGCGGCGCGCGTGTTTGCCAGTGGGATGGCCGCAATCAATGCCATCGTCACCCTGCTAAAGACGGGCGACCATGTGGTCTGCGGCAACGACCTGTACGGGGGCACGCCGCGGCTGTTTAATAACGTCATGACCGGTTTCGGGCTGAAGTTTTCCTACGTCGATACGTCCGACACAGCCAATGTGGAGGGCGCCATCCGCAAGAACACACGGATGGTGTACGTAGAGACTCCGACCAATCCTCTGATGCAGTTGAGCGATCTAACGGCGATCAGCAAGCTCTGTCGCCACAAGAAAGTTTTGCTCGTGGTCGACAACACATTCATGTCGCCTTATTTCCAGCAGCCACTTGCGCTGGGGGCGGACATGGTGGTGCACTCCACCACGAAATTTCTGAATGGCCACAGCGACGGCCTGGGCGGCGTTGTGATGTGTGCCAAGCAAGAGCTCGCCGACCAATTGGCGTTTCTGCAGAAGGCGGCGGGTGCGATACTTTCTCCATTTGAATGCTGGCTGGTTTTGCGCGGAGTAAAGACGCTGGCGGCACGCATGGAAATTCACGACCGTAGCGGCCGCATCGTGGCCGATTTTCTTTCGAAACATAAAAAAGTGAAGGCGGTGTTCTATCCCGGCTTGCCCGATCATCCGCAGCACAACCTCGCGCAGCGGCAAATGAGCGGCTTCGGGGCGTTGATCACGTTCGAGACCGGCTCTCTGAAGAATGCGAACAAGATGCTCAAGAAAGTACGCGTATGTTCTCTGGGCGAATCTCTGGGGGGCGTCGAGACACTCATTTCGCATCCCGCAACCATGACGCACGCAGCGCTCGGCGTGAAGGGCCGCAAGGCCATCGGCATTACCGACGGCTTGGTGCGAATTTCAGTGGGGATCGAAGACGTCGACGATATCCTGGATGATCTGGATCAGGCGTTGAAGGCGATCTGAGCCGCGGATTTTCACTGATTTGCAAGGAAACCACGGTTCTTCAATTCGAGGCTCTTCTCCGACTGAGTGACGACTCACAATCTTCTTCCCGCGAGTGGAGCTCTGCGGCGTATCACCGGCTTTCCGGGCCTCAAGTGAGTTGGGGCAAGAGAGTTCTCTCGCGGCTCCGCCTGCGCGGCGACGAAGTTGTGCTCGACGAGGGCTGCGGCACGGGACGTCTTACCGCTGAACTGCTGGAAGCGTTGCCACGTGGGCACGTGGTTGCCGTGGACCTCTCTCAAAACATGCTGAGCGCGGCGCGGGAGCATCTGGCGGCGCAATTTGGTGAGCGCGTCAACCTGGTTGCGTGTGACCTCCTGCACCTGCCGTTCGATCATGCGTTCGATGGCATCGTGAGCACGGCCGCGTTTCATTGGGTGCTCGATCACGACAAGTTGTTTGCGAATTTACGGCGTGCGTTGGTTCCCGAAGGCTGGCTGGAGGCCCAGTGTGGGGGCGGCCCGAACCTGGTCAACCTACGCCAGCGGGTGAACGAGCTGGCGGCTTCCGGCAAATTTGCGTCGTTCTTTGTGGACTTCCGCGAGCCGTGGCTTTTTCAGGACGCTGCAGGCGCTGCAGAGAGCCTGCGGCGCGCTGGCTTTGTCGACATCGAGACCTCGATGGAAGCGGCGCCGACGATCCTCGATAGCGCATCGCAATATGGCGATTTTGTCCGCAACATCATTCTGCGGAGACATCTGGAGAACATTCCCTCGGAAGATCTGCGGGCTGAATTCATGTCCGACTTGACCCGGCAGGCCGCAGGCGACCATCCAGCGTTCTCGTTAGACTACTGGCGGCTGAACCTTCGCGGGAGGGCTTCAGCATAGCGCCGCCGCCGTTTCCACGCGCGGCTCATGGAGCGGGCTCTTCGTCTTTGATCAGCGAAGATCCCAGCCACTGCAGATATTCCAGGCTGCCGTCTTCAATGTTGATGGCAATGCACTCCGGGAGTTCGTAGGAGTGCAACTTGCGCACGGCATCGCGCACGGCCGGAAATTTCTCAGCCGTCGTCTTGATTAGCAGCAGCCATTCCCGGTTCGATTCCACCTTCCCCTGCCAGCGGTAGATAGATTCAACCTGCGGGACGATGTTCACGCAAGCGGCCAACTGGTGCTCGACCAGGTGGCGCGCGATTTCGCGGGCTTCGTCTTCGGAGCCAGCGGTAGACAGGACGATTCGTTTGTCGGTCATATAAAATCAGCGGTCAGCTCTCGGCCATCGGCTTTCGGGTTGCCCGAGGAGAGATTAGCACTCGTTGCCAAAGGATGAGGTCGAATATGCTCACGCAGATCAAGTTTGGGACATCGGGATGGCGGGCGGTGATGGCCGAGGAGTTCACGTTCGCCAACGTGCAGCGCGCCGTGGGTGGCATTGCCCGCTACGTGGCTTCCCAAAAGCCGCAAGGGGCACGGGTTATCGTGGGGCGGGATCCACGGTTTCTAGGCGAAACTTTCTGCTCGATGGCCGCGGAAATCCTGACGGCACATGGGATAGTGCCCCTGATGGTGGCAGAACCCGCGCCCACGCCAGCATTTGCCCACGCTGTCGTTCGGAACAAGGCGGACGGTGTCATCAACTTCACCGCTTCGCACAATCCGCCGGAGTATAACGGAATCAAGTTCTCTACGCCTGACGGCTGCCCGGCGCTGCCTGAAGTCACGAAAGAGATCGAAGCCGAAATTGTTGCCGGCGACAGCACTTCCGCGAAGGGTTCCAGCAGTGCTCCCGCCGAGCAGACTCGCCTCGATCCCAAACCAGGCTACTTGAAGCGCCTGGGGGAGATCGTCGATCTGGACGTGATTCGCAAGGCGAATCTGCGCGTCGCCTTCGATCCCATGTGGGGTGCAGCCCGTGGATATTCCGACGAATTGCTGCGCAGTGTGGGCCTGCAGGTGGGCACCGTGCACGACTACCGCGACGTCCTTTTCGGGGGACACGCGCCGGAACCCGATGACCATCTGCTGGAAGATCTTCGCAAGAAGATGCGCGAAACCGGCGCCCAGATCGGCATCGCGACCGACGGAGATGCCGACCGCTTCGGCGTCGTCGACGCGGACGGAAGGTTCGTGCAGCCGAACTACGTGATCGCCCTCCTGTTTGACTACTTGGTCGAGAGCCGGGGATGGAAGAATGGCGTGGCCAAGTCGGTCGCCACCACGAATCTGATCAATGCGCTGGCCAAGCATCATGAAGTCGAGTTGCACGAAACTCCCGTGGGTTTCAAATACATCGGTGAACTCATCATGCAGGACAAGATCGCCATTGGCGGCGAAGAGAGCGCGGGCTTGTCGATCCGCCATCACGTTCCCGAGAAGGATGGACTGCTGGCGGGCCTTCTGTGCTGTGAAGCGGTGGCGCGCCGAGGGAAGTCTTTGGGCGAACAATTGAAGGCGATCAGTAACCAAGTTGGTTCGTATTTTCCGGAACGGCAGAACTTCCGCTTGACGCCCGAGGTCAAGGACAAGTTCACTGAGAAGTTGAAGTCCGATCCGCGGGATTTCTGTGGGCACCCGGTCAATCAGGTCGTCCGTACGGACGGATTGAAACTCGTCTTCAGCGACGGATCGTGGGTTTGCTACCGGTTGTCGGG
Organism: uncultured Acidobacteriaceae bacterium; assembly: GCA_963752175.1. Taxonomy (GTDB): domain Bacteria; phylum Acidobacteriota; class Terriglobia; order Terriglobales; family Acidobacteriaceae; genus Sulfotelmatobacter. The sequence goes on from CAVVXZ010000021.1 coordinate 150,726, forward strand.
AACCGAGCCTGTGGTGCGCGTCTATACCGAGGCGCGGAGCGAGAAAGGCCTGGAGAAGCTGAGCACGGCCGCGAAGCATTGGATTTTCGAGTGAAGGTGCTTGCATTGAAGTCGTTTTCAAGAATTCCGAGGTTGCCGCGTCCTGAAGATGGCTTGCGCGCCGTGGTCGATCGCGCCCCGCAGGCGGAAGCCTTTGCTGCGTCGTGGATAGAGCGGGTTCGCCCGATGGCAGTCCGTGTCTACGTGCTGCGGCGGCGCATTGCCACGATTGCTGTGACCGCGCTGGCGGTCTCACTGTTTGTCCACGTTATGTTTGGCGCGAACGGTATGGTCGTCTACAAACAGAAACGCGCGGAGTGCGAAGCTCTGCGCAAGCAGATAGACCAGGTGCAGCAGGAGAACGACCGCTATACCCAGCAGATTCAGGGGTTGAAGAGCGACCAGAAGTCCATCGAAAAAGAAGCGCGTGAGCAGCTGGGATATGCCAAGCCGGGAGAGTATGTTTATGTTCCCCCGGCTCCCGCGAAACCAGCTCCGCAGCCCACGACGCACTCCGCGAAAAAATAGTGTCCCTTGTTTTCCTGAGGTTCAACTTTTGAGTATTGGTTCTACGTCGCGCTGACAATCTGGCTGCGGCTCTGTGGTATATTTCCCTTGCCTCATCTCACAATCGAGCGGGGAGGGCTGTTTCCGAATAGAGACAGCGCTCTCTCCGCGCCAAGCGGGTGATTGCGGTTTGGGGCCGCAATCTGAATTCCAAAAGGAGAAAAACCGGCCATGAGAAAAGCTCTGTTGATTTGTCTCGCGTTAAGTTTCGTGTTTGCTCTGTCGGCAATGGCGTTTGATGATATGGGCAAGAGCACAACCGTCAACGGATGGCTCGTCGATGCCAAATGCGGCGCTAAAGGCGCGAATGCGGGTGGCGAAGCGTGCACCAAGAAATGCGTAGCGGCCGGTGAGAAACTGGTCATCGTTACAGATGGCGATTCGAAAGTGATTGCCGTCGACAACCAGGACGCAGTGAAGGAACATGCCGGCCATCACGTGACCGTGACCGGCACGGTGTCGAAAGACACCATGCATGTGGCCAGCGTCAAGATGATGAGTTAAGTTGATCCACGGATTGAAGCTGATAGAGGGCGGCGAGAGCCGCCCTCTATATTTTTGGAGGTTTTCTTGAAGGGGCGTGGGCCACGACTTACAAAACGCGGGCGGAGCCCCCGCCGCATGGAACCTACCGAACTACTCCTTCGAGTGGCGAACTCGCCGTAGCGTACAACTTTCGCGGCATGCGACCGGAGAGATACGCTTGACGTCCCGCCAGGACTGCGTGGTGCATGGCTTCGGCCATGAGAACCGGATCTTGCGCGCTGGCAATGCCCGTGTTCATCAGGACAGCGTCCGCGCCGAGTTCCATCGCAATCGCGGCATCGGAGGCCGTGCCGACTCCTGCATCCACAATCAACGGCACTCCGGTAATCATTTCGCGCAGAATGCGGATGTGCGCCTGGTTCTGAATGCCCATGCCGCTGCCGATGGGCGCGCCCAGCGGCATGATAGTCGCCGCGCCCGCTTCAATCAGGCGCTTCGCAAAGACGATGTCGTCTGAGGTGTAGGGGAGCACGGTGAAGCCTTCTTTCACCAGGACACGCGTGGCTTCGAGTGTCGCCTGCACGTCGGGGTAAAGCGTGGCCTGATCGCCGATCACTTCGAGCTTGACCCAGTCGGAGAGGCCGACTTCGCGGCCGAGGCGCGCTGCGCGGACGGCTTCGTCCGCGGTGTAGCACCCGGCGGTGTTGGGCAGCAGAAAATACTTCTTGGCGTCGATGTAGTCGAGCAGCGACTCCTTGCTCCGGTCGAGATTCACGCGGCGCACCGCGACGGTCACCATCTCCGCGCCGCTGGCTTCGAGAGCACGCGCCGTTTCCTGGAAGGATTTGTATTTTCCCGTGCCTACGATCAGCCGAGAGCGGAAGGAGCGTCCGGCAATTATCAATGAGTCCGACATGGAATCATTGTAATGAAAGCCGAGAGCGAGTACACGCCAATGCAAGGGCACTATTTGTCCACACCCTGCTATCGATTCGATGAGCGGGTCGTCTACATGTTCGAGCCTTAAGGCAAATCGCAGGCAGGGCGGAGAGTTGCAGCTTGATGATTACGCGACGAGGAGCAGTTCACCTGTTGGGCACGGCTTCCGTGGGGGCGTTGGCGGCGGCGCAGATCCGTCTCAATGCATTGATCACGACAAGTGTCTTCGCAAAAGACTCCACTTCTCAGCTCTTACCCGGTGCGCCGAACTCGCAGGAGAGACTCGCGGTTATCGAGGCATTCCAAAAACAGTCGGATGGGCTCGAGAAGAAGTTCGAGGCGCGCTCTTACAAGAGTGACTGGACGATGCCTTATCGTTTGTTTCGGCCTGCAACCAACAAGCGAGTCCCACTTGTTTTGTATCTTCATGGAAGCGGCGGACTGGGCGACGACAACCTGAAGCAGTTGGGTTTGGGCAACATCTTTGGAACTCGCGTCTGGTTGCTTCCAGAAAACCAGGAGCGCAATCCGTGCTACGTCGTAGTGCCGCAAACTGATCGCGGATGGGCTCGGTACGACCTGTCGCAGCAATCCGATGGTTCGGTGAAAATGCTGCCTGGCTTGGGAGATGGGGCGCGAGTTGCGCTAGAAATTGTCGCCGCCTTGAGCCGGGAATTTCAGATCGATGAACACCGTATTTACGTAACCGGGCAATCGATGGGTGGCGCAGGAATGTGGCACATGACCGCGCAAAGGCCGAAGTTGTTCGCTGCGGCGGTGGCGTGTTGTGGCAGTCCGACCCTCGAGGATGCGACACAGTCGATCGCAACTCCACTGTGGAACTTCCACGGAGATGCCGACCCAAGCGTTCCGGTTACCGTGTCGCGCGACCGGATTGCGGCCCTGCGGAAAGCGGGTGGGCATCCGCTCTACACCGAGTACGCTGGCGTCGGCCACAACGTCTGGGAGTGGGCCTACACAGAACCGGAGTTGATCAAGTGGGTGTTCTCCCAGAGTCGCGGCTAGACCTATTTTGTCCCGTATGAACACTCATCGCAAGGCTTCGAGCACGAGGCATTGTTTTAGCGGGAGACCCATGCCATTCAAATCCACGTCGCGCCGATTGCTCTTTGTCGCCGTTGCTGTGGGTCTCTTTGCGTCGGTGCCAATGTCAGGGCTGATTGCGCGCAAGGTGACGCAACTGGCCGATAGTGTGTATGAGATTGAGCATGAAGACGCGCTCGACGGCTTCGCGAGCGGGAATACTACTGTGATCATTGGCACAAGGCAGGTTTTTGTTGTCGATACCTGCTTTCTGCCGTCCGCCGCCCGGGAAGACATCGCTCAAATTCGCAAGTGGACCGATAAACCCGTCAGCTTCGTGCTGAACACACACTTTCATAACGATCACAATTTTGGGAACCGGGCCTACATGGACGCATTTCCCGCTCTGACGATCATCGCTCATGCGGAAACCAAAAAAGATATGGACATCTTCGGTCCAGGTTCAGAGAGCAGGGAAGAGAAGGGTACGGCCTCTCTCCAGCAGATGCTGGATGCAGGGAAAACCGGCGACGGCCGGCCCCTGACGGACGAGGAAAGAAACGAGTTGAAGGACGCGCTGGCCCGGCGTATGCGCGTGATGCAAGAACTCAAGCAGGTAAAGTTTCAAAGCGCGACCCTGACCTTCGAGCACGATTTCTCCGTGGATATCGGGGACCGCGAAGTCCAGGTCAAGTTCTTAGGACGAGGCAACACGGCCGGCGATGCGGTGGTTTATCTACCCAAGGAAAAAATCGCAATTGTGGGCGATCTGGTTGTATCCCCGATTCCCTATATCTACGATGGCTATCCCACGGAGTGGGTTCAAACGATGCAGAACCTGAGCCGGTTGGATGCGGACACGATTGTTCCCGGACACGGGGCAATCATGCACGACAAGACGTATATCTTCTTAGTCCGAGATTTATTGAAGAGCGCTGTGGACCAAATGAATGCCGAACTCAAGCGAACTGGGCCAGCCATGTTTCAAACTCTCGATGGAGTTAAGGGTGCGGTAGACCTGACGTCTTTTAAGCAACGCTTCGCAGGGAATGACAAAGATCTGTCCCCGGCCTTCGACGATATGGCGTCAAATCTGGTCAAGGTCGTGTTCGAAGAGGCTAGTTTGCGTTGAAGGAGTTCCTGCAGTTGCATCGGTTGCAGTGCTACGGCGCAGCCGTTGCTTCCGCGTGTGCGTACAGCTCATCAATCTGCTTCTTGTAGCGCTCTTCGATCACGCGCCTTTTCAGTTTCATCGTCGGCGTGAGCACGCCGTTGTCGGCTGTGAATTCGTCGGCTACCAACAGCACCCGCTTCAGCTTCTCGAAGCGCGCCAGATTGCCGTTGATACCCTCGACGATTCCTTCGTAGAGCGCCTGCACCTTGGGATTGGCGATCAGTTCCGCTCGTGAGGCAAATCGTAAATCGTTCTCTCGCGCCCATTCTTCTAGCAAAATAAAGTTGGGCGAAATCATCACCGCCGGAAACTTACGCCGGTCACCGAGGATGGCGGCGATTCCGACCAGGGGACTCAACTTGAGAGAGTTCTCGATCGGCTGGGGAGCGATAAATTTTCCGCCTGAAGTCTTGATGAGATCTTTCTTGCGGTCGGTCACGGAGAGATATCCATCCGCATCGATGTTGCCGATGTCTCCGGTCTTGAACCAGCCGTCGACCAAGGCGGCCTTCGTTTCGTCCGGCCGGTTCCAGTAACCTCTGAACACCGACGGACCTTTCACCAAAATCTCGCCGTCTTCCGCAATGCGAACCTCCAGATTGGGTAGCGTTTTGCCGACGGTTCCGATGCGGTGATTGATCGGCGTGTTCACTGCGATCACAGGAGACGTCTCGGTGAGCCCGTAGCCTTCGTGAATACGAATGCCGGCCGCGGCGTACCACTCGGCAAGCTCGCGTCCCAGCGGCGCGCCACCAGAGATAAAAGTCTCGACCTTTCCGCCCATTCCTTCTCTGATCTTCGAGAAGACCAGCTTGTTGGCCAGCTTCCAACTCCGCGACGTCGGAGTCTTTCCTGCAAGAATCTCTGGCTTATGACTTTCCCCGACAGCGAGGGCCCAATCAAAAATCGCGCTCTTGGGCAGTCCCTTCGACTTCTGCTTGGCCTGCGCATAGATCTTCTCGTAAACCCGCGGCACCGCCACAAAGACGGACGGCTGCACTTCGAGCAAACTCGCCGGCAGCCGGTCCAGAAATGGACAATAGGCCAGCGTTACGCCGTGATACAGCATGGCGAAATCCACGTGACGCGCCGTGATGTGACACAGCGGCAGAAAAGAAATGCTGATGAGGCCAGGCCGCATGTTGAAGCCAAGTAGCGAGCATTGAATATTCGAGGCGATGTTGCCATGGGTCAACATCGCGCCTTTAGAAGTGCCGGTCGTTCCTGAAGTGTAGACAATCGTGGCCAGATCATCGGGACCGATGGAGCGGGCCGTCGTTTCAATCTCGGCCCCGAGGTTTTCCGGACCCTGCAGCGTGATGTTGTTCATGGTTACGCACTTGCCCGCGAACGGCGCCAGATCGCCGTTAAACTCCACGGGATCCATGATCACGATTCGTTCAATTTGCGTCTGATGCAGAATCGATAGGACCTTGTGCAGTTGCTGGTCGGACGATAGGAAGATCGTGCGGCAACCCGAGTCGTTCAAGACGAACGCAGTTTGTTCCGGCGTGAGCGTGGTGTAGAGCGGGACGGTCACGGCCCTGAGCAGCAGGCTGGCCACGTCGGCGATGGGCCATTCCGGGCGATTCTCGCTGAGAATGGCGATGCGATCTCCGGCTCGAATGCCCCAGGCATGCAGCGTGCGGGCGGTTCTGGCGACGTTGATGCCGAATTCCCGAGAGGAGATCGGCACCCACTTCCCTGCATCGCGGTACAGCATGATGCGGTCAAGGTTGCGTTCCACCGCGGCGAAGAAGATGTCGTTCAGAGTGGTGATGCTCATTGCGTCTTTCGGGTTCCGGCCGCGGAGCCGCGCCTTGCGTGGTCGCAACCGGCTCCGAAGAGAACTTTACTGTCTTGCCGGTGGTTTGGGCAATGCGTACAGTCACACTCGTTAGGTACTCTCCGGTTTACCGTGCGGGACCCGGCGGGGTATGCTAGGCCATCACTTCATCAGTGGTCACTCCCGTGGGAGGAATTCAATGCATAGAAAACGCTTCGGGGTTCTGGCGCTGGGGTTGCTTCTGGCGATAACCACCGTATCTCCATCGTTCGCACAAACTAACAAGGAGGGTTCAAGCATGCCGAAGGTCGGCGACATGGCGCCGGATTTCACGCTGAAACACTTCGACGGCAACGACCTCAAAGACGTGAAATTGAGCGACTACCGCGGGAAGAAGAACGTCGTCCTGGCGTTCTATATCTTCGCCTTCACCGGTGGTTGAACGCAGCAAATGAAAAACTTCCAGCAGAACCTGAAGACGCTGGAAGCTTCCGACACCCAGGTCCTGGGTGTGAGCATGGATAGTGCATTCGCCAACAAAGCCTTCGCCGACCAAATTGGAGTGACCTTCCCCCTGCTGAGCGACTGGGGCGGAAGAGTAACCCGCGAGTACGGCATCTACAAAGATGAATATCAGGCCCCGCGCCGGGTGAATTTTCTGATTGGCAAAGACGGAAAGATCATCGAAGAGCAGGTGGACAAGGACGCCATCGACCCCAAGAAGATTGTGGACACCTGTCAGCGCCCGACGATGAAAAACTGACTATTGGATCCGTCATCCCGAGGCCCGCGCTTTCTGCGGGCCGAAGGATCTGTGCATTTGCCGTCGGCTCCGATGCTGCCAGCGAGTGCACAGGTCCTTCGCGTTGCTCAGGATGACAAGTCTTTGAATTTCAATCCACGCAAGTCCGCCCGCCGTCAGTACTTCCGCCTCCAGGAAACTAAACTGTCTCTATTGGGTTTATATCTTTGTCGGTAAGATCAACACGTACGATCGTTAATCCATCGGGGCGGAACCTATGAAAACACGCAAGTTGTGGGCTTGGATGCTTGTATTGGCAAGTTTCGCATTTGTCCTGCAACTCTCGACGACTGCCGAGGCACAAGATGACTCGGATTCTCAGAACCCGGATCAGGGTCAGGCTCAGGCTCAGGATCCTCCGGGCCGCGTCGCACGGCTGAATTTCTCGCAAGGGTCAATCTCGTTTCGCCCAGCAGGCGAAGATGACTGGGTCTCTGGCGTTCCCAATCGGCCCATGATCACGGGCGACGACCTTTGGTCCGACGAGAATTCCCGCGCCGAAGTTCACATCGGTTCGACCGCGATCCGGCTGGGCGCAAAAACCGGAATCACTTTTCTGACACTCGATGACCGCACCACGCAGATCCGCCTGGCGCAAGGATCGATCATTCTCCGCGTCCGTCACGTCGATGACGAAGACAACTACGAGATCGACGCACCCAATATCGCGCTCAACATCCTGCAGCCGGGCGAGTACCGCGTGGACGTGAGCGAGGACGGCAGTCAGACCATCACAGACGTCTGGCACGGCCGCGGCCGTGTGACCGGTGGAGGTTATACCTGGACCGTTGTCGCCGGACAGTCCGCTACGTTTACCGGGAACGAGCAACATGTGGACTACGATCTTGGGCAGGTTCCCGAACGCGACGACTTCGACAGCTGGGCCTTCGAGCGTGACGACCGCGAAGACCATGCCGATTCCGCCAATTATGTCTCGCGCGAAATGACCGGCTATGAAGATCTCGACGAGTATGGTGACTGGAGCTATGTGGCCGGCTATGGTCCGTGCTGGCGGCCGCGCGCCGTTGTCGGTGGTTGGGCTCCCTATCACTTTGGCCACTGGATCTATGTTGGTCCCTGGGGCTGGACGTGGGTTGAGGACGAGCCCTGGGGATTCGCGCCTTTCCACTACGGACGCTGGGCGTCGGTGAACGGCGGATGGTTCTGGGTGCCGGGACCGGTTGTGGTTCGACCTGTTTGGGCTCCGGCGCTAGTGGCGTTCGTAGGCGGCGGACCGGGCTTCCATTTCTCGGCGGGCGTTGGCGTGGGTTGGTTCCCATTGGCTCCGGGAGAAGTCTATTTGCCCGGATACCACGTGAGCCGCGCCTACGTGAACAACGTGAACATCACCAATACGACGGTGACGGTCACGAAGGTCACGAATGTGTACAACACGGTGATCGTCAACAAGAGCACGACGATCAATAACATTACCTACGTCAACCAGCATGTGAACAATGGCGTGACGGTGGTTTCGCATGACACGTTTGTGAATGCCCGGCCTGTGGCGGGGAACGTGATGAGAGTCGATGCGAAGGAAGTCGCGGCCGCGCCCGTGAGTCATATCGCTCACGTGGAGCCGATCCGCACCAGCGTGATTGGGGCTGGACGGCCAGTCTCCGTGCGGCCGCCGGCAGCCGTGATCAGCCGTCCGGTGGTTGCCGTCCGGACGCCACCGCCACCTCCACGGCCGATCGAACAGCGGCAGGCGCAGGCCGGTGGACATTTGAATGAGCAGTCACTGGTCCGCCCAGTGGGACCCGCGCAGCCTGCGCCGACAAATCAACGGCCGCAACAGACGCAGGAAGGATTTAAACCCTTCACTCCGTCGAATAGCGGAAATAGTCAAGTCCGGCCGATGCAGCCGACGCAGCCGCGGACGTACGAGCAGCAGGGAACTCCGGAGCCAGAGAACCGGAACGCGCAGCCGCAGGAGAATCGCAATACGCAGCCTGCGAACCGCGAATTCCGTCCACCGCAATCGGAGCAGACCAGACCGCCAGCCCAGGAGGCGCATCCACTGGTGCGGCCGACGCCACCGGTGCAGGAGCGCAGTCCGCAACAGGAACAGCAGCAGGAGCAGAAGTTTAATCAGTGGCATCAAGCCCGACCCGCTGCTCCACCGCCTGCGCCGAAGCCAGCGCCCCGGCCTCCAGAGCAGAAACCGGCGCCTTCGAAGAAGGGACATTGACGCTGACGGCTTTCTTGCGGTCTGATAGGGTTCGCATGCGATGCACTTGCGGACCACAAAATCAGTAACGGCTACGCCGGGAGACGATCAATCGCTCCCGGCGTAATTTTTGTGGGGCGGCGACGTTCGCGGCCGAGCAGTCATCAAAAGATCGAGATCGAGCGAGATGACCGAAGCCAAGCGCCCGACGATTAACTGGATGGATGTGTTGTGGCTGGTGCTGCTCACCGCACTTGCACTCCTTCCCCCCATTGAGGAGTGGCACAAGCAACTCATCCTGCTGGCCTTCGGCGTGATTCAGTTGGGAGAGGGCTGGCTGATCGACCACATCCCGGGGCTGCGCGGTCCAAGCTACCTGGTTCTGTTGAAGATTGGGCTGGCAACGTTCCTTCTCCCGCACACCGGCGAAATCCCCATCAATAGCTACTATTATCCGATCTACTATCTGCCTGCGGTCACAGCCGCGGAGTATTTCGGCCCGTGGGGCACGTTGTTGTGGACGTCGCTGGCATCGGCTGCGTATTGTTCCTTTCTCTATCCCGCGCTGCAGGAGTTCGAGATTACGCCAGAGGATTACGGACGGCTGGCGATCCGCATCGTTTTCTTCTTTCTCGCGGCCATGGTGGTCAACCGCTTCGTCATCGAGAGCCGGCGCCAGACGTTGCGTTATCAGGAACTGGCTGAGACCCTCGCCGAGACCAACCGCCGGCTGGAACAGGCGCAAGCCGAGGCTCGCCGCTCTGAGCGCCTCGCCGCTCTAGGGCAGCTTTCTGCGGGGCTCGCTCACGAGATTCGGAATCCCTTGGGAGTGATCAAAGGTTCGGCGGAAATGTTGACTCAGAAACTTGGCGAATCGAATCCGTTGGCCACCGAGCTGGCGGGATACATTTCGACCGAAACCAACCGACTCGGCGCGCTGGTCACGCACTTTCTCGACTTTGCTCGTCCGTTGCATGCCGATCTCACACCGCAGGACGTAACTGCCGTTCTCGACCGCGCCTTGAATGACGTTGCGCAGTTCTGGAAGGGTGGCGTTATTCAAGTGGAAAAGGACTATGCGGCGAATCTGCCACTGGTGCCGCTGGATGAGAGCCTGTGTGAGCAGGCATTCGTTAATATTGTGCAGAATGCTTACGATGCCATGGGCGCCAGCGGGGGCAGGCTGCGTGTCCAGGTTCGGACATCGAGAGCAAGCGGGCGGAATGGCGGCGACATGGAAGGCGTTGAAGTGCGAATCGAAGACACGGGGCCGGGGATTCCGCTGGAGTTGCGGGAACAAATATTCAACCCGTTTGTGACCACGAAGAAGACTGGTGTGGGCCTGGGACTTTCCATCGTGTCGAAAATTATCGACGGGCATCGGGGCAGCATCCGGGTCGAAAGCGCGGACAACGCTGGGGTTGGTGCGGCACAAGGTCCGGGCGCCCGTTTTGTGATATTTTTCCCTGCCGCCAGCGACAAAGCTGCTGTGGGACACTCAGCTCATCTGGTAATTTCGTGAGACTCGGTGATTCGAGGGAGAGGCGCGCATGCCGGCGATTCTGATTGTCGAAGACGAAGCCAAAATGCGCCGCCTACTCGAGTTGAATCTCGGCGACGACGGCTTCACCACGTTGTCTGCCGAAGACGCCGAGACTGGCCTCAAACTTCTGCGCGAAAACTCCGTCGATCTGGTTCTGACCGACCTCAAGCTTCCCGGCATGAGCGGCTTGGAATTTCTGCAAACCGTCAAGCAACAGAACGCGGCTCTTCCGGTCGTGGTGATGACCGCTTTTGGCAGTGTAGAAACCGCCGTCGAGGCCATGAAGACTGGAGCTAGCGACTACGTCCTGAAGCCGTTTTCGCTGACTGAGATGCGGATGGTCATCCATAAAGAGCTGGATGTCCAGAATTTGCGGGAAGAGAACCGGTCGCTGCGAGAAGCGCTCGGCAAGCGCTATTCTCACCCCAACATCGTTGCCCGCAGCTCGAAGATGCAGGAGGTTCTGGCTACCGTGGAACGCGTCGCTCCGACGAACTCTACTGTGCTATTGGGCGGAGAGTCCGGTGTCGGCAAGGATTTAATCGCGCGCGCCATTCACGAAAAATCGCGCCGCGCCTCGGGGCCGTTCCTCAAGATCAACAGCACCGCAATTCCCGAAAATCTTCTGGAGAGCGAACTCTTCGGTTTTGAAAAAGGAGCCTTCACCGGAGCCGTCGCCAGCAAGCCGGGCAAGTTCGAATTGGCCGACAAGGGAACGCTGTTCCTCGACGAAATCGGCGACGTACCGCCAGTCACGCAGGTCAAACTGTTGCGGGTGCTGCAGGAGCGTGAGTTCGAGCGCCTTGGCGGCACGCGCACGGTAAAGGTTGACGTGCGTTTGATTGCGGCCACAAACAAAGATTTGCGTGAAGCGCTCGAGCAAGGCACATTCCGGGAAGATCTCTACTACCGCTTGAATGTGGTGCCGATTGACATCGCGCCGCTGCGGGAGCGCAAGGAAGACATTCCTGATCTCGTGAACCTGTTCATCTCTCGCTTCACGGGAGAATCTGGCAAGCGCGTGGAAGGCATCACGCCCGAAGCGATGCAGATTCTGGTGAATTATCACTGGCCGGGGAATGTCCGCGAACTACAGAACATTATCGAACGCGGGTGTGCGCTGGCGAAAGGCAGCGTGCTCGCACCCGGCGACATCCACCTGGACGCGCGCCCCGCGAAATCCGTCGACGGGGGATTTCTTCCCGAAGGCATGACCTTGGATCGATGGGAAGATGAAATGGTTCAGGAAGCTCTGCGCCGCGCCAACGGCAACAAGAGCCAGGCGGCGCGCCTGCTTGGCCTGTCCCGCAACGCTCTGCGTTACCGCCTCTCCAAGATCGGCATCGCCGACGAAGGGGAAGCTCCTTGATCCCTGCGATTTGAGTCTCATTAATACTTAAGTAGTGGC
>CAVVXZ010000022.1:0-105425 GCA_963752175.1 uncultured Acidobacteriaceae bacterium
ACCGATGGCCACCCGCAGTCTTATCACCGACGAATAATAGCCATCCATGAGCGCAATGCGGTCCATGTCAAACGAACGCATGTAGAACTGGAGCCCGATCCATCGCGGGTTCTGCTGCGGCCCTTCACTCCCGGAGCACTCAGCGAGTGCAGAGGATCGTCACTTCGATCCTGTCAATCTCCGAGAGTGGGACATCGGTCCATTGCTTGGTGCGATTTCCTCTGAATGGTAGCTTCACACCATCAGCAGATCAAAGAGCTTTTCCAGGGACGATTTGAGCACCTGCGCAAGATTGTCCCCATTGAACACAAACTGTCCAAGCAACGACAACTGTTGATCGGATCGTATTCGCATCGAATTCGCCGTCGAGTCTCTCAGCGCTATTCAATCCATCCATTGTCGCTGATCCCAATCAACAAGGCCTGCCATCGGGTGCGCTGCGTATTGTTTTGAGTTTACGCGCAACCGGGGATGGCAGCATTTCCTCCATCGTCTTCCGCACCGGCATCATTCATCCGAATCGACCCGAATCGAAAGGCTATGGCCGCCACTGGCGATATTGTTGAGCCCAACCAGGTCCCCCACAACGTCTATCACAAGGCTCTCTTCGAGCGGACCTGTCTCGAACTTGGATTGGATAACGAGCGCACAAGACGCGTAATGCAACGACTGCCGGATTCATTCAACTTGAAAGAGCTGCTGGCCGCGATAGACACAGAATTAAAGGAAGGCCCGACGCCGGATGGTGAGAAAGCCCGTCAGGACACGTTGGAGCGAATCTCCACGCTGGCCAAGTCTAATTACTCGGTCCAATTCCCTCCCGAACAGGGCTTGTCCGAGCGAGTCATTTTTCCCGTGACCCGGTCACAGCGAAACGGCATCGAGGATGCCCGATTCGTGCGATTCCAGAACGACGACGGAACCCACGCTTACGACGACCTTCACGGCTTTTAACGGGCAACTCGGCATTCCGCAACTGCTGGAGACGCCCGACTTCCTTCTTCTTTTTGGCTCATGACTCTGAATGGCCCAGCGGTCAAGACAAAGGGATGGCTCTGTTCCCCAGGAAGATCAATGGCTTGTGTGCCAATGCTGTCCCGGCAGGACTCGGAGAATGTCTCACTCATGTTCTCGGATGATGTCCGTTTCTGGTATGAGTTCAAAAGTCTTCAAACTCGTTTTTCCCTGGGAATTGGTTCAAATCGGAAACTGTGGATCGCCGATCGAAACCAAGGCGGGCTGGGTGGTCCTCACCCACGGCGTTGGTTCGGGACGTGTGTACTCGATAGGCGCTTGCCTTCTCGATCTTGACGGTTTATCCATCGAAAGTGATCGGAGGCTGCGTGAACCTGTTGAACCAATTCCCGAGCGAATGGGAGGGGATGTTCCCAACGTCGTCTATTCATTGCGGTGCACTGCTTCACGACGGTGAGTTGTTTGTCCCTTACGACGTGTCCGACTATGCGCCCACTTCGCGACTGTCCAGTTTCAGGATGAATTTGCTAGCCGCTCTGCGAACCGGAATCGCGCCGGTGAGCAAACTGAGAATGAGTGGATACTAAGAGGATTTCGTCATGACTGTGGCAACTCAAATCCATACGCTTCGATTGAGTGTCACCTACGAACCCCGAGAGTTGGAGTTCGGTACAGTGGAGCGAGCGGGGCAAAGTTGAGATCTTACGCAGTTGGAGGTCTACATCAACGCTCTGGCGGAGCTGGAATATTTGCAGTCGCTCAGCCCTGCAGAGGGCGGAATCCTGCGCGGCGAGGAGTTTTTCTTTGCCCGGATTTGCGGGCTCAGTTCCGACCGTTTTGTGCCCGACGAGGACAGCCGGGGAGATCGCCCAGGCGATAGTGGCTGCGATCCGCGATGCGGGCCTGCGAGCGATGATCTTGGGGTGATACCGACTCCCGCGCTTACCCGTATGCGCTTGCCCGTGGCAAGCGGCAGCATCATGATTACCGGCAGCCACATTCCATTGACCGCGACGGATACAAACCAATAGCGGGTAGAGGTTAGTTGCGCAAGGAGCAGGAAGCGCCGATCAACGGCAGGTCCAAAGGGAGCGCACGAACGTCTATACAGCCAGGAATCAGGACGAGTCTCTGTTTTCAATAATCGCGGAATGTTCCGTACGGGCCATCAGGAGCTTCCAGCGGAGATTCGTGATGCCGAGCCGCGTGGATCGCACGATTTACCAAGCTTCTTCAAGAATGCATCTCTGCGTGGAAAGCGCATACTGGTCGACCAACAATAGCCGTCGGGCGCGATCGCTCGTGGAGGTCCTGAAACGTTTGAATGCGCAGGTGATCGCGGTCGGACGCAGCGCAAGTCGTTCCTATCGACACGGAGAACATCGGGGCCGCGCAACTGGCCACGGTCCAGGCACTGGTATTGGAGGCCACCGCGAATCATCGACCGATCGATGCGGATCGTGTCCAGACCGGACGGTGACAGCGACCGTCCGTTGATTCTGGCGTGGATGCGGCAATCGGGCAAAGCGCACTTTTTCGGCGGTCATCTAGTGGGCATGGTGGTAGCTGACTTTTAAAGGCCGATGCCATTGTGGTTCCCATTAGTTGCAATGATGTGGTTCATCGCGGGAATGTGGAATTCCGTGGTTCAAGCAAAGACGCGCATTGGCTCACCCTTTGTCATTGCCGGTGTGGAGGAAGCACGGCGCTCAGGCGAAAAAGCGTGTCTGCGGCTGGGAACCCAATGGTGGTGGTTCTTACTGGTTCGGACATTGCGCGAGAATGGTGCGGTTCTGCCGGCTCTACTCACGAGAGATGCCATCCTGCCGACCTTGTGTCCTTTACGCGGCGGATGACTCCGGAGTTTCTGTGGTGAACCTGTTTGAACGACTGCCAAACGCTTGAGCCCAGCCGCGCTGTTGGAGAGTTTCCCCAAAGCGCTTCGGGCTAAACTCGTGGCGTTCTTTTCACCCAGTGCTGATGATGGCGCAAACGATCCTGGCGAATCGAGCCTGGCTGTACTTCCGCCAGCGCCTTGCGAGCTTCTTCACGGGCAGATGGGGGTTCGGACGATCACCGTGTGGACGATACGGACGGCGTGCGCGTCCTGTTCGATAACGGTGACGTGGCACACGTGCGGCCCTGGGGGACGCCGACGAACTGCGGATCTACGCCATCGGTAGCCGATACGCAGTCGCGCCACCGACGCCATCGCAGCGATGGGAGTCGCTGAAACCAAACGGCATTTTGCGTTGCATGGAGAGAGCCGTTGCCGCCCATACCTGACATCGGCGTGCTGCAACTGCACGGTGCTGTCCAGCATTACGCCTGGGCGGCTGCGACTTCATTCCCGGCCTCTGGGCATTGCGAACAATGAGAGAATATGCTTTCGCGGAATTATGGATGGGTGCTGATCCTGAGGGGCCTGCAACCGCGCGATGTCGGAGGCATTGACGTACCCGGCTGGACCGGTTCATCGCGGAAGCACCGGACAAGATTCTTGGTTCAGCCACAGTGCCCTTTTCGGCGGCCGTTTGCCTTATCTGTTCAAGGTCTATCGACGTTGCCAAGATGCTTTCAACCCAGGCGCGTCCCACGAAGAACAGGCTAACAAGGCTTCGCTCGCGGACACGAACGCGGCCGGAATTGACTTGCAGGCTTCTGGACGGAATTACAAAGATGACAACGATAAGCCAGAGGTGGCCAGTAGCCTTAACCGAGTTCTGGATGCTGCACGGCTTCCGCCCACTGGAGACAAATCGCGGAAATGTTTCGCACGATTCCCGAACTGCACGCGATCATGCCGGACTTTCCGGAAAGGCTCGTGACGGACCGAAAAAAAGGTTCAGGCCCGCCGGGCGCTGCTCCAGAGATCTTTATCGCACAGTGATGACGACGCCGCAGGACCGCATTGACCTCCTGCTGAATACTCTCATCACGCGCCTCGCTGGGACAAATATCTCGGATAAGAACGATCCGAGTCATTGGGCCGCGCGGGCGTCAGAAATATTTTGCCCCGTCGGTGGGCATTGTGATCGAGGCATCTTCTCGATTTATCTATTGAACCTGGTTCACCTGCGACCGGGACAGGGCACATTCCAGCCCGCGGGCACGCTCCATGCTTATCTCGAAGGTGTGACCGTTGAGTTGATGGCGAATTCTGACAACGTCTTGCGCGGAGGATTGACGCCGAAGCACGTTGATGTGCCGGGATTGATGAGTATCCTGTCTTTCGACAGTGGTCTGCCCGTTGTAATGAATGGTGCTCCACGCCGGCGTCTGCGAATCTATCTACCAGACTCCCTCTGACGAGTTCGAGGTGAGCAGTATCAATCTTGAGTCGGGCACGCAATACCTCGGAAACGCAGTTCACGGCCCAGACACGATCATCGTTCTGAGCGGCAGCGCAACTTTGGCAGCGAACGGCCTCAGCACCGCACTGACTCGGGGCACCATTATTCTTGCCCTTTCGGCCGGATATGCACTACAGCTCCAAGCAAGTGGCGATCGCGCGATATTGTTCAAAGCGTCCGTACCCGCCGCGCGCCCAGTGACGACTCCGCTCCGTCGTAAGTTGTTACCCTAGGACACAAAAAGGCCGAACCCCGTGGGTTCGGCTTGAAATATCTGTATGTGCGACCTCAATGAAAGCGGTCGTGAGGGTCTGAATGACGGGTTATCCACCGCTAACCCATGACCGCGTCTCTGTCTTTCAGACTAATACAATGTACCGCGTAAACAGTTCTACTGGGTGGTCACTTTTATACACTTCTGAGAATAAACCTAGGTAATACTAAATATTGGTTGTGAGTAGAGGCGGTGCCGTATGTCCCTGAGCGAAGTCCCTGTTGCTAACAGAGTCCTGCTCGTGGATGACGACGATGCGGTTCGCGAAATGATGAGTGCGACGCTTGAACACAGGGGGTTTTCCGTCGTAGCAGCTGCTAGCGTGACGGAAGCGCTGGGACACATCGCCATGGAGAGCTTCGATGTGCTCATCACAGACTTGCACATGCCCAACCCTGGCGATGGATTTACGGTTGTCACCGCAATGCGCCATTCTCAACCGAACGCACTTACGCTCCTGGTTAGTGGCTACCCGGACGTGCAGAGCGCCATGTCAGCTATCCTTTTGGAAGCGGACGAAATCATGGTGAAACCGTTCGAGGTCGGGAAGCTAGCCGATCTCGTTCGAGAGAAGGTGCTTAACCGCAAACCTGCTGTCCGAGCAGACAAAGAGAGAGTGGGAGCGATCCTGCGACGCTGCATTGCTAGTGTCGTCGAAGACTGGTTAGTACGGGCAAAGCAGAGTAAAGAACTCAATCACTTGTTGCTCAGCGACGATCAGCGTACTGGACATCTTCCTAAGTTGGTCGAGGACCTGATTCTACGCTTGAGCAAGCCCAGCGCCACCACAAAGGACAGCGATGCTGCCTTTTCCACCGCCGCCGTAGCCCATGGCACGCTGCGATACTTGCAAGGCTATACCCCCGCGATGTTGGTACACGAATCACGGATACTACAGGTGACTCTGTTCGGAACGTTGCAGAGCAATCTGAGCCGCCTCGATTTCAGTTTGCTATTGCCCGATGTAATGACGATCGCGGACGAAGTGGACGCCCAATTAACCCAGTCGATGGACAGCTACATGAGCGCGATGAGGAAATCAGCCGCGGCGTAGCCACTGGCACCACCCAACGGAAAACCGACAATATCATTCATATAGTTGGGCACACGGTTCCGATGCAAAGTACATCGAGACCGGACCCAATCACTTCCCAAAGCGCTGCCGAGTGATCAATAGAGAACAGACTCCAGAGGATGGTGTTCGTATTCTTGTTGTCCTTCGTTGAATGCAGCGAGAAGTGTCCAATGTTCTTGAGGCAGCGCCAAGACGAACCGCCAGCGCAAGATGTTATCGTTATAGTGGAATTCGACCTACAGAAGATGCAGGTGCGGTTTCTCTGGTCGCCGGATGCAATCAGAGAACGAATGCTCGAACTGGAACACCCTTTAGCACCGGGATTGGAAGCTACCGGAGCCACCTAGGGTTGCGAACAAGTCCGTGCCGTACTGAGGCAGCCTCGGGGCCCAACCCAGGCCAACCTCCGACAACGGTTTGATGAGCACACGTTCCTGACTAAGGTGACCGACTAAATTCCAACAGTGCAGAGGATCCGCGGACGTTAAGGGTGGACGAAGACTCCGACCGGTATCTGCTCCCAGCAAATTGAGGCGGCGGACACCGCTTTATATCGACTATTGCTTGTTGTCCTGTCACGGCAGCACCGGGTTCGGAACTCTTCCTGGTTTGACGGATGACCGAGATAGTGAGACGGATACCGAATCAACAATGCCCGAGAACCTCCGCCTGGAGCGGGTTTCAGATGCAAGGTATTTGAAAAATTTGTTGGTCCTTCAGGAAACTTTTCAAAACCGACCGGGTTCTAAGCTCATAACCACTCGTCGCTTCACGCACAAATGGCAGGACGAAATTCCTGGTGTCACCGAACTCTTGGGCGGGGGTTGGAGCAGTGTTTCCCAACGTCGAAGTACGCCACTTGCACGCAGTCATTGCCTTGGGCGAAGAGCTACACTTTACCAAGGCTGCCCTCAGATTGAACCTTACCCAATCTGCGCTCAGCAGACAGATCACTGAGATCGAAAAGCAGCTCAGATTTCGCCTGTTCACTCGTGATAATCGACGGGTTGTCCGTGTGGAGCTTACCGACGCTGGGCAAGTCTTCGTCGCAGAGGCACGATCTTCGCTCTTGCATATGGAGCGGGCTTTTCATCTCGCTCGTACCGCCCATGATGGAGCAGACAACGTTCTGACGATTGGGCACTCGCACGAGGCAGACCAAGCCTGGGTTTCGGACCTTCTTGCGGTTCGTCTCCCCCTGTACCCCAACCTCGCCATTCGACTAATCAGTCAGTTCTCAATCGAGTTGGTCCGGAGTGTTCTAGCAGGTGAACTAAACCTGGCCCTTGTGACGGCGCCGCCAAAGGACTCTCAGATCGAGGCTTCACCATTCGTTCTGACGCCGCTCTATGCGGTTCTTCCGGAAGGCCACGCGGCCGCTGAAAAGGAACAACTCGTGCTCCAAGACTTGGCAAAAGATGAATGGATTCTGTTCACGCGCCGAGTTCACCCCATCGTTCACGACGCAATCATGGACGCGGCTCGACGTGAGGGAATCACTCCGAAACGCGGGCACGACATCATTACGCCGCAAGAAGCGGTTCACCTGGTATCTGAGCACGTCGGGGTGGCCATTCTCACGAAACCTACGGCCCTTGGCTTTCGCGCCGAAGGTGTAGTTGTAAGGCCGCTTTCTGATGCCTCATTGTGTTTCCAAACGTGTGTGATTATGAGAAAAGACGACGATTCTCGATTGACGAACGAATTCGTGCGGTCCTTCCTCCGCAGATATGCAGATCAGCGGCGTCCACCAAAGCCAATCGGATCGCCCGTGTCCGCCCGAGTAGTCGCCATGAAAAAGGCAAATCCGCCGACTCGCGGTTGATCACGACAATCCGAGTTCAGCCCGCCGAGACGACCTCGATTAGACATCCAACGATTGTTGTGATTTCAGTTAGGGATTACTCGCGACATGGAGGGAAGAAGTCTGCATTGGTGGTCTCAATCGCCGACCCGAACGACCCGCACAAAGCGGCTCTGCGAGTGGTTGCTTTCAGCCATCTATTCCCGTTGGGAATGGATGTCGGCTGAGAATTCATTGGACAATCAAAGCGGCCGGAATCAAGTTGGTAAACAACGCAGCAATGGTTGGAGTCATGCCATGTCTGAATTCGCTCGAAAACCAGCCGAGTCCTCCCACGCCCTCCACACGGTTTCCGGCCCTTCGGCTGGGCCGGCGATTGAACTAGCTCGCGAGAAGCACTACTCGATCATCGAGATCGCCGAGCTCTGGGCACTCAGCGAGAAGACCGTTCGCAAAATATTTGAAAGGGAACCAGGCGTGATTCACTGGAGCACAGAAGAAAAGTTGCACAAGCGCGGATACCGGACGCTCCGAGTGCCTGAGACGGTCCTTCACCGCGTTCATCGAAAGCTACGCAGAGCAAGCTAGAGATCAACTACCCGGCAGAAGACGGGAGCAATCCCCGTCAGGCGCTTTTCGCGCGCTTCGGCGATTTGCGTTTTCCCGTTTGGTTGCCCGCATCAAGTACAGTCCAAGACTTTCGGACGTTGACCGCAAGCTGCTCCTGCCGCGCCTTGACCCATGGCGCGTAGTGCTTCTCTGTGATCTTCACGCTTTTATGACCAAGCAACATTGAGACCTGTTCCAGCGGGACTCCGGCAAGCAGCATCTCGACCGCGAATGTGTCCCGAAACATGTGCGGATGGCAACGCTTGGACGATCCGTCGTCGCTGCGCAAGTCTGCGATTTTGAAGAGGCGTCGGAAACTCCGCTGCCAATTGCCAACTACCGACTTCGGTGAGCCGTTGCCAGACCAGAAGAAATATCGCGGATTGGGACTGGGGCCTGGCGGAATATTTCTCAATGCCTCCGCCACATCCGGAGGCAGCGGAACGTAAACAGGACTGCCGGTTTTGGCACGATACAGAAACAATTCGCCATGTTCATTTAGCCGGCGCCGTTCCAGGGTGACGGCGTCCCTGATCGCCAGTCCACTCCAGCGCATGAGCAACGTCAGAATCCGCAGCCGTGTTGCTTGGTTCCGGCATTCCACCCAGCCTTTGGGCTGATAGATGTAGGTTGCGTCCATGATCTTGTCGAACTCGGGCGCAGGGAAGTAATCCGTCGGAGGACCATCTGCTCTGATTCGACCCAGCAGAACAGCGGGATTGGACTTGATCCAGCCGAGTCGCAGGCAGTAGTAAAAGAAGCCGATCAACCGCTCCTGTTTCTTTTTCTTCGCGAGGGGGCCATCGGTCCAAGTGTCACGAAAGCCTTCCAGGTCGGCAGTCGTGATCTCAGTGATGTGTACGAATCCGTAGGACGTGGCCCATGCGAGGAACTGCTTCTCGAAGATCGTGGTCAGCTTATCGAGAGTCGAGTCGGCCAGATTCTCGTTGCGCTTGCTGTTCAGAAAACGTGACACGGCCTCTTTGACGGTTACGAGAGCAGGCTTCGGCCGGGAGGCCTCTTCAAGTCCTTGCTGCTTCGCCTCATATTCCTCTTCCAGTTTGCGTTTGAAATCCTCAGCCTTTTCCCAACTGCGGGTCTTGGCGCTGCGACGGATGAAGGGGCCATCCGATCCGAGAATGCCATTGATCCACTTGGGGCAGCGGCAACGCTTGTAGTTGATGTCGTCGGAAGGGCAGGGAGGATAGTGGCGGGAGTAGACAGAGAGCATGGAATCAGCACCTTTGCCGAATCCATTGTACGTTTATTGTACGATTTTTTCTATCTTTTTATAACTACTTTATTATCAGTAGTTTATAGTGGTGGAGGCGGCGGGAGTCGAACCCGCGTCCGAAAATGTTACTGGTCAAGAGACTACATGCTTATTCGCGTTCATGCCCCAGGCATTACCCTAGGACGTTCGCGGCCCACGCTCAGAACGGACAAGAAACGCTAGCCGCTAGCCTGAGATCTTAGCCTCTCCGCCCCAGACGTAGCGGAGAAGAGCAGCCCGCTGTGTGACGCTCGCTCACGGAGCCCACGGGCGAAGCCGTGGAGAGCGGCTGCCTAATTAATTAGGCTGCGTATGCCATCTGTTGATTGGCAATTATCATTTTGCACACGATTACGGGTGTGTGCACCCCGGCATGCCTCTTGGCCGCAAGCATCTCCGTCGAACCCGCGTCCGAAAATGTTACTGGTCAAGAGAACTACATGCTTAGTCGTGTTCATGCCCCAGGCATTACCCTAGGACGTTCGCGGCCCGCGCTCAGAACCGACAAGAAACGCGTTCCGCTAGCCTGTGATCTTAGCCTCTCGCCCCAGACGTAGACGAGAAGAGCAGCCCGCTGTGTGACGTCCTTCGGAGGCCCACGGGCGAAGCCTCCTCGGACGGCTGCCTAAACTAGTTAGGCTGCGTATGCCATCTGTTGATTGGCAATTATCATTTTGCCCACGATTACGGGTGTGTGCACCCCGGCATGCCTCTTGGCCGCAAGCATCTCCGTCGAAGCCGTGACGCCCCCACTGGTGGGATGGCCATTCAAAGAACAACTACCAAAACAGGCTCAGAGAGCCACTTCCAGACTAGGTGCTACGTGCAGGGAAGTCAAACCCCGAACGTACCCTGTCCTGGTCACGCTTTATTCGATGCGGAGCGGCAGATTTGGGCTCTTTAGGGCCCCGGATTAGCCACTTTCTGCCCGATCAGCACGGCGTCCTGCATCGGCCGGTAAAGATCGCTGACCGCGCCCGGCGAATGCGACATCAGAATCGTGTTGCTCCTGTCGTTGCTGCCTATCTCTTTCATCGTATCCAGATACTGAGTCACTAGAACCAGCATCATCACATCCTTGGGCGTCGATCCCTCCACGGCCTTGGAGAACGCTTCCACCGAATCCTTCAGACCTTCGATGATCGCCTTGCGCTGGTTGGCGATTCCCTGACCTTGCAACGCCTTGCTCTCCGCCTCGGCCTCGGCCTGCTTCACCTTCAAAATCTTTTCCGCCTCGCCGCGCGCCGTTGCCGCCACCTGCTCGCGCTGCGCCGCATTGATCTCGTTCATCGCAGCCTTCACCTTGTCATCGGGCTGAATGTCGGTGACCAGAGCTTGATCGATCGCGTATCCGTAGGTTTTCATCACGTCGTCGAGTCCCTGCTTGATTGCGACCGCAATGTCGGATTGCTGCAGAAACGCGTCGTCCAGATTCATCTTGGGTACGTGGCCGAGGATTACGTTGAACACATACGACGATATCTGCTGACGCGGATTGGCCAGCTTGTAGAACGCCTCGTACACATGGTCGGGAATCACGTGATACTGCACCGACACGGGAATCTTCACGAACACGTTGTCTTTGGTTTTGGTCTCCACGTCGAGCGCGAGTTGCTGCACTCGCAGATCGATGCGTCCGGCAATCTGATCCAACCATGGCAGTTTGAAGTTGATGCCCGCGCTAGCCACGCGCTCGAACTTGCCCATGCGCTGCACCACCACAGCCTCGGCGGTGTGTACCTGGAAAAATCCGCTCAGGATCGTCCCGAGCACGAAAATGCCAACGATCACCGCGATTACTAGCGACATAGCCTGAGCGCCCTCCATCAGTATCCTCCGCCAATCTCAGAGTGCTTTGGGTATGATTCACGCACGGGCAAGGGCTCGCACAGGAATCGCAGGCATCATAACGTTTCGAACGGCTTCTCACAACGAGAGATATGAAAACAGTCGCGACAATCCTTGCTTCACCGTGGCGTGCGAATCGCTTCCAGCCGTGCCTTCACCTCTGGCCACTCATTGTCGAGAATGCTGAAATAAACGGTGTCGCGAACGCGTCCCGTCCAGGTGAGCAGATGCCTGCGCAGCGTGCCCTCTTCTTTGGCCCCGATGCGCAGAATCGCGTTGCGGGATTTCTGGTTCAGAGCATCGGTCTTCAGTTCCACCCGCATGCACTTCCACACTTCAAACGCGTGGCGCAGCATCAGATATTTTGCTTCGGTATTCACACCCGTGCGTTGCCAGTCCGGAGCGATCCACGTCGACCCGATCTCGACCCTGCGATTGACGCGGTCAATGTTCATGTAGCGCGTGCTGCCGATGACTCGGCTGGAACCCTTCTCCAGCGTGGCGAACACTACTGATTCTCCCCGCTCTTGTTCCTCAAATGCCTTGTCGATCAGCTGCTGAAAATCCTCGGGCGTTTTCATGCAGTAAGGAATCCAGCGGAAGACGTCCTCGAGATCATTCTTCGCTACCTCCCAGAAGAGATTCGCATGCTCCTTGCGCACCGGTTCCAGTCGAACGACGGAACCTTCCAGCGTGAGGGGCACTACAATATTCAGTGGACCCGTGTTTGGATCGGCGTTCATGCTTTCCTTTCGCAGTGCGGATTCTCATCATTATCTTGCATCTTGCGGCCTCTTCAGGCATCTCTATTAAGGCGCGGGTCTCGAGGATTTCTTTGTTCTCGGGGTTGTGTTCGATAATGGAAAGCGTCGACTAGCAGTGTTGACTTGAAATGATCTCACACGTCCAACCAGCGGCCATGCGAACGGCAACCCATCAACGTTGTCAGGAGAACTCTTAGTGAAGGCGCACTGTCTCCCGTTCTCCCAGATCCCTCACACCACGCCGCTGTTTACCGACTTCCTTTCATTTGTCCCTAAAGCACAACCCTTCTATCCGCGGCCCCCGCATTTCTCAGAGTGGCTGAAAGATGAAGCTGCCAGGATTTCTTACGATCCTTCCCGCCGCGAGCGCGTCACCACGATTCTTGAGCGCCAGAATAAATCCTGGGACGCATCCCCGAGGACCCTCGCCAATCTCGAGCGCTTGCGTAAAGGCGCCGCGGCCGTCGTCACCGGGCAGCAGGTTGGCCTTTTCGGCGGACCCATGTTCGCCATCTATAAAGCTCTGTCCGCAGTCAAACTCGCGGAAGAATCCACTGCTGCCGGAGTCGATGCTATTCCGGTTTTCTGGCTCGCCACCTATGACCACGATCTGGCTGAAGTGAACCACCTCTCGATCCCAGGGCCCGACGGAACTCTGCAATTGCTGACCACGACGAGCCACGATGTTCCCGGGGCCCCTGTCAGCGCCGTGCGCTTCGGCGACGAAATCGTACCTGTCGTTGACGAAGCCGCAAAGTTGCTTGGCGATTCCGAGGCTGCGCAATTCTTGCGCGAGACGTACCGCCCCGGCGAAACTCTGGGCACGGCATTCGCTCGCTTCTACGCCCGCGTGTTTGCCGAGTGGGGCGTGATCCTGCTCGATGCCTCTGACGCTGAACTCGATCGCGTCGCCGACCCAATCTATCGTTCCGCGGTTGAGCGCTCCAGTGAGCTGGCGGGTGCGCTTCTGAAGCGCGGTGAAGCGCTCGAAGCCGCTGGCTATCACCAACAAGTGAAGGTCACTGCTTCGTCCGTGCTCCTCTTTATGCTGCAGCACGGGGCACGCACGCCGATTCATCGCCGCGATGCTGGCGGTACGCCAGAATTTGTGATCGGCTCCGATGCCGGGGCAGAGAAGCTCTCGCAAGCCGAACTTCTCGACCGCATCAGTTCGAACCCGGAGCTCTTCAGCCCGAATGTTCTCTTGCGCCCGATCGTCGAGGATTATCTACTGCCAACATTGGCCTACACCGGAGGCGCTGCCGAGACCGCTTATTTCGCGCAAGCTGGAGCGGTGTATGGCGCCCTGCTCGGCCGCGTCACTCCGATCCTTCCACGCTTCTCAGCCACCATCGTGGAACCGAAGATGCAGCGCCTGATCGAGCGACATGGAATTAACTTGACCGATGTGTTCGCTGGACCAGAGGCGCTGCGTCGTCAGCTGGCAGAGCGCGGATTGCCCGGAGAACTGCAAGCTGCCTTCGACGCTGCCAGGAAATCGCTGGACTCGCACCTCTCTACCATCAAAGAGAAGCTCGAGAAACTCGACCGCACCTTGATTGACGCCGCGGATACGGCGCGCTCGAAAATTGAATACCAACTGGAACGCCTATATACCCAGGCCGCTCGCGCAGAGGCCCTCAAGAGCGAACTTGTGACTCGCCATGCGGAGACGCTCAGTCAGGCGCTCTATCCCGACAAAGGCCTGCAGGAGCGCGGCGTCGGCGGCGTCTATTTTCTGGCGCGCTATGGGCGCGAATTCCTGCAGCAACTGCACGACGCCATCCAGCCCGACTGCCACGACCACCAGGTACTGGAATTGTAGCGGCTGGCTTGCGACCTGATTTTCACCTCTGATTCAGCATCGACTCGATCGCTGATTTCACCTGACGGTAATTCTCGTCAGTGGGCGCGCCGTGCATTTGCTGGACGATAGTCCCGCCACGGCCGACGATAATCAGGTACGCATCGTCCGGTTCCTTGTAGCGAACGAGTTTCTTGAGTTCTGCTTCGCCCTGCACAATCGGCACGAAATGATCCCGCTTATTCTCCGCCACGCCTTTCTTGATCCCGGAAATGACCATGCTCCGGAAGAGCCTCGGAACATCTTCCAGCACCGGCAGTTGATAAAGCTCAAAGTCCGGCCGCGACCCAATATCCGACTGAAGCTTGTCTGCCCAAGCGCTGGTCGGAACTTTGGACGCCTTGGTAAACCCGAAGATGAGAATAGCGATCTTACCTGCGGCGGCGTCGGGCAAAACCACGGTATGGCCTGCAAGGTTCTCTCCCTGTATCTTCGGCATCGGCGTAGTACTCTGCGCCATCGACGAACACAGGCCAGCCACACACCAGAAGACGCTTAAAACTACGGAGGCGCGTCTTCGGGCAACAGACGTCGCGATTAGACATGGCATGCTACTTACTCTCGCTGGTAGCCAGATAAGTCCCCAGCCCAATCATGATCGCGCCGGTGACTGTTCTCTGCCGGCGACGGAACGTCGCTGAAGAACGAATTCGTTCTCCGAGTGGCCCAGCCAGCGCGATCACGATCAAATCCGCGCTCGTATTCATGACCACCGACATCGTTCCCAACGCTACGAATTGGAGGAAGACATGCCCACCGGCGCGGTTCACGAACTGCGGAATGAAGGAGAGAAAGAACAGCGCAGTCTTGGGGTTGAGTACTTCAGTAGCTACGCCCTGCCACAGCGGATTGCGCGCTGGTTTCACGGCTTGCGAAATCTGTTGCTCCGGCGCCTTCTCTCTACGCGCGTCGAGAATCATACGCACGCCCAGGAAGCATAAATATGCCGCGCCTACATACTTCACGGTGGCGAACGCCGCGGCCGACTTCGCCAGCACAATCGACACCCCCAGCGCCGCCGCGAACACATGCACCATCCCGCCCAGGAATGTGCCGAACGCTGACAGCACTCCCTCGCGTTTTCCGCCCGCCAGGCTGCGCGCAAGGACGTAGAGCATTCCGGGCCCGGGCGCGATCGCCAGCAACACTGCTGCCGTTAAGAAGAGAAGAAATCTTGTCGAATCAAACATAGTTACTCCTGAACTCTTCTAAAGTCTCTGTCATGCTGAGCGAGGATGGAGCTTCGCGAAGGCGAAGCTCCATCGTAGTCGAAGCATCCCTACCCCAGGCAACGGACCCGGTACGTTGAGGGATCCGCACACGCTTCAAGACTGCTTAAGCCAGCCTTCCAGTCCTGCAAGCGATTCAACCCGCGGAAACTCGCGGTCGCGATACGCTCCTGCCACATCGAGCAGAACAGCTTGCATTCCCGCTTGCCGCGCGCCCACGTAGTCGACCGAATATACGTCGCCCACATACAGACTCTCCGCCGGCGAGGCCTTCATCTCGCGTAACGCTGCATCGAAGATCGCCGGATGCGGCTTCTCGTGTCCCACATTCCCCGAGTCGGTGATGCTGGCGAAGCAGTCCACAATTCCGGTACGCCGCAACACGGCGTCAATTTTGCCATCGGCATTCGAGATTACGGCGATCGCGTAGTCCCGCCGGATGCGGTCCAGAGCATCGCGCGTCCCGGGCAGAATCTGGTCCCAGTTTGCCGAATTCTGTGTATTCGCGACCAGCGTGTTCCGCACTCCATCGTCCAGCGCATTGATTCCCTGCAGCAGATAGGTGTGAAAGGTCCACCAGAAGCCGTGATCGACCTTGCCATCCATCAGACCTTGATCAAACTCCTGCTTGGTGCGCCGCTCCAGAGCCTGCCAAGCCTCAAGGGTCGGATGGAGGTCTTCCGGCAAGGGTGCCAGCATGCGGGCGCGATTAGGAAATAACAGAGTATTGCCCACGTCGAAGAAAATGAATCGGCATTTTGCCATGAGTCCATATTACCCAACGCGCACATATCCAGCGGGACCCTTGACTAGAAGGTTGCCAAAGTCGCTCCCCGCCGTGAACCGAGACGGGAAAAGATGTACTATTCCAATTTCTCGGTCTGAGCCGCAAGAACGTCCTCAGGCCGTAGTTTTACGCAATGGCGCTGACTCCTGTGTCGTTGATCGCCGGTTTCACCCGCACCACGCGGGCGGCAGTGGCCGCATACGCGATGGCGCGCCTCTACGCCGCTTTTCTGTTCGGCATGGCTGTTGCCGTCTTCTACCGTGCTACGCGGCAGGACGTTTACAACATCCTGTGGGCAGTCGTCTTCGGTTTTGCCACCCTCAACATCCTCAGTCTGGCTGCGCGGCGTCTTGAGCCTACCAAGCGCGGTCTTTCCTTCGGGGAGTTGATGGCCGTGATGGTTGTGCTCCTTTCGATCTTTCTGCTGGGATGGGAAATGCTCAACCTGTTCCACGTCTTCCCCATCAAGCTGAGACGCTAAGAAAGAGTCGAGCGACGGCTGCGCTACTCCCCGGGCGATTTTGCGGTATGATTCGCTTAGATGGCGAAGAAGCCTGCCAATTTCGAAGTAACCTGCCCTTGCTGCAGCGCGGTGCTCAAGATCGATACCGAAGAGCGCGCGGTCATAGCTCATACTGCGGCCGTCAAGCCAAAGACTTTCAGCGACATGGAGGCCGCAGCCAAAGCCATGCGCGAGCAGGACAGCCGCCGCGAGTCGATCTTCCAGCAGTCGGTGGAAGCCCAGAAGAATGCCTCCTCGCTATTGGAAAAGAAGTTCCAAGAGGCCCTGAAGAAGGCCAAAGAGTCTCCCGACACCGGCAAGCCGATCCGAGATTTCGATCTTGATTGATTCGCCACGTTTGATTCGCCACGATTGATGTCCAGCCTATGAGCCGTCCTCTTCTTCTCGGTCACCGCGGCGCCCGCGCGGTCCGTTCGATTCCTGAAAATACAATCGCCTCTTTTGATCGAGCCTTGGCTGACGGCTGCGATGGCTTTGAATTTGACGTGCGCCTTACTGAGGACGAAGAGGCAGTTATCTGCCACGATGCGAAGTTCTCCGGCTATGATATTTCCCGCACACTCGCGAAGCAGGCTTCCCAATTGCCCCGGTTGCGCGACGTGCTCCAGTGCTACCGCGATTCGTTTCTTGACATTGAACTGAAGGTCAAAGGGCTGGAGAGGATCGTCCTTGATCTCTTCCTCCGCCACAAACCACGGCAGGGTTTCGTGGTGTCATCCTTTCAGCCCGGAGCTCTGAAGTCCGTCCGGGCATTGGACGCCACCATTCCGCTCGGCCTGATCTGCGAGTCCAAGACCCAACTCCGCCTCTGGAGCGAACTTCCGGTCCAGTATGTAATTCCACACTACGATCTGGCCGAGCCAGATTTAATCCGCAAAATCAAGGGAGCAGGGAAGAAGGTCTTCGTCTGGACGGTCAACGATGCCGCGGACATGCAGCGCTTCGCAGAGTACGGCGTCGACGGCATCATTTCCGACGACACCAGCCTGCTCTGCGGGACACTGGCCCTGTCGAATCCCAAACACCATTCTGGGGGCTAAACCCGGCCTCGTTGCAAGAAATTCAATTATTTTGTAGACGCCGTATACATAACTCTGTATAAATGCCTAGCCTACGCCTCGTTTGTAGCTTCTCCCAGAGTTGCAACGACGAACGGCGCAGCTAACGGTAACGACCCTATCCCGGCCCTCTTGAACCATTTCATCGCACACGTCCCCTGCAGAAGCATCGCTGGCAGGCTGCCTTTCCTCGAGTTCCGGCAAGGGTTTCTCGTCGCCATAACGGTCCGTGCCATTTTTCGTTTCGCGGCTGTGCATGTCCCCATGCACTAATTCGCCGGGCAGTTTCGGACCGTTCATCCCAGTTTCTTAGTAATCGAGTTTCACCAATTTCGAAGGAGATCTCTCTTGGGCCAAAGAAAGTCGTTCGGGTGTATCGCTGGAATCGTGTGGGCGCTGCTCAGCCTAGTGTCTGTCCAGACAGCCCTGTCGCAAACCCGTATTGCGAGCGTGGTGAACAACAATGAGCGCGTGGCAGTGCGTGGTACGACTCCAGCTCTGATTAAGACGAGTACCGACACAGGTCGCATGACTGCTGGTCAGAATCTGGGCAGAATGATTCTGCAATTAGCGCCATCCCCGGAACAGGATCAAGCGGCCGCGAAGTTCGTTAAGGCATTGCACGATCCGTCCTCGCCTTCTTACCACAAATGGCTCACCCCGGCGCAGTTCGGCCAGTTGTATGGTGTGTCTGACTTTGATGCTGCGCAAGTCCAGCACTGGCTCCAGAGCCGGGGATTGACGGTCCACGAAGTCGCGCAGAGCCACCGCTTCATCGTTTTCAGCGGAACCGTGTCACAGGTGGAAGATGCATTCGCGACGCAGATGCATACATACAGCTACAAGAACACGACCTTCATCTCCAACTCCACCGACATCCAGATCCCCGCTGCGCTGCAACCCGTCGTGAAGGGCGTGGTGCGGTTACACAGCGATCCCCACACGCCGAACGCGTTCATGGGCGGCAAGGTCTATTTCAAGAAGAGTCCCGGATTGTTCAGTTTCAGTGACGGCTCTCACTACTTGACTCCGGCCGATTTCGCGAAAATCTACGACCTGCAGCCCCTGTACGACGCCGGCATCGACGGCACGGGCCAGACCATCGCTATCGTTGGCCGCAGCAATATCGACCCGCAGGACATTAGCGACTTCCGTTCGATCCTGGGACTTCCCGCCAACCCACCCCAAGTCATCGTCAACGGCGATGACCCCGGCATGACCTTCGACGACCTGCCAGAAGCTACACTCGACGTCACCTGGTCCGGCGCAGTCGCCCCCATGGCGACCATCATGTTCGTGGTTTCGCAAAGCAACTTTGCCGATGGCGTTGATGTTTCCGCCGCCTATATTGTCGATCACAACGTAGCCCCGGTGATGAGCACCAGTTACGGTTCCTGCGAGCAGAACATGGGTACGGTAGCGACTGGTTTTTACAATTCCCTCTGGCAGCAGGCCGCCGCTGAGGGCATCACTTCATTTGTTTCCGCTGGCGACAATGGCGGCGCCGGATGTGACTCTCCCGGTGCTGGCCTCTATGCGACCGGCTTGGCGGTGAATGGAATCGCTTCGACGCCCTACAACGTGGCTGTGGGCGGCACGCAGTTCGACGATACGGACAATCCGTCCGCATACTGGTCCGACACCAACGACCCGACCACCGGGTTATCCGCACTCGGCTACATCCCCGAGAAAGTTTGGAACGAGAGCAGTGCCGATCCAAATTATCCGCTGCTGTGGGCGGCCGGAGGAGGCGTCAGCACCTTGTACGCCAAGCCCGATTGGCAATCCGCACCTGGCGTTCCCAACGACGGCATGCGCGATCTCCCTGATCTTTCGCTAACCGCGGCCGGGCACGATGGATATCTGCTTTGCATTTATCGGACGTGCGACTCTGGCCCTTACTTCTATAGTTTCGGCGGAACGTCTGCATCGAGTCCCGCGGTTGCCGGCATTATGGCCTTGGTCAACCAGAAGCTTGGAGGACAGCCTCAAGGCATGGCTAACTACGTGTTTTATCGGTTAGCCTCGACCCCTGGTGTTTTTCACGACACGACCAGGGGCGACAACAAAGTGCCGGATCAGTTTGGGCAATATACCGTCGGCTACGCTGCTGGAACTGGCTATGATCAGGCCTCCGGTCTGGGTTCATTCGACGCCAACGCTCTGGTGAATAACTGGCAGTCAGCTTCTGCCGCCCTCTCTTCCACCATCACTCTGAAACTCGCGGCCGGGCAGACCTTCCCCGTGGTTCACGGTGCGCCGATCACCTTTGCTGCTACCGTCAAGTGTTCGGGAACCGGCTGCGCGGTTCCGACCGGGACAGTTTCGATTACGGCGACTTCTGCGACTGGCACCGACTCGATCGTCGCTGGCGCGAACCACCTGAACCTGGGCGCGACCTCCAGTTCCACCACCATCAAAACCGAAAAGGTTCCGGGCGGTACATATAACGTGACCGCTCGCTATAGCGGAGATGGAACCTACAACTCAAGCTCGTCGTCGACCCTGCAAGTCAGCGTGACCCCTGAAACCAGTCAGATGTACTTGGGTGCGCTCGGAGGCGGATCGTTCAACATCACGCCGGCGACGATTACCTACGACGAGCCCTTGTTTCTGGGTTTTGTCGTGGCCGGAAATTCTGGCTTCGGGTATCCGACTGGCACAGTCAGCTTGCAGGAAGATGGACAATCTGTCTCAACTGTCCTAGCTGACGGGGTAACCGTAAGCCCCATGATCTTGAACTATGGCGAGAACTCGACGCTCCTGACTGGCAGCCCCGCTACGGCGAGCCAATCGAGCACTCTCTCCTATCTCGGCACCGGAAGCAAGGCGGGTTTGCACCAACTCGTAGCCAGCTATCCTGGTGACAACAGCTTTAGCAGCAGCACATCCAACACCTACAGCTTTACCGTGACCAAGGCAAACTCCGTGATCGCCGACTTTTTCCCATACGGTACTCCGGTAGCGAACGTTCCGGTGATGGTAGGCGGACAAGTGGCCCTCAGTAACTACTGTGCGCCGTATGGAGGCATAATCACCATTACGGACGTTACCTCGAGTCCCCCGGTTGTTGTGGGCTCGGGTCCTCTGAGCTCCCTGTATTGCGACTCCTATAACTTCAACGTGACCTTCCCGGCGGTGGGCACTCGGACTATTCGGGTCGACTACAGTGGTGACAGCAACGTTAACCCGTCGTTCGCAATCTACAATCAGTTTCCGGTTGCCAGCAATGTGCCGGCGGGAGTCTCGCTGAGCGCCGACTCAACCGCTGCCATAGCCGGTAGTCCCGTCACGTTGACTGCGGTTGTAACCTCGGATGCCCAACTTCACGTGGCGACTGGGTCGGTCACCTTCCTGGACGGCTCCACAATCCTGGGCACGACCGCGCTCGACGCTACTGGTACCGCAGTCTTCGTCACCACGACGCTGGCCGGCGGTTCGCATACCCTCACGGCAAGTTATCCCGGCGATGGCGTCACCACCGCTGGGGTCTCAAGCCCGATCACAGAGGCCATCTCCGATTACGTTTTCCAGGCGCTACCGGCGACCTTAAACATCCAGTCCGGGCAGTCGGGAACGGCGACCTTGAACCTCATTCCGCTCGGTGGCTTTTCGCAGACTGTGCAATTCTCCTGCGGAACTCTGCCCACGAATGTAACGTGCGCGTTCAGTCCATCAAGTGTGACGCCGGATGGAGTGAATCCCTCGGTGACCACATTGACGGTGAAAACCGGTGGCACACAGTTGAGCCGCACGGGAAACAGCGCCATCTGGTCGGTTAGCGCGACGGTCCTCTTGGGTGGAGTGCTGGTGCTGCCGTTCGGCAAGCGGAGGCGCATCAATGGAACGTTGGCTGTGCTTGGTCTGCTGATTCTGCTGTTTGGAGTCGGCTGCGGAGGCGGTACCACCATGCAAACGAATACGACGCCGCAAACCTTCACGCTGAACGTCATATCGAGCGGGCCGGCAGGAAGCAAGACCGTGCCGCTCGTGGTGAACGTCACGAAGTAAGCCTGACGTTCAACTTCGCTGGCGCAGGATACATCAACTCCTGCTTCACAAAGACCGGGTAAGAGAGCATGTCCCCATGTTCTCTTACCCTTTTTTGCGAAACTCTTCGACACCCCAAATCCACTTCCAACCCGCATCCGTACTTCCCCCAGAGCGCTCTAAAACCATTCTGTGGAGGAAGTATGAAGATCTCAACGTACCGGTCAGCACTGTGGTTGGCCTTTGTAGCTGCAATCGCCACTACCGCATCCGCACAATCCAAGCCCAATCAGACTCTGGGGTATGGAGTGGGAGAAGTCCTCACGTTTACTTACACCCAAAATTTCGATTGCGTTGACCAGCCGAATTCGGATCTCAACTTTAACGGCATCCCGGCCGCGCTGGATCCGCGCGAAATGCAGATCCCGATTTGCCAGCTCGGTACGCAGCCCACCATCAACCCTCCGGGACAAACTGGAAATCCTGCGAACACCACCGAGCCGCTTTTCGTCCTGGTCCCCATGTTCTCGACCGACAACGACCAGAACCCGGCTGACGCGATCTCTTGCTCCAAGGTGGTTCCTGGCACCATCTGCGGTCCAGCGCTGGGCAGTACGTTGATCAAGTTATTCGGCGCCTTACCGGAAGCCTTCAAAGCAAAACCAGCTGTCTATACCCAATGCCCGGAACCGGGAGCGGCTCCTGGCACCTGTACGATGCATGCCTCCCGGCTTGATCTTGCCCCCGTGCTTTCGGAGCTCAATATCGTCCCTGGTCCACCCACCGCGAACATTTTTGTCCCAACTCCGAATCACAGTCACGTGGTAATCCGGCCGGATATCAACATTGGCGCAATCTGGTGGCAGGTAATTCCAGTACTGGTGTTGAAGCAGAGCGACTGGCCGAACAAGGACGCCAGCAGTGGCCTTACTTCTTACCAGGACATCCTGGTGGCCATTAAGGATGGCCGAGCTGTGCAAGCGCCTTCGAATTTCTTCCTGTTCTTCAGTTCGCACGCAAACTCAGGAATGTCGGCGCAGATGAATATGCAGTAATGCCATTTCATCTTGGGGTAAAGCCGCAACAGAACAGGCCCGACATATTCAGTCGGGCCTGTTTCGTACCTCTTGAACCGTGACCTGGTTATTGCGCTCCAGCGGCCATCGCCTTTCCTGAGGACATCGCAGCCTTCGCTTCTTTGATGCCGGACTGAATGTGCGCCTCCCAGTCGAGATGCGGAATCGGAGAGGCCGCCGCAGTCTGGTATAGCGCCAGCGCATCGTGCGGACGATTCAGCTTCTTCAGGCAAAGTCGGGCCGCACTCAATTGAGCGGTCAGCGCCTGCCGATCGCCAGGATACGACTTGGCCAGCGCCTGATATTCGTCCAAGGCGCGATCAAACTCTTGTATTTCTTCGGCGCCTTTGCAGAGTTCGAGCCATGTAGCCGCTGGCAGCTTGCCGCCGCCAGAATCGATGAACTCGGCGTAGTCCTGAAACGCAGCTTCGATTTGGTGCGCCCGTACATGCAGTGCACAGGTCTGGACCGTCGCTGCCAGATATTCCTTGGTATTGTTTTGTCGCGTGTGGATTTGCCGCAGCATATTCCAGGCATCGAGCGAGTTCGGTTTCACGGCCACATAGTCTGTCACGAGTGCCAGAGCGTCGGGAAGTTGCCCGTGCTCCATCATGCCGCTTGCTTGTTCGAGTTCCTGATCATTGGTCCAGCCAACTTTCTCTTCGATCGCCTTGTTGGCTTTGTGTTCGAGCCCGGAATGTTGGATCGCCAGCGCTGCCAGCGCTCCAAAGACAAAGCCGCCGACGTGTGCCCAGTGCGCCACTCCGCTCATGTTCCCGAACAGGGATCCGTAGAAGATTTCAGCGAACAGCCATAGAGGCAGCAGCCAATACGCCGCAGCTGAGAAGCGGTACAGGCGAAACAGTAGAAGCCAGGCCATCTCGATCTTCATCTTCGGGAAGCGAACCAGGAATGCTCCCATCAGCGCCGCCACCGCACCCGATGCGCCAAGCGTGGGGGTGATGCTTCCCGGATTCGACCAGGCATAAAACTGCAAAGCCGCCGCGCCCGCAATCAAATAGAACGCCGAATACACCCAGCGCCCCCACACGTCTTCCAGCACAAATCCCGCGAGCCACAGGAACCACATATTGCCGATCAGGTGCATCCAGCCGCCGTGCAGAAAATTCGCCGTCAGGTAGCTGATCGCCGTGGGATTCGCCGGCACGAAAGCATACTGCTCGGTCAACGACACCTTTGCGAGGCTCGTGAACTGGGTGTTGAGCGAGTCCATCTCGTCCTGAAGCTTCGCCGGGTACTCCTCCATCATTTTGATCTTGGCGTCGTAGGCGTCGATGATGTCGCGATAGGGGCTCTGCACATGCTTCCACTGGTCGGGATGGCTCTGCTTGAAGTTGTCGACCAGATGCTGCGATTCGCTTTGCAGCTTCAACTCAGGATGCTCGGCCGCGAGCAGGATAATGTGCGACTTCACCTCGCCGAGTTGCGGCGATTCATCGTCGATCGCCGACATGGTGAACAGAAACACCACTACATTGACTGCGATCAATGCGAGGGTGACCACGGGCCAGCGCCGGGCCTCCATGTTCTCGTGCTTGAGGGGAATCAACATCGACTAAGGTTCCTGTGGCCGGAAAATCCGACACACTCGCGCCAGTGTAGAGTCGGCCGGATGCGATTCAAAGATGACTCCTGGTCCTGGCCAATCTTTAGTAACCCCGATGTCTTTATGGGATGCATCCTGACCAGAACCGTTTTTCAGGCGAAGGGAAGGATCTGGTGCGCTGCGGCGGGAGACTCCGGGGGAACTCCGCGCGAGATCCCTCGCCCCGCTGGCAAAAACGCGGGACTTCGGAATGACGCCTTCGACAACAGGGCCAGGAATTGAACCGGCGCCTTGCGATATACTTCCGAAACTTCAGCTTCTCTCCCATTGAGGATGTCTCTGCATGGCCGTTGGCGTTCGAACTCAGGACCTGCGTAAGGTCTATAACTCCACCCCACCGCTGGGCGCTGCCGGAGGCTTCATTGCACGCGGCGATGCCAAGGGATCGAAACAGCCGAAAGCTCAAATCCCAGCGCTCGACGGCCTTTCGCTGGAGATTCAGCCAGGAGAGATCTTTGGACTCCTTGGTCCTAACGGCGCGGGCAAGTCGACCACGGTCGGAGTGCTGACCACTCGCGTGCGCCCGACCTCAGGCCAGGCCTGGATCGGCGATCACGACGTGTGGAAGGAACAGGCGCTAGTCAAGCGTCTGATCGGAGTGGTCCCGCAGCGTCCCAACCTCGATTTCTCTTTGACCGCCCGCGAGATTCTCGTCTTTCACGGCGCCTACTTCGGAATTGCCTCCCAGCAAAGAAACGATCGGGCTGACGCGTTGCTCGAGAAGTTCAAGTTGACCGAGCGCGGCAACCAGATGGTGCGCGGCTTTTCCGGCGGCATGATGCAGCGCCTCTCCATCGCTCGCGCCATGATGCACGATCCGGAAGTCCTGTTTCTCGACGAACCCAGTGCAGGGCTCGATCCGCAAACTCGAATCCTGTTGTGGGAGATCATTCGCGAATACCACCAGGCAGGGAAGACCATTCTGCTCACCACCCACTACATGGAAGAAGCCGACTCGCTCTGCCAACGCCTAGCCATCGTGGACCACGGGCACATGATCGCCATCGGAACGCCTGCGGACTTGAAGGCGTCGATCCCGGGAGGATTCCTGCTGCGCCTTCGTTTCGGGAAGCAGACCGCCGATCTGCTCCAGCGTCTGCAGGCGTTGGCCGGAGTGCGGGAGGTTCGCGCTTTGGATGCTGCCTCAAAAGGCGTCTCAATAGGCTCCGGAGAGAGTGCTGAAAAGACCGCAGCTGAGCACTCCGGGGTTGACGTCTACGCCGATCGGGGCGGCTCGCTCATCCCTGAAATCGCAAACGTCGCGATGAGTGCGGGCGCGGAGCTGTCGGACGTGCACATTTCCGAACCCAGCCTGGAGAATCTTTTCCTGCATCACACCGGAAGGAGCCTGCGCGATTGAACTGGACAACTTTTTTCGCCCTCCTGGCTCGCGATGCTCACGTGGCACGGCGCAATGCCATCCAACTCCTGCTGCAGACCTTTCTCCAGCCTTTGCTGTTCGTTTTCATCTTCGGCAAAGTCATGGTGGGCAGCGGGTATATGCCGGCCGCATACAAGAGCTTGCTGCTTCCCGGCATCATTGCGATCAGCATGACATTCACCGGAGTCTGGGCAGTGGCCATGCCGCTCATCGCCGAATTTCAATGGACCCGCGAAATCGAAGACCGCCTGCTCGCCCCCATCAGTGTCGGCTGGATCGCCATTGAAAAGGTGATCGCCGGAATGCTGCAGGCGCTGGTGGCAGGTTTGGTCGTGCTGCCCCTGGCGTGGCTTGTACTTCGTCCCGGAGTGCAGATCAGCATTGGCGATCCGTTTACCTTTGCTGTAATCATCCTGCTGGTCGCCGGTTTCGCCTCCTGCGGAGGACTCGCCTTGGGATGCAGCATCAACCAGCAACACATCGGCCTGATGTTCAGCCTGGTGATGACGCCGATGATCTTCTTCGGGTGTACCTACTATCCGTGGAGTGCCCTGGACAAGTTCCCGGTCATGCAGAAACTTGTGCTGATCAACCCGTTGGTGTACGCGAGCGAAGGTATGCGCGCCACGTTGGTTCCGCAGTTCCAGCATCTCTCGATCACGGCGGTAATTCTGGCCCTGCTTTTCTTTGATGTTCTTCTGTTGGTGGTCGGGCTGCGGCAGTTCGAGAACAAGTCGGTCACTTAAGACCTGCGAGAAATCCTATCTAGTCCGCCGCTAGGCCCAGAGCGGCGCCGCCACGCGACGGCTTTTTCAGGAACGCCGTACGCTCCGTTTCAAACGATTCCAGGTTCGCTCCGAGGTCTTGCTCGTTCCAGCCCATCACCGCGCCGATGCGCAGCGCAGCCTCGCGGCTACAGGATTCCGACCAGCACGCTCCCAGCGCCACGGGCACCCGGCGGAGCAGCACGTCGCCCAGCGTAATGGCAAACTCTCTTCGATAGGCCTCCACCACTTCGGCCACAATGTGCGACGAATGCGGACAGACCGGCGCCCGCAGTTCGGCACTGACCAGCGCCATGCGCGCAATGTCCATGGCACGCGGCCCATGCCACTCCATCAATCCGCGGGCCGTTTCTTCGCTCACCGACCCGGCGCGCGCGATCTCGATAATCTCCTGATCGAGCATGGGATCGAGCGAACTTCCCGGCCCCATCGCCATCATGGTCGGCTCCGGGACCGGAATACCGATCTTGCGCGCACACTCCCGCGCCAGCGAAGCGGCGGTCGTGAGTTTGCCGCCAATTACCGAAATCAGCCGTGCCGCGCCGTCCGGTGTGTGATCGTGCAGGAAATGTCGTCGTGTCACCGCCGCCGCTTTATCCCCGGGCGAGTTCGGCAGAGGACGAACTCCCGCAAAGGCGTACTTGATGTCATGCGCGGAAATCTTCGCTTTGGGAAACAGCTTGGTCACCGTCCGCAACAGATAGTCGATTTCCTCATTGGCAGGCGCAGTCTTCGCTGGATCGCCCGTGTCCTCCACTTCGGTAGTGCCGACGAGCATCTGATCGTTCCACGGGAGAACGAAGACGGGACGACCATCCGCCGCCTCGGTATAAAGCCCAACGCTTGGAGCGCCCGAGAATCTCGGCAGAACGATGTGCGATCCCCGCACCCCGCCCAGCATCGGTTTACCGGTTCGGATCGACGACCGCTGGCAAATGCGGTCGGCCCACGGCCCGGTAC
The DNA here is from genome assembly GCA_963752175.1 of uncultured Acidobacteriaceae bacterium. Lineage (GTDB taxonomy): Bacteria > Acidobacteriota > Terriglobia > Terriglobales > Acidobacteriaceae > Sulfotelmatobacter. Next base: position 27,256 of record CAVVXZ010000022.1, read on the forward strand.
AGTTCACGATCCATCCTGCTTCGACGCGTTCGTCTTTTCCGGTGATGCGGTCGCGCAACAGCACTCCCCGGGCCCGGCCCTGCGTGACGTTTACGGCCAGCACTTCGCAGTGGTTGCGGACGACGGCCCTCGCCTGGGCCGCTTCGATCATCCACTCGGCGACAAGGCGCTCGGGAAACTCGCACTGCGCGTCTTCGTAGTTGAAAATCGTCCACTGATGGCCCGCGTCAAGCGCGCGCTCCACCCGCTTCAACTCCATTTCGCTAAGGTCGGCAGACCTTCGAGCGGCGAACCGCTGGTAGAGCCACAGGCCGGCGCGCACTTTCATGGCGCTGCGCTGGCTCTGCTCATTCAGCAAAAACAAAAAGTGAACCGGATGCACAAGGTGCGAGCGTTCCCGCAGCAGACGTTCGCGCTCGCGAACCGATTCCCGCACCAGGTCGATCTCCCCGTGTTCCAGGTAGCGCAGGCCGCCATGAATGATGCGGGTCGAGCGACTGGTCGTTCCCGAGGCAAAATCGTTCTGCTCGACCAACAGCGTACGCTTTCCCGCACGGGCACATTCACGCGCCAACGCGACGCCGTTAATGCCGCCGCCGAGGATTACTACCTGGAAATGCTGCGATTCCAGCGGCGGTCGAGGTTTAGTAGCTAAACTCATGTATTTAAGCTAGATGCAGTGGTGCCAGAAGAGATCCTTAGAGGGCCGCGTCCCGGGAGCGGACACCTCCACCTAAGTTTATTGTGCTCTCATTTGGGGCGAAGATGAAGATGACCTTAGTCCACACGGCGCGTGCCCAGTTCACGACCTTTCATCGCACTGTCGTGCCGAAAGTAACCTGTGTATTGCAAAATCACCCCGAGCCGTATTCGCCCGGCCGGGGTGAATGCTATTGACTGCGACAATCGGAATTACGCTGTCTTTCGTAGCCTCTCCGACTCAGTGGCCTCGGAGAACAGGCGAATCATCTCACGGTTGAAAGCGGGAAGATCGTCGGGTTTGCGGCTCGTGACCAGGCCCTTGTCGCTCACGACTTCTTTGTCGACCCAGGTTGCCCCGGCGTTCTTCAAATCGGTCTTGAGCGAAGGCCACGATGTCATCGTGCGTCCGCGGACCGCGCCCGCCTCAATCAGAGTCCAAGGGCCGTGACAAATCGCCGCCACCGGCTTGCCTGCCTCCGTGAAGTGCTTCACGAACTCAACCGCCTTCGAATTCATGCGCAGCTGGTCAGGATTCATGACCCCACCCGGCAACAACAGCGCATCGAATTCTTCTGCTTTCGCAGCGTCAAGGGAAACATCCACGGGAACTTCGTTGCCCCACTCCTTGTGGTTCCATCCCCTTACTTTTCCCTCCGCCGGAGAGACCACCTGCGTGGTCGCGCCCGCCTCATCGAGCGCCTTTCTTGGTTCCAGCAATTCAGACTGCTCGAAACCGTCGGTCGCAAGAATTGCCACTTTCTTTCCCTGAAGAGTACGAGTCGTCATTTCACTTTCTCCTTGAAAATGGATTTTGCTGGATGAAATTCGCCTTTTCAAAATGAGCGGGGAATTGATTTGGTCAAGTTAGGATGCTGTCTGCTGACCTGCGGTTGGCAAGGAGGGCCGCCGTCCCGGCGGTTGTCGCGGGAGCCTGCCCTGAGTTTGCCGGAGGGGCGTCCGCCCGCGGCGCTCGAAGGCCAAGACGTCACTCTACTTTTGTCCCACGTGCTCCCGCGCATTGCCTCCTACCTCGACGGTCATTTACATTGGTTGCCGCATGTCCAGCACAGGAGAACGTTTCGAGCGCGCCGTCGCTATCATGGAGCGCCTCCGCGCCCCCGGCGGCTGTCCCTGGGACCGCGAGCAGACTTTCGATTCCATTAAGCCCTACACGCTCGAAGAGACCTACGAAGTCCTCGAAGCCATCGACAATCGCGATTGGCCCGAACTTGCTGGCGAACTCGGTGACTTGCTTCTGCAGGTGCTCTTCTACTCCGAGATGGCAAAGGAACAGTCCTCATTCTCCATTGACGACGTGCTCGATCGGCTCTCCGGCAAACTCATCAAGCGCCATCCGCATGTGTTTGGCGACGTGAAGGCCGACACTTCCGCCGAAGTGAAACGCAACTGGGAAGCCCTCAAGGTAGAAGAGAGGAATAAGCGGCAAGCAGTTGGTGCCAAAGGAGATAGTGCCGCGGAAAAGAAGCAGTCCATCCTCGCCGGTGTCTCTTCCGCGATGCCCTCGATGCTCGAGGCCCACAAGCTCAGTTCGAGAGCCGCGCAGTCGGGCTTCGACTGGCCGAACGTCGACGGTTTGTTCGACAAGCTGACCGAAGAGACGAACGAGCTGCGCCAGGAGCTCAAAGAATTTCCCGCGCCCGGGCCGCGGCCTCAGGGTCGCGGCATGGCCGGATCGGGACGCACTCCCGTCCCGGAAGACCTTCAAGTGCGACTCGAAGATGAAGTCGGCGACCTCTTTTTCGTCCTGGTCAACATCGCCCGCTATCTCTCGGTCGATCCCGAATCCGCCCTGCGCAAATCCAACCGAAAGTTCAAGCGACGCTTTCAATGGGTAGAAGCCCGACTCCAGGAGTCCGGACGCTGCGCCGATCAGGCTCCCATGGAAGAACTGGAGTCGCTCTGGCAGCAGGCCAAGGCTCACGAAAGGGACAAATCAGCCGAGGAGCGCTCCGCTTGAGCTCCGACTCCGTGACCCTGCGCCGCTGCCACAGCATCGTGGACTTCCACGCCTGCGTCGCGCTGCAGAAAGAAGTCTGGAATTTTACAGATGCCGAGCTAGTCCCGCTGCGCATGTTTGTGGTGGCAGACAAGGTCGGTGGTCAGGTCATGGGCGCGTTCGACCGTGATGTCATGGTCGGCTTCGCGCTGGCGGTACCCGGCACTCGCACCGGCCATGTCTACCTGCACTCGCACATGCTGGCGGTTCGTAAAGACCATCGCAATGGCGGCTTGGGTCGTCGCCTGAAACTCATGCAACGCGAAGACGCGCTCGCCCGGGGCATCGAACTGATCGAGTGGACCTTCGATCCGCTGGAAATCAAAAACGCCTATCTGAACGTCGAAAAGCTGGGCGCAATCGCACGCCGCTACAATATCAACCAGTACGGGATCACGTCGTCGCCACTGCAGGGAGGCCTGCCCAGCGACCGCCTGATCGCCGAGTGGTGGCTGAAGTCAAAGCGGGTGGAAACGCTGCTGGCCTCGGGGAAAAACCCGCCGATTGTCAGCGAATCCAGCATCGAAGTACCGGCGCCGATCTACGAATGGAAAGCCACTCCAGAGACTCGCGGCAAAGCGCAGCACGTGCAGGAGCGCAACCGCGAGCAGTTCCTGAGGGCCTTCTCGCACGGACTTGCCGTTCTGGGCTACGAGCGCGACGCCCAAAGCAACGGCAAGTTCCTGCTGGGACCGTGGGACGAAAATTGGTCGTACGCATCGGAATAACGTTTCAAAGTTTCAAGGCTCCCGAGCTCCTTGGAAGATTGCCACCAGCGTGGAACATTGAAACCTTGAGACTTTGAAACCTTGAAACTTTGAATCATGAAAATTGAAGCCATCACACTCCGCGAAATTCACATGCCGCTCGTCCACTTTTTCGAGACGAGCTTCGGGCGCACCTACAGCCGCCGTATTCTGCTGGTGACCGTGCACAGCGAGGGCGCAGACGGATGGGGCGAGAGCGTCGTCGGCGAAGATCCCTTCTACAGCAGCGAGTGGATCGAAAGCGCCTGGCCGACGTTAAAGCAATACTTGATCCCCGCGCTGCTGGGCAAGCGCATCGATTCTGCCCGGGAGTGTCCGGCGCTGTTCGCCAAAGTGCGTGCCCACCGCATGGCTAAGGCCGCGCTCGAGAACGCCCTCTGGGATGCCGAGGCCGCGCAGAAGCAACTGCCTTTGTGGAAACTATTGGGTGGCACGCGCCGCGAAATTCCCTGCGGCGTTTCCATTGGCATTCAGGATTCGATCGAGCAACTGCTGGAAAAAATTCAGATCGAATTGGCCGCCGGCTACCGCCGCATCAAGATCAAAGTTAAACCCGGTTGGGACGTGAATGTGCTCGAACGCATCCGCTCCCGCTGGGCCGACGTTACGCTCAGTTGCGACGCCAATTCCGCCTACACGCTCGACCAGGTCGAGCACCTGCGCAAGTTCGACCAGTTCAACCTGCTGATGATCGAGCAGCCGCTCTGGAATGACGACATCTACTATCACGCGCGCCTGCAGAAAGAACTGCGCACCTCGATTTGCCTCGACGAATCGATTGTCAGCGTGCGTAGCGCCGCCTTCGCCGCGGAAACCAACGCCTGCCGGATCATCAATGTTAAGGTCGGCCGGGTTGGCGGATTCTCCGAGGCTCTGAAGATTCACGATCTCTGCCAGGCCCACAACATTCCCGTCTGGTGCGGTGGGATGCTCGAAACCGGCATCGGACGCGCCCAGAACATTGCGCTTTCGACGCTGGAAAATTTCAGCCTACCGGGCGATGTTTCCGCTTCCAAGCGATACTGGAAGGAAGACATTATCGATCCAGAAGTGGAAGTCTCGCCGCAAGGAATGATCGCGATCAGCGACCATCCGGGAACTGGCTACCGTGTGAAAGAAGATCTGATCGAGAAACTGACCGTACGGAAAGAAACCCTGCGGGCCTGACCTGCGCCGTAAGCAAGCGCTGTGGCGCGTCGATTAGTTGCCCTGATCCTTCTTGGCCAGGGAAGTCTCGATCGGGTGATGGTTGAGTGCAACGCTCACTTGCTCGCTCTTCAACAGCGCCACTCCTTCAGCGAAGGGCACATTGTTGGGCAGTCGTTGGAAATCGCTGAACACTTCGTCGGACACGATGCTGAGGCTTTTGATCAAAAGGATCTTCCCATTGAAATTCAAGCTCATTTCGGTGATCTCCCAGAATCCGTCTCCGACGTCGGCTTTCTGAACCCGGAAATGCCCTCCCTTGTCGAGGCGTCCGAAGATCCCCCACCCAAAAGTGACATCTTTGAAGAGGGTCCCATCAACCCTCGCCAGTCGTTCTGTCCTCGGGTCAATCAGTAAATATCCCTCCATGCCCTGGAGGACTTGCTCGACCCGAGTTGGAGGCGAATACGATGGATTCGGCGTGAACGTCAATCGCACCAGCTTGTCCCCCGCCTTTCCCAGACCACTCGCGCTATCCTCCGTGCCTGAGTACTCGAAGTGGAAAGCCTCGGGAAGAGCCTTCAAAATGCATAGCGTATGTTCCACCTCTTGCCGGTCGCGGGCCTGTTTCTTGCGGAGTTGCTCAGGATTGTTTGCCAACGCTGCCAACTGGTCGGCCTCAGTGCGTTCTTCATGTGGCTCCAATCGCTGGTCGTTCTGACCAACGACCCTGGTTACGAGGGCCTCATTCGATTCGACGTAGATCTTGTTTTCCAGGCCTTTTGGAGTCTGCTTGCGGGACCGGAACATGAACTTGATGGCAGTATCATGGGCGGCTGCGATTTCCTTAGTTACGGCAGCGCGCACGAGTTCGACTGGATTCGGATGGGGCACGCTCGTGGTCTGCGCTGAAACGCTCGCGCAGGTTGCAATCCAGATCACGATCGCACATGCTCCGGGCAAACTCATTACTCCGCAGCTCGTCCCAAAGCGATTCATCGTATGGTTAGTTCAAAAACGAAGCAGGAAGGTTGCAACAAAGCAACAAAGCGAAGAAAGCCGCGAGTTCAAGCTCGCATCCTCTACGGTGTTTGCTGCAGACGAGCGGTGTTTCTCAGGTTAGAGGAAGGAGAACTACTGTGGAGTCTTCTGCGAATCAGGGTTCTCGGGCGTGTGGACGCTGTGCGCCAGATTTTCCTGCTCCGTCTTCAGCAGATTCACTGCTTGGGAAAATGTCAAATCGCTCGGAACGCTGCGGAAGTCGCTTAGCTTTTCATCCGACACCATGCTCAGGCCCTTGAACAGCAAAATCTTCCCCGTAATATTCAAACTGATCTCGGTGAGGCCCCACGCGCCATCACCCAAGCCCAAGTCAGCTTGCTTTACGAGGAAATACCCCCCCTTGTTGAGGTGGCCGATGATCCCCCACCCGAATGTCACTTCACGAAAGAGCGTGCCATCGATGCGCGCCAGGCGGTGCGCGTCAGTGTCGATGAGCAATTCACCTTGCATGCCCCCCAATACCTCCTCCACACGCGACGGTGGGACGTAACCCGGATTCGGCTTAAAGGTGAGCCGCACCAGCTCATCTCCAGGTTTCCCCATGCTTGGTTCGCTGTTTCCTTTACCGGCGTACTCGTATCGAAATGCGTCGGGCAAGGCTTTTACGATCCGCAGGCTTCGCTCTTCATCCTCTTTTTCACGGGCAGATTTCTTTCGAAGTTGGTCGGGGTTATTGGTCAACCACGTCAGGTGGCCGATCTCTTTCTGTTCCTCTTCTGGAGTTAGCGCTCGATCGTCGCTCGCAATCGTCATTGCGGCGAGGGCCTGGTTGGTTTCCACATAGAGTCGGGTTTGCGATCCCCGGGGAGTCTCTCGGCGAGAGCGAAACATGTGTTTCGTCTTGATATTGCTTGCAGCCGCAACTTCGTTCGCAACTGTAGACCGCACCAGGTCTGCGGCCGGCACCTCGGGAGGCTGCGCAGACTGGGCCCACAGCATCGGAGCCAATGCGATCGCAGCCATCACCCATAATGTGCGCGACACAACTGCCGTCACTCGCATATGGCCCGTGCGATCCATCCTGAATTCAGTGTAGCAACAGCGCTGGAGGATTGCCGCAGGCTGGTTGAGTCCACCTTTTCCGTGCCTCGCTTGCCGCATGCTCTTGTAGTTGGGTATAGTCGAGACAAGCGACGCGGCCGTTTCGGTACCTGCCTTCCCAGTAAATTTGGTATTGCAGCATCCCGCTTCCTTAAGGAGAACATCCATGAGTGCTCCGTTGTCGGCAGATTTGGCGCAGATTGGCAAGTCCGTGGTCATCAAGGGCGAATTGTCGGGCAGCGAAGATCTTTATGTAGATGGTCAGGTCGAGGGCAGCATCGCCCTCAAAAACAATAGCTTGACGGTCGGTCCCAACGGCTCGGTGAAGGCCTCAGTCGAAGCTAAAGGAGTGGTGGTGCAAGGCAAACTCGAGGGTAACGTGCAGGCCAGCGACCGCGTCGAACTGCGTAAGTCCGCAGTCGTCACCGGAGACATTTCGACGCAGCGGATTTCGATCGAGGAAGGCGCCTACTTAAAAGGCAAGGTCGATATTCAGGGTAAAGCAGAGAAGGCGGCAGGAAAGTAACTCCCTCCAGCCTTGTACTTGAGTTAAAGTGTTGCTTTTAGATGTCGATTCAAAGTCCGAGGGGAACAGTCCCCTTGGACAGCGACGTGCAGGTCTGATGGCTACGACCCAGAATTTCATGAAGCTCTTTCGCGGCTCATCGGGTGGGACAGAGGCGGCGCCTCCACAAGCCGCCCAAAAACTCACGCGCCGTTCCAGTGGCCTCGGAGAACTCGCGCGCGTGTGGGAATCGGACAATCCGCTGTGCGTGCTCGACCTTGGCTCCACGTCCGCGACGAACATCCGGTTCTTCACCGAACGCAGCCACAAGATCTACAGCGAAGATCTTCTCGTCGCCTCGACTGATCCCGGTCTGGTCACAAAAGACGAACAGGGCAATGTGATCCTCGACAGCCGGCGCTTTCTGGCCGATAACCTGGTTTATCCCGCAGCGCATTTCGATGTCGTGCTCTGCTGGAACCTGCCCGACTATTTGGATGAGAGCCTGGTGCGTCCTGTGATGGGAAGGCTGTGGTCGGTGCTCAAACCTGGTGGAATGCTGCTCGCCTTCTTCCACACCAAAGATGCTGGTCCGGATTCGCCCTGCTACCGCTTCCACATCGTCGGAAAAGATGTGCTTGAAATGCAGCGCATCGTGCTGAAGCGGGAAGCGCGACGCGGACCCACCGGTGCGGTCCACACCGCGATCACGGATGGCTTCCGCCTGCAGCGCGTCTTCAACAACCGCCACATTGAAACCCTCTTCCGCGACTTCGCCTCCATCAAGTTCTTCCTCGCCCGCGATAACGTCAGGGAAGTACTAGTCGTCCGCTGATCTCTCCGAAGGATTCAAAGGTTCTATGTGGGGACAGCCGCCCTCGGCGGTCCGTCGAGCGAAGCTCGATGAGCGGAACGGCTACGCAGCCTGCGCTTGAGTGCCTTCAGGATTCTTCCACGCAATCACTCCCATGCGAAACAGAAAGTGGCGAGAGATCTCAATCCGCGGCGCGTGTTCTGTACCCGACGACAGAATCTGCCGCATCTCATCGGTAGTATAGGCGCGGCGCACCGACGCCAGCCCATCGACTCGAGACACATAGCTATGCATCAGCGGGAAGCCAGCGTACACCATTGTCACATGCACCGGGTGGCGGACGAGATCGTTGATCAGCACCGCGCAGCGGCTCACGCGCAAGGCCTCGTGGGTGAAGCGCGCCAGTTCGTCGGGTTCGAGGTGATGGGCGAACAGGCTACAACTGACCAGGTCGAAGCTATTGACCTGAAAGGGAAGTGCCAGCGCATCCGCAACCACGGCGCGGTTCCCACGGAGCAGATGCGTCCGGGCGCGGTCGAGGTCCGTCACGTCCAGCGTGATCCCCTTACTTGCGAGTTGACGGCCGGCAAGCTTCGACACCTCACCGAATCCTGCGGCCACTTCCAGCACAGAGAAGTGCTCGCGTCCCGTGGCGCCCGAGACGCGCTCGATCAGGTTGCGTGTGGTGGCGATGCCGCCAAACCAGCGGTTGATGCGGCACATATCCCGCAGAGAAGCTTCTACCTCGAGCGGCGGACAAGCGTCTGAGTCGAGGATTTCCTGTGTGCTGACCCGCTGCATGGTGAGCAAAGGGGGCCCCAAACCCCAGTGTAGATGGCCCGACAATCCAGAGTTGTCAACAGAGTGTCAGACTTCGGCCAGTTCCTCTTCCAGCAATTGCTTGTTATACAGGTCGCTGTAGTAGCCGTTCAAGGCCAGAAGTTCGTCGTGAGTGCCGAGTTCGACGATGCGTCCGCTGTGGAGCACGGCGATGCGGTCGGCGTTGCGGACGGTCGACACGCGGTGCGAGATGAAGATCGTCGTGCGGCCGCGCATCACATCGCGCAGGTGGTTGAGGATCTTGTCTTCGGTGTGGGTGTCGACGCTGGAAAGCGCGTCGTCGAGGATTAAGATCCTGGGATTGCGAATGAGGGCGCGGGCGATCGCGGTGCGCTGCTTCTGGCCGCCGGAGAGCGTAATGCCGCGTTCGCCGACCATCGTGTCGTAGCCTTCCGGGAAGCCTTCAATGTCCGTCGCGATGTTGGCCGCGTCGGCAGCGTTGTGAATCTCCTGATCGGTGGCGGATTCGACGCCGAGCGCAATGTTCTCGCGGATGCGCTCGCTGAACAGGAACGTCTCTTGGGGCACGAAACCGATGCTCTTGCGCAGCGACGCCAACGAGTATTCGCGGATCGGGCGGCCGTCGATGAGTACGGCTCCCGGCTCGGCGTCGTAGATGCGTGCGATCAGACTCACCAGCGTTGTCTTTCCTGAGCCTGTTGGACCAACAATCGCGAGGCTGCTGCCCGCGGGCACGCGCAGGGTCAGATCATGCAGAACCAGTTTGCCTTCGTAGCCGAAGTTGAGTCCGCGGAACTCGATCTCGCCTTCGATCTCGCGGTCTTGCGCGCCGGGAGCATCTTTGATTTCAGGTTCCTCGTGCATGATCTGGTTGATGCGAACCAACGACGCGGTGCCGCGCTGGAAAATATTGATAACCCATCCCAGAGCGATGATCGGCCAGGTGAGTTGCATCATGTAAGTGCTGAACGAAACGAATTGTCCAACGCTCATCGACCCGGAGAGAGACAGCGTTGTCGTGATCGCCGGATGTGAGCCTCCCAGGTTCGTGACCAGCGTGACATGCGACAGTCCGTGTATGACTTCGCGTCCGCCAAGCCACAGCACAAGCACCACCGCGCAACCCAGCATAAGTTCGAGCGTGGGCCAGAGCATGCCCATGAGCCGAACCAGTTTCAAGCTGCGGCGGATGTACTCCTGGTTCTCGGTCTCGAAGGCGCGAACCTCCGCTTCTTCCTGTACGTAGGCGCGGATCAGGCGCGCTCCCGAGAAGTTCTCCTGCGCGCGTGCAGAGATGTCGGAGAACATGGCCTGAATTCTTTCGAAGCGATCGTGAATGCGGCGGCCGAAGGTCTGGATCACAACGCTCACGGCAGGCAGCGGCAGGAACGTGTAGAGCGTGAGCCATGGACTGATGGAGATCATGAAGGCGAGGGCGCCCGCGGTATAGACGATGGTGTTGGCCGAGTACATGATCGCGGGGCCGAGCAGCAAGCGGACCGCGTTCAGGTCGTTGGTGGCACGCGCCATAATGTCGCCGGTGCGGTGGCGCTGGTAGTAGGAATATGACAGGCTTTCGAGCCGCTGAAAAAGATCGTTGCGCAGATCAAACTCGATGTCGCGGGAGACTCCGATCACGATCCAGCGCGTGAGGAACTGGAAGATTCCCTTGGTGGTGGCGATGGCCAGCAAGAGCCCGGCGTAGAGCAGAAGTTTGTGACGAGTGACGCCCGAATTCAGATCGTCGGCGGCTTTGCCCAGCACGAGTGGGAACAGGATCCAGATGCCATTGGTCAGGAAGACGCAGATCGTGCCCGCGATATAGCCCCAGCGGTGGCGTTTCAGATACGGCAGCAGCGGGCGCAAACTCTTGGGCAGCATGCAGTTTGAATAGATGAAAGTTTAACAGTCCCGGTTCATGTTCTCAGGTTCAGCGCCGCGTTTCGCGCGCTGGACAGTCAAAGGCCTCTGTCCCGGGCACGCCGAGGAAAAATGTTGGCGAAGGAGTAACCCAACCTTTTTGGTTGTGTGGGGTAAAATCCTGATTCTGTTGTAGTTATGGACGTGGTATCGGGCATTGTCTCCGCAAAACCTTGGATCGAAAGGACTTGCGGGTAAAATATTGCCGAATAAGGAGTTAACGGCATTCCTTTGCTCTTTTCTGCTGCCGAGTTCGGAGCGGGCACGGTTTGGGCGCATACATCGATTGTCCGCTTTCTATTTCCTCGGTCAAGGTTGTTCGTCACACTTGGGAGACTTTTTCGTGTGGAAGCGGTACGCTGTTTCGTACGCTATCCTACCGATAAACACCGTTGCCCATATTTAAATTACGCCGCACCCGACCTATGCCAAGTTCAGAAGACTTTCGATGCTCCTACTGCAACCCGCCGCTGCAGCTCGAACCTGCGAAGACCGACGAAGATGGGCAAGCCGTCCACGAGGAGTGCTACGTGTCGAAACACGCGATGGGTGAGCCCACGTCGTCGGAGAAGGATGGCCACGATCACAGCGATAGAGGTGGCGAGTGCAGTGGGGATTAGACCCAACCCTCCCAGACGCGACCCGAGCCTGGTTAACTCTGGAAATCCCGATTACTCGCAAAACCCCTACTTTGCCGAAACGTCACACCGGTCTTTGTCGTCCGGCATTTTGCGAAGCTGCGCCATTCTCTCCTTGGTAATGGCGGCATTCACTTGCGTAGCACATGGGAAATATGCTTCCGTACTCTCGCTGTTTGTCTTCTGCCGGATAAAGTTCTTGTAGGTGGGCATCCCGAAAAACAATCAAGCGCGTTGCGCGGCTAGCGACTTTTTCGTCGCGACAGAGTCATTTTTCAGTTTGGAAAGTAGCTCCTCATAGACACGGTTCAGATCGGCATCCGCCGATGGGGCGTCCAAATTAGCGCAGTGATTCATCGCTGGCTGGGTCATCGCCGCTTCCCAACAGGGCTTCTCCGTGGACTGGCATAACAAAACGGTTGTGATGAGTAGGAAAGATACAGTGACGGAGGAGTGGCTCATGCGGTCGATTCTGATCCACCTGCGCAGCTCTTGTAAACGGTGATTGCGCGTCTTGAGGGGGCGTTGATTGTAACGGGGATGTTGCAACCGTTGCCGACAAAAGCACCCTGTCCGCGTTTGTCACAGTAGGTTTCACGCCACATCTTGCTGCGTGTTGGTCCCGTACGTTGAATGCAGTGCCTTCATGGGGAGCGTCGCATAAACCTTCGTACCGGAACCGTCGGATTCGATAACCAAATCGCCACCAAAATGGCGCACGCGCTCGCGCATTCCTCTGATTCCCACTCCAGTGCCTTGGGACTGAATCGCGGCCAGTCGTTCCGGTGTCATTCCCCTTCCCTGGTCTGCAACCGTTACGCGGACACTATTCTCTTCGCGCTCTAGTCGAATCAGCGCAGTCTTGCTTCCCGAGTGGCGATGAATGTTCGTCAAGCTTTCCTGCACCAGGCGGAATATGACGAGTTCCATCTCAGGTGGGACTCTTCCGAAATTATCAGGAACCTGCAAATCAATCTCCAGGCCACTGCGTTGCGCAAGACCTTGCACGTACCAACTCAGCGCCGACGAAATGCCGGTTTCATCCAGCAGCGGTGGATGTAGAAGATAGGAGGTTGTCCGGAGTTCTCGCGCCAAGTGCTGGACCAACCCTTCCGCGTTCTGCACGTCTTTGGCAAGAGCAGAATCTTTCTTTGCCTCCTCGCCGATTCGTGCAAGCTGCAAGTCGAGCGCGGTCAATGTCTGTCCGGCGCTGTCGTGCAGTTCCCGTGCTATGTGGCGCCGCTCGGCATCTTGCGATTCCAAGAGCAGCCCCGAAAGCTCACGCAGTTCCGAGTTTCTCCTCTCCAGTTCCTGAGTGCGGAACTGCACTTGGGTGTCGAGCGCATCCGCCAAAGTTCGATAACGTCCTTCGCTCTCCCGCAACGCTCGTTCAATTCGTTTGCGTTCGGTGATGTCCCGGGCAATTTTCGATGCTCCGATAATCTTCCCGTTGGCGTCGCGAACGGGCGAAACCGTCAGTGAAATATCGAGTTGTGCCTTGTCCTTGCGCACACGAACCGTGTCAAAGTGTTCGATTCGTTCGCCTCGCCTGATTCGCTCGATGATGACCGTTTCTTCGTCCTTGCGTTCGATCGGGATGATCAACGAAATATGCTGGCCGACCGCTTCGCTCGGGGTATAACCAAACAGTCGCTCCGCCCCGGCGTTCCAACTGGTGATAATGCCTTCCAGCGTCTTGCTGACGATGGCATCCTCAGATGAGTCCACGATTGCGGCGAGTAGGCCAATCGCCTTGTCCGCTTTGAGGCGCAAGGCGGGCAACTCATTCAAGAGGGCATCGCTGACGTTGCCCCTGGACTCCGGGTCATTGAGGATGCAATCCGCCAGTGCTTCATGCGTAGCTAAGAGTTTGTCGATGTCATCTTCGAAGGCGATCTCAGGATGTGTTTCAGTCCAATAGTGCGCCGCCCTGACGAACGCTAGAAGCAACAGCAAGTATTGCAGGCGAGCCGGGCCAAGTAACCGCGACAGTGCATCAAGACACTTCAAATAGTCAGATGTCTTCAAGAACACATGCGCTGCCAACACAAAGATGGCATCTTCCATCTGCGTGTTGGCGATCGGCATTTCAGGAATCGGTGCGGGAAAGCCTGCGCACAGTACCAGACAAGACTCGAGTTCTGGTCCGCGGGGAAAAGGCCGTCGAAGAAGTTTCACCACTTCCGTAACGCTTTGTGTACTCACAGTCGGATCGCCAGCAGGATGGCCAAGCCCCACCAGGAAACCAACATGACGAGCAATGCAGTAGCGGACCGCACAAAAACGCGACAGGTGGACGAAAAGACGTTCCTTAAAAATGGATGGTAGAGCATTGTCGAGGTACGCAGCTTCTGCGAATCCCCACAGTTTCTCAATGATCTCGGGAGTCTCAGGTGCAAGACGGAAGAAATTTGGAAGAACCCCGAATCGCCCCTCGACGCGATTCTCTAGTTCTGACGTTGGATTTCCCACTGATTTCGCAGCTTTTTGACGACAGCGGGATTATACCTCCATACTGGCTGACTGGTGAAGCCAAGCGGTAGCGCCCGGTGAGAATTCTCCAGATCGGGGATGAAATAGCGTTGGCCGATGCTGCCGACCACCCACCCTTTGGAGGAGGCGGTCTCACATTGAACTCAATCCACATTCGGAGAACCACCGCGCCCGGTTCCTCGCGCTTTCAGGTAGTCTTCATGTTCATCGCCTAGGGTTATGCGGACGATCGCCGCACTACTTATTGGAGGATCTCAATGTACTCTCGGAATATGCTGGCCGGCTTCCTGATCGCTGTTGTCTCGTTTGCACTTTGCGGCCGCGTTGCCGCGCAGGGTACTTGGGCGGTGGAGAACACCTTTCACATTGGCGGTGAGGGCGGCATGGACTATATCACCCTGGATGCCAAGAATCACCGACTCTACGTTCCGCGAAGCACGCACACGATGGTCATCGATGCCGACTCCGGAAAGACGCTCGGCGACATTCCGGGCCAGAAGCACAACCATGGAGTTGCCCTGGTTCCCGAGGCTGGACGAGGGTTCATCAGCGACGGTGAGGGCGCGGTGGTGATTTTCGATCTCAAGACGAATGCTGTGCTGGGAACTCTCAAAGCGCGGCCCGATGCGGACGGCATCATTTTCGACAAGGCCAGTGGGCTCGTACTGGTGGTTTCGGGCGACGACGGAGTGCTGATGACGATCAAGCCCGACGTCGATCCGAAGACTGGATCGATCGATGCACCCATCGATTTGGGCGGTAAGCCCGAGTTTCTTGCCGCCGATGGCGCGGGCAAGGTCTATATCAATCTGGAGGACAAGGACCAGGTCGCAGTCGTTGACCTCAAGGCGAGGAAAGTATTGGCTCACTGGCCGGTCGCTCCCGGAGGCTCGCCGGTGGGGTTGTCGATCGATACCGAGAAACACCGATTGTTTATCGGATGTCGAAAGCCGCAGAAGCTGATTGTGATGAGTACGGACGACGGCAAGGTGCTCGCGGATCTGCCCATCACTACCGGCGTCGATGCCACGAAGTTCGACGGGCATCAGGCGTTCGCGAGTTGCCGGGACGGCAAGCTGCAGGTTGCAGGGGAGACTGCTCCGGGAAAATTCGAGATCGAGCAAACCGTGACGACTCCGGTCGGGGCTAAGACAATGGACGTCGATCCCGAGACGCATAAGGCCTATTTGCCAACATTTGAGTTTGAGGAACAGAAACCGGGGGCGACCGGTCGTCCGACAGCGAAGCCTGGGAGCTTTATGATCGTGGTCGTCGCGCGCCACTGAAAAGGTGCAGCGCCAAGATCAGCGGGCACTTTCGATCAGTTGCTGGATTCTGCGAAAGGTTTCGTCGGAGTCCTCGATGACGCCGGTCGTTTCATCTCCCGTGTAGCAGACATCATCTCTCTGCACGCAGAACGTTATGATTGGTTTACCCACTTCCACGGGGATGGGTGCTTCGGTTGCGTAATGCCGCTGAAAGAGCAGGTTCACCGGTTGCGAAAAATTCCCGGTGGTATCGGCGAAGTGGACGAGCGGAAGGCCATTGTCGGCCTTGCCAACCCACGTCGCGTGGCCGCGATACACCGATGGCACTGCGCGAGAATCGGCATTCCGCGTTGCTAAATACTTGCGAATCTGCTCGACAATGAGAGCGCGCTGATGCCGTCGAGCTTGCGCGGCCCACTGTTCTGCTCGCTGAATGTTCTGGGCACTTGCGTCCAGCGTGGCGAGTGCGCAGTTCGCGGGAGGTCCCCGGTACACGTCCATCGCCTGGCAATATGCGATCACGTTTGCGCCGACAGCAACGTTTGAGCAATCGCGGTGGGGGCAGACCGCATCCACTTCCACTCCTTTGTAATATCCCCAGAGCAGACGCGAAAGCGAGACGCGCATCGTGGGCAACATCGTGATTGAATGAACCGCGAACGCTTTTTTGGAAGTAACCCATGTGACCTGACCGAGCAGCAACAATGGACGGCTGGGCGCGAGTTCCAGAGAATCGCGAAGCCGGTGGTGCATCTTCAATAGTTCAGGATTGCCCTCCTGAGCGGCCAGTTCGGCAAGCCACTGCTTCACGCGAAAGAGACGGTCATCAGTGAACATGACGGGGGCAAGGCAATTGTAACCCTGGCCACGCAAGGCTTCACAGTAGGCGATCACTCGGGTTCCGGGCACCCAACTGGGCAGAGGAGTCCGGCGGCAGTCAATGAAATCTTTGCTGACGGTGTAGCCCGGACGAAGCAGCGAATCGGGATCGTCCCACAAAACCTGGCTCACACGGTAGGCGATTTTCTGTTCCCGGCCGGAAGCACATCGGCTCTGATGGATCGATTCGTTCCGGCTGATCTCGCCTTCAAAGAAAAAGCCTTGGTTCCTGGCCAGACGATCGGGGTCCTGTAGCGGCGCATGCAATGCCCACAGGATCGTATCGCCGCGGTCTTCCTGCTTCGCGAGGTCACGGGGAATCGCTGCGATCCAAGTCTCAACCGTTCTTTGCCGCTCTTCGGTGAATTGGGCGGGCGTAAGGCAAGTCAGGGCACGCCGCTGCTCGCAGTAGACAACCAAGAGGGCATGGAGAGTGAAGGGCGGAGACGGAAGCGGCCGGGTTGTGCAATTGATGTAGCCGGCATGAACCACCGTCCCGGAGAACTTGCCAAACAGGAGGCGGGAGATGGTGAAGTCGACACGTTGACTTACTGCGGATTTGCAAACACCTTGAAAGACAGGCCCGAGTGCGGTGATTTCGCCGACGAAGACGATGGGCTTGTGGTAACTAAGCTTCTCGACGTTGGTCAGCCGCTGATGAATCCTTTCAAGAGCTCCGTTATTCTCCTCCACCTGCGCGTGCAAGGCTGCAGTGCACAACAGGCAGCAAAGGCTTAGAGCGGCATGTCGAGTCCACCGTTGACGGTTCGCGGCGGCACCCCTCCGAGCGTTTATCGAGTCAAATGTTGAAGTAAGGAAACCCACAATCGATTGGACACCGCCAGTCCCGGTGCTGGCAGCTTACGTCCGTAACTGTTGTTAGCCGACCAGCGAACTCCCTTGAATGTCCACAAGCTGGCGACTTCGGAGAATATGGCAAGAAGTTCATCGAAATAGGCAAGCCGTCCGAGATTCTGGGAACTATGCTTGGAGCTTACGTTGGCCTGGGGCAGACGGAATTTTCTTAGGAGAAACGATGCAAAAACGCAAACTTGGAAAAAGCAACTTGGAAGTCTCGGCACTCGGGCTCGGCTGTATGGGAATGAGTTTTGGCTACGGTCCGGCTGGCGACAAACAAGAGATGATCGCCGTAATACGGGCGGCGGTCGAGCGCGGAGTCACGTTCTTCGACACAGCGGAAGTCTACGGCCCGTTCACCAATGAAATACTTGTGGGTGAAGCACTGGCTCCTGTCCGTGACCAAGTGGTGATCGCCACCAAGTTCGGGTTCAAGCTGGATCCGAACACGGGCAAACAGGCGGGGCTCGACAGCCGGCCGGAGCACATCAAGGAAGTCGCCGAGGCGTCGCTCAAGCGCCTCAACACAGAGGTCATCGACTTGTTCTATCAGCACCGCGTCGACCCTGACGTGCCGATCGAAGACACAGCGGGAGCGGTGAAGGAGTTGATTCAACAAGGCAAAGTGAAGCACTTCGGACTTTCTGAAGCAGGGGTACAGACGATCCGCCGCGCCCACAAAGTTCAACCTGTCGCCGCACTGCAGAGCGAATACTCGCTGTTTTGGAGAGAGCCGGAAGCGGATGTGATCCCGACGTTGGAGGAACTCGGAATCGGATTCGTTCCATTCAGTCCTCTGGGCAAAGGTTTCCTCACGGGCAAGATCAGCGACGATACGAAGTTCGATAAAGGTGATTTCCGCAACATCGTCCCACGTTTTACGCCGGAGAACCGGAAAGCGAATCAGGCGCTCGTAGACCTACTGGGCAAATTCGCGCAGCAGAAGAAAGCGACGTCGGCTCAGATCGCGCTTGCCTGGCTGCTGGCGCAGAAGCCGTGGATTGTGCCGATTCCCGGCACGACCAAGCTGCATCGGCTCGAGGAAAACATCGCTGCCGCGAACGTCCAACTTTCGCCCGGGGATCTCCGCGAGCTGGGGAACGCAGCCGCTCAAATCCCGCTGCAAGGTGCTCGGTACCCCGACGAGCTGCAAAAATTGGTGGGCCGCTGAACGGGCAAGCAAGAACGGATGCCCGGGTTGAGCTGCGATGGAGGAGCCGAAGATGAAGAGACTGCTTTTGCTCGGCATGGTGTGTTGGTTTATCGGCACGGGAATAACGCTGTCCGGCGGCCAAGATCGCGGTGGAAGCGAGGGCATCCGGGACCGCTTTGTCGGAGCATGGCGGCTGGTGCAACTCGAGCAGCCAGGTGCGGACGGAAAAAATCACAGCGCCGATTCTACTGGCCTGCTTGTCTTCACCCGCGACGGCCACATGTCGGTCCAGGTCATGGAACGCAACCCTCAGCCTCAAGACCCTACGGGTCCTGAGCAGTACTCGCAAGGCGGATACGAAGCGTCCTTTGGCACATATCAAATCAACGAAAGCAGTCACACCTTCACCTTCCACGTTGAGGGTGCACTGGTGCGAACCCTTATCGGCAAAGACCTGCTACGTGCATTCGAACTTTCAGGCAAACGACTTATTGTGAAGTCGACTCGATCAGATGAACACTGGAGGGTTGTCTGGGAGCATGACTAGCTTCGCCTGGCAAATCACGCACCGCTTTATCTAAAGGATGAGCAGCAATGCAAAAACGCAAACTCGGAAAAAGCAATCTTGAGGTATCAGCTCTCGGGCTGGGCTGCATGGGAATGAGTTTTTCCTACGGCCCACCCAAAGACAAGAAAGAAATGACCGCTGTTCTGCGCGCCGCCGTGGAACGCGGCGTCACCTTCTTTGACACCGCCGAGGTCTACGGGCCGTACCTGAACGAAGACCTTGTGGGCGAAGCGCTTGCGCCCTTCCGCGGCAAAGTCGTCATCGCAACTAAGTTTGCGTATGAACTCAAACCCGACGGAAGTCCAGGGTGGGTACGACTGAATAGCCAGCCTGAGCACATCCGGCAATCGATCGAAGGCTCGCTCAAGCGACTCCGAGTGGATGCCATCGATCTCTACTATCAGCATCGCGTGGATCCCGAGGTTCCGATCGAAGACGTGGCCGGAACTGTGAAGGAGCTGATTCAGCAAGGCAAGGTCAAGCACTTCGGCATGTCGGAAGCCGCGGCCAAGACGATCCGCCGCGCACACGCCGTGCAGCCGGTCACCGCAGTCCAGAGCGAATACTCGCTTTGGTACCGCGACCGCGAGAAGGATCTGCTGCCCACGCTTGAGGAACTTGGAATCGGCTTTGTTCCATTCAGCCCGCTGGGGAAGGGCTTCCTCACGGGAAAGATGGACGAAAACACTCCGCTCGATAGCACCGATTTCCGCAGCACGCTCCCGCGCTTTACGCCCGAGAACCGGAAAGCGAATCTGGCGCTGGTGGACTTGCTGGGCAAGATCGCACAGGGGGAGAAGGCGGCGCCGGCTCAAATCGCGCTGGCCTGGTTGCTGGCGCAGAAGCCGTGGATCGTTCCTATCCCCGGCACGACCAAGCTGAATCGGCTCGATGAGAACATTGGCGCGGCAGCAGTCGAACTCTCGCCGAACGACCTCCGCGAGATTGAGAGCGCCGCGTCGAAGATCACGGTGCAGGGAGCGCGCTATCCCGAACACATTGAGCGGATGAGCAATATATAAGTGCTGTTAGTTACCGCGCCGTCCCCGGGCATGACGCACATTGCCATCGTCGAAAAGTTCGATGGCAAGAGCACTGACTGGATGGAGAAGGTCAGCGACGAACAATACGCAGGAAGGAGTCAGGCATGAGTAAAGAGCCTTCAGCAGCGCAGAAGATGATCGGAGAGTTCGCGCCGAAACTTGTGGAGTTAACAGATCGCGTCCTCTTCGGCGACGTTTGGGAACGTCCGGAGCTTTCCAAGCGCGACCGAAGTCTGGCAACCGTGGCGGCACTGGTTGCGATGAACCGTCCGGATCAGTTGCGGTTTCACTTGAATTACGCCGTGCAGAACGGAGTCAAAAAGGAAGAGTTGATTGAGGTCATCACACATCTCGCGTTTTATTCGGGCTGGCCGAATGCAATGAGCGCCATCATGGTCGCAAAGGAAGTGCTCTCGAAGGCTTGAAAGCCGAGAACGACCAAGCCAGGCTTTTCGTGCAGGAGTGGATATGGCAAAGCGAAACGATGATTTAAGAGACCGACTATCGCGATCCAGCGAAATCAACATCAGCGTCATCGGGAGAAAGTCAGGACGCACCATCTCAAACCCGGTCTGGTTCGTAGCGGAGGGCGACAAGCTCTATCTCTTGCCCGTGAAGGGGTCGGACACGCAGTGGTACAAGAACGTGCTCAAGAAGCCGTCGATCGGGGTCGGTGCGGGGAGTGCGGAAGCTGAATTCAAAGTTGTTCCGGTCGCTGACGCTAAACAAGTCTCGTCGGTGGTGGAGAAATTCCGCGCCAAGTACGGGGTCGGCGACGTGAAGAAGTACTATTCGAAACTCGATGTTGCGGTTGTGGTGCAGATCGGCTGATCGTTTCTCATCATGAAAACGGATTGCGGGGGGAACGTAGCGGCGAGTTAAGATGTTGGCCTACGCAGTCTGGGGTTCGCCAGACGCAGGGTCTTTAAGCAAAAGAGTCATCCGAATTCTGAATGTCCCTCGGGAGGGAATTTTCTATGGTCACGCTGAATGTGAATGGAGTGCGGCGCGAGGTCGCGGCACCGGACGATACTCCGCTTCTTTACGTGTTGCGCAACGATCTGCAGTTGATCGGCCCGCAGTTCGGCTGCGGGCTGGCACAGTGCGGAGCCTGTGCCGTTCTAGTCGACGGGAAGGAAGCGCGGTCCTGCGTTACGCCGGTCGCGAGTGTCGCTGGCCAGGAAATCACGACTCTCGAGGGTCTGCCGGCGAGGTGGGCCAAGCAAAAAGGACTTTCGGCGGACGAAGCGAGAAGCACGCTTCATCCTGTGCAGCAGGCTTGGATCGAAGAACAGACTCCGCAGTGCGGGTTTTGCCAGAACGGCATGATGATCAAGGCGACCGAGTTGCTCGAAAGCAATCCACATCCGTCCCTGACGCAAATCAAAGAGGCTTTCACCACATCCGGACCGTCGCCGAATCTGTGTCGCTGCGGAACCTACGTCGCGATCATTGAAGCCGTACAACATGCCGCCACGATCATGGCGAAGAGGAGCTAAGCGATGGCAACCATGAGCGAAAAACCAGGCACCGCTTTTGCACCGACGCTATCGCGCCGTCAATTTATCAAAGCCGGTGGCATCCTCGTCGTGGGGTTCAGTTTCGCTGGCCCGGAACTTCTGAAGGGCGACACCGCGAAAGCCACCACGTTTAAGAACTCGCTTGATCCCACCCTGCCGAGTTCATGGATTGAGATTCATCCGGACAACACGATCCTGATTCGCACCGGGAAGAGTGACTTCGGACAAGGCTCAACGTTTACTGCTTACCGGCAGATTGTTGCCGAGGAGTTGAGCGTCCCCTTTGAAGCGATCACCACGGTTGTGGCGGGAGACACGGATCGCACACCCGATGGCAGCGGCGCCTTCGATTTCCTCGGCCGCGGAACGCCAAACATCCGCAAGGCAGCTGCGTATACCCATCAGGCTCTACTCGACCTGGCATCTGAAAAGCTCGGAGTGCCGAAGGACAAGCTTTCCGTCACGGACGGCATCGTCTCGGGAGGCGGCAAGAGTGTTTCGTATGGCGACCTCGTCAAGAATCAGCAACTGAAGCTCACAATTCCGGTGAAGGGAGACCTCACCAGCATCTTTGGTTTGTCCATCGAAGGTAATCCGCCGATGAAGCCGGTCAGCGAGTACAGGGTGATCGGCAAGTCGTTCAAGAATTCCATCATCAGTTCGAAAGTGGCTGCGAAGGAAACCTGGGCGACCGATGTGCGCCTGCCGGGCATGTTGCACGCGCGGGTGGTGCATCCGAAGACGCTGGGCTCGACTCTGGTGTCCGCCGGGAGGGTAGATAAAACCAAGTTTCCGAATTCGCAAGTCATTGTGAAGGGCAATCTGGTCGGAGTCGTGGCGCCCACCGAGTGGGAAGCGATCCAGGCGGCCGAGCAGGTGGCCGCCGCCACGAAGTGGACAGAGTGGAAAGGGCTACCCGGCAACGCGAAGCTCTACGAACATCTTAGAGAACAGTCTGACTGGACCACGGCTCCCGTCGAGAAGAGCAAGGACGCGAAAGGTGAAGTGGCGCCCGCGCTCGCCGCAGCGCACAAGAAATTTGCCGCCACATACCAACTGTCTTACATGAAGCACGCTCCGATCGGCCCAACGATGGCTGTTGCCGACGTGAAGCCCGACGGCACGGTGCACATCTACACGCATAATCAAAACCCCCAGGCGCTGCGTGGAGAAATCGCAACCATGCTCCGCACCACGCCTGATCATGTGGTGGTACATTCCTATCCCGGCCCCGGCCACTACGGCAGATCGAACGGGGGAAACGCCGGCGCGGAAGACGAAGCAGTGCTCTTATCGCAAGCTGTCGGCAAGCCGGTGCGCGTGCAGTGGATGCGCGCCGACGATATGCAGTGGTCAACGCAATCGGCGGTTTCTTTCTCCGACGTTCAGCTTGCGATCGATGAAAAAGGCAGGATGAACGCGTATCAGATCGACCACTACATGCCTGCCATGCAGGACGATCGGCCGATCGGGGCGGTCCTCGCGGGTCTGCCCACAATGTCTGCCCCCGAAGTCCATTCTGATGGTGTAACTTCAACGGTCAACGGACTTGAAGATCCATGGATATATGCCGGGATTCCGAACCTGGCTGAGAATGGCCACGGGACATTCCAGGTCGGGCAGAAAGCCTCTCCACTGGCCGTCGGCCTGCGCGACCACAGCATGCGGACGCCAGGGCAGTTTCAGCAGAACTATCCGCGCGAACTCGCGATGAGTGAGGCAGCAGCGCTCGCTGGCGCCGATGCCCTGCAGTTCCGCATCGACCACGCCACGGAAGAGCGGGCCATCGGTGTGCTGAAGGCGGTGCGAGATGCGTCGGGTTGGGATACGCGCCCATCTCCGCGTCCGGACGCGGCATCCACCGGAGCAACGCCGGTGCGGGGCCGCGGAGTTTCGCTGATGCTGCGCAGTGGAACCTACTGGGCCTGCGCTTGCCAGATCGCCGTCACTCCCAGCACAGGCGCGATTGTCGTGGAGAAGTACACGATCGCGGTCGACCCGGGAATTGTCGTCAACCCGATGCAGTTGAAGCGGAATGTCGAAGGCGGTGCAGTCATGGGAATCAGTCATGCACTCTTCGAAGAGGTCGCGTTTGACGAGAGCGGAATCACCACGGAGGACTGGCTTTCCTATCCCATCCCGACCATGGCGGACATTCCTGAGATCAAGGTCGTGCTGCTCAACAATCCGAAGGTCGGCGCTTATGGCGGAGGTTCGGAGGCTGCCAACGCACTTGCAGCGCCGGCGATCGCGGCGGCGCTGCACGATGCAACCGGAAAGATCATGCGGCGGCTTCCGATGAAGCCGGCGTACGTGCAGGCGCTTTTGAAGGCGTAACGCAGCGGCATATTGGGTGGGACATGACTCTAGACCACAGCGTGCTTGAGGCTCTGCTCGACTCATGGGACCGGAACAATCGCATCCTCGTCAACCTGCTCCGCACTGTGCCTGAGGGCGGGTTGGAGGTGAGGGCGATGCAAGGCAGTCCGTCGGTCGCGGAGATGTTCACACACATTCACTACGTGCGCTTGGTATTTGTGGCCGAAGACGCACCCGAGTTCGCCCGAGAGCTGCCGAACGAGGAGTGGGTCGCCGAGCGTGACCCGGCTCGCATTGCTCAGATGTTAGATGAGAGTGCGAAGACGGTGCGGGACGCGGTGAAAGGCAGGCTGGAGGCTGGCGGGGGCATGAACCTTCACTACGACCATCCGATCCTGTTGCTCCAGCACATGATCTGGCACGAAGGGTACCATCAAGGTCAGATGAAACTCGCCCTCAAGATGTCGGGCCGTCCGATTACCGATAAAATGGCCGGCCCGCTCACCTGGGGCGTCTGGATGCGGAAGAAGTCGAAGTCGTCCGATTGCTGAACGACTTCTTGTCAAGCGTCACTACTAGTTGTTGCCCTTTACGTCGCCGTGCAACTCGGGATGAGGTTCCTGTTCGACTTGATCCAGCTTCTTCCTCTGTTCATCGTTCAGGAGCATTCGGATTTTGTTGTCGGCGGTATAGCGCGAGTCCCTGATTTTGCTCAGGCGCTCTTCGCGGGAGATACTCTGGTCCTGCACAAGCTTCACGGTGGCGTCGTGCAGCTCCTGCAGGATGGGTTTGATTTTCTGCTGCTGATCAGTGGAGAGATCGAGCCTCGTGGCCAGGAATGTCAGCTGGCCTTCGGCTGTGGGTACTCCGGCGTGCTCGCCCACCGACGGGCTTTTGGTTGAGGCGCTAGTGGTAGCCTGTTGCGCGGTCGTGGCCAGAGCGAACAGCAACAAGGTCCCGATTGCAAGTAAGCGAAAGCGGTTCATCGTATTCTCTCCTTTGCCCTATGATTGGGCAATGTAGTGGTCGGACGCAGTGCAGTCGAGAACGATTTTGAGTTGCTGAACAAAGAGGCGGTCGATGTCCAGGAACGAGCGCTCCAAGTTGCGCGAACCTGCCGGGGCGAGGAAACATGTTGTCATGCAGCGTCGCAAACCCGATGTGCGCGTCCGGCGCACGCACGAGCGGCTGGGCAGTGCACTGGTGGCGTTGATCCAGGAGAAGTCCATCGATGACGTGACCGTGCAGGAAGTGCTGGATCGCGCCTCGGTCGGTCGCTCCACTTTCTATCTTCACTTCCGCGACAAGAATGACCTGCTCCTCAGCCAATTGGAGAAGTTTCTAGAAACGATGAGCACGGCCCTCAGCTTGCGAAAGGAAAAATCGCATCGAGTGGTCCCCGTGAAGGAGATGTTTGCCCACATCGGCGGGCAGAACAAGATCTATCGCGCGCTGGCCGACTCTGGCCGTCTTAACGATTTCTTCGATCTCGCGCAAGGCTACTTTGCCCGCGGGATCGAGCAGCGGCTTGTGGAATCCGGGCGCCTTCTGAAACTTCCGCAGCGTGAGCTGGGTGCTCGCGCGTATGCATTGGCGGGAAGCCTGCTGTCGCTGCTGCGGTGGTGGCTGGATCGCGGCGGCAAAGAATCACCGCACGCCATGGACGAACTGTTCCACCGGATGGTGTGGAGCGGGCTGCAATGATCGCAAAAGGAGGTATTCTCGAAAGCGTGAAAACTAACGGCAAAGTTATAGCCCTTCGCCAGTTTGAGAGGGCCGCGGCACCAAATGCGCCCGACACTAGTGAGCTAGCCCGCTTGATCGCCGCTTATGCCCCTCACGACGGCAGTTTTGAGCTGCGCATTCCCGGCTTGCACGCCAGCCGCTTTTCACGAGTGAACAACGAGTGCGTGCATGCGCTGCGGTCGCCCTCGCTGTGCATCATCGCGCAAGGAGCAAAGACGGTCATCGTAGGCGAAGAGGTCTATGAGTACGACGCCGCGCGGATGATCGTGTTCTCCGTGGCGCTGCCGGTCGCCGCTCAAGTCACGCGAGCGAGCCGCTCCGAGCCTTACCTGTCGCTGAAACTCGACCTTGATCCGCACAAGATTGCCGAACTGGTCTTGAGGGTGTATCCCAACGGCCTGCCTCCGGTGCAGGATCGAAGCGCCGTCTACATCTGTCCGGCTGAGGAGAACATCGTGAACGCCGCGACGAGGCTGGTCGAGTGCCTGGCGCGGCCCGGGGATGCGGAACTCGTCGCGCCGCTGGTGATCGATGAAATCTTGATCCGGCTATTACGCAGCCCCATTGGGGTTCGCGTCGCTCAAATGGGCTTTGCAGAATCGAGCGTTCACCGCGTCGCGAAAGCCATTTCCTGGCTGCGCGCCAACTTTTCTCAACCCATGAAAGTCGAAGACTTGGCCGAATTGGTGAACATGAGTGTTTCCTCCTTCCATGAGCACTTCAAGTCCGTCACTTCCATGAGTCCACTGCACTATCAGAAAGTGCTGCGATTGCAGGAGGCGAGGCGTCTGATGCTGTCGACGATGGTGGACGCGGGGAGCGCGAGCCAACGCGTGGGCTATCTAAGCGCTTCCCAGTTCAGCCGAGAATACAGTCGCTTCTTCGGGAGCGCGCCCACCAAAGACATCGCGAGATTGCGTCAGGAGACTCGGCTCTGAGTGCCGCAAAGGCCTTAGCCCCGGGCGGCTGAAGATCGAAACGGCGTAGTGGTTTCTGGCCTCAGTGCAAGCTTCGGCGTTTTTCGAGCGATGTCCAGTCTCTGAGGTATCTCGACACGTCTACCGACCAGGGCTCCTGCGGCTCCGGTTTGACGAGTGTAATCTCATCGGGCGTTCCGTAGCCGCGATCGTAGGCCTTTTTCGAGACTTCGCAAGGCTTAGCCTCACTCCATCTCCACCGACTGACCCCGGTCCCTCGGCTGCAGGAGCAATAGAGGGCGTATTCCTCCAACGAGCCTTGGATGGTGGGTACGAGGTAGGAGCCATTGCGGTACGGCGTGCAGGGGATGAGGTAGCGTGTGAGGCAGTTCGGACATTCCACGCAATGACGAATCCTCTGCATGACCGTTTCCAATGGCGATCGTTGCTCAAGCGCCAGAGTCAGCTTCGCACTCAAAGTGGTCAGCAGCAATACCCACTTGACGAGTTTCAGGCATGACCATTATGATCCGCGGCAATGAAGCGAGTGGCCTCCGGCGTCCTCCCCGTGATCGCGGTGGATCGGAAGGTTTCGAAGCCCCTGCACCGGCAGATCTACGACTCGTATCGCGTGGCGATTGCTAACGGCGGTCTGCGCCCCGGGCAGCGGATTCTGTCGACGCGTGTGCTGGCTTCCGAAATTGGGGTATCGCGCTTCCCAGTGCTGAATGCCTACTCCCAACTTCTGGCGGAGGGCTATCTCGAGAGCCGCGTCGGTGCAGGAACGGTCGTCACCTCTTCACTTCCGGAACAACTGACCGCGAGTGCGCCGGCGGGCGAGAAGATCGCACCTCAGAGAGGTGGCGCACGGCCGGTCGCGGCCCGCTGTTCAGACCTGCCTTCCAGAGAAGCGTTCCCGTGGATGATGACCTATGGTGCCTTCCGTGTGGGTCAAGTGGCATTCGATCAGTTCCCCATGCAGATATGGTCCAAGCTAGTGGCACGCCATTGCCGGAGCATGGGAGTTGAGTCGGCCCACTACGGCAAGCTGATGGGTTCCGAGCGGCTGCGGCTGGCGATCGCCAATTATTTGAAAACCGCGCGCTCGGTGCGCTGTGAGCCGGAGCAGGTGTTGATCGTCAACGGTTCGCAACAGGCGATCGACATTTCGACCCGGGTATTACTCAATCCCGGGGATCGGGTGTGGATCGAGGAGCCCAGTTACCGGTTGGCGCAAGATGTCTTTACGCTGAGCGGTTGTCAGCCGATTCCGATTCCAGTGGATCGAGAAGGTATGGATGTGACCGCGGGAATCAAGAAAAGTCGGAGTGCGCGGGCTGCTTTCGTGACGCCCTCGCACCAGTTTCCACTGGGCGTGACCATGAGCGCGTCGCGTCGGATGCAATTGGTGGATTGGGCGCAGAACTCTGGAGCCTGGATCATTGAAGATGACTATGACAGCGAGTATCGCTACGAGAGTCTGCCGATCGCATCGCTGCAGGGGCTCGACTCGAATTCTCGCGTCATTTATGTGGGGACATTCAGCAAGGTCCTGTTCCCGTCCTTACGGTTGGGTTACATGGTCATTCCGCCGGACTTGGTGGACCGGTTTCTGAGGATGCGGCGGGTAATGGATCTCGGCCAACCTACTTTTTATCAGGAAGTGGTCGCGGACTTTATTAGCGAAGGACATTTTGCGCGCCACATTCGGAGGATGCGGGTTCTCTATCGCGAGCTAAGGCGCGTGCTGTTCGAGGCTCTCGGCAGGAATTTCGAAGACAAGTTGGAAGTGGTTGGGGACGAGGCGGGCATGCACCTGACGGTGTTGCTGAAAGATCGATATCGCGATGAGGAGATCGCCGAACGAGCGTCGCGGCAGAATCTTTCCGTGTGGCCTTTGTCCCGCTGTTATCTCGATACGCCGCGACAGGGCTTGATTCTGGGCTTCGGGGGAACCACCGTCAGGAGCATCCCGAGCGCTGTGCGGAAACTCCGCGGGCTGATGGAGGGGTGCTAAGAAGGACTACTGCAGCCGGGCTTGTGAGGAGCGGACTGGTTCTGGGGGACAGGGTCTCGGAGGCGACTCGAGATGAGCCTTCGAGGGGAGCAGGTCTCGGCCGAAGGCTTTCACGGTGACGACGGCGACGATCACGCTCCAGGCGGTGAAGAAGAGCCATCCAGCGTTCGAGAGAAATAAATCACCGAAGGTCATGAGAGTTGCTCCGTCGTCCGTCTTTCTGCCGGCGCCGGGTCAGACCACCTCGCGCCGGCAATCATGAACTCTGCGTCCCAGTCACAGAGTTCTGCGTTCGCACGATTCCCAACTATTCCGAGGGAGGAGCGGGCGGCGCTTCCGGCATGCGTCTCTGCATGCGGGCTGCGTGGTTCGCCTCCATCTCCTTCAACTGCGTGCGCTGGTCAGTCGTCAGCAACTGGTAGAGTTCGTTGTGAATGCGCGTCTCAGCGACGGTGACCTGGACCTGGACTTGCGCCTTCTGTGAGGCAAGGGCCTGCACCTTGGCCGGATCGAACGTGCCTTCCACGTACTGGCGAAGCTGCAGATCAATCTGGCGCTGCTGCTGCATCAGGGGCTTCATTGCCGGATGCTCCTTTTGCATGATGGTCTTCATCTGCGCCTTTTGCTCGTCGGTCAGGTTCAGAGCTTTGGAGAAGAATCCCATCTGATGGCCTTCCATGCCGTATCCGTGGCTGTGCATGGGTGGCGGAGGAGGTGCGTCAGAGGCGGTCTGCGATTTGGCGATGGCGCTAACGAGCAGTACCGCCATGGCAGCGATCAATAAACGGAAACGAAACGATTTCATGTGCGACTCCTGGAATTCTCCGGGATCTCCCGGGACTGTGCGTACATAGATAGGAACACGGTTCCGGGAGAAAAGGCGGTAAAAAGACGGTCAACCAGAGTAAAGTTTTGTCAAAGCGGGCGGGGCTTTTCCCCCATCCACGGCGCTGCGGGACGAGACGCCCCCGAGACAGCGGCGGCACTCGAGGGCTACGATCCTATTTGACAATTCTTTACCACGGGCCGCGCTTTGCGGGTGCACAATAACAACTACGATGGAACGGATTCTTGTTATCGACGACGACGTGGAACTCTGTCACCTGGTGGGCGAATATCTGCGGGCAGAAGGGTTCGCGATTGAATGCGTGCACGACGGTGAAAGTGGGCTCAAGAAAGCGACGGCGGGCGAGTATCTGCTGGTGGTGCTGGATGTAATGCTGCCCGGGATCAACGGATTTGAAGTTCTACGCAGGATTCGCGCGACTTCGCGATTGCCGGTGCTGTTGCTGACGGCTCGCGGGGAAGATGTGGACCGGATCGTTGGACTGGAAATTGGAGCCGACGATTATCTGCCGAAGCCGTTCAATCCGCGGGAGCTGGTGGCGCGTATTCGGGCGGTGCTGCGGCGGACGCGGGCGGATGGTAGTGGGGTCGCTCCGGCGCCCGACGTCGTGAGCGTGGGCGATGTGGAACTGGATCCCGCGACGCGGATCGTGCGGCTTGAGGGTAAGCCTGTCGATCTGACTTCCGTGGAGTTCAATCTGCTGGAAGTGCTCCTGCGCGAAGCGGGACGCGTAGTGCCACGGGAACGACTGGTAAACGCGGTGCTGAGTCGCAAGTTCTCCCCGTTTGACCGCAGCATCGATATGCACGTCAGCAAAGTGCGGAAGAAGTTGGGCGATACCGATAGCGACGAGCACATCAAGACGGTGCGCGGTGTGGGGTATATTTTTGCGCGGCCGCGGGAGAAGGTTAAGGTCTAGACTTTAGATTCCCCAGGGGCTAAAAGCCCTCGTGAGTAAGCAGAGCGCTATCGCAGCGCTGAAAGCGCTGCGCCACCCAAAGGCGAGTTGCAGGGGCGACTGGGCAAGCTGCAGGGGCGACCTGTAATCGGCGGGACCGAGGAACAGGGGTGACGTGTAAGGTGCAAGGTGCAGCAGCGAGTAGCAGGGGCTGGGTAAGAGCTGAGAGTTCGAATCGGGTTGAAGAGTCGAGCATGAAAAGTCTGTTTCTACGAATTTTTTTGTCGTTCTGGATGGCACAAGCGCTGTTCCTGGTGCTGGCCGTTCTGGTGACGCTAGCGTTTCGCCCCCGCACGTCGACGTGGGAAAGTTTGCGCACGACGGTGCTCAACGAGTCGGTCAGCGCCTATGAAGAGGGCAACGAGGCGCAACTGCGGCAGTATATGGAGAACGTCGAAGCGACGCAGCATGTGCGGGCGTATCTGTTCGACGAGCGAGGGAGCGAGCTTTCGGGTCGCGGCGCGCCGGACTGGGCTATGCGCGTGGCAGCGGGCGGACCGCGGAATCCGAGGGATGGATTCATAATTCCGGCGCCCCCAATGCAACGGGACTCGCGTGCGTCTTCCGATGGCAAGCACCGCTACACCGTGGTGTTGGGATTACCGCCGGGGCCAAGAGTATTTTTTGGTCCGCGCGGGCTGCCGATTCCGGGACTGATCATCGCCATCATCTCCTCCGGGCTGGTGTGCTATTTCCTGTCGTGGTATATGACGAAGCCGATCGTACGGCTGCGGGCGGCTACACGACAGCTGGCGGCGGGTGATCTGACGGCGCGGAGCGGCGCTCCTGCCAGCAAGGCGCGGGACGAAATTGCCGGCCTGATGCGCGATTTCGACGCTATGGCCGAGCGGCTGGAAATGCTGGTGAAGGCCCAGTCGCGCCTGCTCAACGACATTTCCCACGAGTTGCGGTCGCCACTCGCGCGGTTGAACGTTGCGCTGGGGCTGGCGCGGCAGCGCGCGAGCGTAGAAAGCGCCGACATGCTCGATCGCATTGAACTCGAAGCCAGCCGGCTGAACGAACTGATCGGCAGGATTCTGACGCTGGCCCGGCTGGAAGACGGAGAACAGCGTGTGCCGCAGACTCCGGTACCTCTGGGTGAACTGGTAGCGAACGTTGCGGAAGATGCTGAGTTTGAGGCGCAAGAGCGGCACTGCCACGTCCATACCTCGATCCCCGAGGGCGACTGGGGAGTGCGGGGCAATGATTCACTGTTGCACAGCGCCGTCGAGAACGTGGTGCGCAATGCCATCCGGTATACGGCGGAGGGTTCGTCGGTTGAGATTGGGCTGACGAGCGAGGAACGGAGCGGGGGAGCGGAGGCGGTCCTCAGGGTGACCGACTCGGGTCCAGGAGTTCCTGAGGATTCTTTGGCTAAGCTGTTTGAGCCATTCTACCGGCTCGATGATGCGCGGGGACGTCTCACCGGGGGAGTAGGGCTGGGCTTGGCGATTACCGAGCGAGCGGTGCGTTTCCACGGGGGGAAGGTTTCGGCTTTTAATCGAGCGGAGGGCGGCCTGATGGTGGAGATCCGGCTTCCGTTGATCGCGCGGTTGGCGGGGACGAAGGAACGGGTGGAAGTGGTGGCTTCGGGGCAGCAAGCGTAAAAACAGTCTTCAGACCTTGGACCTCAGTCCCGGGGCGTTATCCGAATCGGCAAGGGCCGTCGTCCAAAGTCCGGCAGGTTCTCCAGACCTTTCGTATACTTAAGAACTGCTGGGGATCGCGGGCAACTCCGTGGCGTTCCCAGGGTTCCAATAGCGGGTGTGGGGGTTTGCTCTTCCCGCGCATTCCTGATACACAAATGGGTTGAGATTTTCCCGCGTTTTCCAGAGTGCAGGGACCCGGCCGGCGGGCGCCGAGGGTGTGTGCACCTTAAACCTCACATATACATGGAGATCAACCAGAGAATGTCGAAACGATTTGCGTGGCTGCTCGGGGTGGTAGTGCTGGTTTCAATCGGAGTACTGGTGGCGTGCGGCAGCAACTACAACGCTTCGTCCGACGGACTCTTGCTGGTGGGGAGTCAGGGCTCCGGGCTGATCGAGACATTCAGTTTCAACCTGAATAACGGCGGCAGTTCAGCAATCAGTAACACGCCGGCCGACACCTCGGGTCAGGTGTGCGTTCTGAAGGGAGTCCCTTCGTCCGTTGTTGTGGACCCGAAGGGAGCGTACGCCTATACGATCATCAACCAGAACACGTCGTGTGACACGGCCACGGTCAAGAGTACCACCGGCATTCTTGCCTTCAAGATCAACTCCGACGGGACCACCACGCAGGTTGGGCAGCAGGTACCGTTTAATTCCGTGCCGCTTAGTCCCCCGGTGCCTGTGTTTCCGAGCACAATGGTGATGGATCCGGCTGGAAAGTTCCTTTTTGTGGCAGACCGGGCGACCACGACGACTCCCAACAGTACCGGACTCCCGGTGTCGGGTTCGATTTCAGTATTTGCCATCGGGAGCGGTGCGACTTTGACGGAAGTGCCGGGCTCGCCTTTCTTTCCCACTCCGCAGATCACTCTCCCGCAAGCGGGAATTGACATCATCAGCGTCGCGCCCACACCCACCGTGTTTCCTGCGATTGGCGTCAATGGCGTCCAGAATTCGGTGTGCTCCACCCCGGGTCTGGCGGCGCCGACGTCGCAATACTTGTACGCGGTCGACAAATTGGGGAACCAAGTATTTGAATTCGCGGTGAATACCACGTCGGGTGTCTTGACGAATCCGACGGTGCTGACTCAGGAGCCATCGTTTGCCACCGACGCGTTGCCAGTGGGCGTCGCGGTGGATCCATGCAACCGATTCGTTTATGTGACCGGTAGCCTGAATGGCAGGATGAACGCATATACCATTTGTAACGGCGGTCCAAACCAGTCGTCGACAATCTGCCCGCAGACCCCTGATGGCAGTCTGGTGGAAGTGGCAGGGTCGCCCTTCAGCCTGGCGGGATCGAACATCCAGGCGGGGCCGCTGGCTGCGGATCCATATGGGAACTACGTATACGTTCTGGGCACCCACTCCAATACGATCAATATCTTGAAAATCAGTCCGGTTTCGGGGGCACTGACGGCGGCGAATCCGCCGACAGTGGCCACGGGTGTGGGACCGGTGCAGCTCGTGATTCGTGGCGACGACAACTGGCTTTTCGTGGCCAACTTTGGCTCGGGCGCGGTTGGGGGTACGACCGTGTCACAGTATTCGATTACACCAGCCACCGGGGCGCTCACGGTTCTGCCCGCGATCCAGACGGACAACTATCCGTTTGGCGTGGCGGTAAGGTAGTTCGTGGGAGGGAACCACGGGGGCTAAAGCCGGCGCAGATTCCATTCGCCTGGCGCGGCCCTGAAGGGCCGCTCTTCCACTTCGCCCAACACGGGCCCTAGAAGGGCCGACCTTCCACATCGCGTAATGCGGCTGAAACAGCCGCTCGTCCACCGTGGTGCGCGTTTTAGGTCCTCGCACACCGAGGATTACTACCGCTGCAACACTGACTCTACGTGGGTACCTTCAGAATCAGATAGCCTCCGACCATCATGAAGATCAGGTCCGGCGACCATGCTGCCAGCGCCGCAGGCAGTAGGCTCTGATTGCCCATGGCCTCGAAGAACCTGGTCACAACGATGTAGAAGACTGCAATCAGGACTGCGACAGCGACTCCAGTAATCGCTCCTCGTTTTCCCGTCGTCAGTGAAAAAGGAATGGCGAGGATCGCCATAATCAGGGTGATCAGCGGGTACGAGAGTTTCTCGTGCAGTTGCATGCGGAGGCGCACGACGTCGAATCCGCTTTGCTGTAAGTCCCGGATATAGCGGCGCAGCTCCTCATAATTCATCTCGTTGTACTGCTTTACCTCCTTCTTAAAATAAGACGGCGTCTCGCTGATCTCCGGGAAGGTCGAGACCTCGAAGATGTGATAGCCATTGTCTGCGATGGCCGAGCCGTTCAGAGAGCGGACCCAGCCTTGTTCGTAGACCCAGCGATTCAGATTTTCGGCCCAGTGGGCACGGTCGGCATGAATGCGGCGTGTGATGGTGAAGCTGGCACGGTCCAGTTCAAAGACCGTGACATTGCCGAACTGGTCGCGATCGGGATCGAACAACTGGTAATAGTAGATGTCGTTGTGCTGGCCGAAAATCCATTTGCGGTCGGGGCGCAGATACGTTTGCGGCGGCTTGCCCTTAATCTGGTTGTGCAGGGCTTCCTGGCGCTTGTTGGTATGGGGCAAGTAGAACTGGTCGGCGAAAAACAACCCCACGGCCAGTACGCCGGCAGCCACGATCACGGGAGCGACGATGCGGTAGATGCTGGTTCCCGTGGCTTTGATGGCCGTAATCTCGTTGGACCGCTGCATCAAGCCAAAGGTGACCAGAACGGCCAGCAGCATGACCAGCGGCGCCACGCTGTAGAGCAGATAGGGCGCGACGTTGAGCAGGTACTCCGCTACGACCGTGGCGGGAACCTGGTTGCGCAGAATGTCGCTCAGTAACTCGAAGAGCGTGAAGATGAGGACGAGCATGAGAAATGTGGAAAGAATCATCCCCAGGTAGACGAAGAAGTCGCGCAGCACGTAGTCGTCGAGCAGCGTAGGAAAGCTGGCGCTGAACATACGGCGCCGTGTAGAGACGCGCTCGAAGGCGTTTTCGCGGCGACTACGGGACGTGGCTGGCTGTGGCCCGGACGGATCTCGCTTCCAGACCGCACGGAACGAGGCGAGTTCAAACGGACGTTTCTCGGCCCGCGAGAATAGAAAAATTGCCAAGGCGAGAAAGACAATGTCGGCGAGCCAGGCTCCGAACCAAGGTGAGACCCGGCCCTGCCGCGCCATAGAAACTCCCACCAGCGAAATCACGTAATAGACAAAGACCAGCAGGATGGTCAGCACGAATCCGCCGGACTTGCCGCTTTTCTTCGACGACAGTCCCAGCGGGATGCCCACCAGCGCGAGCACCAGGCAGGCGGTCGGTAGTGCCAGGCGCTTGTGGAATGCGATGAGATACCACCGCGCCGAAATCGGATCGACGAGAGCAGACTTCTGCCAGAGAGTGCCAGTATCCAGAACTTCGGCCGGGAGCGATTCGTCAGGCTTGTTTTCGGTCGAGGGAAGATCGAGCGGGATGTCGGTCTGCTGGAACGTTGAAATCGTGTAGTGGCTGGCGTCCTTGGGATCGGTCTCGTGCTCGGATCCATCGACCAGATGCAGGTGCAGGCGATCTTGACCTTCGCTGACCACGATGGCCTCCTTGGCCAAGGTGATCTTGGGGTTGGTGACGTCGGTCAGGTCGGCCATGAATACGCCTTTCCACACAGCGGCACCCTGGGCGCTCTTCACGTCCTGCACGTAGAGAACTTTCTTGGGAAATCCTTCGTAGAACACTCGAGGTTGGATTTCGAAGGAAACCTGTGAGCCTTTCAGGCGGTCTTCGAGGTGGCCCAAGGCGGCTTGGGCCCGAGGTGCAATGTACAGGCCATTGGCGAGCGCCATGACCCACGCGGCCAGGACAAAGATTGAGAGGGCGCGCAGGAAACTCCAGATGCCCATACCGCTCGCCCGCATGGCGGTCACTTCGCTGTCGGCCGCCAGACGGCTCAGGCCAATCAGGATTCCGACGAGCACGCTCATGGGCAGTGTGTAGGTGAGCGCGAGCGGGACGGTGAAGAAGAAAATCTCGGCGACGCTGGGCAGGGGAGCACTGGCGCGGACGACTAGTTCGAGAATGCGTCCCAAGTCGCGAGTGAACAGGACAAAGGTGAAGATCGCCACGCCAATGAGCGCGTGCGCCGTCACTTCGCGTAGGATGTAGCGGGTCAGAATCCGCATGAGAGACGCGCTTTAGGCGAGGATAGCATGGGTCAGCCGAGATGGCCGGCCTCGAACCGAAAGAAAACCACAGAGGACACTGAGGACACGGAGGTGGAACCGGGATGCATGGGTGCGCGTACCGGTTTTGGAGGATTAACGATGACATCAGAAGAGTCGGAGATCGACGGCCGCATGCGTCGGGACACGCTGGCCTTGGTGGGCATCGCGGCGATCGTGGCGATTGCCCATCTGCTGACGAACGGGCGCTATGGATTCCATCGCGACGAGTTGCAGGTTTTGAGCGATGCGCGGCACCTGGATTGGGGATTTGTGCCGTATCCGCCGTTCACGCCATTTGTGGAGCGGATCGGTCTTTCTATGTTTGGACTGTCGCTGGTGGGGCTGCGGCTGTTTTCCGTGATCGCGCAGGCAATTCTCGTGGTGGTTTCGGGGCTGATGGCCCGGGAGTTGGGGGGAGGGCGTCTCGCGCAAGGAACCGCGGCGCTGTCGGTGGCACTCTCTACGCTTCCGTTGTTCGAGGGAACGGAATTTCAATACACGACTTTCGATAATCTGTGGTGGGTACTGATTGCCTATTTCGTCATCCGCCTGCTGAAGACAGAGAATCCGCGGTGGTGGCTCGCGATTGGGGCGACTATCGGACTGGGATTCCAGACCAAATACACGATGGGGTTTTTCCTGGCCGGAATCATGGGCGGAGTGTTGCTCACGTCCGCACGTCGCTACTTAGCAAGCCGATGGTTCTGGGGAGGAATGGCCCTCGGATTCCTGATCTGTGCGCCGAATCTGCTTTGGCAGGTTAAGCATGGATTCATCTCGCTGGAGTTCCTGCAGCATATTCATGCACGTGATGTGCGGCAGGGGCGCGCCGACGGATTCTGGCGTGATCAAGTGTGGATCTGCGCGAATTTGGTCGCCACTCCGCTGTGGGTCGCCGGAGTGATCGGCTATCTGCGCGACCGCCGCTACAGGATGCTGGCGTGGATGTACTTGATCCCGCTCGTGCTCTACGTCGTGGGGAAGGGACGCGCGTACTACCTCGGTGGGGCGTATCCCATGCTGCTGGCGATGGGCGCGGTGATGGGCGAGCGTTGGGTTGCGTCTTTATCGACGATTCCGCGGCGCGCTATCGTGGCCTTGTTCCTTACCGGCGTCGTTGCGTGGGGATTATTCATGGGCGCGATGATTCTTCCGGTGGCCTCGGGAGGCAAAGTGATGAAGTTTGCGCTTGAGAACAACGGCGATCTGCGCGAGGAGATTGGGTGGGACGAACTGGTTACGACGGTGGCAGGCATTCGGGATTCGCTGCCGGCGGAGCAGCAAGCGAACCTCGGGATCGCAGTGAGAAACTATGGGGAGCAGGGAGCGATCGAGATCCTGGGCGCGCCCTATCATCTGCCTCTTCCCATCAGCGGAG
Source organism: uncultured Acidobacteriaceae bacterium (assembly GCA_963752175.1). Taxonomy (GTDB): domain Bacteria; phylum Acidobacteriota; class Terriglobia; order Terriglobales; family Acidobacteriaceae; genus Sulfotelmatobacter. The sequence goes on from CAVVXZ010000022.1 coordinate 64,495, forward strand.
TCAACTCGTCGTGGCTCCGAGGATATCCGACGCCGCTGCCTTCGACGCTGATTGTGATGGGACAGTCACGCCAGGAAGCGGATCGGCTGTTCACCGACTGCCGGTGGGCCGGACATAACGGAAATTCTTTAGGCGTGAAAAATGAGGAGAGCGAGGATCATCCAGACATCTTCGTGTGCGGGCCGCCGCGATTGCCTTGGCCGGAGTTCTGGAAGGAATATAAAGGGTTCGGATAAACACGCGCTGAAAGACGCTTTTCTTGGCCGATGTGCACCCACGGGGGCTTAAAAGCCCAGTTTCTGAGTCACGTGCTTCACGCGGCTTGAAGGGCCGCTCTTCCACGGTCATAAGGCCCGCGGTCATACGGACATTTCTTGCGGCAATTGATTGAGGTAGCAGACGCCGCTGGTGTTTTGCGCGGGGGAGTCGGCGGGTTCGTCCACGGCGGGAAGCTGTAATTGAAGAATTCGTTCATGCTTTTTTGCGCGGCGTCGCGCTTGGTTAGGGCTGCCAGGCCGAAGCGGGCTTCGATCAGTTTGAGGATCGCGGTCGTGTCCATGACTGTGTGCGAGACGTAGTGCTTTTTCGCGTAGGGCGAGACGACGATCAGGGGCAGGCGGTAACCGGTATAGGTGAAATCGCAATCGGAGCCGGTGGCCGTGGTGCAGATGTCGCCGGTCATCAGATCTTTGGGCTTGATGCCGTCGGGGCTCACGGCGGGCTGGGGCGCGACGTGGTCGTAGAGCCCACCGAACTCGTCGTAGGTCAAGATGAAAGCGGAATCTTTCCAGGAGACGCTAGTCATTAGCGCATTGATGAGCGACGCAACATACTGCGCTCCCAGTTGGATGTTGATGGGATATTGATCAGAATCGGAGCCATGCTCGTCGAGACCTGCAGGAGGCGGGTTCAATATGAGCAACTAGGAGAGCGCGTACTGCTCAGGAAGTAAAGCGTTCGTCGCAGGTGTTCGAGGGTCGGATGGTGTGTCACCCGGAACGATTCTGACTACTTAAAGTCAGCAGGCATTGCGGGGTAGGGTCGGTCGCGCAGGGAGTGTTGTCGGTGTTGACGTAAATCTTCCAGGTAATTCCCGCGTTCTGCAATTTCTGAAAAATCGTTGTGGCGGTCAGGTATGACTGGTCGGCGCTGTCGGTGCCGATGGGATAGACGTCGCCCTGCGAGGTGGCGGCGATCAGGTATTCACGATTCGGGGCGGTACGCGTCATCACGGGAGAAAACCAGCGGTCCGATGTACTGAACTGGGAAGCCATGTAGTAGTAGTAATTCAGGTCGGTGTCGTCGTAGTAGCCCATGGTGCGGATGCCGTTGGTGTCGTGTAAGGGGGGTTAGGGGCGTATGGGGACTTGCCTGCGCGGGACGGCCGAGGCGGCCGTCGCCACATCGGTCGTAATGGATCAGCTTGCTTTGAAAAACAAGGCTGCCAGCGGAGGCAAAGTTAGCTTGAGCGAGAACGGACGGCCGTGCGTGGGAATCTCTTCGGCGTTCACTCCGCCGAGGTTCCCCAGGCCGCTGCCGGCGTATTCGCGGGCATCGCTGTTGAGCATCTCGCGCCAGTAGCCGCCGTGGGGGACTCCGACGCGATAACCGACGCGAGGCACCGGTGTGAAGTTGCAGACCACGAGCACCGTGTCTTGCGGGGACTCACTCTTGCGAAGCAGGGAGACCGTGCTGGTGGCGTTGTCGTTGGCGTCGACCCACTCGAACCCGGCAGGATCGTTATCGAGCAGATGCATCGCGGGCTCGTTGCGGTAGAAGCGGTTCAACTGCTCCATCCAGGCCTGCACTCCACGATGAACCTGATATTGCAGCACATGCCATTCCAAGCTCGAGTCGTGCGCCCATTCGCGCACTTGTCCAAATTCGCAGCCCATGAACAGAAGCTTCTTGCCGGACTGTGCGTACATATAGCCGAACAGCAGCCGCAGGTTGGCGAATTTCTGCCACTCGTCGCCGGGCATCTTGCCGATTAGCGATCCCTTGCCGTGAACGACTTCATCATGCGAGAGCGGCAGTACGAAATTCTCGAGGAACGAATACAGCATGCGGAAGGTGAGATCGTTGTGGTGATATTTGCGGTGGATGGGATCGTTCTGGAAATACCGGAGCGTGTCGTGCATCCATCCCATGTCCCACTTTAAGCCGAAGCCTAGGCCGCCCACGTAGACTGGCTTTGAGACCATGGGCCACGAAGTGGATTCCTCGGCCGTCGTCTGAATCTCGGGATGCTCCTTGTAGGCTTCCTGATTGAAACGGCGCAGGAAATCGATGGCGTCGAGGTTCTCGCGTCCGCCGAATTTGTTGGGAATCCATTCGCCCTGCTTGCGCGAGTAGTCCAAGTACAACATCGATGCAACGGCATCCACGCGCAGGCCATCGATGTGATATTTGTCGAGCCAGAACAGGGCACTCGACATCAGGAAGCTGCGCACTTCGGGTCGGCCGTAGTTGAAGATGTGCGTCTTCCAGTCGGGATGGAATCCCTGGCGCGAGTCGGCGTGCTCGTAAAGATGTGTGCCGTCGAAGTAGGCGAGGCCGTGCGCATCGGAAGGAAAGTGCGATGGCACCCAGTCGAGGATCACACCGATGTTGTGCTGGTGCAGGTAGTCGACCAGGTACATGAAATCCTGCGGCGTGCCGTAGCGCGAGGTGGGCGCGAAATATCCAGTAGTCTGATATCCCCAGGAACCGTAGAAGGGGTGCTCCATCACGGGCAGGAACTCGACGTGCGTGAAGCCCATCTGTCCGACATATTCGGCGAGGCGGGGAGCGGTTTCGCGGTAGGAGAGTGGTCGGTTGTGCTCTTCAGGGACGCGCATCCAGGAACCGAGATGGACTTCGTAGACTGCCTGAGGCGCGCGCAGAGAATTGCGACCGGCGCGCTTCTGCATCCAGTCATTGTCGTTCCACTGATAATCGAGGTCCCAGACGACAGAGGCGGTGCGCGGAGGCTTCTCATGCAGCAGGCCGAGCGGGTCGGCTTTGTCGACACGGTATCCGTGGCGATTCGATTCGATGTGGAATTTATAAAGCGCGCCCTTGGCTACGCCGGGGATGAATCCTTCCCAGATGCCCGATGAACCGCGAGAGCTCAGGCGATTCGTTTTGGGATCCCATCCGTTAAAGCCGCCGACCACCGAGAGGGATCGCGCGTTGGGTGCCCACACGCTGAAGACGGCCCCAGCTTGTCCATTGTGCGTGACGAGGTGGGCTCCCATCTTGTCGTAAAGGCGGTAATTGCTGCCCTCGTTGAAGAGGTAGAGGTCCTGGTCGGTCAGGAGTTGGGGGGCGGCGACAGTCGTGGAACTGGAGTCTGGGGGCATCGTACGACCGTTAGTAGTGTAAAGGAAGACGCGGGTTGCCAGCCTAACTTCTAGGTGGTGTCGGAATGAGTTAGTGGAGCCTGGCCAGCAGGGCTTCCGCAAGCATCGTAGTTCCCAGATGGATGGGCGCTGCCGCCCAATGGTCCTAAATCACAGGTGCTATCTTCTCACTTTTTGTCGATTGAAAAGAAGTCTATAACGTTCTTTAATACCTGTGCGATTATCCGCGAAATCCAAAAACACGGAGGCCGCATGTACTCACTCGGACAGGATCTTCGCTTCGCGTTTCGCCAACTGCGAAAAGCGCCCGGCTTTACCCTGACCGTCGTCCTCACTCTGGCTCTCGGCATAGGCGCCACCACCGCTATCTTCTCTCTCGTTGAAGGCATCCTGCTACGTCCGCTTCCATTCAGCAATCCTGAGCGCCTGGTTTTGCTGGGAGATCACCTGGAAGGCGGTGTTTCGGCAACGCCGGTCACGGCCCGGGAGATTGCCACGTACTCGACCTCGACAAATGCTTTCTCCTCTGTGGGCGGATACATCACCGGCAGCTATGAGGTTTCCGGCGGCGCAATTCCTGAGGAAGTGAATGCTGCTCGTTTTACCGCAGGCGTGTTCCCGACTTTGGGCGTCCGTCCGATCCTTGGCCGCGTTTTTACACGCGAGGAAGAGGAAACGCATCAGCCGCTCACAGTCATCAGCTACGCGCTGTGGGTGAACCGTTACCAGAATGATCCGCATGTCCTCGGAACGTCCATCGCTCTTGATCGCAAGATCTATTCGATTATCGGCGTGATGCCGCGCAGTTTCGCGTTTCCCCTGGAGGACGGGCTTCTCGACCAATCGCAACTTTGGATACCGATGAGCCTGACGCCCGACGAACTTTCCGACCAACACGCCGGCTTTTGGGGATACCAGATGGTGGCCCGTCTTAAGGACGGGGTCACCCTGGCGCAGGCCGCGCAGGATGCCGACCGCGTGTCCAAGCAGGTCATGCGCGATCTTCCCACAGCTCAGTCCGCAGTCCCCATCCGGGGTGATGTCACTCCGCTGCTTGAGTACGATGTTGCAGAGGCCCGTCCTATGCTGCGCACGTTGTTCTTGGCCGTTTCCGTCATTTTGCTGATTGGGTGCTTCAACGTCGCCGGTCTGATGCTGGTCCGGGCCATCCGGCGGCGCAGTGAATATGCGGTTCGATTGGCGCTGGGCGCGCGTTCGGGCGTCATCATCCGCGAATCCGTTCTCGAAGGACTTTTTCTCGGTGCGGGCGGCGGCTTGCTAGGCCTGGCATTTGCCGCGATCGCGATTCGAACCACGTTGCACCTGCTTCCCGAGTCGATGCCGCGCGTCGACTCCATCTCGATCGATGCGACGGTTGCCGCCTTTGCCCTGTTGCTCGCACTGGCAACAGGCGTCCTCTGTGGCCTCGCGCCTGCTTTCACGGCCCTGCGGACCAGCCTGACAGAAACCCTCAAGGGGGGCGCAGGGACTGGCACAGGAACCTCGATCCACTCGTGGCTGCGGTCGGCGTTGGTAGTCTCGGAGATCGCGATTGCTCTGGTATTGCTGACGGTATCTGGAGCGTTTCTGCGCAGCTTCCAGAAGATGCGAGCGGTCGATCCCGGCTTCCGGCCTGATCATGTGCTGGTTGCCGGCTATCGCCTGCCTCTCCAGCAATATTCCACACAGGCTTCGTCCGAGGCCTTCGAACGCGCCGTCGTCGATCGCCTCTCGGGAGCGCCCGGAACTGTCGCGGTCGGGATCACGACAGCCGTGCCCGCGTCCGGCGGTTTTGGAGAAACTGCGTTCACGATCGAGGGTGAGCCCGCTGCGAGTTGGAAATTGAAATTTGCGATGTTCGCGACCACTTACGGCGACTATTTCCGTGCAATGGGCATCCCGCTGGTCGATGGCCGCTATTTCACCGAAGACGATCGGTCCGACTCCCCTCTGGTTATCATCGTCAACCAGTCCATGGCGAAGCATTCATGGCCCGGCCGGCGGGCGATCGGCAAGCGCATGCATGTGGGCAGCCCGAAAAATAATCTTCCCTGGGTAACGGTGGTCGGTGTCGTCGCCGATACCAAGATGGGCTCGCGCGACCAGCCGAGCGACGACCAGTGGTACACGCCCACCGAGCAGCCGGCTACGCTCAACGGCACTGAATACGCCGGAAAACTCACCGACGCTGCCAGTGCATACATCACGCTCCGTTCAGCCCTTCCATCCGAACAAGTGACTCAGACCGTGCGTTCGGCCGTGGCGAAGGTCGATCCAATGTTGGCTCTCCAGCAAGTACAGGCCATGGAAGAGGCGATCTCGAACGTGGAAGCGCCGCGTCGTTTCAATACTGACCTCATTACATCGTTTGCAGCCGGGGCATTGCTGCTCGCCGTCACTGGAATCTATGCAGTGGTCGCTTTCTCTGTCTCGATGCGCACTCGCGAGATTGCGATTCGCATGGCACTTGGTTCCCAACGGACTGGCATCGCACGACTCGTCCTGTTTTCGGCAACGAAACTGGCATTCTTGGGATGCGTGCTCGGTGTGTTCGGTTCGCTGGCTGCGTCGAGACTCGTCAGTTCCTTCCTGTTCGAGGTCACTGCGACCGACCCGCTCATCTACATCGCAGCCTTTCTGATCATGATGTTGATGACGCTGGTCGCGTCGGCCATTCCCGCCAGGCGCGCCGCGTCCGCGGACCCCATGAACGCTTTGCGCTCGGCTTAGACAAATTTCGATCCTCAGCTGATGCGAGCCGTTTTCGTAGGGGCGAAACATCCGACAGAAGCGAAGGGATCGCTCCCGTTTTGGCTTACCAATCTGGCTACGAAACCGCTGGTCGGTTCGTCGCTAAAGATGACTGGGCGAAACCCCATGCTAGACTGACTGGTCCAGCCATGCCCGCTTTACGTGTCATCCTTCTTTGGCATCAGCACCAGCCGTTCTATAAGGATCTGGTCACGGGAGAATATCGTCTGCCGTGGACGCGTCTGCACTCGCTCAAGGACTACTACGGCATGGTGAAACTGCTGGACGAATTTCCTAATGTCCATCAGAACTTTAATCTGGTGCCGTCGCTGATGGTGCAGATTCAGGATTACGTGGACGGGACGGTGCAAGATCCATTTCTGCGTGTGGCGGCCAAGCCAGCGAAGGATCTGACTCTGGTGGAGCGGCGCTTTGCGCTTCAATACCTGTTTCAGGCGAATCCGCAGAATGTGATTGGACGCTATCCTCGCTACCGCGAGTTGTGGGAACGGTTTCGCGAGCATGGGGATCATCCGGAGCGCGCGGAGAGGTACTTTCAGGCCCAGGATTTTACCGATCTACAAGTCTTGTCGCAGCTTGCCTGGTTCGACGAATTCTTTCTGGAAGAGAAAGACGTCGCGGCGCTGGTGGTCAAGGGGCACAGCTACTCGCTCGATGATCAGAAGTTTGTGATTGCGCGCGAGAGGGAAGTGCTGGGCCGCGTGCTTCCGGCACATGCCGAGGCAGCGAAGAAGGGATCGATCGAGCTTTCAGCCACACCGTTTTATCATCCGATCATGCCGTTGGTGTGCGACACCAGCGTGGGAGGGGTGTCGTGCCCGGGATTGCCGCTGCCGCAAAATCGATTTCGGCATCCAGAGGACGCGCGCGAACAGCTAACGCGCGGTCTGGACCTGCACGAGAAGGTTTTCGGGCTGCGTCCCAAGGGTGTGTGGCCTTCGGAGGGCAGCGTATCGGAAGAAGTGCTGGCGATCGCGCACAGCGTGGGCGTGCAGTGGATGGCGACCGATGAAGGCGTGCTGGGGCGGAGCACCGGATTGTTCTTCGCCCGCGACGGCAACGGGCGCCTTCCCGGGCATTTGGCGGAGAAGCTTTACAACATTCACCGGTACGAGAACGGCTCGGCGGCGATGCATATGGTGTTTCGCGACCACACGATTTCCGATTTGATCGGGTTCGTGTATTCGGGCATGCCTCCGGCAGACGCGGCGCGGCACTTGATCGGCAACATTAAGGAAGCGGCCAGGCCCGTGCTGGCCAAGGGACGCGACGCGGTGGTGTCGATCATTCTCGACGGGGAGAATGCGTGGGAGTACTACCCGAAGTCCGGGCGCGAATTTCTGCGGCGCTTCTACGACGGGTTGCAGAGCGAACCCGGTGTGGAGGCCGTCACGATCTCCGAGGCGATTGCGCGGCACAAAGATTTCAACAAGCTGACATCGTTGGTGCCGGGTTCGTGGATCGGCGCGAACTTTAACGTATGGATCGGCGCGCCCGAGGACAACCGCGCTTGGGACTACCTGCACCACGCGCGCGAATTTTATGCGCAGAATGCGGCGCGCGCCACCGAGGCGCAGCGCAAGCTGGCGTTCGAGGAAATCCTGATCGCTGAAGGTAGCGACTGGAACTGGTGGTACGGGCCAGAGCATCATTCGGCCAATGATCGCGATTTCGACGAACTTTACCGCAAACATCTGTCGAACGTGTATCAGGCGCTGGGAGCGGTTCCTCCGGATTCTCTGGCTCAGCCGATCACAGGGGCGGAGGTGCGTCCGTCGTTTGTGCCCCAGACGGCGTATATTCATCCGCGAGTGGCGGGCGACAAGGTGCGCTATTTCGAGTGGATGGGCGCGGCGATTTATACCGCGGATCACCGTGCGGGCGCGATGCACGGCAAACAGTTCCTGCTGGATGCGGTATATGCCGGCATCGATTCCACGCATGTGTACGGGCGGCTCGACTTCACGGGCAACGTTCCTGAAGAAGATTTTGATCTAGTGGTGAACCTGGAATCGTGGGCCAGCGGCGAGCCGCGGGCGCGGCGTACGCTGCGGGTCGAGGCCTCGGTGCACGAGCGGAAGCTGAAGGCGTGGAAGATCGAGAACGGATCAGAAGACGTGAAGGCCTCGTCGTCGGAGCCCGATGAACACGTCAAGCTGGCGCTGGTGCGAAACTTTGAATTCAAGCTGCCGCTGGTGTGGCTGCTGGCGACTCCGAGCGCAGCCCCCGTGGATCGTGCCGCGGAGCGCAAAGCCGGAGCCGTCGCCATCGGTGCCACCAACAAACTGCGGCTGCGGTTTAGCCTGTGGCAGAACCGTCTACCGGTGGATTCATTGCCGCTGGAGGGATGGATCGAACTCCAGTTGCTCAGCGAGGGAGAGTTGATCTTCGGGGCTTAGGTCGGCTGCTTTGCCCCGGCTGTGGAAAATCGATGAGCTCGTAGATTTCCGCATTATCGAGGTGCAACGATCCCGGTCTTTTCGATTGAATAATCGGCAATCTGCGTTTCGATAGATTTCGCTCCGTCAGTAAGCTTTGCCTTCGTCGAGCGGACTCTCAGGTCTTTGATGGGAATGCCTTCCTGATCAGCCTTTTTTCTTCAGTCTTGCTTTCATCTTGTCCGCAGTGTCGATTTTGATTTTCACAAGACTATTCTCCCATAAGGCAACCAAGAGAAAACGCCGGAAGCTCTCGCTATCCGGCGTCTTAAAAAAGTTCGAGAGGAGTTCCCCTACTTGCTGCCGCCGCTGGAGGCTGCAGGCGCTGCAGCGGGAGCCGGAGCCGGTATAACCGCCGGGCCCATTGTCATCGGACGATTCAATTCCAGTGTGAGTTCGGTGCCGGCAGGCAGGGTTGCGGAACGGTGTTTGCTCAACCAATGCACGGTAGTAGCGCTGGCACCCACGGCGCCGCCAATCAGAATGCCCGGACCGCCGCCGATCAATCCGCCCACGAGCATGCCACCTGCGGTGCCGCCGCCGAGTTCAAGAGTGTCGCGCCGGTCGTGGCCTGTCCCCTTGAACTGGCCCTCAGCGCTCACGTCGGTGCCCTTGATGTTGGTGTCGACCAGCGTTGCGTCGAGGAAGTAGCGCTCGCCGGTGGGAAGAATCACGGCTTCGGGAAGAATCCCGATGGTCGGTTTACCGGAGATGCGGCGCGGTTCATTCACCTTCGTGACGCGGCCTTCGACGGTCGCTCCCACTGGGATCAAGGTGCTGCCGTTGACGACGACGGCCTGCGTGATCTTGGCTTGAAAGGGATCGCCGACGCGGTTACTGAAGGTAGCGAGGGTCGTGTCGAGCCGGACCATCAGGGTCGTGCCTGCAGGTACGGGGGAACCGGTTTGCGCCGCCATTAAGACGGACAGCAGCAGCATGCAAGGTAGAGCGATCCATTTCTTCATCGTGCCTCCTCAATTTCCCGAGCAATATTCTATCTCCTGACTCTAGTCTCTGCGGATGCCTGCGACAACACGCTGACGGGACAGGGGAACCATAGGAGATAAGGGAGCAGCGGGAGTGGCCGAACGGACGTCCCGAAGGCGGAAATTGAGCAGGAAACCGCGTGTCCGTCGTCACACTGCGGACTTGTCCATCCGATATAATCGTGGGTTCCGCAACACAGCTCTGGTGAGACCTATACAGGCGCGGCCACCTCTTCGAACGCCTGATCGCCGGGAACAGCGACTCTCCGAACCGGGGTGTGTGATCCGGGAAGCGGTACTGAAATCATATCCTTTGAGGAAAGAGAAACTGACTTATGTCAAATATTGCAGCCATTCATGCGCGAGAAGTTCTGGACTCACGTGGCAATCCTACAGTGGAAGCGGAAGTGTTTCTGGCCGACGGTTCGATGGGACGGGCGATTGTCCCCAGCGGCGCGTCGACGGGCGAACACGAGGCGGTCGAGTTGCGCGACGGTGACACGAACCGGTTTCTGGGTAAAGGCGTGCTCAAGGCGATCGAGAACGTGAACGGCGAGATCGCCGATGCTCTGGCGAACTGGGATGCGTTCGACCAGCGCGGGCTCGATGCCCGGATGATCGAGTTGGACGGCACCGAGAACAAAGGACGGCTCGGCGCGAATGCGCTGCTCTCGGTTTCTATGGCGGCGGCGCGGGCGTCGGCGGTGTCGTTGGACGTGCCGCTTTATCGTTATCTCGGCGGAGCCGGGCGAACACATTGCCCACGCCGATGATGAACATCCTGAATGGCGGAGCGCATGCCGACAACAACGTCGACTTCCAGGAATTCATGGTCATGCCCGTGGGCGCGCCGACGTTTCATGAAGCGCTGCGCTGGGGCGTGGAGGTTTTCCATACGCTGAAGGGCGTGCTGAAGAAGCGCGGATACAACACCGCGGTGGGCGACGAAGGCGGTTTTGCTCCGTCGGTGAAGTCGAACGTGGAAGCGATCGAAGTCGTGCTGGAAGCGATTTCGAAGGCTGGTTACAAGCCGGGAGAAGAGATCGCGATCGCGCTCGATCCGGCGGCCAGCGAGTTCTTCCAGGACGGAAAGTATGTGTTCAAGAAGTCGGACAAGTCGGCCAAGACTTCCGACGAGATGGTCGCGTTCTGGGCGAAGTGGGTGAAGGATTATCCCATCGTGTCGCTGGAAGACGGGCTCGCCGAGAATGACTGGGACGGCTGGGCGAAACTGACGAAGGAACTCGGCGGGAAGATTCAGCTCGTGGGCGACGATATTTTCGTGACGAATATTCAGTTCCTGCAAGAGGGGATCGACAAGGGCGTGGCCAACTCGATTCTGGTCAAGGTGAATCAGATCGGCACGGTCAGCGAGACGCTGGATGCGATCGATCTGGCGCGGCGGAATGGGTATACGTCAGTGATCTCGCACCGGTCTGGCGAGACGGAAGACACGTTCATCGCGGACTTGGCCGTCGCGACGGGAGCGGGACAGATCAAGACCGGGTCGGCGTCGCGTACGGACCGCATTGCGAAGTACAACCAACTGCTGCGGATTGAGGAAGAGTTGGCTGGGACGTCCCGGTTTCTGGGGCTGGCAGCGTTGAACTACAAGGGCTGATCCAAATAACCGCTCATGCGTTGTCATCCTGAGGCCCGCGGTTTTGCAGGCCGAAGGATCTCTGCAACTTGCCGCAGATTGCATAGATCCCTCGCGTTGCTCAGGATGACAAGGCTTAAGAGCACATCGGAGCAAACAGCTAGGAGCTAAGAGCTAATTCATGTCTCGTCCTAAACCGCTCATTCTTACCATTCTCGACGGCTGGGGTTATCGGGCCGAAACCAAAGCCAACGCCATCGCACTCGCGCGCAAACCTACCTATGACCGGTTACTGCGCGAGTATCCCAACACGCTGATTCATACCAGCGGGCCGTTCGTAGGATTGCCTGAGGGGCAGATGGGGAACAGCGAGGTCGGGCACCTCAACATTGGCGCCGGGCGCATCGTGCACATGGACATCACGCGCATCGATTTAATGATCCAGAACGGAGAATTCTTCTCGCATCCCGTGCTGCTCGACGCGATGAAGCATGCGCGCACGGGCGAGCGCCGACTCCATCTTTTCGGGCTAATCTCTGACGGCGGCGTGCACTCGCAGCAGGCGCATCTGTACGCGCTGTTGAAGATGGCGAAGCAGAACGGGCTGGACCGCGTCTTCGTGCATGCCTTTATGGACGGGCGCGACACGCTGCCCACCAACGGCGCGGGATATCTCGAGCAACTGCAGCAGAAGATGCGCGAGTACAACTGCGGCAAGATCGCGACGGTCAATGGCCGCTACTACGCCATGGACCGCGACCGGCGCTGGGAGCGCATTGCCAAGGCCTACAACGCGATGGTCTTCGCCGACGCCGAAGGCGGCAAGAGCGCCGATCCGGTGCAGGGCATGAAGGATTCCTACAACAAGGGAGTGACCGACGAATTCGTGATTCCCTTCGTTTGCACCGACAGCCGCGGGCAGGCGCTGGCCACCATTCGGGACGACGATTCCTGCATCTGCTTCAACTTCCGCGCCGACCGGGTTCGCCAGATCACGCGCGCGCTCACCCGCAACAGCGGACTGAACGACAAAGGCGGCAGCGATCTTCCGGGCGCGGCCGACCTGGACGCCACGATTCCGCGCGACCGCGTGCCGAAGAATCTGCGCTACGTCTGCATGACGCAGTACGACAAGAATTTCAGCCTGCCGGTGGTGATTCCGGCGGAGTCGATGGCTAACATTCTGGCCAACGTGATGGGCGGAATGAACATGCGCAACCTGCGCGTGGCCGAGACCGAAAAGTACGCGCACGTCACGTATTTCTTCAACGGGGGCGTGGAAACTCCGTTCCCCGGCGAAGAGCGCGTGATGGTGCAATCGCCCAAGGTCGCGACCTACGATCTGAAGCCGGAGATGTCGGCGGCGGGTATTGCCGACGCGGTCGTAAAAGCCACTGAGGATGGAACGTTCGACGTGATGATCGTGAACTTCGCCAATGCTGACATGGTCGGGCATTCTGGCAAGATTGAGCCCACGATCAAAGCGGTCGAAACCGTCGACGCCTGCCTGGCGCGCATCGAAACCGCGGTTCGGGCCAAAGGCGGCGCCATGCTGATCACCGCAGACCACGGCAACGCTGAGATGATGATCGATCCCGTGACGGGAGGACCGCACACCGCGCATACGACCAACCCGGTACCGTTCATCGTGGTTTCGGAAAACGCCAAGCAGTTCACGCTGAAGCCCAATGGATCGCTGCGCGATATTTCGCCGACAATTCTCGGAATGCTGGGTGTCGACGAACCGAAGGAGATGACTGGGATGGATCTGCGCGTTCCGTTGAAGAACGAGTTGAAAAATAGAAGACGAAAAAACTGGGGGCGACGTTACCCCCACCGATTTCTCGCGAACCTAGTTTGCGAGCAGCGCCGGCGCCGTGGCCAGCAGTCCCGCCGCCAACTCCAGATCGTGCAGATCTTCGCGGCTGAAGTCTTTCGCAAACTTCGGATCCAGTCCCTTGCGGGAAATCTGAATCACGCCCACCACCGCTAAATCCTGGCCCATGATTGGTACTGACATGAGCTTCTGAATGGGCGACGGCGCGACTGGTTCGTCGGAATTGTCCCCGTCGGCCTTGATGGTTTCGAAGATGCTGGCGTGCTTGACGCGCGCGAAGTTGTTGAAAATCTCGGCTTTCTTGCTCAACGCCGTGTGCGCCGCCACCGCTTTGCTGGACAACGGAATCGCCCCGGTGGTCCGCAAGTATTCGGGGAACACGAAGCGCAGCAGTCCGCCTTCTAGCCGCAATAGTGCGACTTCGTTGTACTGCACTTGAAAAATCTTGGCCAGGACCATGCACAGGTCTAGCGCCGTCACTCCCTGGCCCAGCACAGATCCTAAGGGGATGAGATGTTCGGGGAGGACGATTTCTTCCATCATCCCGTGATCGATATTTTGGGTCATAGGTAGCCCGCAATCTCCGCTTTTCGCGGATGAACATAAACTCTATCGCACTTTGGCCGCCACAAGGTACTTCCCAAAGTAATGAGAGCCATGGCTCTAAATCCTTTGTTTTCAGTGAAAAGGCAAACGAAAGTCGGTGTCTTGCACAGGACTAGTCACCGTGCACGAGCCGCAAACCATCAACCGGTTGACAGTTTTTGTCAGTTGCATCCCGCCTGTCGCTCATCGGACCCAGATCGGAGCGTCCAGTCGTTTCTTCTCGGCCCATCCTCATTTACACTTCCGGCTATGAGTAATCCGACGCAACCCAACGTGAAGTTAACGAACGGCCCCGATTACCGCGAAAACTATGCCAACAGCGTGCAGATGCGGGTCAATATCTGGGACTTTTTCCTGGTTTTCGGCACCCTGCAGCAACAGACCGAGACCCATGTCGAGATCAAGAACTTCCAGGGAATCTATCTGAGCCCGCAGCAGGCCAAGGCGCTGCTCGGACTCCTGCAGCAGAACGTGGCCGGGTACGAGAGCGCCTTCGGCGAGATCAAGCTCGACCCGCGCATGGGCGCTCAAGGGCCGGTGCACTAAGTGACCGTGGACCCATCGTAGAGACGTAGCTTGCTACGTCTCTGCCGACAGCATTACCGACGATGGCGAGAGAGACGTTGCAAGCAACGTCTCTACAGAAAGATCCCCGATCGTGCGACGCTTCCACCGATAGAATGACCTCTCCCACGCGATCTCCGCGCCCGCATCCAGCCTTGGTGTTCGCGGGCATCTTTGTGGGAATTTTTCTGCTGCACCTGCCGCTGCTGCAGCTTCCTTACTTCTGGGACGAAGCGGGCTACTACGTTCCCGCCGCGCGCGACCTGCTGCTGAGCGGCAGCCTGATTCCGCACACGACGGTATCGAATGCGCATCCGCCGCTGGTGATGGCCTGGATCGCCCTGTGGTGGAAATGCGTGGGCTTCGCGCCGGTGGTGACGCGATCGGCGATGCTGGTGGTCGCCGCATTCTCGCTGCTGGGAGTGTTTCGGCTGGCCGAGCGCGTGGCGAATACCCAGGTGGCGATTGCCTCCACGTTGTGCACGGCGTTGTATCCAGTTTTCTTTGCGCAGAGTTCGCTGGCCCAGGTGGATCTGGCGGCTGCGGGGCTGATCTTCTGGGGCCTGTGTGCTTATCTGGAGGATCGTCCGGTCGCGGTGGCGGTCTGGTTCTCGCTGGCGGCTCTGGCGAAAGAGACTGCGATTCTCGCTCCGGTTGGGTTGGCATGCTGGGAAGTTTTGCGATTCGTTGTGCCTCAGCGTTCGTACCGCAATACTGGACGAACAATGTGGGGACAGCCGCCTTCGGCAGGCTCAGGGCAGGCTCCCGGCTGTCCGGTCGAGCGAAGCTCGACAGCCTGGTCGCGCCGCATCCTCCCGCTCGCGTTTCCGCTACTGCCGCTGGCACTGTGGTACGCCTATCACTACACGCGCACCGGATATGTATTCGGCAATCCGGAGTTTTTCCGCTACAACGTCGCTTCCACTCTGAATCCGTTGCGATTCCTGCTCGCTCTCGTGCTGCGGCTATGGCAGGCGTTCGGCTACATGCATTTGTGGCTGCTGACGCTATGGATGCTGCTGGCAATGCTGTGGCCTCCGGTGAAAGATGGCGAGGTCGAGCGGTCGCGCATCGCGATTCCGGTGCAGATGATCTTTCTTGTGGTCGTGAAAGTGTACGTAGTGGCCATGGCGTTGATCGGCGGCGCAGTGCTGGCTCGCTACATGCTGCCGGCGGTGCCGCTTGTGATTATCGTAGGAGTCTCCACTCTGCGCCGGCGGCTGCGTTATTGGCCAGCGGCTGTCGCCGTAGTTGCGATCGCTTTCGTGGCCGCGTGGTTCTGGAATCCGCCATACGGGTTCTCGCCGGAAGACAATCTCGCGTATCGCGACTACATCGTTCTGCACCAGGACGGCGAGCGCTTTCTCGAGGCCCGCTATCCCATGGCGCACGCGCTTACGGCCTGGCCGGCTTCGGACGAGTTGTCGCGTCCGTGGCTCGGTTATGTGACGCGCCCGGTGCAGGTCGTGCGCATCGAGGATTTCTCTCTCGACGAAGTGCTGTCGGCCGCCGACTTCCGCTCACACTTTGAGGTTGCGCTGGTCTTCTCGACGAAGTATGAGCCCGCACGTCCGTTGCTGGATCGCTGGACGAAATGGATCGATCTGAAGCGCCGATTCTTCGGATACCACCGCGACTTGCCGCCGGCGGCTGCAGCGCAGATTCTCGGCGGGCGGGTTGTCTTCTCGGAGGAGCGCAAGGGGCAGTGGGTGGCGGTGATTGAGATGGAACGGGAAGAAATTCAGAACGCAGAAAAGCGATTGGCGGCCCTCTTTCCGAGCACGAAGTGCCTTAGCGCTATCTCTGCATCAAGTGGCACGAATGCGTCTTGATCACCAGCCACACTTCGCGGCCAGGGGCGAGTTGCAGCGAATCGCGCGCCGCCAACGTGAGGTGAACTTCCATTTCGACTCTGCACTTCACCCGTGCGGAAACGATGACGTCACGCTGCTCGAGTGACGTGATGCGCCCCGGAATCACGTTGCGCGCGCTCAACCCGACCGGGGGCACCGTCGCCAGTAGAATGTCGCCCGCACGGATTCCCACGCGCAAGGCCGAGCCCACGCCTCCACGCACCAGCGGAGTTTCGAGCACGACCGGGCCTGAGCCACTCTCTATGCGGCAGGACATCGTGCCGCGCTCCGGGTGTACCGACTCCACCACGGCGTCGAAGATGTTTTCGAAGCCCACCAACTGTGCGACGGTTTCCTGCAGCGGTGCCGAGATGACTTCGTGCGGCGTACCTTGGGCGACGATGCGTCCGGCGTCGAGGACGACCACGCGATCTCCAAGAGCAAAGACTTCCTCGCGGCTGTGCGTGACGTACAGAATGGGAATGCGGTGGGCGTCGTTCCACTCGCGCAGGTCGTCGATGATTTTTCCCTTGGTCGCAGCGTCGAGCGCGGCCAGCGGTTCGTCGAGCAGCAGCACGGCGGGATCGGTCACCAGAGTTCGCGCTAACGCCGCGCGCTGGCTTTCCCCACCAGAAGTTTCGCGCGGGTAGCGCGACGCGAGATGTGGAATTCGAAATGCCTGCAGGATCGCAGATGCCTGCGCTGCACGCTTTTCCTGAGGAAGATGCGAGAGGCCGTATTGGACGTTCTGCTCTATCGTTAGATGAGGGAACAGGGCGAGACTCTGAAACACATATCCGACTCGCCGCTTGGCCACTGGAAGATCAGTGCTCTGGGCGGCGTCGAATAAGGTGTGGTCGCCGATGGCGATGCGTCCCGAGTCGGGCGTGGTCAGTCCGGCAACGCAGTCGAGCAGAGTTGTCTTGCCCGCTCCGGACGGGCCGAAGAGGATCGTGAATCCCGGCGAGCCTGAAACTCAACTTCCAGGGAGAACTCGATCCTTCCGATGGCAGTCGCTTTCGGAGGGAGACTTGAAGGCGCGTGCCGTCTGATTCGTTTCGTTCTGCTCGCGCAAGCCGTGACGAAGGAGTCACGATTTCAACGGACGCAGTTGCGCGCGGTTCGTTCATCGCAGTTCATTCTAGGGAGCTTTGCTGGTATTGGCAAAGTTGCGAGCATCAGTAGGAACTCCTCGACGATCCGCCGTCGTCGCAAATCGCAAGGGATCCTTCGACTCCGTGGGCGCTTCGCTTCGCGACGCACCCACTCCGCTCAGGATGACAGTGTGGGTGGGGAACTGAATCGCCGTTTATTTTATCGGTCCGATGACCCACGCCTTGCGGTTCGTGCCATACACCACGGCCAGCACGGCGAAGCTGAATGCGAGCAACAGCAGTGCAGTTTCGTTGGCGGCGGCGTAGTCGGAGGCCTGCACGCGGTCGAAAATGTCGATGGAGACGGTGCGCGTGACGCCGGGAATGTTTCCACCGACCATGAGCACCACGCCGAATTCTCCCATGGTGTGAGCAAAGCTCAGGGCGGTGCCGGTAATCAGTCCGGGGACGGAGAGCGGCGCGATCACACGAAAGAAAGTCCGCAGCGGGGAAGCGCCCAGCGTGGCCGACGCGGCGATCAGTTTGCGATCGACACCGGCGAACGACGCGGCAAACGGCTGCACCGCAAACGGCAGACTATAAAGGATCGAACCGATCACCAGGCCGCTGAAGGTGAACGCCAGCGTGTGGCCGGTGAGCGCGATCCACCAGCGGCCCAGCGGGCTGCGCGGGCCGAGCGCGACCAGTACGTAGAATCCCAGCACGGTCGGGGGAAGAACGATAGGCAGGGCGACGACCGCTTCCACCAGAAACTTCCAGCGCCGGCGCGAGAACGCGATCCAGTAGGCGATCGGCAGACCGAGGACCAGCAAGATGGCCGATACCGTCGATCGCCAGTTGCAACGTCAGCCAGAATGCTTGCCAGTCGATTGCCATCGTTTCGTCGTACCTCGAAACTGCTTCTCGCCTTCGGGGTGCGAGGGCGAGACGAGGGGAAGCCCTCGCGACAGCCGGCAAGATGCCGGCGCTACTTCTCTTCGCTCTGCGGCAGCGTGAAGCCGTACTTCCGCAGCACCTCTGCCACTTCTTTCGTTTTGATGTACTCCAGAAACTGCGCCGCTTCCTTCTTATGCTGCGAGTGCGACAGCACAACCACTCCCTGCGCCAGCGCGGGATAAAAATCCGCGGGAACTTCCCAGTACTTTCCTTTGCCGTTCATTCCGGGCGCCAGGGCATGCGCCAGCGCGACGAATCCTGCCTGCGCGTTGCCGGACTCCACGAACTGCGCCGCCTGCGCGACGTTCTCGCCCAGCACCAGGCGATCTGCAACGCGATCGTACACCCCGGCATGCTTCAACGCGGCCACCGCAGCCCGGCCATAGGGTGCATGCTGTGGATTGGCAATGGCAATCTTCTTTACCGAAGGATCCAGCAGAGCATTCATGCCCAGACGTTGCAGGTCGAGCGGAGAATCCGCCGGAATCCAGAGCACGAGCCTGCCCACCGCGTACTGATACAGGCTGGCTCCTTCCGCGTCGCCGGCGGCGATCAGTTGGTGGGGATAATCCATATCAGCCGAGAAGAACAGGTCAAACGGTGCCCCGTTCTGAATCTGCTGGGTCAGGGCTCCGGAGGCACCGAACGAGAGCTTCACCTTCGCGCCGGTCTTCTTTTCGTAACCGTCGCTGATCTCTTTCAGCGCTGCGCTTAAATCGGCGGCGGCAGCCACCACGAGTTCGGCGGGTGTGGTCTTCTCCTGTGCCGATCCCGAATTCGTGCTACAGAGAACAGATGCTGCCAGCAATACGCAACAGAAAAATCGCATGCTCCCGATCTTTCTTTCTGATTCTGCGTTCTTTCTGCCAGAAACCAACTGAGGAAGACAGATTGTACAAGCCCGTCGCCCACGGGTGTTGCGGAGTCACCGCGATGGTTTTTCCCAAAGTGGGCCAACCATCACCCTTCGCGGCGCTTTTGCATTGCATCGTCCGGCGCGCCCTTTCGATACTGGCAGGTGAGTTTCATCATGCCAACCCGCCGTTGTCTTTCTTCTTTCCTGTGCCAGCCCTCATTCTGATTTGCCTCGCGAATGTTTCGGTCGTACAGGCACAAGGCGCGAGGCAACGAGTGCCTGACAATCCCGTCTCTGACCCCGATGCCGACCATGTCAAAGAACGCAACGAGTGGTTCTTCCGTGGACGCGTGATCCGCGGGACGCCGTCCGCACAATTTCGTCGACGGGCCTATCAGTCAAAGTTAAAGTTGCGCGCGCAACGTGCTGCGGCATTCGGGGCGACAGGGCAGACTTCGCTCACTTCAGGCTCATGGATACCGCTAGGCCCCATGCCGCTGGCCTCCGATGCGACCGGCAACGGTACGCAGGACTATCACCAGGTGGCGGGACGCGCGACGGCCATTGCCATCGATCCCGCGGACCCCACGGGCAACACGATCTATATTGGAGGAGCGCAGAGCGGAATCTGGAAGTCGACGAATGCCGCCAACAACACGGCTAACAGCGTGCTGTGGACTCCCGTGACCGACGATCAGGCCACGCTGTCGATCGGCGCGATCGCGATCCTGTCGGGCAATACAGACCCGGCAAAGACGGTCATTCTCGCTGCTACCGGCGAGGCGAACAGCTCCGGCGACTCTTATTTCGGGCTGGGTATTCTCCGCTCCACCAACGCCGGCAGCACGTGGAGCCTGATTCCCACGGCCAACGCCGGCGCTCTTTCGTTCAGCGGCCTCGGCGGGACGCGCATGGCGTTCAGCACCGCCAACGGACAGACGAACACAGTGGTCGCGGCCATGGCCACGTCCTCTGAGGGGATCGATCGACGGGGCGGTGACGTCAGGCACCACGCGAGGTCTCTACACGTCGCTCGATGCGGGACAGACCTGGACCTACAACGCGCTGGTCGATCCCAGCGGCGCCACCGATGCCACGTCAGCAACGTCGGTCGTCTACAACGCCAGCGCTGGACAGTTCTTCGCCGCGGTTCGCTACCACGGCTTCTATTCTTCCTCCGACGGCACGCACTGGACGCGGCTCGCAGTCCAGCCCGGCGGAGCGCAGTTGAGCACAGCGGCATGTCCGGCCCAATCGACCTCGAACAATTACGCCTGCCCGATCTATCGCGCAGAAATTACGGCCGTCCCAACTCGCAACGAGATGTATGCCTGGTTCATTTCCCTTTCGTCGACAGGCAGCCCCGTCGATGGCGGCATCTGGCAAAGTGTAAACGGGGGCGCGTCATGGACGGCGATCTCCGACACCGGCATCATCAGCTGCGGAGATTCCGACGGCTGCGGTGTGCAACATGGCGCCTACAATCTGGAACTGCTGGCCGTTCCGAACGGGGGTGCAACGGACCTGTACGCCGGAGCGATCAATCTCTACAAGTGCGGCATCACGACGCAGAATCCCACGTGCGCGACCACCGGATTCATGAACCTCACCCACGTCTACGGATGCAACCCGATTGGCGCGCCCGCCCACGTGCACCCCGACCAGCACTCGCTGGCATACATGATCCCCGCGTCGGGCAGCGACTCTGGGAACGCCTTGATGTACTTCGCGAACGATGGCGGCATTTACCGCGCACTCAACGGATTTTCGGGGCTCAACACGGGCGCGTGTTCAGGCACAAATCAGTTCGACGACCTCAACCAGAACCTGGGATCGATGACGCAATTGGTCAGCTTTTCGCAGCATCCCACTGACATGAACACGATGCTGAGCGGGGCGCAGGACAACGGTTCACCTGCAACCAGTCAGGCAACGACGAATCCAAGTTGGGTGAACGTGCTCGGCGGCGATGGTGGATACAACCTGATCGATCCGGGTGCGACCTCCAACTGGTATGCGTCCAATCCTGATGTTCCTCCCGGCGGGCTGGGCGTGCAACTGTGCACGAGCGGCGCGAACTGCAATGACAGCGGCTTCAGCTTCGTGGCCACGAGCAGCACGGTCGGGGGCGACGATGGCGCGTTTTACTTTCCTTACATCTTCGATCCGAAGACCGCGACACCGATGCTGATCGGCACCTGCCGCGTATGGCGGGGGCCGCGCACGGGCGGCGCCTTCACCGCGCTCAGTCCGAACTTCGACACCTTAGGCTCGGGAACATGCACGGGAAGCGAAGTCAACCAGGTGCGCGCACTGGCCGCGGGAGGCACAACCGACAGCGACGGTTGCGGCGTCATTTACGCGACCACCAGCGGCCTAGGCCCGATTGACGGTCCTCTCTCCACTCCGACGGGCGGTCACGTCTGGGTCACGACGAATGCTTCGACCGGAGCCGGGGCCTTCGCCGATGTCACCAGCAACGGCCCTCAGGGCAACATCAATCCGAACCAGTTTCCGATCTCAGCCGTGGCGATCGACCCGTCCGATGTTACCGGCAAGACTGCGTATGTGACGGTCATGGGCTTCACCGGAGGCACGGGACATGTCTGGAAGACCACTAACGCCGGCACGGCCTGGACGGACTTCACCGCCAATCTGCCGGATTCGCCCGTCAACGCCGTCGTTGTCTATCCCGGATTGTCTCAGGTGTACGTCGGGACTGACGTGGGCGTCTTCGGCAGTTCCACCTCCACCGCCAGTTGGACGGAGCTTGGGCCGAATGCGATCACCGGGCAGTTTGGGTTCCTTCCCAACGTTGCCGTCACCGCGCTCGGCGTCTTCAACGAAGGCGGCCAGCAATTGCTACGGGCTTCCACCTACGGGCGCGGAATCTGGCAATTCAATCTTGTCGTCAAACCGGACTTTCAACTCTCCGTTTCCAATTCACCTCCGACCGTCTCCGCCGGACAGAACGCGACCTACAACGGAATGGCCAATGGGTTGGACGGATATGCCAGTTCCGTGACCCTAAGCTGTGCAGCCGGCGTTACCGCCCCACCGGCCACCTGCCTCCTGCGCCTACTGCACTCACCCCGGGAATCAAGACTCCTTTCGCGATTACCGCAGGTGGAGCGGTCGGCGACTATTATTTCAATGTCCAGGGAGTCGGCTCCGAAGCGAGCAGCATCAGTCCCACGTCTATCAGTTCGTTTCCCGCGACGGCAACTCTCAACATCAATGGGACCAGTTTCGTTTCCGGAAGCTACTCGCTATCTGTGACCGGAACGAGTGGCTCGGTGGTGCACACATTGGCGGTCCGTTCAATGTTGGCGACTACTCGATCTCGGGGACGCAGACCCATGACACCTCAGGAGCGCCCAGCCATTCCTTCAGCGTGGTGCTGACCCGTGGCGCAGGATTTCCGACTCACCTCGTCGACCCCAAGTCAGACGGTGACGGCGGGCCAGACCAGCGGCGCTTATAACCTGACTGTTCAGCCCGTGGGCGCATCGTTCACCGGGGCAGTAACGCTTGCTTGCTCGGCCGGGATGCCTGCAGGGGCGCAGTGCATGTTCAACCCACCCCCGGCGGTTACTCCCGGAAACTCTGCGGTCGATCTGGTGATGAAATATTTCGACCGCGGCAAGCAAGACTGGTCTGCAGCCGCTTTCTACTCACGCCTCGATGTTCTATGCGCTGTGGTTGATCTTGCCGGGGGCCGTAATCGCTCTAAGCTCGGGGGGGCGCAGGGCTGGCCGACGCAGGCTTCGTATACTCGGCTCGATCGCAACACTGTTATTCTCGGGGATTCTTCTTTCGTGCGGCGGAGTCAGCACCGGTGGCTCAGGCCTTCCGAAAAGGGAACCAACCCGTCACGTACCAGATCACCGTCACCGGCACGTCTGCGGGTACCGCCGTTGATGCCGGGCAGAGCGTACGTGTGACTCTCGTCGTAGACTAGAGGGTCGCGCGTCAGGCTGGCACCGCTGGATGCGGCCTGTGCGACCGTGCAGTCTCGTACGCAATGACCGATTCTCGTCACAGCGTAATTATCATCGGCGGCGGTGTGGTCGGGCTCGGTGTCGCGCTCGAAATCACACGCCGCTTTCCGCATCTTCGCCTGATCCTGCTTGAGAAGGAAGACCGCGTCGCCCGCCACCAGAGCGGACACAACAGCGGGGTGATTCACTCCGGCGTGTACTACAAACCCGGTTCCTTGAAGGCGCGACTCTGCGTCACCGGAGCCGCGGCCATGGTCGAGTTCTGCCGCGAGCACCGTATCGCCCACAATGTGTGCGGCAAAGTCATCGTCGCGACTCATGCGGACGAACTCCCACGCCTGAACGAATTGCACCAGCGTGGGGAAGCCAATGGGCTGACTGGCCTGCGCATGATTGGTCCTGAGGAATTGCGCGAGATCGAGCCGCACGCGACAGGACTCCGAGCGCTGGTTGTTCCCTCCACAGGAATCACTGACTACGCGCGGGTATGCGAGAAATATGCAGAGTTGATTTCGGCAGCCGGCGGCACGGTTCTTCTGTCCGCGGCTGCCACGGGCATCCGCCGCATGGCGGACGAAATCGTCGTGGAAACGTCACGAGGATCGTTCTCCACTGCTGCGCTCATCAACTGTGCCGGACTGTTCAGCGATCGCATCAGCCAGATGGCCGGCGACGATCCCGGCGTGATGATCGTTCCATTTCGCGGGGAATATTACGACCTCGTACCCGAGCGTGCCGCGCTGGTGAAGGCGCTGATCTATCCTGTGCCGGATCCGCGCTTTCCGTTTCTCGGCGTGCACTTCACCCGCCGCATCACCGGTAGAGTGGATGCCGGCCCGAACGCCGTCTTCGCGCTGGCACGGGAAGGCTATCGTCACACCGACATCAACCTGCGTGACCTGGCGTCGGTGGCGACCTTTCCTGGCTTCTGGCGAATGGCAGGGAAGCACTGGCGCAACGCTCTGGACGAGTGGCACCGGTCGCTTTCGAAGCCGGCCTTCGTTCGTGCATTGCAGCGCTTACTTCCAGAGGTCGGCGAGAAAGACTTGGTGCCCGGAGGCTCCGGGGTGCGCGCTCAGGCGCTAAAGCCCGACGGATCCCTGGTCGACGATTTCCAATTCGTGCCTTCCGGCAAAATATTGCACGTACTCAACGTGCCCTCGCCGGCGGCCACAGCCTCATTGACCATTGGCAAGACCATTGTAAACACGGCTGCGGCCGATCTTGGTTTCTCCTAGAGTCCCCTTCTCGCGCGGTGCTGCTAGAAGATCAACCGCAGGGACATCTGGACCTGCCGCGGGCTGCCAATCGTCTTATTCGTGATCCCCAACCCACTCAGCGTCGGGCAGACGTATAACGCCGTGTAGTCCGTGTTGCAGGGCGTCGTGGCCCCGGCTTGACCCACAGCCGGGAAGCCGTTGAAGTTGATGTTCTGGCTGACGTCGTCAATCGGGATATCGAAGCTGGCGGTGTTCGTCAGATTAAATACGTCCATGGTGAACTTCAATGACGAACGCTCAGTGATCTGGATTGTCTTCGAGACCGACATATCCCAGCGCTTCTGCCACGTCTGCCGGAAAATATTGCGCTGGCCATGGTCGATGAAGTTGGTCTCGTACGGATCATTGGCCGGAATCGCACCATTCAAGGCTCCGGGACTCAGCAGGGGCAAGCCGAAACAGGAAGCCTTCAGAGCATACGAGTTGGGGTCGGCTGGGTTAGCGTGCGCGCCCGAGGATCCGGTGAGCGCCTGCTTGGGAGAGCAGCCCGCGAGCGGAACCACAGGATTCGTAATGCCGTCGTTCACTCCGTAGAAGATGCTGCCAACCGCGCCCGAGTAATCGACAACGCTGTAGGGCTGGCCGCTCTGGATCACGGTCAATCCCGAGAGCGCCCAGCCGTCGACAAACCTGCCTTTCAGCGAAGTTGCGGAGTAAAACTGAGGCAGCTCGTAGGTGTAAGTGAAATTGATCACGTGCTGACGGTCGAAATCCGAGAGCCCGTAGCCGGACCGCAGATTCTGCGGGTTATTGCCATTGTAGAAAAGGCCCATGGCGCTTTGCTCGTCGGTCGCGTGTGAATATGTGTACGAGAAACCCACTTGTAGGCCATGACTCATTCGTTTTTCGACGTGGGTCTGAAGCGCGTTGTAGGCAGAGATGCCAGCCGCGGTGTAGGACTCAGACTCTGAGGAATAGCCGATGTACGGAACGCGCAGATCGACGTTTCCGCCCTCGAACGTTTGCATGTACGGTTGCCCGTTCGGGAGGGTCGCTGGGTTGAACGTTCCGGCTTGGGTGACGACCGAATAGCCGTAGGTATAGTCCTGCTCAAAACCGAGCGGATTGCCCTTCATGATGGGATTGCTGGGCGAGGCGATCCGCGCCTGGTTGAACGGCAAGGGAACGACTTCATGGCGGCCGAGGTTCCCGACATAGCCGACTTCAATCATGAGATCGTGGCGTGGTTGCCACTGGACATCGAGCGTCTGGTTCATCGTATAGGGGAGTTTGTTGGCGCGGTTGTAATCGGCGAACGAGAATAGCGGCAGGCCGGTCGAGATCGTACCTGCATTCGGAATCACGAGGTCCGCCGGATTGCCCGAAGGCGGTGGACCGAGCGTCGGCCCCCACGGAGCCTCAACATTGCTGCAATTCGAATATGCGTAGGGGCTGCAAGCCTGCGCATTCACCCACGGTGGAGATTGATTCACGCCGAACGGACCGCCCGCAATCACGCCGGAAGCAAAGCCCGGGGAGAGGTAAGCGAACAGTTCGCCGCGATCGTAGTACATGCCCCAGCCTGCGCGAACCACCACCTTGTCGCGGAACACTCTCGGACTCCACGCTAACCCGATTCGCGGCGCGAGCCCCCACTGGCGGCCAGTCAGGGTGGAATCGCTCACGCCCTTGGTGGGAAAATCAGGATTGTTTCCGGCGACGATGAAGCCGTTCGAAGTGATCGTATCCGTGGCTTGATCGTAGCTGTAGCGTGACGGATCGAAATTGAAAATGCGGCCGTTCTTTTCCTTGAGGCCGCCGTGATAGTCGAAGCGAATGCCGGCGCTGATGCTTAGATTCGGACGGAGCTGAAACTTGTCCTGAAAGTACCCCCCCGTCTCGTTCGAGCGGTAGTAGCGGTTCGCATCACCCTGCAGGAAGGTGGTGGCGATGAATCCGTCTGCGGTGTACGTGATCGGCGTGCCTGTGACGAAGTTGTCGAAGTTGGTGAACCCGACCATGCCGGAATTCGTTCGTTGATCACGAGCGTTGAGCTGGGTGTAAGAGTAGCTTCCGCCGAAGGTGAACGTGTGTTTGCCATGGTTCCAAACGGCATTCACGGAAGGCATCCAGCGATTCTGGAAAACGCCGGTGAACGCTCCCTGCGAAGCCGCTGTCGAGCCGATCGTCGTTCCAGCGTTGAACACGAAGTTCGTGTTGAGCGGGGAGGAGTTTCCTAAATCGTCCACAATCGTAATACCCGGGAAAACGGAAGATCCAAGATTGTTGATCCCAATGGACTGAGGAGTGAAGGGCTGGCCAATCGTGCTGTAAACTTTTTCGCGAATGAAGCCGAACACTTCCGCAACGCTGAAGTTCGGTGTGATGACCTGCGTATTCGTAATCGAGGCCACCTGGCTTCCTGCGTCGAGATGTTGGGGAAAGCCCTCGACTGCGGAATATCCAAAAGGCGCTGTCGTCGGATCATGCTGGTAGTAATACTTCAACGAGAGCGTGTCCTTGGCGGTGGCGAGGTAATCGAGATCGCTGACAGCCTGATCAGAAATGAAATAGGCCGGCTGGGTCAGAAAAACATTTTCCGGAAAATTCAGCGTTGGTGTGTAATTCGGATTCGCTGACGGGAACAGGTACTGGCCGTTCGGCAGTTTTGCGGTCAACATGGCATATGCCACGGGGTCGATATTGAGTGTCCCGGTGGCGCCCGGTGCGTTGGCTGCCACTACCGGATTCACAACCGTCCCCCAGTTGTTTAGGACGACGGCGGCCAACGCTGTTGGACTTCGGTCGTCGCTTAGCCCTGTAGGCACCGCCGTGCGCGACGTCCCAATCTCCAAGTCGGAAACGTGAATGTGCTGGTAGCTGACAAAACCGAATAGCTTGTCTTTCATCAGAGCGCCGCCGAGGGCCCCGCCCGCTGTGTAACGGTGCAACTGCGGGACTTTTTCGTTGCTGGGGATATTGGGGTCCTGATTGTAGAAATACGGCGCGGCATTAAGCCAGTCGCTTCCGCGATGCAAGTAAGCCTGGCCGTGCAACGTGTTCGTGCCGGACGCGGTGCTCATGTCGATGTGGGCGCCGCTGGTCGATCCCTGTTGCGCGTCGTACATCGAAGTGTTTACGCGAAACTCCTGTACGGTCTCGGGCGCAGGAGTGGGCAACGCCTGGCCGATCGCCAAATACGGCGATGCGGTGCTCTGAATGACCTGAGCGGTGGTGCTGCCGGCGCCGGAAACGCCTGTGTTGTTTACGATGCGCGCGGAAGCCACCTGGCTGGTGCTCTTGCCGTTGAACAGATTGCTGGCATCGACGCCATTCAGAAGAAATGTGTTGCTGGTGTCGCGCTGCCCGTTCGCCCAAATAGGCTGATTCCCTAGGCCTGCATTGGCACCAGTGCCGTTTGGCAATTCCGCATTCACGCCCGGCGAAAGGATCGCCAGACCCGTGAAACTTCCTGTCGGCAGCGGGATTTGGTCGATCTGTTCTTTTTCCAGAATGTAGCCATTCGTCGTGTCGACCGCGTTCATGGCCGGCGCTGCCTCGACGTCAATCGTCGTGCCCACCTGGCCGACTTTCAAGGACACGTTCAACGTGGCGGTGCGATTCGCTTGCACCAGAATGGACGGCAGTCTTTCCGCTTGGAATCCGTCGTGACTGACCGTGAGGGTGTACGTGCCGATAGGCAGGTTGACGAAGTCGTAGGCGCCATTTCCATTCGTTTTCAGCGTGCGCGTCAATTGGGTCTGGTCGCCGACGATAGTGACCGTGGTGTCGGGCAGCACGCTGCCGCTCTTGTCGCTGACCGTTCCCGTGATGCCGCCCAACGTCTGCTGCGCCAAGGAGGACAACGAGAGTTGCAAAATCACAGTCAACAAGAAAATGCCCAGCTTCGTATGCTTCACCATGAATGTGCACCTCGTCAGGAGTAGAAACACAAATCCAAAGCAGCCGCCAACAGCCGCACGCTACGCTTTCACTTGTACGACTTTGACGCTGAGCTGGTTCGCTCCGCACTTGCTCTCCACTGCCAGGCTGGAAAACTATGCCGCCAAATGTACGCGAACTCCGGCCAAAGCGAAAGACACAGACTCAGTGAAAATTCTTTTGCCGGGAATCAGTAATTTTTATGGTTCAGACAGCTCGACAGGCTCGGGTAAGTCCAACCTTTTGGTGCGCGCGCGGACCGCGAACCACCCGAGCCCGGCGATCAAATAAGCGAGATAGATGTAAGGGAGCTTGCCGTAAGGCCCTTCGGGCACGGGGTAGAGATTGCCGATCAGCGCCAATAGCATCGCCGTTGCGGCCAGCCAGGGAACGATCTGGGCACCGGCAGTGAATGTGCCTTGCTGCCGCAAGTAGCGTGGCAGGGCAACGCACACCAGGGCGTAGGCCACGATGAAACCGTAGGTCGCGAGCGAGCCCAGCCAACCATACACATCCAACCCACTGGCGCCGCGGTGTGCCAACACCGCGACGGGCAGAACCGCGGCGATGCCGGTGATGACTACGGCGCGACTCGGAGTGTGGTTGCGGGCGTGTGTCGAACCCAATGATTCATGTGCCAGCCCATCGTGCGCCATTCGCAGCAGCACGCGCGCCGCAGCTGTAATGCAGGCCAGCGTTCCGGCCAACATACTCACCAGCGCCCCGATGTCGATCAAAATGCCCAGCACTGGTACGCCACCAACCCGGGCGAGCACGTGCATTTGATCCGGAGTCGTGCCCAGATCCTGACCGACCATATGGAAGCCCAGCACGGCGGCATACGCGCAAATGGTGAAGAACGCTCCAGCCAGCACGGCGCTCTGAATCACAGCGCGGGGAATCGTTTTCAGAGGATTACGGGCTTCGGCGCCCAGCGTGGTCGCGCTCTCAAAGCCCACAAAGCTGAACAAGGCCAGCACCAGACCGAGGCGCAACCCGCTGCCGGTCACGCCATGCAAATGGAGTTCATCCGCGTCCAGGTGCCATCCGAAATGAAACAGCACGAGCACCACGACGATCACGATCACCGACACCGACGCCGCCTCAATCCATAACATGAGCCGCGCGGAAATCTTCACATCGCGATAAGCAATCCAAATCGAAATTCCCGTGACCAGGAGCGCCAGCAGCACCGCAGAGAAAACATGCCCGGTCGCATCGTGTAGCAGCAGATTTGCGTAATGATAAAAGCCGCCAATCACGCTCGATCCGGTTGCGACGTAAGCCAGCAAGAGACTCCACGCAACCGTCGCAGACAACCACGGCGGCAAGGTCATCGATGCGTACGTGTAGAGCGACCCCGGAGAGGCCGAATGGCGAGCGTAGCGTGCAATGCACAATGCAACCAGAAAGATTGCAACCGTAGCCAGGGCGTAAGCGAGCCATGTTCCGCTTCCCGCGAGCGCGCAGACCAGCGGAATGGTCGCCGCCGGCGTTGTCGTCGGAGCCATGGTAGACACCGACTGGGCCAGAGTCTCCATCGGAGAAAGAATGCCGCGCCGCAATCCGTAGTCTGCGCTTTGGGATGACTCCGGCGGTGTTGGCTCCGTCAATTGAACTGCTCCTTTAACGACCAAGTGTGATTGGGGTGGGATTGTACAACACGCGCCGCTGGTTCGAATTGCAGCCGTCGGGCTCGATCGCCAGCCCAGAAGAAAAATGAATTTGCCGCAACTGAAAAGACGTTCGTTCGATTGTGGGCGTCGTGCTAGTGTGAGTTTCTGAGCTGATCGTTTGCAGTCGTTTGTTCGTAATCGAAAGACGGACAGTCAACTCTGCGGGGCTGTGTGGAGGGTTTTTGTGCGAGCGTGTTCTAACACGGAATGCAAAGCGTTCGGCCACATTGTCTATTCGGTCGCGACACGCTGCCCGTTGTGCCGATGGGATCTGAAGAACGCTCTCCCCGCGAGTGAGTCTGCGCAGCCACCGAAGGCTGACAGACAATCAGCTTCAGCGCGCTAATTCCCCGCGCGCGTCACTTCCCAATATCCTCATTCCACAAATCCGCATGTTCGCTGATGAAGTCGCGCATCATGCGAATGCATTCCGCGTCGTCCAGCACAATCACGGCCGCACCGTGTTGCCTGAAGAGATCCTCGGCGCCCTGAAAGTTTCGATTTTCGCCAATAATGACGCGGGGAATCCGAAACAACAGTGCCGTGCCCGTGCACATGATGCAGGGACTGAGCGTGCTTACCAGCGTCAACTTCGTCCAGTCGCGCCGACGGCCAGCGTTGCGCAAGCATACTGTTTCGGCGTGCGCCGTCGGGTCGCCGCTCTGAACCCGGAGATTGTGTCCTCGCGCCACAATCTGTCCGCGCTGGTCAGCCAGAACCGAACCAATCGGCAACCCGCCTTCCGATAGTCCCTGCTTTGACTCGGCGAGAGCCTCTTGCAATAACGCTTGATCGTCCATGGTCCTCCGAACGCCGCTAACGAAGTTTGTAGCGTTGCAGTTTGCCGGTCGCAGTCTTGGGCAGTTCTGAGAAAAATTCGATGTGGTGCGGCCGCTTGAAAACCGGCAGGCGCTCCAGAACGAACCGCTGCAGTTGCGCCGCGGCTTCCGCAGTGCCAGGCCGGCCATTCCGCAGCACGACGCAAGCCACCGTCTTCACAAGCCCGTCTTCATCTTTCCGTCCCACGACCGCTGCCTCTTGTACCTCCGGATGTTCGAGCAGTTGGTTCTCGATTTCCACCGGACTCACCCAGGTGCCGCTGACTTTCAACATGTCATCGGACCGCCCCGCGTACCAGAAATATCCGTCAGCATCCTGGTAATAGCGGTCGCCGGTGCGCATCCAATGGCCGCTAATCGTGTCTTTCGTTTTCTCGTGTTGGTTCCAGTAGCCGGCGCAGGCAGCGTCGGTCCGGATGATCAGATCGCCCATTTCGCCGGAAGGCACAGGCTGATGATTCTCGTCGACGAGGCGCGCATCGAATCCGGCAATGATCGTGCCGCTGGAACCCGGTTTGACGGCGCCCGGCCGGTTCGCGATGAACATATGCAGCGCCTCGGTCGATCCGATGGCATCCAGAATTTCCACGCCAAAGCGCTCCTTGAATCGGTGAAAGATGGCGGCAGGCAGGCATTCCCCAGCCGAAATCGCGTGGCGCACCGAAGAAAAATCCGGGCTGGGCGCTGCGTCCGTGGGATGAGCCAGCAGCTTCGCGTAGTTGGAAGGCACTGAGAAAAATAGCGTGGGACGAAACTGCATCACCACATCGAAAACACTCTGCGGTCGTGGAGGATCAGGAAGCAGGATGCTGGTCGCTCCCACGGCTAGCGAGAAATAGAGCCCGTTGCCCAGTCCGTAGGCAAAGAAAAGCTTGGCTACGCTGAAGAAGCGGTCGTGCTCGGTGGCATTCAGAATCCCTTTTGCATACCGTTCGGCGCACACCACCATGTCGTGTTGCAGGTGCACGCAAGCCTTCGGTCTCCCGGTGCTCCCCGAAGAATACAGCCAGAAGGCAGCATCATCCTTGCTGGTGCGCGCCGCGCCGAGACTCGCGGAGCTGTCGCGAGTCCACGCGGCAAAAGATAATACGTCCGTTGTTTCTTTGGCTCCGACCACGATGATCTTTTCCAAATATAGAAGCTTCTCCGAGGATATTGCCTGCAAGTGAGGGAGCAAGGAATTGCTCACAATCGCCACTCGCGCCCGCGAGTTGTTGAGCAGGAACTCGTAGTCGGAAGGTTTCAACAGCGTATTGACGGGGACAGGAACGGCGCCAATCTTGATGGCGCCGAAAAAACTCGCGGCAAATTCGGGCGTGTCGAGCAAGAGCAGGAAGACGCGTTCCTCCGGTCGAACTCCTGAATTCTTGAGCGCGTTTCCCACCCGGTTCACTGACTCGAAAAGCTGGCGGTAGGTGACGCGCCGCTCCTCGCATTCGATCGCGGTCTTGTCACCACGGCCCTCGACGATATGCCGATCGACGAAATAAGACGCGGCGTTGAATTCGTCGGGAAGCGGAAAGGTCGGCGTGGTCATGATTCCAATGAATGAGACGGCCCCGAAGGCACGAAACTGGCCACGACAAGAAGCGCCGATTCTCAGAAGCGGCTTTGAATCATTGGTGCGAAAGGGGGGACTCGAACCCCCACGGTTTTACCCGCCAGATCCTAAGTCTGGTGCGTCTGCCAATTCCGCCACTTTCGCACTGCGGAATAATAGTTTACTGCCTTTGCTGGCAGTGGGGAAGATGCGCAGCCTCGCGATCCATACATCGGCTCTGCCCTAGTGTGTCAGCTCCGCGATCTGCACGTGATAGGGATCGAGCAATTCTCCCGTAGCGTGATCGAGACCGGCCACGGCGAGTTGATAGTTGACTTCCGCCTGCAGCAGGCTCAACTCGGCATTCGCCAGCTCCGTTTGCGCTTCCAGGACAAAGAAGATAGTCTCGGAGCCCAGTTCATATTTGCGCTGTTCCGCGGCCAACGTCTTTTTCGCAAGATCCAGGGATTCCTTGCCGGCGGCGATGCTCAGTTTTGCTTGCTCGAGTTGGTGGACCGCGTTGCTGACGTCAAGCGCCACCTGCTCACGGGTTTGGCGCTCGGTGTACAAATCGCTGCGACGCGACACCAGCGCGTTCCCCATCTCCGCTTTGGCGGCGCGGTTCTTCAGCGGCAGTGTTAACGATAATTGCGCGTAGTACGTGGGATAGGTGAAACCAAAAAGCTGGTTCACCGACGAAATGGTATGTTTCACGCCCGCAGCGGTAAACTGCGTGCCTCCTAATCCGTTGCTGGCATAAGCGCCGGTCAGGTCTAGTTGGGGCAGAAGATGATTGTGCGCCAAACGAATGCCAGTTTGATCGCGGGATACAGCGGCGCGGGCTGCGTCTAACTCTGGCCGCTTCGTCAGCGCCTGCTGCAACGCCGTGGCTGAGTCGGTCGTGCGCAGTTCGCCCTCCGGTTCTGGCTTCTCGGTCAGTTCAAGATCGAGGGCCTGCACATTGGGGTCTTGGTCTGCACCAATTGTCATTCGCAATGCATCTTCCGCCTGTTTCAGCGCGTATTCACTTTGTATGACCTGCACTCGTCGCGATGCCACTTGCGACTCGGAGCGGTAAATATCTAGCGGCGGCAGAGCGCCCAGCTCCAGGGCGCGCTTATCGTGCTTGTAGGTTGCTTCGGCTGCCTCCATCGAAGCCTGCGCTACTTCCAGGTTTCCGTGCGCCTCTACAACCGCCCAATACTGACCTACAGCCTGCAAAACATTGTTGCTTACTTCTGCGGCGAAAGTGGCGCGCGATACGTCCACGTTGCGCCTTGCGATTACCAAGGGGCCTTGATTGGCAAACCGCCATCCATTCTTGAGCAGCGGTTGCGTGATCTGAAAATTTAGAAGCGAAGTGATGTACGGGTTGTACAGGTAGAACGAGTTATTGGTGTAGTTATTATTGCTGCCGAGCCCAGCCTGGATGTTGGTCCCCGTGGTAAACGTTTCTGTGTAGGTGAACTGGGCAACCTGGGTAGTGGAGATAAAAGTAGACGCAGCGCCGGTGCCTTGGAGTTGGCTGAAGGGCGCGGAACTCGAGCTATTCACGTTGTAGAAGCTCGTAATTACCGGGTCAAATGGCGAGTGCGCGCCCAGAAGCGCGAATCTCGCCGAGTCAATCTGCGTCTCCTGCACTCTCACCATGCTGTTGTTTTCCAGCGTGAGGACGACCGCATCCCGCAGGCTGAGTCTCAGCTTTCCTTCCGTAACGTAGTTCCGCAGGTGCTCCGGCGCCGCCAATTTGTCGGAGCGAACCTGCGCCGTGGCAAAGTCACGGTAGCCTTCGTGCTGTTGCGCCCAACTTGGCGAAGAAAACAGAATGAATGGCAGAAGACAAACGAGAAGACCCAGGCGAGAATATTTCATTTCTCAACTCCTCCAAGGTGATCGTGCTGTAAATCGTGAAGACGGCGCGCCGCCTACTCCCAGCGGATTGCTTCGACTGGATCCAGGCGTGCGGCTTTGACTGCAGGATAAATTCCGAAAACGAGACCCACGGTAATCGAGACGATGAACGCGAGCAGGATGGAACTCAGCGTCACGATCGTTGACCACCCCGCCAGCAACGCGATCAGCCGCGACATCACGAAGCCGAACAGAATGCCGAAGCTTCCGCCCACGAAAGAAATCAGCATGGCTTCGACCACGAATTGGCGGATGATGTCCGACTGGCGAGCACCCACCGCGCGGCGAACACCAATCTCGCGCGTGCGCTCCAGAATGCTGGCCAGCATGATATTCATGATTCCGATCCCGCCCACCAGCAACGAAATCGAAGCGATCGCCACCATGACCGCGTTGAACAATCGTTCCGTCCGCTTCTGTTCTGCGAGCAGTTCGGCCGGGACGATCACGCTGAAATCTCCGGCGGAATGATGCGACGAATCGAGAATCGCCCGCACCACCTGCGCCACCGACGCCATATCTGCATTGTCGCGAATGTTCAGGTAGATGCCGTCAATCTCGTCGCGCACGTCGCTGTAGTTATCCTCGAGCCGCAGAAGCGCCGAGTTCAGCGGGACGTACATGATGTTGTTGAGGTCCTGCGAAGGTACGCCCGCCACTTCGGTTTGCGAACTCAACTGCGGCGATGCGACTCCAATCACACGGAACCAGGTCTCGTTGGCCTTGACGTACTGTCCGACTGGATCCGCGGAGCCGAACAGGCTCGACCGCGCCGCCGCGCCCAGCACGACAACTGGCGCGCCACGCGTCTCTTCGTCCTCATTGAAGAACCGGCCTTGCAGCACGTGCAGCCCTGCGATCTGCAAGTAGTTGGGATTGACTCCGTAGATCGTCGGCGGATCCTGCTGCGATTTCGGAATCGTCTTCGAGGGCGTCATGCGCTTTCTCGGCGTAGACGCCACGACATCGTTCAGGTCGTCGCGAATGACGCGATAGTCCTGAAAAGTCAGTCCTTGAGAAAGTTTGCGGACCTTCTGATGAGCCTGCCACTCGGTCGTCTCTTTCGCTTCCACAATCAGGTTGTGGACGCCCATCTGTTCAATCAGGGCCATGACTTTCTGCCGCGCGCCCGCGCCGATGGAGAGCATCGACACTACGGCCGCAACGCCAAAAATCATACCGAGCATGGTCAGCAATGACCGCAGGCGGTGCAGCAGCAGGTTCTGCAGCCCGAGTTGCATGTCGGGGAGCCATTGCCGGTAGCCTTGCAGCAGGCGTGCGTGAGGAGCGGACGCGACCGTTGCCATTACGGAGCGCCTCCGCCACCGGCAGGTGAGGGAGCGCCGGAATTCGCTGTCTTTCGCGGTGCAGTCGGATCGATCAGCGCGATCTCAGTGCCGACGCTGATGTTTTCGATGGCAGCGCGACTCTCGTTCTCGGCCTGAATCTTCACTTCGCGTGATTCGAAGTTGCTGCCGTTGCGGACGTACACGACGCGCTTGCTCTCTTTCAAGAACAGCGCCTGTCGCGGCACGTAGAGCACGTTTTGCCGCGGATCGCTGTTGATGGAAATGTGTGCCGTCAGCCCTGGCCGCATGCGCGGGTCGGTGGTGGAGATTTTGATGGTCACTTCGAACTTTGTGCTGGTGTCGTCGTCCCACATTCTGCGCGTGTTCGCGCCGCCGACGGTCTTCACGGTGCCATGGAAAGTGTTGCCGGGAAACGCATCGAGCTGAATGTCGACGGACTGTCCCTCTTTAATGTTGTTGCGCTCGAGTTCTCCCACTTTCGCGCTCAGCTCCATATCTCTCGCGTCGATCACCTGCGCCACGGTTCTGCCGGGCTCGACCTGGTCGCCTTCGCGATACTCCGGCATCGACTGGCCCGGAAAGCAGCAAAATCCACCCATCGCTCCCTCGTTCTTTTCCAGCGCAATCAAGCCGTCCATGGGAGCGGTAACCCGCATCTTGTCGATGTTGCCCTGCGCCTGATCCATCGCCAGTTTTGCCTTATTCCATTTTTCCTGCGCGAGCAGGATGGTGGCTTGATTCGACGCGCTGCGCGACTTCACGTCTTGTTCCAACTCGGCCAGCACACGCTTAGCCTGTTCCAGGGCGAGATCATTTTTCCGCGCATCAATGGTGCTCACCAGTTCGTTCTTCTGGACGTCGAGTTCGGCGCGGCGTACGTCGAACCGCGCCTTGAGCAGCGCGACCTTGTCTTGAGCCGCTACCACCGCGGCATCAGCCTTGGCTTTGGTGATCTCCTGTTCCGCCTGCAACAACTCCGAGCGATTCTGGTCCAGCTTGAAATGCTGCTCGGTGGGATCGAACTCCATCACCAGTTCGCCTTTCTTGACGGGCGTGCCGGTGTGCAGCAAATGCGTGATCTGCAGAGACCCTCCGCCAATCGGAGGCGCAGTCAGCATTTCAGAGTGACTCGCGCGCACCTCGCCGGTGAGGAGCACCTTCATGTCGAGATCGCCGCGCTTGACGTGACCCGTGGGAACGCTGTCCCCGGAGGCGGTCGGCGACGCGCGGCGCACCGCGGCGACCACGCCCACCACGGCGCACAGCACAACCGCTATTACCGCCCACGTAATGGCTCGCCGCGTCTTCATGTCTGAGTACGTTACTCCTTGGCCGTCGGATCTCTCAGCGCCACTTGCTCTCCGGCGCTGACACCCTTGGCGATCATGATGTTGTCGCCACTTCTTCGGGCAACATCAATCGCGCGTTCTTCGAACTGTGTGCCGCGCCAGACGTAGGCCACATTCTGTCCCGATTTCTGAAAGATGGCCTGTGCGGGGATCGTGAGTGCGTCCGGTACGCGGTCCACAATCACCGTGACCTGCCCGGAGATGCCGGGCTTGAAGCGCGCATCCGTCTGGTCGAGAACGATCTCGAGAATAAAGTTGCGGGTAAAAGGCCAGCCCCCGGCAAAATCCATGCTGGCGAGGGCTCCGATCTGCTCGATGTGCCCCGTGAATTGCCGGTCTGGGATGGCGTTTAGCTGCACAGTGACGGGTTGCTTGAGCGCGAGGCGGCCGCGTTCGGTTTCATCCACCCGCGCGGAGATTCGCAGCGTCGTAGCGTCGGGCAATTCCGCAATCGCCGCGCCCGGCCACGCGCGATCTCCTGCCCGGTAAGTAACTGGACCCGTTGCTCCCCAGTGCTGCAGAAGGCTGATCGTCCCTGCCGAGGGTGCGCGAACGCTCATCTGCGCCAGCGCCCGTTCCGCGCGTTGCATGTCAAACTTCGCCTTCTTGCTGGCCTGCTCGGTGCTTTCGATGGTTGCCTGGTTGAGAGCCTGATCTGATTTCTGCTTCGTTTCCGCTTCGCGCAGCGCCTGCTCGGCGTCGGCTAGCTTCAGCTTCGCTTCCTCTCCTTCAATCTTGGAGACGATTTCCTGCTTGCTGGCCTCGAGCTTTGCCGACTCCACGGCATAGCGCGCTTTCAGCACGGTGGTCTTGTCTTCTTCTTCGGCCAGTCGCGCCTGCGCGCGTGCCTGATCGGTTCCCGCCTCCGCCGACTTCAGGCTAGACCGGTTCTGCGCCAATTCCTGCTCTGTTTTTGTCTTGTCAAACTCCACCACGACGTCGCCGGATTTCACCGCGGTACCTTCCGCCGAAACCTTGATGATCTGTAGATCGCCTGCTTCCGACGGCGCGCTGATGGTGACCGACTTCAGCGCCTTGACTTCGCCGCGAAACTGCAGCGAGTCGAGAAACTCTCCACGCTTGACCGCGATCGTCGGAACGGTAGGCGTGCGCTTCCCCAGTCGGACCGCGCCCAGCAGCACTCCACTTCCCGCCAGCACCAGAATCGCGATGGCGATCGTCTTGCCTTGCATCGAAAGTTGGCGGAAGCGTCGGATCATTACGAACCACTCCCGGAGCTTGTGCGGTATTCGATCCGGCGTTCTGTTTGCTCACGTCCACGTCGACTGCGGCGGATAGATCAGGCATCAGCTTGGGGTCGTTTCCGGTGATGGAAACAATCACCACGAACGACCGCAGCTTGCTGGAAAAATCTCCGCCCTCGCCAATGGGGGCCAGTTGATCGAGCTTTGCGTCGAATACCAGATCCGGATACGCGTCCAGCCGCACCTTCGCTGTCTGCCCAACCTGCAGGCTGGGGAAATCCTGCTGGTTGGCCATGACGCGCACCTGCATCGTCGCAGGATTCACCACCTGCATGAACGGCACGCCCGGACGTATCTGATCGCCTTCCTGCACTTCACCCATGGTGCCTTGCTTCCAGATCGTGTTCAGCACCACGACTCCGTCGAGGGGCGAGCGAACCTGCATCAGGTCGGCGTTCGCTTGGGCATGCAACATGGTCTGCTGCGTGCGATCGCGCTGAATTTCCAAAATTCGAATCGCCGCCTGGGCCGCCTTGCGCTTCAGGTCGAACGTCTCTTTCAATTGTTCGTAGGTCGCCTTGGCTTCGTCGAGGTTCTCCTGATTCTTTTCCGCATCGATGCGCGACACGATCTCCGTTTTCTGCATTTCGAATTCTGCCTTGCGGAGATTGTCTTCGGCCGTCTTCAACTCAGTCTCGTCCTTCGCGCGTGCCGAATTTTCCTTGGCCTGCTCCTCGGCAACTTGGTCCACCAGCTTGGCGTAATCTGCTTGCTTGTCGACGAAGTCGCGCATCTGCGCCTGCCGGTCAAACTCCACCAGCAAATCTCCTTGCTTGACGCGCGTACCCGCAGCCGTGAGGTGGATGATGGTAAGCGTAGGCACCGATTGGCCCGACAGCAGCGGCGCGAGGATGGCACGCGATTGCACCGCTTCCGTGGTTCCCTTGAGCCGGAGGACTTGCCCCGGAGCACTCACCGCGGATTGCACTGCCTGGTTGCTCGGCGCTGTTTGGTGGGTTCGCGTCGCTAGGGTAATAATGATGAGCAGCAGAACCAACGCCGCGACGGCGATTCCGATCAACCAGCCGCGCAATTTTCGCGGGCGCGTTTTGTCGTCGTTGGGTGGTTCCGGTTGTATTCCCGGATCGATTGGAGACTCAGGTTCGGAAATCACTTCCGCAGGGGCAGAGTGCATGAGTGGCGTTCTCCCGCCGTAGGAATCTAGTTATAGCGTAAAAGTTGCCCGCCGCTACTGACTTACTAAGTTATCTAACTGAGAGTCTGTTTCCAAGCCCCAACTAGATCGCTGAGATAGATTGCACTTGCAATCTTGCAATCACTTTTCTTCTGGGAGGAAATAACGATTAATCACGTGGCTGACGTCGGCCGACCCGGCTGTCCCAGCGAGCCATCCACACGAAGTGGCATCTCCTGCGGCGCGTTCAGCCCAAAAGGCAAAACGCGCGGCGACCACGGGGGCGGCATCGCGGTCCGCGTAGCATCGCCCTCCGCGAGGCCACCGCCCGATCGGGCAACCACCGCAAATGACGCTTACTGCACTTCGTTCAGCTTTTGGTAGATCAACATCGCAACCAGCACCAAAAGAAAAACTCCAGACCCGATGCTGAAGACCCGGACCGGAATCGTGAGCCGGTTGACCTTGGACAACAGCTCCGTTTGCTCTTCCTGCATGTGGGAATTGTGGTCATCCAGAAACAGCTGGTCATCCTCGTGCATGGTGAGTGTGCTCTTGTAAATCAGAAGGATGATCAGACCAATAGCGAATACTCCGAATACAACGGACACGACAGTCAGCGTCATAAGCCACCTCGGCAGATTCCGAAACCAAGTGCAGCGGCTTTCCACTGAGTGAAGCAGGGTACGCAGAACCCCGCGTCCAGTCCGGGGGAAGGCCCTAATGCGAATGATTATAGACCCGTTGGCAAGCCCCGGCATCGAATTAATCCCTTTGTTCGGAGTCTGTTACAGGAATAGGAAGAATGCGACTTCCCGCTGCCGGACGCATCCAACGAATCAGATGGTTCCGCGGTCACTGCCTACATTCAAGCTTGAAGCGGAAACCACATTTGCTATAATCAAACAGCTTTAAAGCCAAGGAGATACGAATGGCCACCACAACCGTCCCCGAAGTGACCAAGAAGGCTGCCCCAGTCACTCTAACCACCAATGCTGTCGCCAAGGTGAAAGAGATCATGGGCCAGCAGAACCCCGTTCCCGCCGGCTTGCGCATTGGAGTCGTGGGTGGCGGATGCTCCGGCTTCTCCTATTCCATGCAGTTCGAGAACGGCGCTGGAATGATGGACAAGACTTTCGAAATGGACGGCCTGAAGGTGTTCGTCGACGCGACCTCGGTGATGTATCTAAACGGTTGCATCGTCGATTACGTCGAGACCCTAGAAGGCGCCGGCTTCAAGTTCGAAAACCCGAACGTGAAGAGCACCTGCGGCTGCGGCAGTTCGTTCAGCGTGTAACACGTAGCGACGGACGCATTCTGTCCGTCCGCCATGCAAACCACAGCAGTGCTAGGAAATCAGACCGGTCTCATCTCGATGATGAGGCCGGTTTCATTTTGGAGCTTTGCGTGAATCATGTGGGATAGGTTTATGTGGGGACAGCCGCCCTCGGCTGTCCGCCGTGCGTAGCACGGCTAGTCCGCTTGCACGCCTACTGCTGCTGCGGAGGATTGCTCGGCGGATTCTGCTGTCCGTACCCTCCACTCGACGAGGCGTGGTCGGACTATTCCCGAGTCCCGAGGAAGACGGACCGAACCCGTTGCTATTGCCGAAGCCACTGCCCGGCTGACTGCTGCCGTTCTGCCCGTTGACATTCGGCGCCTGGCCGAATCCCTGCAGTTGCGGCTGGTACGGCGTCGTGATCAATCGTCCCACGTCCTGCCGCCGGATCGTAAACAAAGGCCCAGTCTTTATATTTCTTCTTGTGATTGAATTCGCGGTTGGTGGAGTCTTTGATGGGGGTGTTGCTCGCGACTCCGACGATCGGGCCGCCGATG
>CAVVXZ010000023.1:0-75216 GCA_963752175.1 uncultured Acidobacteriaceae bacterium
GTTTTAGTTGTAGAGGGTAGGAATGAAGGCCAGGTGGGGCAAATCTGATCGGCGCTTTCTCCGCGAAGGCGACCACTTCAGCGTGGTACTTTGGTTCATCCTGATGAAGCAGACAGATCGCAGCCTGGGTTCGCAGTCTCGCGTTCGAGCGGCTATCGCGAAACAGTACGGCGATTTTTGATTCCGCGTCAGGATTCGAGCACAGGCCGTCTATCAACACCATCTGCCCATAGTCAGAGATCGGGTTCGCCCACAACTCTAGCAGCACTTTCCCTACTTCCTTCCGTTTCATCGGACACGCAAGCTGCTTGCACCAAAGTGAATTCGCCACGCAGAACCGCCCCCACCCTCCTAGCTTTCGATCCTGGAAAGGATCGAAACAGTTGTAAGCGGCATAGGAGTAGCCACCGGGAATTCCCTTGGCAATTTCTCGGAAGAGGACGGGTAATGCGACGCTCGGCGGTAAAGCTTCAAAGCTTTTCTCGGTCGCAGACCACCGACTATCGGGTGTTTCCGGCGATAGCAGTTCTGTGAGCAAATCGGATGCATCCCGAGCCGTTCGAGTGGACGTGTCCTGGGCGGCAAGCGAAATCCACAAGCAGCCGGCCATCAACCACGCTAGTCCGTTTACCCAGATTCTCGCCATCACTCCATTTTGATCCTCACATCAGTAAGGAACGCGCTCGACCCAGAATGTTGCGGAATTCCTTCTATTGACGGGTCTCCTGCTCCTTACCCTCGGTATCTTCTTTGCGATCAGCTATCGCCCCTGAGCTAAATCCAAACCGCGAGCTAACTGGCAAAATACATTTCACTCAGAATCCCAACATCGGGCGAAGAACGGCGCAAACTCGCGCGATGACCTATGCCCCGACACGCATCTCCCCTTTTTGGTGCCAGTATTGTTGGGCCGGGGCGTAATGAGGATGAAGACGGAGCAGTCGGTCTCAGGAATACCAACGCGGTTGTCCCCGCGATTTCGGGGCCAGAGATTCCTCTATTGTGTTGGATTGAAGCCGGTCAGCATGTGCGACTTGGCGCGAAACATGTGATAACCCTCAAAAGCAACATCGTTCAGCATCGTCGCATAGGGTCCATACGTTCTGAAGCTTTCATCCCATTCCGTTAGAAGTGTCACGGATCTCCCTCTCGAGATGGAGACGCTCCTCACAGGGCAAATATAGGTCTTCCCGCCGATCTCCACCGGGCCATATTCGATCATGATGTCGGACCGGACAAGCGGCGTGGTTGATTTCAGGTCTGCCACCAGTTCCAGGCGAAGGATGGCTCCGCTCGTCGGATCGATCTCGATCTCCCCGTGATAACCAACGGTTTCTTCGAAAGAACTGGTTCCGTCGCCGTCGGGAAGACAGCAGACGCCCACTTGATAACGAGATTTCTCCGCCGGGATCTCGTAGCGAAATACCGCGTGAGGCCCGCCCGCGCCAACTTCCCAGCGGCTCCAGCTCAAACCACTGGCAATGGCGTCGGTTACAGCGCCGAGAAGGGGTCCGAACACACCATAGGTGAGTAAATGCCCATCTGCTGCTTTGCGCTTCTTGCCTTTCGCTTCGCTTGAATCCACGACTTCCTTGCCATTGCTATAGAGGACCGTCGCTTTGGAACTGGACGCCGCATGCAATGCCTGGTAGTCGACCGGGGTACGGGCGTCAGAATATTGCGCGGTTTCCTCATAGCGAACCGTAGTCCGTGTTGCATAGAAGTTCGGCAGCTTCGGAATCGTGTTATTTAGGTAGTCGACGGCCAGCGACACAATGACCCGTTGGGCAGAAAGATCCGCGGCCGCATCGCGAGGGATCTCTGCGGCGGGAGGATCAAGAAAGGCCGACACATTTGCAAGAGCAGCCAGCGCCTGACGG
Source organism: uncultured Acidobacteriaceae bacterium (assembly GCA_963752175.1). GTDB lineage: Bacteria > Acidobacteriota > Terriglobia > Terriglobales > Acidobacteriaceae > Sulfotelmatobacter. The sequence continues at coordinate 1,881 of CAVVXZ010000023.1, forward strand.
GCCTTTTTGCCTCGTAAGCTTGAGGTCAAGGACGAAAGCTTTTGGGTGCTCAGCCGCTCGGTCAGTTCAAGACTAGAAAGTTGCCGCGCCAGGTCTGCATCCGACTCGTTGCTAGCCGCTGCTAAAACATGATCCAACTGTTCAACCGTGACGCGCCTGGCCGCGAGATTTGGTTGGTCGGAATAAAACGGTTGATCGTAATACCCTGTATTGGTGCGGGCAGTCAAACCCGGCTGGCGGATCTGCACCTGCAGGCTGTGATACTCGGCAGGACGATCCGCATGGGAGGGGTTGAACGACAGCGTATAGAAGGCGCGCCCCTCCTGAATACAGTCATCGATCTGACTGACTAGGTCGTTACCCGGAGAAGACCCCAGCACACGACCCCCGCTTTGCACCGCGAGAACCTTCCTATCAAGATTCCTGAGGCTTGCTTGCTGAGCTGATTCCACTCCGTTTAGGAAGTGCATATAAAGGTTTGAGGAGCGCGTGTCAGGATTGGTTTGCCCCACCCTAAAGCTGAAGAGAGACACGCGTGCCTCCCGCAGCAGGATGGAAAACCAATAAATTGTGTCGAAGGTGTGCGATTTAGGATCTTGAGTTTCAAAGTCTCTTTCACTCCCGATACTCCAGCCGGGTCCAATCCAAACCAGCAGCTTTTTGCCAGGCTTCCGCCGTTCAGCCGTGGCAATGTCGCCGAGCGCCTTCAAGCCTAGCAAGCCTGCAGGATAATCGTCGATCAACTCTCCCGACCCGTTGCCCAAAAGCTGGCGCCAGCGGCGGATAAACACTAACCTGTCGCTGGCGATTTCCGCGGCTAAGGTGTTCCCGTCGCCGGAAGGCTGGGCCAGCGTCCAGAAACCGGCATCGGAAAGCCCGAAGATCGAAACGGGCTGACCCAGATGACCGCCGTTCCGCCGCAGGAACCTCTCGACTCCCTTCTGCTCAAAAGCAGCCAGATCAAACGGCATATTTATGGTATCGATGAGGAGAATCACTTCAACCGGAGGATCGGGCTTGGCAGAGACTCCATCGAACGAGTGAAAGGAAAGAATTTTCTGCGGCTGGTGATTGTCCAGCAAAGTAAAGTCCGTGGGTCCGAGGCCGGGTATTGTCTTCCCTGAGTTGTCGGTCACCACGACATCGAGGCTGATGAGGCCCTGCGCCGCGTCCGACGCGGGCGAGGTAGGTTGTGTCGGTCCTTGGCCCCGAAGCGCAAGCGCTTCTCCAGGCTGCGCCGAAGGGCCCGCCCCAGAGGCGGTCTTTGCCCCGAGAAACACCGCCAGGCAGAAGAACAATACGGGCAAGAAGCGACTTGGATCGGACAGTCCCAATGATCCCTGCCTGAGCCGCATCACTTGCAGAACCGAAGTCATTACCGTTTCCTCTGACACTCAGATTCTAGTCACAGTTCGGCGGAATTGGCCTTCAATGCTCTGGTGGCTGTCTCCGGTTGACGGTGTCGCGGTGGCAGTTGATGATAAATCCACAGCACTCATCTTCCGACCAGTTTCGACGGCTCCAGATGTGAAGTAAATCGGAGGAAGTCGAAATTTGAGCGTGATCGCCTGGTTACGTCAACTGAGAGTTCGGTCCTGAAGGCGCGACTACTCGCAACGTAGCGCAACTATCGGATCGACTTTAGAGGCGCGACGCGCCGGTATCGCGCAGGCCAACGCAGACACCAAGCCCAGGATAATCGTTCCGGCCAGGAGAATGACTGGATCGCGTGCATTCCCTTGTGCCCACTTCGCGATGATTTGGCTCAGGGCCAGCGAAAGGGCGACGCCTGCGAAGATTCCAGCACCCATGCTTCCCAAGGCCGACCTGAACACGATTCGCAGCAAGTCTCCGCGTTGCGCTCCCAGTGCGAGACGAATCCCAAACTCATTGGTCCGTTGTGCCACCGTGTAGGACGCCACGCTGTGCAGTCCGATGGCGGCGAGGGCGAGGGCGAGCCACGCAAAGGCGCCGAAGATCCACGCTGCGATGTGCTCCTGCTGCCACTCGGGTTCATAGGTGAGGCGAGTTTCGAGATCACCGGCGAAGGTGGGCTGATCCGGGTTAATTTTCCGCAACTGCTCGCGCACGGTATGCAGGAGCGTCAAGGGTGGGACCTCGGAGCGAACCAGAATCTCCGTGCTCTCCCCCATGCTAAACGTATAGGGCACGAAGACGGCCGGTCTGGCGACGGTTCGCAGACCGTCATTGCGCGCGTCGTCGACGATGCCGACAATCTGTAACCAGGAACTGCCAATATGCGGCGGTGACAACACTGTGGCCGGGTTGCCTTCGAGACCCGGCATTTTCACCGAGTGCCCGATGGCGTCGCCATTGGGAAAGTATCGCTGCGCGAGGGCGCGGTTGATGACTGCTACGTGGGCGCCCCTGGAATTCTCGGCGTCGCTCCAGATACGCCCTTGCAGCAGAGGAATGCGCAGGACGGAAAAGTAGTCGGGACTAGTCAGGTTGATCGATCCCATTGGAGGGTTCGCCACCGGTTTGCCCAGAATCTCAAACCCCATGATCCATCCATTGCGTGGCGGCGTCGCATCCGTGGAAATCGCCGCCGTGGTCACACTGGACGTTTCGGCGACTTTCCCGCGCAACTGCTCAAAATAGGCGACACGCGTGGGCCAGGTGCGATAGGAGTCCTCGCGTAAAGGAATGCCGATCGCCATCACATTGTGCGGATCGAAACCGAGGGGCTGATGAATCAACTGGGCGAACCCCTTCATGGAAGAGCCCGCAGCTGCCAGCAACAACAATGTCAGCGCCACTTGCGCTGCGATCAGGATGCTGTGGGTTCTGCGTCCGCGGACGCTGCCGGCTACGCGACGTGTGCCGGACTGCATGATTTGGCCGATCTGCGTCCGCGAGAGTTGCAGCGCCGGCCAAAGCCCGAACAGCACGCCGGTTCCCAGTGCTACCGTGACGCTGAAAACGAGCACAGGCAGGTTGATGTCAATCGAGACCTCGGAAGCAAACGAAGATCGTGGCAGCAGACTTTGAATCACCGCCAGAGCGCCGTAAGAAGTCAGAACGCCGAGTGCCGCTCCAATGGCTGCGAGAAGCAGCGAGTCGGTGAGCAACTGACGAATGATGCGAAGGCGGCCCGCGCCGATTGCGGTCCTTACCGCCAATTCGTGCTGCCGGGCCGTGCCCCGCGCCAGCAACAGAATTGAGACGTTCCCGCATCCGATCGCGAGCAGCAACATCACCGCGCCAAAGAGCAAGTACAGCGTCCCGCCCAAGGAACTGACGACCCAGTCGTTCAGTCCTTGCACATGAACCTTGAAGACGTCGGGAAAATCGTTCGGCATGTGGCTGGCGAACTGCTCCACGAGCGGCTGAAGCGCGGCGTCGGCCGCGGCCGGGCCGACGCCGGGCCGCAGGAGCAAATTGATGACCGAGGTGCGCCCCGGATCGCGCATCAGCTTCAGCGGGAGATATACGTCTCCGTCACCCCAGGCGAATCGCGGGGCTGCGACGCCCACGATCTTAAAACTCTTGTGATCCAGTTGCAGCGTGTGACCCAATACGTCTGGGTTGGATAAGTAGTGTTTGCGCCAGAATTTGTAAGAGAGCAGTACGACAGGTTGCGGCTCCTGGCCATCGACTGCGTCAGATGGCCAGATTCCGCGCCCCAGCAGCGGGGGAACGCCGAGATCCTGAAAAGCATTCGAGATCAGGCTTACGGCGTTGACGTTCTCCGGAAGATCTTGCCCGGTCAGCATCAGCGCGTTGTAGTCCATGGTCAGAACGCTCTCGACCACGGGGGATTGACACAAAGTCTGAATCTCGGCACCGTTTAGGACGACGGGATCCCCGGAACCCGCTTTGCTGTCCACCGTGAGCCGTACAATTCGATCCGCCGCAGGGTAGGGATAAGGATTTACGAGCGCCGCATAAATCACGCTGAACACAGCGGTCGCTGCTCCAATGCCGAGCGCCAGGGAGAGCACTGCGGTCAGCGTGAATCCTGCACTCTTGATGAGCTGACGCGCAGAGTAGCGGAGATCCTGAAGCAAAGTGTGCATGACTCACTCCTGGCAGTAAGACAGAGATGCGGTGATGGTCTCATGGGTATACCGATTCGGGAAGTTAACGTTGAAATATCGCCATAGATGGGATGAGAAGGTCGATCCCCGATCACGGATGGCGTTAAGCTACCAATGATCAACGCACTCTAAGGTGCAATTAAAACAGCTAAGGAGATCGACCTTGCAGAAGCATAACAATTCTGGAAAGAAGAGTGAACCGACAACGAAGCGGGCGAAGTCGCGGGGCCCAATGCAGCGGGATACGAAGGAAGTGCTGGCAGAACTGGTGGGAAAGCTGAAGGAAAAGCTGGATCCGAAAAAAGCGGCAGCAACGAGCGCTGGAGAGAAGCATCCGCGCGGTGAGCTTCGCCCCAATCTCGACCGTCTGACGGTAGGAGTGGATCTGGGGGACCAAGGGAGCCATTACTGCATTTTGGGTTTAGACGGGGAAACACTGGCGGAGGGACAGTTGCGGACAACGCAGGAGGATTTGGCCACCTTCTTCCAGGGGGTTGAATGGGGCGCGTGTGGTGGTGGAGGTGGGAACACATTCTGCTTGGGTGCAGGAAGTCATCCGCGGTTGCGGACACGAAGTGCTGGTGGCCAACCCGCGGTTAATGGACGGATCGAAGCGTCGCAAGCGCAAGAATGATCGGATCGATGCGAATAAACTGGCCCGCTTGGGACGCGTGGACCCGGAGTCGTTGTACCCGATCCAGCACCGCAGTCGGGAAGTGCGGCAGGATCTGGTGATGCTGCGGGCCCGCGATGCCTTGGTGGCGGCGCGGACCGAGATCATCAACACCACCCGAGGTTTGGTCAAGAGCATGGGCACGCGGCTGCCCAAGTGTTCCAGCCGGAGCTTCGCACACAAGGGAGAGGAGGCAGTTGCGGTGGAGATGCGGGAAGCGCTGCTGCCCTTGGTGCGTTTGGCCGCAACCCTGAGTGCTGATATTAAGGAGTACGACAAAAAGATAGAAGAGCTGGGCCGGGAGAAGTATGGGCACACGGCGTTATTGCGGCAGGTGAAAGGGGTGGGGCCAATCACGGCGCTGGCCTACGTATTGACCCTGGAGAATCCGCAACGATTCGTGAAAAGTCGGGATGTGGGGCCGTATCTGGGATTGGTGCCGAAGCAGGAAGACTCGGGAGAGAGCCAGCCGCAATTAGGAATCAGCAAAGCCGGAGATACGATGGTGCGCAAGCTGCTGGTGGGGAGCGCGCAGTATATCTTGGGGCCGTTTGGACCGGACACGGACTTACGACGATATGGGTTGCGGCTGTGCGAGCGTGGTGGGAAGAATGCGAAGAAGAGAGCGGCGGTAGCGGTGGCCCGGAAGCTGGCCGTCTTACTACACCGGCTGTGGGTGAGTGGAGAGGTGTACGAGCCGCTGCGCAACGCGATGTCGGCACCGATCGCGGCGGCAGCTTAGCCGGCCAGAGGGAAGGGGAAAGAGACCGAAAGCGAGAGGACAATCGCCACGCGATTGGTTTTGGAGGGCAGGACCGGAGTTGATGAGCGAGAACCAGAGTCGATCCAGGAGGTTTGGCAGACAACGACATCCACCGCCTTGTTCGGGTGACTGCGTAATGAGCGCTGGTCTATGAAGATCTCGCCATAGATGGCAGCACCCAACAATCCCAGGTTCATCACGGCAGTGATGGACCTGGGTATTCAGATCGAACCCCAACTTGCACCGGGCCCTTAAGTGGCCCATTCAGAGTGCGGATAGAAGCATGGCAATGGTGGGGTGGCGTCGGCCAGAGTTTTCCCGGAGGACTTGGTTCGAAGCAAATCCAGAATGTTCTGTGACCGAAACAAAACGATAATGATGCAGAATTCCAGAACGGTGCAGCGGAGTGTGGATGCCAACGAGCAAGCTCGAGAAAGAGCGAAAACCACTCCACTAAGGAACGAAGCTCAACTAAACTGCGTTTCGCTTCGTTCCCAGCTCGATTGTGAAGTGACTGGCGGGCCTGTCAAGGGTCAAGATGAACGCCCTTTCCGGGCGCCCTTGACAGCCCCGCCAGTCACCACCGGGTCGATACAGCACGGCAGAGAACTAGCATTAGGCGGACTGAATACGCGGAAAACAGAAAAAAGCGGCGATGCTGTGGGTCGACCAAGTTGCCAGTCGTCGCTCCTGAGCGATCCTAACGCAACATTTTCTGCGGAAATGTGGCGAAAGCCACAAAGAACAAGAAAAGTAAGGAGGGCCGCCACCTCGGCCTTGACTTTTATGACCTTCTCATAGAAGCGCTCATTACCCCAGCGAAAGGTCTTTGCGGAGAGAAATCGTCTGCGACCATGCTGGCCCAACTATAAACTGTATCTCTCAGGAGGACCCGGATGTTGCCTACTCGACGAGAAGTGCTTTCCCTGCTCTCTGGACTTGTTTCGAGCGCGGTTGAATTAGAGGGTTTGCCGACCCAAGACAATTCTCTTCCATCGACTACGTACTCGTTCAGCGAACTCCCAATGAGAACGGTAAGCGGCGCGGAGATCCGCCCGGTTCTGAAAGGCAAGCTGGCCACAGCCGAGTCGTTGGAGGTGCACGAAACCACGTTACCGCCGGGCACGATGCCGCATGCCCCACATCACCACATGCACAGCGAAATGTGGCTCATTCGGGAAGGTACGGTACAGCTCACGATCAATGGCACAAGTCACGTTATAGGGCAGGGATCGGTAGGATTCGTTCATTCCAACGACGAGCACGGCATTAAGAATGTCGGCACGACGCCGGCCACCTATTTTGTCGTGGCTGTGGGACCGGGGGCGGATGCCCAATAATCCGCCGCGTTATATTCCGATATCGCCCTTTGACGGGTTTTTAAGTCAAACCACAAGAACCGAGACGAATGAGTCCCAACAACTCGACAACGGCCCAACATTATCTTTTTCCACAGCCTTCCACACAAATATTCCCGATCCTTGTGACGAACAACCTATACTGAGGAACCCAGAAAGCAGCCTGGCTACATGCGCCAGTGCCCTCCTCACAGTCTCTCGACCACCAATGCCGCGAACGAACTGCGTTGCGCGGCTAAGTCCTTATTCCGGAAGATTTTACCTCTAAGTCCTTACGAATCATGATTTTACTCGGATCTGAGGCTCCACGCAGCGTAAGTTATTGCGAATCATGATTTTACCCAACACGAAGAAAAAAATCGAGGCGTACTTTCCGGCCTCTGCCTGGGGCGCGAATCCTTACACCTTTTCGAGCCATCGGCCCCAAACCTCGCCTCTTCCGCGCTGGATACAATTTGTACTGGCCCGCGCAGAGAAGTACCATCTGACCATGCCCGTTGAGACAGAAATCCAGGCCCCCGCTTCCATTCGCGCGCCGCGCGGCAACTCTATCTCTTGCAAAGGCTGGCAGCAGGAAGCCGCCATGCGCATGCTTATGAACAATCTCGACGAAGAAGTCGCCGAGCGCCCCAAAGACCTCGTCGTCTACGGCGGAACGGGCCGCGCCGCGCGCAGTTGGGAAGCCTACCGCGCCATCGTCGCGACGCTAAAGACTCTTGCCAACGACGAGACGTTGCTGGTGCAGTCGGGCAAGCCCGTGGGTGTGTTCAAAACGCACGACCATGCACCACGAGTGCTCATCGCAAATTCGAATCTCGTCGGACACTGGTCCAATTGGGAGAAGTTCAACGAACTCGAACGTGCCGGACTCATGATGTACGGACAGATGACCGCCGGTTCCTGGATCTACATCGGCTCGCAAGGCATTGTGCAGGGCACATTCGAGACGTTTTCCGCAGCGGGCGAAAAGCATTTCGGAGGTGACCTCGCCGGCAAACTGATTGTCAGCGGTGGCATGGGCGGAATGGGCGGCGCCCAGCCGCTCGCAGCCACCATGACTGGCGCGGCTTTTCTCGGCATCGACGTCGATCCCGAGCGTATCAAGAAGCGGTTGAAGACCGGCTACTGCGATTTCATGGTCACCACTCTCGATGAAGCCCTGCGCATTCTGAAGAACGCCATCCGCAAAAAAGAGAATGTTTCCGTCGGACTAGTCGGAAATTGTGCGGATGTGATTCCAGAGTTGGCCGAGCGCGGTGTCGTCCCTGACATCTTGACCGATCAGACCTCCGCGCACGATCCTCTGAACGGATATGTACCGAACGGTACAACCTTCGAAGCGGCGCTCGAGTTGCGCCAACGCGATCCGAAGGCCTATCAGGAAAAGTCTCTCGATGCCATGGCGCGCCACGTCGAAGGCATGTTGCGCCTGCAGAAGATGGGCTCCGTCACCTTCGACTACGGAAACAACATTCGCACCTTCGCCTTCCAGCGCGGCGTCAAGAATGCGTACGACTTCCCGGGATTCGTTCCTGCATATATCCGTCCGCTGTTTTGCGAAGGCCGCGGACCATTCCGCTGGGTAGCGCTCTCCGGCGAACCGTCCGACATTCACGTAACGGACGACTTGGTTTTGGAATTGTTTCCCGAGAATCGCATCCTGCGTCGCTGGATTGACTTGGCCAAGAAGCGCATCAGGTTCCAAGGCCTGCCGGCACGCATCTGCTGGCTGGGATACGGCGAGCGCGCAGAGTTCGGCCTCGCCATGAACGATCTGGTGAAGAAGGGCAGAATCAAAGCGCCAATCGTGATTGGCCGCGATCATCTCGACTGCGGTTCGGTCGCGTCTCCGTTCCGCGAGACCGAGAGCATGAAAGACGGCTCCGACGCGGTCGCCGACTGGCCGCTTCTCAACGCCCTGTTGAACACAGCGGCAGGCGCGTCGTGGGTTTCAATTCACAACGGCGGCGGCGTCGGCATAGGCTACTCCTTGCACGCTGGACAAGTCACCGTCGCCGACGGCACCGATGAGATGGCCAAGCGCATCGAGCGCGTCCTGACCACGGACCCAGGCATGGGCGTGATCCGCCACGTCGACGCCGGCTACGACGAAGCAAAGGAGTTCGCGAAGAAGGCTGGAGTGAAGGTGCCGATGGAGCATTAAGAACTATGTGGGGACAGCCGCCCTCGGCTGTCCGGCGAGCAAAGTTCGCCGAAGTCACGGTCTACCCACACTCGATCGCGATTCACACCGCGAAGTTCCGCTCTAGGACGGCCGGAGGCGGCCGTCCCCACATGAATCTTGCTATTTTGCCATCGCGTCGTGGACGGCCGCATACGCCGGCTTCTGCTCATACCTGTCATCCCAGAGCAATGCCCATCCCTGCCCTTTGTAAAAGCTGGGAATCCACGAGTGCTTGTCTGTGAAACCCCAGGTTTGAAGCACCTTGCAGGCTGGCTGCTGTACACACAGAGTTGTAATCTCCCCGTACAGCTTGGCTTGCGCGTTGAGCGAGGCCGGACTGGAATCGCTTAATCGAACATCGAGTTCCGTGATGTGCAATTCAACTCCGAGCTTGGCGAACCGCTCCAGGTTCTTCGCGAACGACTTCAGCTTTGCCGGATCATCGAACTTCAGGCTGACGTGCGCTTGAAAGCCGACGCCATCGAGCGGCACGCCTCGCGCCTTGAAGTCTTTCGCCATGGCATAGATCGCGTCGGATTTCTTGTTCATCTCTTCCGCGTCGTAATCGTTGTAGAAGAGCTTGGCGCCCGGATCAGCTTCCCGAGTCCAGCGCAGTGCCTGCTCTATATACCTCGTGCCAGCCCCGGCGCCGATTCCTGGCTGGTCGTACCAGATCGTGTGCCGCATAGTGCCATCGTCCTCGAACGCCTCGTTGACCACATCCCACGCATAGACTTTCGAAGCGTAGTGAGTCATCACAGTCTTGATGTGGCGGTGCAGAATGTCGGCAAGTTGCGGCGCAGAGAAACCTCCCTTGTCGACCCATTGAGGAACCTGTCGGTGCCACACCAGAGTGTGTCCGCGGACGACCATCTTATGGCTCTGGGCAAACGCGACCAGTGCATCGCCACCCTTGAAGTCGTACGGATTCGGGTCGGTGTCGGGCCGCGGATGAATCGGACCGAACTTCATCTCATTCTCCGCCTGCAATTGGCTGAACTCCGATCCGAGGATGGCCGAATAGTCCGCTTCGGCGAGAAACCTCGAAGCGGCAGCAGCGCCGATCATAATGTGGCGACCCTCGCTAGCCTGTCGCAGTGTCCCGGCAGACCACTGAGCAGCCCGCGGTGCCGGCGACGCAGAACCTGGCAGAAGTATCATCTCGCATAGCAGAGCCGCGCCAACCGCTCGACGCCAGAAGTGCCGCAGACGATCGAATGGAACTGCATGCCGATGCGAAACGTGATTCATGATAGGTCCTTCCGTCCGATGGTAGGCTGAGTCCGCAAATCCGCACAACCGGACGAACCCAGTTAGTCGACGGCTTCGGCGTGTCCGAGCGGTCAAAAGGGCTGCTAGACTAAAATTAAGCGTGATTGCCAAGCGAAGACCTCCCCAACCTGCCGCGCAGCTGCTGATTAATGTCGATCAGCTTGTCACTTTGCAGGCCGCGGCGGCCCAGCCCGGCCCGCGACGCGGCTCCGCACTGCAGGATCTTGCGATCATCAAGAACGGCTCAGTCTTCTGTCTGGGCGGCAAGATCGTGTCAGTCGGAACCACCAGGGACGCAATGCGCGATCCCTGGCTGAAGAAGAACCGTCACAAAGTCACAGAGATCGACTGCGCCGGCAAAGTTGTCCTGCCCGGTTTTGTCGATTCGCACACGCATCCCGTCTTTATGAGTCCACGACTCGTCGACTTCGAGAAGCGGATCGATGGCGCTTCCTACGAGGCAATTGCCACAGCGGGGGGCGGCATCCGGTCGAGCCTGGAAGGCGTTCGCAAGGCGGGCAAGAACGCATTGGCCTCGAAAGTCGTGACCGTGCTGGAAGAAATGGCCTCCTACGGTACGACTACGGTCGAAGCCAAATCCGGGTACGGACTGACCCTCGAATCGGAATTGAAGTCCCTGGAAGCGATCCGCGAGGCGGCGTCCCACTGGCCCGGCACCGTGGTCGCCACCCTGCTCGGCGCCCACGTCGTCCCAAAAGAATTTCAGGGTTGCTCACAAAAGTACGTTGAGATCGTCTGTAAAGAGATGATCCCGCGGGCCGCCAGGCGGAAGCTCGCCCAATTTGTAGACGTCTTCTGCGATAAAGGAGCGTTTACTCCACAGGAAACAGAGCAGATTTTTGCCGCCGCGGAACAGAATGGATTGAGCGTGCGAGCGCACATGGGGCAGCTGTCAGAAACTTCTTTGGAGTCGTTTCTGCGCTTCAATCCAGCGTCATTCGACCACATGGACCACGTGAACGACAACGACATCCCGCCGCTCGCCAAGAGGAATACGGTGGCCACGCTGGTGCCCGGAGCAAATTATTTCCTGGGTTTGAAGGACTATCCCGACGCGCGCCGGTTGATCGATGCTGGCGTACCGGTCGCACTGGCAAGCGACTATAACCCCGGCACATCGCCGACCGTCAGCATGCCCATGGCAATGTCGCTGGCCTGCACGCACATGAAGATGCCGCCCGCGGAAACAGTCGCGGCGGCAACCATCAACGGAGCTTGGGCGCTCCGAGTTGCCGACCGAAAGGGCAGCATCGAGCCGGGAAAAGACGCGGATTTGGCAGTGTTCGACGTGAAGGATTATCGGGAAATTCCCTACTGGTTCGGAGCCAATCACTGCGTCGCAACCGTTCTGAATGGAGTGACCACATCGCGCACATGAACTTTCGCGAAGCATTATCCGTATTCATCTGGAGTGGCAGAACCGCGGCTATTAAGGAAGCAATCCGATTCAATCTTCTGAGGAAAAAACAATGAAGCGCATCTTTGCGGTTATGACTTTTCTCGTGCTGACACTCTCGCTCGCTGCTGCCCAGCGCCTGCCCGAGGTCGCCCGGCCGGAAAATTACAAGCTCACCTTCAAGCCCGATCTGGAGAAGGCCAAGTTCGAAGGCGATGAAACCATTTCGATCCGGGTATTGAAGCCGACCGCGGAGATCACTCTGAATGCGGTCGACATCGGCTTCCACGACATCACTATTAGCAGCGCGGGAACCACGCAGAAGGCCAAAGTCACGCCCCAAAAAGAAAAAGAGATGGTTGTGCTCACCGTCGAGAAGCCTGTCGCTGCGGGTTCCGCCACCATCCACATTACTTACACGGGCATTCTCAACGACGAGATGCGCGGGTTGTACCTGGGCAAGGACGACCAGGGACGCAAATACGCGGCATCGCAGTTTGAAGCCACCGACGCGCGGCGCGCATTTCCCTCGTTTGATGAGCCCGATTACAAAGCCACCTTCGACATTACAGCAGTTGCCGACAAGGACGAGGTTGCGATCTCCAACCAGAAAATCGTTTCCGACACGGCGGGTCCCGGCGACAAACACACGGTACGTTTCGCCACGACCGCGAAGATGTCGTCGTATCTGGCTGCACTGGTCGTTGGCCACTTCGAGTACATTGAAGGCCAGGCCGACGGCATTCCAATCCGCGTCTACAGCACTCCGGGCAAGAAAGAAATGGGCAAATTTGCTCTGGAGTCCGCAGAATACATCCTCAGCTACTACGACAAATACTTTGGGATCAAATATCCCTACGGAAAGCTGGACCTGATCGGCCTGCCCGATTTCTCGGCGGGCGCGATGGAAAATACCGGCTGCATCACCTTCCGCGAAGTAATTCTCCTGATCGACGAGAAACAAGGTTCAGTAGGCCTGAAGAAGACGATCGCCAGCGTAGTGGCGCATGAAATGGCGCACCAGTGGTTTGGCGATCTGGTCACCATGAAGTGGTGGGACGACATCTGGCTCAACGAAGGCTTTGCTACGTGGATGGAAAGCAAGCCCGTCGCCAAGTGGAAGCCCGAATGGAACTACCCGCTGGACGATGTAAGCGGCACCAGCGGAACTCTCAACACCGATTCGCTGGCCAATACGCGTCCGATTCACCAGGCCGCTGAGACTCCGGACCAGATTCAGGAATTGTTTGACGGAATCGCCTACGGCAAGGCAGCGTCTGTGCTGCGCATGCTGGAGTCCTATCTCGGCGAAGAAACGTTCCGCGCTGGCGTAAACGCATACATCAAGGAGCACCAGTACGCCAATGCGACCGCAGACGACTTCTGGGACGCCCAGGCCAAGACGTCGAAGAAGCCTGTCGACAAGATCATGCCGACGTGGGTGAAGCAACCGGGCGCACCTATCCTCAACGTGAAAGCGCAATGCGCGGGCAATTCCACCAGCGTGACCGTCACCCAGCAGCGTTATTACGTCGACCGGGCCAAGTTCGAAGAACCCAACGATCAGCTATGGCAGATTCCTCTGTGCATGCGCGGTTCGGCGAGTGGTGACGCCGCAAAGTGCGAGCTGATGACCAAGAAGGAAGAGACGTTCACGCTGCCGGGTTGCTCGAACTGGGTTCTCGCGAACGCGGGCGCGACCGGTTATTACCGCACGGGCTACTCCGCAGAAGCAGTGCGGGCGCTGGCGAGCGATGCTGAAACCAAGCTGACGCCTGCCGAGCGCATTACGGTGCAAGGCGACATCTGGGCATCGGTGCGCGTCGGACGCGAACCGGTGGGCGACTATCTCGCCTTCGCGCAAGGCCTGCAGTCCGACCGCAACCGCGCGGTGGTGGATGATGTTCTTGGACGCCTCAACTACATTGGCCAATACCTGTTGAGCGACGGCGATCGCGAGTCCTATCGCGTGTGGCTGCGCCAATATCTGGCTCCCGCTATGAAAGAAGTTGGCTACGAGCCAAAGCCCGGGGAAAGCGACGAACAGCGAACCATGCGCTCGCGCTTGATCGGAACACTGGGCTATGACGCCCGCGATCCTGAGGCTCTGGCGGAGGCGAGGAAGACTGCGGACAAGGCTCTGTCTGACCCCTCGTCGGTGGATCACCAACTCGCTGGTGGAGCGTTGGGACTCGCGGCTTTGAATGGAGACTCCGCGTTTTACGACCGGGTACTGGCGGCGACGAAGAACACAAAATCGCCGGAAGAGTACTACATGTATCTCTTCACGCTGCCGCAGTTCAGTGATCCGAAGTTGCTGGAGCGGACGCTGAATTTCGCGATTTCTTCCGATGTGCGATCCCAGGATGCGCTGGGTTTGGTTACAAGCGTGATGGGAAACCCCGAGGGCCAGCAGTTGGCATGGGATTTCATCCGCCAGCACTGGGCGGAAATTGAGAAAGCCGGCGGTCCCTTCGCCAGCGCCCAAGTGGTAGGAGCGACCAGCGTTTTCTGCGATGCGGGGATGCGCGATCAAGTGACGGAATTCTTTTCCGCCCACAAAGTCGCGGCCGCGGAGCGCACCTACAAACAGTCCATTGAGCGCATCAACAACTGCGTCGATTTGAAGTCGCGCCAGGAACCGCAGTTGGCGTCCTGGTTGGGAACGCACGGCAACGCTGGCGGAAAGTAGAACTCTTGTGGATGATGCGGCCCGGGATAATCCCGGGCCGTTTTTTATTGCACGATCATGGCACGACCGGCAGCACCAGATGTGACGGCAGATCGGGCGAGCAGTAGATTCGCTGCGTCGCTGGCACAAAATCAACCGCCGCCGCTTTGTAGATACTGGGGACGAACTTCTGTGGATTGCGATCGATCACGGGAAACCACGTCGATTGAATCTGCACCATGATGCGGTGGCCTTTCAAAAAGACATGGTCATGATCGCGCAAAGGGACGTTCCACTTCACCGGCTTGTTCGGCGTCAGCGCAGACGGGTTTTCATAGCTCGTGAGATAGCGGCCCCGGCGCACCTCCATTGCGACCGGTAGCTCGTATCCATTCAGCGACTCGGCGTACTGGCCGGGCTTCGGACCCTCGTCCGGGCTCCATGCATTCTTCTGCGCGTCCTGCGAATACACGTCAATCAGTTTGACCACGAAATCACTGTCGGTTCCAGAAGTTGAAGCGTATAGATTTGCGGCGAGGGGACCGGTGACGGTGAGATCGTGGTCGAGCGGTTCGCTGGTGAACGAGAGAACATCGGGGCGGTGATCGACAAACCGCTGGTCGGCGACCTCCCAAGTACGCCAGTCGCCCGCCGGGTAGGTCGGTGAAATGGGGCGCTGGCGGTACGGCACGGGATTCGCCGGATCGGAGACATACTCACGGTAAGCGATCTTCTCCGCGGCGGGCGCGGTGAATGAGAGCGTCCCATCCGTGTGCAGATACAGTTTGGTCGCCTTTGCTTCCTTCGGAGGCCATGCCGGATAGGTGCGCCATGTGTTCGATCCGCTCTGAAACGTGGTCGCCTGCCACGCCGGCTTTTCACCCTGTCCGTGCAGGTAATAGCGGAAGAATGGGGCTTGGATGTTCTCGCGGAATTCCCGCGCGGTCTCGTGTCCTCCGAACGGAATGATGCCGATTTGATCGCCTTTCGGAGTCTGCCATTCGCCGTGGAACCACGGCCCAGCCACCATGAGATTCGTGTGTTGCGGATCGTTCTCTTCCGCGTGGCGAAAAATCTGCCACGGGCCCCACGGATCTTCCTGATCCCAGAATCCCGCAACATTCAGGTTCGGAACGGTTGAGGCGTGAAGTTGGTTCACCCACGCTTCTTTCTTCCAGAATTCGTCGTAGTCAGGATGATCCACGCTCGAATTCCAGTAAGGAATCGAGCCGTGCAGATACTTCGTGTTGATGTTGGAAAGCGGTCCGAGGTTGAGATACCACTCGTAGGCGTCATAGGTTTCGAAATCGAAGTGCGTGTTCTTGTTCTTGTCGGCCTGCTCCATCACCGCGTATTCAAAGTCGTAGCTTTCGCGCAAGGCGCCGTAGCGGTGGTCGTCGTCATTCATCCACTGGTCGACGGGCGACGCCTGTTCGCTGATGGCCATCAGCGCGGGATGCGGATGCAGGAGTGTGAGAGCGGTCGTGAGGCCATCGTAGGACACGCCGAACATTCCGACCCTCCCGTTGTTGTTGGGAACGTTCTTCAGCAACCATTCGATCGAATCGTAGGCATCGGTCGTCTCGTTGGTCGCCTTGGGATCCTTTAAATCGACCCAGGAGGAGAGGTTGAAGACTCCCTCGGACTTGAAGCGCCCCCGCAGATTCTGGAAGACGAAGATGTAGCCGTCTTGCATGAGCTCTTTCAGAGACGAAGGGATCTGTTCGGGCGCCTTCTCGAGAACACCGTAAGGCGTGCGGCGAAACAGGATCGGCAACGGACCTTTCTGGTCGACGGGAGTGAGGATCGCGGTTTGCAGGTGAACTCCATCGCGCACCGGAATCATCACTTGCTGAATCGTAAACACCGGCTTCGCTGTCGGCTGCTGCGCGGGCTGTTGCGCAGCCGGTTGCGCCGAAACCGGAATCCCGATCGATAAGACAAGGACCAAATGCAGAATGTACGAGCGCACCCTTTTCCTCCGTGCAGATCGCTGAGATGAACCGAGGGGCGAAGTATAACAATCTGAACTAGCATCAGGAAACTCCCTCCGGAGCCGCAGAAATCGTCAAGGTTTGCGAAAACCGACTGTCGCAGCGATCATCTATACACATCGTCGGTCTAAGATTTTCTGGAGAGCGAGAGCACTCATGAGCAAGAGCAAAGGCTATGCAGCCCTGACCGCAAAAGCCCCATTGGCACCGCATTCGTTCGAACGCCGCGAACCACGCGAACATGATGTCGTCATCGGATTCAGTATTGCGGAATCTGTCACTCCGACATTCACCAGACTCGCGACGAGTGGCGCGACTACCAGGAGGAATCGATCTTCCCGATGGTGCCTGGCCACGAAATCGCCGGAGTCGTGAGCGCGGTTGGCAACAAAGTCACAAAACACAAGATTGGCGACAAAGTAGGCGTCGGCTGCTTCGTCGATTCCTGCCGCACCTGCGCCGAGTGTCAGCGAAGCATGGAGCAGTACTGCAGCGTCCTGACGGTCTGGACCTATAACGGCCGCGACAAGGAGGGTGCGCCGACCTATGGCGGCTACTCCGACAGAATCGTGGTCGATGAAAACTATGTGCTGCGCATGCCCAATAATCTTCCACTCGATGCCTGCGCGCCCCTGCTATGCGCGGGTATTACTCTCTACTCCCCGCTGCGCCATTGGAAGGCCGGTCCGGGGAAGAAAGTCGCAATCGTTGGCCTCGGTGGCCTCGGACACATGGGGGTCAAGCTCGCGCATGCATTGGGCGCTGAAGTCACCGCGCTGAGCCAGTCTCTGAAAAAACAAGCTGATGGCAAACGCCTGGGCGCCGATCACTTCTTCACGACCTCAGACCCAGAAACGTTCACCAAGCTGGCGAATTCTTTCGACCTGATCATCAACACGGTCTCGGCAAAAATGGACTGGAACCAATACCTGTCCCTGTTGAAGGTCGATGGTACCCTCGTTGTGGTGGGCCTCCCGGACAGAGATGTCCCGATCTCAACTTTTTCTCTCGGCGCGCGCCGGAGCAGTCTCGCGGGATCACAGATTGGCGGCATTCGCGAGACGCAGGAAATGCTGGATTTCTGCAGCAAGCATGGTGTGACCTGCGACATTGAGGTTGTACCGATCCAGAGCCTGAACGAAGCTTACGAGCGCGTCCTCAAAAGCGATGTGCGCTACCGCTTCGTGATCGACATGGCATCCCTCGCTAGGGACTAACGCTGCGCGCCGCTAAGCATTAAAAGATCCGCCCGATGGAGAAGTTCCCGCGGCTTTGCCCGGTGGGACTGACACTGCCCGCAACCGCGATCGGGCCGACGATCGTATCCGCGATCACTCCCAGGTTGAATGTTCCGCGCACCACCACAGGTCCGGGGTCCTCCGTTGCCGTGCCGAAAGCCGTGCCTGCCTCATACCATCCTCCCCAATAGATTTTCTTCCCCACCAGCGCTGGCAGGCGGTAAAGTTCGCGGCGAAATCCGAGCGACGCGTATGCGTAGTTGTTCCCCACGAATTCATAAGGAAGGTAGGCTCCCAGTCGAAACGGTCCGCCCAGCGCGAACACTTGAAAGGGCCCGGCGGAACCGTGGAACGTGGTGCCGCCCGAGATGTCAAAGAAGAGTGAAGCCTTCGGGCTGATTGGGACAAAGCTGGCGGTCTGCACGTCGAGTTGCCCAATCGGGTGCGCTAGTCCGGGACTTTGCAGAACTCGTGAGGCCGCGACTACCAATCGCGTACCTCGACTGGGCACTGAAGGACTGTCCTCGCCGTCCCACACATAACGTGCGCGAAACTCGCCGGTGCTGCCGTCGACGATGGGCAACCCTGATGCGCCGATCAGCGGACTCAGCTTTCCGTCGAAGATCTCGTAACCGACACGCAGTTCGCTGCGGCGTCCGAAGTTATAGCCGATGTCGAAACCGCCTCCGGCGCGCTCGTCGCCAAAGACGGCAACGCGAGTCAATCCGCTGAAGGAGTTTCGCGCAAACTTGGAAGCGAACGCGTACGGCGCAACAAAGAAAGGCGACTGGCCCAAAGGCTGGTAGAACTCGCTGGCTGCAAGGTTACTGGAACCGAAGAGTAAATCGTTGCGCCATTCGCCACCGTGGTGAGCTACGTCCATGAAGGTGATGCGCGCGCCCGCTGAAAAATCGAATGCCGCCACGCCGGAGCCGTCGACGTTGACGGCCAGATCGATAAACGGCGGCCCGTAAGACTTTTCATGTGTCGTCACGCGCAGGGCGGGAACTCCATTTTGCGTAAAACCCTCGTATCCCAACCGGTCGAACTGGCCCTCGCCAGCAATACGGGTGAGTTGCGTGTCTACCTTCGACAGATCGAGCGGGCCCCGCAGCGCCTTGCTGAGCCGGTTCTGGATTCGGCGATCCGTGTCGGGATCGGCTCCGACTACTTCGACGGTTTCAACCTTGTCAGGCGGCCGGTGCTTGCGCGCGGCACGCGCCGCCAGATATTCCTGCCACTCTGCTGAATCCTTGATGGCATACGGCAGAAGAGCGGCAGACTGGCCGGCCGCAGTCCTAAACCCGAGTTCTACGAGTTCTTTGACGCGCGAGTAATCGGTCGCATCAAACCCGGCCATGCTGATGCTGACATTCGCCTTGGCGAGCATGAGAGAACGCCGTTCATTCTGCGTGATCATCACGTCGACCGCACGCGTCAGCACGCCCGTAAGGGTTTCCAGTTCTTTGACATTACCCGGAGGAAGGCGCAACTCGACCGCGATCACGGCGTCCGCATCCATGGCGAGAACGGTCTCCACTGGAATGTTCTGCACCATGCCGCCATCTGCCAACACGCGGCCGTTGATCTCCACCGGAGTGAAAACTCCAGGGATCGCCATGGAAGCGCGCACCGCCTGGGCCAACCGGCCATTGCGCAGCACAACGCCTTCGCCGCTCAGCATGTCGGTAGCGATGCAGCGGAACGGAATGGGCAGGTCGTCAAAGCTCGCTACTCCAGATTCACGGAACGCGATGCGATCCAGCAGCAGTCCGACGCCCTGGCCGGAATTGAAGCCGTTCGGCCCGCTCAGACCGTGCTTCAGGCCTAAGGGAGCCGCAATCAGGAAATCACGCCGGTCCTGCTTCCTACGATAGGAAAGCTGCCTATAAACCGGCTCAGGTAAGAAAGCTTCGTCCCAATCAATTTTTTCGGCGAACTTCTGGATCTCGGCCGGCGACATGCCGGTGGCGTACATCGCACCAATGATGCTGCCCATGCTGGTGCCGGCAATCCGGTCCACCGGGATGTGGTTCTCTTCCATCCAGCGGATCACCCCAATCTCTGCCAAAGCCAGCGCGCCACCACCGCTGAGCGCAAGGCCAATTCGCGGTCGTGAAGCAGGAACCGGAGGCTGCGCTATGGCCGGCGCGTCCTGGGCAATCAGGGAAAGCGGCAAGAAGATATGCAGCACAAAAATAAGCGCAATCGGGACGAACGCAGTCCGATTCGTTGATTTCATCAGGTGCTCCTAGGTGCGGAAGCCGGCCGGCACTCAAGCGGCGTTTCCAGGGTGAGAGAAAAAGGGTAGCAGGTTTGAACACGCAGACCAGCCAAGGCGCGTTCTGGAGATTAGTCGATTATGCACGTTACAACGAGAATTTTGTTCTCGTTGTAACGTCAAGTTGCTGCATCCGTTGAAATTCAACGGGATATCAAGGGCGAAGCCCTTGGCTAGTTGGATTTAGATGGCGCACTTTGCTGCGCCGCGCGAGCCTGCTCCACTACACTGCGGACCGCATCAATGAGCAGGTCAGGCCGGTCCATTTGAATATAGTGCGAGCCATTCTTCGCAATTTCGTGCGTCCCGCGCGTCGAAAGATGCGCCAATTCTTCCTGCATTTTCTCCCATGCTTCGTTGGTGGGCTTGGCCAAGTCGGCCGGAATATCGGCGGACGGCTTATCGGGATCGTGCGACAGCACGGCTAGGGGCAGATCGCCAAGTGATCCGGTGGCAGCCGTCTGGGCAGCACTTTCCGCAAAGCTCTTCAGCTCCGCCACGCCTTCGCGCGCACTGTGAAAATTGCATTCAGCAGCGCGTTGCACGGGATCCTGGTCGCACAGTCCGATCAGCCGCGGGACACCGAATGGTGTAGTGTATTCCAGAAACTCTGCCTCGCGCAGCCAGCTTCCTTCCATGTTCTTGAGTTCTGGTGGAAACCGGTTCTCCTGGTCGGGATGAGACGCGTCGACCAATACCATGCCCGTCACTTCACTGGGATATAAGCTGGCATAGAGACGCACGTCGTATCCGCCCATCGAATGGCCGACCAGCACATAGGGCGGCGCAATTCCCGCTGCCTTGAGCAATGCGTGCAACTCAGCGGCAATCACTTTGCTGGTTCGAGGTTGAGTACTGGAGTCGCTGTAACCGAGTCCCGCGCGGTCGTACGAACAGACGCGAGTGAATTTCGCGATCTGTGGTTGCACCTTGCGCCAGGAAACGTAGGTGTCACCCAGACCGGACTCGAGAATGACCGACGGACTTCCCTCCCCGGTGCAATCCATGTGCAGCTTGAATCCGCCGACGTCATAAAGCCGGCCGTCTTCGGGATTGAATCGTCGATCGCGCGCTTCGGAGATATTCTCGTAGATCATTCCGACGAGGGCGAGCACGAGCCCAAACAAGAACATGCCGAGGATGATGCGGCGAGGCCATGAGTGCAACGGCGCGGATGGGGGAGCAGTCTTTGGCATGAAGGAACGGGATATCCGGCGCGACCGCCGCGCCGCAGTGCCCCGTATTCTACATGACCGGCGGCACGGTAATGCCCATGACCGCCAGGCATCGAATTAATTCGCGGCGCACGACAGCGACGGTAGCCAACAGGAATTGCTTCCGCCCCTCGTCCGCTTCGCTGAGGATAGGATGCGAGTGATAAAAATGATTAAAAAGCTGCCCCAATTGGAACACGTGTTTCGCCAAATACGCAGGTTCGGTAGTGGCGATGCACTGATCGATTACCGAGGAAGTCTTGGACGAAGCCAGCCACAGTTCCCAGATCTCGTTGGCAGATTCGCCCGCCAGAAAATTCGCTAGATTCGCGGCCGCGATCTTGCCATCTGTGCCTGCCAAGAAAGTCTCGGGATCGAATCCTGCCTTCCGAAAGATGCTGGTCGCGCGCACGACCGCGTACTGCGCGTAGGGCCCGGTCTCGCCTTCGAAGCTGAGCGCCTCTTTAAAATCGAACGCGATCACCGACTGCTTAGTGTACTTCAGCATGAAATATCGCAAAGCGCCAATGGCGATCTGCGTGGCAATCTGCAAACGTTCCGGCTCACTCACCTCCGGATGCCGCGAATCGACTTCCTTCTTCGCTGAGGCAATCAGCGTGTCGAGCAGATCATCGGCTTTCACGCCAAAACCCTTGCGCCCGCTGACCTCGATGTAGGAGCGCGCCTTGTCTTCCTCGCTCAGGTTGTAGCCGAGTTCGGCGGCGCAGCGCGGAGTCAGCGCGACCATTTCGTAAGAAAAATGCGTATAGTGGTCGGCCGCCTCTTCGTGACCGAGTCCGCGCAGCGCTTCAATGACTGTGTTCTGCGCTTCGGATTGCCGGGCATCGATCACGTTATAGATTTCCGTCACGTCGCCGAAGTGCGGATGCTCCTTCTCACCATTCGCTGTGGAAATCCAGCAGTCGTGGCCGTTCGGATAACGATAGAACTTGCGGTATCCGAAGTCGCGCCCCAGCAGCCCGAACTTCCACATGTGATACGCGATGTCCTTGCCCACATAGCCGACAGTCCCGTTGGAGCGGACAATCACCTTCTGGTCTTCCTCAGTGATTTTGTCTTCCTCTGTGTCCCCGGTGTCCTCTGTGGTGGAACTTGCTTTTGCAGATCCGGCGCGCCGCATGACCCAACATCCTTTGTTCTTCCCTTCACTCTCGAAGGTAAGTACGCCAGCTTCCTTCAGCTTGGTGAACGCCGCATCCCAGAAATGCAGGTGCAGGATTTCGCTTTCGCGGGGAAGGAAATCGTATTCGATGTCGAGCCGGTCCATGGTCTCGAGATGGCGGCGCAGCACTGCAACCGAGATCAGTTCGGCGACGGCAGCGGTCTCCGTCGACGCATCCTCGATCGCGTGCAAGGTCTGCAGGCGCACTTGCAAGTTCTGCTTGTCCGCCTCGTACCACTGCGAGACGCGGGCATACAGATCCCAGCAGTAGTAGTCGAATCGCGGCTGCCGAGTCAGGGCCTCGATCGCTGCGCGAGACTTCTTCTCGATGTGCATGAAGCCAACCACCACATCGGCTACCTGCACGCCGGTGTTGTCGATGTAGTTCTGAATGTCCACTTCCCTGCCCTCAAAACGCAGCAACCGGACAAATGTGTCGCCGAGAATCGCGTTCCGCAGGTGCCCGATGTGCGCAGCTTTGTTCGGATTGATGCTCGAGTGCTCGACCAGAATCTTGCCAGGTGGAATCTCAACGAGCGGCTTCTGATCGGCGGCGAGCGCGGCGGCCATCCATCCCCGGTCGATGCTGACGTTCAAGTAACCGGGAGGCGCCACCTGCATCCCGGCGATGCCTTCGATGGCACCGATCTCGGCCCGGATGGCTTCGGCAATCTTCAGCGGCGCCGAGCGCAGTGGCTTGGCGAACGGAAAAATCGGAATCGCGAAGTCCCCAAGTTCGACCTTCGGAGGCTGTTCCACGACCACGCTGGGCAAGGCTGTGCCGGGATACTTGCTCTGCAGACACTGCAGCACTCGCTGGGCTAAACGATGTTCCAGATGACGGTACAAGAAGTCCCTCTAAGTGATTGAAGAAACAGTGATTTTACCAGAGGGCGCGGCCAGCGCGCGTTTGACGGAGGTGGAATGCTTCCCTATGATGAAAGTTTCGCGTTCGGTGACGACACAAACCCTTTCACGCAGAGACCCGGCGACCGCAGAGTATAGACTTTAGGTTTTTTCCTCTGTGCTCTCTGTGTCCTCTGTGGTGAGGAATTCGATTCTATGCGCATTGCGTATCTTGAGTGCTTTTCCGGCATGAGCGGCGACATGTTCCTGGGCGCGCTCATCGACGCCGGAGTACCGCCGCGGGTGCTGGAAGAAACCGTCGCGGCGCTGGGCGTGGGCGCACGGCTGGAGATTTCGCGAGTCGTTCGCAACGGAATTTCGGCAACCAAGGTCGACGTGTGGGTGGATGGCGAGAAGGACATGCCGCGGGAAGAGTACTGGAAAAAGCAAGATGTGGTGCGGCCACCCTCGCCCCCGAAAGCTGACCATGAGCACGGTGATATTCACGCTCATGGTCTTCGCCACGACCATCCCCACGAGCATTCTCATAGCATCGACAGTTCGCGAGCGGGGGCGCCCGCGGCGCCCCATGAGCACTCTCACTCGCACGGCCGAGGCTTGACCGAGATTCGCGAAATCATCGGCAAAGCGGAAATTAGCGACACTGCCAAGAAGACTGCCATCGCCATCTTTGAAGCTCTGGGAACAGCGGAAGCGAAGATTCACGCCACTTCCATCGAAAAGGTGCACTTTCACGAAGTAGGCGCGGTTGACGCAATGGTCGACATCGTCTGCGCCTCCGTCGGAGCAGACGCCCTTGGCGTGGATGAGATCATCTGTTCTCCCCTGAACGTCGGCGGCGGATCGGTGCAGTGCGCTCACGGCACGTTTCCAGTCCCGGCCCCGGCCACCGTCGAATTATTGAAAGACGCGCCGGTGTACTCATCCGGAGTGCAAGCAGAATTAGTCACTCCGACAGGAGCCGCGATCGTGAGGATTTTGGCCAAGCGTTTCGCTGCGTTCCCCGAGATGAAAATCGAGAAGTCAGGCTACGGCGCTGGAACGTGCGAGTTCCCCGGTTTTCCGAATGTCGTGCGATTGACAATCGGCGAGTCCGCATCAGCGCTCGCTGCCAAGACCGCGTCCGAGGCGGTAGCGGTGCTGGAAGCCAACATCGACGATCTGAATCCGCAGGTCTTTGGATACGTCATGGACCGTCTTCTCGACGAAGGTGCGCTGGACGTATTTGGCATGCCCGTGCAGATGAAGAAGAACCGTCCCGGCACCCTGCTCACTGTGCTGTGCAGGCCTGAAGATGCGAGCAAGTTAACTCAGCTGATCTTTACCGAGACCACAACACTAGGCGTGCGGCGCCGCGATGAATCGCGGCAGACGCTGGCGCGCCGCTGGGAAAATGTCCACACCCAATGGGGCGAAGTGCGCATCAAGATTGCAAGTATGAACGGAACCGTCACCAATTACGCTCCGGAGTATGAAGACTGCCGGCGCATCGCGGCGGAACACCACGTGCCCCTGAAGACGGTGATGCAGGAAGCCTCGCGAGCGTACACGAGCGGCGAGCGAAAGTAATACCCGAAAGAAAACCAGATGATTCACGAAACAATCAGCGACGTTCAGGCGGGCTATGATTTGGTCGCGGAGGAGTACGCCCGGCGGATCGGCGATGAACTGCAGCACAAGCCCCTGGATCGTCAACTGCTCGACCGTTTGGCCGAGAGCATCGGCAGCACTGGCCTTGTTTGTGATCTCGGATGCGGACCGGGGCAGGTCGCGCGCTATCTCCGTGGACGTGGAATCCAGGTGTGCGGCATGGACTTGTCCGCGGGAATGGTTGAGCGTGCGCGCCAATTGAATCCGGGCATCGAGTTTCGTCAGGGAGACATGCGGGCCCTCCCTGTTGACGACAACGCATGGGCTGGGATAGCGGCTTTTTACGCGATCGTAAACCTGCCGCCGGTCGATCTTGGTCAAGCCCTACGGGAAATGCTGCGAGTCCTCCTGCCAGGCGGCAGACTTCTGCTGAGCTTTCACATCGGCGAAGACACGTCTGCCGTTGAAGATCTTTGGAACTCCGGCGCCGCGCTTGAGTTCCACTTCTTTCGCACGGACACCGCCGTGGGCTACATTCGAAACGCGGGATTCGAGATTGAGGAAGTCATCGAACGCGAGCCTTACGCAGCGGATGTCGAGTATCAGAGCCGGCGAGCTTACATTTTTGCGAACAAACCAATGACAAAGATCACATCCGCATGACTAGAAAGTTCTACATCACGACTCCCATTTACTATGTGAATGCGCGGCCGCACATCGGCCATGCCTACACCACGATCGCCTGCGATACGATTGCGCGGCGGCAACGGTTGCTGGGCGCCGACACATTCTTCCTCACCGGCACCGACGAGCACGGCCAGAAGATCGAACGCGCCGCGCAGGCCGCCGGCAAAACTCCGCAGCAGTACGCCGATGAGATTTCGGCGGAGTTCCGCAACCTCTGGAAGCGGATGGGCATCTCGAACGACGACTTCATCCGCACTACCGAAGAGCGCCACATAAAGCGCATGCAGGAACTGTTCCGCCGCATCCGCGACAACGGCTACATCTACAAAGGCACGTACACCGGCCAGTACTGCGTATCCGACGAACTCTATGTCGATGGTGCGCAGCCGGGCGATCCCTGTCCAACCTGCGGGCGAACCACCGAGACCGTGCACGAAGAGAATTACTTCTTCAAGCTCTCGGCGTTTCAAGACAAACTGCTGGAACTCTATGCCAATCCTGATTTCATTCGACCCGAGACCCGGCGCAATGAAGTGATTTCCTTCGTCCGCTCGGGCCTGCGCGACCAGTCGATCAGCCGGTCGACCTTCTCGTGGGGCATTCCGGTACCCGACGACCCCGGGCACGTCATTTATGTGTGGCTGGATGCGCTGGCCAACTACATCACCGCCATCGGCTATGGATCATCGCATGCGGGTGCGCAGGCGGCGTTCAAGAAATATTGGCCGGCCGACGTCCACATGATCGGCAAGGAAATCGTGCGCTTCCATTGCGTGTACTGGCCGGCATTTCTGCTGGCGGCGGGCTTGCCCTTGCCCAAAGCGATTGTGGCGCACGGCTGGCTGCTGTTTGAAGAGAGCAAGATGTCGAAGTCGCGCGGCAACATTGTGCGCACCGAGACGATTCTCGATGTGCTGGGTGCGGATGCGTTGCGTTACTTCCTGTTGCGCGAGGTTGTATTCGGACAGGATGGCTCGTTCTCGTTCGACGCGCTCGTGCAGCGCTACAACTCCGACCTCGCCAACGGCCTGGGCAATCTGGCCAGCCGCACCTTAACCATGATTAACCGGTACTTCAAGGGCGAGGTTCCTTATCCGTCGCCCTCGGCGTCGAAACTTCCGGGTGATGAGGCGATTGCTGAGACGGCTCGCAAGACAATTCGCGAATTTGGCGTATTGTTCGATCAATTCCATTTTTCGCGGGCGCTGGAAACCGCGTGGGGGCTGGTGGCGGCGGTCGACAAATACATCGTCGAGAACGAGCCATGGTCGCTCGGTGAAAAACAAGACGACGGAAGCCGAGCGAGGCTGGCCACCGTGCTCTACACCTCGGCGGAAGCTCTGCGCATTGCGACAGCGCTGGCGCATCCCGTCATGCCCGATGCAACGGCCAAAATCTGGCAGCAGATGGGACTCGGCGACATCCAGAAGCTTGCTCTCGCCGATCTCGCCTGGGGACAGTTGCCGCTGGGCACGAAACTCGGCGACATCCACCCGGTTTTTCCGCGCGCCGACAAGAGTGCAATCGAAAGGATGCAACAGATGGAAGATCAGCAAAGAGGTCCGGCGGTGGAGGAATCCAAGGAACCTCCGGCGACACAGCCAACGGCAACACCCGCGCCCGCGAAGTCGGCGCCAGTCGTCGCTACACCAGCATCCGCCGCGGCGACGGATGGGGGAAAAATCACGATCGACGACTTCGCCAAGATCGAGTTGCGCGTGGGCGTTGTGAAGGTCGCCGAACGCGTGCCCAAGGCGGACAAGCTCTTGCGCCTGGAAATCGATATCGGTACGGAAGTGCGGCAGGTGCTGGCCGGAATCGCCGAGGCCTACGCGCCTGAGACTCTCGTCGGACGCAAGGTAGTGATCGTGGCCAATCTTGCTCCGCGAAAACTTCGCGGACTGGAATCGAATGGGATGATCGTGGCTGCTTCGCTGGAAGGTGGGAAGCCAGTGTTGGCGAGCTTTTTGGAGGATGTGCCGGTAGGGGCGCGGCTGAAGTAGACACACTCAAAACCTGGCCTCGCTGCGCTCGGCCGGACGGGCGAAGGCGCCCGTCCCCACATAAGCCCGTCCCCCATAAGCCCGTCCGCACACAAGCTATGTTTGTAGATTCTCACGCACATCTCGATGGCAAGCAGTTCGACTCCGATCGCGAGCAGGTCATCGCTCGCGCTCGCGAGGCCGGAGTCCGAACGATGGTCGCCATCGGCAATGGCGATGGCCCTCCCACGCTCGATGCCGGAATTCAACTCGCGGAAAAGCATCCATTCATGTACGCAACCATCGGGATCCATCCGCACGAAGCGCGCCTCGCGGATGACGCCGCCTATGAAACGTTGGAGCAACTGGCGCGGCATCCCAAGGTGATTGCATGGGGCGAGATCGGCCTGGACTACCACTACGATCATTCGCCCCGAGATACTCAGAAGCAGGTCTTTGCGCGGCAGATGGAGCTGGCAGCTGCGGCAAACCTGCCCATCGTCATTCACTGCCGGCCCTCGGATGGCAGCGACAACGCTTGGGAAGACTGCCTCAGCATGATTCAAGATCAATGGGCTCCGCACGGCCTGGGCGGGATTCTGCACTGCTTTACCGGCAACTGGCCCCAGGCCAAGCGCGCGCTCGACATGGGCTTCATCATTTCTTTCGCGGGCAATTTGACCTTCCCCAAGGCGCAGCAGATTCGCGATGCGGCACTTGAGGTTCCGCTCGACCGCATGCTGATCGAGACGGATTCGCCGTACCTGGCGCCGGTTCCCCACCGCGGCAAGCGAAACGAACCAGCGTTTGTAAAGGAAACGGCGCGAAAGCTGGGCGAATTGCGCGGACTCTCCATGGACGAAGTGGGTGAACGCACTTCCCACAATTTCTACAATTTTTTCAAATTGGCTGAAATGGCTGAAAGCAAAGTTCCGGCACACTAAACTGGCTCTTCTGTTAATCTCAGGTAAAGATTCCCTTATTTCAGAAAGATTAGAAATGTATGCCCGATAACAGCTTCGACGTCGTGAGCAAAATCGACCTGAACGAGGTCTCGAACGCCATCCAGCAGGCGCTCAAGGAGATTCACACGCGTTTCGACCTGAAGGATTCGAAGTCGAATATCGAACTGGAAAAAGATGCGATTGTGCTGCACTCGGCTGACGAGTACAAACTGAAGGCCGTGAACGACATCCTGCAACAGAAACTGGTGAAGCGCGGGGTTTCGCTTAAGGGACTGACCTACGGCGCAGTCGAGCCGGCGGCAGGTGGAACGGCCAAGCGCAAAGTCACCATGCAGCAGGGCATCGCCATCGAGAAGGCACGCGAGATTGTGAAGCTGGTAAAAGATTCGAAAAAGAAGGCACAGGCTTCGATCCAGGGGGACCTTGTCCGCATCAGCAGCAAAGATCGCGACACTCTGCAGGAGACCATCGCCCTGCTGAAGGGGCACGATTTCGGAATCGACTTGCAGTTTACGAATTACAGAACGAACTAAAGACGGTCCACCACGGAGGGATTACCTCCGTGTTGAAAGTAGTAGCGGAACCAAAATTGAGCGCACCGGCCGCCATCAACGGGAAAGAAGTATTCGATCTGCTGCGGGACGACCTCGCCGCGTTGGAGAACGAGTTCGGTCGCGACACGGTCTCGCGCGTGCAAGCCATTACCGAGATTGGCGAGTATCTGCGAGCGGGCGGCGGCAAGCGAATCCGCCCCGCGTTGTTGCTGCTTTCCGCGAAATTGCTCGACTACCAGGGCCAAGGTGCGGTCCGGTTGGGTGCGGTGGTTGAGATCATCCATACAGCAACCCTGGTTCACGACGACATCATTGACGAAGCCAAGACACGGCGCGGGCGTCCCGCGGCCAATACGCAGTGGGGCAATTCGAAGTGTGTGCTGGCCGGAGACTGGCTCTACATGCAGGCCTTCAAGATCGCGGTGCAGGAGCGCAACTTCCGCATTCTCGACACCCTGATCGAACTTACCCAGCAAATGGTCGAAGGCGAACTGCTGCAGATGGAAAAGCTGGGCAAGCTCATCACCTTGGACGAGCATTTCGACCTCATCTTTCGCAAAACCGCGTGCCTGTTTTCGGTCTGCATGCGTCTGGGGGCGATTCTCGCCGGAGCTACACAGGAACAGGAAGCTGCTCTGGGCCAATACGGACATGACCTCGGCATGGCGTTTCAGATCGTCGATGATGTCCTCGACCTTACCGCGTCGGAAGATGTGCTGGGCAAGCCCGTGGCCAGCGATTTGCGCGAAGGCAAGGCCACGATGGCGGTAATTCATGCGCTCGATCGTTGCACTCCCGAAGAGCGCTCCAAGATCGAGACGGTTTTACTCCATGGAGCTTTCAACGGCGTGACGCATGCCGAGATTCTCGAAATCCTGCGGCGCTACGGATCGCTTGAGGCCGCCACGGCTCGTGCCGCGCAGTATGCGGAATCGGCGCAGCAAGCGATCTGCACCTTCCCTGACACCGAGATCAAGCGCGCCCTGCTGTGGGCGCCGGAATTTGTCGTCGCTAGAGAGAAGTGAGCCCAGACTAGGTTCTTGAGATGGAGTTTTTGAGGAGGGTTCCGTGAAGAACTCTTACTCGGTTGGTCTGGTGCTTGGAACTCTCTTGTCGGCAGGATGTGGCCTGATCGCCTGCGGCGGAAGCAGCAGCCACTACTCGTGCCCGCCCCTCCCCAGCTCGACGGCATCCAGCGGCAGCCTGGCGTCGGTTGTTGATCCGCTGATCGCGGATGAAATGAAGGCGCAGAGCCTCGTCGGGGTAGCGGTAGCAGTCGCCAAGAACGGAACAATTCTCTACGCCCAGGGATACGGATACGCGAACCTGGACACTTGCCTGCCGGTTCAGCCGTCGATGGACTTTCAGATTGGATCGGTCACCAAACAGTTCACTGCGGCCGCGGTGTTGCAGTTGCAGAATGCAGGAAAGCTCAATATCGACGACCCGGCGGTCACATACCTACCCAGTTACGCGATCGATCCGCGGATCACTCTTCGCATGTTGTTGACCCAAACTTCTGGCTTGCAGAACTATCTTGACTTTCCGGAAGCGAGTTCCTGGTTCAACGGTGTTTCCGAGCAGACCGTCCTCACCCAGATCGCGCAAGCGCCACTCTTGTTCACCCCCGGCACCTATTACGCCTATAGCAACAGCAACTACTTTGTACTGGGTTCAGTCATCGAGGAAGTCAGTTCCGTAATCTATCCAAGCTACATGGCATCGAACATCTTTCAGCCCCTGGGTCTGAATAATACTTCGTATCTGCAACCTGCCGGTGCGGCGTCTCCTTACACTCAAGGACCGAGTCCCGGCGCCATCCCTGACCCATCCCTCTATTTCTCGGCGGGCGCTCTATGGTCGAATGTCCAGGATCTGGCTACCTGGGATGCTGCGCTGCTCAACGGCAAGGTGATCCCTCCTGCGTGGTTCACCGTGATGGTGACGCCTTCCGGCAAACCCATGTACCCACAGGGCGGATCCTCTCCGTATGCGATGGGATGGGTCCTCGGAACCGAGGAGGGCCATCCGTTTGTATGGCATAACGGTGAAACGGCTGCCTTCACATCGTTCAACAGCGTGTTTTTGGACGATGGCTTTTCCGTAATTGTGCTTACGAATATGCCCGTGAAGGAAGACACCCCCCTTCTGAACCTCGGGCAAGAGTTGATGCAGGGGATCTGCAGTTCGTCCGCGACAGCGGCCAACTGCTAAAGGCGCGCACACTCCTTCATCTGGAACACCAATCCTAAACGGTCATGACGCCGGTCACAGGGACCCGTGACTAGTGTTACAGACTTTCTTCCGCCGCCGCGCCAAAATGCGGCCAGTTGCTGGGACTGTCCGCCAGAGCGGAAAGCTAATGAGACGCACTGGCATGCGATGAGGCGCGGGTTTCGCGACCTCGATCCTCTCCCCCCGGCACCTGAGAAAGGCAGGTCGCTGAGGGTCTTGTCCGCGTGCGGACGAACCATCAACGAGAGACGGCGGCTTCAGTCGAAGCTTTAGACGAAAGGCGCCTAGGTTTTTCGACGCGCCGGCCCGGACAGGGCCGGAAGAGCCTTCGAGTGTAAGCCGCTGTCTTGCTCACCCTGAACGAGGAAAGTCCTCCTGAGAGACTCGCTCCTCGTGCAGCAAAGCCGGGCGTCGGTCCATCGGACCCGCCCGGCTTTGTTTATACTGAACCCTTTCCGGGGGCTGGCGAATCAAAACCCTGCAATCCACAGTTCTGCAAGGCCCGTTGATCCACAACTGTCTATGAGTGACCTGCTCTCCATGATGGCGCGCCACGGCTATGCCCTGACGTTCCTCCTGTTGTTTGCCGAAGCGATTGGCCTTCCCTTCCCGGCCGCGATCGCACTGGTGGCAGCGGGCGCCGCGGTCGCGTCCCACACGCTCTCCGGTGCAGGCGTACTTCTCGCCGCGATGATCGCCCTCATCATCGGCGACACGGCACAGTTCTGGCTCGGCCGCTACACCGGCTGGGCTCTGCTTGGCGTCCTCTGCCGCCTCTCGATGAATCCGGAAACCTGCATCCTGCGCTCCGCCGAATCGTTCTACAAGCGCGGCAAGCTGACTCTGGTGATCGCCAAGTTCATCCCCGGGATCAACACCATGGCGGCGCCCCTCGCAGGCAGCATGAAGATGCGCTTCGGCCAGTTCCTCCGCCTCGACATGGCCGGAGCCATGCTCTATTCCGGGACCTACTTGCTCGTGGGGTATCTCTCGCGCGATTTCCTTGCCGCCATCTTGAACGGGTTCCACGCTGCCGGGCGCGCCATGGAAGTAATCGTCACCGTCGCTCTCATTGTCTATGCCAGTTACCGTGCTACGCAATTTCTCCGGCACAAGAAATACCGCATCATGCCCCGAGTACAAGCGCAGGAGTTGGCCGCACGCCTGGCATCGGACGAGAAGGACCGGGTGCTGATTGTCGATGTGCGCAGCCATGGCTACTACGACATTGGAGCCGAACGCATTGCCGGGTCGATCCGCATCGAGCCCAACAATCTCGACGAGGAGATCAAGAAACTCCCCAAAGACAAGGACATTTACCTCTACTGTACTTGAGCGCGCGAAGCGACTAGCGCCCGGGTGGCGCATCTATTGCAGGAGAGAGGATTCAACACGTTTGTAATCGTGGGCGGATTGGCCGCCTGGCGCAAAGCCGGGGGCCATTTAGAATCGATTCCCAAAGATGATCTGGTCAAGCTGCCAACATTTTCATAGCACGACTACAACCTAGCGGGCATCACGCACCAAACTGCCGCAGATGGTGATCCAGGTGCTTGTACATGCCGATGCCCCACTCCTGCGGCGTCAGCGAGCCAAAGAAGGGATGAGGATGCCGTGTACACTTCGCTTCCCCGCCCTCGTGAAACTGCCGAACCTTGACCTTGAGTTGCTGCTGTTCGCGGAGAAAATCCCGCTGATCGGATACCACGAGCTTCGGGTCGGTGGGATTGTTCAGCGAGAACGGCTTATCGTTGGAGTAGATCGGCTTAACCAACGACCCAATCAACCTCCCGATGAACGTGCGCGGCAGATTGAGTTGACCTGACGCCATATCGAGCGCCGCAGAACAATGCGCCATCATCTGCGCCACGTCCATCTTGCCCCACTGCCGTTGCGCCGCAGGCTGCAGCCTGTCGACGCGCGTCATCACCTCGTCGACTGCTTCCGGTTGATATAGGTTCTTCATGCTAACCCCCAAGCGTGATCGCCGAAAAATGATAGCATCGCCAACCGCCCGAGTTCACTTCCGGGGGCAATAGAAAGTTCCGACGAACTGCAGGAATGGTGTACGATTGTCGGGCTTTCCGCGATGACGGCCACGACAACTCACGAAGCGCCCAGCAACGCCCGGATGAACGGCGTCCTCTTCCTGCTTAGCCTGTCGGTCCTCATCAATTACATCGACCGCAGCAACCTCTCGATCGCCGCAGAGTTGATCAAGCACGAAATTCATATCTCAGATTTTCAACTCGGCACTCTGCTCTCAGCGTTCTTCTGGACGTATGCACTGATGCAGATTCCAGCCGGCTGGCTGGTGGACCGGTTTGACGTGAAGTGGGTCTTTGCCGCGGGATTCCTTCTGTGGTCGGCTTCGACGGCGGTTACCGGCCTCTTGCACGGGTTCGCCGCTCTGTTGATCATCCGTGTGATTC
The DNA here is from genome assembly GCA_963752175.1 of uncultured Acidobacteriaceae bacterium. Lineage (GTDB taxonomy): Bacteria > Acidobacteriota > Terriglobia > Terriglobales > Acidobacteriaceae > Sulfotelmatobacter. The sequence goes on from CAVVXZ010000023.1 coordinate 35,503, forward strand.
TCGGCCTCGGGGAATCGGTCGCGTTCCCGTCGTACGGAAAGGTCCTGGGCAGCCATTTCAAAGAGAGGCATCGCGGATTTGCCAACGCCATGATCATGGTGGGTCTGGCGCTTGGCCCTGCACTTGGAATGTGGGTGGGAGGACGAGCCGTCGGACGTTTTGGCTGGCGGCCGTTTTTTCTGATGCTCGGCTTGGCCGGTTTGCTCTGGCTCCCGCTATGGGCAGCGTGGATGCCGCGTCGCATCGACGCGCCCTCCCGGTCACAAGCGCGAACAGCGGGCGTTCTCGATATTCTACGGCGACGGTCCTCGTGGGGCACCTGCATCGGGCAGGCTTCCATTAATTACTTCCTGTATTTTCTGGTGACCTGGTTGCCCTCTTACCTGCAGCGGGGACGCCACCTTACCCTGCATGACGTGGCAAACGCAGGCGGCCTGCTCTTCCTCGCTTCCGCGATTTCTTCGGCAGTGACCGGAAAACTATCGGACCGCTGGATCCACGCAGGCGCCTCTCCCACTCTGGTGCGCAAAGGCTTGATGCTGTTCGGTCACATGGGCATCGGCATTTGTCTCGCCATCACAGTGCTGGCGTCCGGTCGCCTCTTCACAGCGATGCTCGTTTCGACCGGGTTGTTTCTGGGAATCAGCGTCTGCAACAGTTGGGCAATCTCGCAGATGCTGGCCGGACCCCGAATGGTCGGGCGGTGGATCGGCGTGCAGAATTTCGTTGGCAATCTCGGCGGCGCCGTAGCCCCCGCACTCACGGGATTCCTTCTCGATCGAACCGGTTCCTTCTACTGGCCATTCTTTATCACCGCGGTCGTCGCCTGGATTGGCGGGCTCAGCTGGTGGTTCGTGGTCGGCCCCCTGGAAGAAATCAACTGGGACAAGGAACCGGGCCCGCGCTTCCGAATCAATGCCACTCCCGCAGCAGGTGCGGCGCATCCGTAATACACTCTTAGCTGGAGACAATCTGGCTTTCGACACTCTTCTCCGCATGGCGTCATCCTGAACGGAGCCGTTCTTCAGGCGGGGGAAGGATCTTGCCCGGACTGACCACTCCTTACATGCAGCGGGAAATCGAAATCAAATTTCGCGTGGGGGATCTGCGGGCGCTGGCTCGCAAGCTGCGCGCCACGGGATTCCGGCTGCTCACGCCGCGGACCAACGAGATGAATACGCTCTACGACCTGCCCGGCGAAATCTTGCGGGCGCGAAGGCAACTGCTTCGCCTGCGCAAATACGGTTCGTCGTGGACGCTGACCCATAAAAGCAGAGGCATCAAAGCTCGCCACAGCAGTCGGGTGGAGTTAGAAACGGGCGTCGTCGACGGGAAAAAGATGGACGCGATCCTACGAGGCCTGGGGTATGCACCGACATTCCGCTACGAAAAGTTCCGAGCGGAATGGGCTGACGGCAAGGGGCTAGTCGTCGTGGACGAAACGCCGATCGGCAACTTCTGCGAGATCGAGGGCCCGCCGCGCTGGATTGACTCAACCGCAAAGAAGCTGGGAGTCACGCCCGTAGACTACATCACGAAGAACTACGCGACACTGTTCACAGACTGGAAACAGGAAACGGGAAGCTCCGCGAAAGAAATGACGTTCAAAGCAGTCAAGACCTAATGGGTGCCCCATCCTTGTCCCTCCGCTTTTTGAAGGGACAGGGTGGGGATTTTGACTTGGGGATTTTGACTTGGAGATTTTGACTTGGAGATTCTTCCGATGACTTTACCCACCGAAATTCAAAAGCCCCACCCTGTCGCACAAAACGCGACAAGGATGGGGCACCCGATTCTCAAAATTACGCGCCGTGACACTTCTTGTATTTCTTTCCTGACCCGCAGGGGCAAGGATCGTTGCGCCCCACTTTTTCCTGTCCACGGACGACTTGCTGCACCTGTGGCGCGTCTCCCGCGCCCGCCATGCGCGCCTGTTCCAGTTCGCGCCGCTTGCGGCGCATGAACGCTTCTTCCAGGTCATCGGCTGAGGTTGAGACCATCCTTGGAGGACGCCTTCCGTTCCCATCGCCACCATGCTGAGCCGGTACTCCTGAATCCGGCCCTTGCCCACTAGGCGCGCTCGGCGGCGGACCACCCGCACCCGCGTCCGGCGGCCGCTCCAGGATCTGCATCAGGTACAGATAGCGCACCGTGTCTTCCTGGAAGCGCTGCATCATCGCTTCGAACATATCGAAGGATTCTTTCTTGTATTCCACAAGCGGATCGTGCTGCCCGTAGCCGCGCAGCCCGATGCCTTCCTTCAGGTGGTCCATGCTGAGCAGGTGATCTTTCCACTGCTGGTCGATCACGCTCAACATGATCATGCGTTCGTGATGGCGCATTGCTTCGGGGCCAATGAGCTTTTCTTTCGCGTCGTAACGTTCTTTGAGCTTCTCAAAAATCGCGTCGCCGAGCTCCTGGCGATTCAACGTATCGGCCTTCACGCCTTCCGCCAGGAAATCGACGCCGAAGCGTGTAAACACTGCATCTTTCAGGCCCTTGATGTCCCAGTCGGCGGCATGAGCCTTGGCCGGGCAGTACTGCTCCAGCAGCTCGCCGAGAATCGCCGACACGTAATCTTCGAGGATGAGATCTTTCTGGTCGGTACCTTCAAGCAATCGGCGACGCAGTCCGTACACGGCCTCGCGCTGCTTGTTCATCACATCGTCGTACTCAAGTAAATGTTTGCGGGATTCGAAGTGCTGGCCTTCCACGGCCTTCTGCGCAGTCTCGATGCGACGCGTGATCATTTTCGACTCGATCGGCACGCCCTCTTCCATCCCCAACTTCTGTAACAGGTTCGAGATCCACTCCTTGGCGAAGATGCGCATCAGGTCGTCTTCAAGTGCCAAGTAAAAGCGCGAGGACCCGGGATCGCCCTGGCGTCCGGCGCGGCCGCGTAGCTGGTTATCAATCCGCCGCGACTCGTGCCGCTCTGTTCCCAGAATGTGGAGACCGCCAACGGCAGTCACTTCATCGTGCTCGACGTCGGTCTGCGCCTTGTAGCGCTCGAGGGCTTCAGCCCACTTGTCGGTGGGAACCATGTATTCATTCCCGTTGTAATAAAAGATGGAAGTCTCCCCATCTTCCTGCGGGCCCTCGATCTTGCCCTGCGCCACGCGCAACTGCTGCGCAATTCCTTTCTTCACCATCTCCTGCTTGGCCATGAACTCGGGATTGCCGCCGAGCAAAATGTCAGTACCGCGGCCGGCCATGTTGGTCGCAATGGTGATCATGCCTTTGCGTCCGGCCTGAGCGACGATCTCGGCCTCGCGCTCGTGAAACTTCGCGTTGAGCACGACGTGCTTGATGCCCTTCTTCTTCAGCAGGTCCGAAAGCCGCTCCGATTTCTCCACCGACGTCGTGCCCACCAGCACGGGCTGCCCTTTCGCCGCCAGTTGCTGAATCTCGTCCGCAGCGGCGAAATATTTCTCTTTCTCGGTGCGGTAGACGATGTCTGGATTCTCGATGCGCAGCATCTGCATGTTCGTCGGAATGACCACGACTTCCAGCTTATAAATCTTGTCGAACTCGGTGGCTTCCGTCTCGGCCGTTCCCGTCATGCCCGCCAGCTTCTTGAACATGCGGAAGTAATTCTGGAAGGTGATGGTCGCCAGCGTCTGGTTCTCGCGCTCAATCTTCACGCCCTCCTTGGCCTCAATCGCCTGGTGTAGGCCATCGGACCAGCGCCGTCCCGGCATCATGCGTCCGGTAAACTCGTCGACGATGATCACTTCCCCGTCTTTGATGACGTATTCCACATCCTTACGGTAAAGCGCGTGCGCTTTGATCGCCGTTTCGACGTGATGCTTGAGCGGCCAGTTCTCGGGGTCAGCGATGTTCCCGATGCCGAGCAGTCCCTCGACCTTCACCCAGCCTTCATCGGTCACGGTGATGTTGCGGTGTTTTTCGTCGACCACAAAATCGCCAGTCAGTTGCGCCGGCTCGCCGGGGGCAACTTCGAGCTCTTCGCCCTTTTCCAGCTTGGGGATGATGCGGTTGACCTTGTAGTACTTATCTGTCGATTCCTCGCTGGCGCCGGAGATGATCAGCGGCGTGCGGGCTTCGTCGATCAGGATGGAATCAACTTCGTCGACGATCGCGTAATTGTGTCCGCGCTGCACACAATCCTTGATGTCGAACTTCATGTTGTCGCGCAGGTAGTCGAATCCGAACTCGTTGTTCGTGCCGTAGGTGACGTCGGCCGCATAGGCAGCTCGCCGCTCTTCGTCGTCCAGATCGTGCACGATCACGCCGACCGTGAGTCCAAGAAACCGGTACAGCCTTCCCATCCATTCCGAGTCGCGTTTGGCCAGGTAGTCGTTGACCGTGACCACATGCACCCCGCGCCCGCTGAGTGCATTGAGATATACCGGAAGAGTCGCGACCAGCGTCTTGCCTTCGCCGGTCTTCATTTCCGAAATCGTTCCCTGGTGCAGCACCATGCCGCCGATCAACTGAACGTCGAAGTGGCGCATCTTGAGCACGCGGCGTCCAGCCTCGCGGACCACCGCAAAAGCCTCTACCAGAATCTCGTCGAGCACTTCCTGCAGCGCTTCGTACTCCCGCTTTTCGAATTCCTTCTGCTCGTCAACGTCAGGCTCATCCTCGGACCCGGCTTCAGGAGCCGCGGCCTGAGGAGCCCGCGTGACCTGGCTCAGCCGTTCCTGAATGCGCTGCCGGAATTCATCCGTCTTGGCGCGCAGCTCGGCGTCGGTGAGCTTCTGGATCTGGGGCTCTAGCGCGTTGATTGCCTGGACCTTGGGCATCAGCGCCTTAATCACACGCTCGTTCTTGGTCCCAAAAACTTTGCCTAATAGCTGATTGATCAAACTCGAATCCTTCACAGGGCAGCGCGCCCAAAAGTACCTTTAAAGCCTAGCACATTCGATGCTGGGCGAGACCGCAACGACACACACTGGTTACACTTCCAGTATAACGGCGCAGTATAATGGCGCAGTCCCTTGACCGGTCACGGAGCCTCCCATGACTGCACGCTTTTCCGCGCTGATCTTCTTAGCTGCCCTGCTGGCCCTTCCCGCAAACGCGAAGGACAAGAAGAAGCAGCCCCTTCCCGAATACGTTTTGAAGGCCACCACGGTGCTGGTCGTCGTGAACCCGGAGGCAGGAGAGCCTCTCGACCAGCCCATGGCCAACGCCACCGCTCGCGACAATGTGGAGAAAGCTCTGACGGAATGGGGCCGTTTCCACGTGGTCATGGATGGAGCCGAATCGGATCTGGTGATCGCAGTCCGGACGGGCTCTGGCAAAATGATGCAACCCACGATCAAAGGCGGCCCCATCGATAATCGCGCCGGCGTCGGGCAATCCACCGACAGCACCATTCGCATCGGTGGACAACAAGGTCATCCCCCTCCGCTCAGCGATCCCGGCATCGACGGGCCGCAGAGCGGGCCACGCGTGAGCAATGAGGTCGGCCCCTCCGAAGATGCCTTCGAGGTGTATCGAGGCGGAGTGCAAACTCCTCTGGACGCGCCTGCGGTCTGGCGGTACATCGCCAAGGATTGTTTGCGGCCGCCCAAGGTTTCCGCCGTCGAAGAGTTCCGCAAAGCCATCGCGGACGCAGAAAAGCCTCAGCCACCCAAGAAACCCTAGCCGAACGCGTTCGACCAGCGCCTTGCGTTTTGTATGCAGTTGCAAGAGTTGGCAACCGCCATGCTCCATCACTGCGGTTCGAGCTACATTTCGTGTATATTCGCCACGACGAATGCCCACCTTCTACGACCGCTTTGTCGATTGCGCCCAGCGCTGGCCGGACAATGTCGCGCTCGAACTGCAACGCCACGATCGCATCGAAAGTTGCACCTACGCCGAACTCCACGGCATGGCAGAATCGGTGGGCCGGTGGATCACTGAGAACGGATACGCTCACGGATCACGCCTAGCCATACTGGCCGACAATCACCCGCGCTGGGTCGCGGCCTACCTGGGAATCATTGCGTCGGGTTGTGCCGCCGTTCCTCTCGACACTGCCCTGCATGCCGATCAGGTTGCCAAGCTTCTGAAAGACAGCGGCGCGTCGGCGGTATTCTCTGACGCCAAACATGTTCCGGTAGCGCGGCCCGCGGTCACCGAACTGAACCTAGGCATTATCCTCATGGATCCCGACCGCATGGCCAACCATTCCGTCGAGGACCACTGGCTGGGCAATCTACCCGCAATCTTCGACGCCGGGCCGGGCAAATTCAAGCCTGCCCCTGCGAAAGACGACGATCTCGCTTCCCTGCTCTACACTTCGGGCACCACCGCCGACCCCAAGGGCGTGATGCTGACGCACGCCAATTTTCTGGGCGAGGTCGAGGCCGTGTTCAACTGGGTCGATCTCGGGCCCACAGACGCGCTGCTCGGCGTGCTGCCGCTCTTCCACGTGCTGGCGCAGATGGCCAATCTACTGCTCCCGCTAGTGAAGGGATCGCGCGTCGTCTATCTGGAAACGCTCAATACCACCGAACTGATGCGCGCTTTGAGCGAGCGCAACATCACAGCGTTCGCAGTCGTGCCTCAGTTTTACTATCTGATCCACGAACGCATCTTCCAGGAGCTCAAGAAGCGCGGCGCGGTGACGCAGAAGGTTTTTTCCCTGCTTGTCGCGATCAACCGCACCCTGCGCAAACTGGGAATCAATGCCGGACGCATCTTTTTTCGCAAAATCCACGACACCCTCGGGCCGAAGATGCGCTATCTGGCAACGGGCGGCTCCCGCTTCGATCCCGGGATCATGTGGGACTTTCACGACCTTGGCATCGATATATTGCAGGCCCTGGGCCTGACGGAAACCACCGCAGCCATCTTCGTAACTTCTCCCCACGACAACGTAATTGGCTCCTGCGGCAAAGCCATGAAAGGCGTGGAAGGAAAGATCCTCGATCCACAGCCTCAGGAGGACGGCGGTCCGCCCGTTGGTGAACTCGCGGTGCGCGGCGCAGTGGTAATGAAGGGATACTGGAACCGTCCCGACGCCACGGCAGCGGTCTTCCGCGACGGATGGTTCCTCACCGGCGACCTGGGATACTTCGACTCGAAGGGTAACCTCTTCCTCACCGGTCGCAAGAAGGAAGTCATTGTTCTCAGCAACGGCAAGAACGTGTATCCCGAAGAGATAGAAGCGCACTACCTGAAGTCGCCGATCATCAAGGAAATCGCCGTGATGGGCCTCGAAGGCAAGCCCGGGGAGGACGGTGACCGGCTGCACGCCGTCATCGTCCCCGACTTCGATGTCCTCCGGCAACGCAAGATCGTGAACGTGAAGGAGGCCATCCGCTTCGAAGTGGAAGGCCTTTCGCCAAAGATTCCCACGACCAAGCGCATTGGGAGCTACGAGATCTGGCAGGAGGATCTGCCGCGCACAACGACCCGCAAGATCAAACGCTTCGAAGTCGAGAAACGGGTAAGAGCAAATCAGGCTAAGAAGATTGCGGATGATTCAGACGCTCCCGCGGAAAGACCGCCGACCGCCGACGAGGTTGCATGGCTCGACCAGCCCAACGTGCAGCGCGCGCTGAAGATTGTCCGCGAAGCCGCGCGCTCCGCTCCTCCCAGCCTGCGGCCCACGCTCAGCCTTGATCTCGATCTCGGCCTCGACTCGATGCAGCGCGTTGAACTGCTCAGCCGCCTCGAGGAAGAACTGGGCGGTGACGTCGAAGAGTCCCAACTCACGGAGATCTACACCGTGCGCGATCTCATCGACGCTGTACTGGGAAGCGCGGCAAGCGGCGCTGGCGGCCCGGGATCGCGTGTCACCTTCACCGGATGGAAATCCATCCTCGCCGAAGATCCCGACGATCCCGATGTGATTCGACTGGCCCATCCCAGTCGAATCAACGACACGTTCTGGTACCTGGTCACCAGAGTGATGCAGATGTTCGTCCGCGACCGTTTTCATCTGAAGGTGAGTGGACTGGAGAAACTCCCTAAGAGTGGCGCCTACATCATCTCGTCGAACCACCAGAGCTATCTCGATCCGCTGATTCTGGCTTGTCTGTTGCCGCCGGAGGTTTTCTTTCGCGCTTTTGCTGTGGGCACCAGCGATATCTTCGGCCAGGGATTCATGCGCAAGCTGGCGCGCTCCATCAAGGTGGTGGTGCTCGATCCCGACGCGAACCTGGTTCCCGCCATGCGCGCCGGGGCCTTCGGTCTCAGGCACGGAATGGCGCTCGTTCTCTACCCTGAGGGTGAACGCTCCATCGATGGCACGCCCAAAATCTTCAAGAAAGGCGCTGCCATTCTTTCGATAAACCTGCAGGTGCCGATTATTCCGGTGGCCATCGAGGGCTTCTACGATGCCTGGCCGCGCAATCGTGCTTTTCAGGGATTCAAGCCGCTGAAGATGGCTTTTGGAGATCCGATGCTTCCCCCGCCGGAGTCCGAGGCGTCAGAAGCTGCCTACGAGAAACTTACCGCTGATTTGAAGAATCGGATCGTCGAGATGTGGGAATACCTGCGAAAGTAGTAGCGGCGCGGTCTGCTCACGCGCCCGCGGCGGCAGCCTGTCCCCCGAAGGCCTTGGTGAACCCGTTCACCACGAGCGAATCGTAGCGCTCGCCGGCGCGCTTGATTACTTCCTGCCCAGCCTGCGAGGGCGACATCTTCGCGCCTCTCTGCCCGCTGGTCAGTGCTTCGTACTCCTCCGCCAGCACCAGAATCTGCACTTCCAGAGACGAATCTTCAGGCGTGCCGCCATTTTGCCGCAACATTCGCTCCGACAGGAAAATCGGGATCGCCCGCCGTAAGGAACCACTGGTTGCAACCGCCTTCGACGGCGTCTTCTCGCGATTCTGTATTGTCTGGTGCAAGTCCTCATGCGACACTTGCGCCGCTTTACACAGCACTTCGTTCGAGATGCCCATGTCCTTCATATTGAATAGCAGCGCCGCCATCCGAATATCTTCCACGCTGCCCGCATCCAATCCGACGCCTTCCGCAATCCTGGTGGCGCACATCGCAATGCGATAGGCGTGGGTTTCGCTGTACTTCTGGTTCGCCAGAAAATTCTGCAGGATCACCAGCATTCCGTCGTAGCCGTCTTCCATCTCACGCAGCGTTCTCTGATTCCGCTCGTAGAGCGTTCCGGTGGCGTAGCCCGACACCATCAGGACTCCACCCCACACCGCGATGTCGAACCACTTTGCGAAGGGCATGTCGACGCGCCGGCTGAACATTGCCGGATTCATGCTCGCCAGCAAAACTACGAGCACCACGCTGGCCAGCGCCGTGAGCGTGGCATGCCTCCGTCCCAGGTGATATGCGGAATAGAGGGTCGGAAGGAAATAGAAAACCAGCGCCATCTTCTGCGATGCCACCAGAAAATTCAGCATCCCAGCGATCAGCACGAGAAACAGCAATAGCCAGAGTTCTGGATTGATCTTGCGCACAGTGCCCCCCGGGGGTCAGAGGTACCGAACCCGAAGCGTTACAAACAAGAGCGTCGGGTCCCAAGCTTTCCCGTCCGTATATTCTCAAGGTGCAAGTGGAGAATCCCAAATTACTGAGGTAATCGCGCGGGATAACACTATTTTGCGCGGGGATGCGTCTGATCGTAGACGTGCAACACATGCTTCATCGAAAGCTGCGTGTAGCGCTGGGTCGTGGCCAAGCGCTCGTGTCCCAGCAACTCCTGAATGGCGCGCAGGTCGGCGCCCTCTTCGAGCATATGAGTGCCGAATGCATGGCGTAAGGTGTGCGGATGCACATCCGGCGAAAGCCCTTTGGCGACTGCAATCTTTTTGATGATGCGCCCCACGCTGCGCGTGGTCAGGCGCCCGCCGCGCTGATTGATGAACAGCGCCGAGGAGTTCTGGCGCGTTTCCGCCAGCATCGCCTGTCGTGCCGGAAGATAAGCGGCTAGCGCACTCTTCGCCGACCCGCCAAACGGAACGTAGCGCTCCTTCTTCCCTTTGCCACGAATCAAGATGGCCTCGGCACTCAGACGAATGTCCTCGAGATTGATTCCGGTCAGCTCCGAGTTGCGGATGCCGCAGCCGTACAGCAATTCGAGCATCAGCAGATCGCGCTCGGGAAAGGCCGCAACCTCTGGCATTTTCCCGTCGAGCACGAAGTTCATCTCTTCAATGGTCGGCACCCGCGGCAGTTTCTTCGGCAGCCGCGGCGTCGCCACCAGTTTTGCTGGATTCTGCTCAACCACACCCTCGCGCGCCAACCAGCGATAGAGCGACCGTACCGCGGCGAGCGATCGCGCCACGGACGTCTTGCCTAGTCCCTTCTCGTAAAGTTGCGAGAGGAATCCTCGGATCGCGATGTGATCGATCGATTTCCATCCGCGCGACCCGGCGTAGGCGGCGAAGTTTGCCAGATCGCCGCTGTAAGCCTTGATGGTGTGCGGCGAGGCATTGCGCTCGCGCAAGTGGCAGAGGAAGTCGGCGACGGCCTTACGAACGACACTTCGATCTGTTTCGCCGTTGCCCCTCACTCACTTACCTCCCGGACAGAAGCAAAAAAATCATTGCAGAGAAAACAAATCGTGTCATTCTCTCGATCGCGAACCTCGTAACGGACGCCCTCCCACTGTGGCCCGAAGTGTCGCGGATTTCAAGGAGGGATTGCACTAGCCCGGCAGCTGCGAATCGAACATTTCGCACGCCTTGGAAGGTCAAGATAAGTTCGGATCTTTTCTGGTCATCTCGCAACGGTGTCAGGTGAAGCAACAGTTGCTGAGAATATCCTCTCACGAGCGGAATGGTCATCCATTCGAATCGACTCATCGAATTGAACCGAATCGGCTTCAGAGCGACGTATTGTTTGATCTTCTCAGAAGTCGGACTCACTTCGCCTTCGCCCTCGGGTGATGTTTCTGATACACGGTCCGCAACCGATCGAGCGCAAGATGCGTGTAGACCTGTGTAGTTGAAATGTCCGCGTGACCCAGAATCGTCTGCACAGTACGAAGGTCCGCTCCGTTCTCCACCATGTGCGTAGCGCACGAGTGCCGCAACATGTGGGGCGACGCGTGCCGTCCGGACGCAACCGACGACTCTCCCACCATCTGCCACACCCTCTGCCGCGTTAACCTACGCCCGCCCCGCGCGACAAACAAAAACGGCGAATTCCCGCCCGTGACGGCAAGTGCCGGAGGGTGCCCCACCCTTCTCGCGCTTTTTGCGAGAGAGCCTGCCCTGAGCTTGTCGAAGGGGCGGGGATTTTTGACTTTTCTTTCCACCAGCACGGTCCGCCCTTGTGCCAGATATTCCGACAGCGCGTCCTGCGCCGGCTTACCCAGCGGCACAATGCGTTCCTTGTCCCCTTTACCTCGCACCAGCATGTATCCCGACTCCAGTTTCAAGTCTTCGAGCGTGGCGTTCACCATCTCCGAAACCCGCAGCGCACCCGCATACAAGAGCTCCAGCATGGCCCGATCGCGAGACGCCAATGCCGCCGCATCTTTTGAGCTGCGCTGCCCATTTGCCAACAGCGTAGCCGGAGACGCCAGCGTCGATTCCACTTCATCGCGGGCCAGCGACTTGGGCAGCACCTTCCACTGCCGCGGCGATTCAATATTCAACGTCGGATCATGGTCGATTCTCTTGTCGAGCAGCAGGTAGCGGTAGAGATGGCGCAACGCCGAGAGCTTCCGCCCCACACTGCGCCCGTCGACCTGATGCGAAAAAAGCTGCTGCAAGAATTCGCGCACGTCGTTGCGCCGCGCGTTCAGCAGCAGACGCTTATGCTTCTCCAGAAACTCGGCGAACTGCAGAATGTCGGTCGTATAGGCGCCGATCGAATTTGCCGCCAGTCCCTTCTCGATGCGCAGGTAGTCGAGAAACCCGGAAAGCGCGCGCGCGTTCGCCTCGGATGCCATAGCAGAAGAGATTCAGTATGCCCGTTATCGGACTCTAGCAAAAGTGATGAAGAAGATGCACGCCGTATCGCACCGTGGAGACGCAGTTTGCTCCGTCTCTCTCGCCCTCTCACCAGCCGCTGGTCAGCAGCCGGTGCGCCGCGCGAAACCCGCACTTCTGATATTTGTCGTAAGCCCCCGCGGCTCGATCGCGAATCTGATCGTTACTCTCCCCCGCAATCCAGCCGTCCAGCGCGCTCTTCAGAGTGTAGGCCTCGGGAGCCATCAACCCCGTGGTCCAAAGCAGCGGATACGCGCCTGAGGCCCGCACCGCCTCGGCAAAGAACTGCTTACTGGCACAGGCCAGCACGATGGCGTCGCGATGTGCCTCGTTTTTTTTGCGGGGAAACTGCTGCAGTTGAAAATCGAGGCCGTCATGGCCAATATAGGCGACAAGATTCGCACCACCACGAGTCGGAACCTTGAACGGACCAGACGCAGCCGGCACACTCACCGTTTCCGAACCATCTCCCGCCGCCGAAGACAGAAAATCTAGAATCGCCTGCAGGATCTCCCGCCCACGATACGCGTCGGCCACAAGATATACATTCGCCACTCGATGCTTGAACACGCAGCGCTCAAGAACCTCGGCTTTCGGCTTCTCCCCGCAGGCGATCCGCTCCCAATCAGCGCTACGCGCGAAAAACGTCTTCACGCCATAGGCCGAGCCCCAGTACAGATTGTGTTCCGGATCTTCCCCGTTGCCGAGCTTCGCCGGGACAGGAATGATGCCCTGGCTCTGATTGTCGGCCAGCGCACAAAAACGTGAACCGAGCGCGCCGCGGAATCTTGAGCTGACGCGAAGCTTGTCGCCAGGTAGAATGCGGCCGACAGCAGCGCGCCGGACCTCAGCCTGTTCACGCTGCCCCCGCGCCGCTCACTTCCCGCAGCAACTCTACGGCGTACAGCGCTCCTTCCGGCGTGTCCTCGTGCTTGAAATATGCAAAAACATTGCGCGCGTCATCGAGATGTTGTCGAATGCGCTCGATCATCGACCGCCGCTCTTCCCCTGTATAGCTCGGTTTCCGAAAGCGGTAATACACAAAGCCCGCCGTCGCGACCTCGGGCGTGGTCAGCGTCTCCGTCTCGGCCACGCACAGCGCCACGTTGCTCGCCTTCAACAGATCCCAAGTCGAGTCCGAAAACCACGACGTATGCCGAAACTCAAACGCCGCCGGCACGGTCCGTGGCACGATCGCGAGAAAGTCCTTGAGCAGCGCCGCATCTGCCTTCAGGTTCGGAGGTAACTGAAACAGTACCGGCCCCAACTTGCCCACAGCAGCCAGCGGCTCAATGGTCGCCAGAAATCGCGGCACAAAGTCTTCTGCGCCTTTGAGCCGCTTGATATGCGTGATCACCTGGTGCGCCTTAATGCCGAAGCGAAAATGTGCCGGCGTATCCTTCAGCCAGCTCTGGATGGTCGTTTCTTTGACTAGTTGCCGAAAAGTAAAATTCACTTCAACGGTGTTGAGCTTCGTCGAATAGTGAGTAAGAAATTTCTTCTGCGCCAGTTTGGCCGGATAAAAATCAGGCTTCCACGTTGGATAAGCCCATCCCGACGTCCCTGCAAAGAATTGCGGCATTTCGCGTTCCTTCGTGAACCTTCGTGTCCTTAGCGGTTAGTGCTTCTTACCTTTTTTCTGAGCACGTTTACTCCCCCGCGCAGGAGATTCCTCATCCGCCTGCGCCGCAATCTCGATTGCTTCCGACGCCGGCACAGCGGCACCCGCCTTCTTCAAATCCGGCAACCGCTGCTTCAACTGCAATACAGGCTCAAACAAATCGCCCAACTTCTCCACTCGCGCCACTACCTTCGGCGCCTCGAACACCAGCAGTCCTGCATCTTTCTTCTTGAAAGCCCTCTCGACTTCCTCCCACGTTACCGGCGTCGAAACTGTGGGATGCTCCCGTGCCCGCAGCGAATACACCGCCACCGTCGTCTTGTGCTCGTCATTCTGGCTCCAGTCAACAAACACTTTGCCGGTGCGAGCCTGCTTGCTCATCTCCGACAGCACCAGATCGCGATGATCGTGCTCCATCAACTGCGCCAAGGCGTGCGAGAACATCTTCGTCGCGTCGTAAGTCGTCGGCGTATTCAGCGGAACGTAAATCTGCAGGCCCTTCGACCCGGAAGTCTTCGGAAAACTCTGCAACCCGAAGTGCTCGAAGATCTCGCGCAGCCACAGCCCCACCTGACAGCATTGCACAATATTTGCCGGCGGCCCGGGATCGAGGTCGAACACCATCTCTGTCGGACAAGTAATATCCTTGGCCAGCGCCAGCGACGGATGCAGTTCCAGCGCCGCCAGATTGGCCAGCCAAACCAGCGTGGCCAGATCGTCCGCCACCACATAATTGACGGTCCGCCGGTTGCGCCCGCTCCAGATCGGCGCCGTCTTCACCCACTCCGGCTTGTGCATGGGCGCGTTTTTCTCGAAGAACGGTTCGCCGTCCACGCCGTCGGGATACCGCTTGCGCGTCAGCGCTCGCCCCGCCAAATGCGGGATGATCGCCGGCGCGATGCGGGCGTAGTAATCAATGACGTCCTTCTTCGTAAATCCGGCAGCCGGATACAGCACCTTCTCCAGGTTTGATAGCTTCAGGTGCCTGCCTTGAATGTCAACGGCCGAGTCTGTCACGTGCGCGCTCCGCCTGCCATTGTGCCTGAAAGACCTTCGCGCGCAAAATACGGTGTTGTTTCCGCGAGAGAAAAACGTGAACCACGAAGGACACAAAGGTACACGAAGGACGTCGTTGGCTTTCCTTCGTGATCCGGAGCCTGCCCTGACCGAAGTCGAAGGGTGTCCTTCGTGGTAAAGCCCTGGAAATTGGGTTCCCTCGGCCCCGCCCTGTTTGACAACCTCCCTTCCCGCCACGTACTTTCAAACTTCTGCCCTGCTGGCCCGTCCAACGCGTGTGTATCGCAGAAGGGCCGTCGCCGAAGATGCTCGCCATATTAGCCCCACCGTCGGAGGTCCGATGAAGCACCAAACGCTGAAAACAGCCTTTCTCCTGTTTCTTCTCTCGGCCGTTGCTCTGGCCCAGAACGTCGCATCCTTCGAAAAGCGCATCACGGTCAAGACCTTGCCCAACGGCCTGACCCTCATGGTCTGTGAGCGCCCAGAGGCTCCCGTCTTCTCCTTCTACACAATGGTCGATGCCGGCTCGGTGCAAGATCCCATGGGCGCCACCGGCCTCGCTCACATGTTCGAGCACATGGCATTCAAAGGCACCGACAAGATCGGCACGACGGACTATGCCGCCGAGAAGCCCGCCCTGGAAAAGGTCGAGGCTACCTACGCCGCCTACATCGCCGAGCGTGACAAGACCGTCGGCCGTGACGAAGCAAAGTTGAAGCAACTGGAAAAAGCCTGGAAAGACGCCACAGCCGAAGCCAACAAATACGTCGTCCCCAACGCCTTCGGCAAACTCGTCGAGCAGAATGGCGGCGAGGACATGAACGCCTCCACCAGCTACGACCTCACCGAATATCACTACTCTCTGCCCGTCAATCGTCTCGAACTCTGGGCCTATCTTGAGTCTGAGCGTTTCCTGCATCCCGTGATGCGCGAGTTCTACAAAGAACGCGACGTGGTCATCGAAGAACGCCGCATGCGCACCGACAGCAGTCCGTTCGGCCGCCTGCTCGAGCAGTTCACCGAGGAAGCCTTCGCAGCCCATCCTTATCACCGCCCCACCGTAGGATGGATGGCCGACCTCAACCATTTCTCCGCCACCGACGCCCAGAAGTTCTTCGACAAATACTACGTTCCATCGAACATGGTGGTCGCCGTCGCCGGTGACATCAAAGCCGCTGAGGCCATGCCCATCCTCGAGAAATATTTCGGCCGCCTGCCCACGCGCCCGCAGCCCGACGAAATCACCACGACCGAGCCTCCGCAGAACTCGGAACGCAAAGTCATCCTCAAAGATCGCTCGCAGCCGATCTATATTGAGGGCTATCACCGTCCCGATTACCGCAGCAAAGACGATGCCGTCTTTGACGCCATCAGCGACCTCATGTCCGAGGGCCGCACGTCGCGCCTGTACCGCTCGCTGGTGCGCGACAAGAAAATCGCATCGTTCTCTGAGGGGCTGACTGGATACCCGGGCATTAAATACCCCCACTTGTTCGCATTTCTGGCCGTGCCGCTGCCCGGACACACCACGCAGGAGATGGCCGACGCTATCCACGAGGAAATTGACAAACTGAAAAAAGAAGACATCACCGACGACGAACTGAAGATGATCAAGACCCGCAGCAAAGCCAACCTGATTCGCGGCCTCGCCGACAACGAAGGCCTGGCCACACAGATCGCCACCTACCAGACCCGCTATGGCGATTGGCGCGAGCTATTCAAATCGGTAGACCGCATCGACCAGGTAACAAAAGCCGACATCCGGCGTATCGCCAACGAAGTCTTCGTCGACACCAACCGGACCGTGGGCGTAATTGAAAACGCTGGCGCAGGTGGCGCTCCCGGCGGAGGCGACCAAGGTGGTTCCGATCAGGGAGGTGCGCAATGAAAATGCACCGAACTCTTCTCCTTCTCGTTATAGCGGCCGCCGCGGCGTTCGCAACCCTTCCCCCAGCCTCGGCACAGGCCACAAGCTGGCAGCAGGTTCCCATTCCTCCCCTGCCTGCTTTCAAGCCGCAGCAGCCCAAACGCATCGAACTGTCGAATGGCATGGTGATCTTCCTGCAGGAAGATCACGAACTGCCGCTCATCGATGGCACGGCCCGCATCCGCGGCGGCTCGGTCAATGAACCTGCCAACAAAGCCGGCCTCATGGACATTTACGGTGAAGTCTGGCGTACCGGCGGTACGAAAACGCAGACCGGCGATCAACTCGACGACTTCCTCGAAGTCCGCGCGGCCAAAGTGGAAACCGGCAGCAGCTCTGACTCGACGTCGATCAACTTCTCGTGCCTCAAAGGTGACCTCGACGACGTCTTCAAAGCCTTCGTCGACGTGCTGCAGAATCCTGAATTCCGCGCCGAAAAAATCGACATCGCCCAGAAGGAAGAAGACGATGGCATCTCTCGCCGCAACGACCAGGTCGGCGACATTGCACAGCGCGAATCCGTCAAGCTGGCCTATGGCCCCGACAATCCCTACGCCCGGGTACCCGAATACGCGACCGTCGCCGCCATCACCCGCCAAGACTTAATCGACTGGCACAAGAAGTACGTACACCCCAACAACATCATTCTCGGCATCAGCGGCGACTTTGACTCCGTCGCCATGGAAGCCAGGCTCCGCAAGGCTTTCGACGCGTGGCCCAAGGGACCTGCCGCCGCGAAAAATGACATCAAATACAATCCCGCGAAGCCCGGCTACTATCTCATCCCGAAAGACGACGTGAACCAGAGCACCATCCACATGGTGGCGCTCGGCACCACCCGCGACAATCCCGACTACTACGCCATCAGCGTATTCAACGAAGCGTTCGGCGGTGGTTTCTCTTCGCGCCTGTTCAACGACATCCGCACCAAGCGCGGCCTGGCCTATAGCGTTGGTGGAGGTATCGGCACCAACTTCGGACATCCCGGCATTCTGCAGGTCTCGATCGGCACCAAGAGCGGCAGCACTGTCGAAGCGATTCAGGCGGCCGGCGACGACATCGAAAATCTGACGAAACAGCCCATCACCGACGACGAAATTCGGCGCGCCAAAGACGCTATCCTCAACGCCTTCATCTTCCGTCTCGACTCGCCTGACAAGATTCTCGGCGAGCGCATGACGTACGAATATTACGGATATCCTCCCGACTGGCTCGACAAGTATCAGGCGGAGATCAAGACGGTCTCGGCAGCGGACGTCAACCGGGTCGCCGCCAAGTACATGCACAAGGATCAGCTCGCGGTACTGGTCGTCGGCAACACGAAAGAGTTCGACAAGCCTCTGTCATCGCTCGGCAGCGTGAAGGAAATCGACATCACCATTCCGCCTCCGCCCGCCGAAAAGGGCGACAAGGGCGACTCCACCAAGCCCGCCGCCTCCAACCCCGAAGGCAAAGCCCTCGCCGCCAAGGTCGTCGCCGCCATGGGAGGACTGCCCAAGCTGCAGTCCATCAAGACAATTCACGTGAACATCGCCGAGAGCGACGGCGGCGGCCCGCCGAATCCAGTCGATGTGACCCTCGCCTTCCCCGACCGCATGCACGTCGACGTGCAGACCCCGCAGGGAGCGCTCACCATCGTCGCTACTCCCGATGACGCCTTCATGAGCATGGCGGGTATGGGCACGCGCAGCATGCCTCCCGCGCAGAAAAACGAGATGCTCGCACAGCTTCATCACGATCTGGTCTATGTCGCGCAGCACGTCGATGATCCTGCATTCACCTTTACCGCCGCCGGCACTGAGAAGATCGGCGACGTCGACGTCTCCATCCTCGATATCGGTGGCGCAATTCCGTGGGTGCGCTGGTACATTGATCCCAAGACCGGCTACATTCTCCGCGAGAAATACAAAGCCATGGGACAATCGGGCTCCTTCGATGGCGAGTCGAATCTCTCCGACTGGCGCACCGTCGACGGACTCACCATGCCCTACAAACACCAGAACAAGCAGAATGGTCAGGAAACCAGCAACGCCGAATTCAAGAAGATCGAGATCAATCCCGCAGTCGATCCCAAGCTTTTCGCCAAGCCGGCTGAGGCTCCGGCGGACAAGCAATAGCGGAGGTTCCATGAAGCCGCTTACAACCTGTGGCGCGGTGGTTGCGTTCCTGCTCATCGCGATCGCCGCTCTCGCCCAAGTCACAACCTCGCAATACGACAACGCACGCACCGACGCCACTCTCGTCGAGAAAGCCCTTACTCCCCAGAACGTCAATGCCCGGCAATTCGGCAAGCTGGGCGCGTTCAAAGTCGACGGCGCGGTCTACGCGCAACCCTTGTTCCTGCCCTCCGTTGAAGTTCCTGGCAAAGGCACGCACGACGTTCTCTTCGTCGCCACCGAACACGACAGCGTCTACGCCTTCGACGCCACTCGACCCGGCGATCCCGCGCTATGGCAGGTCAGCTTCCTCGACAAAGATCGAGGCACCATGCCGCTGTCGGAAGACGACGCGCAGTGTCCCTTTATTCGTCCTGAAATCGGCATCACGTCCACGCCCGTGATCGATTTGAAAACCGGCACGCTCTACGTCCTGGCTCGCACCAAGATTCGCCATACCATCGGCGCCAACGAATACTTCCAGCATCTACACGCGCTCGCCATCACCACTGGCGCGGAAAAGTTCGGCGGCCCCAAACTCATCTCAGCATCCGTGCCCGGCAAAGGCAGTGGAGTCGTCAACGGACAAATTCCGTTCGATCCATTGCGAGAGAATCCGCGCGCCGCACTTCTCCTCGCCAATAACTCTGTTTATCTCACCTGGGCATCCTCCTGCGACGTGGACCCTTACCACGGATGGGTGATGGCGTACGACCCGCAAACACTCGCGCAGAAAGCCGTTCTCAACGTCAATCCCGACGGCAGCGAAGCCGGCATCTGGCTGAGCGATACTGGCCCGGCCGCAGACGATGAAGGCAACATCTACGTCCCCACCGGCAATGGAACGTTTGACGCCGCTTCCGGAGGCCGCGACTACGGCGACTCGGTTCTGAAGCTCGACGGATCGTCGCTCGCCATCCGCGATTACTTCACACCGCACGATCAGGATCGCATCAGCAACGCCGACTCTGACGTCGGCTCGAGCGGCCCGCTGCTCCTTCCCGATCAACCCGGCAAGTATCGTCACCTGCTCCTGCAGCCCACAAAAGATTCTACGATTTACGTGATCGACCGCGATCAGATGGGCAAGTTCCATCACGACACAGACGATCTGGTAGAAATCATCCACATCGGAGGCGGCGGTTACGGCGCCATGGCCTACTGGAATGGTCGCGCGTATTTCGCCCCCAGCGATGACTTCCTGCGCGCCTACACCATCAAGAACGGACAGCTCACTCCTGCCGAATCTTCCACCCGAAAATTCGCGAACCCCGGCGCCACCCCGACCGTCTCGGCCGACGGCAACAAGAACGGAATCTTATGGGCCATATCCACCAAGGTCTGGAATGGCCCCGACAATAAGCCTGCAGTCCTCTACGCATTCGACGCCACAAAGCTCGGCGAGCCCATCTACACGTCGGAAGAGAACAGCCAACGCGATCGTGCAGCCATGGCCACGCGCTTCGTCATCCCTGTCGTCGTCAACGGACGCGTCTACTTCGGCGCCCGCGGCGAGGTCGAGGTCTACGGACTCTTGAAGTAGCAATCCCTATTTCTCAACGCTGAGGCGGGAGGCTAACGGCGATCACGAGCCGCCGTCTATACTCGCAGCCGTGTGCACCGGAGGATCCATGTCATCCCGCCCATCCGCACGTTTCGTGCTCGCTTCTGTGGCCGTGCTGTCGCTGATCGTCTCTGCTCTCGCGCAATCGAAACCACCGAGCGACGACAAGCACTCCGATCTCTCCGCCCGCACCCAGCGCGTGGAGAACGGCATCGCGCCGATTCCTCTAAGCGCCACAGATCCGGCGACGCCACTCAATATCGAGAAACTGATGGAACTCTACAAATGCCCCGGCCTCAGCGTCGCTGTAATCGACGATTTCAGGATCGCCTGGGCCAAGGGCTACGGGGTCACCGAGGCCGGCACCCCAACGCCCGTAACAGTTCGCACGCTCTTCCAGGCGGGTTCGATCAGCAAGCCGGTCGCCGCAACCGGCACGCTCTCATTGGTCGAGCATGGAAAGCTCTCCCTTGACGAGAACGTGAACGTGAAACTCAAGTCGTGGCAAGTGCCCGACAACGAATTCACCAAGGAACAAAAAGTTACTCTGCGCCGCATCCTGAGCCATAGCGCCGGCCTCACCGTGCACGGATTCCCTGGCTACGAAGTAGGCACGCCGATCCCCACTCTCGTGCAGATCTTCAACGGCGAGCCTCCCGCCAATACCGCTCCGATCCGCGTGGATTTCGTCCCCGGAACCAAGTTTCGCTACTCTGGCGGCGGCGTCACCATCGAACAGCAACTCGTGATCGACGTAACCGGCAAGCCTTTCCCGCTGTTCATGCGCGAAACCGTCCTCGACAAAATTGGCATGACCGACAGCACCTACGAACAGCCGCTTCCGCCCGCTCGCGCCGTGATGACCGCCACCGGCACACGGGCAGACGGTACGCTCATCCCCGGCAAATGGCATATCTATCCCGAGATGGCCGCGGCCGGCTTGTGGACCACCGCCACCGACTTGGCAAAGTTCGGCATCGAGATCGCTCTCTCGAAACAAGGCAAAGCCAACCACGTGCTCTCGGAGGCCACGACTCAAGAAATGTTGAAGCCGCAGATCGAGCAGATTGGTCTCGGATTTTTTCTGGCCAGTCACAAGAATCCGGAAGAGTTCGGTCACAACGGCGCCGACGAAGGTTTTCAGGCACTCCTGATCATGTTTGCCGATACGGGGAAAGGCGTGGCCATCATGGCCAACTCCGACAATGGCATCAGCGTCGCCAATGCTCTGACCCAAAGCGTGGCCAAAGAATACGGATGGAATTACACTCCCGACCAAAGCTCCGCGGCGGAACTGCTCATGCTCGTGGCGAACACCAAGGGTCCCCAGGCGGTCATCACACGATATTCAGAACTAAAAAAGGCCGGATCCGCTTCAGCCTATGCCGTCGACGAAAATACCCTGATTCCCCTCGGCTACCACTTTCTTTTCTCCGGACAGACTGATGCGGCCATCCAGATATTCCAATTGGAAGTGGAAGACTACCCGAAATACTGGAACGCCTACGACAGCCTGGGAGAGGCTTTACTGAAAGCGGGACAAAAAGATTCGGCCATCAAGAATTACGAGAAATCAATTGAACTCAACCCGCAGAACCGGAACGGCATCGACGCGCTCAAGAAAATACGCGACCAGAAGTAGTTTCCCCGCGGCGGAGCACCGGCGTTTCGGTGTACATTAATTCGGCAGGACGGTAAACCATGATGCCGACGACCTCCAGTGATCGAGCTCCGCTGCCTAGCTTGCCTTTCGACAGTTGGAAGGACACCCTCGCCACCCTGCACATGTGGACTCAGGTCGTCGGAAAAGTGCGCCTGAAACTCTGCCCGCTGGTAAATCATTTCTGGAACGTCACCTTCTACCTGACCGCGCGCGGAATGACGACTTCCGCCATGCCTTATGAGCGCGGCACAGTCGAGGTCCGATTCGACTTCATCGATCACAAGCTCTCGATCGAAACCAGCGAAGGACGAATGGTTGCCTTCCCGCTCAAACCGCAAACGGTCGCCGAGTTCTACAAGGAGTTCATGGCGGCGCTCGCCGATCTCGGCGTCAGGCTGAAGATATGGACCATGCCCTGCGAGATTCCCGACCCAATTCCATTCGAGAAGGACCACATTCACGCCGCCTACGATGCCGATGCCGTGAATAAATTTTGGCGCATCACGGTCTGGGTCGATCAGATCCTCAAGGAATTCCGCGCGGGATTTCTAGGGAAAGCAAGCCCTGTACATTTTTTCTGGGGAAGTTTTGATCTTGCGGTGACGCGCTTCTCCGGCCGCACGGCCCCCGAGCGCCCCGGTGCCGACCCCATCACGCGGGAGGCGTACTCTCATGAAGCAAGCAGCGCCGGATTCTGGCCCGGCGGTGGCGACATCAAAGGCCCGGCTTTCTACTCTTACGCCGCGCCCGAACCACCCGGTTTCGCGGAACGTAAGATTCGCCCCGCGGCGGCTTTCTATCATCCGCAACTGAAAGAGTTCCTGCTAATGTACGACGACGTCCGCACCGCCGCGTCCCCCGCAACAGCGCTGATGGAATTTCTGCAGAGCACTTACGACGCAGCCGCCGACACGGGAAATTGGGATCGCAAAGCCTTGGAACGCTAACGGCCACGACGGTGCCCCATATCCTGAGTAACCACCCGCGCAGTTCAATTCCTCGCCGCGACCTTCTGTGGCGGCCTACGATCTATCGATGCCTGCGTCTGCGGCTTTTTCTGGCCTTGCTGCGTGCCGGCTGCGGACTTGATTTTCTTGCGGTGCGCAAGATCCGCTTTCCGCTCCTCTTGCAGGTGGTGCACGGTCGCTTTGCTCGCCACCGTCCACGGGTCGTACCAAGTCGGGTCTACCTCTTGCTGGCAATACGCTGGAATCAGCAGCATCAGCAGAGTTGCGACGATTTCCGCAAGCTTCACGACGCGAAACATCTTCCTCACCTCCGTTTTCGAAGAGCCACAACCTTTCGCAATGGCGAACCATCGTGAGCATCTGGGTCTCGAAAGCATAGTGAGGATCAAGGCTCGCGCGTTTCAGACACAGAGCCGGCGGCGTTGAGCAAGAGATAGACGAGGATATTGGGCGAAGACAGAAGGGAAAACGTTTGGGTTGTCCTGCGGAGCCGCTACGGAAGCGTTACGTTCGCGAGTGGCGCTGGAAGCGATGGCTCCTCAGCCTGCGCCCGCGCGTTCGAAAGCGTCACTGGCATTCGGCCCGACATCGGGATTTCTCCAAACAGCGCCCGGACGGCGCTAACCTCCGAAACAGTCACATTCGAGAACGTGCAGATGTAATTCTGAATCGCGGGAAAATCGTCCGTAAGATAAGGATTCCCCATCGCCAATACGGCAGTCTTCTCACCCGAGCGGCCGAGAATTTTCTCCAACAGCGCGCTCGTCGAATCCGGCAGAGACGCAGGATGCTTCCCACTGCGCCCCAGCTTCCTCGATCGTGCGGCCGAGGGAACGATGTACACCGCGACCACAACCGCCCGTGCCTGGTCCACCGCCTTCAGCACGCCAGCTGTTCTGCTCAGCGCAACGCGCGGATCGACATACACTACCTTCGCATCGGCCATACGGGCGTGTATCTCACGCTCCAGAACATGACCATCCTCGGCCCGAACGTTGTCGCACAGAACAACCACGAGCACGGGGCGAGTATCGGGCGCTCCTCCCTGATTCAGAACCACGTTCTTCAAGGACGCTACTCCTCTGAGCGGCAGCAGTTTTCGGTTATCGCGCACCAGTGTGATCGATGCGTCAGAAATTCGCTGCCCGGTGGCCACGTTTGCCGGACTCCCCACCAGCTTCGGAATCGCCGCCACGTCCACCAGACGAGCCTTCTGCAGCCCCAGCGAGGCTTTGGCCTGCAATATTTTCAAGACGGACGCGTCGAGCCGCTGCCGGGAAATCTCGCCGCTCTGAACCGCATCGAGAACCGCATGATAACTGGCGTCCAGATCAGCCGGCATGGTCAGCACATCGTTCCCAGCCTTGAACGCATCTACCGCGGCACGACCAACGTGTCCCGCATAAAGGCGGGTCAGCCCCGCCATGTCCAGGCCGTCCGTAACCACGATGCCCTTGAAACCAAGCTCGTTCTTCAGCAGACCCGTAACGATGGCAGATGACGTCGTGGCCACCAGGTTCGGATCCGGATCGAGCGCCGGCACGCGGATGTGCGCCGTCATCACTGCATCGACGCCAGCATCAATCGCCTTGCGGAATGGAGGCAGATCGACCGCACGCAGCACCTTCGCGTTCTCGTCCACTCGTGCTAGCGCAAGATGCGAATCGGTCCCGGTATTACCGTGCCCCGGAAAGTGCTTCGCGGTGGTCAGCATTCCGTTCGCTCGCGCCCCGCGGATGTAGGCAGCCACCAGCGTCCCGACCTGCTCAGGATTGGCGCCGAATGCGCGTGTCCCAATGATCGGGTTCGCCGGATTGGAATTCACATCGGCGACAGGAAAAAGATTCCAGTGCACGCCAATCGCCCGGCTTTCTTGCGCCGTAATACGGCCGAACTCCTCGGCGTAGGCCGCTTTGCCCGCAGCCCCAAAAGCCATGGCATGTGGAAATACGGTGGTCCCGAAAAGACGCGCCGGAAGCACGCCCTGCTCAAAATCTCCGGCAATTAGCAGCGGCAACTTCGATTCCGTCTGCAGCCGGTTCAGCATGACGACGGTTTCGTAGCGGTGGTCGCTGGGAAGTAGTCTCGCTCCCGGCGGCGCCGACATGGCCACCGATCCGATATGGTATTTGCGAATGTCGTTCGAGAGCCGCTCGTACTCGGGATTGCGCACGCCTGACAATCCCACGCGCAGACGAACCATGAACAACTGGCCGACCTTCTCCTCCAGAGAGAGGCTCGCTAAGCTCTTCTCCGCCCAGGCCTGATCTTCGCTCGGCAGATGAAGCGCGGCCGGGTCCCGGTGCTTCTCCCGTGGAACGGTCGAGGAGCCAACCAGGCTGACCAGCGCTACCGCC
The DNA here is from genome assembly GCA_963752175.1 of uncultured Acidobacteriaceae bacterium. GTDB lineage: Bacteria > Acidobacteriota > Terriglobia > Terriglobales > Acidobacteriaceae > Sulfotelmatobacter. The sequence continues at coordinate 60,649 of CAVVXZ010000023.1, forward strand.
ACCAGAATTCGAAGCATCTGCACATCAAGAGCATACTTGGAAAAATGCAGTCACGCGCGTTTTGACTTGAGGTCGATCGCCAATCGAAGGTACATGTTCAACTGGCGATGCTTTCGGACCGAGTCGCTCCCGACAACTCGATCCCAGGGATCCTCTGGACCCTAACCACGCTTTCCCTATCGATTACCCGTGCTGGCTCTCCCGAACAACCTGTTATGCGGGAAGGCGATTCTAAGCAGTGTGGTGAGCATCCAATTGGCTCAAGTGGTTATTGCCCACAAGGCTCGAAACGCTTACGATTCATAGAGCTAGGATCATGAAGAGAGCGATCTCGATTCTGTTCGTCGTTTCATGTTTAGCTGTAGCCAATTCTTCACAGACTCCGGACACTCCCGTCCCGGTCCCCGTGCTGGTCGAGTTGTTCACTTCTGAGGGCTGTTCCAGCTGCCCTCCCGCAGATGCGTGGCTGCAACGACTCGACTCAGCCCAACCCGTTCACGGAGCGCGACTGATTGTGCTCAGCGAACATGTGGATTATTGGAACCACGACGGCTGGAAAGATCCCTACTCGTCTTCTTCCATCACGGAACGGCAGAGCGACTATGTGCGAGCTCTTGGGCTGGGAACTCCAGCCACTCCGGAGGTCATCGTCGACGGAGCCGTCACCCTGCACCTCGCCGATGCTCAACAGGTCAAACAAACCCTTCAACAGGCGGCCAACACAACCGTGGTCCCCATACGCATTGCTTCAGTCGCCGACCCTGGAAATCCGGGCGCCCTTCGAGCACGCATCGAAGTGGATGGCAGTCAGGCACCCCACAATGCCGACATCTACGAGGCGCTCGCCCTCAATCATGCCGAGTCACAGGTATTGCACGGCGAGAATAGTGGCAAACATCTTGAGCACACTGCTGTTCTGCAAAGCCTCACCAAGATCGGCAAAGTGGAAAAGGGAAAGAATTTCAGCCGCGAGATTGAGATCAAGCTTAAGCCCGGCACCGACCCCAAGAATATTCGTCTCATCGTCTTTGCCCAAGTCCCGGGCCCCGGCAAAGTCCTGGGAGCGGCGATGCAACAAGGGATTCACTAATGACGTACGCGCCCAGCCGTTTTATTGACTGAGGCCACACTTTGTTTGCACGCACCAACCAAAATGGCCGCCCTCAGGTTCAGTTCTTGAAATAGGACCGGTTATCGAGAATGGTCGTAACGCCTTCGACCACACATTTGATATCGGCCTTTGGACACATCCCGCGGATGCCGATCTTCCGAGCTGCCTCGGCAAGCTGGGGCGAGTCGTGCAGGGTGACCATCAGGATGGGGGTACTCGGGGAACGCGACGTGATCTCCTTCGCCGCGTCCAGTCCATTCATGACGGGCATTTGAAAGTCGAGCACGATAACGTCAAACTTTTCTTCGTCAAATTTCGCAACGGCTTCCCGTCCGTCGGACGCCTCATCGCACACTTTCCACTCATCATGGGTCTCCAGAAGGTTTCTCAATGTGCGACGCATCACGGCGCTGTCATCCACGACGAGGATGCGAGCCCCAAGCGGTCGATGGGAGATCGATGTCACAACTCTCTGATGCAGTTTCGGGCTAATTCGGTGAGAGATGATTCCTGGATTTCTCGCCCAGGGGTAAGATTTCGTCCAAATATCTGGCTTTTTCGCGTGTTTGACCATCTGGCGGGACGATTTGTCGGCAACTGCGGCAGAATCAGTTTACCCTGCAGCCCTTTGTGCCACTTTAAGAATTGCGCCGACCGTGGTTCCAGATTCGTTGGATTGTATCTCCAAAGTGCCGCCCAGGCGCCTCAGGCGCTCTCGCATTCCAGCAAATCCCACCCCGCCGCGGCCCGCTTCGATCAGTTCGTGTTGTTTCTCCAGCGGAATCCCCTTCCCGCTATCCTGCACCTTAACAAACACGGTGTCGCCTTCCTGCTGGATGCGAATGGCAGCTGTGGCGCTGCCGGAATGACGGTGGATGTTGGTCAAACACTCTTGAACGATCCGAAAGATGGCTATTTCGAATTCGTCCGGGAGCCGGCCAAAATCATTCGCGATCTCCACATCCACTTTAATATTGCTACGTTCTGCGAAGCCATCCGCATACCAGCGAAGCGCAGAGCTCAGGCCGGCGACATCCAGGAGTGGGGGATGAAGCAGATGCGAAATGGTGCGAATCTCCCGAGAGACCTGATCGACTAACTGAGCATTTTCTGAAACTGCTCTGGCTCACTTCGTGCTGCAGTCCCAGAGATGTAACGGGCAAGACACTGAAACCGTCTTCGTCGATCAGGAAGGGATATTCGTTGGTGCCGTGAGCCGTTCCTCGATATTTAACGACACGCAGCCGGCGTGTGGAAACCTGGTCGGTCACCCGGTGGTCGAGCAAGATCACGCAATCGGAAACATATTCTTCTAGCCCGTGCCGGGTTAGGGCCCCTTCCCCACGCTCCGCAGTGATGACGGCGGTTACGCCCTTGTCTTTGAGCTAGCGGAACAGACGGCGCAACTCCGCCCGCAGAATGCCCTGATTCTGCAGTCCGGCGAATAGATTTTCGATCGTGTCCAGCACCACGCGCTTCGCGTCAATGGCATCGATCGCGGCGCCCAGCCGTATGAAGAGGCCCTCCAAATCGTAATCGCCGGTTTCGTCAATCTCACTACGCTCGATGCGGACGAAATCGATGACCAACTTCTTTTCGTTCGCCAACTCATCGAGGTCAAAGCCGAGCGAGCGAACATTTTGCGTTAGCTCCGGGGCGGTCTCCTCAAACGCCATGAAAACGCCGGGCTCGTTATATTCCGTGGCTCCGCGAACCAGGAACTCCATGGCAAGGAGAGTCTTACCCGCGCCTGCACTACCGCAGATGAGCGTGGGACGCCCACGTGGGAACCCACCTTGCGTGATCTCATCAAGGCCCTGAATGCCCGTTGGCGCTTTGGGCAGATTGCGATTTTCCTTGCCCAACTCAAGGGCTGGCTTCGGCCTGCTGATTCCCATTTTGGACACTTAACTTTTTCCTGCAATCTGTGAATCCAGGCGGGAGAACCAATCTTAAAACAACGGGATTCGGGCCCTATATACGGGATTTACTGTAGAGAGCGCTGTCTACCGGACAGATGATGAAATATCGCTTCAGGATGCATTTTGCAGTCTGCGTATACCGCTTCCGACCGCTTCCGTGGACCTCTTGACAGATCGATCCGCGCAGTTTATCGTTAGCGAACAAAAGGCGAAACTCCATGTCTTCCCTGCCCTTGCTTCCTCTACCCGACAAGCCCCGCCTGATTGGGATCGCCCGCCTCGCCTCCGAAGGCGAATCCTTACGCGAGGGACACAATGTCGAATACTTCACGCTTCCTGCCAAGTCGCTGCTGAACCGCTGTGTCAGCAACCGGCAGATGCCTTTTACCTGGACTATCAATCCCTACCGCGGCTGCGAATTCGGATGTCGTTATTGCTACGCCCGCTATACCCACGAATTCATGGAGATGCGCGATGGCATGGAGTTCGAGCAGAAGATCTACGTCAAGCAGCACGCGGCTGGATTGCTCCGCCACGACCTGCATCGCGTTAAGCCTGACGAAGCCATCGCACTCGGCACTGCGACCGATCCCTACCAGCCTGCCGAACGCCGCTACGAGGTCACTCGCGGAATTCTGGAAGAGTTCGCGCGCCATCGCGGCTTCGATCTAGGGATTGTCACCAAGTCGAACCTCGTCGTCCGCGACCTGGACATTCTGCAGGAAGTGGCGAAGACGAATCGTCTCTCCGTGCACATTACGGTCACAACCCTTGATGTGGAACTGGCGCGAATCCTCGAACCTCGCGCCCCGCGTCCCGACCTTCGCATCGACGCCGTACGCGCGCTCAGCCAGGCGGGATTGCGCGTCGGAGTGAGTTGCTCGCCGGTTGTCCCCGGAATCACCGATTCTCCGAAAGATCTTGAAGGTGTGATTCGCACCGCCGCCGAAGCCGGAGCCGACTACGTTTTCGCCAACCCGCTTTTTCTGAAGCCTTGCTCTGCTGCTGTCTTCCTGCCCTTTCTCGAGCAGAACTTCCCGCATCTCGCCGAGAACTACCGCCAGCGCTACCACGACCGCGCCTTCCTTCCGCCCGCCTATGGCAAGCGCTTGTCGCATCTCGTCACGCGCCTGCGGGAGAAATACAAGATGACACGCGCCCACCGCCGCGAGCGGCCCGCATGCGCAACCAAGTGGCCGGTGCAGGCATTCGACGAGCAGCTAAACCTGTTCTGAAGATTGAGTGACGGACGGATTAAGCAATTGGGTTGCTGAAAAACGGCAATCCTTCGATCCTCTATAATCTGAGATTCCCATGGTCACCGCGTCGCCACCCGCACCACAGCCTGGCCAGCCCAACACTTTCGGCGTGCGGATGCACCGCTTCTGGCGGCGCGTCACCGACGGTCTCGAGGTCAGCCAGCTCTGGTCGCAATTCGAATCCGAAGCCCGCACCAGCTATCGGCTGTACTCCAGAGACGTCGAAGCTAAGACGCCCGACAACCTGACCCGCGGCGGCCGCAACCTGCACATCGTTAAGGAATTCTTCTGGGCGGTGTTCGAAAAGCTCTCGCCCGCGCGCCGCGTGCTAATGCTGTTGGCGCTGATTCTGCTGATCATTCCTCATACTGCAATCGAATACACCGGCCGAGGCGGCAACGTCGAGTCCGTTGAATTCGATCTCCACTTCTGGGCGGCGCTGCTTCTTCTGTTGCTGCTCATGCTCGAAATCGCCGATCGCGTGGTGATGAAACGCGACCTGCAGATTGCGCGCGAGATCCAGACCTGGCTGCTGCCCGGCGTCCCCCCGCAGATTCCCGGGCTCGCCATCGCCTACGCCACGCGCCCCGCCAACACCGTCGCCGGAGACTACTACGACGTTTTCCCCCGCCCCGGACGCACGAACGAAGAGAACCGCGTCGTACTCGCCGTGGCCGATGTCGCGGGCAAGAGCATCCCGGCGGCCATGTTGATGGCAACGTTTCAGGCGAGCCTCAAAACGCTTTCGACCGCGCAGGTCGCGTTGCCCGAACTGGCGTCGAACATGAACCGCTATGCCTGCAGCAACAGCCAGGGCGGATTGCGTTTCACCACAGCGTTCCTCGCGGAATACGATCCGGTTCGTCGCACAGTGGATTACATCAACGCCGGACACAACAATCCCATCCTGCGCCGCGCCAGCGGACAAATCGAGCGCCTCGACGTCGGCGGCTTGCCCTTCGGCATTCAGCCCGAGGCGAAATACGAATCCGCGACGGTGACGCTCGCACCCGGCGACTGGCTGATCATCTTCACCGATGGACTAGTGGAAGCGGAAAACGCCCAACAGGCGGAATACGGCGAGGCGCGCCTGCTGACCGCGATCGAAGCCGGCAAGTCGGTCGAACCCGCCGAAATGCTCAAGCGCCTCATGGCCGAAGTCGACCTCTTCGTAGGCAACACGCCGCAGCACGACGATGTCACCTGCCTGCTGCTGAAATCCGAAAGTTTCTAGATGCGATTTCCCAGGAACGGATTGCACAAGCCCACTTGCATCTTCGAAAGTCGCTGAGAGTTGGTGTAAGTCGTTGACGCTTCGTGTAAGTGATTGATTATTCGTAAAACGGCCCTGCGGAGCCACAGGACGCGCGATTTTGGTGCGGACAACCCATCCCCTCCACCTCAGCAGCGATCGTGGACGAGAGGGCCGTTTCCGGCCCGGGAAAGAGTATTCCAGGCGGCGGCTCGCACGACGAATCTGCGCGGACGACTCAATGCTTCGTTTGTACGTACATAGTTGTACAACCTCCCTCGGAATCACTCTCGCATCAGCTCGGCATACATCCGGTGGAAGGCATGCACGCCTTTTTCCTGCTTCACGCTTTAGCGCCCGCGGGAATAACTGCGCGACCGCAGATTCTTCTGCACGATCTCGCAGATGCCAACGTCTTCAATCTGAATCTGATCGCTGAACTCCACCGAGGCCTTAGCCGCTGGAGCACCGTGATCCTTCTCCGGTAAGTACCATTCGAAAATTGCCAGCGACCGCTCGGCATTAACCGGCAGCACGATATTCAACGAGACGTTGTCGGGATAGCAGTTCAGCATCCAGTTGGGAAAAATCCAGAAGTAGTCCGTGGTCAAATCTTCGCTCGCTTCCGGGTAGCGGCGCGGCGTCGCATCGCCTGGCTGCTCTCCACGGATCGGGCTGAACTGGCGCACGTGCCGCGCAAAGGGCTCGACCACGTATGCGTTGTAATCCAACTCGCGATTCAGCCCGGGATGGACGCTGGGCAAGTGGTAGCCCTCAAGATAATTATCCACATACGTCTTCCAGTTGCACTGCATGTCGTAGGTGCGGCGCTCGAACAGCTTCATCTGCGAGAAGGGAAACTTCTGCGCCTGTTGCGGCAACTCACCGAGGCTCTCCCTGAGAGGCCGTGCCTCCGGATCGAGGTTCACAAACACCAGGTTGAACCATTCCTCGGTGCGGACCGGCTTCAGCGCAAAATCCTCCGGACGAAATCCTTCCACGCCCTCGATTTCGGTGGCGCTGATCAGTGCGCCATCGAGACCGTATGTCCATCCGTGATATCCGCAGCGAAACAGCTTGCGCGAACCGCAGCCTTCCGCCGGCGGACCGGCGCGGTGCCGGCACACGTTGTAAAAACCGCGCAAGGTTCCGTCGATGCCACGCACGAACAAACAGCGGCTCATCGATGAGACTGGTCGTGAAAAAGTCGCCTGCATTGGCAACCTGGTTACTGTGACCAACGACCTGCCACGTTCGGGCGAAGATTCTTTCCTTTTCGGCAAGGAGAATGCTCGGGTCGGTGTAGACGTCAGCGGGCAAAGTCCAGGCTCGCGCGATTTCAGCATCGATTTGCAGCATTGATTTGGAATTATCCATGGATGAATCGCAAACGTCGCCGGACTATTCTATGGAGCACGCATTCCCGATATGGAACGAGTTCAGTTCCAGACTGACACGAATTGTCAGCGCAATTGCCGAATTTTGCCAGCGTTTCCGAGATGTGGCAGGTAATCAGGGGAGCGCAACGTTACCCTTGCACTGAAAATAAAGCCCTTCCCGCAACCCGCCCCGGAACTTAGGTAACTAGCTGATTTGGCGAGGCAAGTGCAAATATCGATACGACTGCGTCATCCGTGACCAGCAGTTGAGCAACAACAAAAACAGTTCAAAACGAGAGGACAAAATAGAGATGCGGAAACAAAAAGGTTTCTCACTGATCGAGCTGCTGATCGTGGTGGCAATCATCCTGATCATCGCAGCGATCGCCATTCCGAACTTGCTGCGCGCTCGCATGGCGGCCAATGAGTCGTCTGCTGTCGCGTCCATCCGTACCATCACCACTGGTGAAGTCACCTACCAGACAGCTTATCCGACGGTCGGTTATGCTCCGGCCCTCACCAACCTGGGCGGCGCGTTGGGTGCGGCTTGCACTCCTAGCTCCACCACAGCTTGCTTGATTGACTCCGTGCTTTCCAACAACGGTAACCCGACGGGCAGCGGCAAGAGCGGCTACTCGTTCACCACTGGTACGGGCACGGTTGTGGGTGGCGTCAACTCCGGATATACGGTTCAGGCCACTCCGCTTTCGATCAACCAGACCGGCATCCGTGGCTTCTGCGCTGAGGAAGATGCAGTGGTTCGCGTCGACCCAGCCGGTGCTTGCTCCAACACCGAAGCGGGCGTCCTGACCTTCAACCCGCTCAACCAGTAAGTATCGCTCTGGCGAATACCTGGGGAGGGTATAAGCCAACAAAGGCAGCGAGCTCCGGCTCGCTGCCTTTTGTTTTTCTTATTGCTTCTCAAGCGGAAGATGTTTTGATTTGCCGAAACAAACCTGCCCCGCCCGCGCTTTTCCAGTCACTACCTGGCCGTCCTCCGCCTAGGCATGAATAACGCTGTCATCATGTGCTGCCTTCCAATCCGTCGTCGTGAACGTTGCTAGCTGATAGCGCTATGGTTACTGGCGTAATGCTCTCGCTGCGGTCGCTGCACGTCGTGCAGTGGAGCGTCCTCATATAATCGGCATAGCGGAGGATCCCTCACTTGTCGACTGCACCCGCAAAAGCCAAACAACCAGAACCGGCACAGACTGAAGCTGGGAACCCCGCTTCGTCCAGGCCGTTGTTTGCTGCGCCTGGGAGACTAGGGCTTCTTCTCTCACTGCTACTCGTCGTATTCACCTTGGCGACGTACAACCGAGCGACACACCTTTCCTTTGTCAATTTCGACGACGACCGCTATGTGACCGAGAACCCCCACGTGCTGGCTGGACTCACTTGGAATACTGTGAAATGGGCGCTGACTTCCACAGGCGAGGCGAACTGGCACCCCTTGACATGGATGTCGCACGCACTCGACTGCCAGTGGTTTCGGCTCAATCCCGCCGGACATCACCTCACCAGCATTCTTCTGCATACGATGAGCACGGTGCTGCTCTTCCTTTTGTTATGGCGTGCCACGCGGCGGCTGGGGTTGAGCTTCTTCGTGGCCATGGTGTTCGCGTTGCATCCGATCAATGTCGAATCGGTGGTGTGGGTCGCAGAACGCAAGAATGTGCTGAGCACCATGTTTTTTCTGCTGACCCTGGGCGCTTATGGCTGGTACACGCAAAAGCCGGACTGGAAGCGCTATTTCGCAGTTGCTGGCCTGTTTATCTGTGCCCTCGCCTCGAAGCCGATGGTGGTGACTTTACCACTGGTATTGCTTCTCCTTGACTACTGGCCTCTTCGCCGAATCCAGGGCTGGAGCGAAGCCGGGGAGCTGTCCCCATCGCAAACTGGGCCTGGAAAGCTTGTGGTTGAGAAGCTGCCTCTCTTTGCTCTTTCGGCTGCCAGTGCTGTGATAACCATGTATGCGCAGCGCGCAGCGGGAGCGATACCCGCGTCGACATTTCCTCTCGCCGTCCGCCTGAAAAACGCACTTTACTCCTACGCCCTGTACGCATGGAAGGCAATATGGCCAGCCAGACTGGCTCCGCTGTATCCGCATCCCGGTTACTCCCTGCCGATTTGGAAGGTCATCCTGGCCCTGCTGTTCCTTCTCGCGACCAGCGCTCTCGTAGTGAAACTCCGTTCACGGGGATATCTGTTAGTGGGATGGCTGTGGTTCCTGGGAACGCTTGTGCCGGTGATTGGAGTTGTGCAGATGGGCAACCAGGCTATGGCTGATCGCTATGCTTACATTCCGCTGATCGGTCTCTTTGTGATGATTGCCTGGGGTACGGCGGACATTGCCGAACGCATAAAGCTGGTCTTCCCGTGGAAAATCGTGGCGGGTATCTGCGTCCTGGGAGCGCTCTCGCTTCTCAGCTGGCGGCAGATCAGCTACTGGCGCACCAGCTTAGATTTGTGGGGGCGCACTCTCGAAGTCACCAGCAACAATTTTGTTGCGGAAGACCAGTTCGGCGGAGCGCTCGTTGAGGTCGGTCGCACTGACGAAGCCTATCCTCATTTTGTGCGAGCGGCGCAACTGCAGCCAGCCGATCCTGTTTCCCACACCAATATCGGCTATTACCTTTACCAGCATGGGCGTCCGGCCGAGGCCGTGCCACACTTTAGGCTTTCACTTCGTTTGACCACCGATGCCCGCGTGCTGGCGACCACCTATGCCAACCTCGGCTGGGCTTATTGCGACCTGGGCGATTATGCCAAGTCGCACGCCAGTTTCGAGCGATCGATTCAACTGAATCCCAACCGCGCCAATACTTGGTTGGGAATGGGATTGCTTACGGAACGAGAGAGTAACCTTCAAGAAGCGATCCGTGATTTTGCCCTATCCGTTCAAATCCAACCCAGCGCCCAAGGTTTTTTGGGCCTCGGCCGCACTCTCTCTCAGACCGGGCACAACGCTCAGGCGCTCGTCGCCTACGAACTAGCGCTGAAAATCTCCCCCGACCTCGCCGAAGCTCGGCAGGCCGCCGCTACTCTGCGACGATAAAGATTCTGAATCCCCCCGGCTAGGCCCGGAAAATACGAAAGGGCAGCGAGTTCAGGCTCGCTGCCTGCCGGACAATTCCAGTTTTAAGCGGCGTCACCCAGCTCACATCTCTCCTTTGCGCCGTGCCAGGCCGTCGATCCAGGCCAATATGCTGCGGGCAACTCTTCTGCGCCGAAATCCATCCTCCGAGTTGCGGTACAGAAGCGATGACCTCAAAGATGACAAAAAAAGATGACAAAAATTGTCAGCCGCACCCCCTACTTTGGCACAACCCATTTTGCGGAGTAACCCGAAGAACCAGGAGACCAACCCGCCGTTGCAAACAAAGAACTTCAAGCCAAAGGACCACCATCGGAGTCATTGGCAAGGCAAGTGCAAACATCCGTGTCGACTAGGGCATTCGAGACTAGCAAGAATTCAAAAACCAGAAATGGCTTGGGGAGAAAAATAAAGATGCGGAAACAAAAGGGTTTCTCACTGATCGAGCTGCTGATCGTGGTGGCAATCATCCTGATCATCGCAGCGATCGCCATTCCGAACTTGCTGCGCGCTCGCATGGCGGCCAATGAGTCGTCTGCTGTCGCGTCCATCCGTACCATCACCACTGGTGAAGTCACCTACCAGACAGCTTATCCGACGGTCGGTTATGCTCCGGCCCTCACCAACCTGGGCGGCGCGTTGGGTGCGGCTTGCACTCCTAGCTCCACCACAGCTTGCTTGATTGACTCCGTGCTTTCCAACAACGGTAACCCGACGGGCAGCGGCAAGAGCGGCTACTCGTTCACCACTGGTACGGGCACGGTTGTGGGTGGCGTCAACTCCGGATATACGGTTCAGGCCACTCCGCTTTCGATCAACCAGACCGGCATCCGTGGCTTCTGCGCTGAGGAAGATGCAGTGGTTCGCGTCGACCCAGCCGGTGCTTGCTCCAACACCGAAGCGGGCGTCCTGACCTTCAACCCGCTCAACCAGTAAGTTTTAGTCAGGCGTACACTTCGGGGGAGGATGTGCGCCAAGAAAGGCAGCGAGTTCACACTCGCTGCCTTTTGTTTTGTGATGTAGACATAGAAGTGGCCCCACTGTGAGGTTGCAGATCTTCCCAAATCCAGGCGAAAACGCAACCGCGAACTCGCGCGACGTTCGATTCCCAGACTGACACGAATTGTCACTCTGGCGCGGCATTTGCCACTAATCTGGCCGTGAAAGGATTAGAATTAAGTTGAACTTCTGACTGCTGGTGCAAACAAAGCTCTTGCCTCGGCGCAGTGGGAACCGAAGTCACCGAAGACGACGGCCAAGCAAGTGCAACAAAAAGCTCGACCGAGTCATCGAGACTACATAATAAATTCAAAACAAAGAATTTGGGAGAACAATAGAAATGCGGAAACAAAAGGGTTTCTCACTGATCGAACTGCTGATCGTCGTAGCGATTATCCTGATCATCGCAGCGATCGCAATTCCGAATTTGCTGCGCGCCCGTATGGCGGCCAATGAGTCGTCTGCAGTCGCTTCGCTTCGTACCATCACCACGGGAGAAATCACTTATCAAAGTGCGTATCCGACCGTCGGCTATGCTCCGGCTCTTACGAACCTGGGCGGCGCGTTGGGTGCGGCTTGCACTCCCAGTTCGACCACCGCTTGCTTGATTGACTCTGTGCTCTCCAACAACGGCAACCCGACAGGCAGCGGTAAGAGCGGCTACTCGTTCTCAACCGGTGCCGGCACGGTTGCGGGCGGCGTAAACGTAGGATACGCGGCCCAAGCCACCCCGCTTTCGATTAACCAGACCGGCATCCGCGGCTTCTGCGCTGAGGAAGACGCAGTGATTCGCGTCGACCCGGCCGGTGTTTGCTCCAAGACTGAAGCGGGCATCCAGACTTTCAATCCGCTGAACCAGTAACGCACGGTCTTAGCAGGTCAGTCACAAACCCAGGGGCAGCGAACAACAGTTCGCTGCCCCTGTAGTTTTCAGGTCAGCCCCGCAAACCTTCAACGCGTTGTTCCCTTCCGCAGGATCTGGCAACGGGCCTTTCACCTTTGCGAGAGCATTACCAAAGATTCCCGCCTTGAGTCGCCGGATTGGTAATGGGATTGCAAATATCTTCATGTCTCCCCCAAGTTGAGTTGCTCCGGTAGGGAAGGGGAAGTCTTATGCGTTCAACAAAGGGATTCTCACTCATCGAGTTGCTGATCGTAGTGGCGATCATCCTGGTGATTGCCGCCATTGCGATACCCAGCCTGCTGCAGGCACGAATGTCGGCGAACGAAGCGTCGGCAGTCGGCTCGTTGGCCGCCATCAAGAGCGCGGAGATCGCCTACGATACAGCCTACCCGAGCGTCGGTTTTTCTCCCGACATCAACTCGCTGGGCGGCGCCACCCCGTGCGCTCCGGCCTCGACGAGCGCGTGTCTGATCGACAGCCACCTTTCCGCGTCCACGCCCGGCAGTGGCGGCAAGAGCGGATACGTCTTTCTGGCAACCGGCATTATGACTGCTGGCGCCGTCAACAATTCGGCTTTTGTTGCCGCGGCCGCGCCCGTGCTGGCTCATTCCACCGGGAACCACGATTACTGCTCCACGAACGATGGCGTTTTGCGCTCGCAGATGGCTAATCCCGGCGATGTTCCGGTCAACGTCCTCGCCGCCTGTCTGGCATTTCCAGTAGCGCAGTAAACTCCTGAATCTCGTGTCAAGATGAGACGCAAACAGCTTCCCCCTTCGGGGGAGTGTTCCCTTGGTTGCGAATTGCCCCATTGCGCTGGACGCGTCGGTGACCCTCGTAACGGCCGCGGCGATCTTCTCCCCCCAGTCTTGCTTATAATCTTTTTCGGAAACACTTCTCGGGAAGTCCCTGCGCAACATGGCCGCCATTGAAATCCTCGGGCTGGAAAAGACCTACATGGTGGGCTTTTGGCGCAAGCGTCCCAAGCGGGCCTTGCTGCCGCTGCATCTCACCGTGGAAGAGGGAGAAATCTTCGGCTTCCTCGGGCCCAACGGCGCCGGCAAAACGACAACCTTGAAGATACTGATGGGGTTGGTGTTCCCCACGTCGGGCACAGCTCGCATTCTGGGCCGTGAATGGACCGATCCTGAGATCAAGGCGCAGATCGGATTCTTGCCTGAGCAGCCTTATTTCTATGACTACCTGACCGCTCACGAACTGCTCGACTACTACGGACAACTTTCGGGAGTTCCTGCGAAGGATCGCGCGCGCCGGGTGGAGGAAGTTCTGCAGAAGGTGGGCCTCACCGACATTAAGGGAGTGCACTTGCGCAAGTTTTCCAAAGGCATGCTGCAGCGGGCGGGGATCGCGCAGGCCATTCTGCACAATCCGAAGCTGGTGTTCTTCGACGAACCGATGTCGGGACTGGATCCGCTCGGCCGGCGCGAGGTTCGCGACTTGATGGAGCAACTCAAGCAGGAAGGCAAGACGGTATTCTTCTCGACCCACATTCTCTCGGACGCTGAGGCACTGTGCGATCGCGTGGCGATCATCCACAAAGGCGAATTGCGCGGCGTGGGCGCGGTGGAAGACTTGACGTCGACGGTTCAGGGCAAGGTGGAAGTCATTTGGCAAGGCACGCAAATTCCAGCCTCGATGAAAGCCTTGGGCGCGGAGAGCCATGTCACCGGAGACACGGTTCGCGCGGTGCTCCCGGAGAATCAGCAGGACGCGGCCATCGACGCGCTGCGCCGCGAACGCATCCGCCTGATTGCGATCACTCCGCTGCGCACTTCTCTGGAGGCTTACTTCGTCGAAAAGTTGCAGCGCTCGCAAACTCCTGCGGGAAAGACAGTGGGGACCGCGGTATGAGCGCGCGCATCCTTCACATTGCCCGCAATACGTTTCGCGAGGCGGTGCGCGACCGCGTGCTTTACAACCTGATCGCGTTCGCCCTGCTGCTTTCGGGCGCAGCCATTTTCGTAGGCCAGATTTCGATCGACATCGAGCGCCTGGTGGTCATTAACCTCGGGCTCACCGCAGTGTCGCTGTTCGGCGTCGTGATTGCCATCTTCATCGGCATCGGGCTAGTCTCGAAGGAGATCGAGAAGCGCACACTGTATACCGTTTTGTCACGGCCGGTGCGCCGCTGGGAGTTTATTGTCGGCAAGTTCTTCGGGCTGGCCGGAACGCTAGTTGTAAACGCATTTTTCATGGCGATTGGAGTATTTGGCGCGCTGTTGTACGTCGCGCATAAATTCTCGAAGCCGGACGCGCTGATCCTGGTGGCGCTGTATTTCATCATCCTCGAATTCCTGATTATCTGTTCGCTGGCCCTGCTGTTTTCCTCGTTCTCTTCCCCGCTCTTGTCGGCGGTTTTTGCGTTTTCGCTCTTCGTGATTGGAAGCTTCGCGGACGATCTTCGCGGATTCGCCGCTCTGGCGCATGGTGTGACGCGCTGGTTCACAACCGCAGCGGCCTACATGGTACCCAATTTCTCGGCGCTCAATGTAATCAGTGCGGTGGCGCATCAGCAACCGATGAGTGCGCAACTGATCCTGCACAACACGCTCTACGCGTTGTTCTATACGGCGATGGCGTTGAGCGGAGCAGTGCTGATCTTCGAGCGCAGGAACCTGAAATGA
>CAVVXZ010000024.1:0-156413 GCA_963752175.1 uncultured Acidobacteriaceae bacterium
GCATCCGGTGGCAGAGGTTCCGAGAGCCAACGTGGCGGCTCGGCCGAATCCCAGTGGTCGTGGCCAGAATCCCTGTTTCCCCCTCGGCAAGGCCCTGGCGCCTGCGGTTAGCCCGGTCGGCGCTGCGCAGCACCACTTCGGCCATGGCCAGCTTGGCGTCGAGCGTCGAGCTCGCCACAGCGCCGAGATTCAATGGCACGCGGTTGGCGAGCGCCTGATCCCAGGGCGTCGCCACCACCGACACTTGCGTCCCCTCAAAGCTCTCGCGGATCTTAGCGAGCCAGTGGACCTGCTCCGGGTCGCTTGCGGCGAACTTGTCCACGACGACCGTCGCCTCGTCCATGAGCGCGTTCAGATGTTTCTTTTCCCGTTCGGTCAGTGGCCTCTCTTTTTCGCCTTCGTAGTTCCGGTAGCGGCTGAACACCTGGCCGATCGACCAGAACCCGAGCTGCGAAGCCTCCGTCACGAAGACGTACTTGTCGCCGTGCAGGAGCGTTCCGACCTGGAGCTTGGCGAACAATCCTGTCCCGCCGTCGTTGATGACGATGTTGGACATGCACTGGAGAAATTCCAGGAGGGTCAGGTACTCCTGCTCGCCGAAATCGACTCCGACAGACTCATCCGCGGTGTCGCCGCGAATCACCGCCACACCCTGCAACCACGCGACTGCATCGCGCAGATCAGCGTAGACATTGATGCGGCCTTCCACGCAGGCTTGATGGAAGCCTCGAATCGAAAGTGGCCGCTGGCGCTGCGGCAGTTGCTCAACTGTCGCGCCCCCCAGCCTGATGTATCCATGCGGCATGTCGTCATTGCTGTCGGCGAGTATCACCCGGTCGGCGGGCCGCGCAGCGGCGTAGATGGCTGCCAGCGTCACCGCCACGTCAGTCTTGCCAGTGCCCCCGAAGCCCGAGCCCACCGTTATCACGCCTGACTTCAGCGACGGCTCACGGATGGCGGCTATTCTCTGGCGCCTCCACTCTGCCAATTCCTCGCGCCTGGCGCGCTCGCGCTTGCCAGGGGTGAGCACCAGCCTGCGCTTAAGCGCCCGTCTTGACACACTGTCTCTTACGCCGTCCCGTGCCGGTGCCGGATCACCGAGAGAGGACGGGGACGGGGTGGCCCAGGCGGCCCTGCCGCTTCCTGGAAACTCGGTCCACCATGCCCCCGGCTCGTCGGGATACTGGGTCATTGCGTCCTCCCCAAGTCCGGTTACCGGTCCTGGACCAATAAAGTACACGCCGCGTTGCGGTGTGGCCTGTGGTGTCTTGCTCCCTTACTTGGCCTGCGTGACAGTTCAGCGGGTCTTCCGGACGGGAAGCCGGTCCACAGCCTGGCCCGGACCGCGAGCCGACTCAGTAGCGATCGCCCGCGGCTAGGGCCTACGGAGCGCCCATTGTCGCGGCGTGCGTGACCATGGAGAGAGGCGGCGATAGCGATTGCTTCTTCTGCCTGAGTCAAGACGGAGTGGATGCAACACTTGATTGCGGCGACTTCGACGCCGGCCAGAAGTCGCGTTCCGGGAGGTTTGGGAATTACATTGGCTGGGTGCCGACTGCGGGCGAGTCATGGCCGACTCGTGACCGAGTTTGCAGGGAGCACGCTTGGGCAGGCGCAGCCGACGCACGCTCCCGCCGACTCTTCGTAGCAGAGAACCGCTCGTCTACTGCGCCGGTTGGTTGCTTGCTGTCGGTTGGTTCAGTTCCTGTTGCAACTGCAATAACTGCCGCAGTTGCTCAACATTGGTGGAGTTGGATGTAGGGACGCCCCGCCCGCTTGGTTGCAGGGGACCCTGACTAGCCTTGGGTGTCTGCTCGAGGACCACGTAGATCGGAGTATCCGCCGAAATCGTCACCACGATGTGCTGGGTGATCGCTAATCGGGAAACCTCCTCATCTCCAGCCTCGCCGACATTGTTGCTGACGCGCTCCCGCATTAGGTCCGACTCGCTTAGCGGCTGGTTCAGACTGCCTTGACCCACCAACATCGCCCCGGCTTGCCCGATTCCTGACAGCGACCTGACTAGGACATTCTTTCCCGTGTTCTTCCCCTCCACTTTTCCTTTGAGCGGCCGCAGGTATAAATCCGTGGCGGCAGCCTCGATGGGAACGACTGCACCATCCGGCATCAGCAGAGAATCAAACTGGACGTCAACGTAACCTGAACGATCTCCGTTACGGATGTGGCCAACCGCTTTTGCTCCCGCAGGGATAACAATCTCTCCATCCCGCTCATAGTTGTACTCGATCACAGCCAGGACAGGTGTTCGCACCGCGGTACTAGCAGCTGATTCCAGACGGGCGCGCAATCGAGTGCCAGTCGCCAGACCCAATCCCAGTTCCGGCGCTGAATTATTGATGTCCCGGACCTGAGTGCTGGCTGAGTTGGCAGAGACGTTTCGCACGTAGATCAACGAAGCCTTCTCCATGGCCTCGCGCTCTGCTTTACCCAAGTCTGGAGCCTCGGCACCGCCAGTACCCGAGCCTGCCTGATAGGGTGGCGCTTGCCATGCCTGCTGCTCTCCGAAAGGCGGTATCGATCCCAACGTTCCAGCCGCGCCCGCCCCCGGCGCCCTCGCCGCCGACTTGGTTGCAGTTCGCTGTAGATCTCGTTCGTTGAGGAAGCCTTCATGAGATTCCTTTGTGACGGGCCGGTCAGAATCGGTGACCGGAAACAGGCTCTTGTCATTGCTTGCGTTGCCGTTCTCCAAAGCCAAGTCATCAGTAGCACTGGTAGCACGACTCTTCACTATCTGCGGCGCTCCTCGATGAGGCATAGATGTAGCAACGAAGATCAGCAGGGCGATGACGATCGCTCCAGCTCCCATGATTACGAACCGGTTCTGTTGGATCTGCTGCTTGGCTCTCTGTTTTGCTCTTGTCGCGACCTCCAGGAGTGGAATGGACGCAGGCGCAGGGGGAAGTAGCACGTCGTTGAGGACTTCATCTCCTGCTGGTTCCTGAATCGCTCCGGCGTGGCCGTTGTCGCCGTGTCCGTTGGGACGAGTCACTTTGCACCTCCCGAGACCGGAGCCACAAACGCAATCGGTGCCAGCACAGGACGATCGACTTCTTCTGCCTGGGCCACCGCAAGCAGGAGCCTTTCGCTGGACTCCTTGAAAGTGGGGCGATCGAACACAACGATGCCATCGGCTCTCGCCCCAGGTCGCGAGCCTGCGCGAGGTGATCCAATAATCTTTGATCGCCACAGGCTCAGCCTTAATCGCTTTTCGATGCTTGCCTTTTGATGTCCCCGAAAGCTGTATTTGCGGCGGCAGTACTTCAATGGTCCGTGCAGAAGAGTTCAGAACGGCGAACGGGACGGCCATCTGTTGCTCCTTCTCGAGCGCCTGCCCTACCGCGACCTGCAGTTGCTTTCCTTCCCAGTGTGGATTCTCAATCCGCTCCGCCCTGAGCAAATCCTCTTTCGGGCTGCCGATCTTTTCTTGGGGAGTACTGGCTGGATGACTCTTTGTAGCAACGTCCTCTGTTGTTTCGCCGACCACAAAGATGGGATGAGTCGATGCAATTAGGAAGCTGCGGGGGCGCTCACAGTAGAGGACGTAGTCCACGGGTTCGCTGCGGTCTGCCTTGCCTTGGCTCACCAGGCTCAGTGAGATCTCATGGCCCCCTCTGGTCGTGATCAGGGCGTTGGTTTCCGCAGGTTTCACGCTGGTTGCTTTGAAAAACACCAACTGCGGCTCAGCATCGGAGTGTTCAGCCTTAAAGGATCCCGGATCCCCAAGCACGACCGAACTGACCTCTTCTAGCACTCGCACCGAACTGACATATCCAGGCCGGAGATGCAAGACCACAACCTGTTCCGGGTCGACATTCAAATTCACGATTCGCGCCTGCGGAAGCTCAGCTTGCGCCAGAGTGATGTGGTGGAACAGGAGCCCGATCGTTATCAGATACACCAAACTCAAACAAATTTTCATCTCACATCTCTTTCCGAACTGGTGATTCGTGGTTCTTGGATTGATTCTTGTTTCGCGAAGGTAAGCTGTTCTGATCCTTGCTACATAGGTGACTACATCGGGATTCCGATAGGCGAGGGTTCGTCTGCCAATTACGTCTTCGCCGGCATAGTAAGCGGCAACGACAAGCCTCAGATCGTCGTGAAACAATCGCATCAGCCACGCGAGGTAGCGGATGCCTCCGGAAATGTTCTGTTCGAGGTTGCAGCGGTCTCTTACTCCCAGCCGCGTGGCCGTCGCAGGCATCAACTGCATCAGCCCTACCGCGCCTTTAGGTGAGACCACGCATGGTTGCCAGTTCGACTCGCGCTCGACAATGGCACGCACCAACGCGACGGGCACTTTGTAACGTTGCGCGTAGGCTGCGACGTAGTACTCGGCTTCAAACCGTTCCTGTGGTTTGGTCGTTTGTGCCCAGCAAATCGAAATTGCTGAAAGCACTTGAGCGAAGATGAGTGCCGTCCTCACGCTGCTATCCCTCGAAGAGCCTCGGCGCTGTACTGCTGAGCGTCAAAGATCAAACTGGCAAACCCATCCCGCAAGAGCAGCTTGCGTCGATCCGCCTCGGTTTTAGCCAGCAAAGGCAGGAGAATATCTCTCATCTCCGGCGTAATTTGTTCACTTCCTAGAACTTTGAGTGCCTGGGCGAGATCCAGAATTTCCGAGACCGAGGGCGGTTTCTCCATGCTCCATCCACGCAAAGCCTTGGCGAGCCCCGCCATACCGGCATGGAATTCGTGCGTGGAATCAGGTGTTCGCAGCGCCACAATCTCTGCTTCGCGCTCCGCGGTGGGGTGTTCAACACGAAGATAGAGACTACGTCGGCGCAGTGGATCGCCGATGCGCCTCTCTTCGTTCGATGTCAACACGACGAAGGGAATGCTTCTGGCTTCGATCGTGCCCAGCTTCGGAATGCTCAACTGCCACACGCTGAGCAATTCGAGCAACAAGGCTTCAAACGCGTGGTCTACCTTGTCCAGCTCGTCGATCAGCAGGACACAAGGCCTTTTGTACTGCAACGCGCGCAGAAGTGGGCCTGCGCCGAAGAAGTGCAAGCTGTGCAACTCCGTCCGCAGGGATTCCCAATCAACGCTGACAGACTTGGCTTTGAGTTCAACGCAAAGCCTTTGAAGAGGCTCATCGAACTTGCCGATGGCTTTCTCTTCGTTGATGCCCTCATAGCACTGCAGACGTTCAACTATGGTGTCGGCTGCATCCGCAACCGCATATGCCAATTGAGTCTTTCCACTACCGGCAGGGCCCTCCAGTAGCAACGGCTTTTGGAGTCTCGCCGCCAGATACACCGTAGTCGTAGCGACCGAATCGGCGATATAGCCGGCAGCGTGAAGCCTTTCGGCGAGTTCTTCGAGAGATGAAAACACTGCTGCTCCGTTCTGTCCGACCTCAATTCCGGTCCTGAACGTGAACAAGCTAAGCCCGAATGAAATTTCGGTCAAATCGGCGTGGTTCCTCGCCTGAGGAAAGCTGCTGCAGCCCTTATGCAAGTTTTGACTGAATTCTCGATTTGCTCTACAAGCGGTGCATATGGAGGTCCGTTGTGACAGCGAAAACCGGAAGCAACGAGAAGCGATTCTTGGGCACAAAGGCGGCAGCCGAATATTCAGGCATTCCAGCCAGCACGCTGCGCGTATGGAGATCCCAAGGTGGAGGACCGAGATTCTACAAACCCCGTGGACGCGCGCTGTATGATATAGCCGATCTGGATGAGTTCATCCGATCTAGCGTCCGTGTTTCCTCTGTGCGCGCAAGCAGGGAGGAACGGAATGTCTATCTACCCACGGGGTGATGTCTGGTACTACCTCTTCTATATCAATGGAAGGCGTTACCGCGGCAGCACCAAAACCAAGAACCAGAAGCAAGCAGAGCGAGTCGAGGCTAGAAAACGGGTTGCGGCAGAGGCAGGAGAGTCTTTGCGGCCCAAACGAGTACCGCTGGTGCGCGAGTTCGGTAAGCAATTCGTTGAGTGGCTCGACAAAACGACGCTCGCCGAGAACACAAAGGCTGATTACAAAAACGGCCGGCGTTTGATCCTGAAGACCCCGTTGTCCGGGATGCGAATGGATCAAATCACGGCCGATGACGTTGAGACCACAAAATTTCACGAATCGCCCCACAGCCGGAACTGTGCCATTCGGACGCTGCGCCGTATGTTGGGTAAAGCCCGTGATTGGAAGGTGCTTCGTGAAGTGCCAAGGATCAAGACGGTCAAAGTCTTCCCCAGGGACCGAATGGTCACTGTCGAGGATGAGAAACGACTCTTGGCAGCATGCAAACGCCCGTTGAAAGATGTGCTGACCATCATGCTGGACTCTGGACTGAGAAACGGGGAAGTCGTCAGGATGCGCTGGGAAACGATCAACTGGGAAGGCGCCTTCTATTTCAACCCCAGGGGCAAGACACGCAAAGCTCGTCGTCCCGTGCCATTGAGCGAGCGCGTTCTTACCCTGCTCAGAGACGTCCAGCACGAACAGTCACGTCGACGAGAAGGTTGGGTCTTTCCTTCTAAGAAGTCTCGCTCGGGCCACATCGGACTGAGCGGACTAGAGCACATGTTCAGAAGCGTTGCTCGTAAGCTCGAAATTCCGGATGCCCTGAAACTGTACTGCGCGCGGCACACGTTCGGCACAGTCGCCATGGCAGAGACCAAAAATCCGGGACTGGTGAAGGAAGTCATGGGGCATGAGAGTCTCACGACGACGATGGGCTATCTGCACCCGGAAACGGCGCAGATCAAAGTCGTCATCGATCGCTTGAATCAGCAGAAGTATGTGACGTAGCAACAGCCACAAAAACAGCCACACTACCAAGAGAGTACCGAAGGGAATGGATGGCGGGTCGATGCAAGTGCTTGAAAAGATGGTGAGCGCGGTAGGAATCGAACCTACAACCTACTGATTAAGAGTCAGTTGCTCTGCCAATTGAGCTACGCGCCCACGGTGGGGATTTTGGCTGGTAGGACGAACAAAAATTATAGCATCCACTCGGGCTTTCTGGATGCGACCCTTCGGCCAATGTCCCAGCCAATTTCTCCGAAACGAGGGACGGCCAACGGAAGTGGCAATCCTCCGCCGGGTCAATCTTCGCCGCAAATTCGCACCGCGCAGGAAAATGGAGGGGCGTGAAAATTCCTAACGCTGACCAGCGGCGACTCCGCGTCGCGAGCGCACTCACCTGCAAATCAGGAACGCTGGCGGACTTCTGCGGCTAGGCCGCTTGCGTCCCTTGCTACCGGACGGCGCGGTGGCAACTGCTCGGCTCCGACCGGCGGACGATGTTCGACGGTGCCGATCACCGGCGCTTCATCCATGCCGTCGGCGTAAGCCATCGACGCAAAACGTTGCTCGCTGCACATGCGATCGATCATGCGTTGCTGCCGCCCGTTGAGAACGGCGTGAGGAAGAATCGGAAAATTGCGAAACATCCACAGCAGGTACACCCGCTGCAGAAATGAAGGCATCACGTAGCGCGGACCGATGGGTGTTTGCACTTGCACCACACCAGCCGCCAGTTTTTCAATGAACATACTGGGCCCACCTGGGAACCTGAAATTAGCGAGAGCAATTCTAGGGCCGCCATTATTGCACCGGAACTCATGCAATGGGAAGCCCTTTCTTATAGATTTACGGATATATTAATCGAACTTAAGATTGGCTTCCACACCGTAGGGCACTTTCGGGAGATTCTGCTGCGGCTTTCCGCAAAACGGTCTCCAAATTCCACCGCTAGACGGCGGCTTCGGGGAGGATGTCCATGCGGCGGATCTGGGCTGCGACGCCAAACTCTGGGCCCTCTTCCTCGACTCGGACGATCGTCGCCTGGCAGCACACCCAGCACTTCTCGCCGGAGGTGAGTTCGGGAGGAAGGATCAGGACCAATTCGACGTCAGTTCCCTTTTCCATGCGGGACTTGGTATAGAGGAAGATTCCGTTGGCGCTGACGTCGCGGGTCTGGGCGGCATGATCCGCACCGTGAGAATTACGCACACGCGTGGGAACGCGAGTAGCGATGCGGGTTCCGGCGCGGCGTTCGCTGTCAGCTTTCATGTGGGCGAAGTGCCCACCTACTGTACACCAAGGGCTGGAATTTGGGCGAGGAGTTCCGGGCCCCGCGGGGAGCCCGGATTCCAAATCGGGATTAGCTGGTAGGCCGCTTGGAGCGGGCTGCTGGAACCACCAAGGCCTGCTCCATTGTGGGCACGTTGGTGCCGCGGAGCTTTACTTCCATCTCGTGCACCTTGTCCGGCTGGTAGGTCTGGTAGTAGGCCTGCACCAGCAATTCCATGGTGAACGGGTTGTCCTGATCTTCTTCCAAGTGTGCGATAGCCTCTTCATACTTCTTCTGGTCGATCAGTAGAGTTCCGGCTGCGCCGTGGTACGAGCTCTGGATCACTCGGTTGCGGCTACCGGTCGCCAGAGTCTCGAGGTGATGCAGGGACTGATCGGCCAGCGCTTGGTTGCCGGCGCGAGCGGCACGCACGGTGCGAATGCGAAGGATGCGCGACAGTTCCTCGTCGCGGTCCCCGGCGGAGATGGTAGCGCGGTGGCTGAGCGATTCCTCGGCCAGTTTCAGGTGCTTGATGGCAACGTTGTCGTCGGCCTGATATTCGGCCATCTGGCGGAGCGCCTGTGCCTCTTGCAGATCTTGCTCCTTGGCGTGGGCGTTTTCGGCCACTTCCAGCAGGTCTTTATCGGCTTCGGCATAGTTGCCTTCACGGACATAGGTCATCGCCCTCTGTATGCCGTAGGTCAGGCGGTCAGCTTCAGTATGGGCGTAGCGGATGGCCTTGTCGTATTCCACGCGAGCCTGCTCCTCGTTGCCCATCAGCGCGTAGGTATCACCGAGACCGAGTTGCGAACTCACGAAGTCGGGATCCATCTTGAGGGCGGCGCGATAGTGCGTGAGCGCGCCTTCAAAGTTCCCGGCCATGCGCAGCAATTCTCCGTACGAATCCTGCGGGTTGGGCTCTTTAGGAAGCAGGAGGGTGTAGCGATCCATGGCGGCGAAGGCCTTCGCAAACTGCCGATTGCGAGCTTCGACATAAGCGAGGTCGTTCAGCGCGGCGGGAAAGTTCTTGTCGATCGCCAGCGCCTTCTCCATCATGCGCTGCGCCTGGTCGTTGCCATTTTCTCCCATCAGCCAGTTGCCCGCGAGATAGAGCAAATGCTTGTCGTGGGGATACATCTCGAGCATGTCGTTCATGGCGGTGATGCCGGCGAGGAAATCGCCCTCCTGTACTTTCGCGATCCACGCAACCATCAGTTGTTCGCCGGGTGTCAGCTTAGGCGCGAGGGCCTTAGCTTTGGCGCGAGCTTCGCTAACTTCCTGGGGATTGCCGCTGTTAAAGGCAATCCAAGCCCACGCGACGGCGAGGTTGGGATCTTCTTTCACAGCCGCGCGCCAGTCTTCGTTGCAGCGTTCCAGATAGAGATTCTCGTAGTCCTGCATTCCCTTTTCGTAAAGCTCGCGGGCCTTGGGGGACGACGTCGTAACCGGCAGCGTGCTGGATTGACTCTTCACGTGGTGCGCATACACAGGCGCGGCGAGACAGAGTGCGAGAACGAGAACGGCGTACGTCTTCATGAAACTGGAGCGACGCATCGAAGGATCTCCGGAACAGAGCTTAGTGGGGAGGATTACGAGATGAGGGTAACATCGGCGTAATCGGGGGACGAGGTGACGAAAGGCTTGGGACGGGAGGGAGGAGGTTCAGGTTTCAGGGTTTCAGGGTTTCAGGGTTTCGGGTTTCAGGGTTTCAGGGTTTCAGGGTTTCAGGGTTTCAAGGTTTCAAGGTTCCGGGTTTCGGGTTCGGGTGGCTGCGGAATCCGCAATACCTCCGGGTCAATCGGATACCGCCAAGCCATTACAAACAAAATACTTAACTGCATGCATATGATCGGATGGCAAGGGTGGGCGTGATGGTCTGCACTCCGGGGGTTTATGCGCAAGGCTGACTTCTCAAGCACTGTGGGTTTTCCGCGCTGCAAGAAACAGCCCCTGCCGAAGCAGGGGCCGGGTTGAAAGCTCACACTGTTTAGAAGGTGATCTTCGCAGCGAACTGCACGCCACGCGGACCGCCTCCGCCGAGGAACGGGTTGCCGATGCCTACGTCGCCAGTTGCGGTGAGCGAGTAGTAGCCGCTGTGCTGACCAGTGGCCGCATCCGGGGCGCCGACATTGCCAATGAAATTCGGCAGCAGCGGATTGGAGAAATTGGGATGGTTGAGAAGATTAAAGAACTCGGCGCGAAGCGTTAGGACCATGTGCTCCGTCAGCGCTGTGTCTTTGAATACGGAGAAGTTGAACTCCTTGAAGGTTGGACCTTTCAGAGAGTTGCGACCCAGGCTGCCGAAGTGGCGCGTACCCGGTACGCAGTTGGTTTCGTCTGCAGTGCCATCGTTCCCCTGAGGGTTTCCCCAAGTGCAGGGCGCGGCGAATGATGACAGATTCAGATACTGCGAGGGATTATGTGGCGAGTACTGCGGAGTCGAGATCTGATCGGGCCGATCAAAACCTTCGCCTGCTCCAGAATAGTCGCCCTGGAATTCATAGTTCAGGTGCCACGGTTGCCCCTCCTGCAAGTTCACTACTCCGTCAAAGCCCCAGCCATTCTTCAGCTTGGGCATGGCACCACCCATCTTGGGAAGTTGGTAGGTGAAGTTCCAGGTGAAGCGCTGACGAATGTCAAAGCTGGAGTTCCCGCGATCGCCAGCGGGGAATGTGCTGTTCTGCGGTTGCGCCTGATTGGGCTCGAAGTCTTCGAGATCACTGGCCGTATCGATTGAATGGGACCAGACATAGTTGGCTTGCGAGGTCAGGCCGTGCCATCCACTCGTACGAAGGCTGACCTGCAATGCATTATAAAGAGAGTTTGCTGCTGACCTCTCCTGGTTCAAGTAGAAGAAATTCGGGGCGACCGTGCGGGGAACGCCATAGCCGATCGGGCAATATACTGGCGGATTTGCCGCGTGGTCCGGAACGCAAGCCAGATCGGCGGCCGTGATTTGTGCCTGCGTGGGCTGATTGATGTCCAAGAACTGGAACAGCTTCGTTCCCCTCGATCCCACATACCCGACCTGCAAGACCGTCTTGCTACCAATCTGCTGCTGTACGTTCAGATTGAAGTTCTGGATGTAAGGCGTGCGCATCTTCGGATCGACGGAGAAGAAATCCCCTTCCGGCCCGTATCCCGAATACACTGGCGTTCCCGCAACAAAGGGAGTTCCGGAGACGGAACCTGTTGCCAGTGCTTGCGGCCCTAAGCCGGGATACGCCGGGCCAGGGCAGAAAATGCAATTCCACGGCAGGTGCCCGAGGAACATGTCTTGCGAGAACGCGTCGTAGAACAGTCCCCATCCGCCGCGAACCACGGTCGTACCTTTGCCGGTAACATCGTAGGCAAATGCAAGGCGAGGAGCGAAGTTGTTGTAGTCCTTGCCATACAGCTGGCTGGTGGGAACATTGTTGTCGCTGACTGGATCGTAGGTGTAGAAGAGTCCGCTCTTTTCTCCAGTCACACCAAAATAATCCCAGCGCACCCCATAGTTCAGGGTCAGGCGGGAAGTTGCGCGGAAGCTGTCCTGGATAAAGAGCCCGTCGCTATTTTGGTAAGTATGCCGCTGGGAATTGCCAGTGACCTGAGCCCCGCCATCGGGAATGCCTTCCAGGAAAGCTTCGAGAGCAGTGAGCGTGACCGTGGGAGAGTTAGGACTAGTCACATCGTTGCCGAAGCTGAGAGTGCCGCGGAAATTGTGGTCGATCACCTGCATGATGGTAGTGCGGCGGAACTCGTATCCGAATTTGACTTCATGCTTGCCGGATTTCCACGAATAGTTGTCGACGAAGTGCCAGTTCGAATCGACGCGGTTACGCGGTATGGAACTGGTAGCGCCGATTTGCGAGAAGCCGCCGACGCTGGTCGCAGGAAGGCCACCATCATAGTTGCCCACGCCGGTGTCCAACCCGATGGAGTTCGGGTTGAAGCTCTGGTCCTGAGGGAAAAAGCCTTCGGCGAAACGGTTCCATCCCAGACGGGCTTCATTCACCTGGCTGGAGTTGATGACTTTCACATAAGAGATGGCGACCAATTGCACGCGTGTCGGGGTGACGGTATTGAAACCTGGCAGAAGGCCACCGGACAACTGTGCAAACGGGAAGCTCTGGCTGCTGTCCCCGAAGTAGTAGCGCCCGGTCAGCATGTTGTTTGTATTGAAGTTCTGGTCGATCTTGCCAATGAAGCTGTCGACACGATTGAAGAAGGCGGTGGAGGTGGAAAGATTGGAAGCGCTGCAGCCGTTCCCGTCGCTGACCGCCCCGGCGATATTGGGCGTCGGCCACGGATTACGCGCCAGAAGTGCGGTCATTATGGGATTCACCGTGTCGCCGAGGCCCGTGATCGCGGTCTCTGAGGCGGCAATCACCGCAGGGTCGGGCACGCAGGTGACTCCCGCTTGCCCTCCATTTTCGCGCTGGCCTTCATAGTCTGCGTAGAAGAAGGTCTTATCCTTCACGATGGCGCCGCCGAGCGCTCCACCGAACTGGTTGTTATTGAACGGACTCTTCGGAGCGGGATCAAAGTTGAAGTAGTTGCGTGCTCCCAACTTGCCGCTGCGGAAATATTCCAACAAAGAGCCGTGCAGCGCGTTGGTGCCGCTCTTGGTCACGATATCGATCACGGCGCCGCTGTTGCGTCCGTACTCCGCCTCGTAGTTGGAGATTACCTTCAGTTCCGCGACAGCATCGAGGGGCAGGATGGTCGCGGGATCGCCGAACACGCCGGCTTCGTTGATCGCCGGATCATTGCGGTATCCATCGTTCATGTCGGTGCCGTCGAGCAGGAAGTTGTTGGCGCGACCGCGCGAGCCGTTCATGGAGAACGTTCCGTAAGAACCGGGCGAATCCGAAATCTGGTCTGGAGAGCCGGCGACGCCGGGATTCAGATAGATGAGTTTCTGGTAGTCGCGTCCGTTGACGGGGAGGCTCTCGATGGTGTCGGCGGTCAGCGTCCCGCCCAGTTCGGCGGAGGTCGTTTCCACCTGGGGCAACAAGTCGCCTGAAACTTCAACCCTGGTTGAAATTGCTCCCGTCTTCATGGCGGCGTCGACGCGACGATCGGAGGCAACGTCGACCGTGACGCCCGTGGCGACGAAGGTCTGGAAGCCGCTCTGGGTCACGGTCACCGTGTAGGTGCCGATGGGCAACTCGGGCAGCGAGAAACTGCCGTCGGGGCTGGTTTCGGTGGAGCGCTCAAGCCCGGTACCTGTGTTTTTCACCGTCACCTTCGCGCCGGGGACGACGGCGCCGGATGGATCGGTCACGGTGCCGAGGATGGTCCCGCGAAAGGTCTGTGCCGACAGGCTCACTGCGGCCAGTAGAACAAACACCAGGATGATGCGCGCTCTCATTTAGGCTCCTTGAAACGGCTCTGTTTTCTAGGGAAGTGGTGGTTGCTTTTATGGGAGGTTCTGAATTATTTCCGTGACATCTGGGGTGGCTTGCAATTCCTTGCATACTAAGAAGTTGCGCCGCCCCGCCTCCGCAAAGTTAGCTGAGAAACATTACCGAAAGCCGATCGCCACAGTCAACCATGGAGTTATGAATGGAGGCCATAGATTTTACAAATACGATACTCGATACTCAGTACACAGATTCAGATCCTGCCTCGAGATCCTCCGCTTCACCTGAAAAACGGCTTCACTCAGGATGACTCCACAAGAGGATTGGCCTTGTCTTAAATCTTTTGATCTCTGGCTGAGGGCTAACGGCTGAGAGCTGATAGCTGGGGTTAGAACGTAAACGCTACGCCTCCGCGGACGGAGCGGGCGGATTGGACCAGATAGACCGTTTGGCCATCTTGACCAAGCACGGGTACGTATCCCTGCGCCAAGAGGTTGCGCAGGTCGATGATGGCTTCCACGTGGCCGCCCATGGCGGGAATTGGCTGGCGGACGAAGATGTTCAGGAACGGATCGCTTTGACCGGGCGACGCGTTGAACATGTCGACCGGAGTGAGGGCGGACCCATTGACCCAGCGGTAGGAGGCAATCCAACTGGTGTGGGTGCGCGGCGCGGTGCCGCTCAACTTGGCGGCGAGGGCGTGGCGGCGCTGCGTCGTGATCCATGGCAGAGCGTTCTGCAGAGACACGTCGGAGCGGGTCAAGTCAAGAACGCCGCCGTAGGCATAGTCGAGCGTGGCAGTCAGATCGGCCGAGACCTTGCGCTGGAGTACGACGCGCAGACCGCCGGCACCGAGGGTACGTCCGGTATAGGTGAAGGTGCCGGAACTGACGTCGGGCAAAAGGAACCCGTCAGCGGCCGTGGTGAATCCAGTACCGGTGAGCGCCGGATCGCCCACGCGGTCGGAGAAAGCTGCGACCTGGACGTTGGTCTTGCCCGCACGGTGCGAGACGCTGATTTCGTGATGATGCGCGCTCTCCATTTTAGGAGAAAAGTTGAGCAGGCTGACTCGCGGATTGGATTCGCTCAGGTCGGCAGGTGCGGAATCGAATCCCTTTTCCAATCGCGGATCAGGCCGGGAAGTGGCGTACTCGTATTCCAGAACCGTGTCGGGCGAAAGATGAAGATCGGCGGAACCGTAGGGGCGGAATGCGGAGACGTGGCCCAGGAACTGGATGGTCTGGAGTTCGCTGCCAAACTTGAATTCGAGAACATCGCCAACGGAGAAATCATCGGACGCGGAAAGAGCGAGCGCCTGTAACGCGGCGTTGTGTAGGCTGGGATCGGAGGCCGCGAAGCGGCGGACCGTAAGACCCACGGTGGGCGTCGAGCCGTTCATCAGGCGGCGCGAATAACTGGAGCGCAGCACGGCGGCGGGAAGACCGTCGCCATAGCCGACGTTGCCGCTGAAGGCAAGGTGGCCATCGGCGAAGACGGAACGCTCGAGCGTGAACGACGTGCTCATGTCCGATCCAGTGCCGTAGCCGCCGGCGGCGGAACCGGCAAGGAAGGAAAGAGTGCCGGTCAAATCATGGCTTTCCTTCTCGGTCGGCAGCGTGGGATCGTCAAACACGCGGAGAATGGGGCGATTCGCCACCGAACGGAGGGTCCACTTCCAGTCGTCGTCGTCCGGCAGATTGCGGATGGGACCGAGTTGCATGACGCCCAGCAAAGTGCTCAAGGTGACGTTGACGTTGAGACTTGCGCCGGGACGAAGGCCAACTTTCTCGCGCAGCGCCGGGAGGAAGGACGGAGCCGTGACCTTCAGCGTGTACAGACCGGGCAACAGACCGGTGGCGGCGTAGAATCCTGCGTCGTCGGTAAATACGGTGAAGGTGCGATTGGCGGAGCCGAGAATCTGCACGACCGCGCCCATTTGAGGAGCGCCGGACATACTGCGAACATATCCCGAGATCGCTCCGGGCCGGTCCACGCCCCAAGCAGGAAGCGACAAACCGAGTACGATTGCCCAAGTTCCGAGGTTACGCAGTCTCACACCACCCCCACCCCCTGGGGAGAAAATTGCAGGGAGTTACTCTACGGCAAACACCGCTGACGGATCAATGGTCTGCTTCGAGATGTTGTCGTTCACCTTAATCTCGATACGGTAAGTGCCGGGCTGCAGGTTGGCGGCTACGATCGATTTCTGCAGCGTCACCTGGTCGCCGATGTTGCCCATGCTATCGGTGGTTTCGGTCTTCTGGACCACCTGTTTGTTGGTTGCGAGATTGGTGATGTTGTATTCGAACGTGGCGGAAGGCTTGTGAGTCTTCTCATCCACACCAAGATTATAGACCTGCATCCAGAAATTAAGCTTCTGGTCTTTGTCTTTCTTGAACAGAGCGGGCTTGCCGTCTGCCGGGGCCACCCGCGGACGGATCTTCATGGTTCCTATGACGAACATACCGGTACCGATGGCTTTCGTGGGAACTGGCTCCATGTCGTCGGCGACGATTAGAGTGGAGGTAGAAAGTTTGTCGTCGGAGAATTCAGGGACGACAACGCTGCGGCTCCATACACCTTTGCGGTCACCGTTGACGTCTTTTACGGCGATATTCAATTTGTAGCGGCCGGCACGCAGCGGCAGCGCCTTCCAGTAGACGGAGGCATTCTCTGCGGTGCGGGGCAGTAGCTCGGCGGGTACGTCGACCTGCACTGTGTCCTCAAACGTCTGTACGATCTTGCCCGTCAAGGTAGAGAGGCGGGCGAAGATGTTAACTGTGCCGCGCTGAATCCCGTCTTTGTTGACGAATGTGATGTCGCGATTGCGCATCTGGATCGTGACCGGTACCAGCACAGTGTCGCTGGTAACCTTCACGAAGTCGGTGCGAACGTCGAACGGCATCGGGTTCAGGATGACCTTCGAATTAACGGCTTCTTCCAGATCGGTGAACTTGACCTTGGGAGCGGCCTGCAGCTTGGCGAACTGCTCGAGGCGGTCAAACTGCTTGGTCTGGAGCATCGAACTATCCGGACCCGCGCCCAGACGCTCTAGTCCGTTCCCTTGGAAGCGCGCCGCCTTGTTCGACATGCCCATCTGCTCATAGAGCGTGAGGCCAGCGTTCGGAGTCATGAGCAAAGCGTCTTTTTCGGAGCGGTCGAGGGTCATGTGGAACTCGCCGCACATACATGTGTCAACGAATTCAATGATGACTTCCTGGCCAATACCTTCAATATAACGATAGCGCCAGTCTTCAAATGGAAAGGTCGAGGTCTCGCCGCCGCCCTCTTCCATGGGGCGCTCGTAGCTTCCGCCTGAGGGATGAGAATCGGTTTCATCAGGCTTGCCGAAAACGATGTAGATGCGTCCGCGATCCGTCTTCCACCCGGGCACGCCAGCAGCGAAATGCTCGTTCGCGTAGGCGATGCGCTGGTAGTGCTCTTCCTTATATTCGTTCTCTTCGGTGTCAGGTGTGGGGTCGCGGCGCTGCCAGAAGGCTTCGATGAAGTTGTCGCGTTCTTCGTCGTTCGAGAGCTGTTTGAAGGCGGCACGCTCTTCGTCGGTGATGATGTAGACAACGTCTTCGTCGAGCCACTTCTTGTAAACCTTACTCACTTCCTGCTTGAAGGCGCGCTCGTTCTTCTTGCGCTGCTTCTCACTCACAGGACGGGTCAGGGGATCGACGGCGTCAGGAGCAGGCTTAGCTTGCTGGGTTCCGGCAGAGTCGGTCGCGGGCTTGACCTGCGGCGCTCCAGCGACGTCGCTGACAGGCTTCTCGGCGGTGGCTTTGTCGGTGGACTTCACGTCTGGCTGATCTTGGGCTACAGCCCCACAGACCAACAGACCGAAGGAAACAAGCGAAACTCGGAGAACTGTTTGGTACGAAGCTACCCGGAACATGAGAGGGACTCCTGCCAGACTACCGTCTGCCTATTTTAGGCTTGTTCGCCGTGCGAAAGCAAGGTTAAGTCGTGCCCCGAGAATCTCAAAAAACGTACTCCAACCGTGTTTTTAGAAGCGCGGGATATTGTTCCGAGTTGCCTGAACCCTACCAAATCTGTGCTGCCAAATCCATACTGCCAGAACGGTATGGCAGGGCTATAATGGGTGGTTCCGGGGCGGTAGCTATCACTCCCCTCTCGAAACGGGTCTCGGCCATTTCTCCTACTTCCTGATCGGGAACTTTCTTCGCGGCAGGATCGTACCAGGGAGTGTGTGCCCGTCACCCAAACCGTACAAGAGGGTTCGTTGTGCGTAACTGCAGGCTGGCGCAGGACTTGGCCTTCTGTGAGGGATAAATTACCCGGACTGTGACGGGAATTATGAAAGCTTGGAAAAAAATAGCGATTGGCGTAGGCATTGCGCTTTTGCTCGCGATCATCGTCGGTTTCACCGTTCATCAGAGCAGCAAGAACGTCGTGACGGTGCAGACCGGGAAGGTGCAGCGGCAGGACCTGGCCACGGTGGTGAGCGCGTCCGGCGAAATTAAGCCGAAGACGTACGTCAATATCGGTGCCAATGCCTACGGAAAGATCACCCACCTGTATGTGAAAGAGGGTGATCAGGTAAAGAGGGGTCAATTGCTGGCGCAACTGGAAAACGTGCAGTCGGCCGCCGATGTGACAGCGAATCAGGCTTCGGTGCAGGCGGCTGAGACCGATGCATTGGCGGCCGATGCTGCGCTCAGGACGTCGCAGGCTGACCTGGTTCGGGCGCAAGCCGATTACGACCGCTACAAGCAGGACTGGGATCGGGCACAGAATCTGTTCAAAGACGGGCTGATCGCGAAGTCGGACTTCGACATGCGCAAGAATGCCTGGAGCACCGCGGATGCCGGGCTGGCGCAAGCGCAAGCACGCGTGGCACAAGCCAAGGCACAGCAGGACTCCGCGGCCAAGCACGTATCGCAAGCGCGAGCGAACTTAACGCGCGTCAACGACGTACTACAGAAGACGACCTACAGCGCTCCCTACGACGGAGTGGTAACGAACCTGCCGGTGCGGGAAGGCGAGTCGGTCGTGATTGGCATCCAGAACGCTTTGGGCAGCACGTTGATGACGATTGCCGATATGTCAGTGATTACGGCAGAAGTAAAAGTGGATGAGACCGATATTGTGAATGTGCATCTGGGACAGCCCGCGGAAGTCACGATTGACGCGATCCCGAAAAAGATCTTCCACGGCAAGGTTTCAGAAATTGGGGACAACGCGATCGTACGCTCCAGCGGAGTTTCGACCTCACAATCGACGACGGCGAGCGAAGAGGCCAAAGATTTCAAGGTGGTGGTAACGCTGAACGATCCTCCGAAAGACCTGCGTCCCGGACTCTCGACCACGGCCAAGATCACGACGGCAAGCCGGAGCAGTGCGTTGGCCATCCCGATCCAGGCGTTGACGCTGCGTAGCAAGGACCAGATCGAGCAGCAAAATAATCCGCCGGGATCGGTACATGCCGCGGCACCTGCGGCCGCAGAAGTTGCATCGAAGACAAAAAAGGGGGATGACGTGCAGGGGGTCTTCGTCATCCGCAACAAGAAGGCGATCTTCGTTCCGGTGAGTACGGGGATCACGGGCACGACCGACATGGAAGTGCTCGACGGTGTCAAAGATGGGGACGAAGTTATTACTGGGAGTTACAAAGTTTTGCGCACGCTGCGGCCGGGAAGCAGCGTGAAGATCGATAATACGGTCCCGAAAAAAGAAGAAGAGTCATAACCTTAGCCGGGTTGGTACGTCCAAAGGGCAAGCCGGCGAGGTCTCGAAACACGGCGTCTCAGAAAACGGAGCCTGCAACAGCAACGTACTGAACCTTAATACGATCGGAGAGGTCAGTGGCACCGGACCAGGAGAAAAAAATGGCAACCGCAGAAGTTCTCAGCATGCCTACCACTACGAATCTGGGATCCCCCGAATCGGCCATGATTGCCACCGAAGATCTCTGGAAAACTTATGACATGGGATCAGAGCAGCAGGTGCATGCGCTGCGCGGCGTCAATCTCCGCATCGAGCGCAATGAATATGTTGCCATCATGGGACCTTCGGGGTCAGGCAAGTCGACGCTGATGAACCTGATCGGATGCCTCGATACGCCTTCGCAGGGCAAGTACTGGCTCAATAGCCAACTGGTCAGCGAACTGGACGACGATGAACTGGCGCGCATTCGCAACAAGGAAATTGGATTCGTCTTCCAAACCTTCAACCTGCTAGCCCGCGCCACGGCGCTACACAACGTGGAACTGCCGTTGATCTATGCCGGGATCCCGACCGAAGAACGCATGGAGCGCGCCAAGAGCTCGCTCGCGGCCGTGGGCATGGAAGCCCGCATGAGCCACAAGCCCAACGAACTCTCCGGTGGTCAGAGGCAGCGCGTCGCGATTGCGCGCGCCCTGGTGAACAAGCCCTCGATCATCCTGGCGGACGAGCCGACCGGCAACCTGGATTCGCAGACGGGCGTGGAAATCATGGCGCTGTTCGACCGCCTGCATGCGGAAGGCAACACCATTATTCTGGTCACCCACGAAGGAGATATCGCCGAATATGCGCACCGGGTCATCCACATTAAGGACGGTGTCATCGCGAGTGACGAGAGCAAGGGACCGGGACAGCGCAGCTGACTCCGAGAGTTTCGATACAACATTAGGCCCGGCCAATCGGCTGGGTTTTTTTATTGCAGTTTCCGGATCTGACTGCCGCTTGGTCGACCGTGCGTCCGGGCCGGGCGTTACTGCTCGGGCTATAATTGCGCGCGGCATGGCCCTACAGAGGCGAAGCTTGCCCTCATGCGATGCCGCCGATTCAGCTGATTGGAGTATTGCACGATGACTCTGCGCTCTCCGAAGTCTGTAGTGCTGGCACTGATGGCAATGACTGTGATCGCAATGATCACGACGGCGCAGGAGAGTTCAACGCCTGCCATGACGCTAGAGGTCGACGAAACACAAGCGCCGCGACGTATCGCCTTTGTGCATGAGGAAATTCGAGTGCGGCCGGGTGCGCTCGCTCTCGCTTATCCTCGCTGGATTCCCGGCGAGCACGGGCCGACCGGTCCGATTCAACAATTCGTGACGCTCCGCGTGCATTCGGGGAACATGACCCTGCCCTGGACGCGTGATCCCGAGGACATCTACACGATCCACGTCGAAGTTCCGGCCGGCAGCAATCGAATCAGCGTCGACTTTGATACGTTGCTGGAGAACACAATCTCCGATCATCAACTGCTGTTGGCGTGGAACACCGTGGTCCTCTATCCACGCGGCATCGACAAGCGCCAGCTCATGATCGAGCCGTCGATCCTTCTGCCTGCTAACTGGCATCAGGGAAGTTCCCTCCTGGTTACGAATCAGACGGGAAGCCGATTGCAGTTTGCACCTGTTTCGCTGGAGCGTCTAATCGATTCCCCGGTTCTTGCCGGCGAATTTTTTCGGGCTGTGCCACTGGCGTCAACCTGGCCGGCGGAACTCGACATTACCGGGGATAGCCAGGCAGCGGTTGATAAAGCGGACGACGAGCACGCGGTAACGACGTTCGGCAAGCTGGTCGACCAAGATCGGGCGATGTTCGGCTTCCGGCATTGGATGACCCTGCACCTGCTGGTGTCGCAGAGTGAGGGCCGGCCGTTCGACGGCCTTGAGCACGAGGATTCGCCGTACTCGGGCGTTGGCGACGCAGGGCTATCAAAAAAGGATCAATTAGAGAAGTTTGGCGGCTGGCTCCTGGCTCACGAACAATCGCATTCCTGGAACGGGAAGTACCGGCGCCCGGCAGAGCTGTACTCGAAACCCGACTACCAGGGTCCAGAGCGAACTTCGCTGCTTTGGGTGTACGAGGGCCTGAACCAATACATCGGAATGCTTCTTGCGACCCGCGCTGGCTTCAATGACGAAGCGTTCATGCGCGACTATCTCGCCTGGGTAGCTGCGAACTTCGCGCACCAAGCGGCTCGCGCTTCCACCGCACTGGTCGACACGGCGACGGAAGACTGGGTCTTGCGATCGGTCGATGATGCCTGGTCATCGTTGCGGCGTGGACAGGATTACTACGACGAGGGCGCACTCACCTGGTTGCGGGCGGATACTTTGATCCGCGAGCAATCCCAGGGTCGTCATTCGCTGGACGATTTCCTGCGGAGTTTTTTTGGCCAGAAGGATACGGAGCCCATCGTCGTTCCCTATTCCCGGGATGAGGTCGAGGCCTCCTTATCAGCGATCAGTGCATATGACTGGCACGGTTTTTTCGAAACACGCGTCTACCAGGTGAACAGCAAGCCACCCACCGACGGTCTTGAGGCTGCGGGCTGGCGGCTGGTGTACAACGCCACGCCCAACAGCGTGTACGCAGCCGTCCTTCCGGACAGTTATGACGCGGCGTATTCCATAGGAATGTACGTGAAGAAAGACGGAACGATCTCCGACGTCCTGCCGGGGACACCGGCCTATGACGCGGGGTTTGGACCGCATATGACAATTCTCGCGGTCGATGGGCGCGTTTATTCCAGCGACGTGCTCAACGAATCGATCGCGCATCCGCGAAACGGCAAGATCTCAGTCATAGTTCGCAACTTTGATTCGGTGGAGACTCGGGAGGTTCCATATGCGGGAGGCATACGTTATCCGCACCTGGAACGGATTCCTGGAATCCACGATTCTCTAAGCGAGATCATGGCGCCGAGAAGCTACAAAGAACAGTGAGCATTCAGCGCCCGCCCGAATGTAAGGGCAGCGTGTCCTCGCCATGGCCGGATGAGCCTTCTTGCTTTTCAATTGCAGCGCCGCAGCCGGCCCTCTGAGATCCTGACTATGGCTTCTTCTCTGCCGGTGCGGATTCGTGCGCGAAGTGCTGATAGTTGAGAATGGCGTTGAATACCATCGCATAGGTGCCGAGGGTCTCGCCGCGATAGATCGGGTTGTTCCCAAACAGCAGCACGTTTCCCTGGCCCAGGTGCGCGTCCACCACGACGGCATGCTCCGCAATCGACGACCCCTTGTCGAGCAGCCCATCAAGCAAGAGACTCTTTCCCTCGGAGAAGCGCAGGATCACCTCGGGCCGGCTCTGAACCGGAATTACGAGTGGGTTGTTGCGGGTCTGTTCCTCATCTAAGTGCGCTGGTTCCCATGGCTGCTGCTTCACGAGCGGTTCGGGCTTGACGATCGTTCTGCCCAAGGGCACGTCGCTGTCTTCAACGCTGCCGCGACCGGTTTCGCGTTTCGCATAGGGGTCCAAGGGATCCGTCAAGGGATCCATCAAAACGCGACCTGGATTACGCCCGAGTATGCTGCTTACGTTGAACGCCATCGCGTTGGCACTGATGACGGGAACTCCGGAACCGTAGCCAAAAGCGACCGGATGTTCGCTGGCGACGAAGACCGTATTGAGCACAGAGCCTACGACACGGGCGTCTCCCTTGGGAGCAACGCTGACGCCGGGAGCAAGACCGGTTTCGATGGCGAACTGCGCGGTGTCTTCGCAGGTGATGAGGAGCCCGCCTTGCTCCACGAACTGTTTCAGATGAGCAAGGCCTTCGTACCCAAGGCCGGGGCGAATATCGGGTGTGCCATCAAGGACGCCGAGATTCGGAGTGAGATCAGATTTCTGCCACGGCATCGGATTGTTCCACATGGGAATGCCGTTGAGAATTTCGAGCGAGGAAGAACGGCCCACGGGTGCGAAGACGACAACGTCGTATTTTTGTCGGAGGTCGGGTTGGTTCGCAACCGTCTGCGTGCTGATGTAATCGAAGGGCACGCCCAAAGAATCGAAGGCATAACGCCACCAACCTTCCGTCTGCGTGCCAAGCCAGGTGTGCATGATGGCGACGCGCGGAGCGGTTACTGTGTGGGCGGGGACAGAAGGTTCTGCAGCGAGTCGGGTTGCGTCGAGCGATAGATCTTGCAGGATCGCGCCGACTCGCTCCTCGGGAGCGTTGGTGATCAGCAATGAGCC
The DNA here is from genome assembly GCA_963752175.1 of uncultured Acidobacteriaceae bacterium. Lineage (GTDB taxonomy): Bacteria > Acidobacteriota > Terriglobia > Terriglobales > Acidobacteriaceae > Sulfotelmatobacter. The sequence goes on from CAVVXZ010000024.1 coordinate 23,332, forward strand.
GGCTGCGAAGTGTTTGCCCTCGGCATCGAAGGACTTTTCCGCGACCTGGATGGTTGCTCCTTTGAGCTTGTAGACCAGTGGGAGGAGAGAAACCTGCCCAGTGTTGGCGACGGCAAGCACATTGCCGGCGCCGGAAACCTTGCCGGCAAGGCTCGCCGGATCCTCAAGGTGCGCCATCTTGGACTTCAGGATCGAAGCATCGAGCACCCGGACAACCTTCAGGTTGAAGAGGTGAGTGAATGACCATCCAGTGTCATCGTAAGGATGCTTCTGTGGGTCGGCAGCGGCCCAGAACTGACGATCGAGCAATGCATCCGCGACGCGGGAATAGGGCTGATCCATGCGGATAATAATGCTGCCGGCCGGGAAGGTCTGCTCCTTCGGCTTGTCTGCGCGTTTTTCAGCTGGGATGGTGGAAGTGACAGCATCGGACAATTGTTCCACTTCGACATGCTGGCGCTTCAGTACTTTGAGCAACTCGATCTGGCGATTCGTATCGGCCGGGTCGGCAGGAATCACGTAAGCGGCCGGTCCTTCCAGCGATGGCTTCTCGATGGCCCGCTTGCTCTTCATGTAGTAGTTTTCGAGGAAATGACCGGTGTGCTGCGAGAAATACGAAAGGGTCGATAGCAGAGCGCTTTCTTCGTAGTTGTTGTTGTCACGCTGCGACCAGTTCACTACGGGGAGCGGCGGATTCTGACGGTACCAGGTGCGCGAGTAATCTTCCGGGCGAAGGATGCGCTTCTCGGTGTCGGCGCCGCCATTGCCGAAGGTTTCATAGAGGCGGCTGATGCCGTTGTGCATGCCAGCCAGGAACATCAGATATCCGGGACTCCAGGTGTCGAAGTCCCCGTGGGTAAAGACTCCAGGCATGCCGAAGCTCTGCATCTGGGCAACATTATTCCAGCCCAGTTCAGCCCACTCGTCAGCGAGGACCGGGTCCGCCCATGCATTGTAGGGTCCGTCTCCGACCGTGTTGTCGTAGAGAAATGGAACCGACTCGTGCAGGTCGTGCAACACCTGCGCATGCCAGGCGAGATCGGTGTCGAGAACGTTCCGGGTGAGATCGAGAGTCATGGCCATGGCGTCGCGGTTGTTGTCGTGAGCGACGTAGTGGCCCCAATAAAGAAGTCGCGGCCAATCCTGGCCGGGATGAGCTTTGTGCCACTTGTAGATATCGACCATACGGTCGCGGCCGTCGACTTCAACGACCGGAGTAATGAGCACGATCATGTGAGACCGGATGTACTTGATATAGGGGGCATCGTCGACCGCGAGACGATAGGCGAGTTCCATTAAGGCTGTGGGGGCGCCGGTTTCCGGAGAGTGAATGGTGCCGGTGATGTAGTAGACGGGCCAGGATTGGTCGACAAGTTGGCGGGCTTTCGCATCGTCGAGGTTGATCGTGCGCGGGTCGGCAAGTTGGGCTAGGCGCGCGTCATTCTCTTTCGCGCCACCGAGGAGCTTGGGATCGGCGATGGCGGCAGCGATCATCTCGCGCCCCTCCTCGGAGTGGCCGATGGCGAAGACCTTCACACGTGGACTGCTCGCCTCGAGAAGACGGAAGTACTTGTACACATCTTCGGCATAGGGAAGCATGTCCGGCGCGCCGGAGACGTCGCCGAGGACCTTGGCGGGAGTGGGAACGGTTTTTGAGGCGGGAAGGTATTCCACCAACGGAGAGATGAAAGAGGGATCGGTGGTGTATTTGTGAATCTGATCGGTGTAGTGCTGATCGATGGGCTGCCGGGGGTCGCGAGAAAAATTTGAGTTCAGTTGCTGGGAGAGCAGAGGTGCACTGCAGAACAAGATAGACGAAATGGCGAGTAATCCTAGTTTGGATCGGATCATTTTCCCTCGTTGTCGATTCGATTACTTGGGGTCCAAGTGTCACATAAAACCACTATCCAGGGAAACAGCTTGCGGGCTGAGGGGGTGGTGACGACGGAAATGAGGGTCCGGTGAGGTTAAGGCTGACTCACCCCAATGATTTGCGGTCGGGCCGGGGCGGGTTGCGGCACGGGGTCCGCAACCATCACCCTGTCCCTGCCTTCCTTTTTCGCGCGATAGAGCGCGGCATCGGCGGCCTCGATCAACTCCTTGGGCATCGTGCCGTGCGGGGGTAGCTCGGCCACGCCCACCGACACGCCCACCGAGACTGTGACCATTCCGAGCGCCTGGCCCTGATGCACAACCTTCAAGTCGTGCAATTTGGATCGGATGCGCTCGGCGCGGGCCTGTGTGGCTTTCAGATCGGCGACGGGAAGGATGACGAGGAATTCCTCGCCCCCGAAGCGACACACAATGTCCTCTGCGCGAACGCTCTTTAAGAGGAATGCGGCGGTCTCACGCAAAACGGTGTCGCCGGCCTCGTGGCCGAAGGTGTCGTTGAACTTCTTGAAGTGGTCGAGATCGAGCATGATGACACTGAGGCCCTGCTCGGCACGCACTGCCCGGCGGGTTTCACGTTGCCGCATTTCTTCCAGAAAGCGTCGGTTGTACAGAGCGGTCAGCGGATCGCGGATCGATTGGTTACGAAGAGCTTCGCGCAGGCGAATGTTGGCCACCGATAGGCCGACCTGCTCGGTGAACATGGCGACCATCAACAAAACGGGCTGCGGTACTTCGCCCGGCTCGATCATCTGGAAGTGCAAGATGCCGATCGCTTCGCCGTGCGCCAGCAACGGCAGGCAAACGTAGGAGTGATCTGCGTGAACGGCGTGTACGCATTCTTGCAGAGTGGTCTCCACTCAGGACGACGTGCATGTGCCCGGTGCGGAGGGCCCAGCAGTCTTGCGGTCCAAACGCGTTGTCCGGCAAAGTGCAATCTTCCCAGATCGCGGCGACTTCGAGCCTCTCGGGTGAAGAGTTAAACAAATGCAAGGCGCCACGAAGTTCGGGAAATACTTTCGGGGCCATGCCGGCAACCACTGAGAACGCGTCCGTCACTTCGGAGCAACTCTGCAGCAGTTCCGCCATCTTGGCCAGGTTGGTGGCGCGGTTCGAACGCTTGGTCAGTTCGCGCACCATGCGCTCGTTTTGCAGGTTCAGTTCCGGCTGCGCCAGAGCGCGCTCGCACATCTCCGATTGCAATAGAGTATTGGCTTCCATGAGCGCGGCGGTGTGCTGGCGGATTTGCTCCTCCGACAACTGCTGGTTACGAATCTGGTCGTCGATGTCGGCGCAGGCTCCGAACCACTTCACGATGACCCCGTCGGAATCGCGCATAGGCGTGGCGCGCACCAGATGCCAGCGAAAACCTCCCGCTGCGTTGAGGAGGCGGTATTCCATCTCGATCGACTCTCCGGTATGGCGGCATTTCTCCCAATTTTCGAGGGCCACAGGCCGGTCGTCGGGGTGGAGGGCGTTGGGCCAGCCCCACCCCAAGGTCTGTGCTTCGGTGAACCCGGTCAGTTGATACCAGCGGCAGTTGCAGCAGTCGACGCCGTTCCCGGGAATGGCCGTCCACACGATTTGCGGCAGAGCCTCGGCCAGCGTTCGAAAGCGAATCTCTCCGTCATCGCGGGGAACGCTGTGCATCGTCTGCACGAGGTTCCGAAACGCCGCACTCAACGAACCGTGAGCCTTTCGCGCGTGCCTGATTGTGATCAGGGCAACAGCGGAGAACACGACCGCCACAAGAACGGCTACCAGCGTGAAATCGTAATTTGCATAAAGCATGATCGATCTTGGCGTATCAGCCTTCGGGACCGACGGATTGCACTGCGCGCAGCCCCAGCACAGAGTTTTTTTCACCCGGCAATCGGACCTGCTGGAGTTCACATCGGCAGTGCTACGGTTTCGCTTGATTAGAAGTCAGTAAGAATTTCGGGCGGGAGTGTTACGCGGAAAAATAAAAGAGACGTAGCGGAGCTACGTCTCCAAGAGATAAGGTCCGGAATCGATTACGGGGTCGTGCTGACCGGCTTGACCGCCGCCTGATCGGCTGGCGCAGCCGGGCCGGCGATGAAGAAATTGTGGTCGTAGAGATTGCGGTAGATGCGTCCGGAGATCTCGGCGGCTTTGGGACCGAAGGTGGGACGTCCGCCCTGCAGGAAGACGACGATTACGACTCGTCCGACGCTCGTGTTGGCGTAGGACGCGAACCAGCCGAAGCGAGTTCCGGCGTGCGAGCAGGTTCCCGTCTTGCCCAGAATCTCTTCTTCGTTGAAGTTGAGGCGAAGGCTGCGGGCGGTGCCGTACTGAACCGCGCCAGCCATACCGTCGGAAAGCTCAGGAATCACAGGTGCGATGTCCAGTTGGCGCTTCACGCGCGGTTGAAAGCCCGCCACCTCTTCGGAAGATGTCGGGTGCTGCAGATAGTAGAGCGTTCCACCGTTGGCGATCGCAGAGACCATCGCGCCTAGTTGCAGCGGGGTCATCGAAACGCCTTCGCCGAACGAGCACATCTTGCCAACGCCGCCGAGGCTGGTGGGAATCACCTCGTCGGGATATGTCCCGAGCTGTTCGCCGGGAATATCATATCCCGCGAGTTCGCCGAGTCCGTATTCATGCGCGTAGTAGGCGACTTTCTCAAAACCGAGTTTGCGTCCCAGGGCTTCGAAATACGCGTTGTTGGAGTGCGCGATGGCGGTGGTCAGATTCATGCGGCCGCGGCCACCGAGGGTAACTTCGGTTTCTTTCGAGACAAGGCCTTCGCTCAGAGCCGCGAGGGCGACGGAAAGTTTGATGGTAGAGCAGGGCTGCGCACCGCTGGAAAGAGCCAGCCTCTGGTTGACCATGGCCAGCACGCGTCCGCTGGTCGGTTCTATGGCGACGACGGTGCCGTTCATGTTGCCGAGCGCGTCAACCGCGGCCTGGCGGACCACTGGATCTTCACCGGTCGTGATGTCACCGGCCGTAATGTCTTCCGCGAACGAGCTCATGCTGAACCGCTCGTGATAGCGATGCCGGCGCGTGCTGACGGACACCGGAGTGACGGTCGCGCTGCGGCTGCGCGCCAGGTGATGCATGCGGCGCCGGGTGCGCTGGCTCTCGCTGATGTGTTGCGATTTCGACTTTGTCGTGGAGTGCGTGCTGGTGTTGATATGTGCCGCGAAGCTCACGCCGACCAGAGGAATACAGGTCAGCAGGGCCATGATCAGACGAAAGAGGCTCGTTCTCTTCGACATCTTGTTGATTTCACTCCCCGGACGGTAATACCTACTGTTGGATGCACGCAGGGTGCCAGCGGGTGGTAACCCGGCCAGATCACTCACCTGCGCTGATAGTACGGGACTTACTACAATTCTGGCAACGGAAAAGTTTAGATCGCTAGAAACATTAATTTCAATTTAACCCATTTCGAAACAGGGACATGCATTGGGATTACCTCCGGCCAGACCCCTTCAGTAATGCGTTACTGGTTACTGGAAAGGTACTTCCCACGTGTGAAAAGCTTTTCCTAGCGCGGGAGTGAGCGTTGACCTACGTCAACGAAGGTTAAAAGTTGTAACTTTGCTGTTATCGGAATCGTGCTTCGGTACCCAAGCGTCCGGCCAAAATCTGACAGCAACGGCAAATAGTCCGCAACTCGCCAATGCGCATGCCGCCAGGCCCATTGCCATCGCTACTATGAACCAAAAGTCCGACTTGGGCACTCGGCCGCTATTTAAAGAGCATAACCATGCCGCGGACTACGTAATACGAGAACGGAAGTGCACAGAGGGTCGAATTATAAAGTGTGGCGACATTACGCAGCGGGTTCACCCATTGCCTCTTTCCCCTATGTTCCCGTACATCCTTGCGAAACTGGGTCCAAAGGCCCGGTGTACCCCAAGTCATCGCGAACCAAGCCACGCAATCGGCCGCAAACGCGATCTTAATTCTTTTTCCGAAGTTACTGAGGATCGGTTCGTAATCCATTCGCCCAGCTACTTCGACGCCGAGCGTGACATATACTGCGCCAACCCATGAGATGAAAGTCAGGACCACCGAAGCAAAGCTCGCGATGATCGTGCGACTCAGATAGTTATGCTCGTTTGCCATGATCTCCACGCCAAGCAGTCCAGCGTGTGATTGCCGAGGGCGACGTCACTCTGGTCATCGCGCGTTGGGGTTTCTTCCGCCTCAACGCGTATGGACCGAGGGTTTTTCCAGCTACATCACTTCATTGCGCTTGCGCAGGAACGCGGGAACGTCGAGATCGTCCTGCTGGAAATTCGTCACGACGGCGCTACGCATGCTGTCGAGCGAAATCACGTCGGCGGCGACGTGCTCGGACGCGTGCGATACCGGCGCCGGGGCCATGTCATCGACGTAAGCGCGATCGTCCGTCATGCTGTCTTCGGGGACGGTCGACTCCATGATGTGTTTGGGCGGCGGTTCTGGTATGAAGTCGCGCGTGCGGTCTTCGGGAAATTCCATGGCGTCTTCATGCGCTGCGGCGAAGGAGGTGCGAACCTCCGGCACGCGGTGGCGAGACGTAGGGGCTTCGCGGAATCCGGTGGCGATGACGGTGATCTTCACCGAGTCCTTCATCTTCTCGTCCATGACGGCGCCGAAGATGATGTTGGCATCTTCGTGCGCAGCGCTCTGGATGATGGAGCATGCCTGCTGCACTTCGGCCAGTTTGAGCGACGTCGAGCCGGTGATGTTGATGAGGATGCCGCGCGCGCCGTCAATCGCTCCGGCTTCGAGCAGCGGAGAGGCAATTGCCTTCTGTGCCGCCTCGATGGTCCGCTTGGCGCCGCTGGCGGAGGCCGTGCCCATGACGGCGTATCCCATGCGCGCCATGATGGTTTTCACGTCGGCGAAGTCGCGATTGATGATGCCGGGGATGGTGATGATGTCGGAAATTCCCTGCACGCCCTGGCGAAGGATGTCGTCGGCGATGCGGAAGGATTCGAAGAAGCCGGCGTCTTCAGCGACGGCGAGCAGCTTTTCGTTGGGGATGACGATGGTGGTGTCGACCGACTCCATCAGTTCGGAGATGCCGCGCTCGGCCTGCTGCATGCGGCGTTTGCCTTCAAACGAAAAGGGCTTGGTCACAACCGCAACGGTGAGCGCGCCCATTTCGCAAGCCAGCGACGCGATGATAGGAGCAGCGCCAGTGCCGGTGCCTCCGCCGAGGCCGGTGGTGACGAAGACCATGTCGGCGCCTTCAAGGGCTTCGATGATCTTGTCAGAATCTTCGAGCGCGGCTTTGCGGCCGACTTCCGGATTCGCGCCAGCGCCCAGGCCGTTGGTCAGCTTCACGCCGAGTTGCAGCTTCACGGGGGCGTGCGACATGCGCAGCGCCTGCAGGTCGGTGTTGGCGACGATGAACTCAATACCCTCGACACCGGCGTCGATCATGCGGTTGACCGCGTTGCCTCCGCCTCCACCTACGCCGATGACCTTGATCTTGGCGTCGTTGCGGGCCTCTTCGTTGAAGCTGATGCGAATGGAATCTTTGCTCATATTTGTCCACCTAGTTTGAAATGCAAAACCGATCAACCACGAAAGATACGAAGGTTCACGAAGGAAAGCACTAAGGGATCCTTCGTGATACTTCGTGTCCTTTGTGGTTTCATTACGCTCCTTTGCCGACCAACAGCGCTTTCAATCTCGATCCCCAGCGATCCTCCTGCAGGCCGCGCGCGGTGCGGGCGCGCTGGCCGTAGTTCACCATGCCCAGAACGGTCGCGAACTCGGGCTCGGACAAAGTCGACGGCATCTTGGCCAGCGGGGCGGGCCAGGAAAGACGGACCGAGCGGCGCAATACTGATTCCGCTACATCGAAGATTCCGGGCAGGCGCGACGCTCCGCCGGTGAGCACGACGCCGGCGATGCAGACATCGAACATGCCGCTCTGGCGCAGGCTGTCGCGCATCATCTCGAACAGTTCGCGCGCGCGGGGCTCGAGAATCTCCGCCACCAGGCGCTGCGGCATGAGCCGCGAAGCGCGGTCGCCGACGGATGGAACCTCGACTTCATTTCCTTCGGGAATCAGCGTGACGATCGCGTTGCCGTAAATCTTCTTGATCTTTTCCGCCTCGGCGAGCGGCGTGCATAGTCCAACAGACAGATCGCTGGTGAAATGATCGCCACCTACCGGGATTACCCCGGTATAGGTCACCGCGCCCTGCTGAAAAACGATGAGTTCGGTCGAGCCCGCTCCGATGTCGGCGAGGCATACGCCGAGTTCGCGCTCGTCGTTTCGCAGCACGGAATCAGCGGCGGCGAGAGGCTCGAACACCGTATCGTCGACGTGCACGCCGGCGCGGTTCACCGCGGTGATCACGTTTTGTGTGGCGCTTGTGGCGGCGGTCACCATGTGGACGCGCACTTCCAGGCGGGCCGCCATCATGCCGAGTGGATCGTGCACACCAGGCTGATCGTCAAGAATAAATTCCTGCGGCAACAGATGGAGAATCTCGCGATCGGCGGGCAACGGAATGGCGCGGGCGCGGTCAACGGCCTGCTTGATTTCGTCGCGTCCAATCTCGCGTGGACGCGTGCCCAGGCTGATGCCGCCGTGGCTGTTGATGCCCCGCACGTGTGCTCCGCCGATGCCGACGATGGCATGCTCGACCGCGGCGCCGGCGATGTCCTCGGCGGCTTCGACGGCTTTCTGAATCGCAGCCACTGCCTTGTCGAGTTCAACGATCACGCCTTTGCGCGAGCCGCGCGATTCCGCCTCGCCGTGCCCGCGATAGCGCAGGCCGCTGTCGGTCATCTCCGCCATCAGCGCGCACGTCTTGGCGCTGCCCACATCGATCGCGGTAAGAAAACTTCCCTGCTGGTTCCCCATCGTCTATGAATTCCTCAACGTCATTCGTAATTCAATTCGCATTAATCCGAACTCGCATTGGCTTGCTGTTTCGCAATCGCTGCACTTGGTTTCGGAATCGCCGGATGCACTGGCGCAGACGCCGCTGGCTTTTTTGCATCTGACTTCTGCGGCGCCCCACGCGTGGTGGCAGCTACAGTTTTCGAACCCGATGCAGGAGCCTTCGCCACGGTCTTTCTCGGCCCCGGCGCCTTGGCCTTCGCAACCGTCTTCTTCGCCTTCGGCCTGGCCGCTGGCTTTTTCGCAGCCGCTGCCTTCGGATCCAGTTTCTTCTCGGTCAACTCAAACGCCGGCTTGGGCAGAGACTTGTCATGCGGATTCAGGCGCGTAATCAGCGCTGCCGGCTTCACGCCCGCTGCCGCCGCTGCCTTCGCCGCCGACGCGGCCAGCGCCGCCTGCTTGGGCCGGCCTTCCATGTCGGGATTGACGATCACCTGGTTGTCGTAGCGCAGGTTCACCGACTCCAGCTTCTGGAATTGCTGGCGCCACTCCTGCACGTGGCTCACGTAGGTCTTGTAGCGCTTCAAGTAATCCGACGAACCGAGCTCCACGAGCACATCGCCAGCCGGATCATTCACCCGCACTTTCAAGTTCTCGAGATCAGAGAGATCGACTTCGCTCAAGTCCTGTGAGTAGCGCGCGCCGCTGGAATCCAGTTCCTGCACCAGTTCGTTGTAGGCCTTCATGCGCGGGGCGCGGGTGGAGAGCGGCTCACCGGGATTCATCCCCAAAATTACGGGGAAGGAATACTTGTGCTTCTGGGGGAGCTCCATCAGTGTTCCGCCAGCATCGATCAGCGAAATTCGCGGGCCCACGCGCGCGAACGCCACCGGAGTGCGCTCATGAATTTCAACCCTGAGGCGGTTCGGGACGAAGCGCATCACGCTGGCCGATTCGACCCACGGAATCTGTTCGAGTTGCGCCTTCTGCTGCGAGAGCGGAATGAAGAAAATGTTGCGGCCAATGTCGGCGCCCATCACTTCCATGATTTGCGCCTTGGTCACGTTCTGCAGGCCGCTGACGTCGATGTTGTCGCTGGAGTCGACGCGAAAGCGCCACGAGTGCTCGCCGTACTCGTATAGACCGGCGGCGGCGATGGCGGCGACGCACAGGATCACGGCGGCAATCGATGCCCACAACAGGCGGCTGGCGGTTTTCTTGGGAAGCGAACTGCGGCGGGCCGAGACACGCCTTTGCCCGCGCAGGAAGGGAGATTCCTCATCTACATCCAGGTCGACCAGGCGCGCGTCGTCAAGTTCCTCGCGCGCGGCTTCTGAATGCGAAAGCCCGGCGCTGGCCGTTGGGTACAACTCTTCCTGCAAGATGGTGCCGCTGGATTTCCGCGCCATCAGTTCAGGTCAGTTGTCGTGAGGAATCGCTGAGCTTTTTCAAATATAACTTCATTTCTCGAAATGAGATAGACAAAAAATTAGAGGATTTGCACAGGCCGGAACCGGATTGGGTACGGAGGGGCGAACGCGACCGACAAACCCTTTGGACCTTGTCATTCCGACGCTGCGCGGAGCGAAGCTGGAGGAATCTGCTGGCTGCCGGGCAAAATGTGCCGGGGGAAGAGAAGCGCATTCCTCGTCGCTTTCGCTCCTCGGAATGACAAAGGCTTTAACGATAGCGGAAAAAAAGGGGCGCGGTTGGTAGTCCGTGCCCCGTTTGCCGGGGAGGCAAAGTTCCAGGAGGAACTGAATCTCGGTTAAACCGGACCCGACAAGCCGGTCTCGACGTGAATCTGAGGAATCACCGGCATTTTGATCATCGGCATGCGCGGAACACTCACCCGCACTCGGGGACAAATCAGCGGAGCCGGAATTGCCCTAACATCGATCGGGCCAAAGCCTGCAGTCGCAATCCTGATGTGCGCCGTCTGGACTTGGATTCGGGCTTCCATCCGCGCCCGGCTTGCCTCCAACCTCGCCAACTGGCGCTGTTCCCGGGCTGACATAACATCAAAACGTTCGACTGCTGTCTCGGAGCTGGCGATCCTAGTCTGTACTCGCGCAAAAGTCGACGTGAGAGGGCAAGAGTCGGCTTTGGTCTGCGCCGTCAGTGCCCGCGCCTCGACCAGGAACTGGTTGGCATGCTCCGAGACCAACGCCAGAGCCACGGCCGAGCGCTGCTCGGCGCGGTCGGCGATCTGGTGCGCCCATTGCAAGCCGCCCTTGTGATAGCTCGCGTTCAATCCGGCCGCCAAGACTGCGGCGACTAGCCATCCCCATGCTTGTGTCATGTTCTTCATCGCCTTAACCCCTTCTGGCTGATAGACGAAGGGCTGCAAAATCCGTTAGCAATGGAAGATACGGGTTTCGGGTTAGTTTTGTTCCCCGGCTGGTCACCAATACGCTTAATGCGAATGTTTCAACGACCGTGTTGCGGACCATCAGCCTCTCGGGGTTTACGCCCAACTGTGTTGACCTCGATTTCATCCAGATATGATGAAATCGCCGGGTCTGTCTCGACGATAAACTTCGCGACCGACTGAATCTCGTCTGTCATCCCATTTGCGGCAGCCTGTTCTGGGTTTAAAGGTGCGCCGCCTTTGGATTCCTTGGGGTTTCTAATAACGAACTGAAATTTGTCAGGCTCGGTTCGTATGTCAATGTGGCACCACGAACGCTGTGATGGCTCAGTATCTTCCCACCACGGTCCTATACTGAGCGTCAGTCCGACCCTTGGCCTGTCTTCCGTAACATTGAGTAGAGCGTAATAAACCGCGCGCACGCCACCGGACAGGCTAACGAAACCCCACACACGCTTCTTCTCGTTCCCGCAGCATTCACACGCAACGCGAACTACATCCTCGCCAGTTTCAAGACTGAAATCGGTCATCGGTGCAGATTGTGCGCGAATCGGGCGTCGCCTAACCCAACTGTCGCAAACGGCCATTTTCACATTGACCCGGCTGTGGTCGTATCGGGTCAAACGAGCGGTCGTTGACTTAGCATCGCAACTATTTACGCTTCCCGTTCTTTCAGCTTCTCCAGAATCATCGGCCCGAATTGTGAGACGCTGCCCGCGCCCAAAGTCAGGATCATGTCGCCGTCTTGCGCGACGGCGGCCGCTGCCTGCACGGCTTCGGCGGGGGAGCTTGCGTAGCGTCCATTCTTCGCATTTCTCTCACGGATGCGCTGCGCCAGGATTTCTCCCGTGACTCCTTCGATGGGCTTCTCGCTGGCGGCGTAGATGTCGAGGACGAAGAGCGAATCGGCGTCGTCGAAGGCAGTCGTGAATTCCTCGATCAGGTCGCGGGTGCGAGTGTAGCGGTGGGGCTGGAAGATGACGTGGATCTTGCCAAATCCGCAAACGCGCGCTGCGGCCAGCGTGGCCTTGATCTCGGTGGGATGGTGGCCATAGTCGTCGATGACGCTCACCCCCGCGGCGCGTCCCCGCAACTGGAAGCGGCGGTCGACGCCGCGAAATTGATCGAGGGCTGAGCGGATTGCGTCGGCGCTGACATCGAGGCCGATGCCCACGGCAATCGCCGCCGTCGCGTTCAGAACGTTGTGCACTCCGGGCACGTGCAGCGTGAACTCTCCCAGATCCTGGTTCCGATAGCGCACGCGAAACCGATTGAGAGGGTGCCCCATCCTTGTCGCGATCTCTGCGACAGGGTGGGGACTTTGACTTTTACGAGCGTCCTGCTCCGACGGTTTGATCAAAAAGTCCGAGCCGCGCTTGGTTCCATAGGTCACGGTGCGGCGCTGCACCTCGGGCAACAAACGGCGCAGCAGCGGGTCGTCGTTGCAGGCGACGATCATCCCATAGAACGGAACGCGATCCATGAACTCGAGAAACGTCTTCTTCACGTCGCGCATGTTGCGGTAAGTGTCCATGTGCTCGCGGTCGATGTTAGTGACCACCGACAAAATCGGTGACAGCTTGAGGAACGAGCGGTCGCTCTCGTCGGCCTCGGCCACCAGATACTGCGACTTTCCGAGGCGCGCGTTGGAGCCCATGGCGTCGACGCGTCCGCCGACGACGACGGTGGGATCGAGTCCGCCAGCAGCCAAGACTGAGGCGACCATCGAAGTCGTGGTGGTCTTGCCATGCATGCCAGCGATGGCGATGCCGTACTTCAGTCGCATCAACTCCGCGAGCATCTCGGCGCGCTGAATCACCGGAATGTGCAGTTTGTGCGCTTCGGTGACTTCGGGATTCTCGACGGCGATGGCGGAACTGGTGACGACGACCTCGGCGCCTGCGATGTTCTCCGCGCGATGTCCTTCAAAAGTCGTCGCGCCCAGGCTCGCCAGCCGCTGGGTGACGGAGGAACTCTTCAAGTCGGAGCCGGAAACTTTGTAGCCAAGATTGAGCAGCACCTCGGCAATGCCGCTCATGCCGATGCCGCCTATGCCCACGAAATGAATGCGCTGAATTTTAGCGAACATAATGTCAACTTCTTGGCCACGGATTTAGGCGGATCTCACGGATAAACCAAGTCAAGAAAGAAATCAAAACAAGTATCCATGAAAATCCGTGTTAACCCGTGGCAGATTCTTCTATCCCGGCCACGCGCGCGGCCATCGCTGCGATATCCCGTGCTGCATTCGGATGCGCCAGCTTCCTCGCCGCGTGACTCATCTGCTGCAGGCGTTGCGAGTCTGGCAGCAATACCGCGATTGTTTCAGCCAACCAGACGCCTTCCAGCTTTGACTCTTCCACCACCACCGCAGCTCCATGGCGCGCCAGCGCTTCGGCGTTGACGCGTTGGTGATCGTCGGCAGCGCGCGGGAACGGAACAAAGACCGCCGGCTTCCCTGCTGCCGCAATTTCGGCAACGGTGCTCGCACCCGAGCGGCATACCACCAGGTCGGCGCGGGCGAAGGCCGCCGGCATATCTTCGATGAACTTGAAAACTTCGGCAGACTCACCCAGACCACGGTAGGCCGCCAGCGCGTCATTATAGTCACGCTCGCCCGTCTGGTGTAGGATGTGAATCCCCGGCGCCTCGCGCTGCAGAGCCGGCAGGCATCGGATCATCGCTTCATTGATCGCATGCGCGCCCTGGCTTCCGCCAAACACCAGCAGAGTCGGAGTGCCTCCGCGCTTGGGCGGGATCTCGAAAAATGCCTGCCGAACCGGCACGCCCGTCACGTCGGCGTGGCGAAAATATTTTGCGGTTTCCTCGAAATGCACAGCCGCACCGGACACAAATCTCGCGACCATCCGGTTGGCAAACCCCGGCACCACGTTCGGCTCAAAGGCCAGCGTCGGAATATGCTTGATCACCGCCGCTAGCATTGCCGGGCCCGAGGCGTATCCGCCCACACCGATCACCACGTCGGGCGCGAATTCGTTGAGCATGCGGCCTGCATCCCACACGGCGCGAGGCAGATCGAAAGCAGTCTTCAGCCGCGTGGTCAGGCTCACGTTTTTCAGCGCGCCCACACGCACGAGTTGCAAGGGATATCCCGCGGCGGGAACGAGGCGATTCTCAATGCCGCGGGCAGTGCCGATGAACAGCAGTTCGGCATCGTACGTTTTCTTGAGTTGATTGGCGATGGCCAGCGCGGGGATTACGTGACCACCCGTCCCGCCACCCGCCAGGATTGCACGCATGAAGTGACTATAAAGGAATTGATGACTATCGATTGCTAACTATTGATTGAACGGCTCACGATCACAGTCTGCTTGAGCTTTAGGTCTTTCGCTCAACAATCAAGAATCATCAATCAACAATTGGAGTTTCACTCCGCCTGCTTGGTGATGTTCAGCAGCACGCCGACGCACGCCAGCGTCACAAACAGCGATGATCCTCCGTAGGACACGAGCGGCAGGGGAATCCCTTTCGTGGGCATCATGCCCAGCACGACGCTGATGTTGATGAACGCCTGCAGCACCACCATGCTGGTGATTCCGACGGCCAGGTATCGGCCGAAGAGATCTTCCGTGCGCCAGGAAGCGCGCATGCCCCGCCATAGGAAGATGGCAAACAAGGTCACAATAAAGAGGGCGCCGACCAGGCCCAGTTCCTCAGCGGTGACGGCAAAGATGAAGTCGGTGTGCGGCTCCGGCAGGTAGAAGAGTTTTTGTTTGCCTTCCATCAGTCCGGTGCCCGTCACGCCGCCTGTCCCAACCGCGATCAGCGACTGAATAATGTGGAATCCGGTCTTCTGGCTGTCGGCGTAAGGATTAAGAAACGCCATAATGCGGGCGCGCCGGAAGCTGACGTGAAAAATCAGAAAATACAGAGGCACTAGGGACGCGCCAAACGCGTAGGCGAAATAGCGCATGCGCATTCCCGCAAGGTACAAGATGCAGGCAGCGATTCCGGCGCAGGCGATGGCAGTGCCGAGGTCGGGCTGCAACACGATCAGTCCCAGGCATACCACCACGGGGGCAGCGGCCGGCAGCAGCGTGTTGCGCACATCATCGATGGTCTTGGCGCGGCTCTCCAGAAAGTAGGCAAGAAACAGAATCAGGACAGGCTTGGCCAGTTCCGAGGGCTGGAACGAGAATCCGCCGGCGTGGATCCAGCGATGCGTGTTGTGCGAGCGGTCGAGAAAGAAGACCGAAATCAGAAGCAGAGTGGTGAAGCCCATCAGCGAAAACACGAGCGCGGGGTGCTTGTAGCGGCGGTAGTCCACGCGCATGGTGACGACCATGGCAGCGAGTCCCGCAACCGCCCAGATCAGCTGCTTTGACAAGAATGCATATTCGGACCCGAAGCGCTCCCGCGCCATGACCGCCGAAGCCGAGAACACCATCACCAGGCCGACAAACACCAGGAGCATGGTGACGGTAAACAGCCAGCGATCGACACTCACGCGCTTTGCCATGGGAACCTCATTTCACCACGGAGTCAGGGAGACACGGAGCAGGAAATTGGGGATTGCGATTTCTCACTGTTGACTGATTTGGTTCGGGCGAGACTAATTGCGCCCAGTGCCGCGAATTCATGAGGTGCGTCGCTGAAATCCGGCCAGTTTGGTCAAAGCGGACTGCCCCATCTAGAATCCTCGTTCCATTCACCCATGGAAGCCTGACTCGGTTGGCACTCTCCGCAGGTTGCCGCTCTTCACTGACCTGTCGGACCAAGAGTTGGCCTTGATCGCCGAAAATGTGAGCCGTCTGCGCTATGAGGAAGGTGTCACAATTTTCTCCGAGGGGGATGTTTGCAACGAGTTGCTGATTGTGGAAGAAGGGACGGTGAGGATCTTCAAGTCAGCTCCGAACGGAAGACAACAACTGATCGCCATCGAACGCAGAGGAAATTCCCTCGCGGAAGTGCCAGTGTTTGATGGGGGCCGATATCCCGCGACTGCTGAGACGGCCAGCACGACCGTGGTTCTTCGATTGCCCGCCGATCGATTTCGACGAATCTGTCTGCAGAACCCTGAACTCGCCCTCAAAGTCTTCAAAGTTCTCGGCCACAGGCTGCGCCACTTGATGAGTCTTGTTGAAGGCCTGTCGTTCTCCACGGTCCGCAGCCGTCTGATCGCGCACCTCCTGCGACTGGCAGAAGAGACCGGACGCCAGACCCCGCGAGGAATTCAATTCGAGCTTGCGGAGAACAACGAAGAACTTGCCGCTCGAATCGGAACGGTTCGGGAACTCGTCTCTCGAAACCTGGGACGTTTGCACGGAGCCGGCCTGATTGAAATGAGTCGGCGGACGATAAATCTTCCCAACCCAGACGCCCTGAAGGACGAACTCATCAAGACTCCCTGAGTCGATCACAAATTTTTTTCAAATACCGTGACATAAGTCATGGTGATCAGCATCAGCACTCTCTATTCTCCACTTCACAGCAACAGCCTTCATGCGGGTTATGACTCTCTTCCCGCAGAGCGCTAGCGCTGACTGATTGAATATCTGGGGATGGTATGGCTTACGTTATTGCCGAACCGTGTATCGGCGTCAAAGACACAGCGTGCGTCGACGTGTGTCCTTGTGATTGCATACATCCGCGGAAGGATGAAGCAGAGTTTGCTGCGGAGGCGCAACTATACATCAATCCCGACGATTGTATTGATTGCGGAGCCTGCATTCCAGCGTGCCCGGTGTCGGCAATCGATCCTGCCGAAGACCTTACCGGATCGGTGGAAGAGGTTTGCAGAGACGAACGCTGAGTGGTATGCGGTGAAGACAACCTGATTTCGGTTTATGACGCCAGCGACCGCACGATCTCTTTGAAAACTCTTCCCCGGTGCTCGTAGCTTTTGAACTGATCGAAGCTAGCGCAAGCTGGGGCGAGCAGAACTACATCTCCCTGCTGGGCGACAGCATTCGCTTTGCGGATGGCGTTCTCAAGGGTTTCGGCGTGCACGACTTCGGGACCTTTAATTTGTGATTCGATCTTCGCCGCCGCCGCGCCAATGGTGTAGACGCGCTTCACGCGCTGGCGGAGCAGGTCGTTGAGGACCGTGTAGTCGCTGCCTTTGTCCTTGCCGCCGAGAATCAGGTGGATGTTCGCAGGGAAAGACCCCAGTGCCTTGATCGTGGCGTCCACGTTGGTGGCTTTCGAGTCGTTGTAGTAATCCACGCCGCGGATCGTCGCCACATATTCCAGCCGGTGCTCGACCGCCTTGAAGTCGCACACAGCCTGGCGGATCTTCTCGGGGGCGCAACCCATGAGCACGCCGGTGCACACCGCGGCTAACACGTTCTCGAGGTTGTGCGCGCCCTTCAGCGGAATCTCGGAGACTTGCATGATCTCCTGCTGCCTCCCGGCAGCGTCGCGGTAGACGATGTTGCCATCGCGCACCCATGCGCCTTGCTCCACTTCTTTCTGCCGGCTGAAGCAGAAAACCTGCGCGTGCGTCCTGGAACCCATCGTTGCGGCGGTGGGATCGTCGGCGTTGAGAACTGCAAAGTCGCTTCCCTGTTGGTTCTCGAAGATGCGGGCTTTCGCATCGGTATAGATTTCAAACGTGCGATGGCGGTCGAGATGGTCCGGCGTGACATTCAAGACGACCGCCACTTTCGGGCGGAAGGTTTGAATCGTTTCCAGTTGGAAGCTCGAAATTTCGAGGACGATGACAGTCTCTGGCGTGGCTCGCTCGGCCAGCGAAATGGCCGGCGTGCCGATATTGCCGCCGACGAGCGCGGAAAATCCGGCGGCCGTCATGATCTCGCCCGTCAGCGTAGTAGTCGTGGTCTTGCCGTTCGATCCGGTGATGGCGACGATGGGGCCGGGTAGAAACTGCGCAGCAAGTTCAATTTCGCCGATCACCGGTTCGCCGAGGGCACGCGCTTGCACCAATTTCGGCGCGTCCACAGGAACGCCGGGGCTGACCACGATCAGGTCCTGTCCACGAAATGTGCGGTCGCCATGGCCTCCGGTTTCGACGGTGATGCCGTGATCGAGCAGCACGGGAATTTCATTGCGCAACTCGTCGCCGCTCTTGGTGTCGGAGACGGTCACTTTCGCGCCGTGGGCCTTCATGAACAGGGCTGACGCTACCCCGGACTTGCCGAGGCCGACCACCAGCACGCGTTTTCCGTTCAGTTCCATCTAGACCATTTCACCACAGAGTCACAGAGACGCAGAGAAATTCAACTCCAACTGTCACGAATCAACCCAGATTCACACGGATCACCCAGAGGCGAATAAAGCGCCTTATCCGTGAGGATCCGTGCAAATCCGTGGCATAAGCTTTCTACCGCAGTTTCAGCGTCGTCAGCGCGAACAAGGCGAAGATCAGCGACGCGATCCAAAAGCGCACGATGATTTTCGACTCCGACCAGCCGAGCAGCTCGAAGTGATGATGCAGGGGCGCCATTTTGAAGATGCGCTTCTTGCGAAGCTTGTAGGAGCCAACCTGCAATATCACCGAAACCGCTTCGATCACGAACACGCCGCCAATAAATGGGAGCAGCAACTCTTGCTTGATGATCACGGCGACTGTGCCGATGGCGCCGCCCAACGCTAGCGATCCCACGTCGCCCATGAACACTTCCGCGGGATGCGCGTTGTACCAGAGAAATCCGATCGACGCCCCGACCATGGCGCCACAAAAAATCGTCAGTTCAGCCACCTGCGGCATGCGCTGCAGTTCCAGATACGTCGCAAACGTCGCGTGCCCGCTTACGTACGTCAGCACTGTGAGCGCCCCTGCTGCGATGACCGTGCATCCGATCGCCAATCCATCGAGACCGTCGGTAAGGTTCACTGCGTTGCTCGAAAATGTGATCAACAGGGTCACGAAGACCATGAACGGCAGGAAGGCGAGAGGCCAGGCATGCGGAAAATGTTCCCAGCTTTGCACCACCAGATCCGGATGGTACTGCTTGAAAAACGGAACAATCAGCTTGGTGGAATACATTCCATAGGTCTGCATGGCGATCAGCATGGAAGCGATCACGATGCCGGTCGCGATCTGCAGACCCATCTTCGCCCGTGCGGTCAAGCCGAGGTTCCGGCGATGCGCCACTTTGCTGTAATCGTCCGAGAAACCAATCGCCGCATACGCCAAGGTAGAAAAAACTGCGATCCACACGAAGCGGTTGGTCAGATCGGCCCACAGCAGCGTAGGGACAACGATGGCGATCACGATCAGCAGTCCGCCCATGGTCGGCGTGCCGGCTTTTTTCTGATGAGCCTTGGGGCCCTCTTCGCGAATGTATTGCCCGATCTGAAATTCACGCAGGCGTCCAATGACCAGCGGCCCCACGATTAGCGCGGTGAACAGAGCAGTCAAGCTGGCGAACGCCGTGCGGAAGGTGACGTAACGAAAGATGCGGAACGGCGCAACGGAATGTTGCAGCTTGACGAACAACAGCCAGTAGAGCAATCAGCCTCCGTCCTTCGCAGTAATCAGTTTCGCTTGTCGCGCCGGGCCTTCCACGTTTCCAGCGCCTTCTCGAGCTTCACCCCGCGCGAGGCCTTTAACAGCACCACGTCGTCGTCGCGCGTCTCGCGGGCCAGCCATTCGCCGGCTTCCTCGGGCGAGGCGACGAACTCCGCCTGAGCTCCAGCATGTTGCGCGCCGCTGACCATCACCTGCGCCATTCCGCGCACGCCAACCAGAATATCGATGTTCGCTTCGGCAATGTGCTGCCCCGCGGCGCGGTGCATCTCTTCACCGGCTGGACCGAGTTCCAGCATTTCTCCCGCAACCACAATGCGGCGTCCGGCCTTCATCGCCGCAAGAGCGTCGACCATGGCGCGCAACGCCTTCGGATTGGAATTGTAGCAATCGTTGATGACCGTGATGTTACCCAGTTGGAGAACCTGCCCGCGCTTGTCGGGCGGAGCAAGAGTCGCCAGCGCCGCGACGGCTTCGGGGGGATTCAGTCTGCGAGCCAGGCCCACCGCCACCGCGGCCAGTGCGTTCAGAATGTTGTGCTCTCCGACCAGAGGCAAGCGCGCATGCTCGCGCACGTGGGCGATTACCACGTCGAACTCCGATCCCTCCGCGCCGCGGGTGTGCACATTCTCAGAGCGCACGTCGGCTGTGGCTCGCGTACCGTAGGTAATTACCTTGCCCTTGAAGTCGCGGCCGAACTGGGAGACGTATTCGTCGTCGGCGTTGAGGACAGCCGTGCCACTGGCGGGGAGCGACTCGATCAATTCGTATTTCGCCCGCGCAATTCCAGCGAGCGAATCAAAAAACTCCAGGTGCACGGGAGCGACATTAGTCACCACGCCGATCTCGGGCTGCGCGATTTTCGCCAGCGCTCGAATCTCGCCCGCGTGAGACATGCCCATTTCGATCACCGCGACGTCATGCTCGGGTTCCAACTTCAGGAGCATGAGCGGCAGACCGAAGTGATTATTAAGGTTGCCTTCGGACTTGAGCACGTGAAAGTGCGCGCTGAGAACGTGCGCGATGGCTTCTTTGGTCGTCGTCTTGCCCGCCGAACCTGTGACGCCGACCAGCGGCTTGCTCCACAGCCTGCGCACCGCGGTGGCGAGCGTCTGCAGAGCGGTGAGCGTGTCATCGACGGCAAGCAGGCGAGCCTTGTCCGGATAACGGTGCAGTTCGTTCTTTTGGACGACTGCGGCTACCGCTTCTTTCTCGAGGGCCGCGCCGACATAGTCGTGACCGTCGAGCCGTTCTCCCTTCACGGCAAAAAAGAGTTCTCCCGCCCGAATCGTGCGTGTGTCGATGGAATAACCTTTCGCAAATTCCTCGCGCGGAAAGTCGTCCACGGCAGAAATAAACTCAGCGATCTTCAAGAGCGGCAGCTTCATGCTCAGTTCTTACCCGCAAAATGTTCGCACTCGAATCCTGCGGCGCGCAGAGCCTCGCGAGCGACTTCGACGTCGTCAAAGGGATGCGAGCCTTCTCGCGTGACCTGCACCTTCTCGTGTCCTTTACCGGCGAGCAGCACAATATCTCCTGGGTGCGCCGCTGCGATCGCAAGGGCAATCGCCTTACGGCGATCGACTTCGACGGTGTATTTGACTCCGGTCTTCTGTAGGCCGACGAGCGCATCATTAATGATTGCCCGTGGATCCTCGCTGCGCGGGTTGTCGGAGGTGAGCACCACAAAATCGCTGCCTCGTCCGGCAGCCTCGCCCATCAGCGGACGCTTGGCGCGATCGCGATCGCCTCCGCAGCCGAACACGGTCAGAACCCGCGCGGTTCCTCCACCGCGCGAGACGAACTCCCGGGCCAGCGCCGTGAGATTGCGTAAGGCGTCGTCGGTGTGCGCATAGTCAACGACCACGGTAAACGGCTGCCCGCAATCGACGCGCTCAAATCTTCCCGGCACATGCGTGAGTGACTCGACACCCCGAGCAATCGCCTTGGCTTCACATCCACGTGAGTAACATGCCGCCGCGGCGGCCAGAATGTTGTACACGTTCACGCGCCCGATGAGCGGCGAGAAAACCGGAATCTTGACGTTCTGCTGCGGCATGGCCATGTCGAAGCGCGTGCCGCGCGGGTTGATGTCTACGTTCTCAGCATGGAAGTCGCCACGTTCCCAGCCGTAGGACAACACGACAGAACTACGCTTGCGGCTGAAGCCGACTAGCTTAGAACCATATTCGTCATCGAGATTGGTCACTACTGCGCGGGGCGCGTCGGTGCCGCAACCTTCGAAGAGCACTCGCTTGGCCGCGAAGTATTCATCCATCGTCTTGTGATAGTCGAGGTGGTCGCGGGTTAGGTTTGTGAACACGGCAACATCAAAAGGAACACCGAACACCCGCTCCTGCGTCAGCGCGTGCGAAGAAACTTCCATGACCGCGTCGGTCGCACCCAGTCCGAGGGCCTCGTTGAGCAGGCGAGCAAGTTCGAGCGCTTCCGGAGTCGTATGCGGCGCCGGATAAACCTTGCCCGCCACGTGATATTCAATCGTCCCGATGAGAACGCTCTTGCGCCCCGCGGCGGTCAGGATCGACTCGATCAGAAATGCTGTCGTGCTCTTCCCGTTTGTCCCAGTAATGCCAGTGACCGCAATGCGCTCGGCCGGACGCTTATAGAAATTCGCGCTCAATCGTGCCAAAGCCCGCCGCCCGTGGGGCACAACGGCCCAGGCCACTCCTTCGCGAGGCTTCTCTCCCGGCGAGTCCGTGACCACCGCAACCGCCCCGGACTGAATCGCCTGGTCGATGAAACGATTACCGTCGGACGACTCCCCGTGCATGGCGACGAACACGCACCCGGGCTTGACGCGGCGCGAGTCGTATTCCACACCACTGACGCTGGGGTTCCCGCTCTGGGCGAGGACCTCCGCGCCATCCAGCAGATGTTGGAAGGTCATTGCTGGGAATTATAGGCCACCGAGAAATCCGCTGGACGTGGATCGCACACGAGGTGAGCAATTTTCGCGAGTGAGGACGATTACCAAGGTCATTTTTGCGCGGACGCCAATGCGCGCTACAGTATTTTCATGAGCACAGGAACCGGTCCCGCCCGATACAAATGCGCGCAGTGCGAGCAGCCTGAGAGCGCGTGTGAATGCGAAAAATTCTGCTGCCTCTGCCAGGCGGTCATCGACGTCCGTCTATGCAACGACGGACTCATGTACTGCGAACCCTGCCGCACGGCCTGCGAGTACAAAACGTCCGACTAGCCACGATCCGCGCGCCGATCGTCCAATTCCATTCGATATTGCCGCCTGATCTGCCATAACGTTTCTGTAGTGAAGAAACGCCGTCCTGCCTCGCCTTAAGCACCAACTCATGCTCACAACGATTTGGCAGGCCGCGACCTTTTGAGGGACAATAGTTTGTTTGCCCTTTGTAATTGTTGTCGGCTCTTTTTTATAGGAGACTTCATGGCTACCACGATGCACGTCAGCGACGTCGCCGAGTTGCTGAGCGAAGGCCGGACGCACTTCAATCTTTCTCCGGCGGTGCTGGTGGAGCACTCCATCCGGTGCAACGAAGCAAAACTGGCGGCCAACGGTGCCATTGTCGGATATACGAATCGCACGGGCCGATCTCCGAAAGACAAGTTCATCGTGAAGGACGAGACCACCGCGAACACCGTCGCGTGGGGCGCAGTGAACGCGCCGTTTGAACCGGAGAAATTTGACGCACTCTACGCGCGTGTGATGGAACATCTGCGCGGCCGCGAACTCTTCGTGCAGGATCTTTTCTGCGGCGCCGATCCCGCCTACCGTTTGCCCGTTCGCATCGTTAACGAATATGCGTGGCACAACCTGTTTGTGCGGCAGTTGTTTCTGCGCCCGACGGCCGAGGAACTCAAGCACCATCATCCAGAGTTCACCGTCATCTCGGCTCCCGACTTTAAAGTTGATCCCCAGCGCGATGGCGTGGCCTCCGACGTTTTCATCCTGCTGAATTTCACGCGCCGCACGGTGCTGATCGGCGGAACTTCGTACGCGGGAGAAATGAAGAAGTCGATCTTCAGCGTCATGAACTTTCTGCTGCCGCCGCGAAATGTGTTCCCGATGCACTGCTCAGCCAACGTGGGGCGCAACGGCGTGAGCGCTCTCTTCTTCGGGCTTTCGGGGACGGGCAAGACCACGCTGTCGGCCGATCCGTCGCGCGACTTGATCGGCGACGACGAGCATGGATGGAGCGCCGACGGAGTCTTCAACTTCGAAGGCGGATGCTATGCCAAGTGCATCAAGCTCTCGAAAAAGAACGAGCCGCAGATCTGGAACGCGTTGCGCTTCGGCTGCGTCCTCGAGAACGTGACCCTCGATCCGCACACGCGTATCCCCGACTACAACGACGACAGCAAGACCGAGAACACACGCGCCGCGTATCCCGTGGACTTCATCGAGAATGCATTGATCCCGGGCATTGGCGGGCATCCGAAGAACGTGGTGTTTCTCACGGCGGATGCCTTTGGCGTTCTGCCTCCGATTTCGAAGCTGACGCCGGAGCAGGCGATGTATCACTTCCTGTCTGGTTACACGGCGAAGGTTGCAGGCACGGAAGCTGGGGTGAAAGAGCCTTCGGCGACATTTTCGACATGCTTTGGATCGCCGTTCCTTCCGTTGCGTCCGAAGACCTATGCTGAAATGTTGGGCCGCCGCTTGCGCGAACATAGCGCGCAGTGCTGGCTGGTGAACACGGGATGGCAGGGCGGGCCGTACGGCGTGGGCAAGCGCATGGATATACCTCACACCCGCGCGATGGTCGATGCCGCGGTCGAAGGCGAATTGATCAAGGAAGAATTTGAAATCGAGCCGACCTTCGGATTCAGCATTCCCAAGCGTTGTCACGGAGTACCACCGCAGGTGCTCAATCCCCGGAATGCGTGGCCCGATAAGGCTGCCTACGACAAAGCTGCCGAAGACTTGCGCAACCGCTTTGCCAAGAACTTCGAAAACTTCGACGCGCCGGCGGAAGTGAAAGCGGCCGGACCCAAGGCACAGAAGTAGTCGGGTTCGTCTTAGGCGAACGCCGGGCTTCGCCGTGGCTCTACAACGTCACGTCCATCTGGAGCGCTTCGATTATTCCGTTGAGTGCGCTTTGGGCCGCGTCGCGCTTTTGTTGCATCTCAGCGATCTCCCGTCGTAGAGCTTGCACGCGATCTTCCTGCTCGTTGAGTTCGCGAACGTAACGTTCGACTAAGGCTTTCTCTTCGGAACTTCCCTTCAGCGCCTTCATGTTCTCGCGCACACGCTGCTGATCTTCGGAAATGCTCGAAACCTGCGCACGCCGTCCGGTAATCACAGCGTCAAGAACGGCGATGTCATTCTTCTGGAGAGCAATCTTCCGCAACGCTTTTTCCACGTCCGCATTGATCATTTTCTGGTCTAGGAAGAATTTAATTTGGTTGTCGGTCACATTCGTGAGCAGGTAGCTGTTGACGACCGGCCGGTACTCTTTGACGAGCAACGTAGTGGTCTTCTTCGGTTCTACCGTCAGCCGAAAGCGTTGGAAGGAGGCAGAACTCTCCTCAGGCTTGGCGTCGTCCGCGAGTTTCCAGCCGGGGCGAGAGGGATGTTCGATCACCACCGTCCGCGTCGACGTGTCGCGGTTGTGGATGGTGTAGGTATCCTCCTGTCGCTCCTGCGTCGATTGCGTCATGGTGCCGTGCGCGATGACGACCTTCGTGACACGCTGAGGGTCCGCCTTCCGCTTGGCGTCGACCAGAACTCCAAGGTCAGCCGCATAGGAGAGCAATCGCTTCTCGCCGGGCTTAATCGCGTCCATTAATCCCTCGCCGGCGAAGGTCCCACCATCGAGCACGTTGAAGCTGCCGCCGTCGAACGTCATGTCGCTGGTATTGTCGACCCAGAGCGCGCGCAGGACGGAATGTTCCGATGGACTCCAGACTGAAACTTTCTCGGCGTCGATGCGCGATTGCAGGATCGGCACCAATGCCGACTTGTTCTTCTGGATGGTTACGCGGTCTTTCAGCTTGTACTCGAACAGGTCGCCGAGTTCCTGGGATTGGGCAACGGAAGTCTCGCTTTGGATATAGGCGAGGTCCTCGTCTACCCATTGTTTATAGATTCCACCCCCGGTTCCGCTGCCGGTGCCGGGCCCGAATCCTGGGCCTTTGCCCGCTCCCACGGCGCCCGCAGTTCCGCTGGCAATCCCTCCAATGACTCCGCCCATTGATCCACCGGGCACGCCGCCAGGAACACCGCCGACGACTCCACCAGTCGCGATTGCCGGGGGAGGAGCGCCATTCTCAATCTCTGTTTGAATCGTCGCCTCATGCGTCTGCGGCGTGAGCATTGCATTCTCCGGCAACGCGACCACCGGACGACGCGTGTAATACGGCTGCGAAAGTTCCTGGACAAACGACTGCGGCGCGCCCGCGATGAGTGACAGTTCGATGTCCTTCCAGTCTTCCCCGACCGTGTTATCGACGATGGCCCATCCCTGCAGCAGTGGCTTCCCCTCTTTCGGAATCACGATGCGGTAGGTGCTCTTCCACACGGGCACTTCACTGATGTAGCTGACGAGAAGACCTCGCTCACCTTCTCCGGCGGTGGAAATGGTCATGCGCCGGACGTCCTGATCGCGCGTCGAAGCAACGAGTCCAAGGTATTTCCCTACTTCTTCATTCACGTCTTTCTCCGTGACGCGCACGCTCGTGGCAGGCGTCAGATCAAACAGGCGCACCTCGCCGCCGTCACTCACGAGGGAGACCTGCGTCAAACCAATCCGGCCACCGGGTTTCTCTTCCCCGCTTCCTTCGACCTTCGGCACGTCGCGCCCGATGAGCACTTCCCGCTCTTCAATGCTCAACAGACGGCCGGACGCAGATAGCGACCCGCTTCGGATCTCCACGCGCGCGCCCCGCAGAGCATCGAGAAACTGCGCCGTCGTCGGATTCTCGCCGACCGGCAAGCGCAGCGATCCCAACCGTTTTTCCAGCGGCGCAGTCGAGTTGTAGCTGACGCCGGTGATCCTTCCTTTGCCCAGGTCCAGCACGGTGAGCGACTTCAACACGTCGTTCAACTGTGCGGTAGTGAAATCCACGTTCACATCCTGACTACCGCGAACGTGTCCGGCGTGCTCGAAGTAACCGACGCCATTCTTGTAGAGAATCACGCGGGTTACCGGCAGCCGCGCGGCCGAATCGGCCGGACTTGCAGGTGAAGTAGAAGACTGGCCAGATGCAACCGCGACGAGCGTCAACCACAGCACTGCAGCTTGCGAGAAGCGCATGGTTCCTCCGTCGGACTGGGGTCCGTCGAATAGGGTTCATCATGCACTGGAGCCTGGTACCGGTGACCCTCATCGACTTAGACACCGAACGTGCGTACCCGAGCGGAGGTATCTGCAACCGTGGATGCAACTACCGTGTTTCGAGATGGCCGACGAAAGGCGGAGAGGTGGTTTGGCGCCGCCGGGCAAGGCCCAGAGCGGAGTCGGAGGCGCGGAAATCCCAAGGGAACAGAGCCTAGGCCTTCTTGATCAAGCGTGTAATCCAGATCAGGACCACGGCTCCGATGATCGCAACGATGATTGTGCTGATGAAGCCTCCGGCCTGGAAGCCGAGGATGCCCACCAGCCAGCCGCCCACGACGGCACCGATAATGCCGAGTACAATGTCCATGCCTACGCCATAGCCGCCGCCCTTCATAATCTTGCCCGCGGCCCATCCGGCGATCAATCCGACCAATACCCACCAAATCAAGTTTGAAATCATCCTGGGACCTCCTGTACGGACGGATGGAGAGTATGGCGGGCCTTCCTGTCTGTCAAGCGCGCCTTCTCTCGGCCTTCTCTCGGCACCGCGGTCCTGTGTTTAAATCAAGCCATGTTCGCCCGCAAGATTCGCGTGGAATATGAGGCTGACGGCCGCAAACTTCCCTGCCCGCTGAGGTGGCTCGACAGTTTCTCCATGCGGAACTTCACCAACGCCAGCGTTTTCGACGATACGCTTCCCACCGCAGACGGCCAGATGGAGATTGGCTCCGCGGTCCCGCTCGACCAGCTCAAGGACGCGATGGAGGACTGGTTCCGGCGGAAGGGATACCTGCCTAAGGACTCGCTCTTGTCACTAGTGGAGAACTAAGGCCCGGATCACACTAACCCGCAGTCGGTACTTCCCAGTATTGCAGCAAACGTCTGGGCATGAGACAGTGCTTGCAGTAGGTACCGGCTTGACCAGGAAGCGTCAAATCTCGCTGCAGAAGGTTGGTCTGGTGAGGATTTTGGACATGTCAGAGAAACGTGACATCGGGCCGGGCAGAACGAGCTTCCTGTTTTCAGTGGCTTGGCCAGCCGCAAGAATGGCAAGCGAGTTGCAAACCCCCAAAAAGGAGGTGCTTTATGAGCTACAGAGTATTGCAGCTGTCCCCCCAATCAAGCACCCGCTTTACCCGCAGGAGAATTGCGGTTCAGGATTCATGGAGAACTCCGTCGATCAACGGGCTCGACATAGGGTCTCTGGAGTCGTGGTTTGAATACGATTCAGAACTCAGCGAGAGCAACGCTGACGGCCACACCAATTGGGGTGTGATCTCAGGCTTGGCTCTCTCGATTGCGTTCAGCGCGAGTTTTTGGGCTGGAGTAGCGTGGGTTGTCGGTCGCGTCTGGCGGTAGGCCCAGTCCTTAAGATATTGCGGAAATCGAAACGGGGCCAAGCGCCCAACCAGCGCTGGCCCCGTTTTTTGTTGCCCTTGAGGCCGTTTACTTGTCGTACTGTAGCAGCGACATCACTTCATATTCTTTGAGCTTGTCGCGACCCTTGAGGAACTTCAGCTCCACCACAAATCCCAGGCCGGCAATCTTGGCTCCCAGCGAAGAGGCGAGTTTAGCCGTGGCCTCGGCAGTGCCTCCGGTCGCCAGCAGATCGTCTACGATCAGGACGCGCTGACCCTTCTGGATGGCGTCCTTGTGAATCTCCAGCGAGTTCGTTCCGTACTCGAGCGCGTAATCGTACTTTACCGTTTCCGCGGGAAGCTTGCCCGGCTTGCGCACCGGGACAAAGCCGGCATTCAGGCGATAAGCCAGAGCCGGTGCAAAGATGAAGCCGCGCGCTTCCATACCCAGAACCAGATCGACGTCTTTCGCGATGTAATGCTCCGCCAGCTTGTCGATGAGCGTGGCAAAGCCGGCCTTGTCCTTCAACAGCGTGGTGATGTCGTAGAAGAGAATCCCCTTCTTAGGAAAATCGGGGATCTCGCGAATTAAGTCCTTCAGCTGATCGGCATTCATGCCCGCAACAGACTGCATCTACCACGCTCCTTCAATGCGAAATGAACTGAGTCCGGCGACTGGACTCGCTTCGGATACGTCGACCGAATCCACGCGGGCCGCGCGCGGACCTTCGCGCAGGCGGCCATGCAATCCAGAGAGCTGGTCGCGAGTGCCCTGGGCCAGAACCTCTACACTGCCATCGTGATTATTGCGTACCCACCCGGCGATCCCCAGGATATGCGCCTCGCGCTCGACGAACCAGCGGAAACCGACCCCCTGCACGCGACCGCGCACGAAGAACCGGCGGGCTTCAATTGGCTTTTCCGTAGGGGCCATGCTCTGAAACAAGACTGCAGAAGTAAGAAGTCAGAATGCAGAAGTAACAAATGACGTTCTACATTTTGACTTCTGCCATTTGATTTCGCTTACGCTCTGGACAGGTACGCGCCTTCCGAAGTATCGACCTTAATCTTCTCGCCTTCGTTGATAAACGGTGGAACTTGCACAACGAGCCCCGTCTCGGTTCTGGCGGCCTTGGTCACGCTGGAGGCGGTGGCGCTCTTCAACCCCGGTTCTGTCTCGACCACGGTCAGGATCACGGTCTGCGGCAGTTCGATCCCGACAGCCTTGCCGTCGAAGAACTCCACTTTAATTTCGAGATTGGCAATCAGGTAATCAACGGCGTCGCCCAGAATTTCCTTGCTCAGGTGGGTCTGCTCGTAGTTGGAGGTATCCATGAAGTAGTAGCTGTCGCCGTCAGCGTACAGGAACTGCATCTCAACTTCGTCCACGTTGACCTTCTCGATCGGGTCCGGGGAACGGAAGCGGTGCTCGAACATGGCGCCGGTTCGCAAGTTGCGCAACTTCGCCTGAATAAACGCGCGCAAGTTGCCAGGGGTGCGGTGTTCTACGCTGAAAACGGAATGCAGATCATTGTTGTGCCGAATGATCATGCCGGGACGAAGCTGGGTGGCAGGGATCGACATCGCTTGAAAAACTCTCCTTGTACGATTGCGGTTGAAGCCGGCGGAAGACGGGCAGGCCCACTAGTTCCGCCGCCAGCCTACTGTGCGAAGAAGGCTAAAGTGTTATTTTACACTGAGCTGCGCCCGAAAAGAAACCTTCCCAAAGCCGATCTCATCGAAGAGGGGAGCTTTGGAGCGCCTCCGGATTGCTTTCGCCGAGGCGCTGAACTGAGACTAGAATGGCTAGGACTGGAATCAGACCGAGGCTGGTACCCCGTATAGTTCTTGCGAATATGCCCGACCCCGGGCGGAAAATTTGAGGTCTTCATTATGCGAATCGGACGTTACGAATCTTCTGAAAGCAGCAACGTCGGCACTGCAATCACCTTCCTCCTGATCGGCCTGGGCGCCGGAGCCCTCGCTGGACTTCTGCTCGCTCCCAAGACCGGCAAGCAGATGCGCCGCGATCTGCAGCGCGGCTTCGAAGACGCCAAGGACACTCTTGGCGATTGGGCCGACGAGGCGAAAGACCGCGTGCGCGACGCCAGTGACCGCGTCCGCGATGTGGCCAGCAAAGGCGTGGATCTAGCCGACAATCTGCGCGAAAAAGTAGAGCCCTTGCGCCGCGCTATCAATCGCAGCTAAAAAAGCGGGCGTTGGCCCTCAGACGTCAGACCTCGAATCGTTAAGGTGCTGACGTACGAGGGCCAAGGTCCGACACCGTTTTTCTCAATACAGGTGGAAGTCCACTTGAACCGCAATTTGCGTCGCCACCGGCTGGCCATTGAGCGTGCCCGGGCGGAAGCGCCAGCGGTTCACGGCTTCGATTGCCTTCTCGTCCAGGCCCATCCCCAGGCTTTGACCCACGCGGATATCGTAGGGATGACCGTCTTTCCCGACCACCAGCAGCAATAGCACGATTCCCTGCGCCTTGGACTTGCGTGCTTCGTCGGAAAAACTCGGCTCGGGATTGAAGATGACCTGCGGCACGGTCACGCCTCCTCGACCCGCCGGAAAAATTCCGGGCGGCCCATCGCCGACTCCGGGCCCGGTTCCTGGCCCAATGCCATCGCAACATCCCGAACCCAGACCTCCGCGACCTCCGGGCCCACCCGAGAGGAT
Source organism: uncultured Acidobacteriaceae bacterium (assembly GCA_963752175.1). Classification (GTDB taxonomy): domain Bacteria; phylum Acidobacteriota; class Terriglobia; order Terriglobales; family Acidobacteriaceae; genus Sulfotelmatobacter. The sequence continues at coordinate 54,188 of CAVVXZ010000024.1, forward strand.
AGAAAACTTGGAGAAAGGATCACCGATTTGCCCGCCCTGTGGCAGCTTTACCTCTGGAGCCACATTCACAGACTGATCCACCTGCAGCCTCGGTGGCTCTCTCGGCAGCACCAACGTCGGCGGCACAATCTGAGTATCGAGCGAGGGCTCTGGGATATTCCCATGCGACGTGGGAACAGGATCGTGATTGCCGCCCCCTCCGCCGCTGTTTCCCGAAAAAATCAGGCGGATCTCATCGAGCTTCGGCATCCCCCGCGCGATCTCGGGACCCCCTTGGATTACGCGACTCGTGAAATAGATGAGAAGCCCCACGATCGCGGCCTGCCCAATCATCGAAAAGACGAAGGTCTCACGCCGCGCACGGTACAGCCCGTCGTTTTCCCCCGTCAGCATGGAAAAGATATTTGGCCCCGGTCCTGGAGATGCAGCGGTCATGGCGCGCTCCTGTCAACGATGTGTCGACAACCATCAGCCCAACACGCCCTAAGACGCGCGACCTCGCAAAAAGGATTTCCGCGGAAAGAAAAACTAACGCCTTCGTCCCGGCAGCGCTACTTGAAGATCGAGGAGAAGAATCCTCCAAGGCGCCCGAAGAAGCCGCGGTGCTCTGCCTTCTTCTGCGGCTCCGGTGGGGGCGATTGAATCACGGTATCGAGATGAACCTGCCGGGAGGGGGAATCGTCCACGGGCAAGTCTTGGGCCGCCTGCACTGGAGGCGGTAAAGCGCCTGCCGCCGCGCGGTTCTTTGCATTGAATACCAGCGGGGCATCCACCTCCACGTGGACGTCGTTCGGCTGAGAAGCCGGTGGAGGAGCCGTCTCCGGCCCATTCGACAACCTCGTCCCCGCATTCGACGCTACAGAAGAGGCTGTGGGTGGCGCGGGCGTATCACTCCCGCCGACCCGCACTTTCTCTGGTAATTCCGAGTCGGGCACGTTCGGCGCGTAAGAAGCCTGCGCCTGCATGAGCGGCGACGGCGGCGGACATCCGCACTCGACCGGCACGTCGCCGTCAACCTTGTCGATCTGTCCCAAATGAAACACTGCCTGCTCGGCCGGTTTCACCTGGTAAATGCGGTCACCCATCAACTCAGAGACGATGGCCGAAGACGTATTGCCCTTCAACGCGCGCACACAAGTGTTGCCGTGCGCGTCGGCGCTAATGGCATAGTGGAATTCTCCCGGCCCGGCAAACAAGATTCGGAAGTCCGGCGTCATCACGGTATCGGCGGAAGCACTCAGTGAATAGTGAGCCTCGATCGCGCCGGTGCTCAGGCCCAACATCAGGTCGCGCTTGCTTTTCGAGGGCGTCACCGAAACGGTGGTCCCCGGACACACGCGAACTTCACCTCCACCAGACACTCGCAGCACCGCCGTCTCCGATCCGGCCGTAACCGCAGAGCCCGACGCGATGCGGCTACCCGTCATCACCGCCGTCCCGGAACCACTGGTCACCGGCACCACCGTCGGCCCCTTGCTCATGGACAGGCCCGGCACCGTCGGCGGCTGAACGGGCGACGACTTTTTGCCCGCATTCGTATCCTCGGCCGGCTTCAGTCGCACCATCAGACGATGGCCCGCGCCGTCCCACGAATAGGCGTAGGGCGCGAGCAGATCGAGCACGATGCGCGTTACCGGAGGCTCCCGCTGAAATTGATCGACGCGGATGGCGAGGATGTTTTCTTTTTGAATGGGAATGCGCTTCTGCGTCATTCCCAGACGAGAATTAGGCAGATCGATGACCATCCGCGGAGGCGAATCGAGCATCTGGATCTCGGGAATCACCGGGCTGCTGGAAAGAATTTCGACGGCTGGGACTCCGCGCTCGTGGACGATGCGAACACTCGTCACCAGCGGTGGCGGGCCGAAGGTCTGGGCCGCAATTTGGACGACAAAGCGCATGGCCAGCAGCGTCAGGCAAACCGACTTTAGCGCAGTTCGCAGCAAAGAATCCCTCATTGGAGGCTTGCAGGAAACATATCAGGCGGCAGGGGTGAGGTGCTAGCGGTCTGTTGGGTCAGGTTTCGAAGGTTTCAAGGTTTCAAGGTTTCGAAGGTTGCAGGTCAGTCGTCCTAGTATCAAAGGAAACTGAAGCGCTTAGACTCTAACCCTGAAACTTTGAAACTTGCACGCTTACGCTTCCGGCAGAAACTCGTATTCCTCAATGACGGCGGCCACGGTGAGCTTGCCGTCGGCTCTTCCGTCCTCCACCCGCACCACCCGCCCCTTGCATTGCACGCGAATGCTTTCGGTAAGAGTGATCTCCGGCGGCAGAGTCAGCGTAAAGCCGATGGGCGATCCCTGAGCGACGGCGGACTCAAGATAGAAACAGATCCCGCGCGCGCTAACGTCGCGAAGCTGCGCGGGTTGAGTGGCATTCTCGCGTTCGACCGTAACCGGTACGCGGAGCGGAAATCGTCGTGCACCCCTCTTCTCTTGCTGGGGCTCAGCCATTGCATCCTCCAAGTGGCGGTGAAGTAGCGTTTTAACTGATAACCGAGGATGCTCCGCGCCCACGCGAAGGTCAATACCACCGTTGGGTCACCGGGTGGCCCTTTCAGGCGAGGTGACGCTTGCGGATACAGGTGATTGGAGCGGCGATCTACCATCCCAATCTGCAGTCTGAAATCTACAATTTGAAATCGCGCCTCGGTGTAAGCTGATGACAGGAGCCTAGTCTTTGATCTTCGTCCTCGATAACTACGATTCGTTCACCTACAACCTGGTCCAATACATCGGCGAACTGGGCGCGGAGGTTGAGGTCCGCCGCAACGATCAGGTTACGGTGAGCCAAGTCGAGAAGATGCGGCCCCAGCGGATCGTCGTCTCTCCCGGTCCTTGCACACCGCACGAAGCGGGCATCAGCATCGACCTGATCCGACACTTCGCCGGGAAGGTTCCTGTGCTCGGAGTCTGCCTGGGCCACCAGGCGATCGGCGAAGCCTTCGGCGGCCGCGTCGTTCGCGCCGCTCATCTCATGCACGGCAAGACCAGCGCGGTGATGCACGACAACCGAACCGTCTTTCAGGGACTGCCCATGCCCATGACGGCCACGCGTTACCATTCGCTCATTGTCGATGAGAAAGATCTGCCCGCCGATCTGGAAGTTAGCGCCTGGACTACGGAAAAAGACGGCACCCGCACCATCATGGGCCTGCGCCATCGCCGACACCCGATTGAGGGCGTGCAGTTCCATCCCGAGAGCGTGCTCACGGATGCGGGGAAGAAACTCGTCGCGAACTTCCTGCAGTTGTAAGCGCCCATGAAACCGCACCTTCCTCATCTATCCTCTTCACTCTTCCGTTTGCACTGCCTTACGAAAGGAAAATCCATGAGCGATGTTTCGGGCGGGGGCACCGACACAACCCGGCGGAGGCTAGTGGCCTTCATGTTCACGCTGGTTTGCGCGATTGCTGCCGCGGCCCAAAGCGCAACTTCTCCTGAACCGAAGCTCCCCGCGGCGACGCCATTGCCCGAAGGTTCGTGGCGTTTCATCGTCTCCGGCGACTCGCGCAATTGCGGAGACATTGTAATGCCCGCAATCGCCGCCCATAGCACCAGGTATGCGCCCAGTTTCTACTGGCAACTCGGCGACCTACGCGCCATTTACAAGATCGACGAAGACATGGCTTTCGCTGCCCAAAACAAAGGCGAAGTACTGAGCTGCGATAACTACCAGAGGCGGGCCTGGAACGATTTCGTCGAGAACCAGATTGCCCCCTTCGGCAACGTACCGTTTTATGTGGGCATCGGCAACCACGAAGTGATCCCGCCGAAAAACGAGGACGCCTTCAAACGACACTTCTTCGACTGGCTAAACCTGCCGGCGTTGCAGAAGCATCGTCAACTGGATCGGGAGCCCCTTCTGCCAGAGGCTTATTTTCATTGGATTCAGGGCGGTGTGGACTTCATCTATCTCGACAATGCTTCAAATTTCTTCTCTGACGACGAGCAGACCTGGCTGATTCGCCGCTTGCAGAGTGCAATGTCGAATCCCGAAGTAAAGAGTGTGGTAGTGGGCATGCATGAAGTGCTACCCGACAGCATCGCGAACTATCACAGCATGGGCGACAACACTACCGAACCGCGGGCCCGTCCGAGCGGCGAAAACGTCTATAAAGCTCTGGTGGCTTTCCGCGACCAAAGCAAAAAGCCCGTGTACGTGCTCGCCAGCCACTCCCATTCTTATATGGAAAATATCTTCGACACGGCGAAGCTGAAGGAAAAGGGCTCCAAGCCTCTGCCCGGCTGGATTGTTGGAACTGCTGGAGCGGTGCGCTATCCCCTGCCGGCTGGCGCAACACCCACGGCTAAGACGGACGTCTATGGATACGTGCTGGCCACAGTTTCAGCCGACGGCACGATTCAATTTACGTTTGAGGAAGTGCGTGAATCCGACGTTCCGCAATACGTCCAGCAGCGCTATCCGGCGACCGCGGTGCCGTGGTGCTTCGCTCACAATTCGATGAACCGGGAGCCCACGGCGGCCGACATCACGCCACGGTGCATAGCGACAAATGCGACCGCAACGCCAACCTCGGCGCCACCTCATTAGTCAGCGCCCGCACCGATCACTGGCCGCGCGCTTTATCCACGGCGCGCAGCAGAGCCTGCGCCTTATTCATCGACTCCTGAAATTCGCTTGCCGGGTCGGAATCCGCAACAATCCCCGCCCCCGCCTGCAGATAGGCCTTCTTGCCTTGCATCAACAGCGTCCGGATGCCGATGCACGAATCCAGATTCCCCGCGAAGTCGGCATACAGCACCGACCCGCCGTAAATCCCGCGCCGCGTCGGCTCCAACTCCTCGATGATCTGCATCGCCCGCACCTTTGGAGCGCCGCTGAGCGTTCCCGCGGGAAAACACGCGGCGAAAGCGTCGAGCGCATCGAGATCCTTGCGCAGCGTACCTTCTAACGCTGACACCAGATGCATCACGTGCGAGTAGCGCTCCACATACATCAAGTCCTTCACTTTGACCGAGCCATAATCGCTAACGCGTCCCAGGTCGTTGCGCCCGAGGTCGACCAGCATCACGTGTTCTGCGCGCTCTTTTTCGTCGGTGCGCATCTTCTGTTCGAGCCGCAAATCTTCGGCTTCGTCGCGCCCACGCGGATGCGTGCCTGCGATTGGCCGGTACTCCAGCTTGCGTCCGGTGACTCGCACCAGCATTTCGGGAGACGATCCGAGAATGTGCGTTTCGCCGGACCGCAGAAAATAAAGATAAGGCGACGGATTCACCTGCCGCAGCGCGCGGTACAAATCGAACGGCGCAACTTCAGGCGTAAAGTCGAGGCGCTGCGAGAGCACAACCTGGAAGATGTCGCCCGCGGCAATATATTCTTTGCAGCGTTCCACTCCGCGCAGGAAGTTCTCGCGTCGCGTCCCTGCGTGCACCTTCAGTTTGCCCGCCTTGGCCTTTGCTGGCTTGCGCCAAAACGCCGGGCTCAGTCCCGTGGCGAGTTTCCGCTCCAGCGCGGCGATGTCACGCAATGCGCGGTCATACGCGCGGCGCGGACTCTCACGTTTAACGTCAGCGGCCGCCACAATGTGAATCTGATGCCGCAGGTGATCGAATGCCAGCAGGCGGTCAAAGAACATCAACTCAGCGTCCGGCAGCGCTAGATCATCCTTCGCGTGATCTCCAATTCTTTCCACTTGGCGAATGACGTCGTAAGCAAAATATCCGACAGCGCCCGCGGTAAACGGAGGCAGACCCGGAACGCTGGCGGGGCGATGCTCCCGCAGCAATCTCTTCACGACCTGAAAAATATTGTCTTGCACCACTTCGCGCCGGCGTCCGTACTCAATTTCGACATTCCCCTGCCGCGCAGTCACCCGCATGTAAGGCCGAGCGCCAAGAAACGTGTAGCGTCCAATCTGTTCGCCGCGCTCCACCGACTCCAGCAGGAACGCATGCGGTTCTTTATCGGCAATAGCGAGAAAAGCGGAGACCGGCGTGAGCAGGTCCGCACTCACGGATTTCACCACTGGAACGAGAGTAGCCTCTCTGGCCAACCGCGAGAACTCTTTGAAGTCGGGCTGCAGCATCGTTTGAAAGCCAATCGCCACTTCGGCGGGTTTTTTATTATAGGCGACGCGCGCGGGCTGCGACGCCAGGACACAAATCATCAACCACGAAGGATCACCAAGGAAATTCATGTGCGCGCATTTCCTTCGTGTACCTTCGTGTCCTTTGTGGTTGATGATTTTTCTCGTCGCGCCAAACTGATTGCGTGCGGCGGTCACCTGTGATGCAATCACTGCCATGAATCGCCGAAGCTTTATTCGCCTCTCGGCCGCCGCTTCTGCCGCTGTTTTCTACAGACCCGCCAGTTTTGCGGAGACCGACCCCAGCCCGGCGATCCGGCTGACGCTTCGCGCCGACCGGCTCGGCATCAAGATCGGCGAAGACTTCACCGGACTGAGCTACGAATCCGCGCAGCTCGGCAATCCCCATTTCTTCTCGGGCGCAAATACCGAACTGGTGGGCTTTATGCGGCGGTTGGGAACGTCCGGAGTTCTACGGATCGGCGGCAACACCAGCGAGTATTGCTATTGGACTCCGGATCCCACCAAGCAGACGAACCGGCAAAATACAGAAAGCATGCGGACCGGCGACAAGGCAAATCCCGTCGCCTTTGGACTCGCGGTCGGTCCCGATACCGGCAAGAAGGCTCCTGCGCCCGTCAATATAACGCCCCAAGCGATCGGCAATTTACGCGAGTTTCTAGACGCCTGCGGCTGGAAGCTGATCTACGGCCTGAACATGGGCACCGGCACCGCGGAAGACGCCGCGGATGAGGCTGCCCGCGTGATGGATGCGGCCGGCTCGAAGCTGATCGCATTCCAACTCTGCAACGAACCTGATCTTTTCTTTCGCAACGGAATTCGTAAGGCCGACTACGATTTCAAACAGTTTGCCCTCGAATGGCAGCATTTTTTCCAGACGATCCGCGCGCGTCTTCCAAGAGCACCCTTTGCCGGACCGGACACCGCATACAACAACGAGTGGCTCGTTCCCTTCGCAAAGCAGTTCAAGCATGAGGCTGTGTTTCTTTCGCAACACTATTACGCGGAGGGTCCGCCGACCGACCCCTCCATGACAATTGAGCGACTGCTCCGGCCAAATCCCAAGCTGCAAGACGAGCTCGAAGGCATGAAGGCCACCATGCAGGAATCGGGCCTGCCTTTCCGGCTGGCGGAAACGAACTCCTGCTACCAGGGAGGCAAGCAAGGGGTGAGCGACACTTTCGCCTCGGCTCTCTGGGGTGCCGACCTCATGTATCAGCTCGCCACAGCCGGTGGTACGGGCATCAACTTTCACGGCGGCGGTTATGGCTGGTACACCCCGATTGCGGGCACGCAGGAAAATGGATTTCTGGCCAGGCCCATTTATTACGGCATGTTGCTGTTTGCGCAGGCTGGTGCAGGACTGTTAGTAGAAAGCCGACTCGATCATCCGGAACTAGCGCCCCTGCTAACGGCATACGGTCTCCGCAGCAATACAGGAGCAGTCAAGGTAGCGGCGTTTAACAAGAACCTGGACCGCAGCGTGCGCCTCACCATAGATCCAGGACAGCGAGCAAAGCGCGTAACCGCGCTGCGTCTGCATGCTCCGCGAGTGGACGACACCACCGACACGACCTTCGGCGGAGCGCCAGTCGGCGCTGGCGGCGCATGGTCGGCTGCACGCGAAGAAACGCTGCCTCTTGAAAACGGAGCTGCGGCCCTCGACCTTCCGGCCGCGAGCGCGGCCTTGGTCACGTTCGAAAGCGAATGATGTCACCCTCGTCGTGTTCAGCGGGTTTCGGTAAATAGACGCATCATATGGCCAACGATTGCAGGGATCCATCGTCAATCAACTGGAATGAGCGAGTTCCCGTCGATGGGTACTCGGCACCTGGAGCAGAATCATGAGCGCGACCGTCGCCGTCACTCCCATCGCCGCTGAGACCGCCTCGAAATCCCGCATCGCATCCATCGACCTGATCCGTGGCGCGGTCATGATCCTGATGGCCATCGATCACGTGCGCGTCTATTCCGGGATCCCAGCCGGCGGCCCCAGGGCCGGAGTCTTCTTCACTCGCTGGATCACCCACTTCTGCGCGCCCGCCTTCATCTTCCTGGCCGGCACCAGTATCTTCCTCTACGCCCGCAAGCACGACCATGTGTCACGGTATCTGCTGATCCGGGGCGCGTGGCTCATCCTGCTCGAATTCACATTTCTGCGCCTCGCCTGGACCTTCAATCTTCGACTTTCGCCATTACGAGATGGCCGGTGTCATCTGGGTGATTGGAATCGGCATGATTCTGATGGCTGGACTGATAAGACTGCCGCTGGCTGCGGTCGGAACGATTGGCGTGGTCATCATCGGCGCCCACAACCTGATGGATCCACACATGCGCGCACTCCTGGAAGGCCTCGATCAAAACCCGCTCTCGGGTCTTTGGAAAATCATGTACGTAGGATTCTTCGCCGGGCCGATCCAGTTTGGCTCCGATGGACCCAACCTGATCGTGCTGTATTCCATCATTCCGTGGATCGGCGTCATGGCGGCGGGTTACGCGTTTGGAAAAATCCTGACGTTCGAGCCCGCGCGCAGAAGGCAGCTGTGCCTGACGATCGGACTCACTGCCATCGGACTCTTTCTCGTCCTACGCGGATTCAACTGGTACGGAGATCCGCGCCCCTGGCATGCCGCCGTTGCAGGCCGGAACGGTCAACCGCCAATGCCAAGTTTGTTTGCCTTCCTGAACACTACCAAGTACCCGGCTTCCCTCGATTTTCTTTTGATGACGCTGGGCCCGATCATCGCCCTGATCCCCTTACTCGAGAACCTCCGCGGAACCATATCCCGGGCAATTTCCCTCTTCGGGCGTGTTCCATTCTTCTTCTACATGCTTCACATCCCCCTGATCCACGCGATCGCTCTGGTTGTGTCGAAGGTTCGGCTCGGCTTTGTTAGCCCGTGGCTGTTCGCCAACCACCCCATGGGCAATCCCGAGCCACCCGACAGCTACATGTGGAGCCTTCCCCTTCTTTACCTGGTCTGGGCAATCACCATCGTGCTGCTCTATTTCGCGTGCCGCTGGTTTGCCGCCCTCAAACTGAGGAGGAACGACTGGTGGCTCCAATACCTGTAGCGCAATCGGCTTATTTCGCGCCCAGCCGCGAAACTTTAGTCACTTGTTACCCTCTGGACAATCGCTAGAATCGTGAGTATCCCGAGTATTATGAACATCTTGGGTCTCCGGCAAAATCGCGCGTTGCTCTCCGCTCGGAAAACCAACTGAGCGGACCAGCAATCGAATTGACGGGAACACCCTTGCGGTCGAAGATTACGGACTAAGCGAACATCAGAGTTTATGCGAGTTAAGTTTTGGGGCGTACGCGGTTCCACGCCCACTCCACAGGCCGAGAATCTGCGCTACGGAGGCAACACCTCCTGCGTCGAAGTGCGCGTCGGAGATGAGATCTATATCTTCGACTGCGGCACCGGATTCCGCGTGCTGGGACACGAACTGAAGCGCGAGTTTGGCGACCGTCCCTTCGCCGCCCACGTTTTCGTTTCACACTTCCATTGGGACCACATCCAGGGCATGCCTTTTTTCCGCCCGCTCTACGAAAATCCCAATAGCCAGCTCGTCTTTCACTCGTCCAGCCGCACCCGCGGACTCGAGCAGGTGATGGCCGAGCAGATGGCGTCGCCTTACTTTCCCGTCAACCTCGATCAGATGACCGGGAAGCGCGACTTTTGCAACATCGACAATGGATGCCTGCCCATGGCCGACGGCACGCGCATCAAGACCGCTTGGTTGAATCATCCGCAGGGATGCATGGGATTCCGCCTGGAGACCAAAGAAGGTGTAGTGGTTTACGCCACCGACAATGAGCCCGGCGATCCGAACTTCGATAAGGCAGTGCGCAAGCTCGCCGATGGCGCCGACATCCTTATCTACGATGCGCAGTATCTTCCAGAAGAATACGAAGCACGACGCCGCGGCTGGGGACACAGTCACTGGCGCGAGGCTGTCAATGTGGTCATGGAAAGCGGCGCCAAGGAATTGGTCCTCTACCATCACGACCCCGACCACACCGACTCCGTGATCGACACTGTCGTCGCGAATGCCCGCGACTACTATCCCAAAGTGCGGGCCGCCGCCGAAGGCATGGAAATCGAGCTGTAGCTGCCGGACTATCCCTTTCCTAAGAATCTTCCGACCAAAGCTGCGCAAGCTTCGACAAATTCCCGCTCTGCGAGATCGAACGTATTGGCGAAGTAGCTCTCGATGTCGAGTTCTGCCGCCAGCTTTCCTTTCACGAAAATCGGCACCACGACTTCGCTGTTCACCATGGACGACCCCGCAAGATAGCGGGGATCTTTGCTGACATCCTGTACGACTACGGTCTGCCCGGTGGTGGCGGCCGCGCCGCAGAGTCCGGTGTTGAGCGGAATGCGCACGTTCGGCGTGAAGCTGCCCACGTACGGGCCCACCACCAGAAACCCGGCATCCGCAGGATCGATCAGGTAGAACCCCACCCAGTTGTAGCGCGTCATTTTTTCATGCAGACGTTGCGCCATGTGATCCATCAGGGACTCCGCAGTGGCGGCGCTCTTGGCCGAGTTCCGGAATTCAACCAGAAGTTCTTCGTGCACAGGAGTCATGATTTTGGCTCTTTCATCCTTGCCCTCAGAATATGCCAGCCCCGTTGGCAAGTCGGGGGTTAATTCGGAAGTTGAACCATCAATGTACCGTCCCGCCAGCTTGCTTCCCGGCCTTCGGCCCTCATATACTCGGAACGTTTGCCCGCTCCGTGGGAATGCTCTCGGCGCCGGCGGCATTTATCTGCAGATCCCGACCTGCCCTCATTCCGGAGACCACTTCTATGACGACGATAGCGACGCCCCCGCACGTGGATAAAGAAAGCAATCCCTGGGAATCCCAGCGGGCGCGTTTTGACTTGGCGGCCCAGAAGCTCAACCTTGATGAGGGCTTGTGGCGCGTTCTGCGCTATCCCAACCGGGAGCTCACCGTCTACATCCCCGTGCAAATGGACGACGGCCACCTCGAAGTCTTCACCGGCTTCCGCGTGCAGCATTCCATCGCGCGCGGACCGGCTAAGGGGGGCATTCGCTACGCGCCCGACGTCACCCTCGACGAAGTTCGCGCGCTGGCCAGCTGGATGACCTGGAAGTGCGCCGTGGTCAACATTCCCTTCGGCGGCGCCAAGGGCGGCGTGATCTGCGACCCGCACAAAATGTCGATGGGCGAGGTCGAGCGGATGACCCGCCGCTACACCTCGGAGCTGATTGAATTCATCGGCCCTGAAAAAGACGTGCCCGCCCCTGACGTCAACACCAACGAACAAATCATGGCATGGATGATGGACACCTACTCCATGCATATGCGCCAGACGGTTACGGCCGTCGTCACCGGCAAGCCGATCAACATCGGTGGCTCCCGGGGACGCCGCGAAGCCACCGGCCGCGGCGTGATGATCGTGTGCGATGAAGCCTGCCAGAAGCTTGGCCTGCCTCGCGAAAGCACACGCGTAATCGTGCAGGGCTTCGGCAATGTCGGCTCCAATGCCGCTCTGCTGATGCATCAGGCAGGGTACAAGGTGATCGGCATTGGCGAAGTCGGCGGCGGATTGCACAACCAGAACGGGATCGACCTGAAGGCTCTCGTTGACTTCCGCCAGAAGAACGGCACTATCCATGGATTCCCCGGCGCGGAAAAAGCCGAGACCTCCGATTTACTCGTCGAAGACTGCGAAATTCTGATTCCCGCAGCCACCGAGAACGTGATCACCAGCCGCAATGCCGACCGCGTCAAGTGCCGCGTCTTGGCCGAGGGCGCGAACGGCCCAACAACCTCTGCCGCAGACGATATCCTCACGGACAAAGGCGTCTTCGTCATTCCCGACATCCTGGCCAACGCCGGCGGTGTCACCACTTCGTACTTCGAGTGGGTACAGGACCGCCAGGGCTACTTCTGGAAAGAATCCGTTGTCAACGAACAGCTCGACGCCATCATGAAGTCGTCGTTCGAAGATGTCGTCCGTTACGCCGAGACTCACCACGTCAACAATCGTATCGCCGCTTATATGCTGGCGATCGACCGCGTGGCCTACACCATCCGCCAGCGCGGCATTTATGCATAGCCAAGTTCGTGACCAATGGCCTCCACTCCGGTGGAGGCCATTTTCATTTTTCGGCTTGACCATTCCGCCGAGGCTTGCCATCATGGCTCACCGCACGTGCTTTCGGGTCCCGGCGCACGCTCATGCGCCATTGGACATTCTGGCCAACATCGCGAGGTCGTCAGCCTCGCACTACAACTCTTAGGAGAAACCCTGTGAAGAGACACATCGCACGATCCACGTGGTGCGTATCGTCGTGCCTTTTTCTGGCAGTCTGCATAACCACAAGTTGGGCACAGTCTCAGACCGGTTCCAGCAGCGATCAGCCTGCGACGACCACGACCAAGAAATCGACGAAGCCCAAGAAGACAAATGCTTCCGCGACCGACACTTCGGCAGCGTCTGCATCGACCAAGAGCACCTCGTCGGACAAGAGCGGCTCGACCAAGAGCACTTCGACCAAGAGTAAGAAGTCCGCGGCTGCCTCCGACACATCTTCAAGTCCAGCTGCCGCCGACGCTTCTACCGGCACGAAGTCGTCCAAGAAAACCAAGAAGGCCGACTCGACCGCATCCGCCCCCGCCGCTGCATCTGCTCCCGCTGCAAGTTCAACGGCCGCGCCGGCCGCGGACGCTTCCGCGAGCAAGAAGACATCGTCGAAGAAAAGCAAGTCTGCGGAGGCCTCCGCTCCAGCCGCTGCACCTGCTCCCGCGGCAAGTTCAACGGCAGCGCCTGCCGCAGACGCTACTGCGAGCAAGAAGTCGTCATCGAAGAAAAGCACGGCCGCAGCGGCGGCCGCTCCCGCCTCTGCACCTGCTTCTGCTCCCGCAAGTTCAACGGCGGCACCTGCGGCGGCTTCAACTCCGGCCGCAAAACCGGCACCCGCTGCGAGCCCGGCCGCCCCCGCATCCAGCGCGGCACCCGCCGCATCTCCTGCCAAGAAAACCGCCACTAGGGCCGCCCCGACGGCCTCCGTTTCCGATGCAGACATTGCGGCTGCCAAGTCCTCGGGCAAAGTCTGGGTCAATACCGACAGCAAGGTCTACCACAAGAGTGGACGTTGGTATGGCAAAACGAAGAGCGGCCAATTCATGACGGAAGACGAAGCCAAAGCCGCCGGATACAAGGCATCTCAGAGCGACTAATTCAATCCTTAAGGAGAGAAACCAATGACTGGTAAGAATCGAATCACACGCATTCTCATTACAATAGTTGCCGTCACCCTGCTCAGTTCACTGAGCACAGCCCGGGCCGCCGCGCCGCAAGCGAGCACCAAGGCCCCAGCCGCAACGACTTCCACCGGCGACCTGCTCGACATCAACAGCGCTACTAAGGATCAACTCGACGCCCTACCCGGTATTGGCGCAGCCTACTCTCAGAAGATCATCGACGGCCGCCCCTATAAAGCCAAGACGGACCTGGTGAAGAAGAAGATTATTCCCCAGGCCACCTACAACAAAATCAAAGACATGATCATCGCGAAGCAGAAGTAACCTTCAATCGGGCTGGCGCCTGCAATGCCGGACGCCAGCCATTCTCTTTCCCTCGATCAAAGACCGGCACGAACCGATGAACTTCCGAGCTTTGCTGGACAACGACGTGACTCTAGTCTCTGTCCAACTTTCATTTCCGCCTTGATTGCGTTCCCTCTCTCGGTGGAGCATAATCAAACTGGATTCCGACTGGCCTCCGGACCCAACCCAGTAGTGTGAACCTGCCCAACTCCATCACGCTGATCCGGATCTTCAGCATTCCTCTGCTGATGTGGATCTTATCGAGTGGCCGCTTCAGCAGCGTGACCGGCGAGAAGGAACTGCTGGCGTCGGCGTTATTCGTCGCCGCTTCCATGACCGACGGGATCGACGGCTACCTCGCCCGCAAACGCGGGCAGGTCACCACCATGGGAATCCTGCTTGACCCGCTGGCTGATAAGCTTCTCATCGCCGCGGCATTCGTTACCCTGGTGCAGTTCAATCCCATCCTGGTTCCCGCCTGGATTGCCGTGATCGTAATTGGACGCGAGTTTCTTGTCAGCGGCCTCCGTTCCATCGCCGCCTCCGAGGGTTTCACCATCGAAGCCAGCGATCTCGGCAAATTCAAGATGGTGGTGCAGATCGTCTCGGTGGTTGCTGTCATCCTCGACCACCGCTGGACCGAATGGCCCGTATACCGCCAATATTTTTTCCCCATCCACACCATCGCACAGGTCGCGATCTGGTTCATGGTATGTGTCTCGCTGGCATCGGCCGTCGACTACTTTGTCGCCTTCTGGTCGAAGATCGATCAACGTGTAGTGAAACGCCGTCGTCGCGCCTTCATTCTCAGCCGGCGCAGAAAACCCGTTCCACCGCCCCAAGCCGACCGCGATGTCGCTGCCTCGACCTAGTACCGCAGCTGTGGAGTCTGGCGAGTCCTTGCAGACTGAGTTCTCAAGAGACGAGCGCATTCTGCTGCTTCAATTGGCGCACGACTCGATCCTTTCCGCGCTCGAACAGCGAGAGATCTCGCTCAATGCACCGACGCCTCATCTCTCCGAACCCCGCGGCGTGTTCACTTCTCTTTACCTGCACGGCGAACTACGCGGATGTGTGGGCTACGTCCTTCCCGTAAGCCCCGTGTACCGCGCCGTCGCCGACACCGCGCGCGCCGCCGCCTTCGAAGACATGCGCTTTCATCCCGTAACCCTGCCGGAAGCGCGCGATCTCGAAATCGAACTTAGCATTCTGTCGCCTCCGCAACCGATTTCCCCAGAAGCTGTTGAGATCGGCCGCCACGGCCTGCTCATCACCATGGTCGGACATCGCGGCCTGCTGCTGCCGCAAGTCCCCACGGAACACAACTGGGACCGCACGACATTCCTCGACCAAACCTGCCGCAAAGCCGGCCTGCCTCCGAATGCCTGGCAACACGGCGCGACCATAGAGGCCTTCACCGCTGAAATTTTCGGGAAAAAACACTCATAACCGAACTGCTTGGCCGCTCACACAACGGAGAATAACTGTAGGGGAAGTACCGCAGCGTAATTCGAAAAATCTGGATCAGTGCTGAATATCGGCCAGCCATGATGAAGGCTAACAGCGCAAATCAGCAAGTCAACTGGCGTGCTGGCGATTCC
The DNA here is from genome assembly GCA_963752175.1 of uncultured Acidobacteriaceae bacterium. GTDB lineage: Bacteria > Acidobacteriota > Terriglobia > Terriglobales > Acidobacteriaceae > Sulfotelmatobacter. The sequence goes on from CAVVXZ010000024.1 coordinate 69,449, forward strand.
GGCCTCACGACATTCGTTACTCGCACGCGCCGCTTCTTCATAATCCTCCGTGCCCAAAACCGTATCGGGGAAGTCCCGCAAGTAGTCCCGCAGTCGGCGGAATTGAGCGTGCTCCCGAAGGCCTGAAAGCAATTCCTGACGGACGGGACCAAGTATCTGCGCCCTGCCTTCATCGACGATCTCGTGCAAGAGTTCCGTCACCCGGCGTTCGCTCGGTGCCAGATCACCGGCCTTCCGCCGCAAGGCCAAGGACCAGACCGGCGTATCGATCAGAATCCTCATATGCGCTTACGTCGTCGCTCACTTTTGTAATCGTAGGTCGGATCGAAATCAAACGTGCCAAAGGCAGCCAGGATTCGCCGTTGCTTGTGACGCTGGATATATTCCTGCAGAGCCGTCGTCACGGCTTCCTTCTTGGTCCGGTGCCCACCCGTCTTTCGAGCCTCCTCGATCAGTTTGTCATCGATCGCAAGGTTCGTGGCCACTTCGGAATGTGTAGAACAAGAACGGTCCACCGCTTCCGTGAACCTTATCGCAGAAATCGAATCGGCCGTGTTTTTCTTTACGGTGACGCCGGCTTTTCCGGCGTGGTTCGAGTGAACCGAAGGGGATTGTCGGTGCCCTTGCAGTAAATCAGCAGATACGGATCTTTCCACTCGAAGCGCTCGGCGGCCTGAAGTTCCTCAAGATATTTCGCCTCTTGATTCATGATTGCCTCAGGACAAGCCATTCGCGTTGAACCCATGGCTCCAAGCTTGATGGCGTCGCCATGGATCTCCGCTGTACCAAAGAAACGGTTGCACGAGCCGTTGCCCGCCACCTTTCCCGGCTCTGGGAAAGTGAGCGTCGCTCGCGCATGGTCGACCACACCATTGCCGCTCAGATCCTCTAGTAGCCATTCTGTGTTTGAAAGGCTGAAGGAAACTGGTCCCGCGGCTGCAGCTTTTATGGAAGAAACGTTGAGAACCGGCTGTTCCCCTGTCTCTACACCTTGTTGATGGGTCAGTGTGCCAGTCGCGGTCACATGCTGGTTTTGCAGTTTCTCAAGTCTTCCGGTTTTGCCATAACGAACTTGAATCGACGTAACTTGCTTTCCGTCGATCGTGGTTGCCGAATCGAGTTCAAGAGTCCAGCCTGTGGATTCTCCTCCAATAGCCATGGCTCGAGTGAGTTTCCCCACAAGGGTGATTGGTTGTTGTGGTGACTGCGCCTGCAAATTAGGGCTCACAAGCGCCAGAATCAGGCTGATACTGAGTCGCGCGATGCGCATTTCACGCCTCCTCTGGTCGGCATGATTTTACGCCGTTGCTGACGATCCGAGGATACGGGATACAGCGAATCTCCGGCGCAAAACAAAACCGGGGACGGTTTCTCGTCCCCGGCCCTGTGACTGTGTCAACCGCTTCCGTTTAACTCTACTGCACCTGATCGGCTTCTACTGCGTCTCCGGAATGCACATCTTCCAACGCGAACACGATCATGCCCGTAGCCGTAGTGTTGGTCACACCGATGATCACGATCTCGCCCACCGCTCGACGCGGCAAATCGCGCACGTGAATCACGGGACCGTTCCCCTTGGTGAACATCGCAGGATCCACCGAAGGTGTCTTCTTTTGTGTATCCTCAGCAATTGCTGCCTTGAACGACAGAGAATCCACCGGATCTTTCAGATCTGCTTCATACGAGCGCGTCGCCCGGAAGAAGTCACCGATCTTCACGCCCTGGTTCGAGCCCACGTTGATGTAAACTTTTTGCCCAGTCCCCAGTTCAGAATCGAAGTCCTTCCCCATCACGATCCGGCCCGACGTCTTGCTGCTCGACGGCAGGAAGCGATCGAAACGGATCGGGGAATGGAATGTCACTGCCTGCTTTTCGGCAAACGGAATCGCCGTATCGCCGGGGTTGATCCCGTCGCACGAGTACTCGATCTGTCCGATCGCCGTCTTGCTGCGCGTGTCGATAATCTTCACACGGCCGACTTCTTCATACGGCTGGCCGGTTTCTTTCAGCAGTTTCTTCTCCCCCGGATACACTTCATATTCGTTGATATCGCGCAGCGCGCGCACGATCTCATACTCCGCCCCAGCCGTGTAGCCGGTGCCCTGGAGATAGATCAGGTCGCCACGCGTAAACTTCGTCGTGGTCGGTGTTTGCAATCCACCCGCGATGAAATTGGCATCTGGCAGGATCTGTTTGCTGATAAATCCGGCGCAATACAAATCGGCGTAGGTAGGCGTTTGAACCCGCAGGGTCGGGAAGCTATTGGTGGTCGGCGCCGTCCCCTGAGGATCGGCGGGAGCATCGGCAGCACCACTCTGCGCCCAAGCCGCCGTAGCGAGCAACAACACGAACAGTCCTGTTTTCTTCATGTTACCTCCGGGGAAGGACTCTTTAGTCCCCCGCCCCTAGTTAAATGCCACAAAAGAAAGGCTTCAGCCGGAAGGTAACAAGCAGGTAAGGGTGGGTCAAGGTTACGAGGGTGTTGGGCACCCTAGGGTAGAAGATTTTGGCTACGACGATGAATCGGTTGTTGCATAAGTAATTAAGGCCCTGTAATAATTCGCCGTCATTCAGTGTGCGCTCGGAATTGGGCACCTGAGCCCTGAACTTGGAACGATGAATTCCGTTGCCCCTTACGCGCCCCGTCTTCTGCCCTTGCGATTGCCACGCGTCTGCGTGGCGGTTATCGGCTCCGACCCCAATGAAATGGCTGAAAAGGCCGAGCTTCTGGTTCGGGATAACCCCTTCCTGGAGTTCAGGTTGGACTACCTTTCCAAACCCGGACTGGCCCTCCCTCGAATCAAGCGCTTCATGGAGACTCACCCCGGAACCATGGTCATCGCCACCTGCCGCCGGGTGGCCAGCGGAGGAAAGTTTCGCGGTTCCATCGCCTCACAACTGGACGTTCTGGGTAAGGCGGCGGCCTCAGGCTGCCAGCTAATCGACGTTGAACTGCAAAGTGCCAGCAAGTGCAAGCCCGAACAACTCCAAAAGCTTCGCACACGCGGCGCGCTGATCCTGTCGTTCCACGACTTTCGAGCGACCAAGAAGCTGGACGAAACCCTGGAAAAGATGCTCGCCTACCCGGCGGACTTCTACAAGATTGTCAGCACGGCCACCACCCTCGCCGACAACGTGACCATGATCAAGTTTCTGGCCCGGGAGGGCGACCGGCACTCCCTGGTGGGCATGTGCATGGGCGAGCAAGGCATCATCAGCCGCGTTCTGGGCGTGCGCGCTGGGAGCGTCTTCACCTTCGCCTCCGCCATTGCCGGCGAAGAGACAGCCCCTGGACAGGTCACCGCCCAGGAATTGCGCAACGTCTATCGCATCGACCGGGTCGACGTAGCTACGCGTGTCTACGGGGTTGTCGGCGATCCCATCGCGCACTCGCTGTCTCCTGCGATCATGAACGCGGCTTTCCGCCGCGAGAACGTGAATGCTGTCTACCTGGCACTTCACGCCAAGACTCTGAAGGACTTGCTGACCTGCGTGCGCGAGATTCCCATCCACGGCATCAGTGTCACCATGCCGTACAAGGAAGCCATCCTGCCGCACCTCGACAACACGGACTCCCACACCACCAAGATCGGAGCGTGCAATACGGTGGTCCGGGCCCAAGATGGCAAGCTCTACGGCTTCAACACGGATGCTTCGGGGATCGTTCGCCCCTTGGAACGCCGGCTAAATACGCTCGAAGGCGCCCGCATCCTCGTGATCGGCGCCGGCGGCGCCGCCCGCGCGGCCGTCTTTGGCCTCAAGGAACGAGCTTCCGAAGTGTACATTCTGAACCGCACTGCGGCCCCGGCCATGAAACTCGCTCACCAAGCCCGGGCTCGCATCATTAAGCGCCCCGATCTGAAGAAAATGGCATTCGACGTCATCATCAATGCCACCCCGGTGGGCATGGGCAATACTCGCGAAAGCCCGCTCCAAGAGAACGAGATCAACGCCCGCTATGTCTTTGATATGATTTACGATCCCCCTGAGACCCGCTTCCTGAAGTTGGGCAAGGAACGGGGTGCACAGATCGTTCCCGGCATCGAAATGTTCGCCCACCAGGCCGCCCGCCAGTTCGAAATCTGGACCGGCAAACCCGCACCCTGGGATGAGATGCTCCGTGTGGTTCTTCTCGCCCTGCAAGAGCGGACTAACCGCTCCATGGCCGCCAAATAAGCGCCTTTCGATGCCTCTCACCAAGATTTAGTTGCTTTTTACTACGTGCCCAAAGTAATATGCATGTAGGGAGTGTGACTGTAAACGCTTCCGGTGTTTTGTTTAGCCCAGTGCCGCCCGTTTCCTTACTTCCAAATCGCTGTACAAGCTTTGGCGAAAAACTCGACGTGAGAGGTGGCCCGGTCTGCCTCCATCCCGGTTCGGAGAGTTCAACATGGCGTGGTACGCGTACTGTCTTACCGAGCATCAAACCCTTCCCAATGGAACCCGCACTCGCCGCCCTTTCCTGCTAGAGGGCGTTCAAGGAGTGAACGGCGCTGCGGTTCTGAGCTATCCCAGTGGTGAATTCGCCGTCATTGTCAGCGAATACGACCACTCGATAGGTGAGCTAGACCACAAATCAGCAATTGATCACGCTCGTGTAGTCAGCAACTGCTTTCGCAACTCCACCGTCCTTCCTTTCAAATTCGGCACGATTTTCGACAGCGATGACGCCCTTCGCCAGGCCGTCCGGGTCAACCGGCGGGCTTTTGGCCTGAGCGTTGCCAAGCTGCGCGGAAAGTCCGAAATGCACATCAAACTGGTCGTTCGCGATGGCTCTCTCCGCGAGGCCATGATCGACATCGAACTGCCCGACACGGTCGGTGGCGACTACCTCTCGAAGCTGAAGGTGAAGGCCTCCCGTGAGCGTGAGCGCCAGACCAAGGCGCGCGCCCTGTCGGTCCAGGTCCACAAGCTGTTCAACCCGCTCGAGGAAGAAGTCAGCTGCAAAAAGGTCGCACCCGAGGGCATGTTGATCGACATTGCCCACCTGATCGACTCCAAAAGCGTGGAAAAGTACCAGAACCGCTACACCACCGCCGCCAAGCAGTTGAAGAACTGCGAAGTGGCAATCAGCGGTCCGTGGCCCCCGTACCACTTCCTGCCGGGCAAGCTGCGCACCGTGGCAGGCAACAGCTAAATAAGCGAGATCAAATCACGTTTACGAGAGCGCCGCGACGAACCGTCTCGGCGCTCATTTTCTTCTATGCCTTTGCTGAGGCGTAAGTCGTTGCCGGATCTCTTCGTAATGGCCTTTTGGCTAATCTCTGGTTTCCTGGCAATGATCAAACAAAATGGGACCACCTGGCTCTTGTTCGCGACCGCAAACCTTTGCCTGTTTGGCTACATGAGTTGGTGTATTCGCGCAGCAAGAAGACGAGATACGCTGCCTCCAGATCCACCTCTCGGCCGGGGGCCTGACCCTTTTCTCTCGGGCAAGAGCCGTCATCAAACGTTCACTCTTCATGGGACAGAAAATCGGATCGACCGCGAGGAGACTCGAAATCCACTTGATAATTGTAGAGACCGTTAAATCCCGAGCCCAAGGGCTGGCCAATACCCGCCATGGGCTTGGCGTTTGGGGTTGCTCGGTAGTGGCGTGCATTGAATATGCATTCTTCTGCACTTTGAATTCTCCAGGATTTTCCGCGAACCACCGCCGCTTCCTCTCTGCCCGCTCATCTAACTCCTTGTTCGTCATTCGGTTATATGGTGGCGTGACGAGAATCACAGAGCTTTCCTGCTTTGGCGTGGCAAGTGCAGCTGTCATAGGCAATAAAGAGGCCGCAAACTCTAGCAACATGACCTACACTTTCTTCGATTCTCCGCGTCACTACCCGAACCGTTCCGGCTGCCGGAACGGAGTTTTGCATCGCCTTTCCTGACATTGCCCACCAAATCGTAGCCTCTTGAAAATGTGGCCCCAGTGATGGGGCCATTTTTTATTGTCCTATTTCACGAAAATCAGCCCATGCGGTACCGCGGAGCGGAACACATACGCATAGAGCAGTACGATGATTCCAACGATCGAACACAGCGCCACCGAGTGCCACGCCACAAACCGGAAAATGATTCCTTCGTTTCCCACCTGTTCGGTAGCCGACGTGGCAATCGTGATGGACTGTGCGTCGACCATCTTTCCCATCACCCCTCCGGCGCTGTTGGCGGCGCACATCAGTATCGGGTTGACGCCAAGCTGTTGAGAAGTAATCCTCTGCAGGCTGCCAAAGAGCGCATTGGAGGACGTGTCACTACCGGTCAGCGCCACACCCAGCCATCCCAGGAACGTGCCGAAAAACGGATACAACCATCCCGTTCGCGTAAACGCCAGACCCAGCACCGCGTCCAGTCCTGAGTAGCGCGTCACGTAGCCCAGCCCCAGCATGAAGGAGATCGCAATCATCGCCAGTCGCATGCGCAACAGCGTTCTCCAGAAGATCTTCATCAATTGCAACGGGCTCTGGCCAAGCAGCAACCCGGAGACGATCGCAGCCAGGAAACAGGCCGTCCCAGTCGCGGAGAGCCAGTTGAAGTCGTAGCGCGCAGCCTCAGGAGTCGGTTTCGTGACCACCGGCGCGGCGCGTAAGACCGCATTGTGAAGGATCGGCACGTCCCATCCCGGAGGTCCAGGACGGACTTTTCCATCCGATAACATCACCCGAAATGCCGGTGTGGTCGCCTGGTTCATGGCCAGCTTTATCTTTGGCAATCCCCAGAGCAGCACAACCAGCGACAGAACCGCGAACGGCATCCATGCCTTCAAGACTTGCCCGGCGGTGTAAGGGCGCACTTTGACGAATCCATCGAACTTCTCCGCCGCCCATTCGCCGCCAACCTGGTCGGTAATCTCCCCTGTTGGTGGAGGAAGCGCCGGCGCCTTTTCGTCGTAGTCGAAGCGCCAAATCTTCTTCGGCTTCCAGAATCGCAGGAAAATCAGCAGGGAGACAATCGACACCACGCCACCCATAATGTCCACCAGATTGCCGTCCACATAATTCGACCAGATGAATTGCGTAAGCGCGAACGAGCCGCCGACCACCAGAATTGCTGGAAACACTTCAAAGGTTTCCCTCCAGCTGACCATGGTTCTCACCAGCCAGAATGGAACGATGATCGCGGCGAAAGGAAGAATGCGGCCGATCATTGCGTTGAGATCGGACTCCGGCAAAGCCGTTACCGCAGCCAGCGTGTGCACCGGCGTGCCAATGGCTCCCCAAGCCACCGGCGCGGTGTTCGCGATCAGGTTCAACGCCGCTGCATGGAAGGGCTTGAAACCAAGCCCGATCATGAAAGCTCCCGCGATGGCGACTGGCGCACCGAAACCCGCCGCTCCCTCGATAAACGCGCCAAAACAAAAGGCAACCAGCAACACTTGGAGCCGCCGATCCGCCGTGATGCCCGCAACCGACTCCTTCATGATTTCGAACTGCCCAGTCTCGACGGAAATGTCGTAAAGATACACAGCCGCCAGAACGATCCAGGCAATCTTCAAAACACCGAACGCAACCCCGTATCCAAAGCTCAGGGCGGCAAGCGCTGGGGGCATTTTGAAGAAGAGGATCGCTACCGCCACGGCCGTTGACGCTCCAGCGATGGCGCACCAGTGTGGCTTCACCTTGAGGCCGGCCAGCAGCCCGAACAGGACCATGATCGGAAGCGCCGCAACCAGCGTGGACAGCCACCAATGCCCGAGTGGGTCGTACATCTGGGTCCACTGCATGACAACCTCCTTGCGAACGGAGACGGCTGCATAACGTCAGTCAGCTCGACACATTTGTCTCACTGTCGGGAGCATTTTGGTACAGGCCGCGATATCGTACCACTCGCCGCAACCGGCCAGTATGGGAAGTTTCGAACCGGCCTGCGGCCCGCGTTTCCCTTACAACGAAGACAGCGGGACGTGTTTTGTTCTCACGCCGCTGTCAGATACACTGACCAACGACCATGACCCGATCCCGTTCTGCCTCCCGACTCATTCCCACGAATTTGTGTCTCATCGTTCTCCTGGCTTTTTCGAGCGCCGCTCAAACCCAGAATCCGCAGCCCAAGAACGCGCCTGTCCCGTTCATGGCACAGCAGCAGGCGTCCCAGGCAGAGCAGGAGAACTTTCCTCCTCAATTGCTCGAAGAGTTGGCCGTAATCAAGGCCGCCGCCCTCTCCGACGACTACGCCTACCGACAGGTGTCCCATCTGACCGAGAACATCGGCCCGCGCATTAGCGGATCTCTACAAGCCAAGGCGGCCGTCGATTACGTCGCCGCCGAATTGCGCCAACTGGGACTCGAGGTCCACCTTGAGGAAGTCAAAGTTCCACACTGGGTGCGCGGCGTTGAAAGCGCTGAGCTGACGGAATACCCGAGCCAGGCCGCCGGTACTACGCAGAAGATCGTTCTCACCGCGCTCGGCGGAAGTACTGCCACACCCTCCGAAGGCATCACGACCGACGTGGTCGTCGTCGATAATTTCGAGCAACTCAAAGCGCTCGGTCACGACAGAGTCGCCGGCAAGATCGTTCTCTTCAACGCACTCTTCGACAAGCAGAAGGCGGCCGCAGGTCTCTCATTCATTTCCTACGGCGAGGCCGTGCGCTATCGCGGAGCCGGCCCCAAGGCGGCGGCCGATTTGGGAGCAGTGGCTGCTTTAGTCCGCTCGGTCGGCAACGCCGACTACCGACTACCGCACACCGGCTTCAGCTTTCCTGCTGGAATCCCCGCCGGCGCCGTCACCGCCGAGGATGCCGACCTGATCGCCCATCTTTACGCGCAGGGTAAAGTGCGCATGCATCTGACTCTCACTCCGCAGAAGCTGCCCGACGCGACCAGCTACAACGTCATCGCAGATCTGAAGGGCAGCGAGCATCCCGAACAGTATGTCGTCGTCTCCGGACACCTCGACTCCTGGGACCTCGGCACGGGCGCCATTGACGACGGCGCCGGAGTCGTGGTCGCGATGGAAGCAGCCGAACTTTTGCAGAACCTGCACTTGCATCCCAAGCGCACGCTGCGCGTGATTGCATGGATGGACGAAGAAAGCGGAGGGGCGGGCAGCCAGGCCTACACCAAGGATTATTCTGCCGAATTCATTCGCACCGTCGCCGCCATCGAGAGCGACTCCGGCGCCGCTCACCCACTGGGCTTCAGCGTCAAGATGACTCCACGCGCAGAGGAGCTGCTGCGCCCCGTGCTGGGCGTCCTGCAAAGCTTCGGCGCCAACGCCGCGCAGCCCAGCAGCTATCCCCCGGGAGCCGATATCTCCGCCATGTCAGAAGCAGGCGTGCCCGCGCTCGGCCTCCTGCAAGACGGCCGCACTTACTTCAACTACCACCACACCGCCGCCGACACGCTCGATAAAGTTGTGCCCGGCGAGTTGCGCGAGAACGCCGCCGCCATGGCAGTCATGGGATACGCGTTGGCCAGCATGAAGGATCCACTGCCGAGATAGAAGGAAATTTCTCTGGCGGTGATTTCATTTCTGCCAATGTGTGATGCCCGTCACATCTCGGTGCGAATCGCTGCACCTACAATTTCAGGGCCTCTGCGATCATCTCGGCAGCGCCCAGGCCTGTTGACGCATCATAATTTGCGCGCTTATCATCGTCGTTTGGCCTTATGGCAAGGGACGCCTCCGGGATGGGGCGTCCTACGAGTTTGATCTTAAGATTTTTTTTGAGAGCCCAGAGTTAAAGTGACCTATGGATAAGAAGAAGTTGGAAGCATTCAAAAAACGTTTAGAAACCCGGCAACAGGAATTGCGCCGCACCGTGAACCGCACGCAGGCTGACGGCCGCTCCGCCGATGAAGATACCGCCCAGGACATCGCCGACCGCGCCGCCAGTTCCTATACCAAGGAATTCCTGTTCAGCCAGAGCAACAACGACCGGCAAACCCTGCAGATGGTCGACAAGGCTCTCGCCCGCATCCGCGAAGGCAGCTTCGGCGAATGCATCCACTGCGGCAAAGAGATTAATGCCAAACGCCTCGAAGCCGTCCCCTGGACGCGCCACTGCATCGAGTGCCAGGAAAAGCTAGAGCAAGGATTGCTGGAAGAAGCCCCGCGCTAGATCGGGTCGGTAGATCGGGTCAGAAGAGTTGAAGTGACAAAGCCGCCAAGAAATCGGCGGCCTTCCTGTTTGATGCTCTGTTTGGGGACACCCGCCTGATGCGAGGACAGCCCTCGTCCGTGCGTCACGTTTTATGTGGGGACGGCCGCCCCGGGCGTCCGCCGGGCGCAGCCCGGCGATTCTGGTGCATGCCCGGACTTCAGAGGCTAAGGGAAAACAAAACCGCGTGCACGACCGTGGAAGAGCTGCCTTTCAGGGCCGCGGTGAGTCCGCAAGAAAAATCGTGGTCTTTAAGCCCCTGAGGCCCTCTACGCAGATTTCAACTGAAACGGCAGCTTCCGCAACCGCTGCCCCGACGCCGCAAAAATCGCATTCGCCACCGCCGGAGCAGCCGGCGGCAACCCCGGTTCCCCCATTCCGCCCGGGGCCTCGTGATTGATCACCAAATGCACCTCGATCGGCGGAGCTTCGCTGATCCGGATCGGATCGTACCCATCAAAATTCGTCTGTTCGACCGCCCCGTTCTTGATCGTGATCTCATTCTTCAGCGCGGCGCTCAACCCGTAGATGATCGCTCCCTCCGTTTGCGAGCGCACCGACTCCGGATTCACGATCTGCCCGCAATCCACCGCGGCGACGATGCGGTCGATCTTGAAGTCGTTTCCCTTCACCGTGACCTCTGCCACCTCGGCGAAGTAGCTGCCAAACGAACAGAACGCTGCAATCCCGCGGCCCCGGCCCTTCGGCAGCGGTGCGCCCCAGCCTGCCTTCTCGGCAGCGAGTTCCAACACCCCGCGCAGCCGCGCCGGATCCGGATCATCCTCGCTTTTTGCCTTCCAGTTCGCCGGCTTGACCAGCAGCGACTTGCGAAACTGCATCGGATCCTGCCCGGCCGCCGCCGCCAGTTCATCGATGAAGCTCTCCACCACAAATCCGTTGAATGAATTCTCCACCGACCGCCACCATGCGCGCGGCACCGCACTCGCCACCGGATTAAACTCCAGGCGCACATTCGAAATCGCGTACGGCATTTCCTTCGCGCCGCCAACTTCCTGGCTCTCCGGCGCGGCCTTCGGATCCCAATACCCCCGAATCGATGTCGACGCCATTGTGTGAAACCACGCCGCCGGACGTCCCTTCGCATCCACCGCGCCTTGCATCCGATGACACGTCGCAGGACGATAAAAATCATGCGTCATATCGTCCTCCCGCGTCCACACCAGTTGCACAGGCTTGCCCACGATCTTCGCAATCTGCGCCACCTCCGCGGGAAAGTCCGCCATGTAGCGCCGACCGAATCCTCCGCCCATCAGCGTGGTATGCACCACCACCTTGTCCGGCTTGATCCCCAACACCTGCGCCACCGTTCCCTGCACCCAGTCCGGCGATTGCGTCGGCGCCCACACTTCGGCCTCGCCTCCACGCACGTGCGCCGTGATGTTCATCGGCTCCATCGTCGCGTGCGCCAGCAGCGGCATTTCGTACACCGCTTCTATTTTCTTCGCTCCGTTCGCCAAGACCGCATCCACATCGCCGTCATTACGCACACGCTTGCCCGGCTTCGCCGCCGCCTCGCGCAACGCCGCACGCATCCCCTCGCTCGACTCCGACGAAGCCGCACCTGGTTCCCATGTGATATCGAGCGCATCACGCCCTTTCATCGCGGCCCACGTGGAGTCCGCGACGACCACCACACCTCCGGCAGTGAACTTGTCCGCGCCGAATGCAGGAATCTCAAACACATCGCGTACTCCCGCCACACCCTTCGCCTTCGTGGCATCGAAGTGCGCCGGCTTGCCCCCAAACGTCGGACACCGCGCCACCACCGCAAACACCATCTCGGGTACTCGCACATCAATCCCAAATTGCGCGCTGCCATTCACCTTCGACGGCACATCCACCCGCGCCGTCGGATGCCCGATCAATTCAAACTTCGCTTCATCCTTGAGTTGCACCTTCTCCTGATCCGGCAGCGGCAGTTTCTCCGCCGCCTCCACCAGTTCTCCGTACCCGGCCTTGCGCGCCGATTTCGCGTGCAGCACCGTTCCCTTCTTCGCCTCGCACTCGGACGCCAGCACGTTCCACTTCGCTGCCGCCGCGGCAATCATCAAATCTCGCACGGTCGCTCCCGCCCGACGCAGAGGCGTGAAATTCTCCATCGTGCTCCCGCTTCCGCCCGTGCCCAGGTGCGCATAAAGATCCGGCCGCGTCTCGGCCTGCTCTACTTTCACCGAAGCGAAATCAACCTCGGCCTCTTCCGCCAGGACCATCGCCAGCCCAGTCTTGATTCCCTGCCCCATCTCCGACTTCGCCACGATCAGCGAAATCTGCCCGTCTGGCTTCACGTGCACGTAAGCGACAAACGGATTCGGCGCCTTCTGCTTCGCTCCCGGGTCCGACTCCTGCGCTCGAACCAGCGATCCCGAGTACCGCACGCCAATCAGCACTCCCGCCCCGGCGACCACTCCCGTCACCACGAATTGTCTGCGGCTGATGGTCATGGCTACGCTCCTTTCCCCGCGCCGGAACTGCTCGCACCACTTCCGCTCGCGCCAGATCCACTCGCACGTTGAATGGCCTGGCGAATCCGCTGATACATGCCGCACCGGCACAAATTCCCCGCCATCGCAGACTCAATCTGCTGGTCGCTCGGATGCGGAGTTTTCGCCAGCAACGCCGCTGCCGACATTATCTGCCCAGGCTGGCAGTATCCGCATTGCGGCACCTGCTCGGCGATCCACGCCACCTGCACAGGATGCGAGTTGCCCGCCGACAGCCCCTCGATCGTCGTAATCCTCTTCGCGCCCACAGATGACACCGCAGTCTGGCACGCGCGCACCGCCTCGCCGTCCAGATGCACCGTGCACGCTCCGCACAGCCCCACCCCACAGCCGTACTTTGTGCCGGTCAAATTAATTCTGTCGCGCAGAACCCACAATAGAGGGGTGTCAGGTGCGATCTCAATATCGTGCGGACTATTGTTGATCACCAGATGAATCGCAGCCATGGAAGAACTCCAGAGTGGAGGTTGCAACGTTAGACGAGGCTACCGCAACAAGGTTTGCCCGCGCAAATACAGATCTAAAGATCAAACTGTCATCCTGAGCAAAGCGAAGGATCTATGCAGTTTGTCGGCGAACTACCATAGGTCCTTCGCTTCGCTCAGGATGACAATCAGTAATGCGCGCTAAATCCCCGGCTTCTTTGCTTCCTCTGCCGCCGCCTCAACTCCGGGCATCACATTCTTCAGCGGCGCTTTCCTCTGCTCCTCGAGTTCCGGATGCGGCAGCGGCTTTCGCGGCAGCATTTGATCGCGCATCGCCGTGTTGTACACAAAGATCGCCTCCACCACCGCTGCCTGTGCCAGATCGTCGGGCTGTAGCCGCTCGTATGTGTCCATGTTGGAATGGTGTGTGCGCGACCCGTAGTCAAGAGTGTCCTGAATAAATTGGAATCCCGGCACGCCTACCGAATCAAACGCCTCGTGATCGGTGCCGCCCGTATTCCTCATCGTAATCGTGCTTACCCCCAGGTCCTGCAACGGCGCGATCCACTGCTGGAAAATCGGTGCTATCGATGCATTCTCCTGCAGATAAATTCCGCGAATCTTCCCCGAACCATTGTCCACATTGAAGTATCCCGAAATCTTCGTCTGCTCCGGCTTCAACTGCACCGGACCCGCCGGCTTTCGCAGAAAGTCCGGCAACTTCACCTGATCGGGCGCAGTCGACAGCGGCACAAATCCGAAGTGCTGTTTGACGTAGCCGTACGATCCAAACTCTCCTTGCTCTTCCCCGGTCCACAGCCCTACGCGGATGGTGCGCCGCGGCTGTACATGCAACGCGTTCAGGATGCGCATCACTTCCATCGCGACCACAGTCCCCGCGCCATTGTCGGTCGCACCGGTCGCAGACGCCCACGAGTCCAGATGCCCACCGACCATCACCACTTCATCTTTCAGTTTTGGATCGGTCCCCGGAATTTCAGCAATCGTGTCGAACCCGTGCTCGTGATCGCCCGTGAATTCCGTCTCCACATCCATCTCGATGCTGACCGGTACGTTCGCCTTCAGCAACCTGTACACGCGTCCGTAGCTTTCAATGGCCATCACCACGATCGGAAGCGGCTCGGCATGTTCGCGCTGGTAAGTGAACCAACCCATTCCGCTACCGCCGTCGTCAAAGATCGTCCCACCCGATCCGCCATTGTTTCGCCCATCGCGGCTCGGAACCACGGTTCCTGCAGCATGCTCAGCGGCGAAGAACTGTCCCGCCTTTTCGCGGAATTCCAACCGCTTGATGAACGTCGCGAAAAAGTCCTCCTGCTGACCAACATGCACCGGATATTCCGCGGTGGTCTTGAGATTGACATCATCTCGCCGCTCGAACAGCGGCTTGTCAACCGGCTTCACCTCGCGCATCTCGCCAAAGAAAACGATCTTGCCCGTCAGCTTGCCCTTGTACTTCTCCAAATCCTTCTCGTCCTTCGCATCGACCCAAACCGCGCTCCCGCTCACAGCCCCGTGGCTCGACGGAGACCAGGGCAGCGCCTGCGCAATGAACACCGCCGTATCCGGCGCCGACATGCGCACCCAGGCATTCAACTGCCGCCAGCCCATGCCGAACTCGCCCCAATCCTCGAGGTGCGCATTGCTGCATCCCATGGCGGTGAGCTGATCGCGCGTCCATTCATTAGCCCGCTTCAGGTTTGGAGACCCTGTCAGCCTGGGCCCAATCCCATCCATCAGCCCGGACGCAAACTCCATCACGTGCGAGTGCGAAAGGCCTTCCTCCCGGATGCGCTGGTACATTGTGTAATCCAGATTCTCGGTCGCAGGCTGCGCGAGTTCGTAGGAAGGCTTGCTGGCCTCTTCGGTCTTCGTATCTTTTGATTTCTTCTCAGCCGCCGACACCGAAAAGCAAAAACACAGTACGACTGCAACAGCTGAAACCATTGCCTTGCGTGATGGCATTGTGCTGGCTCCTCCGCGAAAACGGAAACCGCAGAGTAGCAGATACCCCACTCAATTGTGAATGACAGACGGCAAAGATGGGTGGGATGGGCGCACGAAACAGATTGTTGACTACTGTCTAGTTGCCCGCCGAGACGTTTCTCAACGACGCAATCAGATGCGCTGATACCCCGTCGGACTTGGACAGCACTTCCTTGATCCCGGCGGCCTGCGCCTCCTCGATCAAGAGAAGGTTTTCGTGGAGCGTAATCATCAGCAGGGTCGCCAGCGGAGCAATGCGACTGATTTCCCTCGCCGCCTCGAGCCCATTCATGACGGGCATCTGCCAGTCCAGCGTGACCACGTCCGGACGCAACTGCCTGACTTTCTCAATCGCCACCTTGCCATTCTCGGCCTCGCCACACACCTCCCAGTCCGTGTTGTGCTCAATACAAATGCGGATCGAGTGGCGAATGATTGCGCTGTCATCGACGATCAGAATCCGATGCGACATGCAACCTCCTCGATGCCTTGGCAGGTTGCGCGCCGGGCCAATTCGTGCGATACGACGACAGCCACAAGGAAAGGCAACTGTCCTCACCCTAGTCTTCGCCTTCTGCGATACAAATACAGCGAATAACGTACGCTAGCGTACTTTATCTGACTGGATCCAATTGGGACGTTCCGCCTCGATTGGGGAGTGCCGCAAATCATTCCCTCCGTGACAGTTGCCACTTCGTGAAGAGCGGCAAGGGTTGGCCCGAAAATACCTTTACGGACTTCTCCCGATGCGGCTGATTTGTTATGATCGCTTCACTGGCTGGCAATTTTTCTCGCGTTCTGCCGCTTCGCCATCTTGCCCCCCGGGGCGCCAAAGTTGAGGCTGAGTTGATGGGGACCACATTTCTGGCGCGGATTCGCAGAGACAATCTCCGCCGCTACGTACTGGCGTTGGCCGCCGTAGCCGCCGCGTTTCTGGTGAATAGCGCGCTGCATCCCCTGGTCGGCGACCGCGTCGGTTACGTCCTGCTGTTCCCCGCTGTAGCCTTCTCGGCCTGGTATTGCGGCATCGGACCCTCCATTGTCGCAACCGTGGTCGCCCTCCTAGGCACAACTTACGGATTCATTCCGCCCATCCAGCCATTTCGTATTTTCACCCTCACAGAGATCGTCCGGGCCCTGGTGTTTCTCTCGTGCTCCGCCGCCATCGTCGCTATGGGCGAATCACGTCGCCGTGAAAATGAGCGCCTCCGCACCGAGCAAGGCGAACTCGAAAAGCGCGTTCGGGACCGCACGGCGGATCTCGACACCGCCAACGACAACCTCCGCGAACTCTCCGCCCGCCTGCTCCAGTTGCAGGACGACGAGCGCCGCCGTATCGCCCGCGAACTCCACGACAGCGTGGGACAGACTCTGGCCGCTCTCGCCATGAATCTCTCTGCCGTACGCTTAGACTTCGAGCGCATCGCCCAGACCGCCAGCGCCCTCGTCGACAGCGAAAATCTTGTCCGCGACATGAGCACCGAAGTCCGCACCATTTCGCATCTGCTTCATCCCCCTTTGCTCGATGAAGCCGGCCTGTCGTCCGCCTTGCGCTGGTATGTCGAGGGATTCGCGGTCCGAAGCAAAATCAAAGTTGATCTGGATCTGCCGGAAGACTTCGGTCGCTTGCCCCGCGAGTCAGAGACGGCCATCTTCCGCGTGGTGCAGGAGTGCCTGACCAACATTCACCGCCATTCGGGAAGTCCGGTTGCGAAAATTCGCCTTCGTCACCGCGACCATGAGGTGCTGGTCGAGATCGCCGACAAGGGCAAGGGCATCCCGCCGGAAAAGCAAGAGCACCTGTCTTCCGCGGGCGCACCCGGCGTTGGAATCCGTGGAATGAGAGAGCGCGTGAGACAGCTCGGCGGCACACTCGAAATCAACTCGAACGGAACCGGCACCGTCGTGATCGTGAAGTTGCCGGTCCCCGACTCTTCCTCGCCCGAGAAAGCGCTTGCGTCCCCCTCGGCCGCAGCGGCCTAGACCGCTGCATCACCACAGAAAAGGCTGCCCCAGCTTTCGCGATTTTCGAAGGCTGGGAGCCACGGATCTCGACGCCATGAGCCAGACTCACGCATAGAATCATGGAACTTCTCGGAGTGCCGTCCGTACTTCCCGATGACAACTCGTTCAGGATGGAAAAGCTAATGAGGCTATTCTCGTTCGCTTCAATCTTGCTGTCTTCAATGCTTGCCTTTGCCGGTTCCGGCTCAGATCAGCCGCCGAGCCGGCTCTGGATCACCGACGTCTTCATCGTCTCCCCCGAGAACCTCGATCACCTTGAGAAGGCCAGCGTGCTCATCGAAGACGGACGCATCGCAAAGGTCGAGCGCGCTCATCCGGGCAAGACGCCGGCGGGTGCAACGGTCGTCTCCGGACACGGTCAATACCTGATTCCCGGACTGATTGACTCGCACGTTCACTTGGCGGCCGTTCCGGGGATGTCGTTTGACTTGAGTGACGGCAAGCAGCAGCCGATGGTCCAGCAATACTTCAAGCAGCTTCCTCGCTCCTACCTTTACTTCGGCTACACCACACTCGTCGATCTGGCCGTGGTTCGCCCGCAAGTGTTGGACGACTTCCGGCAGGCTCCGCTGCATCCGGACTTGTATGACTGCGGCGGGTCGCTCCCCTTCGCCAATGGATACCCCATGTCCTTCGCACCTCCGGCCGGGCGCTTCAAACCCTTCCCAAATTTCATCTATGACCCTAAGCACGCGGACCGCATTCCGCCGGAATATAAGCCCGAGGATCACACTCCTGCCGCCGACGTCGCCCGCGTGAAAAGCTCCGGCGCGATTTGCATAAAAACCTACTTCGAGCGCGGTTTTGCCGACGACAAGAATCTGCCCGTCATGGGCCCGGATGTTCTGGCCGAGATCCGTAGCGAGGCAACCAAAGACGGCCTGGTGCTCATGATCCACGCCAACGGATTTGAAGCGCAGGAATTTGCTGCCGATGGAAACGTCGACGTCATCGCGCACGGAATGTGGCACTGGGGCGATCTCGACAAAAAGACGGAACTGCCCGGCGAGATCAAGCGCGTACTCGATGAGATCGTGGAAAAGAAGATTGGCTATCAGCCCACCATCCAGGTCTTGTACGGTGAGACCGCCTATTTCGACCCTGCATATCTCAAGATAGACGCCATTGCCAGGGTCACGCCGAAAGACCTGCTGGCGTGGTTCCAATCTCCGGAAGGCCAGTGGTTCGGAAAAGAAGTGAATGAAGACCACGAACCCAACGACGTGGTTGTCAAGGGCTACGAGCAAGGTCCGATTCGGCGCGTCCGGCAGGTCGTCGCATACCTCGCCAGCAAAGATGCCAACTTTGTCTTTGGCACCGACACCCCGTCGAGCCCGACTTACGGAAACTTGCCCGGTCTGAACGGCTATCTGGAGATGAAGCAACTCCAAAAGGCAGGAATGTCTCTCGCACAGATCTTCCGGGCCGCCACAATCAACAACGCCCGCGAATTCAAAATGGAGTCGCAACTCGGAACCATCGAACCGGGGAAGATAGCCAATCTGGTCCTGATGAAGAAATCGCCGCTGGAAACTGTGGATGCCTATGACAGCATCAGCACCGTCTGGCTGCACGGCAAGGCAGTCCCCCGCGACAGTCTAGCGGCCAATTCAAAGTAGATCCGCCCGAGTACCGGTGCCCCATTTCTCGCGCGTCCTTTGCCCGAGAAAGCCTGCCCTGAGCGGAGTCGAAGGGTGGGGATTTCAACAGTACAGGATCGATCCTTATTTTGACGCCCCCTTTTCCCCCTGTTAAACTTGTTATTTGTCATAACTAATCAGACAGCCCACCGTTTATAACCAGAAGGGAAATCCGTGCGCGCAGAAACCCGCCATCAATTGAAGCAGGACGCGTTCAGCCGTGTCACCATCGACGCCGCCGAGAAAACCGCCCATTGGACGGTAGAACACCGTTCGACCCTGCTCGTCTCCGCCGTCGCCGCCGTCATCGTCCTCGCCGCCGTGATTGGCGGCTACTTCTACTTGAGCGCCCAGGACGAAAAAGCAAGCTTCGATCTTTCCAAGGCAGTTCGCACCATGGAGACGCCTCTGCGTCCCGCCGGTACGCCGGAACAGCCCGACTTCCCAACGTACACTTCCGCCAAAGACCGCGCTCAGGCCGCCCAGAAACAGTTTCAAGCGATCGTCGACCAATATCCCCACACTCGCACCGCCGACATGGCTCATTATTTTCTGGGAGTCACTGCTTCTACGTTGGGTGACAATGCCGCTGCCGAGCGCAATTTCAAGGAAGTCATTTCCGCTGGCAACCGCGAAGTCTCCGCCGTCGCCAAGTCTGCGCTGGCTTCGCTCTACGGCCAGACGAGCCGCGTGAAAGAAGCAGTCGCTCTCTATCAGGAACTGATCAGCAAGCCGACCACCTCGGTCAGCAAGGTCTCGGCGCAATTGCAGTTGGCCGAACTCTATCAAGATTCCAACCAGCCACTTGAAGCCAAGCGCATCTACGAGCAGGTCAAGAAAGAGAATCCGGGAGCGGAAGCCGGACAACTCGCCACGCAGAAATTGACCGAGTTGAAATGAGGTCCACTAGTTCCCGTTCCAGTCCACCTGTTGACTTCTTCCGGCATTCGCCCGCCATTCCCCTTTTCCCGCCGGTTGAGTACTATGTTCTGCAGTTCCAAAAATCAACCACTGGATACCCATGGCCGATCTCACACTCCGCGTCAACGGCAGTGAAAAGAAAGTCAGCGTCTCTCCTGAAACTCCACTCCTTTGGGTTCTTCGCGACACCCTGGAACTCACCGGGACCAAGTTCGGATGCGGCGCTGGATTATGCGGCGCCTGCACCGTTCACGTCGACGGCAACCCGATCCGCTCCTGCTCAACTCCCGTCTCTCAAGTGGCAGGCAAAAGCGTGCTGACGATTGAAGGCCTCGGAGCCAACGGACTTCACGTGCTGCAGCAGGCCTGGATCGCCGAAGAAGTTCCGCAATGCGGCTACTGCCAGACAGGGCAAATCATGTCCGCCGCAGCGTTGCTGGCGAAAACGCCGAACCCGACCGACGAACAGATCACCGCGGCCTTGAACGGCAACCTCTGCCGCTGCGGAACCTACGAGCGCATTCGCAAAGCCGTGCATCGCGCCGCCGGCAACGGAGGCTCGCAATGAGCCCACTTTCCCGCCGTGAATTCGTCGCCGCCGGAGTCGCCGCCGGCGCTGGTCTCGTGATCGGATTCTACCTGCCGCACAAATCCGGCTCACAAGAATCGTTCTTTTCGCCGAATGCCTATCTGCGCATCACCCCCGACAACAAGGTCACCATCGTGGTCGCACGCTCCGAGATGGGCCAAGGCGTGCGCACCGCGCTGCCCATGATCCTCGCCGAAGAGCTCGAGGCCGACTGGAAGCAGATCGAAATCGAGCAAGCCGGAGCCAGCACGCTCTACGGCGATCAGACCACCGGAGGCAGCGCCAGCATCCGCACCACATGGGATCCCATGCGCAAAGCCGGAGCCTCCGCGCGTGAGATGCTGATCTCCGCAGCCGCGTTGACTTGGAACGTTCCGCGCTCGACTTGCGCCGCTGAGAACAGCCGCATCAAGCACGCTGCCACGAATCGCAGTCTGAGCTATGGAGAACTCGTCAGCAAAGCCGCGACGCTGCCGATTCCGACTGACGTCACGTTGAAGCAGAGCAAAGACTACAAGATCGTCGGGCGGCGTCTGCCGCGCGTCGATTCGCCCGCCAAGGTCAAGGGCGAAGCGGTTTTTGGCATCGACTTCCGCGTGCCTGACATGAAGTTCGCGGTGCTTTCGCGCTGTCCCACGATCGGCGGAAAAGTGTCCGCATTCGACGACAAGGAATCGAAGAAAATCCCCGGCGTGAATTACGTCGGCAAAGTCGGCGATTCGGCCGTAGCCGTCGTCGCCGACAGCGTTTGGAGCGCGATGGAAGGCCGCCGCGTCCTCAACGTCACGTGGGACGATGGCCCAAACAAAGATCTGACCACCACTGCGGTGATGGCGTCGCTGAAGCAGGCTGCATCCAAAACACCGGCAAACTTGTTCCTGACTGGTGATCCCACCAAAACAGCGGGACGGAAGATCTCCGCCGAGTACACACTCCCCTTCATGGCGCACGCTCCCATGGAACCCGGCAATTGCACCGCGCACTATCAGGGCACGAAATGCGAATTGTGGGCGCCGACGCAGGTTCCGCAGGATTGTCGCGACTCGGTCGCAACCGCCATCGGCCTCGATCCTGATCAAGTCAAAGTGAATGTCACCCTGATGGGCGGAGGCTTTGGCCGCCGCCTCGAGCACGACTATGCCGTCGAAGCCGCGCTGGTATCGAAGGCGATCAGCGCTCCGGTGAAAGTGATCTGGACGCGCGAAGATGACATGCGCTTCTCCACGTACCGTCCGGCGAGCCTGCATCAGCTCAGCGCCACGCTCGATGTATCGGGAATGCCTGTCGCTCTGACACATCGCCTCATCGCTGGCTCCATCAGCGGACAAAAGGGTCAGCCGACCCCGAATGGAGTCGATCCCGATCTGCCCGATGAAGCGGGCCCCGTGTACGGAATCCCGAACTATTCCGTCGACTACATGATGGCCGAGACGCCCGTGCCTTTGGGCTGGATGCGCTCGGTCTACGCCCTGCAAGCGGCGTTTGCGCTCGAGAGTTTCATCGACGAACTCGCGGTCGCAGCCGGCAAAGACCCGTTGCAGTATCGTCTGAAGCTGCTGGCTAAAGATTCTGACCTCACCTATTTCACGACCACATGGCACACGGCCCGCATGCGCGGAGTGCTGCAACTCGCCGCCGAGAAATCGGGATGGGACAAGCCTCTTGCCGCCGGCCACTATCGCGGCGTCGCCTGCTTCGGCTGCTTCGCTTCGTACATGGCGGAAGTCGTCGAGATCACCATGGAGAACGATCAGCCGCGCGTGCATCGCGTGGTGGCGGTGGTCGACTGCGGACAGGTCGTGAATCCCGCCATTCTCGAGCAGCAGATTCAGGGTGGAATCGTGTACGGCCTCGGCAATGCGCTGCGCGCCAAGATCACGATCGAGAAAGGCCGCGTCGTGCAGGGTAACTTCGACGACTACGCCCCGCTGCGCATGGAAGAAACGCCCGCAGTCGAGGTCTACGCCGTTCCGAGCGTGGAAGTCCCAACCGGAATCGGAGAGCCCTCGGTTCCGCCGGTCGCGCCTGCGTTATGCAACGCAATCTACGCGGCCACGAAGAAGCGAATCAGAGCGCTGCCAATCCTCGGCTAGGCCGGCACTAGCGAGCGAAGGCACCACGAAAGTTCGCTCCCTAAAAAGCCTTGTCGTCCTGAGCGAAGGATCTATCTGCCGGCGCCAGCAAAATGCAGAGTCCTTCGCGGCAAAGAACGCCGCTCAGGATGACAAAATGAGCTCAAACCCGGCATTCACCGAGGTATCAGGCTCAGACCCGTAACCTGAAGGAGTGTCCATGATCCGCAAGAGGATCGCTGTCCTCATATTTCTCGCTTCCCTACCATTCGCGTTCGCTCAAACTGCCCCGACATCCTCCGTTCCCGCCGCGCGCCTGGCGCACATTCGCCACGGTGTGAATCTCAGCGGATGGTTCGCGCAGGTCTACGATCCCAAGGGATACACAAAAGAACACCTTCAGGCCTGGACCACAGCCTCCGACATCGCGCTGATCAAGTCGGCCGGATTCGATCATGTGCGCTTAAGCGTGAATCCTCAGCCTTTCATGGACGCCGCACGCCATCGCGACGTCAGCGCAGAATTATTCGGCCTTCTCGACGCCGCGATCAAGATGATTCTCGACGCTGGCCTCGCCGTCGAAATCGACATGCATCCCGACTCCGACTTCAAGGCGCGCCTTGCGAAAGAAGACGAATTCGTCGAGCGCTTTTCCGATTTCTGGAGCATGGTGGCCAAGCGCTATGCGCCGTTCGATCCAGATCGTGTCTTCTTCGAAATCCTGAATGAACCCGAAATGCGCGACGCCTACCGCTGGTATGGAGTGGAAGCGAAGTTGGCCGCGGCCATTCGCCGCAGTGCACCGTCGAACACCATCATCGCAGCCGGCGCACGCTGGGACGACGACGACGACCTGGTCTTTCTCGAGCCTCTGCCCGATACCAACGTCGTCTACGTTTTCCATTTCTACGAGCCGCACATCTTCACCCATCAGGGCGCGACGTGGGGAGCGTATTACTGGCACTGGCTCAAAGGCCTGCACTATCCGTCATCGCCGGAGAATGCGGCGCAAGTCGCAACGTTGCTTCCCGAGGCCCGCGACCGCATGCAGGTCATTCGTTACGGACAGGATCATTGGGATGCAGCTCGAATTGATGCCGAGATCACTCAGGTAGCCGACTGGGCCAAGCAGCGCGGAGTGCCGCTGATCTGCAATGAGTTCGGCGTGTTCCGCGATTTCTCCGAGCCCCAAGACCGCAACGCGTGGATCAAAGACGTCCGCACGTCCCTGGAACGCCACAACATCGGCTGGACCATGTGGGACTACTCCGGCAACTTCGGCGTGGTCACCCAGAAAGACGGCAAGGCCACGCTCGATGAAATGTCGGTACGCGCCCTCGGGTTTCGGATGCCATCGCCACGATGACACACACTCACTTCGTCTGTGAGGCCATGTCCTGGGCGAAATTCTGAAAGGCCGCCAGGTCCTCAGCCGGAGCGGGATGGAGATCGTTCTTCCTTCTGAGCGCATCGCGGGCGGCTTCTTCCGCAGTCCAGTATTTGAGAAAAACACCTTCGCGCAGATACCTGATCTCCTGCAGTGTCGAATCGGAAGCGCCTGCATACTTGTCCACCTGCTGCAGAAAGAAATCAAAAAGCGGCGAAGGCAGTTCGGAACTATCCGCCGCGTCGCGGCGCGTGTACTCGAAGATCGTCTTCTGATGCCACGGATTGAATTTCTTTGTCCCGAACGAATCGGTGACGTCCAGAAATATCTGCGAAGTGGGCACAACGACTCGAATTTAAGAACCGTTCGCCGGGTGAAGCACCCACGCTGCGACCGTGTGATTGGGGTAGGGCCAGAATAGTCCGACGCTTCGCACTCCTGCACGCTCGACCAGGAAGGCGAACAGGGCAGAAAGTTCGTCGCATTCCGCAGAGGCTGTCGGGGTTAACGACGATACGTTCTTGACGACCTTCCACTGACTCCAAACCCGGTCGGAGTTCGGAGGCATGTTCGTAATGGTCCAATGCATGTTCCAGAAGCCCGCGTCGCGTGTAGCCTCATAAAGAAGCCGGACGATGACAAAATCGGAATAATTGACGCCTCCGGGAGCAATCTTATAGGCCGAAAGAAAGGATTGAAAACTGCTGTGCATCCCCGAACTCTGCTCGAGAATCTTCGCCTTGGCGCGCACTGCTCTCACCAGACTCGCCACGCTCGATTCCGAAGAGTGTGAGGCTGCTGCTTGAGTCTTGGAATCGATCGCCCCCGAACTGAGGGGCATCAAGGCGAGAAAAGCACACAACCATTGAAGCGGGCATCGGCGTCGCACCAACAAATCATATCTTCCGTGCGCCCGAATGCCAGCTGAATCGAGGCTCCTCACACGCTTTTTTCGCGGAACCTATCTCAAGCATTCGGTGTCTAATTCGGAATTGCCAATGGTCTCTTGACGTTCTACTCTCGAGTCGCCGCCACGTCTTGCCTCGCGAGGTGACCCATGCTCGAAGCCGTGCACTTGACCAAGCGCTACGCGTCACTGCCGGCAGTGCAGGATCTGTCTTTCTCGTTGCGTCCCGGACAGGTACTCGGTTGTCTCGGCCCCAACGGTTCGGGCAAGAGCACCACGGTGAAAATGCTCACCGGACTGTTGCAACCGACCCGCGGCGTGGTTCGATTCGACGGTCACAACATCCAGGAAGACCTGACCGCCTACCGCAAGCTTCTCGGCTACGTTCCGGAAGAGCCCCTTCTTTATCCGTATCTGACGGGCTGGGAATATCTGGAGTTGATCGGTACTCTGCGTGGTATGGAGCGCCGCGATCTTGCCAAGAAGATCGAGTCCCTGCTCGAACTGTTCTCGCTGCATCCCAACCGGCACACCAGCATTGGTTCGTACTCGAAGGGCATGCGGCAGCGCATTCTGCTCATTGCAGCGATCATGGACGATCCGGAAATCTTCATCTTCGATGAACCGCTCTCCGGACTCGACGTCACCTCCGCGCTGATCTTCAAGAACTTGGTGCAGACGCTCGGGCGACAGGGCAAGCTCGTCTTCTATTGTTCGCATGTACTGGAGGTAGTCGAGAAAGTCTGCTCCGACGTGCTGATTCTGCGCAAAGGTGTCGTTATAGCGCAAGACTCGGTAACGAACATCGGCCAGATTATCGGACAATCGCTGGAGAACACATTCCTGCACCTAGTTGATGACGTCGACACAATGACTGTAGCGCGCGACATCGTCAACGTCATGAAAACGAAGGCCGCATGATTGCCGAAGCGCTCGACAAGGTATGGAACAAGTGGGACGAGCGCCGCCAGCGTCCCTTCTGGCGGATGGTGTACCTCTTCGCGGCCCGCGTCTTCCGCGGCGGCGGAGACTCCGACGCGGAAGGCCTCGATCTTGGTATCGGCCTCGTGCTCACGCTGCTCGCCATGCCCGGCGGCTTCGTCTCGCTCCTGTTATTGAACAAGTATGGAACGTTCCTGCAATGGCTGCGCGGTGCCACCAACGTTGATCCGCTTCTGGTCGCGCTTCCCGATGAATACTTCTTTATCGTCCTCTCGATGACTGTAACGGGAGCCGTGGCCGTCTGGCGATGGGATGCCATCTTTCCCGACCGCCGCGACTACATGAATCTCGTCCCGCTTCCCATTTCCACGCAGACCATTTTCTTCGCCAATTTGGTCGCGGTGCTGTTTCTGGTTGGACTGGTTGCGTTCGACGTGAACGCCGCGTCGTGCATTCTCTTCCCCATGGTTGTCGGCGCGACCCAGAGCAAGTTTCTGTTCTTCATAAAGTTTGCTGTGATTCATGCAGTCGGCGTTCTGCTGGCCAGCGCTTTCGCCTTTTTTGCCGTCTTCTCAGTGATTGGACTCCTGATGGCGTTCCTGTCGCCTCGAGCTTTTCGACGATTCTCCGCCTACTTCCGCAGCATTGTTGTCGTTTGCCTGGTCGCTCTCTTGTGCACTAGCTTCGCGGTGCCGCAGCTGCTGCATCGCGCCTTCGCACCTCGATGGATGACTCTGATTCCTTCGTGCTGGTTTCTCGGCCTGTGCCAGTCGTTGCGGGGCCGCGCCGGTCCCGTGCTCACGGAGCTGTCCAGACTTGCCCTCCCCGGACTCGCGACCGTCGCGTTGGTTGCGCTGTGTACCTACGTGATCGGTTACCGGCGTCATTTCGTACGTATCGCAGAGATTGCAGACGCATCTGCGGGTGCCCGCACACCGAGTATGTGGCGCATTGGCCTTCTGTTAGATCGCATGGCGCTGCGCACTCCCTTCCAAAAAGCCGGTTTTCAGTTTGTGGGAAAAACGCTGCTCCGCAGCGAAGCTCATCGCCTCGTTCTGACCGCGGTGGGCGGGCTCGCTCTGGTCCTGGCTTCGCAGGCCCTGATGGATGCGTTTGATGGCGGCAAGTCGTTGCGCCAGGCAGCGCTCACGCCTGACGCTCTCTCGATTCCTTTCATTCTCAGCTTCCTGCTCATCATCGGCCTACGCGTCGTATTCGAAATTCCGGCAGAGTTACGCTCTAACTGGATCTTCCAGCTGATGACCGATCCAGACGGACAAGAGTGTACGGGCCTGGCGAGACGGGTGATTCTGATCCTGGTGCTGCCTTGGCTCTTCGTCATAGCATTTCCCGTCTACGTTTATCTGGAAGGCTGGACGGTCGCATCCCTGCATACGCTGCTGGTCGTGACGTGGGCACTGCTGTTGACGAACATCATGCTGATTCGTTTTCGCAAGATTCCATTTACCTGCACACTTCCGCTCTTCAAACAACACTCCTTCGTGACCCTGCTATCCGGCTGCTTCGGATTTCTGATCTATGCCGTTTCGACGCCAGAGTTCGAGTCCTCGGCACTGGCAGAGCCGTTGCGGATGCTGAGTCTTGCCCCCTTGGCGCTGGTGCTCTGGTATGTTCCTCATTATCTTGGCAAGAACAGCACCGAACTGGAGCGGCGGCTGATCTTCGAGGAATCCCCCACCCAGACAATCGAAGCCCTTCGGCTAGGCGACTAGCCGGTCGCCAACACCCTGAACCACGAAGGACACGAAGTATCACGAAGGTCTTCTATTCGCCGATTTCCTTCGTGGTCCTTAGTGGTGAAAGGGTTCCTTTCCGTTACCTGGCTCACCACAGTCTGCCCCGCTTTCTTGACACATCGCCGCTCCCCCAATTATCCTAAGTCTTGCTCCTTGCGGTACTTACGCCTCTTGGCGTGCTTCCGCGGGCCTGGGTTACCCATACTGGGTTGGCGACGTTGACGCGGAGGTTTCGCAATGTTCCTGGACATCCATGAATTGGAACGCCATCCTCTCGATTTTGAGGAGGTGTTTCAGCCCGGAGTCATCGACTTGGGAGGCGAAGTCCGGCAGCGCACACCGCTCCAGGCCTCAGGACACGCCGAAATCGTCGAGGAGCATCACAGCAAGCATGAGGTCATCACCGACATACGCCTGCGGGGGCGCTTGTCGGCTGGCCTCGAATTGCAGTGCGCCCGCTGCCTGGAGCCGGTATTGCAGGACGTCACGCGCGAGTTCGAATTGCTTTACCGTCCGCTTGGAGCCGATGCCGGACGCGACGAGCTCTCGGTGACCGACGCGGAAGCCGAGATCGGCTATTATCAGGGTAACGGCCTTTTGCTCGAAGACGTTTTGCGCGAGCAGGTGCTGCTGGCGTTGCCGTTGAAAGTCACGTGCCGCGAAGATTGCCGGGGTTTGTGCCCCCACTGCGGCCAGAATTTGAATGAAGGACAGTGTTCTTGCACAACTGCGATCGAAGACCCGCGATGGACGGCCTTGCGAGAAATTCGCAGCAAGCTGGAACACTAGCTCACAGCTTTTAGATCGATTTCCGCGGCTGGCCCTGAGGCCCCGCAAGAAGGAATTCAATACCATGCCTAATCCAAAACGGCGGCACTCACAAAAGCGCACTTCTACCCGGCGAGCCCACGACTCCCTGAAGGCCCACAGTCTGGCGGAGTGTCCCAACTGTCACGAGAAGAAGATGCCGCACCGCGCCTGCCCCAAGTGCGGTTACTATAAGGGACGCGAAGTCCTCGAAGTCAAAGAAGCCAGCTAACGACAAAACACCATGCCTAGCGTGATCGCGCTGGATGCGATGGGTTCCGATCGTGCTCCCAAGCCTGAGATTGAGGGCGCCATTCTTGCGGCGCGTCAATTCGGGATGCGGGTGCGCCTGGTCGGCCCGGAGAATGTGGTCAGGGCAGAACTGGATCGCCACTCGGCGGCCGCGCGCTTGCCCATCGAAATCGTCCACGCCAGCGAATTCATTACCATGGAAGACAAGGTGGAGGCCATCCGCGCCAAGCGCGACTCTTCCATGCGGGTCGGCCTGCGCATGGTGCGCGAGGGACAGGCCGCCGGCTTCGTCACCGCCGGCAACACGGGCGCAGCCATGGCAACCGCGAAAGTCGTGCTGGGTGCGGTTCCGGGCGTGGATCGTCCCGCGCTGGCAGCGGTTTTTCCGACCGCACCGGGAAATCCGGCGATGCTGCTGGACGTCGGCGCAAACGTCGACTGCACGGCGCAGAATCTCGAACAGTTTGCCGTAATGGGCGACATTTATTTTCGCGCCATGTTCGGAAAGCGGCCCGGAACATCGGGGCCACGCGTCGGATTGCTCTCCATCGGCGAAGAAGAAAGCAAGGGCAACGACCTCACGCGCGAATCATTCCAGCTACTCAAACAACTCTCATTGAACTTTGTAGGAAACGTGGAAGGGCGCGACCTTTATAACGGCAAGGTCGATGTCATTGTGGCCGACGGGTTCGTGGGCAACGTCGCGCTCAAGATTTCTGAGGGCGTGGCGAACCTCGTCCGTACCGCGCTGAAAGAATCCCTGAAGGCGACGATCACCCGGCAAGTGGGAGCGCTGCTCTCGCGCAGCGCCTTCACTGACTTCAAGAAGCGGCTCGACCATACCGAATACGGCGGCGCACCGCTGCTGGGCGTGAAGGGCGCGTGCATCATCACGCATGGTTCGTCGAATGCCAACGCCATCAAGAATGCCGTGCGCGTGGCGGCAGAGTTTTCCGAGCGCGGGATTAACGGATCGATCGAGCGCGGCCTGGCCGCAGTACGGCCGGCCCCAGTCGGTGCCTTGTCATCCTGACCGAAGCGAAGGACCTATGCAATTTGTCGTCAGTGGATACGCCCGTTCCGTCTAGGCATCCTTTCGAGCAAATTGCACGCGCGGATAATAATAAAGCTCTAGATAACCTCATGACTGAAAGCACAATCGCATTGCTCTTCCCCGGCCAGGGCTCACAGTCCGTCGGCATGGGCAAGGACCTGGCCGAAAAGTATCCGGTCGCCAGGAAAACCTTTGACGAGGCTGACGAGGCCCTCGGCTACAAGCTCTCCACCGTTTGCTTCGAAGGCCCCGAAGATCAGTTGCGTCTCACCGAGATCACGCAGCCCGCGATTCTTACCGTCTCGATCGCGGCTCTACGCGTGTTAGAAACGCGCGTCCCCAAGCCAAGCTACGTCGCTGGCCACAGCCTCGGCGAATATTCCGCGCACGTCGCATCCGGAACCTTCAGCTTTGCCGATGCCCTTCGCACCGTCCGCAATCGCGGCAAGTACATGCAGGAGGCCGTCCCCGTAGGAGTAGGCGCAATGGCCGCAATCCTCGGCATGGACGCCCCGAAAGTCACTGCTGTCTGCCACGACGCGGCACAAGGCGAAGTCTGCGAACCGGCCAACATCAACTCGCCGGAGCAGATCGTCATCTCCGGCAACACGGCAGCCGTCGAGCGCGCCGCGAAACTAGCCGACGAACGCGGCGCCAAGCGCGCCAAGCTCTTGCCCGTCAGCGCACCCTTCCATTGCTCGCTGATGAAGCCGGCTCAGGATCGGCTGGAAAAAGATCTTGACGCTCTCAAGCTGCAGAAGCCCGTCTACCCCATCGCCTGCAACGTAGAAGCCGCGCTTGTGACCGACGATCTCCGCGCCCGCGACACACTCGTTCGCCAAGTCACCGGATCAGTAAAGTGGGAACAGTGCATGCACCTTTTGATTGCGCAGGGCGTGCTGACATTCATCGAAGTCGGGCCAGGAAAAGTTCTCTGCGGGCTGATGCGGCAGATTGACCGCTCAAAATCCTGTGTCAATGTCAGCGATGACGCGTCGCTCACCAAGGCGCTGGAATCGCTGGCGAAGACACCCGTTTAAACGCCCCCTTCAGCGGAAGAGCAATTCACAAGGCGGATAACTCAACGTCTTGTCAGACTTCTCCACCCACACCTGCGCATGCTGCGTGCGGTCATTCACGATCACATCGACAACCACGCCGGTGCCGCCGCCCGGGCAGGTGCTCGCAGCGTACACTTTTTGGGTCTTGATGAGTCCCCATTCTCCGCCAGGGCCCCAGTCGCGATAGAACTCGTTGAACGGATATTTCGCATGCTGGTCAGGATGCTGTTCCCACTGCGGATCGTGCATCCAGATGCCATAGGCCGTCTTGTAATCCTGCCGCTGCAGAGCATCAAAAAAGTGTCCCACGATGCGTTCCTGTGGATAGTAGCGGAGCCACCATCCGAGGCCGAGCACAATCAACATGATCACGATCGCCGAGATGATCCGCCGCTTGCGTTTGCGCCCTTTTTCCGGGTCGTACTCTTGCGCGTCCAGAAGTGTCATACTCCTCTAGCATAACGGACACGGTGGACAAGTCAAAAGTTCCCGGGTAATGTACGGCCTAAATGTGCCTCGAAAGACCGCATCGGAAAGCAAAATGGAGTACGTGATCGGATTGGCACTCGCGTTGGCTGTGGCAGGAGCGGCCACTATGATTGGCCTTGACCGCGAGCGATCCTTCTATCCCACCGTTCTCATAGTCATTGCCTCGTATTACGTGTTGTT
Source organism: uncultured Acidobacteriaceae bacterium (assembly GCA_963752175.1). Classification (GTDB taxonomy): domain Bacteria; phylum Acidobacteriota; class Terriglobia; order Terriglobales; family Acidobacteriaceae; genus Sulfotelmatobacter. Next base: position 100,582 of record CAVVXZ010000024.1, read on the forward strand.
TGCCGTGATGGGCGGGTCCGGGCAGACGCTCGCAATTGAAATCCTGGTTGCCTGCGGATTCTCATTGCTTGCCATGCTCGGCTTCAAGAAAAACCTCTGGCTTGTAGCCGCCGCCATGGTTGGACATGGCGCCTTTGACCTCGTTCACCACTTCTTGATTGAAAATCCCGGTGTCCCGCATTGGTGGCCCGGATTCTGCCTGGCATTCGATGCAGTGGCCGGAGGCTGGTTCGCAGCGCGCCTCATCATGCGCAAGCGCACAGGCGCCACCTAGCGCACTGCAGCCTTCGCCTACAAGGTTCGCTTGAACAACGGGATCGCAACCCCCAGCGTGACCGCCGCGAAGACGGAGAGAAACAGCATGTCTCCCCAAACGGCGGAAAGGGACGTCTCCTTAAGCAGCAGGCATTTAAATCCATCAACCGCATAAGTAAACGGATCGCACTTCGCAATCGCCCGCAGCCACGGCGGAAACGCCTGGATGGGATAGACCGAACCGCTGGGAAAGAACAGAAGCGTATTGAGAATACCGAACATGGCGCGCGGTACCAGCGGATCTTCGATGCGCACCATCAGCAGGAACATCATCGTATTGAAGGCCAGCGAGGTCAGCACGATCATGATTAGCAGCCCGAACATGGTCACGGGATTGAAAATCGTTCCCACCCCCGCCATCATGGATCCGATTCCCACAATAATCACGCCGGTCATGACGGCCTTGATCGCACCCGCAAGGTTCAGCCCCAGCACCAGTTCGAGCTTCGTGATCGGCGTTACCAGGTAACCCTCGTGCACACCGCGCGCCTTGTCGTCGATATAAAGCATGCCCCCGCCGATCATCACCGACACGAACATCGCCAGCACCAGCGACCCCGGCAGCAAGTACTTCATATACTCGATGTAGGGGTAGAGTTCGACGATATCGAGCGCCGTCTGCTGCAAAATGCGCGGCGAGACCGTGGGCTGATTGAGCGAGTTGGTCAGGTCCGACAACTCGGCTTCGACCGCGGAACTCATGAAGTTGTCGCTGTTGTCGACGACCAGGGCGATGCGCGGATGGTTCTCCTCATACACGCGGCGCGAGAACTGCGGCGGAATGATGACCGCGCCTTCCAGCTTACCGTTGCGCACATCTTCCATGGCCTGCCGGTCGCTATCGTAGGAGATCGGAACAAAGGTGCGAATGTTGGCGCGGACGGAATCGAAGGCCTCGCGGACTCGCAACGCCTGAGGCCCGCCATCCTGGTCGACGATGGCGACGCGAGCATCGCGAATCTTTCCTCCGAACGCGTTGCCCAGAATGATCAACTGCACGAGCGGAAAAATCATCGACGCCAGCATCAGCGCCGGCGAGCGGAAGAACTTGCGCATCTCGCGCTCGACAATCGCCATCATTCGATTCATAAGTCAGTCCTGAGTCCCAAGTCCTGAGTCGCGAGTTCGTTCCTGCTCCTTCAAAGAGTTGATCAGCCCGCTCAATGTGCGCCCTAGTTCATCGGTCTTTGAGAGAGTTGGGTCGTAGTTTCCGCCGGCAGATACTGGCGCTGCTGAGCAATCAGAACCTGCGTTTCGATCTCTGCAAGAGATCCGCGGGCATGGCGCAGAAATCTCACAAAGTCACGATTGGAGTAGTGAGCCTTGCCCTCAGCAATGTTGCTGGGAACCGAGACAGCCGCACGTCGGAGTTGGCTGGTAAGGCCGAACTGTTCATGCGATGGAAACCGTTCTGAAGAGTCGTAGACCATCGCCACGAGTTCCACGCCCTTCCGCCATGCAATTAAGTCCTTGTAACTATTCTGACTCATAGAGGCTTTCAACTACGCCACCCCTACCTCTCGCGGCTCGGGACTCAGGACTCACGACTCTTCATGGCTGCAATCCCGGCCGCTGCGGCATCACGAACGCATACGCCTTCTGCAACTCGTCCCGAAGCTGCCGCCCCGTATAGTGCACGAAAACGTCGTCAAGCGTGGTGTTCTGCACCGAAAGCGACTTCACCGGAACCTTGCTCTGCACGGCCATCTCAACCAACTGGGTCGTGGTAAGCGAACCATTGCCAGTCAATACGCGATACATCCCCGCGCCTTCGTGCTGTACCGAGGTGACTTCACTGAGCTCGTGCAGCCGCTGTTCCCAGTCAGTGGGAGGGTTCTCGAACTGCGCTTCAATCACGTTCGATCCCGGCACGCTCGCCTTCAGCGCCGCCGGGGCGTCGAGCGCAACCAACTTGCCATGATCGACAATCGCAATGCGGTCGCACAAACGGTCGGCTTCGTCCATGTAGTGCGTCGTGATGAGAATAGTCAACTGCCGGTGCTCCTTGATGTTTCCCAACATCTCCCACACCGCGACGCGAGATACCGGATCGAGTCCTGTGGTCGGCTCGTCCAGGAAAAAGATCCGCGGATGGTGCACCAGGCCGCGCGCAATTTCCAGCCGCCGCCGCATGCCACCGGAGAGTGTCTTGGTGGCCGCATCGCGCCACTTCGTCAGGTCGACCAGTTCCAGCAGTTCGTCAATCGATTTCTTGCGCTCCTTCGCCGGAACGTCGTAGAGCTTGGCATAAATATTCATGTTCTCCTCGACGGTCAAGTCAAGGTCGCTGGTCAGGGCCTGCGGAATCACGCCAATCATGCGCCGCGCGGCATTCGGCTCTTTGGCGACGTCGTGCCCGGCGATGCGCGCTTTGCCCGAAGTGATGGGGATCAGCGTCGTCATCATGCGGATCAGCGTCGACTTACCTGCCCCGTTCGGGCCGAGCAGTCCGAAGATCTCTCCCTCCGTCACCTTGAATGAAACATCATCGACCGCGGTGAAGTCTCCGTACTTCTTGACGATGTGGTCGACCTCAATCGCGGATGGCGCCGTGGGATCGTAGACAGGCTTCTCCAGCGTGACCGCTGTGCTGGCAGGAGCCTCGTCATTCGGTTTGGGAGTGAACTCCGCCATCATCGCTGCTCCGCGGCTGCCGCACTCTGCGTACCGCCGGCCTTCAATTGCTCGGGCGAGACCAACACCTCCGCAGTCATACCGGGAACGAACGCGCCCTTCGGATTCTCCAGGCGGACTTTCAGCACGATGGTCCTGATGTCACGCTTGCGCCGGCTCACATCGCGTTGCGTGGCGAAGTCCCCTTCGACGCCTTTGAAGAAAACTTTGCCGTTCACGACGGTTCCCCCTGGCAGACGCACGCGCAGCACGTCGCCGTAGCCGATGTGGTCCGCATAGGTTTCGGGAATCGCGGCCCGCGCCCATGTGTCATTCAAATCGACGATGGTCACGATGGGTGCGCCGATGTTGACCACTTCTCCCTGGCGTGCGGCGCGCACCGACACCGTTCCGTCGACAGGAGCGTAGACATTCGTGTAGCCTAGGCGGACCGCCGCCTGATTCTTCTGCGCGATGGCGCTCTTCACATCCGCTTCGGTCGAGGCCACCGTGCTCTTCGCCGCATTCGCCTGCTGGGTGCGCGCAATGGCCGCATTCAAATCAGCCTCGGCGGCCCGAACCAGTTCCTGCTGCGCCTGCACGATGGCCTGAGCCGCCTGCAAGTTCGTTTCGGCCTGCACGCGCTCCTGGTCCGATGCGATCCCCGCTTTCGCCAACTCGATGGCACGGCGGCTGTCGCTCGAGGTGCGGTCCAACTGGGCCTTCGCCTGCATCAGTTGCGCCTTGGCTGACGACAACTTCGCCTGCGCGTTCGCTACATCGCTCGAAGTCGACCCCTGGGTCGACTGTTCGGTGTGCTGCATCTCCGCCACCTTGTGCTGCAGGCTGGAGATCGTTGCTGTTGCTGCAGCCTCTTGCGCTTGCAGCTCCGACGGATCGAGCACCGCAATCAGGTCTCCGGCTTTCACCGGCGTGCCTTCATCCACAAGTAGTTTCTGGATGCGGCCGCTGACCTGGGCGCTCACAATTACCTGGTTGGCGTCGACCGTGCCAATCAGCACCAGGTCGCGTGAATGGTCGGTGGAGAAATAGTAGTAGGTCGCGGCCATCGCGAAGATGATTCCGAGAAGAACGAAAAACTTGTTACGCGCGCTCATGAGCGTGCTCCTTGCGTGGCGTTCGGTTTTGGGCGGAACAACGCGGCCGAAATGAAATCCAGCACGGCGGCGCGGCGTTCCGCGATCCGCTCCGGGGTCATCGGATTGAAGCCAACAATTCTCTGCATCATGGGCGCGCTGCTGAAATAAAACACAATCATCGCGACCATCGATGGCACAAAATGTACAGGGCTTACCGGACGAAATTCGCCATCCGCGGTTCCTTTGCGGATCAGGTCGGCGACCCGGGCAAAAATCGGCTGAATATAGGTCTTGACGACTTTGTCGATGTGCGGCGACTGCCCTTCGCGAGCCCGCATCATCTCGCGCTGCATCAGCCGCGGATAGAGCTGGTTCGAGGCAATGAAATCGAAGTAAGCGCCGGCATAGGCCATGATCTTCTCGCGGGGAGGCAGGTCGCCGTCGAGCACGCGAAAAACGGTATTCTTCAAGCCAGAAAACGCGTCGTCGAGCACGGCGCCATAGAGCGTTTCTTTGTCCTTGAAGTAGTAATACAGAAGCGCCTTGTTGACGCGGGCTTCGCGCGCGATGGCGTCCGTCCGGGCCCCTGCAATGCCGTGCTCGGCGAACTCCTGCGCGGCGGCCTGCAGGATCGCTGCACGGCTCTCCTCCGGCTGGCCGCGGGAGCCCATGCGGCGGTGCAGAACATGACGGTGATGAAAGAGTCGAGCCATTAATTAACCAGTTAGTTAGATTATACACCACCCTGTCAAGATCCGAAATCTCCCGATTCCACCGTTCTTCCATCCTCCTCTCATGTTCTAATACCCCTGCGAAGCACTTCGCATTGGGCTTCCTTCGTGAACCTTCGTGTCCTTAGTGGTTTTTCGCTCTTCGATCATGCTCAAGGGGACCATTCCATGAAACGGCTGCCGATGTTACTCGCACTTCTCTGCACAATCAGCATTGTCCCTGTCTCAGCGAATTCCCAAACCCCGCAAAAACCTGATCGCCAGGTTGCCATCACCATTGACGATCTTCCTGCCGGAATGGCCGACCGCTTGCCCGCGGCCGACATCACCGCAATGACCACAAAGTTGCTGGGCACGTTGCGCGACCAGAAGATCCCTGTGGTCGGTTTCGTCAACGAAAAGAAGCTCTATAAGGCGGGCGAGGTCGACGCGCGCATCAAGGCTCTCCAGATGTGGCTTGACTACGGCTTCGAACTGGGGAACCACACCTTCAGCCACGCGTCGCTAAACCAAGTTGGATTGAAGGCCTGGGAAGACGAGGTGATTCAGGGCGAGAGTGTGACCCGCATGCTGCTCGCGCCACGCAAGATGAAGCTGCGCTATTTCCGGCATCCATATCTCGACACCGGACGCGACCTGCAGACGCGGCGCGAAGCGGAAGCGTTTCTGGTGGAGCGCGGGTACCGCATTGCTCCCATCACGCTCGACGGATGGGATTGGATGTTCGCCGGACTCTACGAAGACGCCAAGCAGCGCAACGACACCGCGCTCCAGCAGCAGATCGTAAAGGAGTATCTCGCATATCATGACGCGGCCATCGCCTATGCCGAGCAGCTCTCGAAACAAGTTATCGGCTACGAACCGAAGCAGATCCTGCTGCTGCACGCCAGCAACTTGGAAGCCGACCACATCGGAGAACTGCTCGACGTTCTGCGCAAGCGAGGCTACCGCTTCATCACCCTGGAAGACGCGCTCGGCGACCAAGCCTACAGTCTGCCCGACACCTATGTTGGAGAAGAAGGTACAAGTTGGATCGATCACTGGGCGATTACCCAGGGCAAGATTCCCCAGGGTGCTCCGCCATTTCCGCAGTGGGTGATCGAGCGGACGAAGCAACTGCATCTTTCGACCGGACAAGTATCGGCGGAGCCAGCTCCCTGAGCGGACTCTTACCGGTCCGCCGGCGCTTGCAGAACCGCTTCCACGTTCTGAAGCTCTTTGCGCGCGGCTTCGGCCCGCGGACCCGGTGGCTCCTCTTTGAGGAATAACTCCAGCTGCGCGATCGCGTTCGCGCCGTCGTTTTTCTTCTCGAACGCACGCGCCGCCACGCGATGCACAAAGGCGTGCGGCTTCTCCAGCACATGCGCCTTCCGGCAAGTCGCGATCGCTGCGTCGAAATGCTGGTCCTCGTACTCCGCATACGAAAGCAGGATCAGCGCCATTGTGTCGGTAGGATCGAAGGCGGAGGCTTTGTCCAGCAAGGCTTCTGCGGCTGGATAGTCGCCGGCGTGAATGTGCATTCTGCCCAGATTGACGTAGGCCAACGCAAAATGATCGTTCACCCTGATCGCCTTCTCCAGGGCTTCGGCCTCTCGGCGCTGGTCTCCGAGGTACGAATAGAGCACGCCCAGGTTGTTGTAAGCGATGGCGTAGGCAGGATCGATCGAGACTGCCTGATTGAGCTCGTGAATGGCCTGCTCCCATTTCTGCTTGCCGATCAACTCATTCGCCTTGTCGAGCTCTTTGCGCGCACGGCTCGGCACGCTGAGATCGGAGGCGGAAATGAGTGCATTGCCGGGGATGCCGTCGTTGCGGTACACCTCCTTCGGCCGCTTCACCTCAACCTCAAACTCGGCCGGACCGCCAGACATCACCGTGATGTCCCCTGCTTCAGCACGCGCAACATGATCGCCTGACACCGTCAAGCGGTAATCTCCTTCCGCCACATTGAGGAAGTCCACTACGCACTGATCATTCACCGTGCCTTCGGCAACCGGACCACTGTGTCCCATCAACGTAACTTGAGCCGATCGCTCACAGCCTCCGTTCTCAAACTCAACCCGCACCCGTACCCGGCGGACTATCGTGTCGGCACCCAGTTGTGCCGCGACCGAACCTGCCAATAGAAGGAAAACAACACCCAAGCGACTCTTCATGACATGCTCCTGAGCTGTTGTCAGGAACCCAATCGTTGCCTGTCACCGAAAGCACGAAGGCTCGTGTCCACAACTTGGGGAGTGAGACGCGCGTGCGGAACATTCGGTAGCGACGGATCGCAATGTGCGTACGACTTTGTGCGGATTCTTTTTTGGCGTGAAACATCACGCCGAGCTACGAGCGTGTGAGCGCGAAGTGTTGCGATGTTGATTGCAATCGAAGAACTTCTAGCGTGAGATTCCAACAAAGACAGCACGCAAATAACAAAGGCCGCTGCGAGAGCGGCCTGAATCGTTATGTTCGAAACAGATTGTTGGTGCAACGCGGGCTAGTTCGCGCCACCCGCGATCGAGGGCACGAGCAGGACTTCGTCGCCTTCCTGGAAGGCGTAGGTTTGTCCGCCGAGGAAGCGGATGTCTTCTTCGTTCACATAAATGTTCAAGAAGCGGCGGACCTGCCCTTTGTCATCGCGCAAGTGTGGCTTCAAATCGGGGAACTTTTCGTCGAGCACGGAGAAGAGTTCTCCGAGATTCGAGGCGGCGCAGGTGATCGATCCCACGCCTTCAGTATGGCGCCGGAGTGCAGTCGGGATTTGTACTGTGATCGGCATGTTACGCTCCCACGCCCGTGGCCTCGGCGATAACTCCAGGAATCTCGGAGAGGCTCAGCGTCTGCTGCAGGTAGTGTTCGAACTCCGTCAGCTTCGGCGCGATCGGCCGCTCCGTCTCGTATACGCCAGCGAGCACATCGGTCGTCTTCAGGCCGTTGCCGGTAATGCAGAGCACGGTCGTCTCTTCCGGTAGGATCCGGTCTTGACGATACAGCTTGCCCGCTGTCCCGACGGTCACGCCGCCAGCAGTCTCAGTGAAGATGCCTTCCGTTTCCGCCAGCAGCTTGATCGAATTGATCACTTCCGGATCGCTGACGTCTTCGCTCCATCCGCCGCTGTTCTTGATGACTTTGATCGCATAGTGTCCGTCAGCAGGATTGCCGATGGCCAGCGAGCGCGCGATGGTCGTCGGCTTCTGCGGCTCGATCTCAGAGCTTCCTGTCTTCACCGCAGTCGAGATTGGAGAGCAGCCTGTCGCCTGCGCTCCGAAGAACTTCACTTCCTTCGCCTCAACCAGGCCGAGCTTGATCAGTTCGTCAAACGCCTTCTTGATCTTCACAATCAGCGATCCGCCCGCCATGGGGCAGACCACGTTGTCCGGCAGCCGCCATCCCAGTTGCTCGGCAATTTCGAATCCGACCGTCTTCGATCCCTCGGCATAATAAGGACGCAGGTTGACGTTGACGAATCCCCAGCGATGCTCGTCGGCGATCTGCGAGCAAAGACGGTTGACCTGGTCATAGTTCCCGGCGATGCGCACGACTTTCGCGCCGAAGACGTTGGTCCCAAGAATCTTCGCAGGCTCGAGGTCGGAAGGAATAAAGATCCACGCTTTCAGTCCTTCGCGGGCAGCGTGGGCGGCGACGGCGTTGGCCAGGTTTCCAGTCGACGAACACGAAACGGTGTCGAAGCCGAACGCCTTCGCCTGCGAGATCGCCACCGCGACGACGCGGTCTTTGAAGCTCAGCGTGGGCAGGCAAACTGCGTCGTTCTTAAGGTAGACATTCCCCGCGGCGGCGGCCGTTCCCGTCAACTGTTTCGCCAGGCGTGGAGCCTGGAACAGTGGAGTGAAGCCGACCGGCAGCCGCGGTTCATAGCCTGGGGGGAGGGGCAACAGTTCGGAGTAGCGCCACATGTTCGGCGGCCGCTGGGCGATCTGCTCCCGACTGATGGATCCTCGGAGGGCGTCGTAGTCGTAAGCAACTTCCAGGGGGGAGAAACAATCGTCGCAGATGGAGCGGGGCTGGTTTCCCCATGTCCGTCCGCATTCGCGGCACCGCAGTTCGTAGTGAGACATGTTGCTACTCGCTTTCCTATTCCGAAAACTCGGAATCAGTTGTCATCCTGAGCGAGACGGTTTTTGTCTCGCGAAGGACCTGGGCGCGCCGCGCGATCAATTTCGCGTTCTTTGCGAAATTGCAAAATCGTGCGTTCGGCGCGCTTCCCTACTAGCGAGTAGCCGGGGACGAGCCTCGAAAAAGTGGCCTAAAAAGCAAATGGCCTCTTTTTCCAGGAAAAGGAAAAGAGGCTATCGGAATGCGGGACTAAATATTGCGCGCGTTCCGAATCCCATGTTCCCTGTTTCCAGGAGAGAGTTGGCACCAAGCACCCGGGATATATGATCCCGGATCGGTTGCCGTGGCGTCACAGGGCTCGTCCCTCAGCCACTCTGCATGAAATTCAGGTCCACTTCCCAATCAAAATTGAAAAATGAACTTGTTCCGACGATAGTACAAAATGCCGGGAGAGGCGTCAAGAGGGAACTGGCTCACTGATTCTGGCAGTGATCCCAGCCGCGGAGCGGCGGCGGGTGGCCCACTCAAGCCCGGTTTTGGCTTGAGTGGGGATGTTCACACGTCACAGACTTAATCCTGCGCACACAACTAAACTGTCCTCATGCCTTCGGGACTGACACGCTTTCACCAGACTGGTCAAAGTCATTTCGTCACATTCTGCTATTACCACCGCCGTAGTTTGCTTACCACTGACGAAAACCGCCGAATCTTCGAGTCAGCCTTGGAGCGCGTGCGGCGACGCTTCAGACTTCAGGTTTACGGCTACGTAGTCATGCCGGAGCACGTTCACCTCCTGCTCAGCGAACCACAACAGGATACGTTGGCCGAGGCGCTGAAGTCGTTGAAGCAAGGAGTATCGCGGCATTTGATTGGCGAGGCGGCGCATTTCTGGCAAGAGGGGTACTACGATCTCAACATCCGAAATTACCCGCAGTTTGTGGAAAAGCTGCGCTAGATTCATCGTAATCCGGTGAAGGCAGGGGTTGTGCGAACGTCCGGAGGACTGGGAGTCGAGCAGCTTTCGCCACTACGCAAATGGCTGTAAGAGACGGGTAGAGATCGAGTCCGAATGGACGGCGCGAAAAAGCGAGCGGCAGGCAGACTCTGTCCAGCGGTAGAACTGCCCCACTCAAACCAAAACCGGGCTTGAGTGGGCCACCCGCCGAGGACAGACAGGACGTTCCGCGCTTTTGTCGGTTACTTCGATAACCACCCCTCAGAGCCATTTCCACCCAATCCAAGCCGTGTTTAACTAGCACTCATCGGCCCCGTCCGCAGCTGGATCGGCAGCCGATCTGCTTCTGGCTCGAACGGCGAAATCCGAACGGCCAGACTTACACGGACGCATCAGGAACACGATTTCTCTTCTAGTAATTAGGAGAATCAGGAATCAGGAACGCGATGCCGAGAACCCGCCTTTACGTGGAATGTCCAAGTTGCCGCATGCAGTACCTGGTGAAGGAATTTAGCCTCACCTACAGCAATGGAGCCTACATCGAGAACGTTGCCGGTTCGCCGGAATGGCAACGGTTGTTTTGTCCCTGCCAGCCTCGGAGTCCGTATAAGTTCAAATTGAAAGAGAAAGCCCGGGTCCACGTTCTAAACGAGCCCGAGAGCGAGCAAACCCACTTCTCGCTGAAAGCAATCAAGCCAACAACATCTTTGTCAGCTTAAGCAAGGCGGGAAAGGAAAGCTACAAAGTCCGGGACGCACGAGACGGCGTCCCATCGCGTCTTTTCCACAGCCATCCACAACTAAAAAGTCACTTCGTGTGACGAACGACCTTTACTGAGGGTTTCAAAAAGAGCAAGCTCGCTACATGGGCGAGAACTCAGCCAGACAGCTCGCGACGACCGATCCCGTCAACGGCCCCTCAGCCCGACGCTAAGTCCTTATTTCAGAATATTTTACCTATAAGTCCTTGCAGCTCAAGTTTTTGCCCGGATCCACTCCCATCTCCACCGCGCAAGTCATTAAGAATGAATATTTTGCGAACAGGCCGAAAAAAATGTGGGGGCACTCTCCCGACGATGTCTAGCTTAGTGCGGTGGCGGTGGAATAGTCCGTGGCGGGTTCTGGGCGTTCTTATCCATCAGATCAAGGCCGAACGACGGCTTATCGTAGGTTCCGGAAATCCGCACCGGTAGAACTTCCCCCTTTTTTCGTTTCTTGAAAAATGGGTCCATGATTTTCAGGAGAAGCGCTTTGGGGCCGCTGGTCGTGTTGGAGATCTTTGTCTGCACCCGCATCTGCCCGCGCAAATCGACCTTCTCATCGATCAGGCCGTATGTGCCGTGCATGCGGGCATGCGCCCCGGGAATGCCGAAGGAAAGATCGACAAAGTGCGCGATGCCGTTATCAAGATCAACTCCTCCAGTGAGGTCGGTCAGCGCCGTCTCGGAATCGTCGGTACTCTTCTCGCCCAGCGCGCCGGCGCTCAGTTGGTTCACGCCTTGTTGGGTCGAAGGCTCAGCGAATGCTCCGCCGCCAATTCCGAAGGTGCCGCGGAGCTTCACTTTTCTCAGAAACGGCGTCGGTCCGGAAGGAATCTCCACCTTGGCCTGTGACGAGACCAACCCGGACATAGGCGGCCGGTCTTTGACGAAGAGTCCAAGCAGATCCTCGATTCGGCCGTTGCGGGCGCTGAGGCGAAGGAGCGCAACCTTTCCTTTTCTGGTGGCAGATCCAGCAATGCTGCCATCGGCGACTACGTGCGTACTCCGGAAGTGCGCGTCCACTCGGTTCAAGAAGGTGTCGCCGTGCATGGCGTCAACGAACGCGTTGAATTCTGTTTTCAAATGGACCGCATGGCCGCTGGATTTCACTTCGAAGTCGGGAGTGTCGGTAGTGCCGGAGATGCTGATGTGACTGAGATTGCCGTCATACTTCCCGACTGAGGAAAGCAACCCGGAGATGCCTTGGTAGACGCTCAGGTCGGCTTGTTCGAACTTGTAGTCGCCGGAGATCGGCGTCCCCGCCGGATCGTTCTCGTTCCACAGGCCAAATTTTCCCGTGGTGATGACTTCGCCCGGAGGTTCCGGATTGTGCACCTTCAGGCGGTAAGTGAACGGACCGTTCCATCCCACATCGCGCAGCGACGCTTCCCGAATATCGAACCGCAAGGGCGGAACGCCCGGCTGGTGCGATGCGAACTCAAGCGTCGCCCCGTTAGCCACCATCTCACCGACCGTGATGGTAGAACGCTCGCTGTGAAAGTGCTGCCCGCTACCGAAAGCAGGAATGAAAATGTGCAGGCCCTCTGCCTGGATGAGGCTCACCTGGCGCCGCAGAGTCCCCCAATACGTTCCGCGGATCGTCAACGTCTCGACGGTCATCAGCGGCGCGGAACCGTCCTGGTGCTGGAAGACGACGCCCTCCAAAATGCATCCGGGATAGGGGAAGTAAGTTTGGCGAAACGTCCGGACCTTGACCTGGCTGTCGGCCGTCTCTTGCAGATTCTCGATCACGGACTTCTGCTGAAAAGGCCACAAGGGGCTGTGGAGGAAAACAACGCCGCACACCACCGCCAACAGAAGAAGTATGAAAACCATTTTGCCCAGAAACGGGGCACGGCTCTCCCTCGGACTTATCTTCGCAGGTGGTGGGACCGTGCCGGCAACCATGGGACTTGGACTCCGAACAACGCAGCCTGGTTGCTTGGCAATTCACCGGCGAAGCCGGCGCCCGCAGACCGATGCGCTCGGCGGCTGCGGTGTACAATTCCTGCCACTCGCCCTGTCCAGGAAATCTGGTCGATTAGACCCTTTGTGGAATGGAGCCTATGAAGCGATTTTCCCGGATGTTCGCCAACGTGATTCTTAGTTTCGCTGCAATCGCTGTTATTCCATTTGCTGCAAGTTCGTCCGCGCAACAAGCGGAGCCCTCCAAAGCCCCCGCTGCGAAGAAACCAGCGGCCACTGTGTCGCCCGAAAAGCCGCCCGAGCCCGCGATCAAGCCTGAGGCGCCTCCGGAACAAAGACCAGCGCCTCGTGAAAGTTCGGGCGACAAAGAAAAGGACAAAGAAGAACGTTACGACATGACGGAGGTGGCGCCGGTGGTGACGCATCATCAGATCACCGTCGACGGCAAATTGCTGAAGTACACCGCAACCACTGGGCGCCTTCCGATCAAGCGCGGCGACGGGCGGATTGAAGCGCAGATGTTTTATGTCGCTTATACGCTCGACGCGCAGGACGCGGCCAAGCGTCCGCTGACGTTCGCGTTCAACGGCGGTCCGGGATCGGCCTCCGTCTGGCTGCACATGGGGGCGCTGGGGCCTCGCAAAGTTGTGCTGCAGCCGGATGGCTTTATGCCTCCCGCGCCTTATCGCATCGAAGACAACGCGTCGACCCTGCTCGACAAGAGCGACCTGGTTCTCATCGACGCGATCGGCACCGGATTCAGCCGCGCCGCGGATGCTGAGCTGTTCAAGAAATTCTGGGGCGTCAAGGGAGACATTGAAGCTTTCAGCGAATTCATACGGCTCTACATCACGCGCAACGATCGCTGGACCTCGCCCCTGTTCCTCTTCGGAGAAAGCTACGGTACGACGCGCTCCGCAGGCATCGCGGGATACCTCGCGGATCGCGGAATTTCGTTCAACGGGATCACCTTGCTTTCGACCGTGCTGAACTTCGAGACGCTGGAAGATAACAACACCAACGATCAGCCTTACATTTTTCTGATTCCATCGTTCACCATGATCGCGGGCTATCACCACAAGCTACCGCCAGATCTGGCGCAGGATATGAACAAGGCGAGGCAGGAATCGGAGCAGTGGGCTTCGACCGAGTACGCGCAGGCGCTGGCGAAGGGAGACTCTCTTACTCCGCAGGAGCGGCAGAAGGTCATCGATCAACTGGCGCGCTTTACTGGCTTGAGTAAAGAGGTGATTGACGAGGCCAACCTGCGGATCAACGTTCAGAAGTTTACGCATTATCTGCTGATTGATCAGAAACTGCGCATCGGCCGGCTCGACGGGCGCTATACCGGTCCCGATCCGAATGGACTGCTCGACACTCCGTTTTACGATCCGACGGGCTCGGCCACACAACCGCCCTTCACCTCGGTGTTCAACAATTACCTGCGGACGGAGCTAGGCTACAAGGTTGACATGCCGTATAACGTGCGGGCGTCGCGAGGCCCAAACGACAACTGGGATTGGGGATCGGCGATCCAGGGATTTCCTGACACCGCTTCAGCGATGCGGCAGGCAATCGTGAAGAACCCTTACCTGAAGATTCTGGTGATGGAAGGGTATTACGATTTGGCGACGCCGTATTACGCCGCGAATTACACGGTGGATCATCTCAACCTGCCGCAGAAATATCGAGACAACATTTCGTTTGCCACCTACGATTCGGGACACATGGTGTACTTGCCGGTAGACGGGCTGAAGAAGTTGAAGGCGGATCAGGCGGCGTTTATGGGGAAGGCGAATCCTTAAGCACAGAGGACACGAAGGACAATGGCTGTCGGGGCTTACGAAAGGTTATGCAAACCAAACATCTTTTGTTGACGGCTTCCTTTTTTGTTTCTAGTGTCCTCGCATTCGGGGATGATTCCTGCGCGAAGCTCGCTGCGCTGAAAATTCCGGATGCGACCATCACGCTCGCGCAGACTGTCGCGGCGGGAACGTTTGCCGGTCCTCCGGCCCCATTCAGTGGGATGGATGTATCCGCGTTCTACAAGAGCTTGCCTGCGTTTTGCCGCGTGGTAGCGGAAGCGAAGCCGACATCGGATTCCGACATCAAGCTCGAAGTGTGGTTGCCGGCGACGGGCTGGAATGGCAAGTTGCAAGGCCTTGGTAACGGGGGATTCGCGGGACAGATCGATTACCCGCAACTTGGGTTCGCCATGAGCAAGGGGTACGCAGCCACTGCAACCGACACCGGACATACAGGATCGCCCGTCGATGCGGCCTGGGCGATGGGGCATCCAGAGAAAGTCGTGGACTTCGGACATCGCGGAATCCACGAGATGACGCGCGTCGCCAAGGATGTGGTGCACGCGTTCTATGGAAAGACTGCACAGCACTCGTACTTTGCGGGATGTTCCGACGGCGGACGTGAAGCGCTGATGGAAGCGCAGCGCTATCCCGCGGACTACGACGGAATTCTGGCGGGGGCTCCGGCCAACTACTGGACCGCGCTGCTATCGACAGCGGCGGCGGATACGCAAGCGCTGACGGTTGATCCCGCCAGTTTTATTCCGCAGGCGAAGATTCCGACGATCGCGGCAGCGGTGAATGCGGCTTGCGATGAACTCGACGGCGTGCGCGATGGGATTCTCAACGATCCCACGCAGTGTCGCTTCGATCCGGCGACAATTCAGTGCAAGGCGGGCGAGGACAACGACAAGTGCCTGACCGAGGCGCAGGCCGTTGCGCTGAAGAAGGTCTACGCGGGTCTGCATGATTCGCATGGACGTGAGATCTTTCCCGGCTTCTTGCCTGGCGCGGAGTCTGGGCAGGGCGGATGGGGCATCTGGATCACCGGTCCGGCTCCTGCCAAGAGCCTGATGGCATTCTTTGGCATCGGGTACTTTTCGAATATGGTGTACGAAAAGTCCGACTGGGATTACAAGACATTCGCGACCGACGCCGGCTTGAAATTAGCCGAGGAAAAAACCGCGAGCGCGCTGAACGCGACCGACGCGGATCTGAAGGCGTTCAAGGCCAGGGGCGGGAAACTGATTCTGTATCACGGGTGGGACGATCCGGCGATCTCGGCGCTCAACACGGTCCACTATTACGACAGGGTTCTCGCGAAGACGGGAGTGAAGGATGCAGATTCATTCGTGCGGCTGTATATGGTGCCGGGTATGCAGCACTGCGGCAATGGTCCGGGCACAGACTCGTTCGGACAAGTGGGCCATCTGACGTTCGACGATCCTACGCACAGTGTGGATGCCGCGCTGGAGCAGTGGGTGGAGAAGGGCGTGGCTCCGGCGACGATCATCGCTTCGAAATATGCGGGCGAGGACAAGGAGCACGCGAAGATGACGCGGCCGCTGTGTACGTATCCTCTGTCTGCAAGATACAAGGGTGGCGACACGAATGATGCGGCGAACTTTGTGTGCGCGAAATAAAGGCGCTAACCACGAAGGACACTAAGGATCACGAAGGAAAACAACTTCGCTAACGACTGTACTGATTCTTCTTTTTGTCTTCGTGGCGTTCGATGCCAAGTTGAATCAGGCGGTCGATCAGGTCAGCATAGGCCAGTCCAGACGCGGCCCACAGCTTGGGATACATGCTGATGGCGGTGAATCCGGGCATGGTATTGATCTCGTTCAGAAAGATCTTTCCGGTCTTCGGATCCATCAGGAAATCCACGCGGGCGAGGCCAGAACAGTCCACTGCTTGAAATGCCTTGACCGCGAGTTCCTGAACCCTTTTTGTTTCCGCCTTGGTGAGTTTGGCGGGGATGATAAGTTGCGATCCTTCGTCGACGTACTTCGCAGTGTAGTCGTAAAACTCTTTGCCGGGAACGATCTCTCCGGGAACAGATGCGACGGGCTCGTCGTTGCCCAGCACCGAGCACTCGATCTCACGGGCTTTTTCTTTCTTTCCGCCAACGCCTTGTTCGATGACGATCTTGCGATCGAACTTCGCCGCTTCTTCAATCGCGGGGCCGAGTTCCCTTCGGTTGTGCGCTTTGCTAATGCCTACCGACGATCCAAGGTTTGCAGGTTTCACGAAGACCGGGTAGGTCAGTTTGCTCTCTACCAACTTCTGAACCTTCTTCGGATCTTTTTCCCAGGCGCCACGAAGGATGGTGACGTGCTTCACAATGGGGATGCCGGCGGCGATGAACAATGACTTCATGATGTCCTTGTCCATACCAGCGGCCGAGCCCAGGACGCCAGCGCCAACATAGGGAATGTCGGCGAGTTCGAGTAGGCCTTGGATTGTGCCGTCCTCGCCGAAGGTGCCGTGGAGCACGGGGAAAATCACATCCACGTTGACGGCACGATCGCTGGCGCGGCGCATCAATCCGGCGTCGGTTTGAAATGGTACCAATCCGCTGTGCCGATGAACGGGCTCGGGCGGAACGACGACAGCTTCGCCGCGCGCGAGCACGGCGGCCGGGGAAGTGGTTTCGGGATCGCCGGCGCGAAGGTTGCGCGGCTCGAGCACGAGCTTGCCGGTCAACAGACTTTCGGCGTGCTCTGCCGTGAGCCAGCGGCCGTCTTTGGTGATGCCTATGGGGACGACTTCGTACCTCTCTTTATCGATTGCGTTGAGGACCGATGCGGCCGAGAGCAGTGAAACTTCGTGCTCCCCGCTGCGCCCGCCGAATAAGATGCCGACTCGAAGCTTTTCCATGACCTTCCAGTGTGGACGCGAGTTGAGTCGCGCGTCAATCGCAGGGTTGCTACGAGCGATACATCAGCCACGGATCAACACGGATTTGCCAGGGTATTTCCATTTTCTTTTCTTGATCCGCTTAAATCCGCGAAAATCCGTGGCTACAAAATCTTCTTCCCGAACGCCGAGAGCGCCAGTTCTACGGCAAGATCGGCAGTGCGGTTGTGCTCGTCGATTACGGGATTGACCTCGACGATTTCGAAGCTCAGCATGCGGCCGTGGTCTGCGATGATTTCCATGGCGAGGTGCGCCTCCCGATACGTTGCCCCGCCGCGCACGGGAGTGCCGACGCCGGGCGCGTCTTCGGGATCAACCCAGTCCATGTCGAGTGAGATGTGGTAGCCGGCGGTACCGCGTGCGGCAATGCGCAGGGCTTCTTCCATCACCGTGCGCATGCCGCGCTCGTCGATGTCCCGCATGGTAAAGACGCCGATGCCGGCGCGGACCACGTTTTCTTTTTCCACGGCGTCGATGTCTCGCACGCCCACCAGCACGCAGTTCTGCGGCTTCACTTTGGGAGAGAAGTCGAAAATGTTTCCCAGTTCCGAGGGCCACAGTCCCATAATCGCGGCGAGCGGCATGCCGTGAACGTTGCCGCTGGGCGAGGAGTCAGGCGTATTGATGTCGGTGTGGGCGTCGATCCAGATAAGGCCGACGTGCTGGTTCTGACGGCGGTAGTATTCGGCCACACCTGAGACCGTTCCGGCGGCCATTGAATGATCTCCGCCGAGAGCGAGGGGGACTTTGCCCGCTTCGAGCGTCTTGATCACAAGCTCGGCATGTTTGGTGCAGGTGGCGGTGATCTCCTTCAAATATTTTGCGTGGGTGTCACCTTCTTTTTTCTGCTCGGGGATGGCGACGGGGACGTTGCCGCCGTCTTCCACCTCGTGGCCTAGAGCTTCGAGGCGGGCTTCGAGGCCGGCCACGCGAACGGCGGATGGTCCCATGTCGACGCCACGGCGGGACTGACCGAGGTCAAGGGGAACACCGATGACGCGGATTTTTCGGGGAGTGATGTTGGAGGAACTTGCAGTTGTCGTCATAGTCAATCAACAGGGATTGAGGAATATGCAATCAAGTGATTCGCAAATCGGTTACGGATATAAACGGTATAGCATTCTGGGGAACGGGATGGTTTCGCGGACGTGCTCGAGGCCGCAGATCCAGGCTACGACGCGCTCGATGCCCATGCCGAAGCCGCCGTGGGGCACGCTGCCAAACTTGCGCAGGTCGAGATACCACTTGAACGCTTCTTCCGGCAAGTTATGTTCGTGAATCCTCTGCAGGAGGAGTTCATATGAGGCCATGCGCTGCGAGCCGCCGATGATTTCTCCGTAACCTTCGGGGGCAAGCACGTCGACGCAGAGAGCCAGGTCGGGACGCTGCGGGTCGGGCTCCATGTAAAACGCTTTTACTTTCGCCGGGTAACGATGCACCATGACTGGCTTGTCGAACTGCGCGGACAAGTAGGTCTCGTCGGGCGAGCCGAGGTCTCCGCCCCACTCGAACTTGGATTCGAGCGCACCCTTGGCGTGTCCTTCCTGCAGATTCTTGACTGCGTCGTCGTAGCTGATGCGCGGGAATGGGGCCTCAATTTTTTCGAGCTTGGAAATATCGCGACCGATAGTCTGCAGATCAACACGGCGCTTTTCGAGGCAACGTTTCACAATAAACGTGATGAGGCCCTCGGCGAGTTCCATGACGTCGTCGAGTTCGGCGTAAGCGACTTCGGGTTCGACCATCCAGAACTCGGTGAGATGGCGGCGCGTCTTTGATTTTTCGGCGCGAAACGTAGGACCGAACGAATACACCTTTCCCAACGCCATCGCCGTGGCTTCAACATAGAGTTGGCCAGACTGCGTGAGGAATGCCGGCTCGTCGAAATAGTCGACTGGAAACAGCGTGCTGGTGCCTTCACACGCTGCCGGAGTGATGATCGGAGGATCGGTCAGTGTGAAGCCACGTTCGTCGAAGAAATCGCGCGCCGCCTTGATGATCTCAGCACGAACGCGCAGGATCGCCGCCTGCCGCTGCGAGCGTATCCAGAGATGGCGGTGCTCCATGAGGAAGTCGGTGCCGTGCTCCTTGGGAGTAATCGGATACGGCGTAGCCTCGGGCACGCGCTGCACGACCTGCACGTTAGCGACGTCGAGTTCGTAGCCGCCGTGGGCGCGCTTGTCGGCGCGGATTTTGCCCTCGACGATGACGCTCGACTCCTGCGTCAGCGTTTTGATGGCGTCGAACACTTCCGGCGGGACGGCGTTCTTGGGCACGACACCTTGAATGATCCCCGAGCCATCACGAAACTGCGGGAACAGCAACTTCCCGCTCTCGCGCAGGTTGTAGAGCCAGCCGCGGATAGTGACCGACTGGCCCTCATGTTTACCGATTTCGGCGATGGTGGTGACGGGTGAAGACATAATTTCAGGTTTCAAAGTTTCAGAGTTTTAGGGTTTCAAGGTCCGCGCGTGGCGAGTTTCCTTGAAACTTTGAAACTATGAAACCTTGAAACCTAGGCTCCTTCCAGCTTGTCGAATGTTCCGCCCAGCTTTTCCAGCGCATTCACCTTCTCATCTTCCCCGAGTTCCAGCAGCAGAGGCGGGGTTTGGGGAGCGGAACGCAGGAGGTCCATTGCTTGCTTCCAGTCGATGGTTCCCTGCCCTGGCCACAGGTGAGAATCCTTCATCTTGTCGTTGTC
This sequence comes from uncultured Acidobacteriaceae bacterium, assembly GCA_963752175.1. Classification (GTDB taxonomy): domain Bacteria; phylum Acidobacteriota; class Terriglobia; order Terriglobales; family Acidobacteriaceae; genus Sulfotelmatobacter. Next base: position 120,472 of record CAVVXZ010000024.1, read on the forward strand.
GTGCACGTGGGTGGAGCAAATGTGAGTCCGCAGAATCTCAAAGCCCTCGCTGACGGAACTCATCATGTGGGCGTGGCCGAAATCGAAGCAAACGCCCACGTCGTCAAAGTGCGCGCTGCGGATCATTTCTACCAGCCGGTCGGGCGTCGAAAGTTCGTTCGGAATATTCTCCAGCAGAATGCGGACTCCCAGCGGCTTGGCAAAGGCGCGCAGGTGTTCGATGGAGGTCATGGCCGCCTCGAACTTCTTGTCGCTGAAATCTTCGTTGGGTGCGCCCAGATGCTGCACCAGGAAGCGGAATGGAATCTGCTCGGCAATTTCGAGAGCGCGCTTGATCTCGTCCATGGCCTCGATGCGACCTGCGCGGTCGGTGGAGGCAATGTTCACCGGCGGCGCTCCTGCTCGGCCCCACTCGTAGTCGGCGTAGAGAGGCGAGTGCACGGAGTTCAGGGGAATCCCGCTGCCGCGGAACCAGTCGGCGATTTCCTTAACGTGCGCTTTGCGGTTGGCATAATCCAGGTGCTGGCGCGCCGCGAAAATCTCGACCGTCTGTATGCCGCTGCGGCTCAGCCCATCCAGAATGCCCGGATGCAGCCGCTCTTTCACGAATAGATACGTGGAAACCGCTCTTAGCATCAGTAGCCTAGTGCCTTTCCGGGGCCTCGACCGTCACTGGCGCCCAACCGGTCGCCGGTTTTGGCGTCGACGGCGATGCACTCCGCGTCGCTCCAGTAGAAGTCCACATCCCCGCCATAGTGCAGCCCAACCTCAATGTTGTAACCCATGTGACGGAGCAGGCCCAACGTATCGGGTGAGAACCAAGGTTCCACACTCAGCACGTCGGGCATCCACTGATTATGAAAACGGGGCGCGTTCACCGCTTCCTGAATGTTCATGCCGTAGTCCACCACACCCATTAGAACATTGGCGACGGTGGTAATGATCTTGGAACTGCCCGGCGAACCCAGCACCATCACGGTCTTGCCATCGTGGACCACAATCGTTGGAGTCATTGACGAGAGCGGACGCTTGCCGGGCCCAATGGCGTTCACATCACTCTGAAGCAATCCATCGGAATTGGGCACTCCGGGTTTGGCCGAGAAATCATCCATCTCGTCGTTCATCAGGAAGCCGAGGCCGTCGGCGGTGACGCGCGATCCGAACCAGTCGTTGATAGTCGTGGTCACGGCGACGGCGTTGCCGTCGGCGTCCATCACGGAGTAATGCGTCGTGTGGTTGGACTCGGGCGGCGCCATCGGCGGATGTATGGCCGCATACTGTTCGAGCTCGTTGAACACAGCCGGGCGCTTTAGTTCTTTGCTGGGACTCGCATGCGCCGGATCAATCGTGTCTTCCCAGGCCGCAGCATATCGTTTGTCAATCAGCTGCGCCACTGGGATCTTGGCGAAATCGGGATCGCCCAGAAACTCGGCGCGATCGAAGAAGGCGCGCCGGAACGCCTCCGTGGTGTAGTGGATCGACTGGGCCGACCGGTCGCCCATCTTGGCGAGGTCGTAGCCTTCCAGAATATTCAGAGATTCAATGAGCACGGTTCCACCTGAGGACGGCGGGGGAGCGCTGATCACCTCGTATCCCCGGTAAGTTCCGCGCACTGGCTCGCGCTCTTTGACTTCGTAGCGGGCGAGATCGTCCGCGGTAATGAGGCCTCCACCCTTTTGCATGGCGGCAGCTAGATCCCGGGCGAGGGAGCCGTGATAGAAGTCGTCGGGCTTCTCGGAAATTCGTTCCAGCGTACGGACCAGGTCGGGCTGGCGGAAAATTTCTCCCGGCTTGTAGTAGTCGCCATTGCGCTGAAATACGCGGCGCGATTCGGGAAACTCGGCGAGGTGTTTGTCCGTCTGGAAGTCGTGCGCCTCTCCCCAAGTCAGCGCGTAGCCCTCGCGCGCGAGCTTGATGGCTGGGGCCATGACTTGCTTGAGCGTCAGCTTCCCGTATTTTTGCTCGGCATAAACCAGGCCGGCCACCGATCCGGGCACGCCGATCGACTTGTAGCCGATCTCGCTGGCGTTCTTGATCACGTTGCCCTGCGGGTCGAGAAACATGTCGCGAGTCGCCGCCGCTGGAGCCTTCTCGCGGTAGTCGAGGAAGTGCGTCTTGCCGTCGGCCATACGAATCAGCATGAATCCCCCGCCACCAATGTTTCCGGCCGGAGGGTGCACCACAGCCAGCGCGAACCCGGTGGCCACCGCCGCATCGATGGCATTGCCGCCTGCCTGCATGATGTCGACGCCGACCTGGGACGCCAGTTCGTGCACGCTGACCACGATTGCGTGCTGAGCATGAACCGGATGTACGGAAGCTTGAGCCGACGGCGCCGCGTCTACCGCGAGCAGCGCCATCAGCAGCAAAATCAATGATTTATATAAAGATCGCATGCCAGGTTGAAGGCCCCAGAAGCTGCAACGGACTCTTGAGGCTAGCCGACCGAAGCGAGCAGAGTCAAATCCGGGAGGGATGCGTAGTTAGGACCGCGGTCCAAGGCATTGGCAACTTGAGTTGGGCCGCGAAGCGGGTCACGGTCCTGCATTCCGCCTGGGGGTTTGGAAAGACAGCCACATTTCCGCTTCAACCGTCCATCGAAACACGCGAATCACCTCGAAGTAGTCGCCCGCCTTGACCTCGAATACTGGCATCATGCCGAACAAGGCGTCACGATCGGCCACGATGGCGCACGATCCGAATCGAACCTTCTTTCGAATGGCGATCACCGCCGTACCCACCGCCCCCAACTGACTGCTGTCGGGCAACGAGTCTACATCCGTAACGTCGAGCAGGACATCGAGACGTCCGGAGCAGGCCGGATCTTCGTTCAGTTGTCGGAAGTGGTCGATCACCTGCGCGAACGTCAGCGGCCGGACACAGGCAGTACGAATGAGCTGTCGTGTGGGGTCGATACTATAAATCACCGGCACGCGTCGGCTCCCAAGCAAGGTAACGATAGCATGGGCCGCGAGGTCGTACAGGGCGGCCGCTCAATGTTTCTTCCGCTTCTTGGCGGGAGTTTTCCCTGACGCTTTCTTTTTCAACTGCTTCTTCTCACGACTGGGTTTGCGAGTTCCCCGTTTCGGCGCGTTGGCGGCGACCATCTCGTACGATTGCCGGAGCATATCTCTCAACTCGTCGTTGCGCAGCGCGTCCAGCCGGTTCAGGATCACCCAGTTGTAGCGCCCGACATAGGGTGCCAGAGCGATGTCCTCCCGCTCAACCAGTTCCGCAAATATCTCTGGAGTGCACTTAAAGGTGAGGCGAATCTGGTCCAGCCCCAGCACCGCAAACATCTTCTGCCTGACTTTGAAACACAGGGCGTCGCCCCACTGAAGCTTTTCTGCGACCTCCGGAAAGGACAGGCAGTACGCGCGAATAGAATCCACGTTCATTTCAGTCTCTTTCTCTCTTCGAATCAGGACTACTTTCTCACAAGTCTCATCGGGAAGCATTCTGCCGCCTACCGTGGGCGCAACCAACACGTCCAATCGATGGGGGCTCCAAACTTCTGATATATTTCCGGCCAAATGAAGGAGGTTGAAACGTCCATGGACATTCATGGGATTTGCCCGCTACTGCAAGTTTTCGACATGCCGACCGCGATCCGCTTCTACCGCGACGTGCTGGGCTTCAGCGTTCACGCTACGTCACAGCCGGGTGACGACTGCAACTGGGCCTGGCTGAAGTTGCATGGCGCGGAGCTGATGCTCAATACCGCTTACGAAGCGGACCAGCGGCCGCCCACGCCGGATCCTCCGCGCGTGGCCGCCCATGACGATACCTGCCTGTTCTTCGGCTGCAAGGATCTCGACGCTGCCTACCAACACCTCCGCACGCATGGAGTCAACTTGAAAGAGCCGAAGGTTGCGCCTTATGGAATGAGGCAGTTGTGGTTCAAAGATCCGGACGGCTACGGTCTTTGCTTTCAGCATCCCGCTTCGAAGCAGACCCAGGATCGGATGGAGACTACGACGAGTGCATAGAACAGGGCTTCGGCAATCGTCCTATGTGGCGCGGGCGCCCTCTCCCGCGCTCGGACCTGTATTGTAGGCTGCGCGGGCGGGGGCGCCCGCGCCACACTCTTAACGCCGATTCAACAACTGAGCCAATTGATCTCTGACTCCCGGCCACTCGGCTGCGAGGATCGAGTAGCGCACGGAATCTCGCGGGATGAAGTCCGCAGCCATGCGGTGCGCACGGAGAATGCCTTCGCAGTGTCCGCCGATCCGTTCCAGAGCGGCGCGGGAACGATGGTTGCGCGCGTCGGTGTGAAAGCAAACCCGTAGCACTTGCCACCCTTCGAAGGCGTGGGTCAGCATGAGCAGCTTGGACTCCGTATTGGCTGCGGTTCGGGTGGCTGAGCGGGTGAGCCATGTGTAACCGATCTCACAAGCGTCCGGGACGCTGCGTCCGTGCGAGGGATGACCTTGCGGCCATGCCCATCGCTCAATGTTCCAGAAGCGAGTAGAGCCGAGGACGACGCTGTCGCTCACGCGCACAATCGCGAATGGCACGGCGCTACCTGCGTCACACCATGCGAGGGCAGTGTCGACGTAGTGCGTGGCTGCGTCCTGGCCGCGGGGAACGGGGCTCCATTGGTACAGTTCGGCATCGTCACCGGCTGCAGCTACCAGGCCATCGACATGGCGACGCTCCAGTGGTTCGAGGCGGATGTGCTTGCCTCGGAGGACAACATTCTCCGTAGTCATTGCTTCCACTATTCTATGGACGCTTGTGGAAGTGCAACGACCAGCGAAGTCGCGCCGCGGTCACGCAACCGTCGAGCATGGCGTCATAATCGGTCAGTGGATCACTGCATATCCGTGTGATCCGACGTACCGTCCGACCACTTGGCAACCGGAACCAGGAATACGGTCAGTCGGTCCTGCACGTCCTTACCTGCAAAAATCGGAGAGCCTGGCAGATCAGCGCCCCAGGTCGCAGCGTCCGTTTGCGGAACGAAAAACATCAAGTGAGGATGCCAGTGCCCGGCATGTTCGCCCAAGAACCCGTCCTTGGATAGCATGTAACACATTGCTCCAGGTTCCGGCGGCGGCACCTCTTTCTTGTCGAGCGCGGCCTTGATGCTCTCGAACATTTGAGCCTTGGATTCTCCGCGGAGTATCAGCTCAGTTTTCTTGATCGTGAGCGGCAGGTAGGCTCGTACAGCCATCGGGTTGAAGCAGATGGGGCCGCGCAGCTTGGGATTCCAAAAATCAGGGTCGTCGATTCCGGCAGTCCACGATCGTTCCACGATGCAGACGAAACCATTCTTACCTTTGACTGCGGTTTCGTAGCCATGCGCTCCGAGGACCATTACCTCGGCGTCGCGCGAAATGGATTCCGGGGCCGCGCTCCGCGCCAGGGCTATCTCGGAATTTCGATCTGCCATCATGTATTGCTCAACTGGGGCCATGCTCGGGTAGGGCGTTTTGGCGTCCTGTGCTTGCGCCGACCGCGCGGTGCTCGTCCAAATGGCCAGCATGAAGACTGACAATGTGATTGTCCTGATGATCTCTCGCGTCATTAGATTTCTCCTGAGGATTTCTCCTGAGATATCGGATTGCCTTTCGCTCCTTGGCAAGATACGTTGATATCAATATAATCTGGACTGTGTCAAGAGTTACAAAGCCTCCATTCGAGACAACTCTTCGTGTCCGCGACTCTTGCCTCTGTCTTCATGTTCAGCGAGCCGCCCGGGCGCTGGCACGGCGCTTCGATGATGCCCTACGTCCACTCGGCCTGACCAACGGGCAATTCTCGCTACTGATGTCTCTAAACCGGCCGGAAGCGCCAGGGATGGCGCCGGTTGCGTCACTACTGGCGATGGACCGGACCACGCTGACGGCCGCTCTCAAGCCGTTGCAGCGCCGAGGTCTGGTTAAGGTCACTGCTGACCCGAGGGACCGACGCAGCCGGCTGATGAGGCTATCTGCAAAAGGGCGGGGCTTGCTGGTGCACGCTGTTCCAGTTTGGCAGCGCACACACATGGAGGTTGAGGCGCTGCTTCAGGATGGGGATCCTGAGCGGCTCCGGAAAAATTTACAGGCACTCTCGTGAGCGCTTTGACAGGTCGCAAATCGTTCGCGTAAAAACCCTTGAACGTGGCGCTACTGGCAGCGGCGGGCGAGACTCCGCATGGACACCCGGCAGAGCTTGCCCTGAGCGGAGTCGAAGGGATGCCGTCACTACTTTCGACCGCGCTACACGTTCAGCTGTTTGATCACGGTGACTTTGCTGTACGCCACAGAAAAGCCGAGACGCTCGGCGTTGCGCTGCGAAGTTGTCCCGCCGTTGGTCACCACCACGGCGTACTCGCATCCCGCCTGGACCGCCGCGGCCATGCGGGCACGAAGCAGCGCGGTCTGCAGGCCGCGTCCGCGGAATTTGGTGAGCGTGCCGGCTCCGCAAAGGGCAAAGACCCGGTGCTCCGGTATGACGAGCCCCGTGCCGCAGGCCACCACCTTGCCGTCGACGCTGGCCACGAACGCCAGTGCCCGCTCCATCTGGTAGAACGGCGCGATGAGGCCACGATAGGCTTCTGGCGCGCCATCCGGGAAGAACGCGCTTTCCACGATTGCGCCCGCGGTTTCAGCTTCTGAGAGCTGGCTGGGACGAATTTCGCATCCCGCTGGAGGCGGAGGGAGTTTCTCCTGAGAATCCAAACTGCGGAACAGCACGTTGTTCAGCTCGGCGATTGCATAGCCGCGTTCTTTGAATAGCTCGAACACGGTAGGGTCGTGCATGGGACACAAGTCCACCTGTGCCGGAGCCTTGTGCGCGCGGTAGAATTCCTCCAGGCGATCGAGATCCCCAGTGGTGAACGCACGATCCAATCCGGCTCCAGTCGCCCGTCCGATGGGCGATCCGAGCCCCGCAAAAATCATGTGACCGCCGCAGATTTCTTCTTCCGCCGCGCCAATCTCGGGGCACGTCTTCTGAAACAGGCGCGCGTACAGCACTTGCGGCATCTCCTCGCAAGACTCGAAGCGGCGAGCAAGTGCCTTATCCACGAATTGCATGGGAATCGTCCTTTCTGATTTGACAGGTTGTATCGAGACAACGAGACAGGAGCGTCGCGCACACCTCCGCGCATCTCGCTCAACGTTGCAACTCGCAGGATTAAAGGACGGCAGTCATAGGCAGAACGACATTCTACCCCAACCGTGTGAATCGGTGGCACAATACTTCCCCATGCTCACTCTTCGCCTGGCGTTGCTCCCGCTCATGTTGTTTGGCTTGCAACCGATTGCCGTGGCTGCGGCCGGTGCGCCGTCGACTCTCCGCTACACGATCTCTTCGAACGGCAAGGTCGCCGGAAGTGAAGTCGACCGGTACCTGCCTGATGGTCGTGTAGAGTGCACGTTCGAGTTCAACGACCGGGGCCGCGGTCCCAAGATTTCCGCCAACTACAGCGTCGCCCAGAGCGGCCTGCTGGAGCGCGTAGATGAGACTGGCAACGATTACCTGAAGGCTCCCGTCGACGAACACTTCGAGGTCAAAGACGGCGTCGCCCACTGGAAGAGTACTGCGGAAGATGGCCATGCTCCCGCAGGCGGATTCTACGTCAGCAATAACGGCGCAGCCGCCGAGACGGCATTCCTGGTCGCGGCTCTCGAAAAGGCACACGGAGCGCCGGTCCACCTGTTTCCTGCCGGCGAAGCCCGCCTTGAGCGTCTGACAGACCTCACCGTTGAAGATCATGGACAGAAGATGCACGTGACCGACTTTGCGATCACTGGCCTCTCCTTCGAGCCGCAAACGGTGTGGCTTGACGATGAGCGGCATCTTTTTGCGATCCCCGGAACATGGTTCGCATTTCTGCGCGAAGGATGGGAAAAGACAAACGATCAGCTCTATGCCATCGACGTCAAAGCGCGCGACGAGCGGTACGCGCATCTGGCGAAGGAACTAGCGAAGCATCCTGGGCACCCGGTGGCCATCGAGCACGTTCGACTGTTCGACTCCGAGAATGCAGTCATGAAGGAAGATCAAACGGTGATTGTTTCCGGCGACCGCTTTGTGAGCGTCGGCCCCGCAAGTTCGGCGCACCTGTCCGCGGACGCCGAGCGCATCGACGGAACCGGCAAAACGATCCTTCCCGGGTTGTTCGACATGCACGCTCACGCTCAACCGCTCGACGGCATTCTGAACATTGCCAGCGGCGTGACCACTGTCCGCGACATGGGGAATGACATCGCCGAGCTGCAGCATCTTCAGGATCAGTGGCAGAACGGCACCGCCATCGGCCCGCGCCTGTGGAAGGCGGGGTTTATCGATGGTCACAGCCCGTTCCAGGCGCCGACGGGCCTGTACGCCGACACGCAAGCGGAGGCCGATGCGGCCGTCAATCGTTACGCCGATCTGGGATATGTCCAGATCAAGCTGTACAGTTCGCTCAATCCTGCCTTCGTCCCCGGCATCGTGAAAATCGCTCACTCCCGCGGTCTTCGAGTCAGCGGGCACATTCCTAACGGCATTACTGCTTCACAATTTGTCGAGGACGGCGCCGACGAAATCCAGCACATCAACTTCATCTTCCTGAACTTTCTCGCATCGCAGGTGAAGGACACGCGCACGCCCGAGCGGTTCACGGCGGTCGGCACCAATGCTGCGAAACTCGACCTGCAATCGAAGCCAGTGAATGACTTCATCACGCTTTTGCTGAATCATCACACCACCGTCGATGTAACCCTGGCGACGTTTGAAGGGATGTTCACGGGACGGCCGGGACAAGTTTCTCCTGATTTTGCGCCCGTGCTGACGCGGCTTCCGGCGCAGGTACAACGCGGCGCATACAGCGGCGGGTTGCCCGTGACCCCTGAAAATGACCAGCTCTACAAGGATTCGTATCGCGCCATGCTGGCCATGACCAAGCGCATGTACGATGCTGGAGTCCCGATCTTTGCGGGCACCGACGCTATCGCTGGAATCATGCTGCACCGCGAGTTGGAATTGGAGGTTCAGGCCGGCATTCCGCCTGCGAAATCGCTGCAGATCGCGACTTTCGACGCAGCCCGGCTCTTAAAGCAGGAGAAAGATATCGGTTCGATTGCGGAAGGCAAGCTCGCGGACTTTGTTCTCGTGGAGGGAAATCCAGCCGAACACATTGGCGACATCCGCCGCTGCCGGCTTGTCATGAAGGGCGGGACGCTCTACAAGAGCGCGGACCTTTATGCCGCGGTCGGAATTCAAGCGGCGGAATAGAACGTTTTCGAAAAGCCTTGTCATCCTGAGGCGCCGTTCTTTGGCGCCGAAGAGCCTGCCCTGAGCGAAGTCAAAGGGATCCGTGCACTGTCCGCAAGTTGCACAGGTCCTTCAGCGGGCAAGAAACGCCCGTTTCAGGATGACAATATAGTTATGCCGAAACTGAGAGCTGAGACAGCTGCTTTCACACCTGCTGCCGTGCCTCGCCCAGCGATACGCTAACGTCCATCTTTTTCTTGTTGCGGTAGATGCTGATCTTCACCGTATCTCCGGCGCGATGATTGTTCATCATCTGCGCCAGGTCCTCTTCGTCTTGCACTTTTTGATCGTCGATGGCCACGATCAAGTCGCCGCCCAGCATGATGGCAATATTTCCCAGGTAGGCGCGTTCCGTACCGGCGTGCAGACCAGCTGCATCGGCGGAGCCGCCGGGAGTCACCTGAATAATGAGCAATCCATAATCCGAGGGCAGGCCAATCTCGTCGGCCAGTTCGGGAGTAATGGGAATCGTGCGGACTCCGAGCGCCGGACGCCGCACCCGGCCCAGCGTCATCAGATCGTTCAGGACCGCCTTCGCGGTATTGATCGGAATCGCGAACCCGATGCCGGCATTCTGGCCGACGTTGGAGAGAATCATGGTATTGATGCCGATAACTTCTCCGTGCCAGTTCATCAGTGGTCCGCCGGAATTTCCGGGATTGATGGCCGCGTCGGTCTGAATGGCTTCGTCGATCATGGCTCCGTTGGGCTCGCGGACGGGGCGAATCGAACTCACAATGCCGCGCGTCATGGTTCCTGCGAGCCCAAAGGGATTACCGATGGCATAGACTTTCTGTCCAACCTGCAGATTGCGCGAATCCCCCAGCACCGCCGGAACCAGGTCAGGCGCTTTGATCTGGATCACTGCCAGATCGTGCGGCGGATCGGTGCCGACCACGGTGGCCTTGTACTTCTTGCGGTTGTGCATGGTGACTTCGACCTGACGGGCCTCGGCGATCACGTGATAGTTGGTCAGGATGTGCCCTTCTTTATCGATCACGAATCCCGAGCCTTGGCCTTCCTGAGGAACGAGGCCGTAGAAGAAGTCAAACGTCATGGCGCGTGAAGTGACGTTTACCACCGACGGAATATTCTTCTTATACACAGAGATATTGTTTTGTTCTTCGCCGTCAAGGGGTTCGCCCGGCGCGGCCTCAGTAATCTCCACCTGCGCGGGATGGCTGAGCCAGTTCGAAGGGTGTAATCCGCCCGCCTGCGAGTTCGAGCGCCAAGTCGTGAAGTAGAAGAACCCGCCGGCAATGGCGAGCCCGAAGATCAAAGGCCGCATGACTTTCATAATTCAACCATCCGATTCGACTGCCCAAGGTAGGTACGATGTCGGGGAGTAGAAAGGTCCCTGAATTCAATTCTAAACAAAGCCGCGCTCCTCAGCACGCTGGCCGGAATCGTAGAGTGCGCGCGGGAAGGAAGGTTCATGTGGGGACAGCCGCCTTCGGCCGTCCTTCGTGCCAATGGCACGAATATCTCGCTGGCTGGGGAGTCAAAACCTGTCTAGCAGCGCTCGACCGGACAGCCGAAGGCGGCCGTCCCCACATAACCTCTTCTAGGCAAAGCAGCGAAACTGCCGAGACGATGACATCCATGCCGAAGAATGCAGCGATGCGGGTGGCGAAGAGTTCGCGGGCGAAGAGGGGGAGATTCAGCCCGTGCTGCATCACCCACGGCACGAACTGGGAGTACGGTAGCAGCAAACCTGCGAGGCAGAGTGCGAGGTATAGCGTCTTCGGGTTCACGGGTGGATTCTGGGCGCAGAAATCTGCACTGTCACCTTGAGCGGCGGTCTTTACCACGAAGAACATGTGCGAGTGGAGGGAAGTGCAGAGGTCCTTCGATTTGCTCAGGACGACAAGGCCGCCGCGGCGCGGAGTTGTTCCCAGACTGCGCGCACCTGCTCTCGGGTCTGATCAAGTGAACCGGAGTTATCGATCACAAAGTCGGCCGCTTTGATTTTTTCTTCGTCGGGAAGTTGGGCAGCCATGCGGCGCGTGACTTCTTTGCGTGCGGCCTCGAGGTCGATCTTCTGCCGGGCAGCGAAGCGCGCCACGCGTTGCTCGGCGCTGCAGGTTACGACGATCAGGCGATCGAAGCGCTCCCCCGCTCCGGCTTCGAGAATCAGCGCGGCCTCAACGATGGCGATCGCCTGCGGATCCTGCCGGCCCATTTCCTCCATCCATTCATCCTGGCTGCGAATGACGACCGGATGCACGATACGGTTGAGTTCATCGATCCGCGACGCGCGCTGACCCTGAGGAGCGGTCGCCGGACCGAACGCGACTTCAGCCAGTTTGGAGCGGTTCACGCTGCCGTCGGGATTTAGAATCTCGCGGCCGAAATGGCGCACCACTTCGTTATAGACCAGCTCGCCCGGCTGCATGAGCGAATGCGCGATGCGGTCCGCCTGCACGAGGTGGGCTCCCAGCGCGACAAACATCTCGCCTACAACCGATTTGCCGGAGGCAATTCCGCCGGTCAGGCCGACTTTCAGCATCCCGACTCCAGACGAAAAGCCTTCACCACAGAGACACGGAGGCACCGAGAAAACCAAGAAGGGGAAAAGACAGGGTTTCTCTGTGGCTCTGTGTCTCTGTGGTGAATTGTCATTGCGTGGTCAAACCCGCGATAGCTCCGGCACGCGACTTCCCCGCCGCATCTTCGCCGCCTTCACGGTATTGAACATCAGCATGGCAATCGTGAGCGGGCCGACGCCGCCGGGGACGGGCGTAAGGGCTCCCGCAACTTCTGCGACTTCGGGATGCACGTCACCAATCAGCGTCGATCCCTTCTTGCGGAAGTTCTCTTCCCGCTTGCTATTGCCCGCAAAGAACCGTTGGAATTCCGCGGGATCGGTGATGGTGTTCATTCCTACGTCGATGACGGTCGCACCGGGCTTCACGAAATCGCGCGTGATCATGCCCGAGCGGCCGATCGCCGCTACCAGGATGTCGGCGCGGCGGCAGACTCCCGGCAGATCATGCGTCTTCGAGTGGCAGACGGTCACCGTGGCATTGGCGTTCAGCAGCAGCATGGCGGCGGGCTTGCCCACGATGTCGCTGCGGCCCACGACCACGGCCTCGCGTCCCGCGATCGGAATGTTGCTGCGCTTCAGAATTTCGATGACTCCGGCGGGCGTGCAGGGCACCAGGCCGGGACGCTGCGTGGAGAGAAAGCCTACGTTCACAGGATGGAATCCGTCGACATCTTTGGCAGGGTCGACCGCCATCAGGACTTTCTTGGCGTCGACGTGCGCGGGCAGGGGCAACTGCACCAGGATGCCGTCGATATCGTCGCGGCGGTTGAGATCTTCCACCACTTCCAGCAGTTCGGGAGTGGTGGCGGTCTCGGGCGGCGTCAGTTTCTCACTGTAGACGCCGACTTCCTCGCAGGCTTTGACCTTGCCGCGTACGTAAATCTCAGATGCCGGATTGTGTCCGACGAGCACGACCGCCAGCCCGGGACGCACTCCGGCAGCGGCCATGGTTTTCACCTCCGCAGCCACTTCGCTGCGAATCTCTTGCGCGATCTTGGTTCCGTCGAGGATGAGAGCTGGCATGTTTGGGCTTCCGGCTTCCGGCTTCGGGCTTCCGATTCTAAAATCTTACACTGCCGCAACGGTCGAATGGGGATGGATCGGGAACAGGACTCGGATGCTCTACACTCGTCCAACCAGCGAACCATGAAATACCAACTCGTCTTGCAGTGGATATTAGGATCCTATCGCAAATGACTACGACAGCCTGATCGCTACTAAGGCTCTGCTGATCGAGAAAATGGCAGACTGCAGCACGGTGGATGGTCATGATTTAGGTTCTGGCAAGATGAATATCTTCATCCTCACGGATGATCCACACGCCCCGTTCGCATATGCTTGAGAGCAGCAGCCGGTGGACTACACTGCGGGCTGCGTTTCGGGAAGCTGACGGAAGCGAATATACGATCCTCTGGCCCAAGTACTTGACCCGATTCGGAGTCGCCTGGGGTTGTGCGTCCCATCACACCCCTGCCGCACTCCGTGTCGTACAATGCTCACGTCATGATTGCCAAAGACCTGCTGGAAATTCTGGTTTGTCCGGCCTGCAAGCAGGCGCTCGAGTACCGCACAACTCCGGAAAGTTTGAAGTGCACTCAGTGTCACCGGGTTTATGCGGTCAAGGACGACATCCCCGTCATGCTGGTTGATGAGGCCACGATCGAGCCTTAGCGGGCGGCGGACGGAAGGTCTGCGGCTGCGAAAGGAAGGTTCGGACGTGGCTGCACAATACTTTTACTGCACTCAATGTCATAAGAAATGTCCCACCCACCACAAGCTGTTCGACACTCTTAACGATTTCTCGAAAATGTCTCCGCAAGATTGCCCGGCCTGCGGGGGCCCGCGGGAACTGCATGTGAATCTCGACTTTCAACTAGGCGCCGGCGACGGCGACTTTAAGGTGGTCTCGGCATTTCTCCCCGAAAAGCTGGAGTCATGGCTCGGAGACGGGTCGGAAGAGGTTACGTTCTATCCGTTTCTGGTCGTGCTCGAGGGCGGGGCTGAAGGCAAGCAGTTTTGCTGGATGCCGTACTGGCATGTCACGGGAAGGGAAGCCCGCTACGGCCAGCACGCCGTCTGTCTCGATCACGCGCAGTTCGAGAGCTTGATTGAGCAGGCAAAGGATAAGGAACTGGAGCCAGCGTTAGCGTCCCTGTAGCGGGAAGCCTGTCGGGCCTCAACGTTCAGCACTCCGGCGGAGCCAGCTGCCCCGCGCGGGTGGAATTCCACGTCCTTTAACATGGTATTCACATCCCCGTAATATTATCTGCGGATGCCACAGGAGCCTTTGCAGATCGAAGACATGGCCAATGCACCGGCAGGCCAGCGAGTGCTGCGCCTAAGCGGTCCGATTCTTCTTTCCAACTTATTTCAGTTTCAGGCGCTAGTGCGAGCCAGCACGGCGCCGACCCTCATCCTCGACCTCACCGAGGTTCCCTACATTGATTCGGCCGGGATCGGTGCGCTGGTGGGAGCGTATGTGAACCATCAGAAAGACGGCCGCCGCTTGGCGCTGGTTGGCGTGACCAGGCGCGTGCGCGACACCATGCAAGTCACACACGTCCAGCAGTTTTTCCCGTTTTACGACAGCGTAGCGGCAGCCCTGGCGTGAACGTCAGCCTTACGGAAGCCGCCAAGGCGACTGCTCGAGCCACAACATCATCGCTTCTTCGGCCCACCTGATTTTTCGCCCACCTTCCGTCCAGGAAGCGGCCCTGTTTCTTTTTTCCCACGAGAAACGGCTTGGGCATCACCAGACACTATAAATGTGACAGGAATCCTGCCCGCTGCTAAGCAGCGTTCCTCGCCCGTCGGTAATCGACGTTCTTTGGTGGTGGATCGTCAGCACTGACAGATTGTGTCAGTTTTGAGATTACCTTTTGGGTACGAAGGAAACCATGGGAGGCCGAAGCCGACTCCCAAGCTGACCGCAACTTTAGATATTCACAGGGGTTAATGAATCCAAAGGGGCTTGGGGACCGTAATAGGAAAAGTAGGGTGAATTCGGCATCTGGATTGCATGCAACTTTCACAGCTGCCGATGAGTCTAATACGGCAAGAAGCTAGAAGGTCGGAGTCGGAGGTGATGACGGCCATGACGAACGAAGAAACGCTGATGAATGCGAAGATGAACGACAAAGACAGATTCACCATGACCGAATTGGCAGCTCTCAGGAACGATCTGCTCCAAGGGGGCATGATCGACTCCTACGAGGCGGCCGAGCTGCTGCAGGTGTTTCTGATGGGCCGTGGCTATGGGGTTTCGCCCAAGGCTGCGCTGGACGCGGCGGGCCGCGTCGAGATGGCAGGGTGTGCCATGCCAGTGTTGGTATACGAACTGGAGAACCTGGCAATGGTGATGTAAAGGGCTCCGCGCGGCGGGCCTGGTGAACCCGCAGCGCAAATTGAGATTGGCCTTCCCGACTGTGTGAGAAAACACAACAGTGGGTCGGAAGGCTCGGGGATCGAACCTGATCCCGCAATTTTCAAGATTCTGGGTCGACGATCGAAACAAGACCGATTGAACCAGCTCCACAACAAGAATGGCCGGGCCAACCAGCCCGGCTTTGTGGTGTTTGGGGCAGCTATTGGTTCGCCCAAGCCGACCGATACAGCTTCTTGCCACCGGGCTCGGCTCGCACAAACACCGGGTCGGACTGCGACGGGCGCTTCTACGGCTTGTAGATCTGCACGTTGTCGTAAAACTGTGGCCTCCAACTTACTCGTAGCGCAGGCTTTCGACGGGATCGAGCTGCGAAGCGCGAGTGGCCGGCACGGTTCCGAAAATGATGCCGACCACTGACGAAACTACGATGGCAATGATCGCCGACCAGCCATTGATCGGGATGCGATAGTCGGTGAGGAAGCGCACCGAGTAGGGGAGGGCAAGACCGGCAAAGATGCCGACGATGCCTCCGGTCACGGAAATCACGATGGCCTCTGCGAGAAACTGGAGGCGGATTTCACGGTTGGTGGCGCCGATGGCTTTGCGAATCCCAATCTCCCGGATGCGCGAGGTCACCGTCGCCAGCATGATGTTCATGATGCCGATGCCGCTGACCAGCAGCGTGACGAAAGAAACGAGCATGAGGATGAGGGTCATCGCATCGGCAATGCGTCCCGCCACCGTGAGGAATTGCGTCAGGTTCTGCACGCTGTAGACAGATTCTGGGCGATGGCGCGACTGCAACACGCGCTTGATGGCCGCCGTCGCCGGGATGACGTCCTGCGGGCTGGCGGCGGAAAAATAAATCTGGTAAATCGCTGCCGTCGGAACGAAGAAGCGGCTGACCGTGTAGGGGATCAGCATGGTGTCTTCCTGAATTTCGGACTGGCCGAAGGTGTCTACGCTTTCCTTGAAGACACCCACAATCGTGAATGGAAGACCTCCGCTCAACTTGATGATCTGACCGACCGCCACCGGACTGGAACCGTAGAGTTTCTGAGCCAGCTTCTCGGTGATCACCGAGACCTTGTTGCGCCCCGCCGAATCCTCGGAATCGAAGAAACGTCCGGCGAGAACTTTGAGGTTGCGTACCTGCAGATATGCGGGGTCGACGCCGAGAACCAGGATGTCGCTCTGCTTGCCCCCGCCAACGCTGATGTGGTCCTCCAACGCAACCGTGGGAGAAGCGGCCACCACGTTGGGCACCTGTTCGCGCACCGCCTGCACATCCTCGACGGTCATGGGATCGGGCGTAGAGTCGAGCCGCTGCGCGCCGCCCTGGTAGTCGGCGTAGATCATATTCGTGCCGATCGATTGCAACTGACGGAGCATGTACTGCTTGCCGGTGAGCCCGATGGTGGCTACGAGGATGACCGAAGCCGTGCCCACGGCCATGGCGAGAGATGTCAGCGTGAATTGCAGCTTGTTGCTGCAGAAGGCGTCGTAGGCGAAATTCAGGATCTCGCCAAGCCCAATCGTAAAGCGACTTTGCGTGCTGACAGATAAAGCAGGAGCGTTCGCCATCGCTGGTTAGATGTTAACCCCCACTCGCGAGAGGCTGCAATTCGTTCGACTTCTTGGAACGCCCAGCCACGGCTATGGCCGCGAGAACCACGATGAGCGGATCCACGGGACGGAAGTAGTAGGTCTCGGGATGCGAGAAGTAGTAGGTCAGCGGGAAGAAGAGCAGCACGATGGCAAAGCGCACTCCCAGTGACCGATCTCGTTGCCAGACGCGGCGCAGACCCCATAGTCCGAGGAGCGACATGGTGGTATTGACGAAAATGTTGGGCGGATCGAGCGGTTCATCTTTGAGATACGCAGGGTCGAAGCTCCAGTAGCCCGTCCACATATACACGATGCGGCGAAACGTCATCCACGCAAACCATGCGGGATGGCTGCGAATGTAATCTTTCGCTTGTCGCATTTTGTGGTCCATGTAGGCGACCTCACCGACGCGTTCGTATTCCGAAAGTTCGGCATCACTGTGGTTGGGATGCAGAGTGCGATTGACCCAGTGCTGCGTGTAGCCATTGTTGCCGATGTAGAGTTCGAGCCCGTAGCCGCTGCGCACTGGAATGAATTTGTGGAACAGCATGTAGTTCCGCACAAGCCAGGGTGCGAGCGTCACCACTCCAGCGAGCGCTACGACGATCATCTGGGCCTTCCACGGGCGCGCGAGCCGGTAGCGGCGGTAGAGAGTCCAGATTCCAAGCAGCGGAAGGACGGCCATGACGACAGGTTCGGTGAGCGCGGCCACGCCGCAGAGCGCGCCGAATAGAATCCAGTCACGCTTGCGGGAGGAGTCTTCGAGACGCCAGGCAAACAGAAACAAGCAGATGAGTTCGAGCGCGACCAGGCACGTCGACCATGCCCAGTCTGCTCCGTAGTAGACGCCATAGGGAGAAAATGCCCATCCCCATCCCGCCCATTTGGCAACGCGCTCGCCGAAAGCCTGCCGCGCCAGAAGGAAAACTGGAATGCAGGTTAGTGCTGAGAACACGCTGTTCAACGACAGGGCCGCGAGTATTGAAGCGCGAGTTTCGATTCCAAAGACTTTGAAGATGCCGGCGAGCAAGTACGAATAAACCGGCGGCAGGAGAGCGGACGATCCGGTTTCGGCCAACGGACTGCCGAAGCCGTGGCCGGAGGCGATGGAGCGCGCAATCAGGCCGAACGCCCAGTGCGTGAGGACGAAGGGGTCCATCCATTCGTGGTAGGTAAAAGGGATGACCGCCAGGCGGACGGCGAGGGCGACGGCCACCATCAGGACGTAGGGTTGAGCGCGTTGTGATGAAGAAGAATCTGTTGGCATTCGATCTTGGCACTGATTGCGCAGGCGGGACGGCCCCTTCCGCAAGCTCAGGGCAAGCTCCCGCGACAGCCGGCGAGACGCCAGCGCGCCACTTGCCTTACTTTTTTCTGACGCTGCGTTCTTAGTATAGACGGCACACTTTGAGTTGGACGTTGCGATATGGGCAGGTCATGCCTTGGCTTTGTGGATCTTGTGCGGACGCGTCCGAAAGGACGACCCATGTTACGCCGAAGTCTTGCTTGAGCCGCTGGAAGTCGGAGGGTTGGAAATTCTGCCAGCCGGTCTGAGCCTTCACCTCCTTGAGCCAGCGCGGAGCCAGGCGCGGGACGCGGGCGGCCATGCCTCCATCTTTTTCGTAATCGGCGAGCACGCTTCGTTCAGCAAGGGCACGGAAGCCGTGGAAGTCCTCGCCGGACAGAGTCGTGTAGTGCGGATCGAGCGCGAACAAGGCGTCGACCGGTGTGTTCTCACGGATCCAGGCGAAAGCCTGCAGCCACGGGTTCTGCGGCTGGACGCCCGGTAACTCCAGATGCGCGGTAGCGGGAAACATTTGACGCTGGGCATAGAACATGCCCGCGCTCAAAGGAATGAAAAACAATAGCCAGCGGTAAATCTTGCGGCCGAGGACGTAGCGGCCGAGCAGTCCTCCCGCAATCAAGAAGAAGAGCAGGTAGAGCAAATGCAGGTACCGCATGGGCTCAAAGGGCCGGAGACGCTCGAGGCTTGGCGGAAGCATGAGCAGCAGTCCGACCGCGGTTTGGAAGACGCCGTAGTAGAGTAGGCTGTTCACTAAGGTGAACAGAGCGGGCGCGTCTTGAGCTTGATTGTCCACAGGCCGCCCTAAAACCGCCCGTAAGACAGAGAGCAGGATCAGTGGGCCGAAAACTCCCAGCCACTCATACCATTCCCAGCGTGCCAGAAAATAAAAGCTGCGAGTAGAGGCTGCTTGCCGCCAGGCATCGGAGGCGGGCTCAAAGATCCATCCCAGAGGAACAAGCGCGGCTACCAGGGGCAACGAGGACAAGCGGCGCGGGAAAGCCGTGCGCTGGTTCAAGAACAGGAAGGCGCAAAACGAAATTCCGAAGCTGGCCATGATGGCGTGGACGGCGAAGGCGAAGGCCAGAAGAACTCCCGCAAGCCAGAGGCGACGGTCGAGGACGGCAACGATGGCCGCGAGGATCGCGGCCGTGGCGAGAGTGCGTGGGTGAAGATACTGATCGGCGAGAGTGATGGCGATGCCGGAAACCGGTAGCGTAAGCAGGACCGCAACGGTGGCGGTCGCCGCCCATTGCGCGGAAGGCTGGGAGAAGCAGCGGCGAGCGATCCGCCAGCAGCCATGGAGCAGAAAAAAAACGGTTGCGAACTGCCAGAGTAGAACTGCCCACGCCACCGGCAGATGCGTGAGGCGTACCGACCAAGAGATCAGCTTGTCGAAGATGGTGGCCTGAAATTGCAGCCGGAAGAATTCCGCATCATGCGGGAACAGGGCGGGATTCAGATTGCGCTTGATCGCGGCCAGGTAGAACGCGTCGTCCTCAAGACCGGGATGGTAGCCCATTACCAGAAACGCAAGAACGGTCAGCAAGGCCAGCAGGAGCAGATTCGTAGAGGAAAAGTCGCCCGAGCCCAGTGGACGCGCGCGCGAGTTTACGGGAGGCTCTGTCATTTCAAATACTTGGAGATCGAGGAGGAGTCAGATCTTTCGCCCCTCCGGAGCTGGCTTATCTCGGATTTGCGCTTCCCACGGTTCGCACCCCCTTCGACAAGCTCAGGCAGGCTTTCGCCTCTGAAAAAATAGATTAGATCCTAGGCCGGGCGGGCAGTGCCAGTACGGGCTGCGTAGTACGTCTCGCCACCAGCTTCTAGTTTGCGGCCCTTGTCGCTGAAGCGCGGCAGGTGAATCAGACCGAATCTTTGCAGGGCAAACTCCAGAGTCGTGGCCAGGACACCAAAGCCGTACTCCACGCTGCGACGGAAATTAATGGACGAGGCCTCTTCGAAGTACTTGGTGGGGCAGGAAACTTCTCCAATGCGAAAGCCGAAGTGCACGCACTGGGCCAGCATCTGATTGTCGAAGACGAAGTCGTCGGAGTTTTCAAGCAGCGGCAAATCGGTTAACACCTTGCGGCTGAAGCCGCGGTATCCGGTGTGATACTCGGAGAGTTTGACGCCCAGAAACAGATTTTCGAAAGCGGTGAGCAGGCGGTTCGAGATGTATTTGTAGATCGGCATGCCGCCGCGTAGAGCGCGGCCACCAATGATGCGCGATCCCAGCACGACGTCGTATACATCATAGGCGACCATGCTGGCCATCGCGGTGATGAGCAGCGGCGTGTACTGGTAGTCGGGATGAAGCATGATGACGACGTCTGCGCCCGCGTTTAACGCCTCGCGATAGCAGGTTTGCTGGTTGCGTCCGTAGCCGTAGTTACGGTCATGCTGGAAGACCAGCAGGCCCATGCGGCGAGCCAGATCGACAGTCTGGTCGGAGCTGTGGTCGTCGACCAGAATGCAGACGTCCACCAGTTCAGGCAGCTCTCCAACCGTGACCTGAAGGGTCTTCTCGGCGTTGTAGGCGGGCATGACGACTGCGATGCGTTTGCCGTTGATCATTTTGCTAAGGAGTAAGGGATCAGGGATAGTTTACCTGAGATGGCGCGAGGCCAGCAGAGTCACTGCGTGCCATCGCCGATAACGACGGTTAGGACGATCCTCCACGTCATGGCAAAAAGTAAGCCGCCCAGACATCGGGCGGCATCTGTGAATCGATTTGGTTCGGTTTTTATGAAGCCAGTACGCAACCTGGGAGCAGTGGTCCAGGAGAAAGCGACATCAGCGTCGTTTCATCCGGGAAGCTGTAGGCCCCCAGGTGTGCCGGTGAAGGCGACTCGAACGCAAACCACGGGAACAGAGCCATGTTCTGCGGGTGATAGGTGAATCCTTTCCCCGGAATCGTAGAGACCGGGTTCAGAGAGTCGAGAACCTGGACCACGTCGCCTACTTCGAGGTTGTTCTGACAATTACCAGAACCGAGGAAAGGATCCGCACTCAACCACCATGGCGTAGCGTTGTTGATGAAGGGATCATTGAAAGTCTCGGCCATTTCATGGCTCCAAGCGGTCATATCCTGGAAGCCAAAAGGAAGAGACCCGGCGAGAGCCAGCTGGCATAGTTCAGTACGTACAGCCGCGGAAGATTTCCGTTCTGCGGGATTCCGGGCCCGAAGTCATAAGTGTGGAAGCCGATGACGCAGCAATTGTTGATGTTGCCGCCAGAAAACAGCACGGTGTTATTGAAGAGGAAGTTAGAGAGATCGTGGGTCGTGATGTCGCCAGCCAGTTCAGCGGCGCCAACTGGGGTGCTGTTATCGACGGGGAAGGTCGCGGGGAAAAGCAGGCTCCCGGAGGTGTCGGCATCGAGCGCTGCCAGCACGGGCTGCCCCGCCGCATTGACGAAGAAAAATCAGGCGTTTCCCCCGCTGGCTGTCAGGAACGGCACCTGGATGGTTCTCGCAGTTCGGAGCTTGGGACGGAGCATGGTGTGCCAGCCGTCGTCGCCATCGCCGTGGTGGTGGCGGAGACGGTCCGCAAATGAGGCGCGCATCATTTGGTCATTGAACTGTCCGATACCATTGGTATAGATAAACGGCTCAAATTCCGGAGAGACAAGCGCGTTATTGACGACGTTTCCGTCGGGACCAAAGGTTAAAGCCACGCTGCCATCGGGACCCAGCAGTTCCACTGTAACCGGTACGATCGGAGCCCTGATCGACATGGTCTGTCCGGATTCAGGCGGGTTCCCGACCATCGTGTAAGGCCAGACCGACTGGGCATTACCATTCCCGTCAAACCCGGCATAGGTGAATTGATCGCTCCAATTGACGATGCTGTCGATGCCTGGGATTCCAGAAGACTTAGCAGTCTTGAATGACAAAGAGTTTTTCGTAACTCCGTTTCTCTTCAAATTCTGGTCGGAGTGGAGGGTGCTGGGCTTCATTTTAAGCAGTACGCTGGCGGGTCAAATTTTCTGCTTTGAATTGCTTGTTGGGCAAAGGTGGTTAGCGTCGATGCAGCCACAAGTAGAGTAGCCAGACCGACAAGACTGCACACTTTTCTTAGCATCGGACTTCTCCTAACTAATGTTTTGAATCTCTGACTTTTGGGGCAGGGGCGAGCGGTGGCAATATTGTGCGCAATTTCTGATCGTGCCAATGTGAAAGATTTTTCACCCATCAGCGAGGGATTTTCTTTCGTAGCGTCTGCGATGAAAAAACCATTTCACTCACTGGGTTGGAGTGAGCGTAGGCGCCAGCGGTGTCGATACCGCGTTTGTTGAGACGTTCCGAACGGCGAGCCTGAGTGCGCGACCTTCTCTACGAGACCTTCTCACGCCAAGCTGGCGAAACAGGCATAGGACCGGGGAGTCTGGCCGATTTCCTACTTCATGTTGTCGAGGATGGAGCCGACGATACCCCCGACCACGCCGCCTTCGACGGTCTGCCTTGAAACTTCACGGGGAAGATAGCGCTCGATTGCGTGCGCCAGTCGCGCGATGGGCAGTGTCTGCAGCCAGATTCGGCCGGGGCCGGTTAGGGCCGCAAGAAAAATTCCGTCGCCGCCGAAGATCATGTTCTTGATGCCGGGAACAGTTGTGATCTGGAACGAGACGCTCGATTGAAATGCGCCGACGTGGCCGGGATGAACGCGGAGAGTCTCGCCGGGCTGAAGATCGCGGACGACCGTTTCTCCGGAGAGTTCGAGCCAGGCGGTGCCTTGTCCACTGACGTGTTGCAGCAGGAAGCCGTCGCCGCCGAAAATGCCGGCGCCCAGCGACTGCTGAAATCCGACGCCGATCTGAACCTGGGAGGTCGCGCAAAGGAAGCCCTGGCGGTGAACCATGTACTCACGCCCTGGCGAGACTTCCACGGGGACGATGTGTCCTGGCAGCTTAGTGGCGAACGCAAGCTCACCCGCTACGCCGACGGCGCGGTATTCCGTCATAAAAAGGGAGCCGCCACCCGCCACGCGCTTGAGCACACCGAAGAGGCCACCTCCGCCGCCGAACTGGGTGTGCGTGGTCAACTGGATCGAGCTGCCCATCCAGGAAAGTTCTCCGGCTTCGGAAATGATCGACTCGTTGGGGTCGAGCGAGAATTCGAGGACGGGCATGGTGGTGCCAGTGATGCGGCTCTGCATTGGGCGAAATCTCCTCAGTTCAGGTTGGTTCGGTCCGGTACAAGCTTGTTCCGGCTCGCGGAAACATCAGAGTATACATTGGGTGGGCGGGCGGGCTGCTGACCGTCCCACATGTATCAACGAGCGTCAACGACACAACGGAAGCCGAGAGTTCCCGAGCGATCCACGCTGGGGGACATCAGCAGCAGTTTGCCGTGCTCGGTGAGTTTGTAGGCTTCGGGAAAATACCAGATGGCGCCTTGCGGCTGGTAGTAGTTGCCGCCGCGGATGATGGCGGCGCGGGTGTGCTCGTCGACGAATTCCTCGGTCCATTGCCAGACGTTGCCGACCATGTCCATGACGCCGAAGGGGCTCGCGCCTTTGGGATGCGCGTCGACAGGATCGGGTGGGCGCATGGTGCGGGACTTATCTGGGACGGGGACAGCGCTGGCGTCCCATTCGTTGCCCCACGGATAGAGCCGCGAGTCGGTACCTTGCGCGGCATACTGCCACTCCCACTCCTGGGGCAGGCGCTTCCCGGCCCAAGTTGCGTAGGCGCGCGCGTCTTCGACGGAGACCCAGGTGACGGGACGATTCTCCCAGCCTGCGGGGAAGGTTCCGTTCTTCCAGTCGCGCAGGAAATTCAAATCATCTTTCGGGTGATAGTGCGATGCGTCGAGGAATTTCTTGAACTGCGCGTTGGCGACGGGGTACTTGTCGATGTAGAACGAGTCGATGTGAATCGGATGAGAGTGGAAGCGTCGCGGAGAATTTTCCCACGGGTACTGGACGTCGACATCCATATCGTTGAGGCCTTCGACTTCAATGCCGGCGACGTCGAAGTCGAAATCGGCCGCGGGAATCTTCAGCATGCCTTCTGGAGCGCGCTCGGGCGGTGCGGTCGGCTGAATCGGAACAATCTGTTGAGGCAGGAATTTCCATTCGTGCGAGTAGCTGGCGAGCGGAGTGCTAGTCATCCGCTTCATCTTCGAAAGCACGTTTTGGAGATGACTGTTCGGCTCCTCGTCAGTAGCGAAGATAGCCCCGTATCCCTTTGCTTCGATCGGAAAGCTGAGCACCCAGCGACCTGCGCCTCGGGCCTGCGGCTTGAGCTCCACCCCATGGTACATGTCGTAGTAGTGACGTTCCCGGCTGGCGCCGACTTCCATCTGATCGCCATCTACGTCATATTCGTTGCGGTTGACGATGGACCAAAGGGTTTGGTCTGCGAGCGGCCAACGGCTGGCATAGACTCCGTAATGCAACATTGGGGCCAAGGGGTCCCAGCCTTTGCTGACCAGGAACGGAGCGAACGCGCGCTCGATGGTGGCGACGCGGCGCGTGGCTTCGGCGTCGCGCGGCGTGATTCCGTTCCAGATGCCCCAGATATTTTCCCAGCTTTCCCAACCGACTCCGTTGAAGAAGGCGAACTGCAGATCGCTGGTCTTGTCGCGGTTCCAGCGGTCGGAAATGTTCACCATGTGGCGGGGTTCGAGCCACTTGTATTTATCGAGCAGCGGAGTGAACGGAAATTGATATTGCCCCCAGGTCATCAGGTTCCAGGCGAGAGCCTCGTCGGAGGGACCGCCTTCGGGCTCGAACACGAGTGGGTGCCCGGCCTTGTCGGCTGCGAGCGAGAACGCGAGAGGTACGCCATCTTGTGTGTCCCCGTTGATGCCGTCGGCGCCAATTTCGGCCATGAGCGCAGCGATTTCCTCCGGCCATGGACGGTCGGGTGCGCGCGTGCCTTGATCCCACATCATCATCGGGAATAGAACGCGTACGCCGCGACGATGGAAGTCGGCAATCATCTGGCGGACTCCGGGAACGCCGCCCGGCATGCTGCGAATCAGATCATGCTGGTTGCGGTTGTCGATACCCATGTTCGGGTAGGTCGGCCAGATCAGGACTGAATCGATTCCGCCGAAACGCTTGTCCAAGTCGTCGAGGTAGCGATCAACGGTGTACTTGCCCGCGACAGGATCGTAGAAGTAGCGGTCGTGGACCATCATCTGAGGCTGGATGAAACTGGATTGCGTCCACTTAAACTCGGGGCGGCCGTAACGGGAGCCGTCGTAGCCGATGCGGATGCGGCGCTCATCGCGCCAGTGTGTGATGTCAGCCAGCCATGCTTCGTGCTCGGTCGGGCCGCAGAGTTTGGAGCCGGGGAACCAGAGGTCTTTCACGGCCACGCTCAGACAATCGGGTGCGGGGATCTGTTGATCGGTCGGTTGGAAGCGCGTGTCTTGAGCACTTGCGACGAGGCTTGCGAGAAGGATGACGGCGACAACCTGGATCCGGTGTGGTTTCACAGTGCCTCCTAAGAATTGCCGGGGACTGAATATCTTACGACTTCACTCATGCAGGTACGCGAGATTGTCGAAGCGCAGGCCGTCGCCGTTCTTGAAGTCGAAGATGACTTTCGAACTCGCGTCGCGCCATCCAGTGCGCAGGCGCTGGAGTTGTCCGGGCTTGATGGTGAATGAGGTCTCACGAATCTCGGGGGAGTGGATGGTCACGGTCGCATCGGATGGTCCGCCGTTGTAGACGTCGACGCTGACAAAGATGCGCGGCCAGTAGAAACGAAATTCCGCCTTGGTGGCCCGTGCGTCCGCGAGCGCCAGGTTGAAAGTTCCGAAGGCGCCTTCGGGCACATTGATGCGCCATGCGTCTGTGCCCCAGTCGATCACTCCAAAAGGATACTCGCCGTTCAAGACGGTTCCGGCCGGAAGATGGGGATCGTCGAAGGTGATGTATTGCGGCGGAGCGTTGCCGCCTTTGCCCTGGATGTCGATGTCGCGCGCGTCCTCGTGACGGATGCGAAGGACGTGGGTCACATCGTCGAATGTGTAACCGGCCTGAGAGAGGTCCTTGCGGCGCGGCAGAGGATTGCCGTTGGCGGTCACGGAGTCGGGTACGAAATCAAGGCGGAGCACATCAGAGGACTCGGGATCGAAGGTCGAGTAAGTGACGGAAGCCTTGCGGTAACTGATCTTAGTGACCACGGAACTCGAGCCGAGCAGATGCGATTCATCGGCGGGAGCCCACTCGGGGACGGCCCAGAAGGCGTCCATCAGCCTGCGTGGGCCATCTGCATACTGGTCGGTGAACCACCACTGGGTGGAAAAAGGAGCGTGCGCGGCGCAAGAGAGCCCCTGAAAATACGTGACCCAGTTGTACGAGCGAAAGGCGGCGTCGCGATAAGCGGCGTCATCGGTCTTTACGAAGTACAGCGCTTCCACGGCGGCGAGGCGCGAAGTGTGGCTGTCGCAGCACTGGTTCGGCAGGTTGCAGCAGAAGTTGATTCCGTTACCCTGCTCGGTTGTGACTGTTGCGCCATGCACGACGTACTTGGGCCACTTGGGAGTGGTCTTGACCCATTCGATGAGGTGACGGGCATGCTCGCGCCACAGCAGATCTTTTTCCGGGTGTAGTAAAACGTAGCGGGCAAACTCCAGCGGGATCACCTGGTTCATGTTGCCCATGCTGGCCACGGTGTCTTCGAAGTAGCCGACCCACACGTCATGCGCTAGCGGATATTTCCGAAACCAGTCCCAGGCGCCGGCCCGCACGCGTGTGTAGCTGGCGACATCACCGTGTACGAGGCGGATGAGTTCGTCGAATAGCATGATGGGCTCGATGACGTTGGCGGAGTATGGCCCCATGGGAGGAGCGTCGGCTTTGCCGTCGCGCGCGTACGCACGAACCGGCCAAGGAGAGTTGGCTTCGTCTCCGGGCTTGAAATTCTTGACCAGCGCATCGGCACAGCGAATGGCCGCGCGTAAATACTTTGTGTTGCCTGTCATCTCGTACAGACGGAGATATCCGTAGCCGTCCTCGCCGACGACGTGCGGCTCGATGAAGTCTTCGGCGCCGAGTTGGCTCCATCCGGTGTAGCGCTTCGCGCCAGGATTAGCGGAGGCGTAGGGCACCTGCGACCAGGCATAGCCTTCCGGCGTCAGTCCGTTTTCCAGTTCGTAGTCGACGAAGTCTTGCAGCAAGATAAGCGTTCGCGGATCGCCCGTGTAAGGGTAGAGGCGCTCGATGAAACCCTGCGTCATGGCGCGGAGATAACCGGTGGAGTTAACCCAGTGCGGATCGGGCGCGAGCTCGAAAGTCGTACGGTCAAAATCGAAACAACAGTAGAAATAATGAAGGCGCTGGCGGTTGTACTGGTCCCACAGGATGGTCCACTGCGTGAGGAAGTGGGACGAGTATGAGTAGCCGATGTTATCGGGCATGGGCCACGGCAACAGTTTTCTTTTAGCGTCCAGTTGCACTGGATGCCCCGCGATGGTGGGATCGTCGACGACGGAGGTTACGGGAAAGGGCTGCTGGGCGGCGGCGATCAATACGACAAAGAGCACAAAGGCAGCAATCTGCGTAATTTTATTGGCTCGTGTCATCTGGCTTGCTCCGACTTTATGGGCGATAGCTGAGTTGACAATCGCGGCCGGCTTCTCCGCGCCGAATTCTCTCATCTCGCGCAGTAGAAAGGAAACCGACGGCAAAGCGTGTGCATGGCACGAAGATGGCACGAAGGTGGAATTGAAATGAGGAAGTGGATCGACTATTCTCAGCTGGCTTTTGTGGGCTTTTGGGGGCTTGATGAGAGGTTGGCGGTTTGTCCTCCTCATTTTCGAATTGTTCTTGTTGTGAGTTCCGGAAATTCTGACCCGCCTAATTCCGGAAATTCTGAGCCATCCAAAGATAGTCATAAGCGGTAGAACTTCTCCCTACGATGCCTCCCCGGTCCATGGACCGGGGGAGGCGGAGGGAGAGGAGGATGTTGACTATGTTGAAGCGTCACGAAGTGGAGATTCTATTGAAGGCGGGTCACAGCAAGGCAGAGGTGGCCCGGCTAACAGGAGTGTCGGTGTGCGCGGTGAAGCGCATCGCGCAAGAGGGGCCTGTGGTGCATGTGGATGATGCGGCGGAGCGAGCCCAACGGCAGGTCGGACGGCCGAGCCGGGTGGCGAATTTCCGGAAAACGATTCTGGAGATCCTGCAGCAGGAGCCCGATCTAGCGTCGCTGGAGATTTTGCGGCGAGCGCGGGAGACCGGCTATGAAGGCGGCAAAACCGCATTGTACGCGGCTGGTAGCCACGCTTCGCCCCAAGTCGGCCAAGCCCGTGGTTCGTTTCGAAGGCCTTCCGGGGGAATTCAGTCAGCACGATTTTGGACAAATCGAAGTGGAGTTCGTCGATGGCAGCAGTCGACGTATTCATTTCTTCGCCTCCCGTTTGAAATACTCGCGCTTGATACGGGTCAGTTTGGTTCACGATGAGGCGGTGGAAAGTTTGGTGCGCACTTTGGCGGAGCATCTGGCCAGCTGGGGTGGGCTCCCGCTACGGTGTGTCTTTGATCGACCGAAGACGATCGCTCTCCAGTGGGAAAAAAATGGGGAGGTGACGGAATGGAATTCCATCTTTGCTTACGCCACGCTGGAGATGGGGGTGGGGGTGGAGCTGTGCTGGCCCTATCGCGCCCAGCAAAAAGGCAGCGTGGAGAACCTGGTTGGTTTCGTGAAATCGTCGTTCTTCAAGGTGCGGCGGTTTCACGATGAACAGGATCTTGGCCAGCAACTGCAGGCTTGGCACGGGGAGGTGAATGAGCAACGCCCGTGCCGTGCCACCGGCGTGATTCCCGCGGTGCGTTGGGCCGAAGAGAGGCCTCGACTTCGTCCTTTGAAGGTGCAGCCGGAAGATCTGGCCCTGCGCATTCCCCTCTATGTGGGTCCCACGGCCACGGTGCTGTACGACGGGCACGCGTACTCAATGCCGCCGGAGGCGATCAGTATGCCGGCCACGTTGTACTTGTATGGGCAACGCGTGCGCATCGTAGCCGGACGTTATGCAGCAGAGCATCCCAGGAAATTCGTGGGCCACGAAGGTTCTTCCCTAGCGGAGCATCGCGCCGCACTGGTGGCAGCAGTATCGGGGAAACGCGGCCGCCGCTATCTGAAACGGCAGCAGTTGCTGGAATTGGGGGAGCCGGCGATTCGTTATCTCACCGAGATTGTGCACCGCCGGCCGCAACAGTGGTTTCAGGATGTCGATCGACTGCACGCCATCCTGCAGAGTCATGGCCCGGAAGTTCTGCGGCGCGCCATGGAAGCTGGCCTCCAGGCACAAGTATTCGGTGCCTTTTACGTGGAGAGATGTCTGCAACCAGGGTTGAACTTTCCGGAGGCGGTGCAATGAAAAACGGAAGACTGGAAGGCGAGGAGGCCGAGACTATGCCGGTGCATTCGGAGCTGGGACCAAAACACCAAACGGGAGGTACCGGAGGTCGACCGAGTCGGAGATCGTCGTTGCTAGGCGCTCCTGGCGCAAAGTTTTTTAGGGGGTTGGTTGAAAAAGCCCCCCGTAGCCGGGGCGGTGGGAAAAGTGAACATCCCGCTGCGGTTGCGGGATGTTCAAGCGCAGAGGAAAAGTCAGGCCTTTGGACTTTTCCTCGGAGCGGCTTTTTCCACGGCCCTTGTACTCAGCGACTGTGCACGTACATACCAATAAGGAGAAAGCCATGACCAAGAAGCATCCCAATCCCGTGCCCGAACTGACGATTCCGGAACTTTCCGAAGGCCAGCTCGAGCCTCTGTTCCGACGTCTCAACCTGGCGCACACACGCCGCACCTACCAGGAGGTAGTAGATCGAGCCGAGAAAGAGAACTGGGCGTATCGCGACTTTCTCGCTCTTCTGCTGGCCGAAGAAGTGGCGCACCGCAAGCAAACCCGCCTGCAGCGCTGCACCCGACAGGCTCACTTTCCGTTCTTCAAAACCATTGATGAGTTCGATTTCACTTTGCAGTCGACTCTGCGGCAATCGCTACTCGGTTCCTATCTGGGACCGGACTTCGTCACCGAGGGCCGCTCCCTGATCCTCTACGGCAAGGAGGGCCGCGGCAAAACTCATCTCGCCGTGGCCATTGGCTATCGCGCCATCCAGAATGGCTTCGAGACTCTTTGCACCACCGCCGCCAAGCTTATCGAGGATCTGTCCAACGCCAGTGCCAAAGGCCTTTTACACCAATCGTTGTCCACCTACACTCGCCCTCACGTCTTGGTCCTCGATGAGATCGGATATTTAAGCTATGGCCCCGACGCTGCCAATGTTCTGTTCCATGTGGTGAATGATCGCTATCTCAAAAAGCGCCCGATGATCTTTACTACCAACAAGCCCCTCACTCAGTGGGGAAAAGTGTTGCACGACCAGGACCTGGCAGCTGCCATCCTCGATAGAGTCCTGGAACGTGGACGCTTCATACATCTTGGCGGACCCTCCGGACGGACCCTTCATCTAAACTTGGAGGAGGTTTCACCGGCCAAAGCCGATCGGCTCAGAATTTCCGGAATTAACGGCTCAGAATTTCTGGAACCCACACTTGTTCGCGCTGATCCTTATACTGCCTCAAGTGGACCTGCCAGATTTTACTTTCCCCGGAGGCACTGCCCCGATTCTCGCTAAGTCGAAGCTGTGTTCTCCTCCGACTTTTTCCATTGCCCTGGCGCCTGTGCAAGCTCGATCGTTAGGCCGGATTGAAGAGACAACAGGTCGGGAAATTCGGACGACAGCTCACTTGAATCCACTTTCTCCAGTCACCCTAACCTGCATTCTCCGCTGTTAGCGCTGCGCTGTTCACTGCATCGATAGATCCAGGCAAATCGACCTGCGCACTATGGCGTTGCGCAGCGCGTTGCTGATGGATTTTGAGCGGGGCAAATGCGCCGGGACTCCATTTCGGCGTTGACCAGTTCAAGCCCGTTCCCAACCCCTTTTGGATACATTCTGACGCGGGATTTTGTCCTCACAATTTCCGGCCTTTGGGCTGCCTCTCGCGCATGTTGGGCGAGTTGTCGTCTCAAATCTTGTAGGTACTTTGCTTCGGTCGTCATTGGAGTCGCAGTCGGATATCGATTTGGCTAAGCGGGCACGTCGCATCCATATCGATCACTATGGAGGTAAACGCCTCCCGTATGTGTGTGTTACCGGTCTATGTCAACAATTCGTTCGCTTGGAAGGCCCTGACGCTGGGAGTGAACTGCGGGTTATAGATGCCAGTGGCGGATACGCTAGTGCTTGCCTTGGCGCCGGGCATCCCGACATCGTTAAAGCCGCAACCCATTCGCTCCAAAACGATGGGTATGTAACCGACGAAATTGCAAGCAAAGTCAGATCCGACCTGTTGACCAGCCTCTTTGACGAAGGCGGTCACTGGCACGATCGGTTTCCCGCTGGTAAGTATCACGTCTCTGGACGTAGTTCCGGTTCGGAAGGTGTGGAATTAGCACTTAGATTGGCGATGGAAACCCGCTGGGATGTACGGCGCATGTGCTGGAATAACGATCGTCGCCAACGACGCTTGATCGTTGCCTTCGAAGGAGCATGGCATGGATGGACGTCTGTCGGTGTTTCACTTCTAAATCGCACGTATTTCCGGCGCGGTTTAGTCGATCCCATCGCTGAAGATCCAAATAGCGTACAAGTGGTGTTTCTGCCCTTTGGCGAGAGCGCGGTTCTGGAGGAGTTCTTTAAGAACAACAAAGAGAATGTGCTGGCAGCAATTGTTGAGCCGATTCAAGGTGACGCGGGGATTGTCGTTCCTCCGAACGGTTTTCTACGAGAACTCGCTGAGCTTTGTCGCATCCACGAAGCGCTGCTTATTGCAGATGAGGTATTGACCTTCGCGAAGACCGGGGATTTTTTTGCCCTGCAGGATGACGTTCCGGTCTGCTCCGATATCACTGTCATTGGGAAGAGTCTTGGATTCGGAGTTAGCCCCATATCAATGGTTATCGCTCGGCGTGAGCTTACGATCCGTCCGATTGGGGCGGTCGCGACCTGTGATCTTCGCCCCTTTGCGTGTGCCGTTGTAAAGGCTGGGATCGACTGCTTAGTGAAACAAGGTCTTCTACAGAGGTCGCGCATCCTGGGGGAACGTTTGACGAAGCAGATGACCGCATTGGTTCGAGCATTTCCGAAAGTTTTTAGTCACGCGCGCGGGCAGGGATGTCTGCAAGGGCTAGAGCTAACAAAAGAAGCCGCAAATTGTGCGCGAGATCTACGCCTATCGATTCTGGAGCACGGAGCGCTCGTAGAGATTATGTCAGGTGCAGGTCTTCGCTCGCACGGCCTGCGCTACTCCTTTCCTGCAATCAGGGTTGCCCCACCGCTTATTGCGGATGATGATGACATCAAAGAAATAGGCAAGTGTATCTGGGCTGGCGTACAAGCTTTTGTGAATGACGCAAAATGAATTCTCGAACCAACTGGGTGTCTCTTTGAATTCCCGCCGCCCACTTAGAGGGTTAAACCTACGAAGAATTCTTGGTGCCGGGAGGGGGAGTTTATTTTTTGGCGACCCGATTTTACCAGTGTTATGCGGAAATTTGGCCTCATCAACGACTTCCGTATCGTCCGAAGGGCCTGTCTTGGCGTGATCTGAGCGCCAACTACGGCCAAAAACGGTAGGGGACGGTAGGGCAAAATCGCGTTCCCGAGCGTTCCCAAGCGCCCCCTCACGGCCCTGGACTCTCAAGTTTCCATCGGCACCGTGGCCTAGACTCACCTGCTCTGCCCCTCAGATGCCGAGAGAGGCACGATCACCGGCAGTGCGGACCTGTGCCACGATGAGGGCCTCCTACTCGTTTCCTGGTCAGAGCGCGCGAACGAACTCAATGGCTCTTTGCTCAAATCACAGAACAGACGTAAGCGCTGTGCAACGATACGTTTCTGGTAGCTTTTTGATTGCGCTACTCTGAAGTGGCTCCACTTCGATCATTACATTTGGCCCCACCCTAACCGATAGATCGGCCTACCCTGTCTGCGAAGCAGACGGGGAGGGCGATGGACGGAGACGCAAGGTGGAGCTATTCGAAGAGATCAGAGCATTCCGCGGGCCGCTATTGTCAGGCTGGCAAGCTCGACCTGTAGCCGGAAGAAGTCGTATCGTTCCGCAGGAGATGGGCAGACCGCGCAGTGTCGGATTCGCGTTGCTCACTGTAATTCGTGGCAGCCAGCTAGAATGGTAGCGCGAGAGCGGGTCTGAAACATGGGGCGAGTCCTGCGGCTCTTGACTGTGGTGATTTTAGCGACGATCTGCTTTGCGGCAGACGGCATGCGCGCGTTCGCCAGCGACGAGGATTCCATCCAGCGGGTTCTGGCCGCCGGACAACAAGCGATGCTGGAGCGCCATTATGGACAAGCAGTCCAAGTCCTGCGAAACGGACTCAGAGATCACCCCGAGGACAATCGGCTCCGCTTGGAACTCGGACGCGCTTACCTCTCCAGTGGAGCAGACGGCCGAGCCATCCGGCTCTTTCGCGAGGTGCTCAGGACGGAGCCTGACCATCGGCTGGCCAAATTGGAGTTGGCGCGGGCTCTCGGGTACGGCCACAAGTATGGACGTTCCGACGAGATCTACAAGGAACTACTAAGCGCGAACGCGGCGGATGAAACGGCAGCGATAGGACTGGCGAGCAATCTGTTGCATCAGCAACGATCGTCGGAAGCACGGGATGTCGTAGACAGAGCCCTGACATTTCATCCCAACAGCCTGCGCTTGCAGGAGTACAAGGACAGAATTGACAGCGGGCACTTAGGCGGCGAGGAACGCGAACTGGTGGTCGCGCGAAATCTATTTGAAATGGACATTGCCTTTATCAGAGACACCGCGGGGAATCATTCCTGGCTGTCCTCGCAGCGCCTGGATTTCGGTATCAGACCCGGCCTCACTAATCGCTTGTTCTTCAATCAGCAGTTCCAGCACGGTCGGGACGATCCTTTCGAAGCGGTCGAGACCTTCAATGAGGAGCTTCGCTGGAGGCTTCACGAGTCACTCTTGTTTTCTGCCGGAGGAGGCGCTGTACGGTTCAACAACGCAGATGTGCACGCGATATACGACGTGTCGCTGGCGTTCCAACCACTGCGGCACCTAGTATTAGGGGCTGCTTTTTCGCGCGTTCCTATCGTCCCAGACGCGGAGGCTTCGGAGCACAGACTGACGGCGCAAGGTTGGGAGGCTTTCTCGATCTGGACGCCACCGCGCTGGCAGATCAGCACGCACTGGTCACAGCAACACTACTCAGACGGGAACATCGGCAGCCGCCAGAGCGCCGAACTGATCCGGGAGTGGGGAGCGACGCGACTGACTTTCGAAATGGGCTACCGCTTTCAGCACTACGGTTTCGACCAGGACCTTTCCCACGGCTACTTCAGTCCGAACAGTTATCAGAGCGATTTGGCGATGGCTGGGGTCCTGTTTCATATGGGAAAGCGGTATCGAGGATCGTTGATTGGACGCGGTGGGGCTGAATCGGTGGCAGCAGGTGCCCCGTTTAGTCCGGCGTGGGAAATCCACGCCCGCAATGACGTGATACTGGGAAACTGGACGTTGGAGCTTGACTACTCAAAATATCATCTAGTTCAGGCCACAGGAGCACTTGGCGCCGATGTAGGGAGATTCGCATTTACATATCGCTTCTAGCTCGAGGCGGGACTTTGGTGTGCTGCGTGCTAATAACATCTCTTCGTGAAGAAGCATGCCCATAGAAATACTCATCGTTGACGACGATAAAGCGACACGCCAGTGGCTGTGTTCGGTCTTAAACGCCGAAGGCTACGTTTGTCATGTCGCCCGCAACACCCAGGAAGCAGAAGCCGTTTTGCACCGCACCGAAGTTCAGTTGGCGCTGGTCGACATCTACCTCGGAGAAGCAAACGGAGTGGAATTCCTGCGGCGCATCAGGGCCATACGTCCGGACTGCGATTGCGTGATGATGACGGCCCACGCCACCGTGGAGACGATGGCCCAGTCGGTGAAGGATGGCGCGGTCGAATATCTCGGGAAGCCGCTGCGCATTGATGATCTGCTAGGGCTCGTCCGCCGCCTCGAAAGCCGCCGCCAGAGCCGTTTGAACGGTCACGCCGTTACGGAGGAAACTGAGCCCGAAGGCTTCGCCGGCACAGCGATCATAGGCCGCAGCCCGAAAATGCTGGAGGTGTACCGTTCCATCGCGCGGGTCGCGCCGACGGACGCCACGGTTCTGATCGTCGGCCCCAGCGGATCCGGGAAGGAGCGCGTGGCACGCGCCATTCATGCCCATAGCCAGCGAGCCAGCAAGCCGATGACCGCCATCAACTGTGGAGCCCTGGCGGAAAGCGTGCTGGAGAGCGAACTCTTCGGCCATGAAAAGGGAGCATTCACCGGCGCCGACAGCGCCCGCCGTGGTCTGTTTGAGAGCTCGAATGGCGGGACGATTTTTCTGGACGAGATTTCGGAAACCACGCCCGGATTCCAAGTCAAGCTCCTGCGCGTATTACAGGAGAGGCAGGTGCGCCGACTGGGATCAAATACCTACATGCCCGTCGATGCTCGGATTCTCGCCGCCACGAATGCAGACGTTGGCGAGCGCATCCGTGCCAAACAGTTTCGCGAGGATCTGTACTACCGTCTCAGCGTGATGACGATCCACTTGCCCGCCCTGGAAGAGCGCCGGGAAGACATCCCGCTGCTGGT
Organism: uncultured Acidobacteriaceae bacterium; assembly: GCA_963752175.1. Taxonomy (GTDB): domain Bacteria; phylum Acidobacteriota; class Terriglobia; order Terriglobales; family Acidobacteriaceae; genus Sulfotelmatobacter. The sequence continues at coordinate 156,223 of CAVVXZ010000024.1, forward strand.
TCGCCACTTCTTGTCGCGCTTCAATGAACGCAACGCGCGCCAAATCACTGTTAATGAAGAGGCGACCAGCTTGCTGACGCGCATGTCTTGGCCAGGAAACGTGCGCGAGTTGGAGAATCTGATCGAGCGAGCTGCCATTTTGTCCACCACGGGAGAAATTTCTGCAGAGGACGTTGAGCGAGCGAGTGGCG
>CAVVXZ010000025.1:0-34103 GCA_963752175.1 uncultured Acidobacteriaceae bacterium
ATCTCAGGGACCAGCAGGTTCGAACGAGCCGACGCATTGCGCATGGATCTACCTCCGGAAGGACTTTGAGCCTCAGGGGCAGGAGCCGCGAAATGCCGGTAATTCTGTAGGATCGTGGTTTTGCATGCCCGGGAGTTCAAGGGATCTTGGGGATTTTTTTCCGGAATTTTTCCTGTTTCCCAAAACAGCACCAACATCGGGATTCAGCCCCGCCGACAGCCCCCGAACCGCTCCGGGTGGGGCTCAGTTCGGGCTTCCGGCCCTACCCCTAGGTGTTCATTGCGGCGGATTTGGTCCGGCCTACATCGCCTTCCGCCACCACGCCGTCGTTTCGATGCTCAGGAACTTCGTCTTATCGCCACGCGAAAGGTAGAAATCCATCACCTCGTCCTTCCTGAACGCCGCGCAGTCCGGCCAGCTGTCGTCCTTTTCCAGATGGGTCGACTTCTGGTGATTGTCCACCAGCGTGATCTCTTCTGCGGAGCACTGAATGACTTTCTGGGCTCTCAGGGAAAACGCTGTCCCCGGAGGCGGCGCCGGAGGCGCCTGGTTGGCAATCTTCGTCAACAACAGGATGAATACGAAGGCAGCAGCGAAAGTCGCTATTCTTTTCATAGAGTTATGCAACCCCGGGAATCTCCCGGCGCGGGAATCCTGCGCGGGCAGAACCCCGGCCCGGCGCACGTGGATTGAGTGGGTGCTTCAGGATCACTGTAAAACGGTTTCTGTCCTGAAACAAGACAAAAAACTGCCGGACCGGCGGAGGAGGCCGGTCCGGCGTCATCGTTATACCCAACTCTATTGATTCTGCTGGTCTTGGCTCTGCCCATCTTCGCGGCGATGCAGTGTGGGCCTGTCGTCCCCGCTCGAGGACCCGTCCGTCGTCTGGGCGTTGGGGTCGGTGCTAGCCCGCCGTAGCGACGGCCGCTTGTTGTCCTTTGAGTCGGTCAGCCGCCGTTTGTTCTGATCCCGTGCCAGCCGCGTCTTCGCGTCGTCAAACTCCGACGTCGTGACCGTGTACTCATCTTTAGCCGGGAGAATGCGGGCAATCTCCTCCTGGGAATGAAGGATCCGGTCTGGAGTTTGCGGGTGGTCCGAAAACACCTTGGCCACTGCGCCCGGCTTCCGCTTCTCCAGTGCCTGGATCTTTTCAAAGAAGCTAATAAACGCCTGCGGATCATAGCCCGCCCGGTACATGTACTGGACGCCCAGGTAGTCGGCCTCCTGTTTTCGAGTCCCTCGCGAGAAGTGCATAAAGGTGATGGGAATGGCGATCGACATCGCCTCATAGATGCCGTACCCTGTCCACCCGCCGATGAAAATCAGCGGAATGGTTCCCAACTGCGCGTAATTCATGCGGGTCTGCTCGCGAACCGCATGATGGGCGCACACACGGCCGTAGTTTCTCGTGCGCCATAACCCCGGCCAGTTCCGCCTCTTCGTCGGCGTTCTTCAGGATCAGTTACCCAAATGCGAATAGTCCTCGATCACGTGCAGCAGTGTGAGCCGCGAGCGAAATTCCTCCGCCAGCGCAATCGCTTCCTGCGCCGCGTACAGCGAGTACTGGGCGAAATCGGTCGCGAACAAAATCTGCTGCAGCTCCAACTCAATCGGAGCCAGATCGCGCCCGTGGGCCGGCACTGCCGGCAGTTTGGCGCGCCCTGCAACTTTCGGCCCCACCGTCAGCACGGGGCAGGATGCGTGGCGCAGAATGTCTTCCGCCACCGAACCCAGCAGCAACTTGCCCAGACCTGAGCGGCCATGAGTTCCCACTACAATCAGGTCGATCTTGTTCTCGTCGATAATTCCAGCCAGGCTTTTCCATACCTGGCCATGACGGACATAGTTGTGGTGCTCAATTCCTTCGACTCGGGCGCAGAGCTGGTCGAGTTTGACTCTGGCCTCGCTGTACGCGTCCTCGTAGATCGTGCTCATGCTGACATAATCTACGCCGCCGGTCATCATCAGCAGGCCGGCGTCGGAAAGGACGTGCGTAGCATGCAGCGTGGCGCCGAAACGACGGCAGATCGCCACGGCGTAGGGGAAGGCGGCTTCCGAAGTGGCGGAAAAGTCGGTGGCAAACAATACATTCTTGACCGCGATGGCGCTGGATGTCCGTGGTTGGAGCGCGGTGCCGCGAAGTTCTTCGACAGGGGTCATAGAACACCTCCCAGAGCTACTTTCAAGATCACACCCTTGACCTCTGCTCCGGTATGCCCGCTGTCACCCGTTTTTGTGATTTGAATCACGTTGGGTGCCCCACCCTTGTCGCGCCGGGTTTGGGCGGGACAGGGTGGGGGTGTTGACTCTCGGCGACAAAGTCAAAATCCCCACCCTGTCGCACAAACCGCGACAAGGTGGGGCACCCTCATCATTGTTTCAATCACGTACAGAGAACTTCAATAACTTAGAGATAATTACAATGAGTTAGCGTCATACAGAGTTGGAAACAAACTTCGGACGCTGCCAAAACAAGATCAGCTCGTCATCCAGGATGCTATTTCCGGAGGCAGAGACAGGCCTAATTTTGACAATCGAAGGCCGGGACGAAGAAATACTCAAGCGCAGGGACGCGAGATGTCCTGCGGCGTCGCACATGGGTTCCACGACATTTCAACGACTTACACCCATCGTTAATAACTTGCAGATAATATCAACGACTTAGGAGCAGTTACTGCGCAAAACCGTCGGCCTGCGTGACTGCTCCGATCGCAACCGTGTGGTCGATGTAGATTCTCCCGGCATCGAGCGCCTTGCGATCGAGCTCGAGCAGCGCGGGATTCTTGACTTTCTTTTCCAGTACTTGCATCGCCGTCACTGGAGACAGGCATTCGGTTTCTTCGAGCAGCGCGCCCATCATGACAACGTTTGCGACTTTGGCCGAGCCGAGCTTGTCGGCAATCTCGGACGCCGGAATGCAGACCACTTGTGCCTGCGGGATGCTGAGATCTTCGGGCAGTCGCTCGCGGCCATAAATGATCGTCCCGCCGGGCGCGACCTGAGCGTAGAACTTGCGCAGCGAGATTTCGTTCATCGCAACCAGAACGTCGGGACGCGAAATCACCGGAGAGCCGATGCGATCTTTCGAAAGACAGATATGACAGTGTGCGCTTCCCGAGCGCATCTCTGGACCGTAGGAAGGCAGCCAGCTGACTTCGAGGCCTTCGCGCATGCCCATCTCCGCCAGAAGCTGTCCGAGCAGCAGCACTCCCTGCCCTCCGAAACCCGCAATCTTGATGCCGAGGTCACGGAAGTGATGTTGCTTCTTAGGTGTCGGCCCATCACCCGCCGCCTTGCACTCGCCTTCCACCAGTTCGGCCACGGTTTTGTGAGGCGGAATGTTGTTGTTCGGAATTTCGATGGAGCGGTCGCGAAACACGTTCAGCGGGAAGTTCGGAATCATCTTCTCGGCAATCCACTTCCGCGCTTCCACGGGATCCTTGCCCCAGATCGTAGGACAGGGAGAAAGAATCTCGACGAAGGTGAAGCCCGCGCCAGCGCGCTGCAACTCGAGCGCTTTCCGCACAGCCCGGCGCGCTTTCATGATGTTCTTGTTGTCCGACAGCGCAACGCGCTCAATGTAGACCGGAGCTTCGAGCGACGAGAGCATCTCGGCCATGTGCAGCGGGAAGCCCTCATTTACCGGCCGCCGGCCCCAGGGGGACGTGGTGCTGCGCTGGCCAACCAGCGTTGTAGGCGCCATCTGCCCGCCAGTCATGCCGTAGATTGCGTTGTTGACGAAGAAGACGCTGATCTTTTCTCCACGATTCGCCGCATGCACGATTTCGGCAGTGCCGATCGCGGCCAGGTCTCCGTCTCCCTGATAGGCGATGACGATCTTGTCCGGGCAGGCGCGCTTCAGCCCAGTCGCGGCGGCCGGAGCGCGGCCGTGGGCGACCTGCACGTTGCCCACGTCAAAGTAGTAGTAAGCGAAGACCGAGCAGCCCACGGGGCTCACCAGGATGGTGTCGTTCTGCACGCCCAAATCTTCGAGAGCTTCGGCGATCAATTTATGCGCTACGCCATGGCCGCATCCGGGACAGTAGTGGGTCTGATGCTGCAGGTCGCTCTTGCGTTCGTACAGCGGATAGAACGCGTCCGACTTCTGGTGGACGACTTCGTACTTGTCGTTGCTCACCTTCGGTTGTTCCGGTTGTTTTAAGGTAATGTGGATGTTGTTTTCCGCCATGATTGCTTCCCGTCCCACGTAGCGGCGGACGCATTCGTCCGCTTGCCGAGCATTTGCTGCTAGCCCCCGGACGAATGCGTCCGGGGCTACGTGTTTACACTGCCGCTGGCACCTGCTCTTCCATCTTCGTCAACAATTCTTCGACCGAGGGCACGTTGCCACCCACGCGTCCATAGAACTCGATGGGCCGCTTGCCTTCGAGCGTAAGGCGGACGTCTTCCACCATCTGGCCGTTGCTCAGTTCCACCACCAGAAGTTTTTCCGCACGCAGCGCCGTTGCCCGCAGTTGCGTCGAGGGGAACGGCCATAACGTGATTGGCCGGAACAATCCGACTTTGAGTCCCTGCTTGCGCGCTTCGTCTACCGCGGAGCGCAACACGCGCGAGACGATGCCGTAGCCCACAACGATGAGTTCGGCACCTTCGGTGCGGTACTCTTCGCAGCGTGTTTCGACTTGCTGCGCCCGCTTGTATTTCGCTTCCATGTGGCGCTGGTGCTCTTCGAGGTCGTCGGACTCGAGGAAGATCGAGCTGACCATGTTCTTGCGCGTTTCCGCAGTTCCCTTCACCGCCCAGGGTTTCTCGGGAGCAACGATCTCGCGATACGCGAGGTCGAGCGGCTCCATCATCTGGCCCACGAACCCGTCGGTCAGCACGATCGCGGGGTTGCGGTAGCGGTCGGCGAGGTCGAAGGCGAGGATGGTCAGGTCGGCCATCTCCTGCACCGACGCTGGAGCAACGACTAGGTTGCGATAGTTGCCGTGACCTCCGCCCTTGACCATGGCGAAATAGTCGCTCTGCTCGGGAGCGATGTTGCCGAGGCCGGGACCGCCGCGCATGACGTCAACGATCACGCAGGGCAGCTCCGCGCCGGCGAGGTAGGAGATGCCTTCCTGCATCAAGCTGAGGCCGGGGCCAGAGGATGCAGTCATCACACGCTCGCCAGCGGAGGCCGAGCCATACACCATGTTGATGGAAGCAGTCTCGCTTTCAGCCTGGACGAAGGTTCCGCCAACCTCGGGAAAATAGAGCGCGGCAGCTTCAGCGACTTCGCTGGCCGGCGTGATGGGGTAGCCGTAGTACGCGCGGCAACCGGCCAACACTGCGCCCTTGATCACCGCAACGTTTCCTTTACACAGTTGCCGCATGTTCGCCTCCTGGGAGGACTTGCGAGGCAGCCTCTTTGGGAGGCGGGATGAGCCGGTAAACCACGATCGCTCCCGGCTCCGGGCAGCAGTAGAAGCAGATGCCGCATCCGGTGCAGTCGTGACCGGTATAACGCGCCGGGTGCACTCCGTAGGAACTCAATTCAGGAGCCAGCTCCAGACATTTCGGCGGGCAGGATTCCACACAGAGCCCGCATCCTTTGCACTCCTCGACATCGATTGTGATATTGCCGCGTGCTAGACCTGCCATAGGTCGTCACCTCGGTACGGCTGTTTGTGCCTGCTGCGGATTCTGCGCCCACTTGGTCTTTTCGCAATACTCGTAAAGCTCGGCACGGAAGTGTGGATGCGCGATCTCGATCAGCGACTTGGCCCTTTCGCGAATCGATTTGCCGTGCAGATATGCGACGCCATACTCGGTCACGACATAGCGGACTAATCCCCGCGAAGTAACAACTCCCGCCCCAGGATCGAGCATAGGCACGATCCGTGAAATAGTTCCCTGCTTCGCGGTCGATGAGATCGCGATGATCGGCTTGCCGCCCTTGGACCGCGTGGCTCCGCGCAGAAAGTCCACCTGCCCGCCGATGCCGCTGTAGAACTGGTTGCCGATCGAGTCCGAGCAAACTTGCCCGGTCAGATCGATCTGCACCGCGGAATTGATGGCCACCATGTTGTCGTTGCGCGCGATCAGGCCGGGATCGTTGGTATACGACGTCGGATGGAACTCGAAGATGGGATTGTTGTCGACGAACTCGAACAGGCGCTTGGTGCCCAGGGCAAATCCCAGGATGATCTTGCGGGGCTTGAAGTTCTTGCGCGCCCCGGTGAGCACTCCAGCTTCAATCAGTGGAATGACGCCGTCGGATACCAATTCGCTGTGCACGGCGAGATCTTTGCGGTCCATGAGCAACGGCAACACCGCATCCGGAATTCCGCCGATGCCAGTCTGCAGCACCGCTCCATCTTCGATCAGGCCGGCGACATTGCGCGCAATGGCAATCTGCAGGTCGGTCACTACCGACCGTTTCAGGGCGCACAAAGGACGCGAAGACTCGACGAAGACGTCGATGTCGTTGACGTGAATGAAGCTGTCGCCGTAGGTGCGCGGCACGTTGTCGTTGATTTGCGCGACCACATGCTTGGCGCATTTCGCGGCAGTCAGGGTTGTGTCGACGCCGACGCCAAAGCTGCAGAATCCGTGGGAATCGGGCGGAGAGACCTCGATCAGCGCCACATCAAGCGGCATGGCGCCGCTCTCAAACAGCCCTTCAATTTCGGATAAGTAAATCGGAGTGTAATCGGCGCGGCCGTCGTTGATGGCATCGCGCACGTTGGCGCCGATAAACACGGCATTGTGCCGGAAATGTCCTGCCATTTCGGGGGCGACGTAGGGGGCGCACCCCATGGTCATCATGTGAACGATTTCGACGTTGTGTACTTCTGGTCCGCGGCGCATGAGCGCCTCGACCAGGGTTTCGGGCTCGGCACAGCCGGGCTGGATGTAGACGCGCATCCCCGACTGCACGCACTGCAGCGCGTCGTCGGCCATTCTTAGCCGCTTCTTGTATTCCATCTCCCAAGACATCGACATCGTTTAGCTCCCCTAGCTAAGCCCGCAGCGCAGCAGTTTCGTGCGCAGCCCGGGCAACTTCTTCTTCGTACCCCACAACGCCATAGTAAATGGCGCGATCGAAAAACATCTCAAGCATTTGCAGCAGTTCCAGTTCGCCCATGATCTCGATGGCGCGGTCCGTCACCGCTTCGCTCTTGAGAAAGTCCCAGAGATTCTCCTTGACCAGCACGATGGCCTGGACGACTTCGCTGAGCGGAACCTTCTGCTGCGCCCGCCGCGAGCCGATCTCGCGGTAGCGCTGCTCGACATCCAGTTCATTTTTGCCAAGAAGCCACTCGCCTAGGTGGCGGTAGATTTCGTAGACGCGCTCTCTCAATTCCTGGGCGGAAATGTCGCTGAAATGCGTGACTTGGCGGCTTCCGGCGACTCGCTTTTCCAGTCCTGCCGCCAGGTCATCGGCGTGGGTTTCGATCAAACGCACCAGTCTGTACGAGAACATCATACGCATCCCCTTCCCCATTGCACGACGCCCGATTACAACGAATTCGTTACACTCCGACTTTTACACCCGCATCCTGGTTACTCCAGCCCTCGACGGGAACCTTGCCGGTTTCCACGCTAGGTTCCAAAGTCTGGGGGACGGTGATGGCCCGCGAAATCATGCACACGGCTTTGGTCTTGCGCAGCAGGTTGAATCCCGCCTCGCGTTGCTCTTCGGACTGCACGGTTAACCGGGGACGAATCAGAATCTCGTTAAAATTGCACCCCGCGCTGCGATTGCGGCGGACGCTGCCTTCGATCTCGACTTCGAGATCCGTGAATTCAAACTTGGAGGCCCGCGCCATCTCATGGAAAGTGGTCGTGAAGCACCCGGCCAGGGAGCAGAGCAGCAGTTGTTCGGGAGTCCACCGGCCCTGCAGGCCACCCAACTCGGCGGCCTCGGAGAAATGGATGGTATTGGGGGAGGACTCGCATTTCGCCAGTCCGGTGCGGCCTGAAGTCCACCAGGCCGAAACGCGATAGGTATATTCTGCCGCCATATTTAGACTCCTGGCGCTCCCAGAGGGCGCCGTCCCCCCTTCAAGAGGAGAGAGTGAAGATCACGGTGATCGTGGTCTCGACCTCTACCGGTTGCCCATTCAAAAGGTACGGCTTGTAACGCCACTGCTTGACGGCCGCGAGGGCCGCCGGCACCAGCATGGGGTGACCGCTGACCAGTTGCAGGTTCGTGATGTGTCCGTTGGTGTCGATGATCGCGCTTAGGACGACGTCGCCCTGGACTCGCGCTGCGCGAGCGAGGGTCGGATACGTCGGCTCTTCGCGATGAATCAGCATGCCCTTGGTCACGCCACCCGAGATGCGGACGCGCGTCGGGGTGGCCGGAACGAACTTTGGAACGGCCGCCAGGCTGTTCGAGGAACTGATGACGCTGCCAATCACGCCTCCCAGTTGTCCACCGGGGATACCTCCGGGGACGCCTCCCACGACTCCACCGTTGGAAGCCATCGGCGGCGGCGCCTCCTCTTCCTTAATCATCTGAATCTTCTGCGGAATCTTTGTGGGGGTACGAAGCGTGCCATTGTTGAGCAGATCGGTCTGGATCTGCTTGACCACATGCACTTCGGCGGCCGCTGGCGGAGGTGGAGGAGGCGGAGGTGGGGGCGCCACCAGGAAGGTCAGCAACTGCGCCTTCGGGAGCTCTTCGGTAAACATCAGCGGCACCGCCAGCATGAGCATGATCACCAGACAATTGATAAGAAATGAAGTGCTGGTGGCAAAGAACTTGCGCTTGCGCTGTACCCCAAACTCCAGCAGGCTGTCGGCAAACATAGGACGCGGCGGCAGTGCGGGTCCGAGTACGAGATCTTTCCCTTGCAGGACCACCGCCGTCCCGCGGACTGCATTAACTTCCTTGATTTCCTGTACTTCTGGTTCGTGGACCTCGATTGTGCTCATCGGAACCTCCGTGCCTTACCCTGGCGCGACTTCTTTCCAGCAGGTCGTGTCCAGAGGATGTGCCATGAGCGGTCACATCTCCGCTTTCTCCACGGACATCTTCTTCTAAGCTGTCGGCAGGGCAAATGGCGCTCATCACGGTTCTTCGTGATCCAAATCACGGTTTTTGCATTCTGGGCTAAACCAAAGTAATCACGGCAGATGAGGACGAGGGTTGGTGCCAGCGGTGTGGTTTTCCCGCCACCAGAGGCAGCGCGAAGAAGCTAAACATAAAAACGCAGGATCAGAAGCGGCAGATCGCCGCCCTCAGGCCGTTTGTCGCACAGAAGGTGCAATCCGATCCGCCAGATAGGCGGCGTAGAGTCCGGTGACCAAGCCAGTGAAGACGTCCATGGTGTAGTGCGCGCGCAGGATCAGCACGGTTGCCGCTTCAAAAAGCACGATTCCGATTCCTAAAATAGTCAACCAGCGCCTGCCGACGCGTGCAAGTTCGGTGGCGCCGAGGACAGCGATGGCAGTGTGCCCGGAGAAGAAGTAATCGTTGGCCACGCCGTACGTCACGAGCAACGACGGAATTCCTGGCGAGTGCCAGATCGCATCCGGCGGAATCGGTAGGGCGACGCAGGCCTGCATCATCTGGCGCAGGCCGAGCACGATCACGAGTGCCAGGAACGGCCGCACTTCTCCGCGGAAGATCCACATTGCCAGCAAGGAGATTCCCAGTAGATCAATGATGCCCGAACTGACGACCAGGAGCGCATTCGCGGCGACCGGGTGAGCGTGCAAATAAAGATTTGCTGGAGCTGTCAGGGCATGGATGCGGTCTCCGATGCCGGAAGCGGGCGCGGCCCGCGCGCCGATCAGGGATTGCGTCCAGAACCAGATGACGAGCGCGACGGCCGTCACCACCAGCCGGAGTGCGAGTGAGGATCGGAGAGAGGACCGCTCGGTCTGAGCCAGAGGCATGGGTGCGGGAATTATATCGTTAGTGTAGGGCCTGCGTTGCCAGGGACTAACTCAAAGGCCTGACTAAGGTTCGCGAAATCATAGGTTTGAGAGCAACAATCGACGGTCACCCAGCAAGTGGTAACTGCCGTACGTTGCGCTCACGAAATCGATCCCTTAGTCTCGGGCAAATCAAGTCCAGGGGTCACGACCATGCCACACTCTGCGAGAGTAACGCACACCGCACCGGTGGTTCGGAATTCAATCTCCAAGCGCCGCAGCAACCGGATCGCCTTGCATGCATCGGTGGGCCTGACGGGTCAGGATCGTCACAAAGCCGACTTCACGATGCCCGCCAAAGCCACCAACTTGAACAAGCACGGAGCCTCCGTTCAGTTGAATCGGGATCTGCCGGTAGGATCGGTCATCGTCGTGAAGAATCAACGCGGAGCGCAGGTTTCCGCCCGCGTGGTTTCGCACACCCGTGCAGTGGCAGGAAGCCGTACGTACGGAATCGAATTTGTCGAAAAGGATGAGCAGGCACTGAATTTCTGGGGAATCTCGTTTCCGACAGCCTAGAGGCCAGGATCAACTCCGCGAACGCTTCCCGTCGCCGCCACTTCGCGCACTAGCACACCAGATCCTTATCGCCAGACAAGTGAAAGGAAAGCGCAAACTTGCATTATGAGGATGTTGCAACAGCGTGCAAAATGGGAAGAATAAAGCCGCAAGTTGCCAGGATTATTTCCGAGTTGCTTTCAATGCCTCATTAGCGTGGGGCCCGGCCGGTGGTCGGGGCAAAGCGGAAAGGAACTTGTTCTGGACGAGGCATTCCTGCATCCTGAGACGGAGCGACGGGCAACGGAAGTAAGCCGTTTTGGCAGTGGTGTGTGGTTAGAACGCCGATCATTAGCGTGGCTCCAAGTTCCGTGCGCAGAGCAGTGGTTAACAGTTGGGGCAGCCCAACTGATTCCGTTTGGAAGAGTATCTTCGATTGCGCAGCTTGGCCGTTGCTTGCAGCTCAGAAAGCGAGCAACCAGTGAAAAAGACACAGGGCGGTAATCTGCAAGCGTGGGACGCGAAATCCAAGCGACGGAGACGAAACAAAGGAATGTGTTTGGAAGACCGGCCGGTGTTGGAGCCGAATGCAGCCGGGATCGACGTTGGCGCACGAGAAATGTTTGTCGCCGTGCCTCCCGGGCGGGACGAAAATCCGGTGCGGGTATTTGCAACCTTCACCGAGGATCTGGAGCGCTTAACCGATTGGCTGGAGCAGTGCGGGGTGACAACGGTGGCGCTGGAATCCACTGGAGTGTATTGGATTCCACTGTTCGAGATTCTTGAACAACGAGGCATCCGTCCCTGTTTGGTGAATGCCCGCCACATGAAGAATGTACCCGGACGGCGCACCGACTGGCACGAATGCCAATGGTTACAGTTCCTGCACTCCGTAGGATTACTGCGGGCTGCCTTTCGGCCTGGGCAGGACATCTGCGCCGTGCGCACCCTACTGCGGCATCGTAACGAATTGGTATCGGCGGCCAGCCAACACATGCAGCATATGCACAAGGCGCTGACGCAAATGAACCTGCAAATCCACCATGTCATTAGTGACATTACCGGGTTGACAGGCCGGGCCATTGTGGACGCCATCCTGGCTGGGCAACGAGACGGCACAGAGCTCGCCAAGCTGCGGGATCCACACATCAAAGCCGACATCAGAGACCATCCGAAAATCACTGGAAGGCAACTGGCGACCTGAACATCTGTTTACCCTCGGTCAATCGCGAGATCTGTATCGCATCTATCAGCAACAGATCGTGAACTGTGATCTGGAAATCGAGAAGATGCTGCAGGACTTCGAGCCCCGCACCGACCCCGTCGAAAGACCGTTACCACCCGACCGGAAACGAAATCGAGCCGGAAGCAAAAGGAGAAAGAAGAACGGGCATCCCCATCCAGAGTTCGATCTGCGTACCGAAACCTACAAACTCTTCGGAGTCGATGTCACTCAGATTCCAGGCTTAGACGAGAACGCGTTGCCACTGTTCAGTGAGGTCGGCCGCGACATGTCGCGGTGGCCCAGCGCAGCACACTTTGTTTCCTGGCTTGCACTCTGCCCGGACAACGATATCAGCGGCGGGAAACTACTCTGGCGAGGAGCACGAAAGGTCAAAAACCGGGCTGGCCATTTATTCCGCATGGCCGCCTATTCCCTCCATCATAGCCTCACGCCATTAGGCAACTACCTGCGCCGAATGAAAGCCAAGCTGGGCCCCGAAGCGGCCACCATGGCAACCGCCCATAAGATCGCAGTGATCTTTTACACCATGATTAAAAACCAAGTTGAGTATGACGAGACCATCTGGGACGCCAGAGACGCCCAGAGAGAGAAAAGGCTGCAAGCAAAACTCAAACGGCAAGCCAAACAACTGGGCTACGAACTTGTTCCCATCGAACCCAAGGCTGCGTAACGAACCGGTTCAGCGCGCGGGAGTTCCTTGGAAGGCTGAAATATCCGTCCTAACTCCCGTCGTCCGACAGAATTTCGGCTTTGGTTTCGCCCCGCTTAATGGACGCCACTAATCTGGCGTGGTCCTGCTCAGTCTGATCTCCGTAACTCTCGTCCCACTCGGCTAAAGCTTCATCCAGGACTGTTGATTTGCCACAGTAGCCCGAGATACGGGCCGGGTCGCCTGTCCGAGAGTGGCCTCGGGCCAGGATTGCTCCACACGTCCACGCGTAGAAGTTGAAGGATGCACCCGTAAGGAATTCGACGGGAATCGAAGCCTTCAGGTTCTTCATCTGCCGTACCATGTAATCTCGCCCGTCCATATCGGTGAAGCCCAGCATCGGGTCAGAAGAAGCCTGCAGGGCACGCTGTCCGATTACTACGCGTTTACCCTGATGATGGAACTCTTCGGGTAGAGGCGGAAGGTATGGGGCAGCCGCAGGAGACACCGATTCCTTCACCTGGAGGAACAAGGGATCGTCATCGCCTACCCCGAACAGCAGAACAAGGTACGCTCTTGTCCCTACCGAACCGACTCCCACCACCCGATGGGCGACGTCTGCGACGTGATAACGGCTGAGCATGAGGCGCCGCTCCGGAGAAAGGGTGACCGCATAGCGGTTCAACGCGTCGATTACCTTCGCCTTGGATACTGCGCTTATCCGCCTCAAGATCGGCGGATCGTCGCGGAAGCTCCAATTCCCATGCCCCGCGTTGTCGGCAACCTTGGGGAGGAGAGCCCGGTTGTCGGTGTGCATTGCTTTGGCAATGGTCTTGGCGAAGACTGCCTTGGACTTCGGATCGGCCTTGACATGGGGATTGTCGCGTCCGGGATATGCATGCAGGTACCAGACATCCAGCACACCCATGTCCTGCAGGCGGGTGATATTGAATCGATAGCCTTCTACCCGCGCATCACAGCCGCAGCCCGCTCGCGGCGATTCACGCCATTCTGCCGTCCGGCAACGTTCACGCTTGCGACCAGTCGCTTCAGGTCCCACTCCCATGGACCGATAGTGGCTTCGTCAAAATCGTTCATGTCGAAAACCACTTCCCGCTGCGGCGTTCCATACATTCCGAAGTTATTGATATGGGCGTCGCCGCCATCACCACTGGAATTCCGCTGAGCGGCAAGGTCGAAAGATCGGCCGCCATCACACATGCCGACCCCCGCAGGAACGCAAACGGTGAGGCCGCCATGCCTCCCATGCGCAACGGGACAAAGTCCGCCTGCCTTCCCTTGTTGCTGGTGGCCAGCAATTTCATCGGATCAGGCCGCTTCTTTCCAGGCTTCCACGCCGAATGCGACTCGCGCGGTATCGCGTCGCGAAGGACCTTGCCCTCGGCGCGCCGTTGCTCCCACGGGACCATCTTGCTGCCTAGGTCAAACTTCAGCAGCCTTTCGATTCTTGCTATGGCCATGTTGCCTCCCATGAAGACCATCTGCGCCGTCGCCTCTTGGGCTGCACGCACGACGTGCGTCAGACTTTTTCAGAGCGGACCCTTGCAAACGAATGCCTTTAATTCAGATCAAGGTCGTGGGCCTTACTAGTTTATAAGCACCGTGCCACCCCAATAACTGGCAGAAATAACAGCCCGCACGGAGACCCGACTGAGGCGAGCGGCTAAGCCGTCTCATTAGCTCGTCCCAGGTTGTGGGCGAAGATCGATGTCCCTGTAATTTCTGCCAGTATCCCCTCGTGCCAATCGCTCTCTACGCTGGATCAGTAGTTGCACGGGGCGTGCATGAAGGCGCAAGCGATCATACTCACTGTGGCACTGTGTTTCGTCGCAGCAGAACTGTGCTTCGCCGCCGACGCGAATCTAGGCACCTGGAAGTTACACACGGCCAAGTCCGAGTTCAGCCGAGGATCGCCAAAGAACGAAACCGTTGTCTACGAGGCCGCGGGAGACAACGTGAGAGTCATGATCGAGGGCACCGACAAGGACGGTAACCCGACGCATAGCGAGTGGACTGGCAAGTTCGACGGCAAAGACTATCCTGTCACCGGCGATCCGAATTCAGATCAGCGTTCCTACACGAAGATCGACGACCGCACACTGGGATTCAACTTTAAGAAAGGCGGCAAGCGAATAGCCAGCGGTCGCATTGAAGTGTCTATCGACGGCAAGAGCCGCACGGTCACAATCAGTGGAGTCGATTCTACGGGCAAGAAGGTCACGAGCACTTCGGTGTACGACAGGCAATAAGTGTGAGCCCGAGGAAACTATTTTTACTCTAGTGTAGATTAGATGAGTGATAAGGGGATTTGGACTACAGATTTGCACTACAGATTTTGCAACAATGGAGAGATGGAACTGCGCCTAATCGTTAGCTACTCCTGAGCGCAATCGGCTATTCTGCAGCCTACCCGTGCAGTGCTTCCTTGATTTTCTGAAGATGTTCACGACGGTGGAGCGAACGCTTTAGGTATCGCTCAAAGCCGGCGGAAACGAGTTGACCGATCAGTTCGTCACTAATTGAAGCCAATAGCGAGTCCACTGCCAATGCGGCATCCAACGCCAGCTTAGCCGCCGCAGCACCCGGCACATCCTGAGAAATTGCGTTCACAGCTTGATTTATGGAGTTGACGGACTGAGAGCTAAACCGAGATCTCTCAAGCTGCCCAGTCCTTTCCCATTCGTTCAACAAGAAGAGCACTCGATGATCCCAAAATGCTAGATGACAGAGACAGGTTGAGATCGTCCAGCCAGACCCGACCGGACATTTGAAGGAGCGCTCGTCGAGGCCGGCGATGAATTCGCTCAGTTCCACGCGCGCCGCATCGTTTTCATCGACAAAGCTCCGGTCTACCATCATTCATCCTTTGCTCTGGTTGTTTGGAGTTTACCGCAAAAGATCACGCCCTTACGGAAGCCTTGCTCCTCGACTAGCTCGAGAGACAGCCGTACACCCTTGGGCAAGAGCCGCTTTCCGCCTCCGACGACCGCTGGGCACACGATCATTTGGAATGTGGAAGGAAAATAGCGAAACCGCGGGACACGGGTTTTCGGCAGCCACATGGAGCGGCCGTGATTTCAAGTTCGAGGGTTCAGGTGGTAAAAGAGTCTGGCTAGAACGGCTTGGCGACCAGAACGTAGACCAGCGCGACGACGCAGAGAGTCAGCACCAGGTATGACAACTTCTCGACCCTGAGGCTGTCTTTGCGTTGGTTGGATTCGGCTGCCATGCTGAGTAGTTTGCGACAAGAAGCCGGCTTTGAGAATGGCTCGACTGTGGGTGGCACGGTAGTAACGTACCTGTTGGTGCTGGATGGTGCGGGTCTGAACTCACTCCAATTCCTGCCGTATAAGGCAGGTCACTGCCCTCCGGTTACTTGTCAGGGGCGCGGTTTCGCGGTGAAATCGCCTCTGCGGAGGGACTTATGGGTCGCATGTTCGGCTTTCTCAGCGTCATCATTGTGATGGCGATCGGCATGTATATCTATTCCAAGCAGATACAGAGCACGTCTGCGGAAGCCGGGGCCAGCACGCCGCAGGGAGCCATCAACATCACGGGCGTGAAGACCGATTTGATGACCATCGCCTCGGCCGAGCGACGGTATTTCGCGACGGAAGGAAAGTATGCATCGCTCGACGATCTGATTTCGACGAACTACATTGTGGTCGCGCGGCAGAGGCCGCCGTATAGCTACGCGGTTGAACTCAGTTCAGCGGGGTTCCATGTGGTGGCTACCCGCTCCGGAGAGAATCTGGCAGGCACGCCCAAGCAGCTTTCGGTGGACGAGAACATGGAGTTCCAGAGTTCTGAGTAAGCCGCGGAGCTGCGATCTGAGGGAAAGAAGAGCCGTATGTGATCCTGGTAGAACAAATCAGCTCGTAGCGATGCCCGAAGCCTCTCATTGATGCGCAGGTTGATTGGAATATTCGGCAGATGGAACGAAGATCGACGGATCAGGCTCGCCATATACTATGCCGATGAGATCAGTTTGTTGGTCGCCAGCTGTCGAGTCAGGATCGTGAGCCACAATGCGGACATCCGACCCGAGATCTTTGGCATACCAAACTTCCAAGGTGCGCGTGAGCGGTTGCTGATTGCCTTGAAAAGTACCAGGTGAGAAAAGATAAGTCGTACGCTGTCCCCAGCACTTCAGGCCGTTGATCTGCTGATCTCCTAAAAGTTCGGTGCGAACCGTGACTCCCGGCTTTGCGGTGAGTCGATATTGGGTCCCGTCGTAGGGAACATAGTCCCAAGCGTATCTCTGATCCACGGCACGGGTGGTTGCCACATGCTTCTGAGGGTCGAGATGGATGCTTTCCATTTTCTTGGGGTCAAAAATGTTGACGTAATAAACGGGCTGAGCAGGATCTTCCGTCCACGGCAAGTGTTGTTCGCGAAGTACACGCCCATCTCCGTCGCGAGCGATGCGGTCCTCTGTGGTCACGATGCGCTGAGTTCCGCTCGGAAAAACTCTCGCAAGCGTTGTTTTAGCGACGGCCGAAAAAGGCTTGTGCTTCCGGCAGGAAACCCCAATCTCACTCGGCATTTTGACCAACTGCATGTCAGCCCACAGCGCGCTGGCCGCGAGCAGTAACAATACAGAAAAGGAAGGAGCGAAGGGTCTCATGAATATGGACTCCTTGACTTGCCTCAGATGGGTGCCTTGCAACAAACAGAGATTAATTTGTGGTTTCCTGCGCGTTACTCCGCAGGTCGCAGAACTGCGTACCCCTCGGGCACTTTGAACAAATTGGGGTCAGGCTCCGAACGGGACACCCCGTGTACGCGAACCACCTGCTTGCCTTCGCGCGGATCTTTTCGCGTGATGGCCAGATTCACCTGCAACTCAGGCGAGTACCAGAACTCGCGTGTGATCGAGAGCGCTTGGCTGTTGCCCATCACCCCTGCAATGATGGTGACGGTTTCTCGCGATCCAACCACGTTGATGCCATCCATGACATCATTTCCAAGATTCTCGCGGGCCAAGGTGCGTTTGCCATTATCGAGTGGTCCAACGGGTCTTAGGGTGAAGGCGGTGGATGCGAAATAATTGGTCACGTTGCAGGTATGAGCGGCAACTGTACAGACGGTTCGGGTATGTGTAATTGGGTCAAAGATCTGGAAGCGGTAGCGTCTGGGTTCCTCATTCGAATTGACCGGCACAAAATTGCGGCCTTCGCGATAAATGCGGCCCTGACTATCCCGGGCGACCATGGCAAACAGATGCGTGGTGACGACACTGCCATCCTCGAGGGTGCGAGTCCATTCCGTCGTACTTCTGCCTGAAAAGGGCTGTCCCGGTAGCGGACCAACGCTGATGCCATCTACATGGTAGGTGGTGCCCCCGTCAGGGCCGCGTATCAATTCTTCGGAATCCTGTGCGAAAAGGGAGGAAACCATTAGGAGAAACGCTGCCAGTAAGGTCCCCAGTCTCATAAATCACCCCAGTCCGGACAGCTTCAGAATATAGCATGGCATAGCTGAACCATGAACCGAAAAACGGTTGAGGGATAACGTCTCGAATGATATCTATCGCCGTATCGATATTACTGATTAGAGGATGCGGATCACATTCGATAGGAAGAGAATTCGGTTGGGACGTTCTGTCTTTCGTTAGGCATGCCTCTAGTAAAATAGCTCCCCGATTCAATTAGGAGGCTGAACCGATGACAGGTCGCGCTGGATTTGCACTCCTGTTGTTAACGTTCGCCACTTTCTCATCTCGGTGCGTCCTCGCTCAGGAAGCCAGCCCAGCCGAAGGCAACGCCAAGCTCTCCAGAACGCATTGCGATTTTCCCTCGTGCGTTCAGAAGGTTCTGTATTTTTCAAATATTTCGCAGCCGACCGAGCTCCAGGATGTGGTGAACGCGATACGTGTAATTGCTGAGATCCAACGCGTTCAACAAGTTATTTCGGGAGGGATCATCATCATCGAAGGCACGGCCGAACAAGTGGCGGTGGCCGAAAAACTGGCTTCTGAGATCGATAAGGGCAAAAGGAGATTGGGCGGGCTTGGGTACCGCATCGACCTCAAACTCCAGGAGTCGGAAGGCGACAAGAAATTGCATTCGCGTCTCTATTCGTTCGTGACTGAGGCGCGCCAGTCCGCCACAGTGACCGTAAAGAGACGAGCGACTGGACAGCAGCCGAAAGACCCTGCGCCCGAAACCAGACCGCCGTCCGATTCCAGTACCTCCCGTAGTGTCGAATGCCGCATTCTCATGGAGAATGAGCGCACGCTCGAACTGAGTGTGGAAGCGGAATTTGCCAGTGGCACGACGAACGATGCGAGCGGCGCGACTCCCCCGCTACTCCGATCAGAGAAAATGTCACGGTCGAACTGGACAGACCAACAGTCATCAGCAGGATCGACGATCCCGACGGCGACCGCAGCTTCACGATTGAACTGACTGCCACTCGCATCAAAGATAGGTCGTAAAGACTCCAGCGGCGGTTGTGGAAGTTAGGCTGGGTGTTGGTCAGTTGGTTCGTAGTCGGGGAAAACCCGTCAATGAGCGCGATGGGCCTGATTCCGGCAGTAGTGTTCGCAACTGTTTCCATCATTGCGATTGCTCTCGTGAGTCTCTTTCGTCAGGATACCGCTTACGCCCCGAAGTCAGTTCCGGCACCTTGTGGAGTTCTATCGGAAGCATCGGATGTACCGGTAAGACTGCCGCTCTGGCCACGTCATATTGATAGATGTTGTGAAATCGCGATATCACTCGCTGACCCGAGTGACTAAGGCCCCTAAGCGGCCTTCTTCAACTCTTTTGACTTGGGGCTGCTCTCCAGTTACCGAGTCTGGCCCTTAGTCGATTATGCACGTTACAACGAGAATTTTGTTCTCGTTGTAACGTCAAGTTGCTGCATCCGTTGAAATTCAACGGGATATCAAGGGCGAAGCCCTTGGCTAGTTAGTTCTCGGCTATTGATGAGCGCCATGAATATCGCGAAGCCGGCCAAGGCGAACGGATATGGAATGAGATACCAAGGAAGAAACAAACGCCAGCGGCCCGCAAAAAAGAGGATCCAGGGCGAGGCAACAATCACGGTTGCAGGCAGAATGAGGACTACGACAACAAGATAGTCCCTGAAAACGACAAGCTCGTCAGTGAATCGTTGAGCGGGAGGATCAAGTGATGACATGTGCGGCTCCAGCCAGCTGACTCTGGCTTCAGAGCATACGCTCTCTGGTCCCATTGTCCCAAAATCCTCTATGCGCACATTAATCCGCTAATGGAGGTCTTGAGACGGGAGACTTCTTCGCCGTTGAGTAATCGTGATCGCACTCGTTGACCGGATCATGGGGTGGTTGCGCCGCGCCTGAGGACATTAGTTCACTGGCAAGGAGCTTACTTTGGCTTTGCGGCTGTGCGGGTGTCAACCTGGATTGCGGCAGGGTTGCCAGTCTTGCCGGTGTCAACCCAGACTTCATGCAGCTGGCCGTCAGAATCCGGGGCGAGGATCGTTCGGGTCTGGTCGGCATTGCCGCTCGAGCCCGGCCGCACGATATCGATTGTTTCCGTCGTGACGTGCAGACTGTCGCTGGAATTGCCGGGGTTTGTCTGCTGGACTTGCCGGGAGGTGCTCTGCGCCCCCGTGGCAGTAGTGCGGCGAACCGTGCTCTCGCGCTGGACAAGTTGCAGGTTATCGTCACCCGCCTGTCCCGGGACGTTGGTCGAATAGGTTTCACTTGTGTTGTGTGTCTCCCCCGAACCGGCGTCGGTCTGCCTGGTGACGGTGCGCTCGACGACTGCGAGAGTGCCGTTCGCATTCGGCCGCAGGACGCGCTCGTCCTTGTTGCGGAGCTGGCCGTTCTCCTGTTTGCTGGTACTTTCGCGAACCTCGCTAAGCTGCCACCGCCCAGAACCGTCGGAAAGCATGGTGGATTTCCTGGTTTCGATGGTGCCGTCACTGGTCTTGGTCTCTCGCTGATCAATCTGTACCGCCGGAGTAAGACCTCCGTTCACATCAGGAGTGAGCACGGTGGTGTGAGATTCGCGCACGCCGGGACTAGGCTGCTTGGTATCTTCTAACTCGCGGCGCATCACCTGGAGCGCGCCGTTAGCGTCAGGGCTGGAAGTCGTCCTGACAATTTTCTGTTCGCCGCCAGGAAGGCTACGCGACTCCTCCTGCTTTTCCTGAATCAGAGTTCTCTCACCATTGGGGCCTGGGGCGAAGGTCCGCTCAATGTTGCGCACCGTCGTGTCGTTGACGCGGACGGACTCCTTTTCGGTTTCGGAGTAGGGCACATAACGCCCATCAGGACCTAGAGTTTGAATCGATGTTTTATCGACGACTCGGCCGTTGGCCTCGCTATGGGTTTCCGTGGTGCGAGTGGGATTGACGCGTCCATCAGGGTCGGATTGCTGGCTGGTGGCAGACCAAGACGGGTTGGAGGAATCCTGCGCGAGAGAGACTTGCGCAAGGCAAAAAAAGACGATCGCAGAGATTAGCGGGGAAGATTTCAGCCATCGGTAAAGTGACATAAGCCGGAATCTCCAGCCCAGCAAGCTGGGAAGAATGGAGCGGGAGACCGGGATCGAACCGGCGACATCCAGCTTGGGAAGCTGGCGTTCTACCGCTGAACTACTCCCGCTCAGCCGGGGAACGACCTTAGCTTATCATCCTCCTTCGGCACTCACAACCGTTTGCGGGCTCGGGTGCGGCTGACGGCGCAAAGCCTCGACCACAAAGGACACTAAGGATCACTAAGGAAAAACTCATCACGGACGGCTGCGTGACACTTCGTCTCCTCCGTGTTAGTTTTTCGGCCGTTATTCCAGGATCGTGAACTTCTCCTGTCGTTCGTGTTTTAATAGTCGGCCTGTGGTTCAATTCTGGTTCGACTCCTGGAGACTATGCCATCTTCTGACTCCGCTGCTTCGCGCCGCAAATTCCTGCAAGCTGCATTGACTACCGGTAGTGCCGCCGCCCTGTTCCCTGCCCTTGCCGCAGGACGCGCGACTGCTTCTACGAACGAGTCGGCGACTCCCGAGGTGAAGGCCTTCGAGTTGGAGGAGATCACGATCCCTGAGTTGCAGGATGGGATGAAGTCCGGGAAGTATACGGCGCGATCGTTGGCCGAGAAATATCACGCTCGCATCGAGGAGGTCGATACTCCGAAAGACAAGCGGGGCCCAGCCATTAACGCGATTATCGAGCTCAATCCGGACGCGCTCTCGATTGCCGAGGCGCTCGATCAGGAGCGCAAGGCTAAGGGGCCTCGCGGGCCGCTGCATGGCGTTCCGGTGCTGATCAAGGACAACATCGACACCGCGGACAAGATGATGACCACTGCCGGATCGCTGGCACTGGTGGGGTCGAAGCCAACCAAGGATTCCTTTGTGGCGCAGAAGTTGCGGGCGGCGGGTGCGGTCATTCTGGGCAAGACCAATCTCAGCGAGTGGGCGAACATTCGCTCCGGCCACTCCATTAGCGGATGGAGCGGGCGCGGAGGGCTGACGAAGAATCCTTACGCGCTGGATCGCAATGCGTGCGGATCGAGTTCGGGCACTGGGGCGGGCATCTCGGCGAACCTTGCGGCTGTGGGCATTGGGACGGAGACTGATGGGTCGATTGTCTGCCCGTCATCGTCGAACGGACTGGCCGGGATCAAACCGACGGTGGGACTGGTGAGCCGCAGCGGCATTATTCCGATTTCCCACAGTCAGGACGGCGCCGGCCCGATGTGCCGCACGTTGCGCGATGCGGCGATTTTTTTGGGCGCGCTTACTGGAGTCGATCCTGAGGACGCGGCGACGGCGGCCAGCGCCGGGAAATCGCAAACGGATTATGTGCAATACTGCGATATGAATGGGCTTAAGGGCGCACGGATCGGAGTGGCGCGAAAGTATTTTGGATTCAGCGATGCGGTGGATGCGCTGATGGAACAGTCCCTCGGCGTGTTGAAGCAGCAGGGAGCGACGCTGGTCGATCCCGCTGATATCGAGACTCTCGGTAAGTTCGACGACAGTGAGTTCCTGGCATTCCTATACGAACTGAAGGCTGACCTTAACGCCTACCTGGCACGTCTCGGCCCGGGAGCGCCGGTCCGCACGTTGCAGGACATCATCGAGTTCAATGACCGCAACCGACAGAAGGAAATGCCTTATTTCGGACAGGACATCTTCCTAAAGTCGCAAGCGAAGGGACCACTAACAGAGAAAGCGTACCTGGATGCCGTGGCAAAGAATCATCAACTGGCCCGCACGGAGGGCATTGATGCAGTGATGGACAAGCATCAACTCGATGCGATTGTGGCTCCAACTGGCGGCCCCGCGTGGCTGACCGATCTGGTCACCGGAGACCATTTCGCCGGCGGCAGTTCGAATGCCGCAGCGGTCGCAGGCTATCCCAACATCAACGTGACTGCGGGTTTTATATTTGGACTTCCGGTAGGGATATCGTTCTTTGGACGGGCATGGAGCGAACCTACATTGATTAAGTTGGCATACTCGTTCGAGCAAGCGACCAAGGCCCGGCAGGCGCCGCGGTTTTTGCCGACCATCGGGCCGGCTTAGAAAGCTCGCCTAAAATGCCCTTCTGCGACTAACTCTGCAAAGCTGGTAACACAACCCGCGGTTACCCCGCGTGTAAAGTTAAGCAAAGCTGGTTCAGAGAGGGCCGCCAACGACCTACAATTGATACGGAGCCGGAGGTGGTTGATGACTACGCTCGGGTGCCGCGGTCTTGTTCTTTTGATCATGGTTCTGCCGGTCATGGCGCCCTGCTTCGCCGTCGGACAGGAGACTGCTGGAGGATGGAAGGTTTATCGTCCCAATCAGGAGGTCCGCGTTCCGCAGTTGCCGCAATTGATGGCCCGTACGCATGACCTGTCCGATGCACTGCTGACTTCGCTCGACATCGTATTCCATGACCCCGACGTCTGTTGCGGCAAAGACTCGGCTTTGGCAGACAGAGCCTTGACCGCCAATCCTTTATCTCTGAAGGAGGTTGCATCCAAGATTCGGGGAAGGCAGCTGTTGAGTGACGGCCGTCCCATCATGCTCAGCGCAGACTTACTACCGACATCGCCTTCGCTCGACATATCCTGGCAGATCGTAGGCCTCCTGAGAGACAAGCAGGCCCTGCTGATCGTGTGGGACTCGCATCTTTATGTCCTCTATGGAGCGATCTTCGACGAGGTCGGGAGTGAGGATGGCAGCAGCGCATTCATGATTCACAAGCTATTGCTCCTGGATACACGGTATTCCGGCTCGCGTCGGGAAGTTGTTTTCAATCGCGATACGGACGATTGGAGCAAGGTTGAGGGAATGCTGCGACTGTCGGTCACGTTGCAGTAGGCTTCGCGGAATCTTTAATCTTCAGTTTCTAATCTTCCACTGCGATCTTCTTTCCCATGTTAGCCTCTACTTATGAGGGGGTAATAAATGACCAACCTGAACAAGGTAGTCACTTCCCTGCGGAACGAGTACGCCCGTCTCCAGAAAGAGACGGCAAGAGTGGGGAAGGCATTGGACGCATTAGGCCATGCTGGCGGAAAATCGCTCAAGAGGACAGGACGCACCTTGAGCAAAGAAGCCCGCAAGCGGATCGCCGATGCGCAACGACTACGCTGGGCGAAAGTGCGGAAGCAAGCCGCCAAGCTAGTCAAAACCTAACTGCAGTCATTTCGAAAGCACCGCAACCGGCCTCGTTCGTAATTCCCCCAAAACTTACGAGCGGGGCCGTAAAGCGGGCGGCGGTACATTTTAGAGTCTTGCCTCTAACCCGCAACCAGGTATTCGCTACTCACCAAGCCGCTCGGATATTCGCGTGTCGCGATGTGACGGAGGCGGATGTCGCTGGGCACAGTTCCGAAGAGCGGAATTCCTTGTCCGATCAGCACAGGAACACGGGTAATTACGAGACGTTGGATCAATCCCGCGCGCAAGAACTCCTGAATAGTGATTCCTCCGTCGATGTACAGGTTATGGGAACCCGTGGCGGCAAGCTTTGAAACGATCTCAGCAGGAGCGCCGGCCATTTGTTCAACAACGCCTCCCTTGACGGCAGACAAATCGACAGGCCGACTGCTCAACACCACTACCCGCTTGCCGCCGTAGGGCCAGGGTCCAAGGGTTAGAACGGTCTCGAAGGTCTTGCGGCCGATCACGATTGCGTCGACGCTGGCAATAAATTTATCGTAGCCATGAGGTTCGCCGCCGCCGGGTGGCAGAAAGTCGAATGTGCCGTCCATTCGTGCAATAAAGCCGTCGAGGCTGGTTCCGACAAAAACCGATATCATGGCGAGCCTGTTTTC
The DNA here is from genome assembly GCA_963752175.1 of uncultured Acidobacteriaceae bacterium. Taxonomy (GTDB): domain Bacteria; phylum Acidobacteriota; class Terriglobia; order Terriglobales; family Acidobacteriaceae; genus Sulfotelmatobacter. The sequence goes on from CAVVXZ010000025.1 coordinate 24,571, forward strand.
GTTCGCGGCCAACGGGATGTCCTGACGCTCGTTCTCGGTCGACCCCGGTCGACTAAGTCCAGCGGAACCACCTCAGCGCGAGTACAAATGAAATTCCGCCCCACAGAGCCAAAATCAATAGGCGCGGCCATTGCTGCAGCAGCGGCGTGCCCTCCAAAATACTGGCGCGTAATGCGTCGTTGAGCGCAGTCAATGGAAGGGCTTTGATCACGGGATGGATCACCGCCGGAAATCGTTCGTAGGAAAAGAATACGCCGGAGAAAATCCACATAGGCATCATGACCAGGTTGATGAGTCCGCTGATGCTCTCGATCTTCTGCGCGCGGCTGGCGGTGAGCAGACCGATGCCGCCGAAGGTGAGCGAGCCTAGGCCGCCGAGCAAGGCGATTGAGAACACCGACCCGAGGACGCGCATGTGGAAGAAGATGACACCGAAGACCAGCAGCAGGCCGATCTCGATGACCATGAGCAAGAGGCGACTGGTCATGATGGCCAGGAGAAAGTCACCGCGGCGCATGGGCGTACCCACGAAGCGTTTGAGCAGCTTGCGCTGGCGCATATCGACCAGCGCGAAGCCGATGCCCCACATGCCGGAGTTCATCAGGTTCATGCCTAGCAGTCCCGGGATCAGGAAGTCGATGTAGCGCGAGCCGGGCTCAGACGAGGTTACGCCCTTCGTGGCCACGACATCTTTGCGGCCGGCTGAGGATTGTAGAGCGTCGTTAACTTCGGCTTTGGCGAGGACGCTTTCCGGGCGTGCGGGATCGTAGCGATACTCGAATCCGCCCTTGCCGTCGGACTCAATCACGATGTCGAACTTGCCGAGGCGGAATCCCTTTTGCGCCTCGTCGGCGGGCAAGGTCTGCATTTTGAAAAGATCATGCTGGGGCGAACGCGCGAGTAGCGATTCCGCATCTTGGGATTCGGTGCCCGCGACGATCGCGACGCGGACAGCATCTGCAGGCTTGTTACGAAAAGCGATTCCGAGGCCGAGCGCCAGTAGCAGCGGGAAGACGAATACCCAGAAGACGACTTCGGGCTCGCGTTTCAGCTCCAGCATGCGGGCCATGAGCAGATGGCTGTAACCGGCCCAGCGGCCGTTCCGCGAGGGCGGTGAGTGGACCGGTGTTGCAGTGAGCGGTGTTTCTTGCGCGATGCTCATAGACTCACTTCAGCCGTATACGATGTTGTCCCAGGGGGACATCTGAAAATAGCCCGGCGTTTCGAACACCGGGGCCTATCGCAATATTGAGCCGCGTCCGGGAAGGACGCCTGAAACTGACATCGATCGAAACGTTTCAACCGTGCCTCCGGCACGAGATGAATACGTCGTCCGCCATCCGCCAGTGAACTGGCCGGCTATTGTCATTTAGTCCCTCCGGAACATACCGCCTTTCACGGCAACAAAGAGACACGTATTTGTACCAGCGGCTCTTTCTACCGGGCCTGGGGCTTCCACTTGTTCAAGAATTCCAGCAGTGCCTCGGGTGTCAGCCTTCGGGCGTCTTCGAACTCGCCATTCCTCTGGCTGATGACCACCTTGCCGTCACTCTCAGCGACCGCCAGGACCGGTACACCTTTGTCGAGCGTTACGTCGAACTGCTGTACCAAATCTGCATTCTTGTGCTCGTCGGGACCGAGGTCAACGTGAACGAGTTCGTAACTTGCGGTCAGAACAGGCGCAAGATCAGGGCCTTGAAACGCAAGGTCGAGCACGTGACAGTCGAAACACCAGTTCGCGCCGAAGACCAGCAGCAAACGCTTGTGCGCTCGGGCCGCTCGTTCTTCGGCATCTTTGATCTCGGCGTGCGCATCCGCGTCTGCCGGATAGATATTCTTCTTCATATCGGACGGCTGCGTCAGACGGGGCGAGTCGGTTCGTTCGATCCCCACCAGGCGCCACTGGTCGCCTTGTTTCAGCCAGTACTGGTCGTCGGTCACCGAAACGGTTTGTCCGTTGGGCATGCCCGACACGACGTCCGCGCGGAAGATCATGCTGGCTCTGTCGGGACGCACGATCTGACGAACGAATTCCACTTTCATGCTGCGCGGCTTGAGTCCGAGCCAGAAACTGGTGTCAGCGTCGGCATCGTGCATCACACCACCGATTCTCGTCTGGGCAGGGGGATTCGTACTGTAAAGCGCTTTAAGGGCCGCTGCGTCGCCGGCGAGGATCGCGCTCTTCCACTGCTCGAACGGAACGAAAGCCTCAGTTGGGTCGGGAGAAGGCGCAGTTTGCGCCCTTACGCACAACACAAGGAAGCCGAATCCGAAAACTGTAGCGGCCGCGATTCTGTTTATGCGATTCATCCCGAACCTTCCTGCGACGTCATTCTTCCCGCAGATGACGCCCCGTCAACCTTACAAACACGTCTTCCAGACTGGCCTGCCGCGTGGTCAGATGCTGCAATCGGCTTCCCTGCTTGTCGATTGCATCGAGCAGCGCGGGGATGGTCAAATGCGGTTGCTTGACGTTCAGCGCCACCAGGCCGTCGTCCTCGCGAACCGATTCGACGCTGGGCAAACCGTTCCACGCCTGCAGCGATGCGCCATCGGAGCCGCCACTCACGGAAAACTCGACGACGTGATGTCCGCCAAGCCGCTCGATCAAGTCGGCGGGAGAGCCCTCGGCAATGATCTGGCCCTGATCGACAATCGCGAGGCGGTCGCAAAGGCGCTCGGCTTCGTCCATGTAATGCGTGGTCAGCAGAACAGTACCGCCGTCGCGCTGGAATGCGCGGATGATGTCCCACAACTGGCGACGGCTCTGGGGATCAAGTCCGGTCGTCGGCTCGTCGAGAAACAGAATTTTGGGATTGCACACCAACGCCGTCGCCACTGCCAGACGCTGGCGCTGTCCTCCGGAAAGCTTGCCCACCCAGGAATCGGCCTTTTCGGTGAGCTGGAGCTGGTCGAGCACCTCGTCCGACGAGCGCGGCTGGCGGTAGAAGCTGGCGAAAAGCTCGATCGTCTCACGCACGGTTAACTTTTCCGACAGGCGCGTCTCCTGCAGCGAGATGCCGAGCCACTCGCGCATCTCGCGCTCATTCTCACGCCAGCTGTGGCCTAGGATTGATACTTGTCCCGAAGTTGGCTCCAGCAGGCCTTCCAGGATTTCGATGGTCGTGGTCTTCCCCGCTCCGTTGGGGCCGAGCAGACCGAAGCACTCGCCGGTCTGGATTTCGAGGTTGAGGCCGCGGACGGCCTCGACTTTGCCGTCGTAGGTCTTGCGCAAGTCGCGGCACTGGATGGCGGTGGGCACGCAGGCATTCTAACGTAGACCGCGCGGGGTCGTTTTCGCCATCTATCGCCCCTTTTCCACAGTGCCTCCGGGCTAAAATAGCGCATCGCGGGCATCCTATCCCGCATCTTTTCCCCATGCGGATCCCGAAGTGCGGCTTCACTTGACGGCGTTCCCTCTAAGGCGCCCGTGTGTCGTTTCCAACGAGTTCTCCGTTTCGGTCCTCAGTTCTCAGTTGAGGACATAAGAAGGAAGCCTATGCTGGGCAAACTTTGCGTCGTATCGTCCCTCGTGTTTAGTTTTGTTCTCTTCTCGGTTGCTCAAGACTCGCGCCATTTCACGTTTCACTACGCGTTTGCCGTTAAGAAACTACCCGCTGGCAAGCGGGTTCGCATATGGATTCCTGCGGCGCAATCGGACGCGTATCAGGAAGTGAAGATCGTCTCCGCGAAGGGAGATCTGCCGTTGAAGAAAACGCACGAGTCGAAATTTGGCAACGAGATATACTTTGCGGAGAGTGAGAGCGCAACTCAGCCGGAACTGCACTTCGACGTGGAATACGATGTGGTGCGCCATGAGCGTGTGGCGCTAAACCCCGCTCCGCACCTGAGGGCGACCGCGCTGCCAAAGAAAGAGCGGCAAGAAGACTTGCAGCCCGACGCGCTCGTCCCCATCACTGGATTGCCTGCCGACCTCGCGGCCAAGGTGACGGAGGGCAAGACACAGCCGCTCGACAAGGCTCGCGCCATTTACGACTACGTCTTCACGACTATGAAGTACGACAAGACCGGCACCGGCTGGGGACACGGCGACGTGCTCTACGCGTGCGACGCTAAGAAAGGGAACTGCACTGACTTCCATTCGCTGTTCATCGCGATGGCGCGGTCGCAGGGGATTCCCGCCCGCTTCGAGATCGGATTCCCGCTGCCGCCTGACAAGAATTCCGCGGAAATCGCAGGCTACCACTGCTGGTCCGATTTCTACGTCGACGGCAAGGGATGGATTCCGGTCGACATTTCCGAAGCCTGGAAGCATCCGGAGAAGCGCGACTACTTCTTCGGATCGCACGACGTGAACCGGGTGCAGTTCAGCATGGGCCGCGACCTGCGGCTGAGCCCTTCGCAAGAGGCCAAGCCGCTGAATTACTTCGTCTATCCTTATGTGGAAGTGGACGGACAGGAATATTCCAATGTATCGCTGGCTTTCTCATTCGCCGATGCGCCGGTGGTCGCGATGAAATGAGTTCTCTATTTGTGGCTGCCTATTAAGTCCCCAGGGCCCTGGCTTCCGGGTTGCTGCGTATCGGGAGGCGCCGCGACAGGAATCGGGGAGATTCCGTCGGAGGGCTTGGGGGCGTTGTCCGAGTCCTCTCCTGGACGGCGAAGGCTGGGGGCGTTCGGGGAACGGTCCTGTTCCTTTTTTGCTTCCGTATCTTTGTCGGGCTTCTCGAGGATGATTTCTTTTTCCGTACGCACGATTTTCTGGCCGCCGACTTTCATGGTTTCGACGCGCACGACTTCATCGCTCACGATGCGGACGAAATCCACATCCTGCGGCGGCTCGCCGTAGATCCATTCCTCGTATTCGGTGTCGCCGTCTCGCTCGCGCACCTTCTTGGGAGCCTTACCCATGGCGTGCAACACCATTTCCGTGTTCATGCCAACGAGAACGTGGTGCGCCAGAATTGCCTCTTTCACCTTGGGAGGAACGGTGTCGAGATATGCTTCTTCTTTGTTGCGCGCATTGAAATCGAGCACGGGATAGAGCAGATCACGCAACTGCCGGGCGGTCATTTCCGGGACATATTTGTCGAAGTAGACATCGAGATAAGTTCCATGAGGATTCTGCGCCGCCTGATCGGGCCCCGTCTGCACTGGGGTACCGTTCGCGCCCTCAACTTGAATATGTTCATACCACTTCTTGCGATGAACGGGACCGCCGTTGATGTCGAAATGAATGTGGTCGTCTTTGATGTGTACGTACGAGAGGTGGGCGGGGTCGCCGGGCTTGATCGCGGGTCCAAAGATCGCAAGAGCTTGTTGCAACTCTGGCCCGTTGGGGGTTGCCACTCCGTCTCTCAGCTTGACCCCCTTCGTGCCCATGGGGAAGAAGGTGCGCGCGTAGACGATCTGAGTCTCAAAGTCGCGGATGATCTCAAGCCGCGTCTGCTTCGACATGGGCGGTGCATTCTTGGGAATCGGCGGCGCGGGCGTTGAATACCTCGGCGTCTGAGTGTTTGACACGGGCGTTGGCAGAGGGTCTTGTTGCGGAGCGGAGGCGGCGCTTTGTGCATTGACAAGAATCGCAGGAAGAAGAACGGAAAGAAACAGGAAGGACGCGACGTGAAGACGCTGCATAAAACACCCCAGGGTCCACTTTCCGACATTATAGCGCGGTGGGACCCCGCGGTTGAAAGCCTTTCTGCGTGGGCGTTCGGGAAGGCCTTCTGGGGATTGACAGAGCCCTCATTTTGCGACAAACTCTTTGCCACTCGCGGCTTCGTCACTGGCCAACTCCGATCGCTAGGGCCGTGCCATGGACAATTCGCCGCTTTCCAACTTCTCGAGGTTAGCCTTACCGGGTCCTGACGCCCTTCCAATCCCCTTGCATTTGGGGCAGCCAACACCGCCGCACGATTCCGATCCTCTTGATCTGGTCGAAGTTATACGCCAAGCCCTCGATGAGGGCACACGCTCCACAGAGTCGATCCTGCGGGCCACCACCGATGCCGCGCGGATACTGACTGGCGCGCACGGAACGGCGGTCGCCTTGCGGACCAACGGAGTCATCCTCTGCCGTGCGCGAAGCGGCGAGATCGCTCCGGAATTGGGGGTCCCGCTGAATGTCGAGTCGGGGATATCGGGCGAGTGTCTGCGGAGTGCGAGCATCCTGGTGTGTAACGATGCCGCCATCGACTCTCGTGTGGACCGCGAAGCCTGCCTTAGTCTGGGAGTTCGTTCAATCGTAGCTGTGCCCTTGCGCGGACCGGTGGGCATCGGCGGAATCATGGAAGCTTTCTCGACGCGGGCTTATGCCTTCGGCACGGAACAGATTGATTCCCTGCGAGCGTTGGCCGAGATCGCCCAGAGCGCTTACGATCGTGAGGGGCAAACGCCGAGTCCGGCTGGCGACAGCGTGACTCCCACAGCGATCCGGATCGCGCTTTTCGCTCCTGCGAGCATCGCTTCGCGGGGCGTTGATGCACAGGATATCGAGCGGAGCCGTGCGGCGAAGTTCTTCGACGAATATTTGCACGGGCGGCGCTATTGGATTCCGGCGCTGGTGGCGATGGCCGTGCTGCTGGTTTCGATGGTGGCGTGGTGGAGTTGGCGCAACCCCGCGACCGAAACCGAAGCCAGCGAGACAACCGTATCGTCGTCCAAGTCCTCGGTGGAGAATTCGAGCCTTGCCGCACCCGGCGTCTCACCGCCGAAGCCCAGTCCGGGCGTGGCCGATCCCACGCCTGAACGAGCGAGGACCAAGGACGTGCTGAAAAATGCCGCCGAGATCGCTCCGGAATTGGGCGGGTCGCGTCCGTTAGACTCAGGCACGACGCCTGCAACATTAGAGTCGGAAGCGACTCCCGAGAAGGCCAGTTTGCGCGCTCCGGTTACGAGTTCGGAGAGTGAATCTGCCCCTACGGTGGAGGTGACGCCAAACACGGCGGCTGATATTCCTGATCTGAGCGCGAATTCAGCAGCTATGCCGGCATTTGGGGCGAGGGTTTCGACTGGAGTCGTCGAAGCAGCACTCATCCATCGAGTAAATCCGATCTATCCTGCAGAGGCGCGGATCCAGCGGCTTGCAGGCGCGGTGACCCTTGACGCTACGGTTGCCGAGGATGGTTCGGTCCACAACCTTAAGGTCGTCAGCGGACCGTCGCTACTGGCCTCCGCGGCCACCGCAGCGGTTAAGCTATGGCGCTACAGTCCGTCTACCCTCGACGGCAAACCGATCGAGGTCCAAAAACGAATCACGATTGTCTTTAAGCTTCCGTGAAGTTTATTGAGCGGGAGGTGACGACTTAACGTAGCAAGAACGGGCAGGAAATTTCGCCTCGTCTCTTAGTTCAGGTCCTTAAACTGATTTCTAGATGATGTTCAACGCCTTCTTAATGGTGCCGCGCTCTTTCTGGATTTTTTCCTGCAGCAATGTGATGGCATAGATCAATTGTTCGGGACGTGGGGGGCAGCCCGGAACGTAAACATCGACCGGGATGACCTGATTCACACTCTGCACCAGCGCGTAGTTCTGGAACACGCCGCCTGACGTCGCGCAGGCGCCCATCGACATTACCCACTTGGGCTCGGGCATCTGCTCCCAGAGCTGACGGATGACTGGCGCCATCTTGTTCGACACGCGGCCGGCAATGATCATCAGGTCGCTTTGCCGCGGGGATGGGCGAAATACTTCCGCTCCGAAACGAGCGATGTCAAAGCGCGACGCGCCCATCGACATCATTTCGATGGCGCAGCAGGCCAGGCCGAAGGTCATGGGCCAGATGGAACTCTTGCGCATCCAGTTAACGGCGGAGTCCATGGTCGTGAGGATGAGTCCCTCGGGAGTGGGATTGCCGAAAGTGAGGTCTTTGACGGTCTTGGTGCCGTTTTCGATGTCGACGTAGGGTCCGAAGTTCAGTTCGCGGGCCATGCAAACATTCTAAACTACTGAGGACACAGAGAACACGCAGGTGAACCAATTCTTTACGGGTTCACCACCACTTTGCCGAACATCTGGCTCTTCTCTAGGTATTCATGGGCCTCGCGCAAATCTTTCAGTGGAAAGGTCCGATCCAATACCGGTTTGAGCCGGCCCGCGAATACGTGGCCTAGAACTTCGTGCAGTTCCGCCATGGTCCCCATGTAGGAGCCGAGTAGTTTCAACTGACGCGCGAAAAGATGGCGCAGATCGAGGCCCACGGCGGGTCCAGTGGTGGCGCCGCAGGTAACTAGCGTGCCGCCGCCTTTGAGGGATCGCATGCTTTCGTCCCAGGTGGCGAGGCCGACGTGTTCGACCACAATGTCGACGCCTTCTTTGTTCGTGATCTTGCGGACTTCTTCGGAAATTTTCTGCTTGTAGTGATTGATGCCGTAGTCGGCGCCGAGCGCGCGCCCCTTTTCGAGTTTTGCTTCATTGCCTGCGGTGGTAATGACGCGGCAGTGAAACATCTTGGCGATCTGGATGGCAGCGATTCCCACGCCGGAGCTTGCACCTAGCACCAACACCGTCTGCCCGGGGCGCACTGCGGCGAGGCCGACCAGCATGTGCCACGCGGTCACAAATACGAGCGGAACGCTGGCTGCCTGATTGAAATCGAGCGCGTCTGGAATTGGGATGACACTCGCCCACGGCACGGCGATCAACTCGCAGTTGCCGCCATCAACCCCATTCCCCAAAACCGTGAACTCGCGGCACTGGTTCTGCACGCCCGAGAGGCACTTCACGCAGTGTCCGCAGAAATGCATGGGCGCGACCAAGACGCGCTGCCCGACCGTGAATCCGGTGACGTACTCGCCGATTTCGGCGATCTCACCCGCGACATCGCTGCCGAGAATGTGCGGCAGTTTCACACCCGGCAATCCTTTACGCACCCACACATCGAGGTGGTTGAGCGAGCAAGCCTTCACTCGCACCAACACTTGATCTTTTCGCGGTTGCGGGTCAGGGATGTCTTCGTAGGTCAGGACTTCGGGACCACCGAATTGATGGATGCGGACGGCTTTCATGGTCTTTCCTCTGTCGAAACGACGCTAACACAAACCGCTGCCAAACCGGGAGGACGTAGTCCGCGTGAGATCCTTCCCTTCGCCTGAAAACGGCTCCGATCAGGATGACGCCAACTAATGTGAGGCGTTGTCCGTTTGACTCTGTCCTGTTAACCGACTGATAATCATCAGGCAGGCACTGAGTGGACATCTACGAACAGATCGTCGAGCTTCGCCGCAGTGGGCGGCGCGGGGCTGTTGCCACCATCGTCAATGTGCGCGGCTCGATTCCGTCGTTCAAGACCGCGAAGATGCTGGTGCGCGATGACGGCTCGATTGTGGGCACAATTGGCGGCGGATGCGTTGAGGCCGATGTCTGGCAGGCAGCGCGCGAAGTCATGGAATCGGAGAAGCCGCGAACCTTAAAGTTTGACTTGAACCAGGATCCGAAGTACGACACAGGCCTGGTCTGCGGCGGGACGCTGGAGGTTTTCGTGGAGCCGGTTCTACCTCCAGCATTACTTTATATATTCGGTGCAGGTCACGTTGCCTTAAATCTTTGCCAGACAGCTGCCAATGCTGGATTT
>CAVVXZ010000026.1:0-140076 GCA_963752175.1 uncultured Acidobacteriaceae bacterium
ACCGACGTGGAGGTGTACGGCAGCAAGAAGCGCGGGGTGGCGTACACCTACCAGGGGCAGCGGGCAGGCCGGCCGCACGTGGCGGCCTGGGCCGAGACCGAGATCCCGCTGGCCGCCGACCTGCTGGCCGGCGACCAGGACCCCCGCTCGTCCGTGGTGGCCCTGCTGGGCCGGGCGCTGGCCGCGCTGCCGCAGGCCGTCCGGGACGGGGCGGCGGCGGCCGGGCGGAAGATCGCGCTGCGCGCCGACGCCGGCTACTTCGCCGGGACCTGGCCCGCGCCGCCGCCGCGGCGGACATGGCCTTCGCCATCGGCGCCAAGCGGATCACCAGCATGTGGAAGGCGCTGGCCGGCATCGCCGAGGACGCCTGGCGGGACGCCATAGACATGGCCGGCGCGCAGGTCGCCGTCTCCCCCTACCATCCCGCGGACTGGCCGGACAGCACGGTGCTGCTGGTCCGCCGGGTCAAGCTGGACCCCGATCAGGTCTCCGCCGACCCCCGCTCCCGGCGCCGCCGCACCCTGCACCCGGACCAGCGGGCCCTGCCGATCCCGGAACTGGAGCAAGAGCCAGCCATCTACGCCTACAGCTTCATCTGCACCAACATGGACGTGTCCACCCCGGCCCGGGCCGTGGCGTGCGAGCACTGGTACCGGCACCGCACCGCCATCGAGAACATCTTCCGTGACAGCAAGCACGGCGCCGCGCTGCGGCACCTGCCCTCGGCGTATGAACAGGTCAACACGGCGTGGATGTGGGCGTCGCTGATCGCCGCGGCGGTCGCCGCCTGGCTGCACCAGCTCACCGGCCTCATATCCGGGGGCGAGCTGGTGGAAGGCCACGGGGTCCGCGGCGGCAAGGCCATGATCGCCACCTTGCGCCGGGTCCTGATCGCCACCCCCGCCCGGCTGGTCCGCCACGGCGGGCAGCTGATCATGCGGCTGGCGCCCGGCGCGGACCTGCTGCCCGCCGTCCTGGCCACGATCCGCGCCCTGCCAGCCCCCGGCTAGCCAGCCGCAGGCCAGCACCACCCGCACCCCGCAGCCGCCACCGGCACACCGTCCCCAGACCCGGCCCGCCACGGCCCGCACCCGCAGAAAGACCCCGAACCCGCGAGCCCGGCGCGACACCCGGGGCCATCATCATGCCCGCAGGCCCGGCCCGGCCGTTCCAAGATCAACTACCCGGCTGTGGATAACCTCCGGCGCTCTACTCGTGGATTCGGGTCAGAAGTCATGACCACGGCACGAAGCCCGCGTCGAAACGCATGCTGAGGCGGCTACTCGTCTCACGGGAATGCGGCTCAAGGAGGCGGAGGCGCGGATAGAACGTGCTGTCTGCCAGCACTGCGGGGTGGAGATCGTCCGGGGAAACGATGTCGCCTGGTACCGCGGCAGCATTCCCTCATGGGGTCACGGGGATGTCGGTCTTACAGCTTCGATCGCGTCGGTACCTGGGACGACATGCTGGACAGAAGGTGGATGGCCACTCCAACCTGATCCGCGCAGCCGCAGTCGATCGACGCGAACGCGATCAAAGCCCGCTCATTGTCGTTCTTGCGCATCATAGAGGAAGGCCTGCGCGTATACGCGGACGGCGATCACTTCTTCGACCTGCTCGCCGGAGAACGTCGTCTTCGACTTCGTGATCACCGTGCCCGACTCCCCCCGCCACGTGGTCGGGCCGCAGAAGCATTATCGAGGCCATGAGCGGCTGGAAGTTACCGCCGACGCGGGAAGCGGAACGGAGCAGCCGCGGCGCCGCTCCGTTCCGCACGCTCCCCCACCGTGGCTCAGAGGTTGATGACGACTTTGCCTTGGGCGTGGCCGTCCCGCATGTACTGGATGGCCGCGGGGGTCTGGCTTAGCGGATAGGTCCGGTCGATGACCGGCCTGACCTGGCCGGACTCAATGAGCCCGGTGAGCGCGAGCAGGTCCGGCGTGTTCTCCGAGCAGATCAGCGTGGTCAGCGTCTGGCTAGGCTGTCCCGAAAGGTTTGTGAGCACGATGCAGTCAAGTCCGCGAAGGTGCTGATCAGGTACTGAGGTCAGCAACTGCCGGACTATCGTTGCTGCATCCACCGGAGGTTCGTAGTCTCGGTATGCTTCGTTAATGCTGATCCCGGCGTCCTCAGCCAATCCTGCAGCCTCCCCGCAGGGATATTAGACTATCACCGCGTCTGGTCCCGGCCATCCGGCCTATCTCCCGTTGACATTGCACAAAGCCCCACTTCTCGCGCAAAAGGCGCGCGAGAAATGGGGCACCCGTTTTACGAACCACTCGGCGATTATTCCAACACGAAGATGTTCTTCTTCGCGCACATCTGCTTCAGCACCTTGGGCCAGACGGTGACGCTGACTTCTCCGAGGTGGGCCTTGCGCAAGAGGAGCATCAGAGTGCGGGACTGGCCGATGCCGCCGCCGATGGAGAGCGGTAGTTCGTTGTTGATGATTCCCTGATGATAGGGGAACTTGAGATTGTCGAGAAGGTTAGCCATCTCGAGCTGGCGGCGCAGGGTTTCGGCGTTGACGCGGACGCCCATCGAGCTGAGTTCGTGACGGCGCTGGGTGACGTTGTTCCAGACCAGGATGTCGCCGTTGAGTCCATGAGTGTCGCGAAGGGTCTGCTGGCTGGTGTCGGTGACCCAGTCATCGTAATCGGCGGCGCGATTCTCGTGCGGGAAGCCGTCTTTCAGGGGCCAGCCAATGCCGATAATAAAGAGGGCTGGATACTTTTGCAGGATGACGGTTTCGCGGCGTTTGCGCGGGAGGTCGGGATACATCGCCAGCAGTTCTTCAGCGTGGAGGAATGTGAGTTCCTCGGGCAGGTTGGGATAGCGCGGTTGGCGCAATTCGGGGAATATTTCCTGGGCAAATTTTTCGGCGCCGACCAGGACTTTCCATATCTTGCGCACCACTGTTTTCAGAAACTCGATATTGCGCTGCTCAGCAGTGATGACGCGCTCCCAATCCCACTGGTCGACGTAGGCCGAGTGGTCGTGATCGAGGAAGTAGTCTTTGCGCACGGCACGCATGTCGGTGCAGATGCCCTCACCGGGGCGGCATTCGAACTGCTTGAGGGCGACCCTCTTCCATTTGGTGGCGGCCTGTACGACCTGGGCGTCGATGGGATGCTTGTCGCGGTCGTTCGAGATGTGAAACTGGATGGGAGTGCGGGAGCCGTCGCGGTCGAGCATGTCGTTTACACCGCTTTCAGAGTCCACAATCAGGGGGACTTCCACCATCAACAGATTGAGTTCTTTACAGAGATTGTCCTCGATGTAACGCTTCAGGTGAAAAATTGCTTTCTGGGTTTCTTTGGGAGTGAGAAGGGGATGATAGTTGCCGGGTAGGATCTGTTCGAGTTCGGCATAGTCGCCGATCCCGGGGCCGGCTAGGTCGGCTTTCTTGCTTGATTGAGAGTCGACTGGGGGCGCGCTGCATTGTGGGCAGGTATCCTGTTCGAATGTCTCGGTCACGCTATTCCTGCGATCGTCTGAAATAAAAAGGCTCATAAAGGGGCTCCTTCGTCAGCGGTCTTAGCCGCTGACGTAGTGCGAATCGTACTTATTGGATGGCTGACGAAACGAATGAACAGTGATGGGGGTCACAGGCGAGCGTGCGGCGACGTACAGAGTGCGGGCAGATTGCTGGGCGGAGCTTGAACGATGAGGCATCCTCTCGTGTGTTAGATTGAAGTGCTTCCATGAAACACGTTGCCAACTGGGCTTTGAACATCGCCGCGCTGCGGGGTGCGAGCTACGCCGACGTGCGCGTTGTTGCACAGCGGAGTCGGGCGCTCACGACGAAGAACGGGAAGGTGGGCAGCGCGTCTGACGCCGAGTCGGTCGGTATGAGCGTGCGAGCAATCGCAGATGGGGCTTGGGGATTCGCGGCGTCGGCGGAACTGGGGCGCGGCGCGGTCGAAGCGACGGCGGCACGAGCCGTGGAGATCGCGCGAGCCTCGGCGCGCGTCAAACGGGAAGATGTTCGTCTTGCTCCGGAAAAGGCCGCCGTGGCGGAGTGGAGCACGCCGTACAAGATCGAACCCTTCTCAGTGTCCGTCGAGCAGAACATTGATCTGCTGCTGAAGATTGACGCGGAATTGCGCTCCGTATCAGGGATCACGTTGGCCGAGGCGAACCTGAACTTCAATCGCGAAGAGCAGTGGTTTGTGTCATCGGATGGCGCGGATATTCACCAGACGAAGCTTTCGACAGGCGCGGGATATGCTGCTTACGCATTTGCGGGAAGTGAGATTCAGAAGCGGTCGTATCCGAATTCGTTTGGTGGGCAGTGGCAGAACAAAGGATATGAACTGATCGACGAGTTGAAGCTGGTGGAGAACGCCCGGCGGATTGGGGAAGAGGCTGTGGCACTGCATCAGGCAGATCAGTGTCCGGAGGGGAAGCTCGACATTATTCTCGACAGTTCGCAACTCGGGTTGCAGATTCACGAGTCGGTGGGGCATCCGATTGAGCTGGATCGCGTGCTGGGGATGGAAGCAAATTTTGCGGGAACATCGTTTCTGACACTCGACAAGCTGCGAACGTTGCGCTACGGCAGCGAACTGGTGAATGTGGTGGCGGATGCTCGGCAGGAGCATGGTCCGGGCTTGGGAACGTTTGGTTTCGATGATGAAGGAGTGGCGGCGCAATGCACGCCGATCATCACCAACGGCTTGTTCACAGGCTATCTCAGTTCGCGGGAGACGGCGCACACGATCGGCGAGAACCGATCTGGCGGGACGCTGCGGGCCGAGGGGTGGAACCGGCTGCCGATGATCCGGATGACGAACATCAGCTTACTGCCGGGAGAAAAACCTCTTAGCCTCGAGCAGCTCATCGCGTCGACTGACCACGGCGTCCTCATGCAGACCAACCGCTCGTGGTCGATTGACGACAAGCGCTACAACTTTCAGTTCGGCTGTGAGATTGGGTGGGAGATCAAGGGCGGGAAGCGCGTTCGTATGCTGAAGAATCCGTCGTACTCGGGGATCACGACGGAGTTCTGGAATTCGGTGGATGCGATTTGCTCGGGAGATGAATGGACGCTGTGGGGAACTCCGAATTGCGGGAAGGGACAGCCGCAGCAGGTGATGGGAACCGGGCACGGAGCCGCGCCGTCGCGGTTTCGCGGGATCAACGTAGGGTCGGCGTTCAAGGGCAACTGATTTCACCACGGAGACACTGAGGCGCGGAGAAATTCGAACGATCGCATGCTGACTCAAGAACAAGCTGGCGACATCTTCGAGCGCATTAAGAAACTCTCGTCCGCGGATGAGGTCGAGGTACTTTTCTCTGGCGGGCGGTTTGCGCTCACGCGCTTCGCCAACAATACGATTCATCAGAACGTGGCTGAGGAGAATTATGTGGTTTCGGTTCGCTCCGCGTTTGGCGGGCGGACGGCGCGGGCTTCTACTAATAAGTTTGATGAGGAAAGTCTGCGGCAGGTCGTGCGGTCGGCCGAGAGTCTAGCGAAAGTGCAGCATCCGGATGCCGATCTTTTGCCCATGCCGGACGCCCGCTCTGCGGGCGGGACCCTTCGGCCTGGCTCAGGGCAGGCGGGCGAGGCGCCCGTCCCCCCACGATCTCAGCCATCCCGATATTTTCAACAGACTGCTGAGATCACTCCTGAGCTGCGCGCCGAGGGCATTAAGAAGATTGTCGGGGTGGCGGATCGGCACAAACTTACGACTGCCGGAGTCTATTCCAGCGCCGCGTCTTTGGATGGAATTTTTAACTCGCGCGGGTTGAGCCGCTGGCATATGCAAACTTTGGCGGAGGTTTCGATCACCATGCTGGGGGGCGACTCTTCCGGGTGGCAGAAAGCGAATTCGCCCGATGTAGGGAATCTTGACCCGCTGACTCTGGCCGAAGTTGCGGCAAGGAAGGCGGTCGATTCGGCGCGACCGGGGGAGAGTCAGGCAGGGAAGTACACGGTAATCCTGGAACCTGCAGCGGTGCTCGATATTGTGGGGTTCATGTTCTGGGACTATTCGGGCATGGCGATTCTTGACCAGCGGTCGTTTCTCACGGGACGAATTGGCACGAAGTTGTTCGGCGACAACATCACGATCTGGGATGATGTGTCGCATCCTCAGCAGACCGGGTCTCCATTCGACGGGGAAGGTGTGGAGCGGCAGAGACTGGCGCTAGTGGAAAACGGAACCGTGAAGCGCGTGGTTTACGCGAGGGCGACGGCCGAGCGGATGAAGCGGTCGGAGTACAAGGATAAGGTCGGTCCGATCGAAGCTACTGGACACGGATTCGCGCTGCCCAACGAAATGGGCGAGATGCCGCTGAATATCGTTTTTGCGCCGGTGGGTGATCCGAAGACTGTCGAGCAGATGATCGCATCAACCCAGCGCGGAGTGCTGGTGACGCGGCTCTGGTACATCCGCGAAGTTGAGCCGTTTGAGAAAATGCTGACGGGAATGACACGCGACGGCACGTTCCTGGTGGAGAATGGGCGCGTGCAGGGGGGCGTGCGGAATTTCCGCTTCAACGAGAGCCTGATTCACATGCTTTCGAATGTGGAAGCCATGAGCCTGCCGGTGCGGTCGTGCGGCGAAGAATCCTTCGACATGGTCGTCCCGGCGATGAAGGTGAAGGATTTTAATTTCACGGAAGTCACGAAGTTCTAGGACAACAACACCAGCATTCAGAAGTCATCTTTCCCCTCGGTTTCTCTCCGATAATCACCTGAAATTGACCCGGATTCGACCGGAAATTGGCGGGTTCCCATAGGCTATTTCAGGCGCAAGTCCGGCCCGCGAAATTCCTTCTAATCCATTCAAAGAAAAGAGGTTAAGCCCCATTTGTTCCATGACTTCGGTAACTTTGTTTGCCCCATTCGAGGGTGTACGCTGCCCTTGAGTTGGACGAGAGTCCGGTAAGCGGAAACAGCGCTTCCGACAGGAAAGGTTCTTCCCAGCGTGGCAGCAGAAGGAACAGCACCGATGACCGAAGCGCAGGCCCAGGCAAGGTCGGGACACTACGAAGATATGCAGAGTGCGCCGCGATTTCCGCTGCATCTTTCGGCGTCGGTAAAGAGCCAGGGGAGCGCGTACTCGGCGGAGACGGAAAACATCTCAGCCAATGGAGTGCTGTTTGCGATGGAGAAAGACGTTCCTGTGGGCTCGATGGTGGACTTCACGATTTTGTTGCCGGCCGATGTTGTGGGCGCGCGGAAAGACGTCCAGATCGATTGCCGCGGCCGGGTGGTGCGCAGCTTCGAGGATCGGGGCCGGCGCGGTGTAGGCGTAGTGATCGACGAATACCATTTCGAACGAGCGTAGGCGCAAGGGACTGAATGGCAACCATTTCGGTGAGCGTGGACGAAAATCTCGGGGCAGTCGAAGACGGCGGCAAAGGCCAGTTCGTCCGAGTGATCGTGGCGGATACGCAGGCCATTTTCCGCGCCGGATTGCGCAAAGTCTTCGCGCTGGAAGATGACATCCGCGTGGTTGGGCAGGCCGAGACGATGGCGCAAACGCAGTCGGCGGCTGCGAAGTTCACGGCGGATGTGCTGATCTTTGAGGCGGCCTTGAGTCCGAATCCGGTGGAAGCAGTCGCAGAAATTCTTCGGCAGAGTCCGAAGCTGCGCATTGTAGTGGTGACGCCCGGAGCCGAAGAAGAGTTGACCTTGGATCTGTTCCGCCGCGGGGCGCACGGTATTGTTTCGCGGGAAGTGGAACCTGAGTTATTGGTCGAGTGCCTCCGGAAAGTTGTGGCTGGAGACACCTGGCTCGACCCGCAAGGCGTGCGTTGGGTGATGGAAGCTTATCGCAACCAGACGAACCGGCCGGCAGGAGCCCGTCCGAAGGTGCAATTGACTCCGAAGGAAACGCTGATCGTTTCGTGCGTAACCCAGGGGATGAAGAACAAGGAGATTGCCTTACGCGTCGGGACCACGGAGCAAGTAGTGAAGAACTACTTGCGCAAGGTGTACGACAAACTGGGAGTGGCGGATCGTCTGGAACTGGCGCTGTATTGCCTGAACCATCATGTGGTCGACAATACGAAGGTGCCCCCGTTACCGGTGCCAGCCGAAAACGGAGCCGCGAAAGCTGCGGCAGCTGGTGCGTCGAGTTCAGGTGCGACTTCTGCGTCTGTTCCGGTGCCTGCCATGGGCGCTGATTCTACGGCAAAACTCTCTTAAGATTTCCGACGTTGCAGCCGCTGCCCTTCCCGTCATTCTTGCAGGTTCATCCTTTCAAAGTTGCGGTTTCGACGAGTTCACCCATAGAATTGAACAGAACGAAACGGCTGCGCAATCGCCAGGATTTGCGGTTGGAGTAAAGGGCTTCTGTAAGAGTCGTTCCTTCCATCCGATTCACGCCGGAGAGATGGCCGAGTGGCTGAAGGCGCACGCTTGGAAAGCGTGTTTACTCGAAAGGGTAACGTGGGTTCGAATCCCACTCTCTCCGCCAGTTTTCTTCCTGCATTTCACCCAGTGTTTATGCGGTGTTTATGCATCTGTTACCTCGGAGACCTTGACGGCGTGTTAGAACGTGGGTTAGCCTCGACCAGTCATCTCCCCCTCGTAAAAACCCACACCCACTCTGAGGGAAGCGATGATCCAACCCAGACCCGTCGTCACGATCTTCGTCAGGCACCGGGAGACTTGCAGCTACAGGAGCCGAGGCGAGTTCTACCGGGGCTGCCAATGCTCCAAATTCCTTCGATATTCCCGAAACGGCAAACAATACCGTAAAGCCGCCGGAACGCGAACATGGTCGATTGCCGAGGACAGGGCGGTCGAACTCCAAGAGTCCCTTGACCGGGGAGATACCCCACGCCCCATCGTCGTCAAAGCCCCGCAAGCAACAATTGCCGACGCCATAGAGACCTTTATCTCAGCCAAAGAAAGCGAAGGCATTTCCGCCCGGAGGGTGAAGAAACTCCGGCTCCAGTTGAACGACTTCGAGCAGTTCATGCAGTCACGCAACAAACTCTATCCATCACTCGTGACTGCGACGGATGTCATCGACTATCGTGCGACGTGGGATACAAAGTGGAAGGCAACGACCCGCCAGAAAGCACAGCAAAACCTTCGTGGGTTCCTGAGGACGTGCTGTCGCGAGAACCTCAACGATCTCCTCGCTGGGCTGAGAACGATCAAGCTGTCGAAAGAGGACAAGAGCAGACTGGAGCCAAAGCCACTGACAGAGAAGGAAATCAAAACACTCCTAGCCCAGATACCGAAGTCGCTGGCAACGGAAGATGTTCCGACGGCGACGCTGCTCGTCAAATTCATGATTGCGACGGGCGTCGCCATTCGTGACACGGTCCAGTTGGAACGACGCAACATAAGGGACTGCTGGCTCCGCATCAATCGGCAGAAGACTGGGAGACCTGTACGCCAGCACCTCGACCCGAACCTCTGCCGAGAACTGCTCGACGGCAAGGGTCAGTACGTCTTCTGGGACACAGAGAAGATGACAATCGGTGGAGCAGTCACCAAGTGGCAGGATGACATTCGTTTGCTCATGCAGGAGGCTAAGGTCTGGATTCCCGGGAACACGACGCACAGGTTCAGAGACACGTTCGTTGATTGGCAATTAGGACAGGGCTGCTCATTGACTGACATCGCCGCGATGTTGGGCGATACCCTCGCGGTCACAGAGAGGCACTACGCGAGTCTCGCTTCACACAGGATGGAATCGAGATTGGCGAAGTTACCGAAACGGTCGTGGTCACAGGAAGGTGAGGAATGAGCGAACTTTTAACTGTGGAGGAGGTCGCCAAGATTCTCAACGTGTCGCCGGACAGCGTCGCGAGAAAGTTCGCAAAGGTCGAGGGCGTGATCGACCTCGGTTCGCCAGAGACACCAAAGAAACGTCGCTATCGCGTTCTTCGCATTCCCACATCTGTCGTCGAGAAGTATCTACACAAGCGAGGCGGACGGGTCACTGTGACGCCGGCGGAGAAAAAGAAGCCCGTGAAGACCAGCCCTGCGCTGGATGAAGATGAACTTGTGCGGGAACTCGCCGCTGTCACAAGACAGAGCGGATTAAAGGCGCAGGCGACGTTGGACAAGATTGCCGAAAGGGCACGGTTGCTCCAATACGTTCCTCAGGATCGTTGGCAGGATGTCGTGTGGTTTGACGAGGAATGAAGTCCCGTTTGTCAGAGGTGTCCGATTAGGGTGACCTCCCGACTTATAGACTTCGCACCGGGGACGGTGCATACTGGTCGGTCCCACAGCGTTATGCCTAACACGCCAATCGAATTACTTTACGACGGCAAGGAAGTCGAGGAAGGCAAGGTGCCCGTCGAGGACATGGTTGATGCCCTCGTGGGCTTCTCGTCTGCCTACGGGAAAATCGCGAGACGCCAGTTTTCACCGGACTACGGTCATCGCATCCGTGTGTGAGACGATGCTCTGGGCGCAGCCACAGGCGTTTGACACTCAGAACTCCTCGGGCGGCATGGTGAGTGTAATAGAGATTTAACGTCAACAGACGTTCCAAAGCGTAGTCAACTTCTCCACCTGCATTGACTTGCCCCCGATCGTTTGGCCTAAGATTTCAGGCCACATGTGGATAGTGAAGGCGACGACCAAGCCGTTCCATCGAGCGCTCGGTCGCCGCTTCGCCTAGTGATGCGAGTTATTTCAGGTCAACGGTCACACGCATCCACGGATGGATACAGCACTGGAACAGGTGTACTCCCTTCGACAAGTTGGGTAGCTCGATCGTGCTGCCCTGAATGATCCGGGTCTTCGCTACGGCGACGGTCGAAAAGCCGCCCACACATTCCGGCACCGTGGTTTCGCCCGGAGCATTGAGTGGCGCGAGGAAACCTCCACCGAACTTTTGGACCTCGGTGAAGGTATGAGGCTCGCCACCCTGGTCCACCACTTTGATCACTGTGCCGTGCGGAACGCTGACCGAATCGGGCTCGAAGTCCCAGTTGGGGCTTGGATTGTTAGACTGCGCGCCAGCGAGCAAATCCGACAGGGTTGTGGCGTAGCCAAGGGCTGCGAGTGCGACGTTCTTGCAGAAATCGGGCCCCAAAGCGGCGTTGAAGGTGGTCGGGTCGCATTCGTCGAGGGCGACGAACTCCGCCGGAGGCAGCGCACGTGAGGCCGTGGAACTCGCGCTGTTTGCCATCGACATGTGCATATGGGAATGGTCTTGGGCAAAGAGTTGCGCCGGACCGGCAGGCACAAAACTGAGCGTCAAGCTGGCGATGAATAGCCTCGCGAGGATGTGGTTTGTTAGAGTTCGCATTTCTTTTTTCTCCTTCTCTGTGGTTTTTGTTTCGGGAACTGTCTGTTTCGCAAAAATCCTTCTGCACTAATCTCCAGGGGAGGAATCCTGGGGAGCTGAGCTCTGAATCCGCACCTACCGTTTTGCCAACGTCACCGGCACCGTCTGGGTAGCCCGCGCCTCCGTAACCGCTTCACGCGCCAAAGCCGGGTCATAGACCAGTATCCTTCCTAGATTGGCGAGTGCCAGAGAATAGACGCGGAGTTGTCCATCCCTTTCTCTGAGGAGCAAAGCATTCCCAGCAGGTGTCTTCCCACCGTCGATCATACTCACGAATCGGGCGACAGGCTGACCTTTGCTGTCCACGATCAACGCAAGAGTCGGCATGCTGCTAGACCCAATGGTGATTGCATAGTCGCCAGGGTGAAGGAGGACCGTGTCCCAGCGGATTTCAGTGGTTAACGTAAACTTTCCCGTGAAGGTTGGCAGGTCGGTCTGGGCCTGTGCGATCCCGGCGACGCAAAGGCTGATGCCCAAGGCTGCAACCAACATCTTGCTGACTGCCAATGCTTGAACTTTTTTCATTGCCGTTCTCCTTTTGTCGCCGCTTCTTTGCGATCTGGGCCAGCGAACAACCGGGAGAATCGCGGATTCCAGCATGTACCTCAATAGACCGACGCTTAAATGTTTCTAGATTTGTAACCATTTGAAGGCAAACCAATTGGCTTGATTTCTAGAACCGCTCAATCTCTCCATGGAACCTTATAGTGGTACACTTTGCGGCACGAAAGTTGCGCCATGGAGACAAAGTCTTCCGAGCGGCCCCGAATTGTGCGATTTGGCACCTTTGAGGCGGACTTCGGCACCCGCGAACTTCGCAAGAGCGGAGTACGCATCAAGCTGCATGGGCAGCCCTTTGAAGTGCTGGCCATGTTGTTGGAGCGACCGGGCGAAGCCGTACTGCGCGAAGACCTCCGCCAACGACTGTGGACGACTGACACCTTTGTCGACTTCGACGCCGGAGTTAACACAGCCATTAACCGCTTGCGTGAGGCGCTAGGCGATTCCGCCGAAAATCCTCGCTTCATCGAGACGCTGCCGCGGCGAGGTTATCGATTCATAGCGCCGATCGAGGCCGAGCGCCAAGCCCAGGCGGTCGCACCGGGAATTCCCGCAAAGCCTTCTTTGTCCGAAGCCGTGCCGACCGCGGCTCCTGTTCCAGCGCGCCCTCCTCGAAGGCGGATCAAAACTTTTTCTCTGGGCCTTGCGTTTGTTGTCGCGGCTGTAATTGTCTTGATCTGGACCAGTGTGCGCGGACGCCTTCTCAGTCATGCCAGTCCACCGCACGTGAGCTCTTTGGCGGTGCTTCCATTGGCGAACCTTTCGGGAGATCCAGAGCAGGACTTTTTTGCCGACGGGATGACCGAAGCATTGATCACGGACTTAGGAAAGATCGGTGCGCTGCGAGTGATCTCAAGGACGTCGGTAGTACAGTACAAAGGCACGAAAAAGACACTGCCTGAGATCGCGCGAGAATTGAATGTGGATGCCTTGGTAGAGGGGACAGTGCTGCGGTCAGGTAATCACCTGCGGATCACCGCGAACCTGGTGGAGGCCTCCCCCGAAAGGCATCTTTGGGCCGACAGCTATGAAAGTGAAGTCGGAGATATCCTCACGCTCCAGGGACACGTCGCACAGGCGATTGCGCGCGAGATTCAGGTGAAGTTGACGCCGGAGGAGCAAAAGCTGCTGCGCAGCGCCCGGTCCGTGGATCCGCAAGCCCACGATGACTATCTTAAAGGCCGATTTTTCTGCGATAAGGACACGCGCGAGCCCGTGGAAAAAGGAGTCAAATACTTTGAACTGGCCATCCAGGAAGCCCCGTCCGATCCTCTCGGCTACGCGGGCCTCGCCAATTGTTATGCCCTCTTGAGCGCTGGCGGCGATATTTTTGTGGGAGATCTTTCAGCCGCCGAGATGATGCCAAAGGCTCGAGACGCAGCCTTGCAGGCCTTGCTTCTCGACGAAAATCTGGCTGAAGCTCACGCGTCGCTGGCCTGTGTTGAAATGATTCTCAATTGGAACTGGGCTGGCGCGGAACGGGAGTTCAAACGCGCGATCGAGCTCAATCCCAGCTACACTCCAGCTCACGTCTGGTATGCGCATTATCTGGCTGCCATGGGCCGCTCTGACGAGTCGGTGGCAGAGGCAAAACGGTCGCTCCAGTTCGATCCTTTTTCGAAATTCACCATGGACTTCAGCGAATGGGCATTTTATCTTAACCGGCGCTATGATCTGGCAATAGAACAATCCCACAAGACTTTCGAACTCGCACCCGAAATGCCATGGTCGCACTACGACCTTGGCCAGATCTACGAGTGGACGGGCCGACAGCGGGAAGCCATCGAGGAATACACCACGGCGCAGGAAATATTCGGCTTGAGTCAGAGCAGACTTGAAGAGCTCCGAACGGCGTATCGGCAGTCCGGTGAGAAGGGATACTGGCGGAAGAACATCGAGTTCTGTCAGGAGGCCTCAAAGCAGCGGCGCAAATTTGCCACCCCTTCAGGGTATGGTTTCTGCGATTACGTCAAAGACCTTTGGGTGGCGCTTTTCCACGTTCGGCTGGGCGAACTCGATGCTGCCTTCCAATTGCTAGACACCGCATGCACCAAGCATGAGACCGAGATCATTTACCTCAATGTCGACCCGCAATGGGATAGTGTTCGTTCGGACCCCCGTTTCCAGAGCCTCCTTCGCCGCATAGGTCTGAACAACTAGACTGCCCGGTCGAACGCACAGCGGGGGTAAGCAATGTCAACTGACGCTATCAGGCCATTACGCTCAGAACCGACAACGCTGTCTCCACAGTCTCCGCAATTCCCGAGAAGTTCATCAAAGGCAGTATCACCGCCGGGATACGGATTACGGTGCCTTTTGCTGCTTGGCGCAACCTTTGCGATGTAACCAAACAGAACCCGACGCCTTAATTTCCATCACATCCGCGTCTTTTCCGACAGTTTTATCGTAAGCATTAGTTGATTGGACGAGAAACTCAACTCGTCGCCAGTCGATCTCAGACTTCGGAAACTTTTTCGATTTTTCCCTCCATTCCTTGGCGAAGGCGCTGGCCATTTCAGGGTCATCTCCGCTCAGTTTGTTCGTCCATGCATTTGTCGAGTAAGGCAAGTCTCTCTCACCTAACACACCCGTAACGCTGATGATTGGGTTGAGGCTGATCATAAACGGCCCTTGACTCAAAGCAATATGCTCTGCAATGACAGTAGGTTGCCCCTTGGAATCCCAGCCCGCGAAGAAGGCTATTAGCAGTACGTGCTGGTCGCTCGCGCTGGCTAGTTGTGTGAGGAGCCCCCGATGTTGAGCACTTGCAAAATAGAAAGTGGTGAAATGCTGTATGGCGCGATTTTTCCAGTCGTCTGCCATCTGGACAATGCTGTCGGGGTGACTTTGATAGGAAGTTCGTGCATCGTCAGCCGCACTCCAATCGGGGACAGGGTCTGCGGGGTCATTCTTCTTGTAATTGACATCTCCCGCCACAGCGAATCCGACCCTTCCCAGCGCGGTGATTTTGCAATAGTCATCCTGAGGGTTGGTCGCACCGGACCTAGTAAAATCCCAATCCCCGGTCCGCGTGTCAGCAGCGAGAATGATGCGATCCTTCTCTACCTTTGCCACTATCGTGGTGGCCGAGGCCATGGGAGTCCAGCCCAACACCGCGAACAAATACCAGCAGAAAGTTGCGTGGAGCACATTTCTCATTTTATTCGCCCCACCATGATCTTAGCAGGTCAGGGCAGATGTGGCTGTAACCAGCCATAGATGGGCCATTGAGAATTGGCCGGGCCGGGTCCGTGAGAGATATGGCGATTTTTTCGTAAATTAACATTCAATCTGCGCCGGAGTATTGGCACATCTCTGTGACGATTCATCGAAATCACTTCCATTTTGTCCTCCGTCACGTACCAGCGGCCATTCTGCTTCTTTAGGGTGTACGTATTGCCCGACGCACTTAAATTAGCCTCGTCGTATCCACCCCAAACCGTCACTTCTATTTCTGAGACCCACGTGATGGAGCCTGCTCTAAAACGGAGGCCCGGCTTTCCGTTGCGCTTGTTTACGACCTCGCCTGTCAAAGGCTTGATTCGACATGCCGAGGCCTTGTGGACAAGAGGCTTGTGGTCCGCGAATCTTCGCATGAACTCGTCCGACGGGTCCGCGCCTTCTTCTCCGACGGCTAGGTAATAATCGTGAGCGGTTTGCTGCTGCCCGGACGCATTGTGCTCAAACTGGTATCGAAACACTGCCTCCCGGATGTCATCTTCTTGACTTCCGTGAGCCATATCGCTTGAAAAGCTGAGGGCAACGAGGGCCAACAAAAGGAAACAGTGGACGGCGATGTGACGAATTGGCATCGCACTCCTTCTCACGACCGCAATTATGGATAGAGCAGGATTCCGTGCTGCAGATAACTGTCGTAATCATTACACTCAAAGCCCCGGACAATCAGCCCGAAGGTCATCCCTGGACTAACGGGGCTGGCGCTGCCACTCCGCGAACCGTGTTTCTATTTCCAGACGCCACTCGGCTTCCGCGAGGAATCGCTCTGGCAAGACTTCAAGCAGTTCCGCGTCGATGTCATCCTCCGTGGCGAAGTTCCAGAGCAGCCAATTCTCCAACGTCTCGGGAACGCCGCGTCGCTTCATCGCCGCCAACGTCGCACTGTCGCTGCGTCTCACTTCGCCCTCCCGTGCACGGTCATCGGAACTTTGAAACTCACCGTGCAAGGCATCGAGCTCTTGTGCTCCCCTGTCGTCGTGATGCGGATGACGCCGAAGCCATCGTCGGTAGGATAGACGTCGACGCGTTCGACGCCGACTTCGCCCCGGAGCACTCCACTGCATGCCACGCATCCAGTCATGATTCGGCAATCCCGCGACGTCCCGCAGTTCCGCTGCTTGGCTCTGCCCGACGAGACATCTGCTATCGCCTCATCGAATAGACGTTGGAGTTCCAGTGATGTCGGCATTAGATGTACTCCCTCCAGTCGACCGATATAAATGCTCGCCCGAGAAAAAATGCTCCCTCATCAAGCATAAGAGCGACAGCGGCGTCCATCGGGTCAGCAAAGCGTGGCTGCGGGTTCATCGGCTTCGCGGCTGGTCTGTCGCTCTCTGCGAACCACCACGTTGCCTTCCCGTCTTCGTCGACGATGCGACCGTCCGCGTCGAGGAAGTATGGCTGGCCACTGCCGCGAAAGAACGGCTCCGGTTCGTCCGCCTCATGCCGCAACGTCGGGCAGTATGGCGGCACATCCCAGTCTGCGTAAAAGAACGGTTCCATGCTATCTCCCCATCGCTGCTGCGAACGCTGCTGATGCTGTCGCGGGGTCGCTCTCGGCATAGAGCAGCGAGTTCGCGGGATTGACGTGACCGAGATAGGCGACGAGGTCGGGCACCGTCATGCCACCCTTGAATCCCAGCCGTCCACAAGAATGCTTCAAGACATGCGGATGGCAGAGGAACTCGGGGAGCCCCGCCGCCTTGCCGTATCGCTGCATGCGACGCCAGAACGTCACCCGCGAGATAGGGAACAGACGTCCGTCGGTCTCCGCAGACAACTTCTCCAACGCCGCACGTTCGTTCGGTAGCAATGGGTGTTCGCAGCGACGAGAACCCTTGCCACGCTTGACGGTGATGTAGCCGTTGACGATGTTGCCCCGCGTCAGCGACAACGTCTCCGAGACGCGAAGACCGTGATTGAATGCCACGAGCAGCATCAGGTAATCCGTCGCTGACTCCGACTTCGCGGCGTCAAGCAGGCTGGTCAATTGCTCTCTCGATAGGGATTTCATTGCTTGCCGCCTTTCTCTGTTTCTTCCATTAACTGCTCAACCAACTGCCTGAGCAGGATGCTGACGTTCAACCCTTTCTTGTCCGCCATCCGCTTGAGGAACTCGTGTTGCTTCTCGCCCAGAATCACGTTGATTCGCACGGTCTTCATATCCATCTCCAATCCACACCTAGTGTGCCATGGATACACACTCGCGTCAAGCCCTGATTGTATAAATACAGGAGGCGGGCAATCGAAGTCGGGCAAGGAAACCAGAGGGCTATCCCCAGACTAGCGTCGTCAGACGAGCGTCGGAGACAGACCATACGCCACCGCAGCCGCCCGCGGGGCAGGCTCTCGCCGAAGGCAGGGAACCCGCTCGCTGGGACGTGCCAACGCCCGCACTTTCTGTGAGTGAGTCGGCCCAGTCGGCCCAATCTAAGCAGGGAGAGAATGCAGAAGTCGGCCCGACAAACGAGGAGACAGCATAAGAGAGTCAACCAGAACACAGTGAGACAGTCACCGTGAGTGTCGTTTGTACGATGTAAGGGAGAGACAAGGACACGGCAGCATCCCAGCATAGCGTAGGACCACGCCTCGTGTGACGACATGTCGCGTGACGCTATGTGTCCGATAATGGACACTGTTGATGGATTTCCCACTTTCACGTCGGAATCAGGCACTTGTTCGTCGCCCTGTAACAGAGCGTTATTTTGTTTCATCAGGGATGACATAGAATCAACAGGTTAGACGGTGGAACGTATCGATTGGGCGGTGGGACTTGTCGAGTGAGGTCAGAAAGCCTGCCAGAAGCCCGAGCCGCAGTCGCCCCAGTGAGCCGCCCGATGGGTTTGTCCCACTTCTTGGCATGGGAGGGCTACCCTCCTTTTAGATTTGGACTGGTCTGGATTCGGGGCTGGTCTGCTGGCTCGATTCCCGGATTCTCGATTCAAAAGGTCGTGGGGGAAATCTCCCCTAAGTGTTGAAAATAAATGGCTTAGAAAGTCCTAGTCGGGTCCCATATTCGGGTCGAGACGGCACCGCCACCACTCCCACACGGCGTCTTTCCCGCCAGAAAGTTTCGCTAGGCCGTTGATGGCGTTGGATTTACCTCCCTGACCTCCTGTACGGCGTACATCTACATCCCTACCTCCCCTATGATTCCCCCCCTGCTTAGGCGTTCGCCACAGGCAGGAGTCCCACCTCCCGGCTCTTGGCGGACGGCTGGTATGTGGGCTGCTGGTTTCTGGGCCGACTTCGGTCGTAGATATACAGAGAGTCCTGACTGTCTCTGTGAGTCTGTCTTCGACGAAGTCACGGCCAACCCCTGAGTTGGATTTCTGGGATTCTATGGGAACGCATGGCCGGGGAAAGATTTGGCCGACTTCGGAAAGGGCATTTTTGGTAGAAAAAATTTTTGCCAGTTGGTCGCGGGGCGTCAGTACGGCGTACGACGTCTCATCAGCCGACGGGGCGATAGTCGCTGACATACTCCCGCCGTCGCTTCTCGCGAAGGGCTTTGATGGCGGGACGGTCGGTCGGCTTCTGAATCTCGTACCCCTTGACCAACGCGACGCTCTTGCGGTCAGGGAGTGCTGCGTCGATGCCTTCGACCAGTCCATCCCCAGCGGCAATCAGTCCGTCACTGGCGTTCATGAACCAAGCCCGCTCGATATTCACCTCGTGGGTCACTGGGTCGAGATGGAACGGGTTGCAGCACCACTTGTGTCGACAGGTGTGGTCAAGTTCCTTCCCCTTCGGGATGTCGCCGAAGAACAAGTAGTAAGCGATGATGTGACTCTGCGTGTACGGCTCGTAGTTCGCCGCTCCCGCTCCCGGCTGGAAATTGACGGCACGGGTCTTCAACTGACCGTACCCATGCCAGTCGTGCTTCCCGAGCCACATCCAACAGTCATCAGGTTCGCCGACTGCGACCCGCAGCCAGAACCTGTCACCAAAAGATAATCGTGCCATTTCTTCCTCCCTTTTAACGTCCCTCTGAGTCCCCTCGATACCCGCCCAGGGCATCCACCCTGCCGCCCGTCTTTCCCTGATTGGCCGCGACCACCCCGAGCGGGCCGTGGCTCGTCGTATATATACAAATCGGCTAACGGCCCATAGCCGTCCAAGGGTCATTTCTGGGTGAATTACCCGTCCCCAGGCGTCCGCGTCGTTTTTCTCCTATGGTTTAGGGGGGTAGGCGTCGCGATTACGCAACCCTGACCGTCGCCAGTCGCCGTCCAGCCGCCGCCGACGCCTTCTTTTGTGCGTCACTTCTCTCGGGCGGGGCTATGTCGAGCCCTCGGAGACAGGCACGGTCGAGATTTCGGCGGTTGAGGGCAGTGCGTTGCTGTACCCGTCCCCACCATTCCGCTGCCGCAGGGCACGCGTCTGGTTCCCACGGCTGTAGGACGCCGACTGGATTCTCTCGCTCGATGCGGGCAAGTTCCGCCGCGACGAACGTCTTTGCTTCTGTGATTGTCATGCTCATCATTCACCACCTTTCTGCTTCGCTAGAGCGTGTGTAACAACTTCCTCGCTCTCGGCCTCACCGCCCTTCGCTGCTTCCAGTTTGCTCAACTCGGCGTAGGCATCGGTCAACGCTTGTGATTGCGACTTCCCGAACGCAGGGTTCTTGGTATCAATTGAGACAGGGACTGACTTTGGTTTTCCGTAAAAGAGTTCGTCCACCGAGAAGCGTCCTAGCAACGAGTTGGTCGCACCACCGACGAGAACGAGTCCTTTATTGAATTTCTTATTCGCCTCGCGGGTCGCATCGGAATCGTTTAACGCGGGTATCACGATGTTCGCTGCGGTCAAGTTGAGCACGTTGCCGTCAACGCAGTGGGCAGTCCCCCAGACGGAGTTGTATTCCGCAGTTTCGTACTTTCGACACGCGACCAACGCCGCAAGCGGCACGGTACGTGGACGCCGCTCCCCCGACTGGCCGACCTCTTTGAAAGTTGAGCAGTGTAAATGCCCGCCCCTGAGAGTCAATCGCTTCCACAGCCGCTTCAAATCAGCAGAGACGAACGCAGTATCGAACCGAGCGAACAGAAACTGTCCCTTCGTCAAGTGGCTGATATCGACGAGCGTGACCTCCCCGCATGGGTCTGGCTCACCCTTCGCGTTTCTACGGTCAAGTTTTGCGTCGAAGGACAACTCCGCGTCCGCAGTGAATCGGAGGATGTCGCGACGGCTAAGTGGCCGCTCGTACCCGTCGCGAGCGGCCTTCATCCTCAACTCAAGGGAATTGAGCGAACGGCCCCTTGCTTCGCGGCACAACTGCTCCACGAGCAACTGGACGTCAACTTTGAAACTCTTGGCCTGTCGTTTGTAGGGACTCCACGAACGGACTTCGGTTTCGACTTCGTTGAGCACACTCTTCCGAGCATCCGACGAGAGACGCGGAGAACACTTCTCGATGTGCTGGAGAACTTCGAACTTATCTACGACCGGGGACGACTTTTGATTTAGGGTTAGCCATGAAGACATGTTCCCGCTTTCTGGACTGGCGACACTTTGGTCGCGTCCGTTCTGACTGCTGATGCTGACGCCGCTAATCGCTCCGAGAAAATCTGGAGAAAGCGTGCGTGGTGCTCCGTCACGTACTCAATGCTTTCATCACCCAACTCGTAGATGTGAACGTCCCCTATCGCGTAGTACTGCGACAGCATCTCCTCGACGCCGTCGCCTGATGAGACCGGGACGAGAATTGTGTAACTGCTGCCAGTGACTTGATGTCGTTTCCATTTCGTTGTCATGCGGCACCTGCCTGCTTCTTCGCCCTGTTTGCACGCTTGATGTGAATCTGGTCTTTCATCCAGCGGTTGATGTTCTGTGGCACTCGCCCACATGCCCGACGATGCGTGTTCGCCTGCTGGCAAGCGAGTTCGAAATCTTCTAGTCCTGAGATGGCGACGAGGCGATAGAGCGTCTCATCATCAATTGGAACTTTGACGAGCAAGTCCCAAATCTGTCTCGCCTTCGCGAGTTGGTCGATAATCAAAATCATTGAGCACCTTCAAGGGTTTCGTCGTCCATGTCGGGCACGGTATCGGGATGGAAGACGAGACCGTCCTGCTTGACGACGGCGGCTGGCACATTCTCTACGGCTCGATTGACCATCTTCTCGACCGACTTCTGGCTCATCTCCATCGCTGTTGCAATCTGTGCGTAACTGGCACCCTGCGGGTATCCCTTCAACAACTCTCGCAATTCCATCTGTTGCTTCGTGAACATGATGGAAACTGGATGAAGAGTTCCGTCCTTGAACGCCAGCGTAAAGTTGAATGTTGAACCCCAACGCGGTTCGATTCGGACATCCACCTGTTCGTTCTTTCGCTTCAACACAATTTGGGTGTCTCGCCAACCTTTCAGCCCTGAGTGTCCGCGACCACCCTTGGCTTCATCTCGACCTGTGTGCTGGACAATAAAGGCGGTGACCTTATAATCGTCAATCAATTGAGTGATGAATTTCCGAGCGACTCCCATGTGCTCATCACTGTTTTCGTTGAAGCCCGTGATTAGTTCCTGCCACGGGTCGAGAATGACAACCTCAGGCTTAACCTCTTCGACAATCTCTCGGATAGTGTTCTGGCCTTCCTCGTCGATAAGATGAACGAGAGTGTCGCGAACAGGGAAGAACTGGCCCTTCGTGTCGAGATTGGCGATTGATGCGATGACCCTCTGTTTGATTTCAGCCGGATTGAGTTCAGCGTGAATATGGAGAACCCGACACGAACGACGGACGGGAAGTTCCTCAAAGACCGTCTCGCCGGATGCGAGTGACGCACCCAACCTCATCAAGAACGTCGTCTTGAAGGATTTGTCGCCAGCGACAACGAGATTCTTAGTCAACGGACGGATAATCGCGTTCGTTTCTGTCCCGATAAGGCTCTCAGACTCTTCCTTGGAGAAGTCGCGCTTCTCCCACTCCTCGGCAGTCATGCAGTAGCGTGTCTTCGGCGTCGGTGCTGGCGTCGGTGCTGGCATGGCATCAGCCTCTTGCGAACCACCAGAGACGGACGGCACTGTTGCCACGGTGTACAGTGGATGGGAGAACTTCGATTTCAGTGACGTGGGTGCCGTGAATGATGTAGGTGCTTTCTTGCCCACGAAGACGGTGCCCGACTCCTGCATCGGGATGACACCGTTCTTTTTCGTCAACCATGCCTTGTAAGACTTCCAGCCGGATGATTCTGTCCAGCCTGCCTTGCAACTCTCGTGTACACATTTGATGGCCAGCGGACCATCCCCGCGATAAATGGCGAAGTCCTTGGGGCCGTCGGGCGATGTGTGAAGTCCCTTCCAAGGGCATCCATCGACACGGATGTACTCGTCGGCGTTCTTCTGCTTGTTGAAGCCAGCGTGCTCAACGTTCTCGTGGTTCTTATCCAACCACGCTTCGAACTGTTCGTCGGTCACGGAGTCACCATCAAACGATGGCGAGGGTGAAGGTGACGTTTGCTTTGAGGGACACCACGTCTCAATCATCTCCGTGAACAGCGATACCGGTGTCGGTTCAAGCGAACCGTGCCAGATCCGGATGTACTGCTGGCCGCTTGCATGGAATGAACCTTCTCCCGCGACTTTGATGGTCTTCCCGTGCCAACTGATTTCTAGCGGTTCGGGAGACGATTGCATCCAGCCTTGGTAATAGAGATGGACGCCAAAACTGCTCGTCCGACCGGAGCGGATGCAGCGAGTCTCGGAGATGTGAAAGTCCGCGAGGAACTCTTTGAGTTCGGCTTCGGAGTCGATGCCTGCATCAATGTCGATGACGGTGAGGTCGCTGAGTTGCAGGGCGACGGCGTGATTGCATTCGTGACCGTCTTCCCATGCCTTCATCGCCGGGGTAGTCCACAGAGTCTTTCCCGTCTTCTCGTGGACGTACTTCCGGGGTGGACCGAAACTGGCGGACAGGACAGAGTGGACGCCGTTGTGCCAGACACGGCTGGTCGTCGTCTCATGGCAGGCGAAGGGCTGCTTCGTCTCCGGGTGCAGCGGGAGAATAGCGTAGCCTTCCGCGAGACGGGCTTTCGCCGCTGCGGTCAGGATTTCTAATTTTGTAGGTTGGACTGCTGGATGGACTGCTGGGTTTTCATCGGACATGATGCTCAATTCCGCCGCCGATAGTCTGGGCGACAGGCTCCCCGCCACAATTCACGGCAGGGTACAAATGGCTAACGCTGTCCCTAGGCGGTTGCCGTCGGGATGCCAACCAGCGGGTCTAACGACCAATCATGGCGACATTTTGCGATGTCGCCACGCGATGCGACAAAGTTAAAATGTCGCCAATTGTCGCCAATGTCGCCTTGCGAGTTAAGTCGCTGGCAGGCAGGCGATTAAGTTCGATTTCAAGGTTGTCGCCTTGCAAAAATTCGCTTGGCGACATTTCACCCCTCTCTCTCTATAGAGAGGGTGATGACGCAGTGCTCTGCCGCGAGGATGGATACAGACCCTCTTTCGCAGCAACGCAGAACCAGAGGATTCGGGCGATGAGTGTGGCTTTACGTTTCATCCCAAGCCTATGGTAAATAGCATCTTCTCGTGTGTTTGCCGCTTCGCTTTTTCGCCCGTGATGATGCAGAAATGTCTTCCTGTTACTCCGCTACACCGGCATGCGTATCGGCGAATGCGGCGATCTCTCCGATGACTGTCTGCACTCCACGGGGCCAAACCAATGGGCGATTCATGTCCCCCTCGGCAAACTCAAGACCGAACGCATGGTCCCCGTCGATGCCTTCGTCCGTGATCTTGTACATCGCCTGCGCTTCTTCCGCTCTCTGGATCCTCTGCCTGCCGATGGACGGCTTCTGGCGCGTACCGGAAGCAAAGTAGCTATCCTGGTTCAACTCCGCGATTACTTGCATCAGGTCTGTCACTCGCTCGGACTCCCCACAGATATCGTCCCTCATCAGTTCAGGCATACCTACGCCACAGAGATGCTTCGCTCCGGCGTCAGCTTCCCCATCCTGATGAAGTTGCTCGGTCACGTCGATCCGGCCATGACTATGCGCTACGTCGATGTCGCCCTCACCGATCTCGAGCGCGAGTTCCAACTGGCTCGCTCCCAACCCAGGCATCTGGCTCCCCAACCCAAAACATCTACCGCACCCGTACGTGCAGGCCTCGACGGCCTCATCGAGTCCTTAATCGCCGCTCAACACATCATGGAAATGTTCCGCCGTTCTCTCCCTGACGGCAATGCTCGCAAGCGTCTCCTCAGGCTCTCCATCCGCCTCATCAAGATCCTTGCCGAGATAAGAAAACTCCAGACCACCTGAATCAAAATGGGAAGCGATTGGCCGCTTATGGCGAAGATTTTCGTAAATTCACATTGACTCAAGGATGCGAGGTTCGCTATCCGCGCAACGGTGAAGTAGCGAGTTTGGCCATTGGCAACGTAGTGGCAGCACTGAGGTCCCTTCCCGGGTCAGCGGCGGCACAAGATGGTTCCCTCCAAGGAGACCGTCTGCGGACTGCCGCCGCCATTGTCGCTGATCGTGACTGCGCCGCTCCCGGGTGATCGCGACCATGTCACATTGATGCTGCAGGAGTGGTCTGCTGTGACGCTCGCACCACAAGTGTTGGTCTGGGTGAAAGGGCCCGAGATCGCAACGTCGCTGATGCTCAGCGTCGTGCTACCAACGTTGGTTAACGTGGTCGTCCCCGACGGGAAGCATGTGCAATGGCCGATGGGTTCAGGGATACAGGCAAATTTCAGGCTCGTCGGAGAAAGTTCCACCACCGTACCCGTGCCACTAAGCGAGACCCGCTGGGGGCTGTTGGGAGCGTTATCCGTAACCGTCAATGTCCCGGTTCGTGTTCCGCCTTGGGTGGGTTTGAAGGCCACATTGATCGTGCAGCTGACTCCGGCTGCGAGGGTCGGGCCACACGTGTTGGTTTGGATGAAGTCCCCGCTCGCCGTGATGCTGGTGATATTGAGCGTCCGTGTGCCATAGTTGCTCAGCCGGACAGGCTGCACTGGGCTCGGAGTGCCCGCTAGTTGAGTGACAAAAACCAGGTTCGAGGGCTCGACGACAGCGTCCAAGCCCGAAACCAGCGGGGGCTGCAATAGGATGGAAACGCTTGAATCGGCTGGGTCGGCGACGGCCATATCGAGCCTGCCGTCGCGATTGAAATCCCCTACCGCTATCGAATAGGAATATAGGTCGGCGATATAATCCACGGGCGGCTGGAACGTTCCATCACCCTTGCCTAGAAGAATGCTGACGTCGCCGCCGCCGTTGGCCACCGCCAGGTCCAGTTTGCCGTCACCATTGAAATCTCCCACCGCCACCGCTGCGAGATTCGAGCCCACGCTGTAATCCACGGCCGACTGGAAAGTCCCATCGCCCTTGCCCAACAATATGCTTACAGTGCCAGGGCCAACGTTGCCCGAAGGGATGCTCGCCACAGCCAGGTCGAGTTTGCCGTCCCCGTTAAAATCTCCCACTGCCACCGAAACCGGAATGAAGGCGCCATAGTCCACAGGGGTCTGGAAGGTTCCGTCCCCCTTGCCCAAGAGCACGCTCACGTTGCCGGTGCCAAAATTCGATACAACCAGATCCAGCCTGCCGTCGCGATTGAAATCTCCAACCGCAACTGAGTTCGCCCCAAATCCGGCACTGTAGTTCACCGCCGCGTCAAACGTCCCGTCCCCCTTGCCGAGGAGCACGCTCACGTTGCTGATGCCGTTGCTTGCGCCACTGTTCGCTACAGCCAGGTCGAGTTTGCCGTCGCCGTTGAAATCTCCCACTGCCACTGAGGAAGGACTATTTCCTGTCGCGTAGCCGACATGCGGCCGGAAGGTGCCGTCGCCGTTCCCTAAGAGAATGTTGACGTCACCACCGTTGTCGGCCACCGCCAGGTCCAGCTTGCCGTCACCATTGAAATCTCCCACCGCCACGGCTGCCGGACTAGGTCCTGTGGTGTAGTCGCCATGCGCTCGGAAGGTGCCGTCGCCGTTACCCAAGAAGATGCTGACGCCGCTATTGACCACGGCCAAGTCAAGTTTGCCGTCGCCGTTGAAGTCGCCAGTCACCACCGTAAAAGGGTTAGAACCGGCGGCGACATCTGATGTGGTTAGTGAAACTGAGGCAGTAGGCCTTGTAACTTCGAAGGAGGCTATATTCGACGTACCCCCGCCCGGTCCGGGATTGACCACCGTAACCAAAGCTCCCTTCGGCTGCGCGACATCCGAGGAAACAATTGCAGCTTTCAACTGCGAATGGCTTACGAAGGTGGTGATCCGTGCGCTGCCGTTCCATTTCACCACCGAACCAGACACGAAACCTGTGCCGTTTACGGTGAGAGCGAATCCTGCCGTACCTGGTCGGACGGCATCAGGCACCAGGGGTAGGCTAATCAACGGTACGGAGTTTAGACTGCCTGGCATTATGCCCGTGTCTTCCTGAGCGGCCAGTTGAGCTGGAATCGCTAGCACGGCAAGTAGAGCCAGAGCGATGAAGCGCGCCCATGTCTTGGAGTTCATTTTGTTCTCCTAGTAGTTCTCTGGGCTACTTCGCCGAACTATCTGCTCGGCGAGTGCAGGCCAGGGACGTGATACCGATTGGTCCGCCGGGACAGCGGCATACGTAGCGTTCCGTTTGGAAGATCGCGCTGCACAGCATCTTGTGCCGCTGCGGTCGGGTCTACCAGGCTGTAGTCGCAGCCCTCGACGCCAGCATGATTCTCGTCACAGGGGATGAGCAGGCAAGCATGTGCGTCCGTGTCACCGGGGTTCGAGCCGAGGCAGCCGATTTCACCGGCATTGTTAATAATGATGCCGCTGGTCACGTACATGGCGGTGCTAGGAACAACCAAAGTGTTCAAGTCGATGGGGAGCCCCCCATCGTCCCAGAACAACCCCATCAGTTCGTCGCCGCAGTTGGACGCATTGCCTACTATCTGACCTTGCGAATTGATGCTGTTCGCCGAACTACAAGTGTCAGTGCCAACGAGCCCAAGGTTCGTCAGCACTTTGTCTTTGTCTTTCCAGAGGAACGCGACAAGCCCTGTATTGTCCGGGGTTGAGGCTTGGCCAACAACCTCTCCATCGTCGTTAAGCGATAGTGCAACTCCAAATCCGGATGGGCCATAGAACGTGCCCAGATCCTGCATGCCAAGGGCCTCGGTCCAGAGAAAGGGGTGCTGAGTCGTGTCTCCGAGCGGACTTGCCGACCCAACCACGTCGCCGCGATTGTTCATCCACAGCGGATACCCAAAGGTGCCCCCGAGGCCACCCAGATCGATCATCTTTTTTTGTTTCGGATCCCAGAGGAAGGGATCGATGGTCGGAACGCCGCTCGACGGATTTGGAGTAAAGCTCGTGAAAGACTCACCCGCAACCTGTCCGCGTTCGTTGATGATCCATGCACTACTATCGGGACCGCCCAGAGTGCCCAGATCCTGCATGCCTCCGGTCTTGGTCCACAGGAACGCACGCGTCTCGGTCGCGGCAGGTGCGAAGAGGAACATTTGTGCGAAGGTCGCGCATCCCCCGTAGGGGTAGTAGAACGTGCACGAGGCAACATAGGTATTTGCGAAAGGATCAGCCGTCGTATTCAATGCTGATCCCACAACCTGCCCACGATTGTTGTTAGCGTCGGCGTTGCTTTGATTCCCACCTAACGTTCCCAAGTCGCCGATCTGGCCGTCACGCCAGATAACAGCATCCGCTTCGGGATACCCGGTCACTGGGTCAATCGCGCCGTTTTGCGATTCCCCCGTAATCTGGCCGTGGTCATTGATCGAAGCCGCGAAATTGCTTGCACCTCCGGGCAGCGACATCAGCTCCGTCAAAGCACCGTTTCGCGACAGGAAGCTGTGCCACACAAAGCACTCAGGATTGAAGCAGTTTGGGGCGAAGGGATCAGGAACGGAGGTATCCGACACACCCACGAGCGCACCACGTCGGTTCAGGGCAGGAGACGAAGGGTTGGAAATCCCACCGCCCGGCCCGCCAAAAGTGCCCATGTCGATTACTTTGTAATGATGTTGCAGATGGTGGTGATCTTGTTTGTCCTGCGCGGCCAGTTGAAGCGGGATCTCCACTGCGGTGAACAACATCAGAGCGATGATGCGCGTACACTTTTGAGAGTTCATGTTCTTCTCCATAAAACTTCGGTGCCGTATTCCCCGAAACGTGTCGCCGGCAGTACATTGATCGAACTCGATGTGCCTGAGATTGCGGTGCTCGTATCGGTTGCGGTGATGTGTTGTGGCCCAAGATTGGTCATCGTGGCCTTAAAGCTTCCTGTTCCTTTCGTCAGTGCCGAGTCAGCGGGCAATACCGCTTGTCCATCGGTACTGATGAAATGCACCACCCCGGAGTAGCTGGTGACGACATTGTCCGAACCGTCCACCGCAGTTACCGTGAAGATGAAAGCTGTCCCTGACGTGGAAGCGGACTGTGCCGCGACGGAAAAGTGCGTAGCCGCCAGCCCTTGTGTGCCAACCGTGCGAGTGGCAGTCTTACCGCCGCAGGCATTCAGCACCAACAACGCGCTAGCCGCGACTGCAATTAGCAAATGTCTTTTCACGACGCTGCCTCGGTCAAAATGGGGGAAAGTGTTCTGCGAACCTGCCTTCTTTTTGCCCTGCGGTCAACCGAACTTCCACCGAATCTTGTCTGAACTTGCAACCCTCACCAGGGAAAAGACTTGTTGCGCCACCTGAAGAAATAACGGAGGGCTGGGAGAGCTATTTGGTGCTACACTGCTCCGCATTCTTGGGGGAAGACTCGAGTGACAGCGCCATTTCAGCGGGGTTCCGGCGTACGCTTTGGTCAGTTCGAGTTCGATCTTGCGGACGAGAAGCTTTTCAAACGCGGCGTGCCGGTCCGCCTGGAGAACCAGCCCTTTCAGATTCTCGCCGCTTTGCTGGAGCATCCGGGCGAAGTCGTTACCCGGGAACAACTGTGCTCGAGTCTATGGCCCAACGGCACCTACGTCGACTTCGACGAAAGCCTGAACACCGCGGTCCGGAAGCTCCGCGCTGCACTAGGCGACTCAGCAGAAAATCCAATTTTCGTGGAGACTCTTCCGCGAAGAGGCTACCGCTTCATCGCACCTGTTCGCCCGGATGCCGTCGGGTTGCCGGAAACGGCGCCGGTTGATGCGAAGCGCTCGACCGTTCTGGTAGAGCGCCGCCGGGCGCCGATCCTCCTGACTTCACTAAGCTCAGCGCCCAGGCCGCGTGGCGCTTGGTTGATGGCTCTTGGGTTTTTAGTTGTGGGAATCTCCTGGTTAGGATATCGCCTCGCCTTTCCGGCTGTCCCCCGCGTCACCCAGATCACCCGCTTGACGAACTCGGGCCATGTCGATCCCTGGGGCGGAATCGCGTCGGATGGTTCGCGACTTTTGTTTCTCGAACGCGATGGCGATCACTGGAACAACCGTCAGATTTCCGCGGCGGGGGGCGAGAGTGCGCCCTTTGACGTGCCCTTTAAGAACACCAAGACCTTTGCCATCTCTCCCGACCAGTCTGAGCTTCTGCTCGTGCCCTTTGTTGGGCGCGATTCTAACCGCCCGCTGTGGTCCATGCCGCTCGTCGGGGGCTCACCCCATCGTATCGGCGACATCGTGGTCGATGGTGCGGCCTACTCCCCCGACGGCACCAAAATCGCTTTCACCAATCCCTCTGGCGTCTATGTTGCCAACCGCGACGGCTCCGACGTTCACCAACTGGTGGGTTTTCACGCCTGGGCCATTGACTGGTCTCCCAATGGCAGGACGCTACGCTTCTCGGCAAACGGTCCCGCCCCGGGACCTCACCTGTGGCAAGTCAATTCCTCCGGAGGCGACCTCCATCGCTTCCTCCCTGCCTGGAGTGCATTCGACGGACACTGGACCTCTGACGGTTCCTACTACATCTTTACCGCCTACAAAAACGATCGGCAGGCTCTCTGGGCTGTTCGCGAGTCCTCCTTCCTGCCTTGGCAACAACCCAGGCCTTCGCAACTCACGTTTCCTCCCGTCTTCTACGCCAGTCCTTTGCCTTCCCGGGACGGCCGCTCGATCTACGCATATGGCGAGGTGAGTGGAGGACTCGACGTCGTCCGCTTCGATCCCCTCACCCACCGATTTAGACCTGTCCTGTCCGGCTTTCCTATCGAGGAGGTCACCTTTTCTCCAGATCGCCAATGGATGCTCTACAGCAAACGGAACCAACTGTGGCGCAGTCGGCTGGATGGTAGCGACCGGCGCAAACTCGTGGAAGATCCCACCATTTCCTTTATCCACGGCGCACGCTGGAATTCCGATTCCCAGCGCATTCTGTTTGCAGACACACAAGGGGGTGTTCCCAGCACAATTTATGTTGTTTCCGCCGATGGGGGACCCCCGCAGCAGGTTCTTCCTCCCACTCCATCCGCATTCTGGCCCGATCCATCGCCCGACGGAAAGACGATCGTATTCGCAATAATAAAAGAGGGAACCGGCCAGGCCTCTTCCCCCAAGCTAGGCCTGTATCTTTTCGATCTAGCCCAGCGACGCTCTACAATGATTCCCGGTTCCGAAGGACTTAACTACGGCCGCTGGTCTCCCGATGGCCGCTTTCTGGCTGCTGTGTCGATCGATGGGTCTGCCATCAAAATTCTCGACCTCAGCACTCACCAGTGGACTCAGATCGCGCAAGGCACAGCTCTTTCGTTTCCCGCCTGGTCGACGGATTCGGTCCTCTATTTTCAGGATATTCTGACGCCCGGAGAACCTGTCTATCGCTTTCGCCCGGGCACCGCCGGGGTGCAGCGCGCTTATTCGTTCGAAGATATCTTGCAGGCCGGCGTCATGCGCTGTGGTTTTTGGGGCTTCGCTCCGGACGGTTCTTTGCTCGTCCAGGTCAACCACGGCGGCGGAGACATCTACGCCCTCGCCGTCAATCTTCCCTAGCAGGGAAAAACTAAGCGCGCGCCCCGCCTCCCGCGCCCCCGGTCTCCCCAACCGCTCATCACAGCCACCTTGCTCCGCACTCGCT
Organism: uncultured Acidobacteriaceae bacterium; assembly: GCA_963752175.1. Taxonomy (GTDB): domain Bacteria; phylum Acidobacteriota; class Terriglobia; order Terriglobales; family Acidobacteriaceae; genus Sulfotelmatobacter. The sequence goes on from CAVVXZ010000026.1 coordinate 31,050, forward strand.
CCCATCCAGGCATTTGACGCAGGCGAAATGCATCGCGGTGGTCGAATCTGCATGGGCACTGGCGACTCCAGAACGATGAATCGAGGTTGTGTCATCGTTGCACACGCACACCCTACGCCTGCGTCCGGTTTGACCGTTCCTTTCTCGCGCAGGTAAGATACGCGGCCCACGTGCCCCCCCCGCGTTTAACTGATACCAGTGATACCGTTCTACGTGGAAATGCAGCGAATAAGGGAAACTATAGAAACTGTAGCCGGAGAATCGATTCGCTTGTAAACCTAATAACCACAGGGTATTATCGCGGAAGTGTAGGATTCATCGGCACTTGCTGGAAATGGCAGTTAGAGAATCCCACTCTCTCCGCCAACTTCCATAGAATCAATGACTTGGGTGGGTGTCCAGCAGAGGCGTTACCCACTCTTCCCGCTAGCTATTCTCTTTAGAATCAGTGAGATCCGCACAGCGAACAGAGCAACCGACGTCCATTAAGCCGATTTAAGCGGGAAGCAGGTTATCGAACAACATAACAACACTTGTTATATTATTCATAGCCCTTGGAGTTAATTAAAGATCACCATGGACGGGAACCTGTTGAAAGAGGCGCGATTGGAGAAGCACTGGACTCAAGAGCAAGCTGCCCTGGCGCTTGATGTCACCCAAGCCTGCTTGTCGATGATGGAGAAGGGGCATCGTCCGCTGTCGGAACGATTCGTACGCAAGGCTCTCAAGGTGCTGAATCTACCGGCTACGGCGCTGCCGTTGCGATCCGAGGAAGTGGTGATGCCCGTGTCTTCGCACAAGCGCGATTTCAGTGCGGAACTGGGCGCGCTCGGTTATCCAGGATTCTCCTATCTTCGAAGCAGGAGACGACGGAACCCCGCGGAGGTCTTGCTGGAGGCACTGAATGAACCAAATCTTGACGCCCGTGTTGCTGAGGGGTTGCCATGGTTAGCTATGACCTACGTTGATATGGACTGGGACTGGCTGGTTCGAAACGCCAAGGTACACGATCGACAAAACCGATTGGGATTTGCTGTCTCTCTGGCGAGTGAAGTGTCGGAGGGCAGGAAGGAGAGCGAGCGGGCTAGAAAGCTTCGGTCGTGTTTGGAGGTTCTGGAGAGAGCCCGGCTTGCACGCGAAGATACCTTTTGCCACGACTCGATGACCCAAGCTGAGAGAGCATGGCTGCGAGAGCATCGCTCTCCCGCTGCAGCCCACTGGAATCTCCTGACCGACATGAAGGGAGAACATCTTGCCTACGCATCCGATTGAAAGCATCCCGGAACCATGGCTCTCGTTCCTGCGCGAATTGGATGCGGCGGCGCACGAGGACGTTCGGCTTTGGGACGGCCTTCAGGTTCGCCGCAAGAGACGAGCTTTCTAATGGGGAATCTATTCAAACCCTTTTCGAAAGGCGTCAAGCTGAGCCCGTGCGTCTTCTTCGACATGATCACCCACGCCTCTGGCCCGAACGAAGGCCATCCACGCCGGATTGTTTTCGTTCATCGCGGCGAGAAATGCGTTTACGATTGCCGCTTCTTCCGGAGTGCAGAGCGCCTTCAGGTCAATTCCCAACAGAAAGGCTGGCGCCAGCCCGAAGTCCGCGAGTCTGGCGCCTATCACGACATTGGAAAAGAGTCGCTCGCTGTCGGCTTCATATTGTGTGAGCAGGCCGCGGATATCATCCAGATCCTTCACTCGCCGCTGTGGATCGTCCATGAAGGCGACAAGCTTCAAAAGCATCAGCGCAGTCGACGAGATCACCTTCAGTGTGAGATCTGGCGAAAACTCGACCGGCTGGGCATCCGTGAACACATGCTCGAATCCCACCAGACTCATGGTGAACTGGCTGACGGGCCACGTCACTTGCTTGGCTGCGCGAAGCTTCGGGCCGGCAGGAAGCAGATCCATAATCGTTCTCTGTGTGCTGCGCCAGCGGTGTTCCCGGTTTGCAAATCGAATCCATCTGTCCGCTTGAAGCCTCCGCTCCAGTTCCGCAAACTCATTGAGATCCAATGCCACGGCAAAGTCGATGTCTCCGGTATGCCGCAGTTCGCCGGGGAAATGACTTAAGCGGATGCGATGGCACCGATGATGCAAGGTCCGCACCGAGCGCACCGCATGGTCGCAGCGCGCGGGAAGATCAGCGATTTGGCCCGCAGTGAGTTCGGGCATCATTCTGACAGGTACTCGCGTTTGATTTCTTCCGCTGCTTCATGCGCTCGGGGATCGGAAGAATACATTAACTCGGAATAGATGAGCCAGGGATGCGCAACGGGAAATGATCCAGACTCCCGCCAAAAGGCAATGCTGCCGAAGGAACGCAGGAAGATGAGCGGCCCGGATTTGTCAGGAATGATCCGCAAGCGCCGACGAAGTTGATCGCTGAGGGACTCGACGAAGATCGGCAACTCGAGTCCGCGATAGAACTTCTGCAGCAGGTAGGCAGCGGGACCGCCGGTTATCGACCATCGGATTGAGTCTTTGGCGAGCGAATCCCGGACGGCGAGCAGCATTTCATCGATTTCGCTGGCGGGTGAGCGAAAACGGCCAAGCAGCAGCTTCGGGCGCAGCGCGAGTTCGTATCCCCGCAACAGTTCTTCCGGCAATTTCGATCGATCTCGCAGGCGAAAGCCTTCCTCTGACTGTACGAGGACTCCTTGGGCAACTAGTTGTTGCTCGACCTTTGCGACATTGCTCTTGCCGAGCCCGGCAAATTCGGCCAGTTTGCGTACGGACCAGCTTCCGGCATCGTTCGCAGTGGCGAAAGCGAATAGCAGTTGCGAGATGGCCGGACTGATGCGCGGATCTTTGGTCCCGGATGCCGTCTGTTTCGCCCCGACGACCGTGCGTTCATAGTTGCGGCCGAGAACCAGATGCATGTTGCCCGCCTGGTCAACGAAATTGATCCCCGATTGCATGAGCCGTTCGGCGGAGGGGCCAGGAATGTAGCGCGCGAATAATAGAAGAGGCACACGATGCTCGGTCGCGTAGAGCTTTGCCTGAGCGACCAGTGCATTGAGCACTCCATGGTCGAGATAAGATCTTTTCTGTTCGACGAGGAAGCGGTATGTTCCTTTGGGGGCACGGATTTTGAGGATGCCGTCGACCTCTCGGTCGTTACGGCGACCTTCCGCTGAGAAGTCGAGATCCGTGACGAAAGGGAGAGCCCGCAACTGCTCGAGAAACGGCTGAATGGTCGGCTTGAGCTGCATTGTGTCCACTATTATTACACGTCCATTACTAATGGACAATCCATAATTTAGGACTGTCCTCGGCCCCCGACCTGTGCCACTGCCTGCCGTAAGGCCTGTTTGTACGACCATCTCGCGTGTTCACGTTCCATGAACATTGCGAAGTGATGACATCCTGGATTATGGTGCGACTTGTGCGGCAACTGATCCTCAGTTGTCCGATCTTGACGAGAGGCGATTCGCAAGACCAAGCAAGACCAAGCAAGAGGATCCATTGTCGCAATAGAAGCGCCGAACGGAATACGGCTGTGCTCCTCTCGCGAGAATCGAAGATGTGTAACCGTCCGAAGTTGACCGTGGTGACGAGCCGCGTGGGCGCTCTCGAGTGTCCGCTCTAAGGAATGATGTGTAGCGGTAAGGAACACGCATCTGGCGGATGCGTCGTGCCAGAGGAATCGGCGCAGTCTTTTGCCCTCGACAAGACCAGCCTTTATAGTAGCGCCATGAGCCGCATACAGTTTCACAAGATCTGGGTACAACAGTGCCGGGCAACCCGCGGCATTAAAAAGCGATTTGGTGTCAAGAGCGCGCTCGAGTATCTGCTCGGGGAGAAGCTCATGAACTTTGCTAATGCGGCAGAGCAGCATCCGGAGTTTGCCGCCGAGCTTCCACGGTTTCAAGCTGCGGTGTGGAACATCTTCAACCCCTACGAGCTTGCGGGATATCTGAGTAGCCTTAAGCCTTCGAGGAGAAAAAAGCTCCAGGCGCTTCTCTACGTTGATGGTTGCTCGAGGTCACGCAGGGCAAGCTAGACCAAATCCGGTAGTTCCTTACGTAGAATCAGCAGACAGATAGATCGCGCCCGCCCAGAGGGTCGCTTGATCGTAAGCCTGGAGTTTCAGAATGACTGGCGAAACCGCACGTGAAATCTCTGCCAATTCCGAAGTGCTCAAGAGGCTCGCGAAGTACATCGCGCAGCAATGTTTTCGCAAAACCATCCTCGAGGATCTGCATGCCGGGATTACTCCGGACTCGCAGATCGGCGACTACACAGACGCGGCGCTGATGATCGATGTTGTGAACAAGACGTACCACACACTGATCGTCCTGTTCGACGACCGGCTCGGCGGCGAACTGATCAAGATCCTAGCTCAGCGAGATTTGTTACCTCATTGGAACGAACCGACCTTGACCACGACGGGCTGAGGCAGGACAAACCTCTCACGGGCGCGAATCGGCGAAGCGCACGAGTATAGGAGTTGATTTCGTCAGTGCAGACGTCTTCGGTCAGTCCTCTGTCGATCGCTTGGTCGAGTCGGGTCAGTAGTTGGGCCAAAGTCTCGCCCCGGCGGCGCACTAGCATGGCCAACTGTTATATCGGTCGGTGGCGGTGGTCACCAGGCGATGGGATCACCGATCCCGGACACACCTTGCTTTGGCCAGGGACACTCCTGAACCGCGGGCTGTCATGAATCGAGGAAGGATTATTGCCCTTCCCCAGACGGGCGGATTGCACCACCGCTACGAGCGTGTGGCAGCGTAAAGGAGAGGATAGGCGATGGCCACCCTAAACATGTTGGCGGTCGTAGTGAAGCCGAAGCAGGCGTTTCTGGATTGGCTCCACGCCGCCGATCCAGCCAGTCATGAACTGACCTTGTGGGAATCTGCTGCGGGAACCAACGATCTACTTGATCGCCGAGTGCGTCACAGGAGCTGAGGCCCAACCAATCCTTGCGCGAGCGGTGTAAGAAGATTTTCACCGAGCAATGCATTTGCGCGAGGTACGAGAGCACACAGTCGGAGTTGTCTGGAAGGGTTGCGGTGCGGTTGCGAGCGGAAGAACCGCTTGGTAGGTGGCGGGGTCGGCCGGGGAAGCTTCGCCTTTTGGGATGCAGTACTTGCTGGATCGTGCGCGTCGGAACGCCGATGCGGTTCAGACCCGCCTCAGCGAATATGTGAAGGCTTCCGGCATTTCCCGAAGTCGCTACTCCACCATGCGCATTCCAAGGAACGCGCCAGAGAAAGTTTTGCAAATTCGCGCGATTCCTCGGCGGTAGCAGTTAGAATATTCGCAACTTGGCATCGCCTATGGCAAGAAAATACGAAAAAGGGATCCAGCGAGCGAACGCCGTCGCCCTAGCGAATGGCGGGAACCCCGCGAATACGGAGTTTCCCCGGATTCGCGAGTTGATTGCCAGCCGGCATTCGAAGGCTGCGGTCGAACTGGCGAAGGATCTGCACAAGCGCGCCGGCACGCCCGAAAGCGAAGCTTTACTGCTCGATGCGTATCGCTGCCGCATCGAGGACATGGTGAGGCTGGGGATGGCTGTTGAGGCCAAAATGCTGCTGCAAATGGTGGGCGAACGCTTTCCCTTGTCGCGCGCGCGAATGCTCGACTTACAGTGGGAAATTACCGCAGCGGAAGGGAGGCTTGACCACATCGTGGCGCCGCTCGCGGATGTGAACCTCCCTGCGAAAGTTCGCGAACGCATCGAGATTTTCGTCCGCCAGCGGGTGTACGATCTGCCCGCCTTGGCAGCGGTGTCGTCGTTGCCCTCGGAGCATCCTTTGCGGGAGGGCGCCGTGGCACTCGAGGCGGCGTTCCGGGCCGTGACGAGTGGGCCCGTGGACGACCAGGTTCTGGCCCTGCCGCAAGTGTCCCGGCGCAGCGCGCTCGGAGGATGGAAGGCACTGATCTGGGCGATCGCCAGCTTCTACCGGCGCGAGGACGACGCCTGCCAAGAATGGCTGCGGCTGGTGCCGGCGGATTCGGCTCCCGCCAGACTGATTCCGCCTCTGCTCGCGATGTCGGGGGCAGCAACCGCCAAATCCGAGTTCAACGCAGCCGAGCAACGGCTTCTGGGCGCGGTCGGAGGCGGCAGTGCGGCGCTGCGCCCCGCGCTAGAGGCCCTTGAACAAGCGTTGACGGCGAAAAAACGCAAAGCGCTGCTCGATGCGACCCGATCCGCGGTCGCAATCTGCGGCCAATGCTTTCCCAAGATTCGCGAGCGGCTGCGCCAGCATATTCTGATTCGCTCTCTGGCGCGCGGCCTGTGGCGTTCCGAAATGCTTGCGGCGATTGGCGGCGCGCCGCGTGAAAACGCTTACTTCTGGAGACTGATGGCGCGAAGTTTCGAGCACCATATGGATTGGGACAGCATGGCGGAAGCGCTGTTTCACTGGGAATCGTTCCGGCGCGAAGCCATCCGGGAAAAATGGTTTGCCGCGGGGAGCCAGGAGGATGGCGTGCTTTCCTTGCATATGGCGAAGCTCGCCGAGCGATTGCCTGCTGACTCTTTCGACGAATTCGACTCGATGCGCCCGCTCCGCCGCAACCGAAGCGTCGGAGGACTAGGAGACGACGAGCTGCGTTCTCCCGAGATGTTGTACGAGCGGGCGTGCCGGGCCGATCCGCATCCGGACGCGTTTCAGGCGTGGCTGCATTGGGCGGACAAACATCGGGGTTGGAAGGCGGCCGATCAGGTGGCTGAGCTTTGGCGGCAAGCCCGGCCCAGAGACCCAAAACCTCCGCTCTATCTGATGGAATCGGCCGAGAAGCGCGGGGCCTATCGGAAGTCGCTCGAACATCTCGAAAGCGCGGAAGAACTCGACCGGCTCAACCCGGACGTGCGGCGGGCCAAACTGCGGTTGCTGCTTTCGGCAGCCATACGCCATCTGAGGCAACGCAAGACGCATTTGGTCAAGGAGGCAGAAATCGAGCCCATCGAGGCTTTGCCGGAAGTGCGGGAGGGAGAGATTGCTTCTTTCGGAACCGTGTTGCGCCTCCTCTCCGCCGTTCTCGATGGAGACAAGGTCTCAATCGAACAGCACCACGAGCGGCTCCAGTCATTGCTCGGCGGTCGGGTGCCCGCTTTCGTATTGACCTATGGTCTGGCGAAAACCGCGAACCTCGAGGGCAAGGTGGAACTGCCGACGGTCGAGCTTGCCCGGTTTTCCGCCACGGAACTGCTCACTGGAACCACGCGAGCTGTTGCCCTGGGCGATTGGGCGGGCCTGGGGCTGCCCCTGCCGCCGTCCTGGGAAGAACATCTGCTTGCCGCCTTAGATCAGCCCAACTGCCCCACCGACATTGCTCAACTGCTGGTGCTCGGAGAGGCTGCCTTGCGCAGTCAGGCCGTGAAGCTGGCATTCGCGGTGTCGGCCGTGGGTCTGGCCCAGGGCACAGCCGATGCCAGGTTTCTGTTCCTTCGCGCTCGGGTGCTGCCTGACTGGTACCCCAAGCGGCAGGAGGGGTGTCTCACGGCGGCTCTAGAACTCGCCCGGCGCGAGCGCAACCTGGAACTGGCGGGAAACATCCTCGATGAAATGCGTGAGAACGATGATCGCCTCTGGGGAGCTGATTTTCCGGACGACGTAACCGCCAACCGACCTGTGCCGGCAGAGTTACTGAAGCAGATCCTGGAGGAAGAGCGGGCGGAAAGGCAGTTTCCCGATTACGAACGCAGCAGTCCTGCCCAGTATGGCTCCAAGCTTCGACGGCGCGATTGCGACTGCCCGGATTGTCGTGCCCGGCGTGGGGAAACGCCGAGCGAGTGGGGCGAAGACGATGGAGAGGATCAGGACCAGAACGAGTTTGCCGAACCTCCGCCCGTCGCTTTTTCCCGTGCAGTGGAGCAGTTCGAGCAGTTTCTGGATAGGCTTCCTCCCCGGATCGCACGGAAAGTGGAAGAAGCGATTGCGCGCGGAGAACCGCCCGAAATTGCGGTGCCCAAAATCTTCAGGAACTCTCCGCCGGAGATGCGGCCGTCTGCGCCCGGCGGAAAGACAAAGAAGGCGACGGGAACTCTTCCGTCGCCCGCACAGGGCAATCTGTTTTAGGGTAATGAGATGAACCGAGAAACCGACCGCGCGTCCAATCCGTACGCCGTGCTTGGCGTTGGGCCGGAAGCCGACGACGAGCAGATTCGTGCCGCTTATCTCGGCAAGCTCAAGCAGTATCCGCCGGACCGCTGTCCCGACGAGTTCGAGAGCGTGCGTGATGCCTATGATCTGCTGCGCGACCGGCGCCGGCGCGCGCAGCACACCCTTTTCTCCTGCGATCCGGAGGCCCCTTTGGGATCCCTGCTCGATGACGCGGGCGACGAGAGGAAGTACACCGGGTCCGAACCGTGGCTGGCAGTATTGAAAGAAAAAAAGTAGACAACGAATGGATGTACATGCCGTCTCCGGGAGGCCCTCTCCGGAACAACGCGAGCGTTTGGTGCGGAACTTCGAGGCTTGGCTGGAGAAAGCGCTGGCCGACGAGGCGCCGCCTTCAGGATTGACTGCCGAGTTGCTCTCTGCGCTCGAAGCCGGCGATCCGCTTCCGCCCGTCGATCGAAGTTGCGATCTCTATTCTCTGTGGTGCGCCATGACCGCTCTCACTCAGGAAGTCCGGTTGCAAGGGCGAGCATTCACGCAGTTGAAAGATACACTGTTTCGGGGCCTGGAAGCGTCCGCCGCGGAGCGGCGGAATGCGGAGGCCGCCGCCCAGTCATCCGCCGAAACGCCGCGCAGCAAGCAAGCGCAAAGGCGGGAGATCGACACTCTACTTGATCTGCGGGATCGCGTGGAACGCGGACGGAGCGCGGCGCAGAGCGCCGCCGAGGAACTGGCTCCCTCACGTCGGCCGCGCTGGGCGCGCTGGCTGGGAATTGGCCGGAGGCGTGCGCGGCAGACGCAGGAGATTCTCGCTGCACTTTCCCAGGGCTACGGCCTTACCCTGGACCGGCTCGATCAGGCGTTGCTCGATCTCCATGTCAGCGCGATCCGGTCTGAGGGACAAAGGTTCGATCCGCAGCGTATGACGGCCATTGCCATCGGGGAGACCGACGTGGTGCCTGAAGGAACCGTGGTCGAAGTCTACCGCAACGGTTTCGAGTGGGAAAGCGAAGTGTATCGTCCGGCTCAGGTCAAAGTGGCGCGACCGCGAGCTCGGAATGGAGGAGAAAGGAACTGACAATGAGCGATCTGATTGTAGGCATCGATTTAGGGACCACCAACTCCGAAGTAGCGGCTTTCTATGCGGGCAAAGTTCAGGTGCTCGAGTCGGGCCAGAACAAATTACTTCCGTCCGTCGTCGGACTATCTCCGTCAGGCGAGTTGCTGGTCGGCGAGGCTGCCCGCAATCAGTTGGTGTTGTATCCGGAACGCACCGTGCGCAGCATCAAGCGCAAGATGGGCAGCAGCGAAACGGTTTCGCTTGGACAGCGGCAGTTTCGGCCGCCAGAGATCTCGGCGCTGATTCTGCGCGAACTCGCCACTTGGGCCGGCCGGGCACTCCAGCAAACGGTCGAAAAAGCGGTCATCACCGTGCCCGCTTACTTTTCCGACGCGCAACGGCAAGCCACGCGAGAAGCGGCCCAACTGGCCGGCCTCGAGGCCGTGCGCATCCTGAACGAACCGACGGCGGCAAGTTTGGCCTATGGAGAAGGCAGCCGGCACAACGCCATGGTTTATGACCTTGGCGGCGGAACTTTCGACGTCTCGATCGTGGCTCTGGAAGGCGATATCACCGAAGTGCTTGCCAGTCACGGGAATAACCAACTGGGGGGCGACGACTTCAACGATATGCTGGCCGAGCATTTGCTCGCGACCTTTCAGCACAACTATGGCATCGATCTGCGGCGGGACCATCCCGTGGCCCGCGCCCGCGTCTGGTGGGCGGCCGAAGAAGCCAAGCGCCGGTTGAGTTTCGACCCCGAGACCATGGTGCGTGAAGAAGCCTTGGTCACGCTCGACGGCAAGCCGCTGCATCTCGAACTGGAGATCACCCGCGAACGCTACGAAAGCATGATTCGTCCGCTGCTTGAGCAGACGCTGGAAAGCGTATCGAAAGCGTTAGCGGATGCTCGCAAGGGCCCTTCCGACCTCGATGCCATTCTGTTGGTCGGCGGCTCCACGCGCACCCCGCTGATTGCCGAGATGCTGAAGGAGCGCACCGGCATAACTCCACGGGAAGAAATTCATCCCGACCTGTGCGTCGCTCTCGGCGCCGGCGTGCTGGCCGCGCGACTGGGGGGCCACGAGGTGGAGCGGGTGCTGGTCGACGTATCGCCGTATTCGTTCGGGGTCTCCTATCTCGGAGAACGCGGCGGCGTTCCTTATCCGCATTGCTACAAACCGATCCTGCGGCGCAACAGCCCTTTGCCCATCACCCGCACCGAACGCTTCTATACCAGCCATGCCTACCAGGAAGAAGTGGAAATTTGCGTGTACGAGGGCGAGGACGAGGATGCTCTGCGCGATATCCTGGTCGGCGAGTTCCAGGTGAAGGGCCTCACTCCGGTGCGAGACGAGAACGAAGTGCTCTGCCGCATGAGCGTGGACTTGGACGGAATTCTGCACGTTACGGCCATCGAAAAGAGCTCTGGCCTGTCCAAGCACATCACTGTTGCCCGCGCCCTGGAGAGCAAGAGCGAATCCGAAATTGCCGAGGCCCGGAAACGTCTGGAGGCTCTCTATTCCCCGGGCCAGAGCGAGCAGGAGGACGCCGAGCTCGAAGATGCCGAAGGTTCGGACCAGATGGTCAACGAGGATTCACTTCGAGTCCAGCCCGCGGCAGGGGAAAATTTCGAGGCGAACGACGACTGGAGTTCGGTCGCCCGCGAGGGAAAGCAATTGATCGAACGCTCCCGCCAATTGCTCGAGCAGTTGCACGAAGAGGATCGGGAAGAAGCGATCGACTTGAACGCGCAGATCGAATCCGCAATCGGCGCCAACGATGCCACTGCACTCAAGCAGGCGGCAAGCAATTTGCGGGAGCTGCTGTTTTTCGTGGAGGGCCGCGCATGAGTGACGAAAGCGCACTTTGCTGTCCGGTCTGCAAGGCTCGGTTTCGCGGCACTCAACAATGTTCGCGCTGCGGTGCCGATCTTACGGAGCCGATGCTGCTGGCGGCACACGCGTATGCTTTGCGCCAAGCGGCCCGCCAAGCGCTGCGATCGGGCGATGGGCGGACCGGCCTCGAGTCAGCCCGCGCTGCCCAAGGCCTGCACTCAACGCCCGAAGGCGGTCTTCTTCAGTCTGCGAGTGCGCTTGCCAACGGTCAGGAATGAGGGCCAGAGATCGCCCGATCCTTCAGGTCGCAAACAGGGACGAAAACGAGCAGACCTGGGCCTGGAGAAAAATCAGCGTCCATTAAGCGTCCGGGTAACTGAGAAAGCTTGCGCACTTGGGGAAAAAGGGTGTGGAGATAGCTGAGGAAATGGCGGGCCGGTTGTCGATAGAGCGCCACGGTGTTGGGACGGAGAGTGGTGGCCAGGACACGGAGGTGCGCGTCAAAGATCTGCTCCAGAGTCTGGACAGGTTGGCTCATGGAATCTCCGGAGAGGACAAGCGGACGCGCTGGGCAACCGCTCGGGCATATTCGCGCCAGACATCTTTTGGGGCGAGTTCCACGTAGAGCATGGTGGTACGAATCTGGGTGTGTCCCATCAGGTGCATCAAGGCCGGCAAGGAGATCCCAGCCCGCGCCATGTCGGCTCCGAAGGTGTGGCGAAAGCGATGGGGATTGGCTTGGGGAACTTTGCTGCACAGGCGGTGATGGCGAAACAGGGAGCGCAGTCCGGCTGCAGTCATGGGGCGGCCGCGCTGGCAGCCCTTCAGCGACACGAACAGAGAGGGCGAGTTGGTCAGAGGTCTTTCCAAGCGCAAATAGTTTTGCAGGACCTCGAGGGTTTCTGCCGGCAGTGGCAAGACGCGCTCCTTGTTGCCTTTGCCGAGGACACGGAAATGCGCATCCGCCAGGCAGAGATCTTGGAGCTGAAGGTCGAGCACTTCGCAGGAACGCAGGCCATCCAACAGCATAAGGGCGATGATGGCAAGATCGCGAAAGGAGCGAAAGCCACGCCAGAAACGGGCGACCTCGTCGGAGGAGAGAGGAACGACCACGCGACGGGGCTGCCTGAGGCGCAGACCGCGGACAACACGGCGTTGGGGACGGCCGTAGCTGAGAGATGATCGGGTCGTATAGGTGCGCTGAAAATGAGCGTTTCCCCCAGGAATCTCACGTCCGTAATGGAAGCGATAAAGACAGTGCAGCACGCCCAGACGATGATTGATGGTGGATGGCGAGGACTTGGGCACATGATCGACCTGGCAGCGGACATAGTCGAGCAGGAGGGATTGGTCGAGCTTAGAAAGCGAGCGTTGCGTCTGCTGCAGCCAGCGGGCCAAGTGCAGCAAGTCATATGCGTAAGCGCGCAAGGAACGCAGCGAGAGTTGACGTAGCCTCTGGGTATCGAGAAAATCGTTGGCCCAGGTGAGTCCCCGATCTTGCTCGTCGAGGAGCCGATAAGGAGAAGCACTAGCGGGCGAAGAGTTGTACACCACGAGTCGTAGGGTCATAGCGATTGAGCCTGATCAAGGCAGCGCCGGAAGTCGCTGTTGGTTGCTCCCGCCGCAATGTAACTGTTCGGGTCGTGACCGGCCGGCAAGGAGACGATAAGTACGCGCAAGCGGTTCTGGCGGAGGCGTTGAGCCAGAGCCTGGGCAGCGCATTGCCCGGCATGGTTGTCGTCCTGATCAAAGGCGAGGTAGATAGAGCGGTCACGGTTCTCACAGAGCTGAGCCAGTTGCAGGGGAGTCAAATGAGTACCGATGGCACAGGTGGTATTGCGAAAGCCTTCCTGCCAGAGCACCGCCAGATCGAATAGTCCTTGCTCCAGAAAGTATCGTCGCAACGCCTGACTGCGTGCGATCAGACTGTAGTGGGTGTAGGGTAGGGAGAAAATAGGAAGGAAAGTAAAAGTTGCTTCGCATCGTGTGCAGAGGCCGCGTCGAATCCCAATCCAGTCGTGACGCTCGTCATGAGCTTGTTTGCGCCGTCGACCATGGCCGATGATCGTATCGCACAAACACTTCGGACAAAAGCGAATGATCAGTTCGCCACCCGTCGCCGCCCAGTCAAAGTCTGGGTTGCAATCGTTCCCAGAAAGTGGGATAAACTGAATCGTATTGCTTGGAGGCTCTCTCGCTGAAGCGAACCCCGCCAAGGATCTCCGCCCAGAAGAGAGCCATCCTTCCCCTGCAAGAATCTCAATGAAAACGGATATTAAGGATAACCCACCCGCTTGCGTCTCTGCTGTAAGGGATGGCCGGTTAAGGGTCCAATAGAATGCGGAGTTGTTTGTTTCCGTTGTTTTTCAGAGGTTTGATGTGCCATTCGCGCTCTTCTAATTGGTTGAATTTGTTAAAAGCCTGGGTTCGAATCCCACTCTCTCTGCCAGTTCTCCTTTTGTTCTCAATCACTTAATTTATTGTCCTTGCTTTTGCGTCGTGTTTGCCTGAAGTCAAACACGACTGCGCCAGAGCCCCGACCGGCTGGCTGGTCACAACGTCGCCATAGACGTTCTTTGTGGTACGGATCTCAATTCTCGTCATGGAATGCAGACGATTCCACGCGAACTCATCGCGAACTCATATGGTTCGATTTCCCGGCCACTTGAACTGCGAAGTGAAGTTTTGATACAAACTTCTAGAAAGTGGGATCGGTGGTTCATCCGTGGGGTGGACACAGGGAAAAACTTTCGCAACTGTTTCATGAGTGTCCGCATCCATAACACGATCTTTTGCCAAAATCCGGCGCCTACGGGACTCCCTCGCAGCAGTCCCGCCGGTGTAAGACTTCGAACCTCCTAGCCAATTGTTGGAGTTCGGATGCTGTACCGTAGAAAGCCGTTCGTAACAGGGACGCCCTCTCGTCCCGTAGGCGTCCCGCCTGCCGTGGACTTCGTCCGACTGCGACCCAATCGGCGATTCTTCCACTGTCCTTCAGTCACGTTCACAGCCACGCCTCAAATTCCATATACCGCCGGAGGATCCAATGGCGACGAATTTCGTCCAGATTGAAAACGACCCGGAAATCAAGCAGCGATTGGAAGCGGAGCGCATGCGCTTGCGGAAGATTGCCGGACTTGACCAGCCAACACATTTCCACCGCCCGATCGAGCGCGCTTTTACGGCAGAAGAACGCAGCCGTGTGACGATCCTGTTCGGAGGCTTCACCTGGAAGCACGAGGACTTGATTCGTGCGGTCTTCCAGGGCTGCGGATATCGATGCGAAAAGCTTCCCGTGCCGGATGTGCCTGCCTTCCAGATCGGCAAGGAATTCGGCAACAACGGGCAGTGCAATCCAACGTATTTCACGGTGGGAAACCTGGTGCAGTACCTCCAGTTTCTGGAAAAGGAAGGCGTTCCGCGCCCGGACATTCTGGACAACTATGTGTTCTTTACAGCGGGTTCATGCGGTCCATGCCGCTTCGGCATGTATGAGGCCGAATATCGCTTTGCGCTAAAGAACGCTGGCTTCGACGGTTTCCGCGTGCTGCTTTTCAAGGACAGCGACGGCATCAAGGCCGCTTCGGGCGAGCCCGGATTGAAGTTCACCATCGACTTCGGATTCGGCATGCTGAACGCCATGCACCTGGGCGACATAATCAACGACCTCATCTACCAGATTCGGCCGTACGAAGTGAAAAAGGGTGAGACGGATCGCGCGTTCCGCGAGATGGTCGGCGATCTTTGTCAGGATTTGAGGACCCGCAAGTCTTTCGAGATTGAAAAAAGTGCTCCAGATTGGGCCAAGCCGAAATTCAAGAGTAACAAGATCCTGCGCAATACCTTCAATGTATTTGGCAAATGGCACGAGAACATGTGGGGCGAGGATTACTTGAAAGCCCTTCATGATGCGCAGGAAACAATGAACTCCATCGAAGTCGACCGCACGCGCGTGAAGCCCCTGGTCAAGATCACTGGCGAATTCTGGGCACAACTCACCGAGGGCGACGGCAACTTCCACATGTTCGAATTCCTCGAGCGGGAAGGTGCGCAGGTACTGGTCGAGCCCATCGCGACCTGGGTGGCTTATTTGCTGTATCAGGCGAAGGCGCATGCCAAGGCTAAGTGGCCGGCGAATCGTCCGCACAGAAATCCAAAATGGTGGGAATTGAAAAAGCATCTGGCCAACGACCTCGGATTGCGCAAGAAGCTGATGGGGCTTGGCGTCGGAGAGTGGATGTGGAATGGCCTGTATCACAGGACCATCAAGCATCTCGGCGGCATTACGCATCACCTTGTACCGCAGACGGAATTGGCCGCAATGGCTCATCCTTTCTACAACCAATTTGCGCGCGGCGGAGAAGGCCATCTTGAGGTGGGGAAGAACGTGTACTACACGGTTCATCATCTGTGCCACATGGTGCTGGCTCTGAAACCGTTTGGGTGCATGCCGTCATCGCAGTCCGACGGAGTTCAATCCGCCGTCATCAACAAGTTCAAGGACATGATCTTCCTCCCCATCGAAACCTCGGGCGAGGGTGAAGTCAATGCGCACAGCCGGGTGCAGATGGCTCTGGGCGAAGCGAAGGTGAAAGCCAAACTCGAGTTTGAGGAATGTTTGAGTTCTACCGGCAAGACGATGGATCAAATTCGGGAATACATTGCCGAGCATCCTGAATTGAAGCAGCCCTTCTACCATGTACCCCATCGCGAGGGGATCGCGGGTACGGCGGCGCAGTTCATCCTGCATGTGAGCGATCGAATGGACAAGAGCAGCCGGTTCTGGCGGCGTACGCGCGTGCCGGGTATTGCTCTCCCCAAGGCTGCTTAAAGCCGATCTGGCCGGCAGCGCGTTTGCGTCTGCCGGCCCTTATTTACCGCTGGAACCGGATCGGAGAATTGAATGCACGACCATCTTGCAGGGCACGAACAGAAGGCACCCCAGCTACTTCAGATTGCCGCGGCTCCTTATCAGAAACCCCACGACCATCACACCCAGTACCTGGTTGGCCTCGACGTTGGCTCGACCACTGTGAAGGCGACGGTGGTCGACGCCGCTGCGGACCAGATTCTCTGGCAGGACTACCAGCGCCATGAAACCAAACAGCCGGAGAAGACACTGGAATTCTTGCGCCGGATGGAGGCCGAGGTCGGGATCAACCGTCACAACACACGCATGTTCATGACGGGTTCCGGTGGCGGCGGCATTGCCGAGCAGATTGGCGCGAAGTTTGTGCAGGAGGTCACGGCCGTCTCGCTGGCGGTCGAGAAGCTCCATCCCGAAGTGTATTCGGTGATTGAACTCGGCGGGCAGGACGCGAAGATCATTGTCTTCAAGGATGATGACGAGACGGGACGCAAGAAGAAGATTCCATCCATGAATGACAAGTGCGCCGGCGGCACCGGGGCCGTCATCGACAAGATCAACGCGAAGCTGAAGATTCCCACTGCCGAGCTAGCTGTGCAGGGTTATCACGGGATCAAGCTGCATAAGGTGGCCGGCAAGTGTGGAGTATTTGCCGAGACCGACATCAACAGCCTGCAGAAAGTGGGGACGCCGTCCGACGAATTGATGGCATCGCTTTTTGAGGCCATTGTGTTGCAGAACCTGAGCGTGTTGACGCGCGGCCACACACTAAGGCCCCACGTTCTACTGCTGGGTGGCCCGAACAGCTTCATCAAGGGCATGCGGGAGGCTTGGCAGGCGAATATTCCCCGTATGTGGCAGGAGCGCAAGGTTGCCATTCCCGATGGAGCCAAGCCGGAAGATCTGATCAAGGTTCCAAACAACGCACAATACTTCGCGGCCCTGGGCGCGATTGAATTTGGCAAGAGCGAAGACGATTGCGTGGGCTGCTATCAGGGTTACGAGAAGCTGGAGTACTACATCGAGTTCGGCCGGCAGGAGGAAAAGGCCAAGTCGGGTGCAAAAGGTTTGGTTTCGAAACAGGGAGAACTCGACGGATTCAAGGAAGCCTACCGCCGCAAGAAGTTCACGCCAGCAACATTCCAGAAAGGCCAGACCGTCGGAGGCTTTATCGGTATCGACGGAGGGTCGACTTCCACCAAGGCGGTGTTGCTCGATGAACGCGGCGACATCCTGTGCAAGGCCTACCAACTTTCAAATGGCAACCCGATTCAGGACACAATCGAAATGTTCGAGAATCTGCGCGGGCAAGTCGAAGCGCAGAATGCGAAGCTCGAGGTCCTGGGAGTCGCCACCACCGGCTATGCCAAGGATATTCTGAAAGACGTGCTGCACGCGGACGTGGCGCTGGTCGAGACGGTCGCTCACACCGAGTCGGCGCTCAAGTTTTACGAGGATCCGCACGTAATCATCGACGTGGGTGGCCAAGATATCAAGATCATCATTCTGCACAATGGCCGCGTGAAAGATTTCAAGCTGAACACGCAGTGCTCGGCGGGCAACGGGTATTTTCTGCAGTCCACTGCAGAAGGATTTGGATTAGGGGTTGAGCAATATGCCGATCTCGCCTTTTCGGCCCAATCGATGCCCGTGTTCGGCTACGGTTGCGCGGTCTTCATGCAGTCGGACATCGTCAACTTCCAGCGCCAGGGCTGGCGAGCGGAGGAAATCCTCGCCGGCTTGGCAGCCGTGCTGCCCAAGAACGTGTTTCTGTATGTCGCCAGCATTCCCAATCTCGCGGCGTTGGGCACGCGCTTCGTGCTGCAGGGCGGAACGCAGAACAACATGGCGGTGGTGAAGGCGGAAGTCGATTTTATCCATAACAGCTTCCGCGCGGCGGGCAAGAAACCTGAGATTATCGTCCATGAATTCTGTGGCGAGTCCGGCGCGATCGGCGCGGCGGCTGAGTCTCTGCGACTATGGCGCAACGGCGAGCAGACCACATTCGTCGGCTTGGATGCGGTGCGGAAGATTCAGTACCGCACCACGCGCAACGAAGCGACGCGGTGTAATTTCTGCAAGAACAACTGCCTGCGCACTTTCATCGACATTCGCACCGCTCCCAGGGATGAGATGAGCTTTCTCCCCATCCAGAAGATCACCAAAGTTCCGCTGATGCATGGTGAGCAGCGCCTGATTATCGCCACCTGCGAAAAGGGCCTGGTCGAAGACGTCAACGACATGAAGGACATCAAGGCCGGCCTTGACGAAATCAAAGACAAGCATCCCAACTTTGTCGATATCGCAGCCCACGAAGTCTTCCGCCCAGTAAACGCGAAGAGCGTGGCGGACCCCATTCCGACGGTGAAATTCTGGAACAAGGCAGCCAAAGAGCGCATTCCGCTCATGGAGAATCGCAAGAGGCTCCGCGTCGGCATTCCCCGGGTGCTCAACATCTACACCTACGCGCCGCTCTTCAACGGATACCTGGAAAGCCTGGGTGTGCAACCGGAGAATATTCTTTACTCCGACTACACCAGTTCCGATCTTTACCGCGCTGGCGCCAGCCGGGGCGCCATCGACCCGTGCTTCCCTGCCAAAATCGGCATTTCTCACGTCTATAACTTGATCCAGGAGAAACATCGCAAGAAGCCGCTGAACGTCATCTTTTTCCCCATGTACGACGTGCTGACTTCGCCCTTGGTGAAGATTGTCGGCGCGAATGCCTGCCCAACAGTGACCGCAACACCGGAGACAGTGAAGGCGGCATTCACCAAGGAAAATGACGTCTTCGCCGAGCATGACGTCAAGTACGTAGATCCGGTTTTGAATTTCGCAGATCGCAAACTGTTCGCCCACCAGATGCTTCAGGCGTGGCAACCCATCCTCGGGTTGTCGCAGGAGGAGAATGATCGTGCGGTTGAGGTCGGGTACAGGGCGCTGGCGGATTATGAAAGCGGCATCCGGCGCAGGGCGCGCCAGGTACTCGACCAGCTTGAACGCGAGGACCGCATTGGCATCGTGATGTTGGGCCGTCCGTATCACCATGACCCCGGACTCAATCACGAGATCATGGAAGAGTTCCAGAAGCTGGGTTACCCCATCTTTTCGCAGAACACGCTGCCTCTTGATGAGGACATGTTGGAGCGTCTGTTCGGCGACGAGGTGCGTGCTGGGGTAATCAGCCATGCTCTCGACATAAGCGACGCCTGGAAGAACTCGTACTCGTGCAGCACGAACCACAAAGTGTGGGCCGCGAAATTCACAGCACGGCATCCGAATTTGGTGGCTCTGGAGGTGTCCAGCTTCAAGTGCGGGCACGATGCGCCCATTTATGGAGTGATTGAAGGAATCATCGAGCAGTCCGGCACGCCGTACTTCTGCTTTAAGGATCTGGACGAGAACAAACCGTCTGGCTCGATCAGAATCCGTGTCGAGACCATCGATTACTTCCTGCGGAGGTATCGCGACGAAGTCATCCGCAAGCGCAAAGCCGCGGAGGACATTGATGCTCAACTAGCGGTATTGGAAGCGGAACTGCGCGGGCCAATGGCGTCGACGCGCGTGCGTACTCCGCCATCAGCTTGCCTTGTTTCAGGTGACTGATTCCGCTGTTGATGAAGGGTCCCGCGAATAGCAGCGCCCGAAGGCGGGCCCTATCTGGTTCCTCCAAGACGAACCGCGAGCATAAGTGATGGGGAAACGGCGGCGACAGTTGCGCAGCGACGGAGGCGAGCCAGAGGTAAGTCTTTGGGCTGTACTCCACCTTTCTTACTCTCCTTTGCCAATTCCGCATTGAGTTCAGCGCCCAGCAAGAAGAGAAGTCCAAATACAACCAGACCGTGAGGGCCACCTCTTCTGAGGTCGGCGAGAGATTTCGGTTGACACTGGTCTCTATCGTTTTATAATGATTCTTATTCAGTAACTATGCGCCTCAGCCATGAACAGTTCCGTGAGCTGGCCGCGAAGCACGGGTTGGCGGTCACGCACCAGCGCCAGGTGGTCTTTGAGGCAGTCGTCGCTTCTCACGGGCATTATTCCCCAGAAGACATTTACGCCGCGGTCCGGCGTCGCATACCATCGATTTCTCTCGCCACGGTCTACAACAATTTACGGCTGTTCATCGAGTGTGGGTTGCTGCGGGAGGTCACTCCGCATGCGCCTACGTTGCGCGTGGACGGCAATCTCGAACCTCATCACCACTTGGTCTGCTCCCGCTGCAAATCGGTGCAGGACATCGAAGGAGACTTCATCGATTTGAAGCGGTTATCCCGACAACTGCCGCACGGCTTTGATCTGACGCAGCCGTTGATCGAGGTCTTTGGCCTCTGTCGCCGCTGCAGTACCGACAAATAGCTTTTTCATGCAGTATGCAATCAAGAATCGAAGGATGAAAATATTATGGAAAATACACTTGCGACTTCATCGGGGAGTGTTGTCCCCGAAGCTAAGGAAAAAAACACTGCAACCGAATCAAAGTGCCCGGTAGCGCACGGCGCTCGCAAATCGTACGCGAATGTTGATTGGTGGCCGAATCAGGTGAACCTGAAGGTGCTGCATCAGCATTCCCCGCTGTCCGATCCGATGGGTAACGAGTTCAATTACGCAGAAGAGTTTAAGACGCTCGACCTGAGCGCTGTCATCAAGGACTTGAATGCGTTGATGACGGACTCACAGGAGTGGTGGCCGGCCGACTTTGGCCACTATGGGCCACTTTTCATTCGTATGGCGTGGCACAGCGCGGGTACCTATCGCATCGGCGACGGCCGCGGCGGCGCCGGCTCCGGACAGCAGCGCTTCGCGCCGCTTAATAGCTGGCCGGACAACGTGAACCTAGACAAGGCACGCCGGCTGCTCTGGCCGATCAAGCAGAAGTATGGCCGGAAAATCTCCTGGGCTGACCTCATGATTCTCGCCGGCAACATCGCGTTGGAATCGATGGGCTTCAAGACCTTCGGTTTTGGTGGCGGTCGCCCAGATGTATGGGAGCCCGAAGAGGAAATTTATTGGGGGCCTGAAGGCACGTGGCTCGCGGACGAGCGTTACTCCGGTGATCGCGACCTTGAGAATCCTCTCGGCGCGGTGCAAATGGGTCTGATTTACGTCAATCCGGAAGGACCCAATGGAAAGCCCGATCCCATCGCTGCGGCACGGGATATCCGGGAAACCTTCGCCCGCATGGCGATGAACGACGAAGAAACCGTAGCGCTCATTGCCGGTGGGCACACCTTCGGCAAAACTCACGGAGCTGCCGTTCCGGCTCAATATGTAGGCGCCGAACCGGAAGGTGCCGGCATCGAGGAGCAAGGCCTAGGGTGGAAGAATAAATTTGGCAAAGGTTGTGGTGCTGACACCATCGGCAGCGGCCTGGAAGTCATTTGGACGACGACGCCGACGAAGTGGGGCAACAACTTCTTCGCGAACCTGTTCAGCTACGAATGGGAGCTGACGAAGAGTCCAGCCGGAGCGCATCAGTGGACGCCGAAAAATGGTGGAGGCGCCGGTACGGTGCCGGATGCACACGATCCGTCAAAGCATCATGCGCCATCCATGCTTACCACGGATCTCGCCCTGCGGTTCGACCCTGCTTACGAGCCGATTTCACGGCGCTTCTACGAGCATCCGGATCAGTTCGCAGACGCGTTTGCGCGGGCGTGGTTCAAGCTGACGCACCGCGATATGGGGCCGATTGCCCGGTACCTTGGCCCGCTCGTTCCGAAAGAGACGCTAGTGTGGCAAGATCCTGTTCCCGCCGTCGATCATAAATTGATCGGGGAGAAGGAAATTGCCGCTCTGAAGGCGAAGATCCTCGCATCCGGACTGTCGATCTCGCAACTGGTGACGACGGCCTGGGCGTCGGCGGCGTCGTTCCGCGGCTCCGACAAGCGCGGCGGGGCGAACGGGGCACGCATTCGTCTGACTCCGCAAAAGGATTGGGAAGTGAACCAGCCAGCCGCACTGGGGAAGGTTCTCAAGAAACTGGAGGCGATCCAAAAGGAGTTCAACAGCGCGCAGTCTAACGGGAGCAAAGGGAAGAAGGTCTCCCTTGCAGACCTGATCGTGCTGGGCGGCTGCGCAGCCGTCGAGGAAGCTGCGAAAAGAGCTGGGCACAAAGTGAAGATTCCCTTCTCCCCAGGACGCACCGATGCTTCGCAGAAGCAGACCGACGTACATTCATTCGCCGTCATGGAGCCGGTCGCTGACGGGTTCCGCAACTACCTCCGCAGCGGACAGATCTTGTCGGCTGAGGAGTTCCTGGTAGATCGGGCGCAGTTGCTGACACTGACAGCTCCCGAGATGACGGTTCTCATCGGCGGCATGCGCGTGCTGAATGCCAACTTCGGGCAGACCAAACACGGCGTCTTCACCAACCGGCCGGAGACGCTGACGAATGATTTCTTCGTCAACCTGCTCGACATGAGTACGAACTGGGAGCCTTCTGCTACATCCGAAGGCGTGTATGAGGGACGCGATCGGGCGACGGGGAAAATCAAGTGGACCGGAACGCGGGTCGATCTGCTGTTCGGTTCGAACTCCCAGCTCCGGGCACTCGCCGAAGTCTATGGAAGTAACGACTCGAAGGAGGCGTTTGTGAAGGACTTCGCGGCTGCATGGAACAAGGTGATGAATCTCGATCGCTTTGACCTTCGCGTGAGCGCGGCGAAGAAGAACGGTGTCCACTTCGAGCTGTTGCTGTTTTTTGGATCGGCTGAATGAAGTCGTTGCTCGTTCCTGGCTCGTGGGGGCGCATCGCGCCCCCATGCTGCCTCGATTTCTGGCTCGCGGGCGCAAGAGCGCCCGCCAATTTTCGAGAAGGTGGTTAAGACCGAAGGTCTCGATTCGTGGGATAAGATCGAGGCGATCCGCTATACCAGAAGCTTACAATGGAGCACTGTGGATGCCTCCCGTTCGTGGGAATGGGAGCCCAAGACCAATGAACGTAACGGGATCAGACACTTGGATGAAAGGGCAATAAACGCAATAAACGATAGACCGGTTTATTAGAATACTCCAATCTGGTATAGCATCCCCTGGACGAGGTTCACCATGACGACGCTAGCAACCTCACCGCGTAGAGACTTCACGACAGTAGCTCACAAACCGCAGGCAGCAGACGGTCTGACAATTGTGCGGGTGACGATCGGCGCGATGTTCGTGTCGGTCTTCTTCGAGAATCTGGGGAAAGGCCTCTACACTCCGGCGGGTTACGCGGGTCTGATCAACTATTACATCAAGTCGAGCCACTCGCCGGCTGCCTGGAAGGCGGTGATGGGCCTGGCGGCAAGCCATGCCGCGATGGCAGCGCCGGTGCAGGCCATGACCGAGATCTCTCTGGGTATCCTGCTCATCATCGGTCTGCTTACCCGACCGGTCGCGTTTGTGGCTTTTCTATATCTCGGCAGCCTCTGGATTTCGGAGTGGGGCACCGCGTGGATCTGGGAACTGCTGGTTCCGGTGCTCGCATCGCTGGGGCTCGCGATCGGAAGCGCCGGCCGGAGATGGGGCGTTGACGCGTGGCTCGCGCAACGGTGGCCATCTTCGCCGTGGTGGTGATTGGGCCAGAATCACTTGAATCACGATCACGTGCGAGTGTCCGTCATCATCCCTACCCACAATGAAGCGCAGGCGATTGAGCGCGTCTTAGCGGATATCCCCTCCGATCTCACGACGGAGGTCATCGTTGTCGACAGCAACTCGAACGACGGCACGCCCGAGATCGCAGCAAGCATGGGAGCCCGCGTGGTGCAGGAACCGCGGCGTGGCTACGGGCGAGCGTGCCTCACGGGTCTGGCCGCGGCAAATTCTCCCGACGTGGTGGTCTTCCTGGATGGCGACTACAGCGATCGACCCTCCGAACTGCCGATTCTCTTAGCGCCGATCACTGAGGGGCGTGCGGACATCACGCTTGGTTCCCGACTCCGGGAGCGGAATTTTGCTGGGGCGCTGCCTTGGCATCAGGCGTTTGGAAATCGTCTCGCCGCTGGCATGATCAGGCTGCTATATGGACTCGACATCAGCGATCTGGGGCCGTTTCGCGCTGGCCGCGCGGATGTACTACGCGCGCTTGGGCTCGAGGAGACCACCTATGGCTGGGCGGTTGAGATGATCCTCAAAGGCGCCCTGGCCGGATTCCGCGTGGTTGAAGTCCCGGTGAGCTACCACCCGCGTATCGGAAAATCGAAGATCAGCGGTACGCTCAAGGGCACTGTGGGCGCCGGCTGGTTCATTCTCAGCTTGATCGTGGGTTATTATTTCCGGCGTCGAAGAGACGGAACATCGCGCCCCGCCTGAGTCTACGCACTGCAAACGACGCGCTCTTCGTGGTGGGTTCAGTCATAAGGCTTCTTCATGAACAACGTTTGATTGGGGCGGCTCATCCGATCTGAGCCGCGACCGCATCGCCGGTGAGGGCCCGAGCCACCTTGGGCTGAGGGCGTACCAGCCAATATAGTGCGACAACGTGCGTGATCATCAGCATGGGCACGTAGATGACCGGGATTGCGTATGCGGCGCCCATCTGCCCCGCCACGGCAGGCAGTCCGACTCGGACGGCGTGGTAATAGTCGACGATGAAGTCGATCGTTCCCACGAGGTTGAAGGCGACCACGAACAGCCAGAAGAGCGGCCGTATCCTTACCGTGAGAAGCGCCAGCATGGCCAGCACCCCGGTTGCCAGATCCCAGTAGGCCGCGAAGGTGGCAAAGCTAGCCGGCAGATCAGGGCCGACGACGCCGGGAAGGATGAAGACCAGCCCGAAGAAACGGAAGCTGTGCAGAGTGGCGATGGCGCGGTGAGCTTTGAACCGGTCCATCGACCTGAGTCTGGGCAGGATGTACACAGCGAAGCAAAGCAGCCACGCGACATAGCCTAAGACGAGATGCATTTGAAAGATGGTTGGCGTTGACATTTTGCCCTCCTGTTCGCATAGGATTATATGCATAATCCCATGGGTTCAGAATTTCTTCCTGCCCTGGGGCAGAATTGCATCGTGAGATGATGGCCAGCATCCTATAATCAGTCATGCGTTACCGGCCCGAGCACAAAGTCGAAGTCCATCGGAAGATTCTTAAAGACGCCTCTCGGCGTGTTCGCGCTGAAGGCATCGCTGGCGCCGCGGTTTCATCCGTTATGCGAGACTGCGGCCTGACTAACGGAGGTTTTTACAAGCACTTCGGCAGCAAGGATGACCTGCTTAGCGAGTCGTTAAGCGAGGCATTCCGAGAAATCGCCGACCGCCTGACTCAAGTCGCCGCAAAGTCCAAACCTGGGGCGGCGTGGAAGGCGATTGTGAAGGCCTACCTGAGTCCGGAACACTGCGATCATGCCGAGGCCGGGTGCCCGGTGGCGGCACTGGCGCCCGAGTTGGCGAGGGCCGATCATGCAATGAAGGCTACGATCCGTAGGGAGATAATCAAATACAAAAGTCGAATGCTTCCCTTGATGCCGGGCCGACGGGCTGCTGACAAAGAGCGCGCATTTTCCTCGATCTTTTCAACGATGATCGGGGCGGTTGCGATCGCCCGAATCCTACCAGACCAGGCGGCACGAGCGAGAGTGCTTGCGAACGCACGGGACTTTCTCTTGCATAGCTTCTAAAAAGGCGCCCTTGGGCCGGATTCCGTGTGGTTGAAGTCCCGTTGAGCTATTACCCGCGTATTGGACAATCGAAGATCAGAGGTACGCTGAAGGGCACGGTCGGCGCGGATTGGTTCATTCTCAGCTTGATCGTGCGATATTATTTTCGGCGTCCAAGAGCGGGGACCGCACGGCCAGCACGACAGTCTGGACAGAGTCTTCCCGCTGCTCGTTCGCATCGTCTATTCGGGCTCGATCTCCAGCGTGTGTCACACCCGGGTGACGTCATAACAGCAGGTCCCTCCACTCCGCAGATGATCGCTTTGGCGATGATCTGCTCCGGTCGGGATGACAGGGGTGGGGAGACTTGAACATTTCCACTCAACATCGTCCCACTCAACATCCCCTCCAGGCCAAAACCGGGCTTGAATGGGCCACACGTCTGGTTCGTCATATATTATTGCCCCAACAATCTATGAATTGTTCTGGCGAGAACGTCGTGCGTTCGTCGGGCAGCGACCGTGTGCTGGCGATCATGGCGAAAGCGCCGAGGCCGGGCGCGGTGAAAACCCGCTTGACTTCGAGTCTTCCTCTTCAGGCCGTGACAGCGTTTTATCGGTGTCTTCTCGAGGACACGCTTACGCTGGCACAGTCATTGCGCGGCGTGAAAGTTGCCATCATGTGCCCCGACACCGACGTCGACGAGTTGGCTCAATTGGCAGGCAGCGAAGTGAGCATAGTTGCCCAGCAAGGTGAGGGTCTTGCTGCCGGCCTCGCTTCAGTGTTTGCGCATTTCGCGGGAGACCATCAACGACGCACCATTGCCTTCAACAGCGACAGTCCGCACCTGCCGCGCTCTGTTCTCGAAGACGCGTTCGAAACGCTGGTCGCACATGACGTGGTCGTGGGACCGACGCATGACGGAGGCTACTATCTTGTAGGCGCAAAGGCTTCTCATCCTACGCTTTTCGCACACGACGGAATGGGCACCAGTAGCGCTCTGGAGCGACTCCTATCGCGCGCAGGAACTCTTGAGCTAGCAGTAGGTTTCGCAGTCCCTTTCTATGACATTGACGTGGCTGACGACCTGACTCGGTTGGCAGAGGAGTTGCGTCTGGCTCCGGAAAGGGCACCCCGCACGGCGCAGTGGCTTAAAGGGTGGGAGCGTCCAGCGGCGCAGTTGCGAACGGGGACGGGAGAACTGTGAAGGTCAGCGCCGAGTGGAGAGTGTATGCACTCGGCGCCACATTATGCGTGGCGCTAACAATTTGCGCACACAACTTCGGCGATCGGGGCGGGCCGTACTTCATGGCCTTTTTGGCGCTTGCGGGAATCGCCTACCTCCTGGCGGTCCGTGAGTTTTTCATTACGCCAAGATTTTCCCGACGCGTTGTCGTCGTTGGGCTCGTCCTGGCTGCTGTGTGGCACGTAGCCTTTCTTCGGATGTCCTCGGGCGCCGATGATGACATCCATCGATATGTTTGGGATGGCCGCCTGCAGCGGCTCGGCTACAACCCTTATCTCGTCGTCCCCAGCGATCCTGCCGTGAACTGGCTGCATACCCCTGAAACCCGCAACTTGAACAACCCTAATCTACCGAGCCCATATCCGCCGGGAGCGCAGCTTTTTTTTCGCACAATAACCGCGATTCAGGAGTCTACCTTCGCGCTGAAAGTAGCATTTGTGGTTTGCGAGTTCGGAATTGTTTTCGTCTTGCTGGATCTCTTTCGTTGTACCCGGCAGGGCGCGCATCGAGTGCTGGCTTTCGCTTGGAACCCATTGTTGGCCGTCGAAGTGGCGGGAAGCGGTCACATTGATATTGTTGGCGCGCTATTGTTGGTAGTGTCCGCCGCTGCGCTAGTGCGCCGCTGGCGGGCGACTGCGGCCGTCGCACTTGGACTGGCGATCGCAGTGAAATTCCTGCCAGTCGTACTCTTGCCTCTGTACTGGAAGCGGGTTCGCGTTCGCGACGCGGCGCTGGCGGCAGCGGTTGTCGGAGTCCTGTACGTGCCCTTTCTGAATCACGGGCGCATTCCGACCGGCTCGCTGGGTACGTACGTACAGACTTTCCGCTTTAATGGTCCCGTGTTTGCGGCACTCGCTCAGGTGGTGCCTCCGCAGTTGTTGGTTGGGCTGGCAGTGCTCGTTGGATTGGTCACTGCAACCTGGCTCAGAAGCGCAGCCCCCGAGTGGTCCCCCGGCGCATTTGCCTGGCCGATGGCGGCATGTTTTTTGTGCGCCCCCGTCGTTTTCCCCTGGTATCTTCTTTGGCTGCTACCCTTTCTGACGTCGGCCTCGACGTTGCTGATCATCGTCTGGACGGTGAGCATTATCCCGACATATGTCCAATGGCACTTGCGCGCGCTCGGACGCCCGTGGGGGGCGCTTCCTGGTTGGGTGATGCTGGCGGAGTATGGATGCGTGGCAGCGGCCGGGGCCTTGATCGCGTTGCGCCGGCTCAGCGCCCGGCTTCACCGCGGTAACCAAACGGACAAACTCAATCACGCCGGGTGACCCAACAAGCAATTTGTGTATCCGAAAATCAGGGAGTTTCATCCAAGACAGCATCTGTTCAATTCACCGAGGAGCAAGTCTATGCGAAATGCCCGCCGTTTCACCGTGATGGGTCTTCTGCTTTGCGGAATGCTGGTCCTTGGTCCGAACTCGTGGGCGCAAGAACGTTCGCCAATTCTCGATCAAGTCGCCAAGACTTTCGGGGTCGATTCGTGGGACAAAGTTGAGGCTATCCGCTACACCTGGAATGGGGAGATTACCGGACTGTTCAAAGCTGCTCACAAGTGGGAGTGGGAGCCTAAGACGAACAAGGTCAGTTTTGAAGGAACGGATAAAGACGGTAAGCCGGTGAACGTTTCCTATGTACGCACCGACCTCAGCAGCCAATCCGACGCCGTGAAAAATCAGATCGACCCCAGTTTCATCAATGATAATTATTGGGCTCTGTTCCCCTTCCATGCGTATTGGGACAAGAGCGCCAGCGCAATCGATCAGGGCAAGTTCAACCTGCCACTGGGCCCCGGCATGGCCGAGCTGATCCCGGTGAAGTATCCCGCGGATGTGGGTTATACACCCGGTGACACCTGGGATCTCTACGTCGGTAAAGACAACCGCGTCGTGTACTTTGACTACCACCGCGGCGGAGCCAGGCCGCCGAGCCGCGTCTTTGCAACGTGGGAAGGCTACAAAAAAGCCGGCCCCATCTTGTTCTCAACCGAGCATCGCGGCACTGCCGACGGCAAGCCCTTGCACATCTTCCTTACTGGCGTTGCAGTTAAGGTGACGGGATCAGATGCGTGGATCGACGCGAAATAAGGGGGCTTATTCGCGTCGGCCCCGCTCAAGCGCGATTGTGATGACTGGACAACGACTCAAACAGCAGGTCCCTCCACTCCGCAGATCATCGCATTCGCGATGATCTGCTCCGGTCGGGATGACAGAGTTGAGGA
The DNA here is from genome assembly GCA_963752175.1 of uncultured Acidobacteriaceae bacterium. Classification (GTDB taxonomy): domain Bacteria; phylum Acidobacteriota; class Terriglobia; order Terriglobales; family Acidobacteriaceae; genus Sulfotelmatobacter. The sequence continues at coordinate 59,930 of CAVVXZ010000026.1, forward strand.
GATCTGAACGGCCTCACGCAAGGCCCAAACCGGGCTTGGGTGGGCCATCCGTCCGGGCTTGAATGGGGCACCCGTAGGGCTTATTCGAACAGTGCATGTGCTTCAGGCTACCTGGCGATCACCACTGTGGTGCAGGAACTGTGCAGCTTGGGCAAATCGCGATTTGCGGCCATGCGAATTTCTAGCCGTCGGGTGCTCGCCCCGAATGATTGGACAATAACAATCAGGCTGTAGCAGTGCGCCCTGCAAGCATCGCCGTCCGGCACATCCGCCATGACACGACTCGCGGAACTCGCATTGATTGCAGGTTTGAGGAAGTGTCCGTGCCTGCTCGAACGGTGTTGAACTCAGAATGTTGGCGCGAGCGGAGATCAAATCGGAGAGTGGCTCGCCCGATCCTGGCCAATAAACGCAGGGCTGTGTCGTGGCTCGTGGTGTCACTCGCACGGTGCTTACGCCACAGCCGCCTGGGAGGGGTGGGAGCCCCGCCATTGCGCGAACCAGAGGTTCGCCAATAGCGATTACATCGGTCTCCTCAAAGAGGCGCCGGAAACCTTCCCAGTACTCTTCGTAGCTGAGGGCATAAACGTCTGATCGTACGGCTTGGTAGACATTCACTCGCAAAGGAGCGTCAAAGCGTTTGGCCACCTGCGCCACATCCGCTAGACGCAGGTAATTCGACTTCATCATGACCGCAATGATGGTGACAGGAATTCGGAGCCCGAGACACCGTTCTGCCTGCTGGTGGATGAGCGCCCAATTGCCATGCCCGCGCTGTGCATCCTGTTCCACTTGCGTCGCGTAATCGAGAGAAAACTCGATGTCATGGAAGGCTCGCAGTTCGTCGTCTTCCAGAACAGCAACACTATGACCGTTGGAAGTGATGGTTAGCTTGACCGGTTTCGTTCGCAGGTAGGCCAGTATTGCCTTGAAGTCGGGATGCATGCCGTTCTCACCGGTGCCGAGATTCACCGAGCGGACGGGCAAGCGTTCCATGACTGCCTTCACTTGATCGACGGAAAGACGATCGGTGCGAGTCGGATCGCGGTAGCAGAAGGCGCATGACAGATTACATTCGTTGGTAAGCCCGAGCCCGAGCGCGATACCGGCGTCAGGCGTCATCATCCAAGATCGGGAGAACGAGGACAGGGCGGTGACGTCGTTCATGTAACATCCTTCATCAGCGGGCCTGCGCGACGTGCCAGGCAGTGCGTGTAGCGGGCTACTGCGGCAAACTCCGGTTGCCGGCCGAGCTTACGCTCTAGCTCGAAAATCCGTTCGTACTCATCACTTCGGGAAATTCTCGGGGGCAGGTAATCCGATAGGACCCGTACGCCTCGTTCCGCAGTTGCCGCGAATGACGATTCGAGCAGCATGGCTTGCAGGCCGACTGCGGTAAATAGACGCACCCTGCCTTCGTACAGAGACTCATCTCCCCACTCCGCGGTAAGGTTAAGCTCAGCCGCGGCCAAGTCGCCGTTTAGTATCGCAGCCTTCAACACCTCACCCGGCCGGTTACGCACCAAGACCGAGATCATGCCTGAGGAATCTCGCAAGGCGCGAGCCGCAGCGCGCAACACAGCACATGGGTCCTCGACAAATTCCAGAACGTTGTGGCAGACAATCAGATCGAACGATGCAGCGGGAAATAACGCTGCCAATTGCGAGGCGTCGCCGTGTGTCGGTGCGATCCTGTCCGTAACCCCTGCTTCCCGGGCGGCACGCGTGCCGAAATCCAGCATCGGCAGGGACGGATCCAGCAACGTGACATGAAAGCCAAGTCGCGCCAGGCGGATCCCGATCGCGCCGGTACCGCACCCAAGATCGAGAGCGCGCAAAGAGTGTGTGTCCGGGGGCAGAAACTCCTGCAGGTTGGCAAAGGCGAGATCTAGGCGCAGCCGGCCCTCGGGCGTCTCCAGGTAGGCGGCATACTTCGCTGCGCCGGTCAGGAAGCGTTCGAAGTCAGCGTTGGCGGTCCGTCCCTTCATGTGTCACTCAGGCGAAGCGGCCGCGCTGGCCGCGGGTGAGTAAGCGAGCGTATACCGAAAGGATTGGGAACGACAAGTCGGCCATTAAAAAAAGAAGAGATGTGGAGGCATTACCCCCACATCGTCAGCTTCTTAATCGGCTGCGAAACTGGCTCAATTACGACCACTCACTATTTTTGCTGGGAAGAGTCTGGCGCCGTCGGAGCCTGCCCCTCCTGGTGATGTCCCTGCCACTGCTGCTGCTTGCTTTGCATCGTATCCCATTTCTTCTGTTGAGTAGGATCGAGCAGCGCTCGGATCTGGTCGTTAGAGGTCTTGTGGATCTCCATCATCTTGGAGCGGCGATCATCTTGCGAGACCGAGGAATCCGATCTCAGGCTCTGCATTTGTGACTGTGTGGTTTTAAAAATGTCCAACACTTTCGGCTGCTGGTCCGAGGTGAGCTTTAGTTGCTTCGTCAGCATTTCCGTCCGCTTCTCCGGATCGAAATGGCCGCCGCGTCCGTGTTCGGGCGGTGCACCAGCGGTGGTTGACTGCTGGTCGCCACTTCCGTTGTCTTGCGCAGAAGCAAAGGGCGCGACTGTGTATACGAGGGCCGCTAGCAGCAGCGCGAGCAAACCTTGTTTAAGCATGACACTTCCTCCTCATCCTTTGAAATCGATCTGTCAGTATGAACCAGATTATGGACTCGAAGTTGTGAAAGCCATCCTACTTTTACGAATCTTTACTCGGCCCTGGCTGAATACACGGACTCGCGGAGTTTCCCCATAACTCCGGAGATTGCGTCGTAGACAAGAGACAAAAGTTTACCGTGGCTCAGGGGTGGTCAGGCTATCATCGCAAGGGCGGGCAACATAGGTGGCAGGGCCTAAACCGGGGAGGAATGATTCGTGATCGCAACAGGCAAGCCGGTTATCCGGTGGCTACTTCTGAGCGTGACGGTGCTGCTCGCCTGCGATCGCGCCCGTGCCCAGATTCAGCCGGCACAACCGCAGCCTGCCGGACCCCAAATAGGAACGATCCACGGTGTCGTGAAATCGGGCACGATGCCGATTCCTGGCGCACAGGTTTCCGTCTCTCTTGAACCTACTGCTCAGAAAATCGCGGTTTGGACCGATGTGAACGGCGTCTATTCTGCAGCCGTTCCATCCTATGGCTCTTATACCGTTCGTGTGGAGATGATCGCGTTCGCCAATAGTACGCAGCAGGTAGTGATCGATGCTACCCACCAAAATGTGCCCGCAGATTTTGAACTAACCCTCTTGTCCCGCACACACGCAGCGCGTGAGCCGGCCCGAAGACCCAATGGTCCGGCCGTCGCGCAACGGGGGTTTCAAACCCTTTCTGCAATGCAGAACCCGGCAGCGCAGGATGCAGTTGGTACTACGATGAGCGACGTTGTGCCGTCGGGCATGCCGGTGCCGGGGATTGATCCGAACAGCGCGACCGAGTCCATTGCCGTCTCCGGGAATAATTCCAATCCGATGAATGCGATGAGCGGAGACGAACTGCAGCAGCGTATCAATGATGCTCGCCAGCAAGGTGGCGGCTTTGGATCGGGTGGATTCGGTGGTCCGGGCGGGTTTGGCGGCGGTGGACCGGGACGCGCGATGACGATCACCGGACGACGCGGCTTTGACATTAATCATCCCCACGGGTCCATCTACTACGGCATTGGCGACTCGGCACTCAACGCCGCGCCCTACGCGCTTGCAGGCGAACCCGCGAGCAATCCGGCGTATGTCCAGAATAGTTTCGGAGGCTCGGTCGGTGGACCTCTGAACATTCCTAAGATCTATCACGGTGGTACCAAGACATTCTTCTTCGTCAATTACAACGGTAAGCATGGGGAAAATCCCTTCGATCAGTTTTCGACGGTTCCCACGTTGCTAGAGCGTCAAGGAAACTTTTCGCAAACCACCTACAATTCAGGCCCGGAAGAGGGGCAACCGGTCGAGATTTTCAATCCAGCGACCGGCAGTCCCTACGCGAACAACACGATCCCGCAGATCAACTCGGTTGCAGCGGGATTGCTGCCGTACATCCCGACGCCGAATCTTCCGGGTGATTTTCAGAATTTTCATTTCGTGACATCTGCGACTAGCGATAGCGACGACCTGAACGTGCGGATTAACCATACCTTTGGCGCAGCGCCGACGGGCGGGCGACGGGGAGGACGAGGCGCGCCGCGCAACAATCTCACGTTTGGCCTTCACTATCACGGATCCAGCGCCAGCATCACCAACCCCTTTCCGAGCGTGGGTGGCAACACAAGCGTTCGGAGTTTCGACGTGCCTATCGGCTACGTTCGTAGCATTGGCAAGCTGACCAACAATCTCCGCTTCGACTTCAACCGAAGCCGTACGCGCACTCAGAATCTCTACGCATTCAGCGATGACATCACCGGCACTCTCGGAATTACAGGTGTGTCGCAGAATCCATTTGATTGGGGTTTACCAAGTCTCTCCTTTACGGACATCGCCGGTCTTCAGGACGTCAATCCGCAGCTTCTCCGGAACCAAACCTATACCCTTTCAGACAGCGTCGTTTGGACGCACGGTAAGCACAGCTGGCGATGGGGTGGTGACTTCCGGCGCGTCCAACTCAATACGGAAACCAGCAGCAATGCGCGCGGGGCGTTCGTCTTCAGCGGCTACAACACTTCCCAGCTGCTTCCGGGTCAGCCCGGGCAGCCCGCGCAGCAAGTGCCCGGCACAGGTTACGACTTTGCCGATTTCCTGCTTGGATTTCCCCAGACTACATCGGTGCAGTACGGAGACGACAACTACCATTTTCATGGCAACTATTGGGATCTGTATGTGCAGGATGAGTGGAAGATGCGCGGAAATCTGACCCTGAACCTCGGTGTCCGTTACGAATACGTTTCGCCGTTCACGGAAGAGAACAATCGGATTGCGAATCTCGACCTGTCGCCAGCGGTGCTGAATCCGGCGTTGGGGACGCCCGCAGTCGCCGAAGTCTTGCCAGGACAAATCGCTCCTTATACTGGAAATCTACCCAATAGCCTGGTACGCCCGGATGGTAATAATTTTGCGCCGCGCGTCGGCTTTGCCTGGAAGCCGTTCTCCAAAACTGTCGTCCGCGGTGGGTATGGGATCAACTACAACACGGGGGCGTACCAGGGGATGGTGCAGCAACTGGCCTTCCAACCTCCGTTTTCGGCGACCCAGACTAACATTCAGAGCGCAGTTGGGGATCTTACGCTGCAAAGCGGCTTCCCTACGGTTTCAACCGGAGGCATCACCAATAACTACGCGGTGAATCCGAATTACCGGCTGGGCTATGTGCAGATTCGCAATCTGGATATTCAGCAACAGATTCGTCCGACGTTGTTGTTGAACATCGACTACACCGGAACTAAAGGCACGGACCTGGACATTCTGGAGGCTCCCAACCGCACGGCGACTGGAATTCTGATTCCGACGGCGCAAGCCTTCACTTATGAAAATTCCGTAGGCGATTCTGAGGCCAATGCTGGATCGGTACGCCTGCGCAAGCGTTTATCGAACGGTTTCTCCCTCGGGGGGATCTACACGTTCTCCAAATCGATCGATGACGCGTCCTCCATCGGAGCGGGTGCTACCTCGGGATCGGGGCGAGCCGGTCTTGGAGCCGGAGGAACCGCTGCCGGTGGAGGGAGCGGCTCGTCTGGAGGTGGAGCGGCGTCCGTGGCACAGAATGCTCTGGATCTGTCGGCGGAGCGGGGTCTCTCAAGCTTTAATCAGACGCAAAGGTTCACAGCAGATTACTTGTGGGAATTGCCGTTTGGACACGACAAGCGCTGGCTCACCGGAAACACGCCAGCCCGTGCGATTCTCGGCGACTGGCAGTGGAGCGGCGACTGGACCATCGCTTCGGGATTGCCTTTCACGCCAAGGTTTGTGGGTTCACCCTGCAATCTGAACACTGGGACAAATGGCACGTTACGGCCAAATGTGGTTCCTGGACAGTCGATCTCTCTCGCCAGTCGATCCATAGGCGAGTGGTTCAATACGGCCGCATTCGACCCGACTCCGCCTTGTGGCAGCTACGGCGATGCGCGCCGCAACAGCATCATTGGCCCTGGAACGCTTCTGTTCGACATGGCCTTTACCAAGGTTATTCCGCTGAAGGAATCGCGCGTTTTGGAGTTTCGCGCGCAGGCCGCTAACATCTTTAACATGCCGAATTACACCTCGATTGACACTTCGGTCACATCGCCTACGTTCGGCCGGGTGACAGCGGTTGGCGCTATGAGGCAAATCACGATGACGGCCCGCTTTCGCTTTTGAGGACGAACCCAGATGTTTTCAGATATGAACCGATTGGCGAACAAGTTTCTGGCGATGTTGCTCCCGCTCGCCCTGGGGTATACGTCCGCGCCCGCACAGCAGCAGACGGACTACACTTTTCGCGTTCAGTCCGATCTAGTGCTGGTCAATGTCACGGTAAGGGATAAGAGTGGAAACATTGTGCGGGGTCTCAAGCCAGAGGACTTCGCGATCCTCGAGGACAACAAGCCCCAAAAAGTTGTGTCGTTTGATGTAGAGAACATCGATGCCGTCGCAAATCAAGACGTCGCGCAGACGAAACCGGTGACCAGCTTGCCGAATGAGCAGATGAATGCAGCCGTTAACCCTGCTATCGCTGCGAACCAGTTTAAAGATCGCCGCCTCATCGTTCTGTTCTTCGATCTCTCCGCCATGGAGCCTGACGAAATCGACCGTGCGGTAACCGCTGCGGAGCACTATGTCGACACTCAGATGGCCCCAGCAGACTTGGTATCGATCGTTTCGTTGGGGAGCGCCCTTCTGGTCAACCAGGATTTCACTGCGGACCATGATTTGCTCAAGAAACAACTCCAGGCTTTCAGCGCCGGCAGCGGCCAGGGCTTCGAAGAAGGAACCACGGGCACCACCGAAGGCACACCCGACACCGGCCAGCCCTTTACCGCAGACGATACGGAATACAACATTTTCAATACGGACCGTCGTTTGGAAGCGTTACGTTCCGTGGCGGAGAAGCTTTCTCATCTGCAACAGAAGAAATCGCTGATTTATTTCTCGAGTGGCATGGATCGAACGGGTATTGAAAACCAGTCCGAATTGCGAGCGGCCATCAATGCAGCCGTGCGATCCAACATGGCAATCTACACCATGGATCTGCGTGGTCTGCAAGCGTTGGTCGCTGGAGGAGAGGCACAAAACGCAAGCATGCGGGGCACCTCGCCGTATTCTGGCCAATCCACGATCAACGCCCTGAATTCCAACTTCACAACGCAGGAATCTCTGGTGACGCTGGCCAGCGACACGGGCGGACGCGCCTTTCTCGACTCCAATGATTTCACCCAGGTGTTCAAGGGGGTACAACACGACACGTCGACTTATTATCTGCTTGGGTATCACAGCAGCAATCCCGCCAAGGACGGGCGATACAGGCGTATTGCGGTAAAGGTGAACGTGCCAGGTGTAAAGATCGACTTCCGACGCGGCTATTATGCGCCTGCCGACTACCGGCATTCCACGAAGGAAGACAAAGAACTTCAGTTGCAGCAGGAACTCGCTTCTGAGCTGCCCACAACAGATCTTCCCCTGTATCTGAGCACTGCTTACTTTCGGCTCGAGGCCAACAAGTTCTTCATTCCGGTGTCATTGGTGGTGCCGGGCTCGGAAATCCCCTTCACGCGCAGCAGTGATCGCGATAAAGCTACTCTGGATGTCATTGGCATCGTGCTCGACAACGAAAAACATCCGGTCACCCAAGTTCGCGACACCGTCAACCTCGCGGTTGATACCTCGTCAGACGTTCGGAAGAAGAACGTGCAGTACAACACCGGACTGAGCCTGCCTCCAGGGAAATACCATCTCAAGTTTGTGGTGAGAGAGAACCAGACAGGGCGGATGGGCTCGTTCGAAACCGACCTGGATGTTCCGGATCTGAAGGCCCAGCCACTGAAAATGAGTTCGATTGTTCTCGCTAGTCAGATTCAGCCCGCGAAGAAGGGTGCGACTCCCAGTCCGCTGATTCGGGACGGCTCGGAGATAATTCCCAACGTGACCCACGTCTTTTCTTCCACGCAGCACTTGCGACTCTACTACGAAGTGTATGACCCTGGGCGGGAGAATGCATCTGGCGCGACGCAGACTGGACAGGCTAAACCCGGCATCCACCTGATGACGAACGTCTCGTTCTTTCAAGGAAAGGCCAAAGTGTTCGAAACCTCCCTGGCAGAACTGACGGAGCTGAATGCGCGTGACCGCCAGGCCGGAGTCTTCCAACTCGACCTACCTCTCAGCCCACTGAAACCTGGGTTCTATACGTGCCAGGTGAATGTGATCGACGACGCCGCCGGCCATTTTCTTTTCCCGAGGCTTGCGCTGCTGATACGGCCAGAACCCCCCGCTGGCACCCATTAATACGAACGAGGTGCAACGCGGATAATACGCGTCTATGATCGGGGGGAGCAGCGAGGAGAGCGCAATGAAACGAATCTGCTCCTAAAACGAAGTCCCGGCCCGCAGGCCGGGACTTCCTTGCTTAAATTGCCGACCCCGTGACTACGAGGCGCGGCGCTGCCGGTCCAGATTTTCGTTGTCTTGATCTTCGTTCTGGCCGCCCTTTTTCTGCTGTCCGGGTTGTCCGCTCTGCTGGCCGGTCTGACCCTTCTGGCCGGATTGGCCGGGCTGGTTGCCGTGCTGACCAGACTGTCCGCTCTGCTGACCGGACTGTCCACCCTGCTGTTTATTTTTTTCCATATCGTCTGCCATGAAATAGTCCTCCCTTTTCGGTGCGCAACTTGGCGCACCTCCGATTTAAATCGACTGCTTTCAATTAGTTGCTCTTGTTGCCACGAAGGGTTGGGGCGAAAGCGAACTGCGACACTTATCCCGCAAAGAATCGATCTAAGGGAGCGTCGAAACCTGGATCGATGGGATGCTCGTCGGAGCCAAAGCCTTCAACCGTTGCACTTCGTCCTGCGTTTTTTGCCACTGACCGGCATTTCGTTTCGTAGCGATTGGTGCGTTGGGGTCGTCATAGAAGGTGAGAATGTTCTGGCGGAGTTCCGGAGTCACCTGCCCAAAGTCGTCCTTAGCCAACTGGTCCAGCAGGTGCGCGTAAGCTTTGTCCGTGAGAATGTATTCTCCGGCATGCGTCATTCGTCCCGTGTCGAAGTCAGTATTGGCGAGGCGCAGCGTTTTCGTCCGAGTTTCGGCGAGTAGCATTCTGTAGTTATCGAGAGTACGGTCGACGCTGGCAATATAGAGATCTTCTGTTTTCTGGCTGGGGATTTTGAAGTCGACCGCCTTGAACGGTCCCACCTTCGGCACGAACTTCAAAAAGAACGCGAGCACGCGGGTGCCGAATCCTGGGCGCCGATATCCCTTGCCCCACTCCCGTTGATAGCTCGCCCGTGACAGGTAGTAGCGAAACTTGCGAGCGTTGAAGTTCGGAGTCTCGGCGACCAATTCTTTTTTTCGCGCCAGCAATGCAACGCGCGTCATCTCCGGGAGGATGGTGCTGATCGAGCGCCGAAAAGTGCCGATGGCAAGATCCTCGTTAGAAATCACCTCGCTGAGCGGAATCCCGTACGTGTCCTGAAAAGCCTTCTCCAGCACGGGCTTGGACACTTCGAAGCCGATAAAGTCGTGATAACGATCGGAGGTATAGCGGTTTTTGGCGACCTGGGTTACGTCGAAGCCAAACTCCGTTCGGATGTGAGCCTTGGGATTATCGGCATACGTGACCTCAGTGCCAAACTTCCTGCGCAGCTTTGGGAACTCCAGTGCCACTGCCCGGTTCACCGTGGGATGTCCGAGGTTGTCCGACGAGTAGTGCGCTAGCGCGCCGAGGGCGAAAGCATATTCGTTCAGGTCAGTGGCATCGTTGATGAGATTGACGATGAAGTCTCCGCTCCGGACGTAATGGGTCAGGTCGCTGAAGTATTTGTTGCCGAACGGGTAGTAACCCATGTCTTGTATCAGCGAACCGCCGTAGGCAAAGGCGTGGGCTTTCTTCAGATCGTCCGCAGTCGCCGCCGGAAAACGTCGGATGAGGAGCGGCCGAATGTCATCCTTCCAAAGCAGGTCAACGACCTCCTCGTGCGTGAGCACTGAATAAGCTCCGCAAATCGGCGGTAAGCCGATGAACAACCCGACGCTCAACACGGCTCGCCAAAAAAGTGAAAATCTTCGCATAAGGCGCACGCCCGCCAGTCGTTGGCCCTGATAGGGTACTGTTTAGTTGCCAAAACAAAGCTAAGGTTGGCCATAAAGACGAATTGGAGCTTTCCAGTCGTACAGCGCGATTGCTCAGCGGATACCAGATGCCCCGTACTGACATGTCAACTGGGCACGAATAGGCTCGATTGTGTTGCCCGGGATTCCGGTGTCGTTGGGCCGTAACGGGTAACTCAGGAGGAGAAAGACAATGAGCATCTGGACCATACTGTTCGTGATTCTGCTGATCGCATGGCTTGGCGGCTTCACCGTGTTTCACGTGGCTGGTGGGCTGATCCACCTGCTGCTGGTGTTCGCGGTGATCTCTTTGATCCTGCACTTTGTAATGGGGAGTCGCACTGCCTAAAATAGGGCCAAGGTGGATGAGAGGGCCGACATGGGCTGGCGTCGCTAGTCGTGCAGTGAGAGTTGCCGGAATCCAATTGGCCTGTTGTTTTGATTTTCATCCGGCTTTTGTTTTCTGCAGCCGGAATCGAAAGGATGGTTTGGCGTGAACAAATTTCTCAAGTTGCTGCTGAAGAGTTCGGCTCACCTTATCGATGAATACGCCGCGCAAGTGGATCGCGCGTCGGATCGTGTCTCAGGACTGATCGATCGGAGCAAGGAGATCATTCAACCCGAAGATCATCGACTGCGCAACGCCCTCAGCTTTGCGGCTGGCGTTGGCGTCGGCCTCGGAGCAGCGATCTTGTTTGCGCCGGCTAGCGGAGAAGCAACCCGCAATTCGATCACGCAACAACTGCAGGAGATCAGAGCGCGAGCGCGCTAGCGGTCGAGCCTGAGGGTCATTGGGGAACGATAGTTCACGACGTCGTTCCCGGTTTCCCACTAGACGCTACCGGTGGAAGAGGGAGTCTCGCCGTCACGGATGTACCGGTGCTGTCCGACTGAATGTTCAGGTTGCCCCCAAATTGTCTCAGTCGTTCTTGCATGCCACGGAAACCCACTCCCGCCCGATCGGAACGCATCGCCACCTGCTTGTCCAAAGGGATGCCCTTGCCGGCATCTTTAACCTGCACCACAATCGTGTGATCTTCCTCGCGAATCGCGATGGCCGCGGTTTCGCTCCCTGAGTGGCGATGAATATTGGTGAGGCATTCCTGCACCAGACGGAAGATGGCAATTTCCATCTCATCGGAGAGCCTGGGAAATTCAGCCGGAATCTGGGTTTCGACCTTGATCCTACTACGTTCGGAGTAACCGTCTACATACCAGCGGACGGCCGATGCAAGGCCGGCCACGTCAAGCAGAGGCGGGTGCAGCAGATGGGAGATGGTGCGAATTTCCTTGCTTATTTGTTCCACGATTACCGCGTTCTCGGAAGCTGCCCTGGCGGCCGCCGAATCCAATTGTTCGGCTTGCGACTGAACCTTGGCAATGTTCATGCTTAGGGCCGCCAGCATCTGTCCGACGCTGTCGTGCAATTCGCGGGCAATCTGTCTGCGTTCTTCGTCCCGCAGTTGCTGCAGGTGCCCCGACAGCTCTCCCAGACTCTTGTTCGCCATGCTCAGCTCCACGGTTCGTTGCTGAACTTTCTCCTCCAGATCCGCATGAGCTTTTCGCAACTGGTCTTCGGCCCAACGGCTATTGGCAAGAGAGCGGCGGGTGGCTTCTCCGAATGCAACAATAAAGCCGGAAAGGGTCACGAAACCAATCATCCCAGCGATATCGGGTTTGGGATCCGCCAGCCTAAACGAACCCGCCGGTGCCAGAAACCAGTACCAGATGCCGAGCAGTTCCGCAAGAACGGCGACTATGGATGGGCCAACTCCGCAATACCAGGCTGAAAAAACAACCGCCGCCCACGCCGTGTGGTAAGGATTCTGATCTCCGAATACCGGCGCCAACAGTCGGCGGAGAACCAGGGCCACAATCGCAGCCATGATGGCCGCACTATACCGGCGCACATTCTCCGCGGTTGATGTTCGTCGCATCTCCATCTGAATCCACCTTTCAGGATTAAAACAAGACGCAAACGCTACTTTCGAACTTGGTCGCCCTGGGGGCACAATTGCCTTTCAGAGCGGCCCCTCTTCGCCTCCGCCTTTTGTCGTTCAATCTCGGCCCTCAACCATGCCAGCTTCTTCCGATCGGTAATGACTTTGATCCGTGGAGATTCCTGATCGTGCTTGCGCTGCATGGTTCCTGCCCTTCATGACGAGCCCATGGTTCGAGTTGGATTCGAGCATAGGCTTTCCACTAAAAATCGGGAGGAATATTCAATCCATTCGCAAACCAGAATGGGTATGCAACGGTAGCCGGACAAGTAAACCCAGATGGGGACAGTACTATTACCGCAATCATATACTTATCGTATCGTTGAATTGACGCAGATTGTTATAATTTGCTATGTTAGCTGTCAAATCTGGAGGTGGGTGATGGCTAAAACTGGAAAGTTGAATTTGCCGGAGAATCCCAAATACCGGCAAATCGAACTGTCCACTCTGAGAAAGGGCCGCCGCGGGAAGCATCACGATCTGGTAGGAAGGATTCTGCGAGAGCTCCAGACCGTGCCCCCTGGCTCGGCACTAGAGATTCCGCTGGCGGGTGTCGAGATCGGACTGGCGAACGTTCGTTCCGCGGTTCACCGGGGTGCTGCTTCGAGTGGACTCGAAATCGAGACCCTGGCGGACGACAAGAATTTCTATGTCTTCAAAAAGACGCAGCACTGAAACGATATCGCCGCGTTGAGTTATTACTCACAGCGGTTTGTGGTGTCACCAGCAAAAAAGGGCCAGCAAAGATTGCTGGCCCCAAGATAAACAGTCGGTAGATCTCAATTCTGCGCGTTGTCCTTCTTCATGTTATCGCCCGCCATCTTCAGTGAAACGACGTCAACTTCGGTCTTGTCGGCTGAAACCTTGGCTTTCAGAGTCACGTGATGTCCCTCGTGCCCTTTGACCGCATCCGGGTTGCTGATCGTAAAGCTCTTGCCGTCTTTGTCGCTTACGAAGGTCTTGCCGTCATCGCTGATTTTGCCCGTGATGCTGGCGGCTTTGGTTGAGGTATCGGATTTCGTGGTGTCCTGCTTCATGGTGTCTTGAGCCACCAGGCTAAGAGACGTCAGCAGGCTAAGCGCGAAGACAATCGTCATCAGTTTTTTCATGTTGGCCTCCTTTGCGCGAAACTAGCTCCCGCCCGGCGCCTTCAGCCGCGCATCTCCAGCCCGGGGCGGATAGTCGTAAGGGTCCGAATGTCGACAAACGACGCCAACCCATGACCACCCAAAGTTCTTGTCCATTCCACTAGGTCAACCTAACGGACAGGCGAGTGAGCGGACAATACAGCGAATGCCTTAACGGCATTTCGACCCGCCACCCGACTCGGGTCGACCGTAGGCTGGTATTCCCATTCGTCTATTTTGTAGTTTTCCTTGCTACCAACCCTTTGGCAGCGATACGGTCTCTAAGTCCAACGGAACTCACGGAGCGCAACGGGAATCTCCTGCAGGGCGTCCCGGCGAGGCCTACCGATCGATCCCGCAGCCCGAAGCAGCAAAGCAGCACCGGGTAAGCGAGGGCGATCGACCAAGGAAAGCAAAATGCGTATTCGCTCCGTTCACGCGATGTTGTTAGCGTTCATCGTGGTCATGTGTTCGGCTTCGTTCGCTCAACTGCGGATCTCGGTTTCTTTCGGTCCGCCCCCGTTGCCGGTTTACGAGCAGCCCCTCTGTCCCGGCGACGGATATATCTGGACACCTGGCTACTGGGCGTGGAGTGATGACGATGGCGATTACTACTGGGTGCCAGGCACGTGGGTATTGGCTCCAGAGGTGGGATTTCTCTGGACCCCGCCGTATTGGGGATGGGCGGATGGCGCGTTTGTATTCTATAACGGCTATTGGGGCCCTCACGTCGGCTTCTACGGCGGCATCAACTACGGATTTGGCTATTTCGGACAAGGGTTCGAAGGTGGTCGGTGGGACAACGGACACTTTTTCTACAATCGATCAGTGACCAATGTGAACGTCACTAACATTCACAACATTTACAACACGACAGTCGTCGTTCACAACGAGACGCGAGTGAGCTACAACGGCGGCCACGGCGGCATCAGTGCGCGGCCCACCCCTCAAGATGAAGCTGCGGCTCACGACCGTCATATCCCGCCAGCGGCAGCGCAAACCCAGCACATGCAAGCCGCACGAGGAAATCCGGAACTGAGGGCGTCGGCGAATCACGGCAAGCCGCCAGTCGCTGCCACTGTCAGGCCGGGAGAGTTCTCTGGGCGCGAAGCTGTACCGGCACGCCAGGCAGGAGGTGCATACAACCCGCCTGCCAATCGGGGAACTGCGCAGCCGCGATCTGAGAACGGCGGACGGCCTGCCACCGCGGTTCATCCCAATGACCTGCCACCGATGGAACGCCCGCCTGCGCCCAACACCGGAAACGCGAAGACGGACCAGAAATACCAACAGCAGCAGCAAAAGCTCCAGCAGAAACAGGATCAGGAACGACAGAAGCTGCAACAGCAGCAGGAGAAGGAGCACCAGCAAATAGCAAAACAAAATGCGAACGACGCAAAGAAGCAACAGACGGAACAGAAGCACCAACAGCAGACTCAGCAACTGCAGCAACGCCACGTCCAGCAACAACAGAATCTGCAGCAGAGACAGGCGCCGCCCCCGAGCCGGCCTGAACCCAAACCTCCGAAAGGGAAATAGCAGTCGTGCATTCCGCTAGAACCTACGGGCGGGATATTGCTAACCGGCAATCTCCCGCCCACAACGGTCTCGTCGAGCACTCGAGATAGCCAACTCCTAAGTTAAAAAAGGGCATCCAAACCATGCTTGTAAAGATAAGGCTCTGATCAATGGAGGGAGGCTCGGATGAAAAAACCACTGTTGAACGTCACGAATATCCTGGCTACCGCTGGAGTCTTGCTGATGGGATACGCGTTTTTCACATCGATTCCGGATATAAAGCGCTACATCAGAATAAGCACGATGTAAGAGCGGTCGGTTCGGTGGTAGCGGCGCGGACCGACTCTGTTTGAAGCGGGAAACTCCCGAGCGAAAGAGCTTCAGTCCTTTTCCCTCGCGCAGAAGACAACCTCAGAGCAAGTTAATCAACTTTCAAGGACTGCGGCAGTTGTCCTTCGGGCAGGGTGCCGGAAGAAGCTCTCACAGACAAGGCTCCATATTTTCCAGTGGCCGCATACCAACGAATGCGAAGCATATCTGTGACCATACGAAATCCGTCGGCCAGAGGATGAATGCGGGTTCCACTGTCATGGGACCACCGGACCGGCACTTCCACCACCTTGAGTGCTGCTCTGCGAGCCAGAAAAAGAATTTCTGGATCGAAACCCCAGCCCTCGATTCTTTGCAACGGGAAAAGAGCTGTGGCGGCGTCCCGCCAGAAAGCTTTGAAACCGCACTGCGTATCCTTGAACTCCAGTCTCAGCATTACTCGCAGCAGTTGATTGAAGGCTCTTCCCAAAAGCTGTCGGAACATGGGTTGCCGCTGCATCTGCAGTTCACTTCGTACCCAACGCGAGCCGATCGCGAGATCTGCCCCGAGCGTGAAGAGCTTGCAGAAGTTTCGGCGCTTCTTCGATCGGAGAGGATAGGTCAGCGTCAGTGAACAGGACGATCGCGCCCTGGGCATTCAGTACGCCATTGCGTACGCTGTAGCCTTTTCCGCGATTGCGCGGGTTCTGCACCAGGCGCACGATGTCGTTCCTTCGCGCGTAGGCGCTGACCAAATCGGCGGTTCCATCTCGTGAGCCGTCATCGACGACGATAACTTCGGCGTCCCAAGCCTGTTGTCGCACGAAATCCAAAACCCGATCGAGGGTGGGGCCTAAACGGTTGGCCTCATTGTAAGCAGGAATGACAATCGTGATGCCGTGTGAAGGATTCAAGACAGATCTCACTTTGTATTTTTCAGCTTTTCCCGCCCCGCCAGACAACCTCTGTACCGCGGAGAGAAATCGGCGTGCGTTAAAGCATTTGGCGCTCTGCCCGTGCCTTGCTTTAGAGATCGAAGTGGCTCAATAGGTTGCGCCGCGCTAGCCCCACCGAGGCCAGGCACTAACCCGTAGACTCCGCATAGTCTAGGCGCTCGGCCTACAGGAAATACCTTAGGGCGAGTGGTCCGGCGCTCATGGTACGAATACGTGGTTGGTCAGGTGTTTATGTGCGGAGGGTCCGGGGTACTCGGGTCGCTCTCATGCCACTGGGGAGAGTGTTGGTGTTTCTCCCCGTAAACCGGCAATCGGTGTAGCGCACAAAGATAAATGGACGAATCCGTTTGAGCGCGAGAGCGCCGAACGGAGACGCCTGAACTGGAATTGCCCCTTTCTCGGGAGAGGTCATGAAACGATCCGCGCTTAAAGAACCCGCGCACAACGGCACTGACAACCTTCCACCCAGCGTTGCGAAAAGCAACGGGAAGCCGAAAGTGTCGGATGAGTCCCTCGACCTGACCGTAATCCTGGCAAGCCTGCAGTCGATGCGCGATGGCGACTTTACAGTTCGACTGCCGGGCACCTGGGTTGGCCTGGCGGGCAAGGTAGCCGACACGTTTAACGACATCGTCGCGGCCAACCAGCACATGGCTCAAGAACTGAAGCGCGTCGGCCACGTCGTGGGCAAGCAAGGGAAGACGCGCGAGCGTACCCGGTTTCACGAGTCCAGGGGCGCTTGGGGCGAAATGGAAGTTTCGGTCAACACGCTAGTGGAAGATCTGCTGCGACCGACAGCCGAGGTTACGCGTGCCATCGCAGCCGTCGCGCAAGGCGACCTTACACAAACTGTGCGGCTTGATGTGGATGGGCGTCCACTGGAAGGCGAGTTCCTCCGCTCCGCGAATCTCGTCAACACAATGATTCAGCAACTCGGCGTGTTTACAGCGGAAGTAACGCGTGTGGCGCGCGAAGTAGGAACCGAAGGCAAACTGGGCGGCCAGGCGCAAGTCCCTGATGTAGCCGGCACGTGGAAAGACCTCACGGACAATGTGAACCTGATGGCCAGTAACCTGACGGGACAGGTGCGGAACATCGCTGAAGTCGCCACCGCCGTTGCGAGTGGCGACTTATCCCGCAAGATTACGGTTGATGTGCGCGGCGAGATTTTGCAGCTCAAAGAAGCCATCAATACGATGGTGGACCAGTTGCGATCGTTCGCCTCCGAGGTGACGCGCGTCGCCCGCGAAGTGGGTACAGACGGCAAACTCGGCGGACAGGCTGTGGTGCCCGGCGTCGCCGGCACTTGGAAGGATCTCACGGACTCGGTCAACGCGATGGCCGGCAACTTGACGGCGCAGGTACGAAACATCGCAGAGGTAACTACGGCTGTCGCTCGCGGTGACTTGTCCCGCAAGATTACGGTTGACGTGAAGGGTGAGATTCTCGAACTCAAAGACACGATCAACACGATGGTGGATCAGCTGAACGCTTTTGCGGGTGAAGTGACACGCGTGGCTCGCGAAGTAGGCACCGAAGGCAAGCTGGGCGGACAGGCGCAAGTGTTCGGTGTGGGCGGCACGTGGAAAGACCTTACCGACAACGTGAATTTTATGGCCAGCAACCTGACTGGCCAAGTTCGCAATATCGCGGAGGTTGCGACGGCCATCGCCAGCGGTGACTTGTCGCGCAAGATCACGGTCGATGTGCGCGGAGAAATATTACAGCTGAAAGAAACGCTGAACACGATGGTGGATCAGCTGAATCGTTTCGCCGGCGAAGTGACCCGAGTAGCCCGCGAAGTCGGAACCGAAGGCCGATTGGGTGGACAGGCCAACGTGCCCGGCGTTGCCGGAACTTGGAAGGATCTGACGGATTCGGTGAACTCGATGGCTGGCAACCTCACCGGCCAGGTCCGAAACATCGCCGAGGTCACGACTGCGGTGGCCAGGGGCGATTTGTCGCGCAAGATCACAGTGGACGTGAAAGGCGAGATTCTCGAACTCAAGAACACTATCAACACGATGGTGGATCAGCTGAACGCGTTCGCTGGGGAAGTAACACGCGTAGCTCGCGAAGTGGGCACGGAAGGCAAACTTGGTGGTCAGGCGCAGGTTCCTGGCGTGGCCGGCACGTGGAAGGATCTCACGGACAACGTCAACTTCATGGCCAGCAACTTGACCGGGCAAGTCCGCAACATCGCTGAAGTCGCAACGGCCGTCGCCCGCGGCGACTTGTCACGGAAGATTACGGTCGATGTGAAAGGGGAAATTCTTGAGCTCAAAGACACCATCAATACGATGGTCGACCAGTTGCGGTCTTTCGCCTCCGAAGTTACGCGTGTGGCTCGCGAAGTAGGGACCGACGGAAAGCTGGGCGGGCAGGCCTTAGTGCCCGGCGTCGGTGGAACGTGGAAAGATCTTACGGACTCTGTGAACTCCATGGCCAGCAACTTGACTGGTCAGGTGCGTAACATCGCGGAAGTGTCGACGGCAATCGCCAGCGGTGATTTGTCCAAGAAAATTACAGTGAACGTGAGCGGCGAAATTCTGTTGCTCAAGGAAACCATCAACACGATGGTGGACCAACTCAACGCGTTCGCGGCAGAAGTGACGCGCGTGGCGCGCGAAGTAGGAACGGAAGGCAAACTGGGCGGCCAGGCGCAAGTTCCCGGCGTGGCCGGCACCTGGAAAGATCTCACTGATTCTGTGAACTCCATGGCCGGCAATCTCACCGGCCAGGTGCGTAACATCGCCGAAGTCACCACGGCAGTGGCTCGCGGTGATTTGTCGCGCAAAATTACGGTTGACGTGAAAGGCGAAATTCTCGAACTGAAGAATACCATCAATACGATGGTGGAC
The DNA here is from genome assembly GCA_963752175.1 of uncultured Acidobacteriaceae bacterium. Lineage (GTDB taxonomy): Bacteria > Acidobacteriota > Terriglobia > Terriglobales > Acidobacteriaceae > Sulfotelmatobacter. The sequence goes on from CAVVXZ010000026.1 coordinate 78,923, forward strand.
CAACTCAACGCCTTCGCCGGCGAAGTAACGCGCGTTGCCCGCGAAGTCGGTACTGACGGCAAACTTGGAGGTCAGGCGCAAGTGCCCGGAGTTGCCGGCACTTGGAAAGATCTCACTGACAACGTCAACTTCATGGCCAGCAACCTCACCGGCCAGGTTCGTAACATCGCTGAGGTGGCGACTGCCATTGCGAACGGGGATCTCTCGAAGAAGATCACAGTGGACGTCCGCGGCGAGATTTTGCAGCTGAAAGAAACCCTGAATACGATGGTCGAGCAGTTGCGCTCGTTCGCGGCCGAGGTAACCCGCGTAGCGCGCGAAGTAGGCAGCGAAGGGCGACTCGGTGGACAGGCGAACGTGCCGGGCGTCGCGGGCACGTGGAAAGACCTCACTGATTCCGTGAATGCCATGGCCGGCAACCTGACTGGCCAAGTTCGAAACATCGCCGAAGTGACCACTGCTGTTGCTCGCGGAGACCTGTCACGCAAGATTACGGTCGACGTGAAAGGTGAAATTCTCGAGCTGAAGAACACGATCAATACGATGGTGGACCAGCTCAACGCCTTCGCCGCTGAGGTCACGCGCGTGGCGCGTGAAGTCGGTACCGACGGCAAGCTGGGTGGTCAGGCGCAGGTGCCGGGTGTCGGTGGAACCTGGAAAGACCTGACCGACAGCTTCAACGTCATGGCCGTCAATCTGACAGAACAAGTGCGCGGTATCGTCAAGGTTGTTACGGCCGTCGCGAATGGCGACCTCACGCAGAAACTGACCGTGAACGCCAAGGGCGAAATCGCGGCTCTGGCAGAAACGATCAACAATATGACGGGCACTCTGGCCACTTTTGCGGATCAGGTTACGACCGTAGCTCGAGAGGTAGGAGTGGAAGGACGCCTCGGCGGTCAGGCCAATGTGCCGGGCGCTGCGGGTACGTGGAAAGACCTTACGGGCAACGTCAACCTTCTGGCCGATAACCTGACCAACCAAGTGCGCGCGATTGCAGAAGTAGCGACCGCCGTTACCAAGGGCGATTTAACCCGGTCCATTCAAGTGGAGGCTAGCGGTGAAGTGGCGGAGTTGAAGGACAACATCAATACCATGATTGATAACCTTCGACTCACCACAGACCGCAACACAGAGCAAGACTGGCTCAAAACCAACCTGGCACGCTTTACAGGTATGTTGCAAGGGCAGCGCGATCTGGCGACCGTCGGTCGCATGTTGCTCTCGGAACTTGCACCACTTGTAAATGCACAACAGGGCGTGATCTACCAGATGGAAACGGAAGAGTCGGCGGGCATGGTGCTGTTGTCGGCATTTGCCGACGATGGTGAGAGCGGGCACTTGCGCAGATTGCGAATTGGCGAGGGACTGGTTGGGCAGGTTGCGGCAGAGAAGCGCCGCATGCTGATTACAGACTTGCCCGAAAAGACAGTTCCAATTCGCTCCGGATTGTTCGAGTCGGTTCCACGCAGTGTGATCGTCCTCCCGGTTTTGTTCGAGGATCGAGTCAAAGCAGTGATTGAGTTGGCGTCCTTGAACGCATTTACGGCGTCGCACTTGGCGTTCCTCGAGCAACTTACCGCCAGCATTGGTATCGTGCTGAACAGTATTGAAGCGACGATGCAGACTGAGGGCCTGCTAAAGCAATCGCAGCAACTTGCAGCGGAGCTGCAGACTCAACAAAAGGAACTGCAACAGACCAACGAGCAGTTGGCACAGAAAGCGCAACAGCTTGCGGAACAGAACGTCGAGGTGGAACGCAAGAATCAGGAAATCGAGCAGGCCCGCCGTGCGCTGGAGGAGAAGGCTAAAGAACTGGCGCTGACCTCCAAGTACAAATCCGAATTCCTGGCGAACATGTCCCACGAGTTGCGGACGCCTCTGAACAGCATCCTCGTTTTGGGTCAGCAACTCAGCGAGAATCCCGACCATAACCTGACACCCAAGCAGGTGGAGTTCGCGCGCACGATTCACGGTGCTGGTACCGACCTGCTGAACCTGATCAGCGATATTCTCGATCTCTCGAAAATTGAGTCAGGCACGGTTTCGGTTGAAGCGCAGGAGGTGTTCTTCGCCAACCTGTTGGAAATGGTGGCCAGGCCATTCCGGCACGAAGCCGAGAACCGGAGACTGGCCTTCGAGGTGCAAGCCGATCCTCATCTCACTCGTAGTCTGGTCACCGACTCGAAGCGTTTGCAACAAGTGCTAAAAAATCTTCTGTCGAACGCCTTCAAGTTCACCGAACATGGCTCGGTACGCCTTGCCGTGTCGGTTGCCACGAAGGGGTGGAGCGAAGATCATCCGATTCTCAGCGGCGCCGCCTCGGTAGTTGCCTTCGAGGTCACCGATTCGGGGATCGGAATTGCTCTCGATAAGCAGCGCATCATCTTCGAGGCCTTCCAACAGGCCGACGCGAGTACCAGTCGCAAGTACGGCGGAACAGGTTTGGGGCTGGCGATCAGCCGCGAACTTGCGAGCTTGTTAGGCGGCGAAATCCAGCTTCGCAGCACGCCCGGCCAGGGCAGCACATTCACACTTTATCTGCCCCTTACTTACGTGGGGCCGTCCGCGTCGAAGATGACCGCTTCCGAGTGGAGGGGATCGTCACCCACGATGCCACTTCAGTTGTCGAGCATGGTGGTTTCGGAGCATCCGATCGAACAGATTGCGGACGATCGCGACAACCTGCAGCCCGACGACGCTGTGCTTCTGATCGTGGAAGACGACCCGCACTACGCGCGTGTCCTCTGCGATTTGTCGCGAGACAAAGGTTTCAAAGTGCTGGTCGCTTTGCGAGGCGCGGACGCCCTCGCCTTGGCTCGCGAGTTCCACCCTACTGCTGTGTCTCTGGATGTGTTCTTGCCCGACATGCTTGGTTGGACCGTGCTCAACCATTTGAAGCAGGACCCCACCACCCGGCACATTCCGGTACAAATGCTTACGCTGGACGAAGATCGGCAGCACGGCCTCGCCCGTGGTGCATTTGCTTTTGTGACTAAGCCGTCGGCCCCGGAAGACCTGGATACGGCACTTTCGCGGATCAAGGAATATGCCACTCCACGCCGAAAGCGCTTGTTGATTGTCGAAGATAATCCGGCGGAACAAATGAGTGTGCGCGAGTTGCTGGGGCACGAGGACATCGATGTTTCTGTAGTGTCCACTGGAGCGGAAGCATTGGAACTCGTGACTCGAGAGGCGTTCGACTGCGTCGTCCTCGATCTACGTCTGCCCGACATGACTGGCTTCGACATTCTGGAGCGCATGCGCGACATCCCTGCTGTAATCGACTTGCCGGTAGTCGTTTTCACGGGGAAGGAATTGTCTCCCGAAGAAGACACTCGACTGCACACTCTGGCGCGTAGCGTAGTTGTCAAAGGTGTGGAGTCTCCGGAACGTCTGCTGGATGAGACGGCGCTCTTCCTGCATCGCGTGGTCGGGGATCTGCCGCAGGAAAAGCAGAGGATGCTCGATCGGCTGCATCGATCGGATGAAGCCCTGGTGGGAAAGAAGGTGCTGGTTGTGGATGACGACATGCGCAACATCTTCGCTCTCAGCAGTGTTCTGGAGCGCCGTGGAATGGCAGTGCTAACAGCGGGAACCGGCCGCGAAGCGATTTCCATGCTCGAATCCACGCCTGACGTCGCCATCGTTCTGATGGACATCATGATGCCTGAAATGGATGGATATACGACGATGCAAGTGATTCGGCAGAATTCGTCCTTCCGCAGGCTTCCAATTATTGCCCTGACGGCCAAAGCCATGAAGGGTGATCGTGAAAAATGCCTGGAAGCGGGCGCGTCGGAATATCTGGCGAAGCCAGTCAATACCGAGCAACTGCTTTCCGCTCTACGCATGTGGCTGCACCGTTGAGCAGCAATTAAAGGCAAATGGCTTATTGAGAGGATGATGAGCGTCCACGAAAAAGTGAATATTCTCATGGTGGATGATCAGCCGGGCAAGCTGCTCACCTATGACGCTGTTCTTGCCGACCTCGGAGAAAACCTGATCAAGGCAACGTCTGCCAAGGATGCTCTGGAGAAATTGCTCAAAACCGATGTCGCCGTCGTGCTCATGGACGTAAGCATGCCGGAAATCGACGGCTTTGAACTCGCGGAGATCATTCGCCAGCATCCGCGCTTTCAGAAGACGGCAATTATCTTTGTTTCTGCGGTGCACCTCACGGATCTCGACCGCCTCAAGGGATATCAGCACGGGGCGGTCGACTATCTTTCAGTTCCGATTGTGCCTGAGGTGTTGCGGGCGAAAGTGAGAGTGTTCGCTGAACTGCATCGGAAAAAGCTTCAACTGGAACGGCTTAACAATGAACTCGAAGAGCGAGTCGCAGATCGGACGCTGGAACTGGAGCAAAAAGCCCTGGCGTTGCAGCAACTAAATTCCGACCTTGGTCAAAAGAATCAGGAATTAGATGCGATTGTGCAGACTGCCCCCGATATCATCTTCAGCCGACAAGCCGATGGAGCGCGGGACTATATCAGCAGCAGATTTTATGAGTACACGGGCGCAGCCGCAGGTTCCGCCATTGGGCTTGGTTGGATGGAGTATCTGCATCGTGACGACAAGGAACGGAGCCTCGCGCACTGGATGCGATGCGTGGAGTCCGGTGAAGGGTATGAGTCGGAGTACCGTCTGCGCGGCGCCGACGGGCAATACCGCTGGTTCCGTGCCCGCGCGGTGCCGCTGAGAGATCGGGAAGGTCGCATCGTCAAGTGGTATGGGACGTGTTCTGACATTCATGACAGCAAACTGCTGGAACAATCGATCCGTGACAGTGCGAGTGAATTGGAAAGAATGGTCGATGTGAGGACGGCGGAACTTAGACGTCTATCGAGTCGGCTCATGACGATGCAAGACGAGGAACGACGCCGGATCGCTCGCGAAATTCACGATGGGCTGGGGCAAGAGTTAGCGGCGGCCAAAATGATTCTGGACGGAATCCTCGCCAAGGACTCGTCACCTTCAATGCAACAAGCAGCTGCCGACGCAAGCGAACTTGTGGATCGTGCGATCAAACAGGTTCGCACGATTTCTCATCTTCTGCACCCGCCTCTTCTGGACGAGGTTGGCTTGATTTCAGCGCTTCGCTGGTACTTGGAGGGGCTTTCCGATCGCAGTGGAATCGAAATTCGGCTCGAGGTCGAGCCGACGGATCTCAGCCGGCTCAAGCCGGATATTGAAACGGCAGTCTTCCGCATTATCCAGGAAGCTCTGACGAACATGTTCCGGCATTCCGGAGCCCACAACGGAAGTGTGAGCGTGATCGAACGCGAAGGCCGAATCCTTCTGACAGTTCGCGACGATGGCAAAGGAATCGAGGAGCAAGTGATGCAATTGCGTCCGGACAGAGTGGGAGTGGGGATCGGCGGAATGCGACAACGTGTCAGTGAACTGGGGGGGAGTCTGAGACTGGCTAACGCCAATCCCGGTACGATTGTTGAAGTGGTAATTCCATCCAAGCGACATGACCCTCTCGGTGTTCCCTTGACGGTTTGAACCTCATCAGGCAGCCTTGCGGTCATCAACTTTCTGTTCGTCGGCCTTGATTTCTACCTGCTCATGTTTAATTTCGAGGCGGAGACGGTTGTAAATGCTCATGTACTGGTTGGCCATCCAGACGAGAGCGAAGAAGGCAACAAGATATCCGCGCCAGTTCATAGTACAACAACATAAAGTAACATAACAGCAAACTAGTACTAATCATAATATTAGTAACAAAGTGAATAAGTAAAAGAACTTGCGAAGATGAAGGACTGCGCATCGTAACACACGTGCAATATCTGTGCGCTCCGAAAATATGAGTACACGGGCGCAGCCGCAGGTTCCGCATTGGGCTTGGTTGGATGGAGTATCTGCATCGTGACGACAAGGAACGGAGCCTCGCGCACTGGATGCGATGCGTGGAGTCCGGTGAAGGGTATGAGTCGGAGTACCGTCTGCGCGGCGCCGACGGGCAATACCGCTGGTTCCGTGCCCGCGCGGTGCCGCTGAGAGATCGGGAAGGTCGCATCGTCAAGTGGTATGGGACGTGTTCTGACATTCATGACAGCAAACTGCTGGAACAATCGATCCGTGACAGTGCGATTGAATTGGAAAGAATGGTCGATGTGAGGACGGCGGAACTTAGACGTCTATCGAGTCGGCTCATGACGATGCAAGACGAGGAACGACGCCGGATCGCTCGCGAAATTCACGATGGGCTGGGGCAAGAGTTAGCGGCGGCCAAAATGATTCTGGACGGAATCCTCGCCAAGGACTCGTCACCTTCGATGCAACAAGCAGCTGCCGACGCAAGCGAACTTGTGGATCGTGCGATCAAACAGGTTCGCACGATTTCTCATCTTCTGCACCCGCCTCTTCTGGACGAGGTTGGCTTGATTTCAGCGCTTCGCTGGTACTTGGAGGGGCTTTCCGATCGCAGTGGAATCGAAATTCGGCTCGAGGTCGAGCCGACGGATCTCAGCCGGCTCAAGCCGGATATTGAAACGGCCGTCTTCCGCATTATCCAGGAAGCTCTGACGAACATGTTCCGGCATTCCGGAGCCCACAACGGAAGTGTGAGCGTGATCGAACGCGAAGGCCGAATCCTTCTGACAGTTCGCGACGATGGCAAAGGAATCGAGGAGCAAGTGATCCAATTGCGTCCGGACAGAGTGGGAGTGGGGATCGGCGGAATGCGACAACGTGTCAGTGAACTGGGGGGGAGTCTGAGACTGGCTAACGCCAATCCCGGTACGATTGTTGAAGTGGTAATTCCATCCAAGCGACATGACCCTCTCGGTGTTTCCTTGACGGTTTGAACCTCATCAGGCAGCTTTGCGGTCATCAACTTTCTGTTCGTCGGCCTTGATTTCTACCTGCTCATGTTTAATTTCGAGGCGGAGACGGTTGTAAATCTCATGTACTGGTTGGCCATCCAGACGAGAGCGAAGAAGGCAACAAGATATCCGCGCCAGTTCATGTACAACAACTTGTAGTGAACGACGAGCAACACTACTGCGGCAACGTAGTGACTGAAACAATATTCGCAGGTGAATAAGTAAAAGAACTTGCGGCGGATGAGGGACTGCTCCGGCCGAATGGGGACGAGAGCGCCGCGAAGAAAGTCGATTCAGACTTAGATTCTGGCATCGACAAGAACTTGGAAGCCATGTTGATCCAGCACAAGATGAAACGGGACGTGAGGTATGACGTCAACAACGGCGTAGTTACATTGAAAGGCGACGTTCCGTCTCAGGCGCTGCGTTCGTCGGTTGAGAAGCTGGCGGAACAGGTGCCAAACGTGAAGCAGGTAGTCAACGAGCTTGAGGTTAAGCACCAGAAGGCTAGCTTATCCAAATAGGCGGCTATTTCTCAGGTCAGGTAACCAGGGCCAGCTTCATGAGTTGTTGCGGAGCTGGCCCTGCTTAATGTCGGGCGATCAGGGAAAAGGTGGTCTCTTACAACACTGATTCGCTCAGGACGGTTGGAAAGGGCGGGGACCAGACGATACCGAGCAAGAATGATAAAAGACTCCAATCCCGCGCTCTTGAAGACGCCGGCATCGCTTTCCCCCAGAATCCGCTTTGCTTCGCTGCTTTTGGTCTTTATCACCATCCTCGCCCTGGGAGCAGTGGCCTACTTCACGGAGCGCGGGATTGTGGTCAATCGAGACTGGGTAATCCATACGTATCAAGTGAGATCTCAACTCAATGATTTGCAGCTGGAAGTCATGCGCGCCTGGGCCAACGAAGCTCCTCCTTTCTCTTGACGCCAGGGATCGAACGGTTTACACCCTCCAGCCAACAGTCCGAATTGGCCCTACAGACGGTTGAAGAACTCCGCAGGCTGACCCGCGATAACCCCCGGCAACAAAAGCGCCTTGAGCAGTTGGCTGGGATTCTGAAAGACAACGGGGCTTTGATCGATGGACAACGTAATCCGGACGACTTGCGGGTTTACCTTTCGCCCGCCGAGCGGAAACGGCATCAGGAAATCGGCGACCGTGAAAAACAAATCGCGTCCATCGTGAGAAGTATGCAGGATGAAGAGGAGCTGCTTCTCGATCAAAGGCTCAAGGCATGGGACTATCTGTTCAAGAGAAATGTCCTGATGTTGGGGCTGGCGTTTGCTGTCGTCACGTTGATGCTGGCATACAACTTCCATCTGCTCGTGGCTGAGGTGGCGCGAACGAAAGATACCGAGGAGAAGTCCCGCGCTAATGCAGAATCCTACCGTCTGATGAGTGCCAGAATTCTTGAACTACAGGACTTGGAGCGCCGGCGCATCGCGCGTGAACTCCACGATAGCGTCGGGCAGTATCTGGCAGGACTCAAGATTAATCTCAATCAGTTAGAGCATGGGCCACGAATCGACGCGCCGACTTTGCTTCGCGAGACCGTCGGGCTGACCGACTGCGCGATTCAGGAGGTCCGGACGATTTCGCATCTCCTTCATCCTCCTTTGCTCGAAGAACTGCGTTTCCTGCCAGCGGCTCGTTGGTATGTAGATGAGTACGGGAAGCGGAGTCAGGTCAAAGTGTCGCTGAGCGTAAGTGAGCCAATCGAGCGGCTACCCAGAGAAGCTGAGATTGCACTTTTCCGGGTTCTGCAGGAATCGCTGACCAATGTCTATCGTCACTCCGGAGCTCAATCCGTGGATGTTCGAATCGTATGTCGCGATGCGCATGTCTCGTTAACGGTGGCAGACGATGGAAGAGGAATTCCCGAGGACGTGCTCGCCCGATTCCGGGACGGCGCAGCTTCGGGCATCGGTCTGGCGGGAATGAGGGAGCGGCTTGCGGAGTTTGGTGGAAGAGTTCAGGGTGGAGTCATCGGGCGGCGGATCGGTGGTGGAAGCGGTGATCCCTACGAACGCCTGTTTGCCGGCAACTGTCGCTCCAGCGAAAGGGGTACGCGAGGAATCGGCGGCACAAGATTAAAACCAGGGCCTCCGCTCGTGGAGGCCCTGTCATACTTAACGGGTCAGTTCAGCGATCTGCGGCCGCTTCCGAGATGTGCGACCAGGGAGATCAAGAACAACACCAGAAAGACAACGAACAGCACCTTCGAGATACCTGCAGCCGCGACGGCTACGCCCGTAAAGCCAAGCACCCCTGCGATGAGCGCCACTACAAGGAACATCAATGCCCAGTAAAGCATATGGACCTCCGATTGGACACGTACGATTTGGATTCTTGCCACCGAGATCATAGGGAAGCCCTTTCTTTTGAGCTATCCCTCTCTACCTGTATCCGGTGAGCCACGTTCCTGTATTTGAGTCTGACTGGGAGGAGCAGGTGCCGATCCGTCCCAGAGGACCGGCACCCGCTGGGGGGCGTGTCGAGTAGAGATTGCAGACTAGTTTGCCTCTTCGGAACTCGCAATACTGGGGAACCTGTATATCCAGCGCGCGAAACACCTCACTGTACGGCTGCATCGCAATTGGGGTGTCTGTCCTCAGGAAAGTTCTTCTGTCCTTTACTGCCTCTGCTGGATAGAACCAATCGGCAGCCGGGAATAACTTTGTTCTCGCAGAACATTTAGCTAGTCGGTGCTCATTTGTGGAGCACAGAAGAGGACCAAACCAAATTATGAGAAGAGTTTCTTCAATACTGCCCAAATGTCTCCTGGTGCTGAGCGTTTGTTCCATGTTGATCGGCGTGAGCTGGTCCGCCGACAAAGACAAAGACGATTCCGATATCGCTAAACGGATTGATGCGTCTGCCAAGGTTCTCAACGAAATCATGGCGACGCCCGACAAGGCAATTCCTGACAAGGTTATGCGCGATGCAAAGTGCATCGCAGTGATTCCCTCGATGGTCAAGATCGCGGTTGGCTTCGGCGGGAATCACGGCAAGGGTGTTGCTACCTGCCGGACGGAGTCGGGCTGGAGTGCTCCTGCACCCATCACGATCACTGGCGGAAGTTGGGGGCTACAACTCGGAGGACAAGCAGTCGACCTCGTGATGATTGTCACCAACGACCAAGGCATGCAGCACTTGCTTTCCAGCAAGTTCAAGCTTGGAGCTGACGCGTCGGCGGCCGCTGGACCGGTGGGCCGTGATGCGGCCGCGGACACGGACGTCAAGATGCGGGCCGAGGTATTGACCTACTCGCGCGCGCGTGGTCTTTTCGCCGGAATCGATCTGAGCGGCGCGGCGCTGACTCAAGACAAGGACGAGACTCGGTTGCTGTATGGCAACTTTGTGCCTTTTGCAGACATCTTGAGCGGAAAAGTTCAGGCAACCGCTGTTAGCGAGCCGTTCCTTACTGCCGTTCGTAAATACTCCGTTCAGAGCAAGGAATCCGGAAGGAATAACGCGGCCGGTGCAACCACACCTGCTACGACGAATTGACGCGATCTTGAAGCGGCCAAACGAAACGCCGGCTCGGCGTCAACCGAGTCGGCGCAAGTTGTGGCAAGACTGACAGAAAAACAAATTCGAACTGCGAGGTCTCATGTACACGATTCTTTTGGTAGTGCTGATCTTGATGTTGCTGGGCGCATTGCCGGCGTGGCCTTACAGCCGGTCGTGGGGATACTACCCGAGTGGCGGACTAGGCCTCATCGTGGTGGTTGTCCTCGTTCTTCTACTTGCTGGTCGTTTGTGACGGAACATTTGGTCCCTGTGTTTTGCTGGTCAACCGAACGAGGTGGTCAGCCCAAATGGTGGGAACTGGCTTCATCCCGCCATTTGCTTTCTTAAAGTTGGTGCAGGTCTTTGAGGAGCAGTCATGTCGAGTCGCCACAATTCTACCTTCCAGGGTGAGTCTGCATTTGGGCTAGCACAGCCGCCTTTGACAAGAAGCCGGTATCAGGCTGCGGCGCGCGCCGCACGTCCGCAAATAAGGCAGAGTACCCGGATTTCCCACGCTCCCGACGAGATATGGGGACACTACAACAACTATCGCGGAAATGGCATTGTCATGTCCGCGATCATCCACGTTGTTTTGCTCGGCGTGCTTTTGAGCGGCGCGTTTATCGGCCATCAGGTCGTGCAGAAGGTTGAGGCGCGGCAGAGTGTGATATTGATTGCGCCGTCGCCCGAGTCCTATGCCTTGCCGACGGCTAAGAAGGTGATCAGCGGCGGGGGCGGCGGCGGCGATCGTGATCGTCTGCCCGCACCGAAAGGGCAGTTGCCAAAAACTGCGATGCAGCAGATTACGCCGCCAGCAATTATTATCCGCAACGAAAAGCCAAAGCTGGCGGTTCAGCCTACTGTTGTTATTCCACCGCAAGTTCATGTTGCAGAAAACCGCATGCCGAATCTTGGGGTGTCTGCATCCACAGCCATGCCGGCTGCTCCTCCGTCGAACGGAACCGGATCTGGCGGCGGCATTGGTTCTGGATCAGGTGGCGGTGTTGGGGTCGGCCACGGCCCCGGCGTAGGCGCTGGTATCGGCGGTGGTATCGGCGGTGGCGTTTACAAGGTTGGCGGAGGCATTTCTGCGCCACAAGCGATCTCTTCGCCGGATCCCGACTACACGGAAGAGGCACGCAAGGCCAAAAAGCAGGGAACGTGCGTGCTTTGGTTGATCGTCGATGCGGCGGGACGTCCGCGCGACATCAAAGTGGTTCGCGGCTTAGGCCTCGGCCTTGACGCTCAGGCTCTCGCGGCTGTGCAGAAATGGCGCTTTCAACCTGCCCTCAAAGACGGAAAACCCGTGGATGTCGAGATCAGTGTGGAAGTCGAATTCCATTTGTATTGATCGTATTGATCTGTAACTGTCAATCGATCTGTTTCCCTACTTCGGAAATTATCTTCCACCGCTCACTCGTGCGGCGCAGTTCCGTGCCAGTCGCGAACCCCGAGCCTTAGGAACCACATTCGGGTCTTACAGCGTCTCCTGCAAGGCTTTACAGATGTGACCCGATACTAGGATTTCAATCCTTTTTCTACTCTCAATTCATGCTCGCGGAGTCATGGGCGAGCGAACTGCGCAAAGTAAGGAGATCAAACGTGGCAACTTGTGCGATTTCTGCGACAGAAGCGAACGTCATCCCCGCGACCAATACAAAGGGTCGCGATGACTCCCAGATCAACCTGGTAAAGCGCGCTCAGTTGGGTGACGAGCAAGCCTTTGCAACTCTGTTCCAACAACACAAGAATCGCGTCTATTCCGTGTGCCTGCTCATGACGAAAGACGTCGCGGAAGCTGAGGATCTGACACAGGAAGCTTTCCTGCAAGTGTTTCGAACGGTCAGCTCGTTTCGCGGAGACGCCGCCTTTTCCACCTGGCTATATCGCGTCGCCGTCAACACGGTCTTGATGAAGCTCCGCCGGCGAAAGTCTCCGCCAACAGTTTCATTGGACGAACCGGTAAATCCGGAGTCTCCTTCCTTGCATCGTGACTTCGGCAAGAGCGATCCGGAACTCACGGGTGTGGTCGATCGCATTGCGCTACGCCGCGCTCTGCAGGAGCTCCCCGAAGGCTGCAGGAAGATTTTTGCTTTACACGAGGTTGAGGGATATCAGCACCACGAGATCGCGCAATTGCTCGACTGCTCCATCGGAAACTCCAAGTCGCAACTGCACAAAGCTAAGCTGAAAATGCGAGCCCTGCTGTTCCCAAAAACGAAAATACGACGACGTACGTCAAAGACTCAATCCTCGAATCAGGGGACGGGACTGCTGAGCTTGGTTAAGGTGCCAGTTAAGTAGACTTTTACCCTAAGTCGACCATGGGGAAGCTAGGGCCCAGGACAAGGCGGATTCGGAGTGCTAAGCGCGATTGTTATTGTTGGACCAGAAAGTCGGGGCAGTAATAAGCGGGGAGAAACCACGGCCAAAAACTTGTCCGTCGCTCATCTCGGCCAGCAGGGAACTCCGCTGGTTTGCGTTGAAGTGTTGGGCCGGTCGGTAATCGAACGGCTTATCGACGAACTGCGGCGCGGCGGTGTGGAGAAAATTTCGGTGTACCAGGGGATTTCCGAGTCATCCTCATGCGCCGACATCCATTCCACCTCCCCCATCGAGTTTTGCTCTGCCGAGACAGCGTGGGCTGGTGCGACCCAAAGGCTAGCAAGTTGTAAGGATACCGGTGCCGAGGCAATAGTGGTTACTCGCGTGGCCGGATATATGGATCTGGATTTGAAGGATGCTCTTCGTTTCCATCGTGAACAGGGACAAGTGGTGACCCGTGCCTTCTATGACGAAGAACCGCTGGACCTATGGATCGTTGATCCGGCCGGGATCGACGAAGGCACCGATATTCTGTCAGCCCGAAGCACGGTCGAACCAGCCCGCTATCTTGTGCCTGGCTATGTCAATCGCCTGCAGGATCCGGGGGATTTGCGCCGACTCGTTGTAGATGGCCTTACTGGCCGTTGTGGCTTGCGCCCAAAAGGCCTAGAGACGCGTCCTGGCGTGTGGATAGGCGAAGAGACCCAGGTGCATCGAGACGCCCGTATCGTGGCTCCGGTATTCATCGGACGTGGAGCGAGGATTGCTGAGCAATGCCTCATCACCCGGTGCAGCAGCATTGAGAGCAACTGCTACGTCGATTATGGAACCGTGGTGGAGGACAGTTCAGTTTTATCGAATAGTTACGTCGGCATTGGACTCGACGTGGCCCACTCGATTGTGGATGGCAACAATCTGCTGAATCTCGAACGTGACGTGACGCTGGAAATCTCTGATCCCTGCGTCATGCGGCAGAACCAAGTGCCGCGGCAGGGGGGGACTGTTCAGTCTCCAGTCTCGTCCGGAGTTGAGACCGTGGCGTGGCTGCAAGCCGAGTGAGGTCGGCGCCACATTTTGCAAGCAGGCGTGTGACCGAAAGCTAGGGATTATTTGTTGTAAAGAGTTCATAAAATTCAAAAGGGGTGAAAAATGTTGACCAGTGGGCCCGTAGTCATCATGCAAATGCCAGAACAGCTGAACTTGGATGGAGTCCGCGCATTTCTTCAGGAAGTAGAGCCCCTGCTTGAATGCCATCGACCGCGAATTGTTCTGGATTGTTCCCAAGTTCGCTATATCGACAATGCTGGCGTGGAGATGATGTTGCACTGCCTGGAAGAGGCAATGAAGCGTGATGGTGATTTAAAACTGGCTGCTTTGTCCGCTGAATCAGAAGTGATTCTTGAACTAATGAGAGTCGCACGCGTGTTTGAGGCGTTCGCGACCTCCGATGAAGCGGTGCGTAGTTTCAACGGGATTCCAGCCGAAGCCGTTCCACAGGATGTGCCATGGTGTGCCAGCGTGTTCGGCGAAATGGGCACACTCAAGCAAGCCAGCTAGTTTTGTCCCTGGCAGACGGAGATGACGATGCGATCTTTGAGCACGAGCTGCGCCTACATGGCGTTCTGTTTACTCGCACTGGGCCTCCCCAAAGACATATACGCGCAGGATGGACAAGCGGGAGATATGCGGCCGGTCACAGTCAACCAGACTACCCCCGCAACTGAATCCTCCGTTGTGGATATTGCGGCTTCGGAACTTCCCGACAGTCCGGGGACTTCACGGGCGAAGGCGCAAGAACCCTCAACCCAGCAGACCCCTTCGCCGCAGCCGGAAACCCCGTCTTCGAATCAGACGGGCTCGTCTCAGGCGGGTTCTTTGCAAACGCCGGCCGCCCAGGATCAGAGTCAAAAGTCACAGCGGCCAGTCGGGACCGCCGCGGCCGAAGCACCGACAGTAAGTGGGGTAACTGCTGCCCAGCCCGCGGGAGTGGCGATCGCTCCTGCCAAGCAACGTCACGTCCGGACCTTAGTCTTGAAAGTAGGTGCGATCGTGGGAGCGGGTGTCGCCTTAGGTGCCGCGTTTGCGTTGACGGAGGCCACGCCAAGCAAGCCACCCGGGGCACATTAGATCAGAGATAAATCTGCAGCTGCTCAGTCGTCATGCGATCAGACAATGCAAAGGTGATCAGCTTCTCGGGAATCGACGGAGCGGGTAAGAGCACGCAAATCGAGGCTCTGCAAGCCCACTTGCGGGCGCTGGGATTCCGCTCAACCCTCTATACATTCTGGGACAACGTCGTCGTGTTTCCGCGTCTCAGGGAACACCTGAGTCTCGCGGCTTTCAAGGGGGACCAGGGCATCGGCAGCCCGGACAAACCCATTAGCCGCCGCGATAAAAATGTTACGTCCTGGTACGTCACGGCGGCTCGTTTGTTCCTTTATTTACTCGACGCATATAGTCTTCGCGCTGCCGTGTCCAGAAGCGCTTGTGCTGGAACTGAGTTCATCATTTTCGACAGGTACATCTACGATGAACTTGCCAATCTGCCGCTCACTCGTTCGGCACTGCGTTTCTATGTGAGTCTGCTTTTGCGCTTGGTCCCTAAGCCCGATGTGGCCTATGTTGTGGATGCGGATCCGGAAGCTGCGCACCGTCGGAAGCCCGAGTATCCGCTGGAGTTTGTCCGCAAGAATCGAGACTCTTATATCACGCTGAGCCGGCTTGTTCAGGGCATGACAATTCTCGCGCCACTTTCCGTCGAAGCGACCGTCGCGAAGATCAGAGAATCGATTGCAAAGAAATGTTTGCAAGCAGATCCTGAGCCCGTTCATTTTTCACTGCCATGTCCCGGTCGTCCCAGCGAAGCAAAAACTTCGAACGTTTGAATCTGCTTCTTTCTTGTCGCGCGCTGCCAACATCTTCTCCTGAAAGGACATCGAATCGTGAGGGCTTAAAAGGCGGGAGACGATGAAGATATGTCTGGTCACGACGTTCCCCCCCAGTACCGGGGGACTGAGTGAATATGGGTTTCACATCGCGGAAGAGTTGCAGCGTAATCGATTTCTCAGCCTTACGGTTCTGGCCGACGAACTCCCTCCGGACCACGTCGAGCCCGCGGGATTTACTGTCCTGCGCTGCTGGTCGTTCGACGACCCAGGTAGTTCGCTTCGATTGCTGAAAGCTTTGCATCGTCTCAAGCCGGACGTGGTGTGGTTCAATCTGTTGTTCAGCACCTTTGGCAGAAATCCCTTTGTCGCGTTTTCAGGACTCATGACGCCGCTGCTGGCACGTCTGAGCGGCCGTTACACGCACGTGACGCTGCATCACTTGATGGACACGGTGGAACTGAAGGACGTGGGAGTGCGTCACGAAGCGATCTACCGGTTCGCGGGCACGCTCGCGACGCGAATGCTGCTGCTTGCGAACTCAGTCTCCGTGCTCATGCCCGGCTATCGCAAGATCCTCAACGACAAGTACGGACGAGATAATGTTCATTTACGAGCCCACGGCATCCTGGCGCGCCGACCCGAATTCCCAGATTTCTCGCGACGCAGTGCTCCAATCCACCGCATTTTGGCGTTCGGCAAGTGGGGAACGTACAAACGGCTCGAGTTGATGATCGAGGCTTTCAACGTGATCGCGGCGAAACTACCCGAGGCCAAACTCGTGATCGCCGGCGGAGACCATCCACAAGCGGCGGGTTATACGGAGTCGATCAGACAGCTGTGTGCGGGAGATGATCGCATTGAATTTCGTGGCTATGTGCCGGAAGATGCGCTGCCCGATCTGTTCCAAAGCGCCACTGTTGCGGTCATGCCGTACTCTTCGTCCACGGGATGCAGCGGGGTTGCGCATCTGGCCTGCGCCTATGGCGTGCCCATTGTTTGCGCTGATCTAGCGGACTTCCGGCAAATGGCACAAGGGGAGGAACTGGCGATCGAATTCTATCCGCCGGGGGACGCGCAAGGGCTCGCGGACTGCGTGACTCAGTTGCTGCAAGATTCCAAGAAACAGCAAGCAATGGCGACGCAGAACTTTTCCGCGGGGCTGCGCATGACCATGCCCAATGTCGTGCAGAAGTATCTTCGACACTTTGAGCTACAGCAACGGGTCCAAACCCTCCGATACGTGGGTCATATCCGGCGACTGCCACGATGGATTCCCTCCAAGACTCTGTTGCTACGCTTGATGACGCGGAATTCGTTGGGCTGGGCCCGACGGTCCGCGGTCCTGCATGCATCATGGAAGGACCGGGATGATCTCCGTCTACTTCACGGTGACGGCGACGGTCGTGGAAAGCTGAACGGAACTGGAATTTCCGTTGACGGTGACGATGTAGCTGGACGCGTTGGAGGCATTGACGGGGCTGCTCGCCGCGTTTCGACCGCAGGAAGTGCCTCCGACGATCATCACGGCCACCGCGCAAGCTCCCAGAATGGCGACGATGCGCTTGCGCTGAATCCTTCCCACGAGTGTGAATCCGAACAGACCAAAACTGAGCAGCCAGTTGGCGAGCAAGGAATGGTTCCGCTCGCGGCCGTTCGTGGAAATAAAATTCTCGGCGGAAACAGTGAGGACGGAGTTAACGGCTCCAGTGCCGGGAGTAATGGAAGCGGGCGAGAACGAACAGGTCAGCCCCTTGGGCAAGCCGGAGCAGGACAACGCGATCGCATTGTTGAAGGCGCCTGATTGAGCAGCCGCCGTTACAGTGACACTTCCCGATGTTCCCGAGAGAATGGTCATAGACGATGGATTTGTCCCAAACGATACAGTTGCTCCTCCCCCACAGTTCGAGGTGAATTTCACCGCTCCCGACATCTGGTTGGTGATGCTCGGTCTTCCCACCGCCTGTAGAAACAACGTATAGATACCGTTGGGAATCGAAGAGCTGCAGAGGTTCATGGAAGTTGTGCTCGCATTGAACTCTCCCAGGGACATCAAATCCTGCCCGTCAGAGCTGATGTATGCGACGTAATGATCGACCGTCGTTCCATCGCCTTTAATCGTCCATTGCAGTGCACTTCCACTCACCACTGCGGAAACCGTGAGGCAGTTGTTAATGCCGGATTCGATTTCGGTTCCTTCCTCGTAGTCGTTCCACGTCACCAGCTGCAGCGCGGATAGTTGCTTTCCCGAGTTGTAAAGGTCGTCAATCTCCGAAAACGTCTGCAGCCATGTTTGTCCGCATTGCTGACCCATGATGCGGCCTGAGCCCCATGCCGCCAGGGAATCATTGAAGCCTTTGTAGGCTGCACCCACGGTCTGCTCGGTCGTGAGTGGCATCCCAGTATCGTAGAAACTTGCCAGATAGCTCATCCCGTAATCACTGGAGGCGGGCATCACCCAGGAATAGCTGCCATCGCTCAAAGTGTGGGCGAACCCGTCGTTGTTCTGAAAGAAGAAGACAGGTTGGGTAGAAAGCGCGGCGGCCACTGCCCTCCAATCAACCGTGTAGGAAAGGTCGATATTGAAATTTGTAACCACTGGCCGTCCCTGTTGAGTCATGTATGCGGGAGACGAAAAATACGTTTGCTCGATGTATTGCAACTGGCCGATCAGCGCCTGCTGTGGCGAACAGCCTGAGCAGGAAGCCCACTCGATCGCGCCCTGATCGATCATGATCGCGAAGGTGAAGCCGGGATGCTTTTCCGCTTCCGCCATCACGAGCTTTGTGGCTTGGTCGATGCTGTTGTTTGGGCCGTACCAATCGATAATGACGCCATCGATTCCGCGGCTGATCATATCCGTGATTTGATTGTGGATTTGCGTCGCGTTCGTAGAACTGTAGCCAACGCTCATGTGGTTCGATCCTCCAAACCATAAGAGCAAGTGGGCATAGATCTTGGTGGTCGCGCCTGTATAGAGCAATGAATGCACGTCGACCTTGCTCACGTTCCCGGCGCCCCAATTGCCATTGGTCTGGCTGACAAAACTAGTGGCCGCGCTGGTGTTGTTGGTTGTTTGCGCAGCCAGGGTGGTGGTCGGCACAACGTAGTTGCCAGCGAAGCATACACCTGTCGCGGACAGCAGCAGGACTGCAGCACAGAACACTTTACGACACATCTTTCCTCAGGAGCGGAGGGGCCGAGGTGTAGCGTGATGCTTTCGGCTAGTTCGCGAGGGAGGCACGCTGCGCCTGTAGATTCCCCGGAGCTAACATTCTTACTGTTGGCGAGCTTTCTTGGGTCTTGCTGAAACGACTTGCTGGGACGAGCTTTCTGGGATCGAACAAGAGCTTACTGTCGGAGCGATTCGTTTGAGAAGGTACCGTTAGTCTATGAACCTGTGTGCGACGACCCTCAGTGCCATTGTCGCGGGATGGATACCAACCCATGCCGGATTCTCGCTTCCTGAAAATACCAGGTTCCCAGTAATTGGCGCGTGAGTTTTTGCGATGCCAACCGCTTTTCCATCAGTAGTTTGACTCGGTGTGAAACAGGATGGGTAAGCGGATCGAAGCCAACATTCCAAGTACAAAACTCATCCAAGCTGCGTTCCGTTAGTTTGCTGAATTCTAGAAGAACAGGTGAGGCGAATGACTGCGATGGAAAAGGTCCGCCCTTATTCAACGGTCGGAATCATTCTCTTGTTGTTAGCGCTGTGCGGTTGTCAGGGATTGTCGGGTGGCTCCACCAGCACATCGAATTCCGGCATCAACTCCATCAATCACATCGTTATCATGGTGCAGGAGAATCGCTCACTTGACACGTATTTCGGACAGCTGCCCGCGTATTGGGCGGCAAACGGTTTTCCCGCGCAGCAGTTTGACGGCATGCCAGCCACTGCCTCCAACCCCGGCTATAACGGTGCCCCTGCCGTGCCCGCGTACCATCTCGCCACCGAGTGCATCGAGCTGCTTTCGCCTTCGTGGAATGAGAGCCATCTTGACTGGAACCTGCAGAACCCGAGCTCTACAACTCCCACACTCGATGGTTTTGTTTACAATGCCGCTAACTTCGCGATCGATGAGAATGCAGCCGGCGCCAGCCCTCAGTACACCGACACGGCAGGGATCCGTGCCATGGGCTACTACGATGGAACGGATCTGAATTACTACTACTTCATGGCGTCGAATTTTGCTACGTCAGATCGTTGGTTCGCGCCCGCGCTCGATCGCACGCAGATCAATCGCATGTACCTCTACGCTGCGACCTCCCAGGGCTATGCCTTTCCTCCAGGAACCAATGCTGCCGACAATGCGGCGCTGACGGCGCCTACGATCTTCGACGCTCTGCAAACAGCCGGCGTGAGCTGGAAGGTCTACTACACCGACGACATCTGCTCCACCGCCCCTCCAGATGCCCGCGGACCGAAAGGCGGTGTCACTCATGACGCTTCTTCTTCATCATCGAATAGCGGGGCCTGCACGTATCTGACCCAGTTTGCGAAGTACTCGCCCCCGAATCCATTGCCAAGCAACGTTGTACCCGTCTCACAATATCTCTCGGATGTTCAGGCCGGCACGCTTCCTTCGGTCGCGTTCATCGAAACTGGATACTTGTCCGGTCAGGATGAGCACCCTAGCTCCGGTACGAATCTACAAGTGGGCGCGGCCTACGTTCAGAGCCTGATTGATCCCTTGATGAGCAGTCCCTCGTGGAAGGATACGGTATTCATTCTGACCTACGACGAGCCGGGTGGATTGTACGATCATGTTCCGCCCCAGCCTGCCGTCAATCCGGATGGCATTGCGCCAATCGATCTGGCTTCGACTGACATCTGCGGAAGCGCCAACGATCCGAATGGTTTCAACTGCGATTTTAATTACACTGGCTATCGCTTGCCGTTGATAGTGGTATCGCCATTCACCAAGAAAAATTACGTCTCACACACCGTCGCTGACTATACAGCGATGCTGAAGCTCATTGAGACGCGATTCAACTTGCAGCCGTTGACAAAGCGGGATGCCGCACAGATCGACATGACTGAGTTCTTCGATTTCCAAAATATACCCTGGGCTACACCCCCGACGCCGCCGGCGCAGTCACAGAGCGGGACGTGCAACGCTGCGGTTCTGCAGTAACCCGGCATAGCCAAAAGACTTCATCCCGCAAGAGGGCAGCAAACCGCCTCCTTTGTGAGGTTGGCCGTGCCGTCAAAGCGGGAAGTTCCCAAAGCCCCGGCCTACGCGACAACAACTCCAGGATTGGGAATAGGCCGGTTTCCTTACTTGCCTTGGGAATCAATCGTCACGCTGCGGGCCACATAGCGTGATCCCTCAAAATTTGTGACCACCGTGACGACTGCACCGGCGTGAAGGTTCTCGTTGGGTGTGACCGACGGGTCGAGGTAGACTTCGTACGTTTTTCGGTCGGTCGAAGAATTGATAACGAGTAAACCGGTGCGCAGGTCAACATGGACGACCTGTCCGGCAAAGGTATAACGGGTTCCGGGAAGAGCGAGTATCGAAATCTCGCGGGCGACTTCATGGCCGTTGCCCTCTGCATCGAACTTCACAGCGACCAAACAACCCTCGGACAACGTGCTGGCAGGAACTTTCTGGCCACCTTGCAAAAACTGAGTAGAGGAGGCGACTCGTACACGGACAGGCATCGGAGAAATCGCATCTCTCACCGTCATCTCGCCGCGCTCGGCCGTGTATTTCAGCACGACTCCCTGGCTTTCACCGACGGCCTGTGAGCTCTTAAGACGAATGCTGCGGGCGAAAACTGTGTCTCCGTCGAGGATGGTATCCAGATAGACGCGTTCACCCTCACGCAGGTCCGCGATGCTAGCCTCTGCGCCTCCGCGGTACACGCGAGTACGTGGATCAAACAAAATATTCACTCGACTCCCACCGAAAACGCGCACTGTGACTCGGTCGCGCACGCGATCCAGCCGTTCCACAGTGCCGCCAATCAACGTCGCCTTTGCTCGAGGCACAGGGGGGAGGTCAGGCAGCAGGCTGGCCGGATCGGCGACGATGTCTGGATCTATGTTCTTCGACGCTTCCGATGCGGCCGGCCGCACAGGCTCAATGCTCCGCTCTGTTGATGAGACCACAGACGACCTAACCGCGGATGCCGATGAATTCGACTCCGAGGGTGCCTGAGCGTAGGCGAGACCACCAAGAAGCAAACTGCCGAAGGCGAATGTCGCAATATGTTTCATGCAGATTCTCGAACACAACTTTCCCCGAGCGTGAATTGGATGCCCTTTACTCTCACAAGGTAGTCTCGATTCGATCAAGGAACTTCAAGTTCGTCCGATTTCCAGCAAACAAAACCTCCCGGGAGGGCATCAAACTTTGGTCTCTGTTTAGAGTATTTTGCGGGTTAAGGAATCGGATGCGAATGCCAAGCAAGCGGTGGCTCGTAATAGGCGTTCTCGGAATGGTCGCAGCGGGAGTGGGATCCCGATCTGCGCAGGCGGGGGATCTCAAGATAACGATCCCCAGGCGGAGCACCCTCACTCCTGTACAGCGCTTGAACCGCGAGGGGGTTGAGGCGATCCGAAAGCAGAACTATGCGAAGGCGGAACAGCTGTTCTACAAGGCATACCTTTTTGATCCGAACGACGCCTTCACGCTAAACAATCTCGGCTATATCTCTGAATTGCAAGGTCAAATCGACCGCGCGCAGCGCTTCTATTCGTTGGCGGTGGAGCAGTCGAGCGAAGCGGTCATTGACCGCGCCAGCGCGCGGCGAGTGGAAGGGCGCCCCATGAAAGATGCGCTCGCCCTCACCGACCAGCCGCTCCAGATCAATCATGCCAACGTAGAAGCGGTGCGTCTCCTCTCGCAAGGACGCGCGCCTGAGGCCGATTTGCTTTTGCAAGAGACGCTCAAAACAGATTCACATAATGTTTTCACCCTGAACAACATGGGCGTCGCCAAAGAGATGGAAGGGGAAGATCAGCAGGCGCTCAAGTATTACGATGAGGCTTCTAGCATCCATTCCGATGCCACCGCAGTGGTGACCGCCGACCGAGTCTGGCGCGGACGCACTGTGAGCGAGATGGCGCAGCAGAACGCAAAGGCGCTTCGCGATCATCTGGCGCATGCTAAAGATGTCGGCGAACAAGTTTCGGAGCTGAACCTGCGCGGAGTTTCAGCGGTTAACCGCAACGATCTGCGCGCCGCCAACGAAGATTTTCGCAGCGCCTACAAGCTCGACCCCCACAACGCGTTTACGTTGAACAATATCGGGTACGTATCGGAGCTCGAAGGGGACCGTGAGACAGCCCAGTTTTTCTATGAGCGCGCTCGACAGGCGGGCGGAGCGAACGTGACCGTCGGCGTTGCGACCCGTCGCACGGAAGAAGGGCGGAAACTCTTTGCCGTTGCTGCCGACAACAACCAAGAGGTAGAAGCCAAGGTTACTCAGGATCGCAACACCCTACGCCGGCAACATGAGCCGGTGGTGCTGCGGCGCCGCGACAATAGTATTGTGGATGAGTCAGGTCAGCCATCGGCCCCTGCGAACATCACCGAGCCTCCCCAATAAGATCGGGTTACGAATCGCTTTCCTGGAAGCGTCCGATGTCCGTCTCGGGATCGTAAAAGACGTGGCGCAGGAGGTTGGTTAGGTAGCGCGACAATGTATTCACATTGGTCCGGTACCAGCAGCAACGCGTCATGGCAGGAGAGAGTCCGCAGATAAACTGGAAACTGTCTAGCTCAGCCGGAGGCTGCGCCAGCATAGCGGCCGCCATGCGGTGATTGCCGTCAAGAATCGTCAACGGGCTGCGATCGTCCATCCCGATTAGCAGCACAGTCGGATTCACGAGGCTGTCCTGGACGGAATTTGTGATCCGATCGAGTTTGCGGAAAAACTCATCGTCGGGAGATTCCTCCCACTTGATGCGCAGGCACTCGATCATGTCCGTCAGGTAGAAGCTCCCTTCAGCCACTCGTCGCCACTGCGCCCGCGGAAAAAAACGAATACGGTTCAGATCGCCGCGACGAAGTTCGACCTGAAACCATCGAGTGTCCTCGGGAAGCTCCCTCCACATCGCGCCGCGGCGTAAAAACAACAAGGCTCGCCGCAAGGCATTTTCGCGATGGCTCCTCAAGTCGGGATTGCGAACCAGGTGTCCAAACTCCTGGCGATATTCTGCAAACTCCGGATGATGAAACTCACTTCGAAGGAACTCCGCGATAACTTCCTGCTCATTCAGAGACCGAAGAATCGACAGCTCCGGGTAGGTCCGGACGTCTTCGGGTGGCGCCATTTCACGTCGCAGCAGGGGCAGTGCAACCGTCACCAGCAAAATCACCATCAGCACGAGCTGCACGAAGATCACCTGCTGCAAGGTTTGGTGAAAAACGCAAATACCCAGAACCAGTGCGCCGCTGAACGCCAACTGCGCCCAGCTTGTGTTGGCGATCTTGCGCGACATTTCGTAGGTGATCATCACCGAACTGAGTGAATAGATTCCGGTGGTGACGGCATAAAGGATAAGCAGCGCGGCTAGCCCTCCGTAGTTTCCCAACTCGAAGTGGGCACCGAACAATGCCCTCCACAGGAAACTGGGAATCGCCCAAAGTCCGAGAATCAGAACCGACAGAATGAAGAAGACCATGCCCAGCGAGAGAAACAGCACCGGCCGGGCTTCGCGATCGCTGGAGCGGGCAGCAGCCGACACGGGAAACATCGTATTGACCACCGACCAGGCGCACATATTCACCAACCGCCCGACGAGCGAGACGGCGGCATAGATCCCCGCCTGGTCAGAGGAGAAGAAGTGTTTGACTAACACAATGTCGAAGTTGTTGATGACCACCTGGCCGGAGAAAAATACTATTGCCTGCAACCCCTCTCCGAAAGAGATTGGGATCAGTTCAGGCCCTAACGAGTGCACGCCGGGACTGGGTTTCGCCGAGAAGTAGGACGCGATGACGGCAATCACGCTCGCTAGTACTGCCCCCTTCACGCCCAGTCCCAAGTGGATGAGCAGAAATGCTCCACCAAGGCGGACTACTCCTTCCAGCATGAAGTTAATCGCGAGCGCACCGAACGCGTGGACTCCCTGGATGTAGCCGCGCCGCACTCCAAGAGGAATATAGAAAGCGGTTCCCAACGCGAGCAGCGAGATGAGGACCGGGTCGGGAAGATTCAGGTATGCCATGAGTACGCGATTGAAGACAAACAGAACCAATCCCAGGGAGATCCCGGCCACCCATGCCCGCAGGTGTAGCGCGGCGAAGATCGCGGCCTTCTCGTCGGCCGTTTCGTGACTGGCGACATATTTCGCGCAAACCACCTGGAAGGAGAGCGTGATCGCCGATGCCAGCATTAGCAAGGTGTAGACAGCGGTAGCGTGGGCAAACCCGGTGGGGCCTAGGAGGCGCGCCGTTACTACGTTGTAAACAAGGTTAGTAACTCCCACCAGTCCGGATCCAGCGAGAAGGGTCAAACTGCCGCCCAGAAGTTTGTGACGTAGCTTTTTTGCTTGCGTCTGCGCTGCGACGCGAGAGAAGGACGGTGAAGAATCCGTAAGGCGCGTTTTTCCTGTAAGAGTCATCGAGCGGGCAAAGTCGGTCTAGAACAGCGTAAAGTGCACCACGGGAAGCACTGTCGTTCTGCTGGAACCCGGGAAGTCATAGAACGTCTGCTGCTGGACGCCGAACGAGAAGCGCATCGGATACGAAACCGGAACTTCGCCCATACCATCTTTCAACTTTCCGTGGATCGGGCGAACGTAGGAGACCAGAAATTCACTTTGGGTATTGTCGTAGGCATGATAGCCCGCACCACGCGACAGAATGAACGAGCCCTGGACGCTCCATCGGGGATTCGCGCGAAACTCGAATCGGCCTCCGGGCAGCAGCGCCTGGGCGATTGCGTATTGTGTGCCCTGTACGCGCCACGAGCGCAAGTATTCAGCGAGCACTGCTGCGGTGAGGCGATTGCCGAACTTGTGCTGCAAACCGGCGTAGCTGGATGTATTGAAATACTCCTCGACCATCGGACGGAACAGCAGATCACGCGCAGAGTATCCGGTGATAAGGGAAGTGCTGCCCCAGGGGCGCCCCACGGTGAATTCGATGTTGGCGGCGGCGTCACGCGAATGCAGGTTCTGTTCTGTGAACGGACCAGCCTCGTGAATCGCGCTACCGGTCACCGACACCCAATTGAAAAAGGAACTGGTTGAGAGGTAGAGGAACTGCCGGAACAGGTTTTGATTCATGAACACTGGTGAGATGGTGTCGCGACGAAGAGTAAACTGCAGCCCACCGTTGAAAGTAATTGAGTTCGTGCCCAAGTGCAGAACGGGAGCAATTCCGCCGTTGAAGACTGTGTCGTAGGTATTTCGATCCTGAATCACCCCCGTACTGGGATATAACAACTCTCCAGCGGTTAGGGACTGACCTACGAAACCGGTGATCGCGGGGAAGTTCCCCAGGGGAATGCGGTAGTGAGACTCGCCCAGACTCTGGTAAGAGTGGCGCGGTGGAGGGAGAAGCGCCGGATTTGTTACTTTGAGTATCTTGGCATCCAGAGTGTAAACGTTGATGTCTTCCAAGCGAGGCTGCAAAAGAAGCTTCGGGAACGATGCTCACTCGATCGTTCAGGATCTGCCGGCCTTCCTGGTCCGCAGCCGTGTACTGCGAACTTTCGGCGATGCCATGATCCTGATCGCCCGCCACTGTGCTCGCTTGCGCGAAGGCTGAGAGCGCGTGCAGAGGATCCTGACGCTGGCGAGACAAGTTCGCCGCTGCCATCATGTAGTCGTAGTCATCGTGATAGTCATTCGCCGGTCCGAGGCTGGCTAGAGCCGATTCCGCCTTGCTGGTGTTACCCTCGGCCAAGTATGTATTGGTCAGCCCGATCTTCACCGTGCGACTATTTGCACCAGCCATCCTGGCTTTCGCGTAATAGTTCTCCGCGAGATCAAAGTCGTGCATCGCCAAAAAGAGGCCAGCCGCCTGAGATAGATCCTCCGCCGTGACCGGAGAGTCAGTATCGGTACGTGCCTCCGCGAAGCCGAGGGCGATCTGGCGGCGCGCTTCGTCCAGATGTCCTTGCCGCAAGAATATGTCCGCGATTTCCAGGCGCACTCCGATCCGATCTCCGCCCGGGACGTCGAGGGCTCGTGAGAAACGCTGCATGGCGGCATTGCGATCGCCAAGTGTCAGCAGGGCATCGCCCGTGGCCGTAAGAATCGCGACGGTGTTGCCTCCTAATCGCTCTGCCGACTGGAGGTCACGTAGGGTCTGTTCTCGGTTGCCCTGCTTGGCATGAACCTGTGCCATCAATGCGTAGATCGCGGGGTCGGACGGTGAAAGCTTCAAGGCAGCATTCAGGGAGTCGACCGCCTCCGTGTAGTGCCGCATACGATAGAGGACGTCAGCATAGGCTAACTGTGTGGTCAAGTCATTCGATGTTTCTGCCAGCGCGGCGCGGTATTCCGTCGCGGCGTGAGCATAGTCCTGCTCTTGCCTGAATCCTTCTGCCCGGGCCAGATGCCAAGCGTGCGACTTGCCGAGGGCTTTTTGGGCAGCATCCAGTTGCTTGAGCGCGGGCTTGGGATGATGAAGCTGAAGATCGGCAAAGGCCAGACCAAGGTGGGCCTCGCCGTAGTTGTCTTGCAGCTTCAGCGCAGTTTCAAAGTCCGCTACGGCCTTGTCAGGTTCGCGCAGATCGTTCAGCACGAAGCCGCGATTCACGTAGCCTGTGGCCATTCTTGGGTCACGTTCCAGCGCTAGCGTGAAATCCTTCAGCGCGGTGTTTAGGTCGCCGTTGTGGGCATGCACGTTCCCAGCAATCAGCGGAAGGTCCTTATCCTTGGCAAGGATCGGCTCATACTTATTGACGATGGCGAGAGCCTCGTCATAATGATCCAGATAGTAGAGATCGTAAGCGAGATAGACCACCCCTTCGCGGTCATTGGGAAGCTTTGCGATTACTTCGTAACCAAGCTTGGCCGATTCGGCGTAATTACCCTTAAAGGTGAGGTAGCGCTCGCGCTCGCGCTTGACCTGCGCACTCGTATTCGCTTTCGCTGAGGCGCGGTCGAGCCAGCGCTGGGCCAGATTAATGTTGTGCGCCTCAATTGCAGCGTTCGCCCCTCCGGCGATCACCAGGGCGTTGTCCGGCATGTGCTGGTAAGCGTTCTCGTAATTTGCTTCCGCGGGCTGAAACTTCCGCTCGGCCGTGTACAGATCGCCTAAGGCTAAATAAGGAGCGAAGTCCTTCGGGTGGGCCGCGATCGCGCGCGAGAAGTAGGCCTCCGCCAGTTTCGTGTCACCTGCATCGCGTGCAAGATAGCCCAGCGAGGAGAGCGCCTGCCGGTTGTTGTGATCGAGCTGAAGAACATTCGTGAAAGTATCGCGTGCGGCATCCTTCTGTTCCATCTTCCATAGCAGGGAGCCAAGGTTCAGCAGCGAATTCACGTTGCCCGGAGCCAATGACAGCGCCTCTTTCAGATCACGGTTGGCCTCCTCAAAATCTCCCGAAGCAGACTCGACGACTGCCCGCAGCCTGAGCATCTCTGGACGGGCGGACTCCGGAACCTGAATTTGCTGAAGCGAAGCTGCGGCGGTCTTCAATTCCTGCTGGGCGCCGGCGGAATCGTCCTGCCGGACATCGATTTCATACAGATTCAGCCGTAGTTCAATCGGGTAGAGCGGTCCCTCCTGCACGCGCGCGGGCAGATGATCCAGCGCGATCTGGTATTCGTTCCCGGCTTCCTGCAACCGGTCTTCCGACTCCGCAATGCTCCCGAGAATGGCGTGCAGCCGGTAACTGTTGCTATCAATCTGACGGGCCGCTTCCAGAAACGGACGGGCGGCATCGGGCTGCCCCGTGTTGATCCAGGCTTGCGCCGCACTCAATTCCAGCCCGATATTGCCCTTCGCGGCTTTTGCCAGGCGCGTATAAAGCGTTGCCGCTTCCTGCTGTTTACCAGCGAGCTGATATGTGTAGGCCATCTCGGCCATCACATCGGTAGTTTTCGTCGGAATTGCCTGCAGCGTGGCGATCGCTTCGTCATACTTCCCTTGCTCGCGGTATTGCCCGGCAACCGCACGCAAAACGTCGGGATCGCGGGGGGCGCGGCTCTTCGCACGATTCAGATAGCGCGCGGAGTCTTCGGGTTGCCCCAGCCGTTGGTAGGCGTGCGCGATCAAAAGGTCGTTGTGGGCCGAAGGCTGCACAGTTTCCGCACGCTGCAACAGGCCCAACGAGGCTTTCGGGTCCGTGCTGAGCATCAACTCCCCGGCAAGCTGCAGGCTGTTGGTGTCCTTCGGATTCGCCTCGACCACTCTTCGCAACAACTGCTCAGCTTCCTGGTCGCGGCCCATCTTGGCGTACGTCTGTGCCAGTCCAGCCAGCCCACGCACCGAATTCGGTTGCAGCTTCAGGCCATGGTTGAAGGAATCTACAGATAGCGGATAACGTTCCGCGAGACGCGCGGAATATCCCAGCAAGAACCAGAGCTCGGCATTTTGCGGCGCCGACTTGGCAGCTTGCTCTGCGTAAGAAACCGCGGCTGCATAGTCATTCCGCTTCAATGCATCCTGCGCAGCGCGCGCTTGTCGGGCCACGTCGATGCCCGATCCCCAGCTGAAATCTGGGCCACTCTGCGGCGCATCACTTTGCGGCTTCTTGTTGGCTTGTTTGCTCGAGGCTGGGGGAGTCCCCCCACCACCGACATCATAGGTCTGGCCCAAGGACCTTCCAAGAAGTCCCAGCACCATGACAATGCAAAAGCTCGTGAGCGGATACCGGCTTTTCACGTAGTCACCACGCTTACAAAATCGTCTGGAGACGTCCAAAAGTCTCCCGCACAGGATGTCCTGCGGTCCTTCTCAGATGCCAACAGGGGCTGGTAGGTTTGCCTCCCGAGAGCGAGACGACGCCCCACGCTTTCCCAGACGAACGGTAAGAAATCGAGGTAAACCTCTAGGAGCATTTCTGAATCAAAGGGGACGCTAAGGGTACTGGAGTGCGTCAGCCGCTATGAACGAAAACTACTCTCGTCCCATTCCGCTACTGGCAATTGTGTTGGTTGCCTTGGCCGTACACGGGCCTCTGTTGCTCATGCAACTTCCTGCTGGATCGTTCGATACGAACTTCCATATCTTTCTTGCTTCCCACTACGCTCACCACTGGTTTAATCCGTGGAACGAAAAGTGGTTCGCAGGTTTCTCGCAAACCACGTATCCTCCGCTCACGCACCAGTGGATTGCACTTCTGTCGAACGTTGCGGGCTTGAAAATGGGCTACATGCTGGTGCAGTTGATTGCGGTCTTGCTGCTGCCAGTAGGCGTTTTCCGGTTTGCCAAGATATGGGTGGACGAGCGCGCGGCCAGCTACGCGGCGTTAGGCAGCATTTTTCTCGGCGCACTGGCGTTTCTGGTTTATCAGGCCGGGCAGTTGGCCACGGTCTCTTCGGCTGCCCTGTACTTGAACGCCTTGCCTTATTTCTATGAGTGGGCGGTGCAGGCATCCGGCCGCTCTCTGATCAAGGGCGTTGCCCTCAGCTTGACGGCTGCTGCCGCTCACCACGTCACGTTAATCTTCGGCATCGTGTTCTTCGCGGGGCCCGTGTTGTGGATCGCTTGTATGGACGCCCGTGACGAGCATCGAAACACCTCGCTCGCAGGAGTGATCTCACGGGCTTTGGTGTTCGCGGTCATGGTCGGTGTTGGAGTGGGAATTGTCTTGTTGCCCTACTGGATGGCCTTGATTCAGCATCCGATTCACCAAATCCCGATCCCGCACGACAGCCGTTCGAACTTCCTGCTGAATTCGATCACCGCGATCAACTACTTCGTGATTCCTTACGGAGCATTGATCCTGGCATTGCCGTTCATCATTCTTCGCGGTTCGTCGGTGCCGCGCCTGCGGCCGCTGCTTATCGGGTTCTGGCTGAGCCTCATCTTCGGATTGGGCGGCACCACCCCGCTCCCGAGATGGCTGCTCGGCCGCGCCTATGACATTCTTACCTTCGAGCGCTTTACATTCTGGGCCACCCTGATGGCCATGCCGATCGTCGGGCTGCTCGCGATTGAGTTGCTCGATCGCTTCCGCGCGAAAGCCGCAGTGGGGCTTTCATTAGCGGCGGTAGCCACAATCGGTGCGGCACTCGCGTGGCTAACTGCCAATCCATATCGCCCAACGATCACGATGGACGTCAATCCAGTGATCTCATTCCTCAACCGCGATGGGCACGATTCCTATCGTTATCTCACCCTGGGCTTCGGAAGCGAACTGGCGCAAGTGTCAACCTACACTGACGCCAGCAGTGTTGACGGGGACTACAACTCCGCTCGCCTGCTTCCGGAAATGACGCAGTACGGTTCGGCGCAGCTCACCAATGCCAAATTCTATGGGTCGGCCGGCATGGCTTCGCTGCGCGCGATGCTCGAGCATGCGAACCGCTACGGACTGAAGTACGTGTTCGTGCACGACTCATACTACGAGCCGCTTCTAACCTTCGTGGGATGGCGCAAGACTGAGACCTTTAACAATGGTGAAATCACGGCGTGGTCCAAAGACGATGTGCCGCCCGCTCACCGCATTGAGTCCGACGCGGTTCCTCCCGCGTGGATGGGCTTGCTTTGGGGCACGCTCCCAATTGGAATCAGTGTGCTGGCTATGTTCCTGGAATTGCTTTTGCCGGCCCGTCAGCGACTGCCGAGGATGATCGCTTCCCCCATTCGCGTCGATGAACGCGAAGGGCACTACGTAGCATGAGAGACGAGAAATCGAGATGAGAGTAATTCTGCCAATCGTGCTTGTCGCCGTTACCGTGCTGCTGATGGCCGTAGGGCTGACCGGAGCAGGGCGCTACAGCGGAACCGTCGGGATTTCCGCCGGTTCGGCGCTGCCCGGCTTCAGCACGAATGCGAACACTCCCGAGCAGGCGCTCTCCAACTTTCTGGTAGACGTGCAACGGCGCAACTGGGACAGCGCATTCTCCAGTGTGGAGCGCACCAACGACAGCGTGAACGAGCAGGGATTCATTCAGGAATGGATCGGTTCCAACGGCGGGCTGCGTTCATTCTCTAGCTTGGAGCGTTATGATGCGCGTCCGCTTCACGCCACCGATTCTGAAGCGCAGATGCGCGTTCGGCTACATTGGTCGACTCCGGTAGGCCCCGTCGAAGACGTACGCGACTTTCATCTCGTACGCCGCGGCGAACAGTGGAAAGTGGTATGGGACGAGGTTCCTGTGCCCAACGCGCCTTCACAGATCGTCGCAGTGAATTATTTGCGTTGGGATCTTGTGAGCGGCAGCGCGGGCGAAGAATGGGGTTCGCACAATGTCGATGCTCCACACGTGCGCATCGTGTCGATGAACGCTGTCGATTCGGCCGAGGGCTCCGTGGTGATGGGAGAAGTCGTCAACGAAGACACGATCCCGGCGTTCGTGAATGTCAACGCTACGTTGCTCGATGGCGCCGGCAGCGCTATCGACGACGAGACCAGCTTCGACAAGATTCTTCATGTGCTGCTGCCCAAGCAGGTTTCTCCGTATCGCATCGATTTTCCACACGTGAGCCTGAGCAAGGTGAAAAACGTGCACATGGACGTTAAGGCGACTCTCGTCCCGGCCTCTTCGGATCCGGTAATCGGTGTGATGAATCAGAAATTGGATACGGACGCACAGGGGCGATCCGTATTGCACGGAGAGCTTCTGAATGAGAGCGGTGAGACTGTAAACATTCCGCACGTAATCGCCAGTTTCTACGACAACAATGGCAAGGTGGTATGGGTCTCC
The DNA here is from genome assembly GCA_963752175.1 of uncultured Acidobacteriaceae bacterium. GTDB lineage: Bacteria > Acidobacteriota > Terriglobia > Terriglobales > Acidobacteriaceae > Sulfotelmatobacter. The sequence goes on from CAVVXZ010000026.1 coordinate 111,273, forward strand.
GATGGCTACGTTGAACGCGCGTTGCTGCCGCAAGAGTCTGAAGCATTTGCAGTCGAGATTCCTAAATCCCTGGCAGGGAGGGTCCAGAACTTTCATGTGGTCGTCAACCAATACAGCCTGCAAAAGTCGTAGACTCCCGCGAATGGCTCTGGCTCTTTCGGTCGGCGCATTGTGCCTGGCGGGAGTGAGCGCGGCGCAGGATGCAGACCTTCGCGCACCATCTTCTGCCGTTGCGGGAAACGCAGCTTCGATTGCCACCACCGGCAGCGGCATCGCTACGTTCTATCTTGTGGGACCGAGCATCGCGCTGAAGCGTGAGGTGCACTTAGGTGAGGAACTGTCTTTGTCGGCGAAAGAATTGCGGAGCGCGGGAAAATATGTGGCGATCGTGTGCGCGAGCACTTGTCGCAGCGTTGGATTCTTCGTGGCGCCCGCGAGGCCGGTCAATTTGATCTTTCTCGTGCATCCGTCGCGCGCTCCGGTAGGTGAGAACGACGTGGTCAGCGGAGTGGTGCTGCCGTTCGACGAGTTCCACAATCTAGTCCTCGCCCCGGCCACTGTGGATTTTCAGCTAAGCGCCAAAGAACCAGCTCCGGTTTCGCATCAGGTCTTGACTCTGAATGGCATCGCTTGGTTTCACACGAATTCTGGACGAACGGCAGGCGCATTGCAGGTAACGGCATCGATCAATGACGTGTCTGCGCGACGGGTTGTACAGCAGGTGGCATCCGACCCGTGCCGCCTACGTATCAAGGGACAACGGACTCCGAAAGGTATCGTTGTCGAGACCGAACCGGTGCGAGATTGTACGGGCAATCCGGTGCCAGACGGCACAGTCGTAACTTTCACAGCGAAAGACGGAAAAGACAAAAGCACGGTGGACGCCCCGATCAAACAGGGCGTCGCCCGCGCCCAAATGACGGCGACTGGTTCAGTGGTGATCTCCGCCGCTTCAGGCGTTGTGATGGGGAATGAGTTGCACTTGAGCGCGCAGTAACCGTAAGAAGAATCGAAGAGCAGAGCATGATCAATAGGACTCAATTCGGTCTCGTGGTGAAGGTGGTCGCGATCGCGCTCATCGCCGTGTTTGTGCCGCGCTATTTGACCGGCGCAGACGCGACCCCACAAGTCGTCCTGAACACCAGCAAGGCGTCTCCGCGCTCGGTCGAGAGCTTAACCGAGCGAGCCCTGCTTCGCGATTACAAGTTCGCCTGGGTGAATCTCGAACAAGCCTTGGAATCCAACTCAACAGCGCCGCTCAGCGGTTTGTTCGCAGGTTCCGCCGGCGCATGGCTCAACGAAGCAGTTGCCAGCCAACGACGCAGCGGCCTTACGTCTCGCTACCTCGATCAAAGTCACAAGGTGGAGGCTGTCTTTTATGCCCCAGAAGGCGACATGATCGAACTCCACGATACCGCAGACTACCGACTTCAGGTCCTGGATGGGAGTAAGACCATCCATGACGAACATGTCGTCGTGCGCTATGTTGTGTTGATGACTCCGGGTGCCGACCGCTGGGTGATTCGCCAACTTCAAGCCGTTCCGGAGTTTTGAAGGTCTATTCGTACGCCAACCGCCGCTGCACCCTCAGCATCTAATTTTCATTCCAGACGGTGGAAGACATGGAGTCCCCTTTTGTCGAAGCGGCTGCTAGTTCTGGCGATTGTGTGTTTCATGGCGGGCAGTGGGTGCACCACGCCCGGCATACACCGCGTCGTGCGGCAAAATCTGCAGGCTCCAAACTCGTGGCCCAAGGTCCTCGCCGTCTACATGCCCTGGTTCGGTGACCACGTCCACATGGATGTGGGCTACTCCAGCGATGATCCGGCAGTGCTCCGCCGGCAAATTCAGCAGGCGCACCACAGCGGAATCTCTGCGTTTGTAGTGGATTGGTATGGGCCGGCTGTGCCCTTCTCCGACCACAATTTCGCGCTCATGCAAGAAGCTGCGGACGAGAATCATTTCCAAGTCGCGCTCTTATACAACGAGGCTGAAGATGACGACGGGCAGGCTACGGATGCTGCCATGGCGGCTTTCGATCATGCTTATCAGGCATACATCGGTCCTGCGGCTCGGCATCGCGGCGCCTATCTCTCTTATAACGGCCATCCGGTGATTTTCATTTTTCCCAAACACGGTCACGTGGATTGGAATCGTATCGCCGAACATTGCAGTGGATGGGATGCCTCGCCTCTCCTGTTCTATAAGGACGAACCGCCGCAGCAGTATGCCACCGCTTTCGCTGGACTCTATGCATGGGTGCAGCCTGGGCAAAAGGGATGGACGCCCGATGGCAGTAATTGGGGTGAACAATACCTCGACGACTTCTACAGGAATATGCGAAACAGGCACCCGGACAAGATTGCGGTTGGCGCCGCATGGCCGGGCTTTGACGACTCCGCCGCAAAATGGGGTCTCAATCGCCATATGGGCAGCCGCTGCGGCCAGACGTTTGAAGACACGTTGCACCTCTACAACCGCTATTTTGACGCAGCTCATCCGCTTCCCTTTGTGATGATCGAAACCTGGAACGACTACGAGGAAGGCACTGCGATCGAGCGCCTCAGCTTTGCAAAGTGCGGCCAGAATACCGGGAATGGCGCTGGTTCCAACTGAGCTCCCCACTCTGCGCCAACCAACGTGCACTTTCCTACATCAAAACTGCGGCCGTTTCAACCAATTGAATGGAGTTCCAACCAATGGAGCACGTTCGGGATTCGACGAAAAACCTCCGGCTCCTATCTGAGCTTTTATTGCCTCCCCCGTTCTCCTTAGAGGCAAACAGTCATGCGCCATCGATCGAAACGCAAGCAGCGATTTCGGCAATGGATACGCGAGACTTGGAAGATCTCGAAGCACTGGCCAGCACGAACCATGTCATCGTGCGCGCGTTTGCGCCGCTGCAAGAACTCCTTGCGGCCGATGGAAATCATCAGGGTGCTGAATGTGCCACCACCGCGATTCATCGGGAAACGGCGCGCATCAATCACGCGCTGAGTTTTCTTCAGCGGATTTGTAGCACTCTCGAGGAATGTGGCTGTCCTGTCATCGTCATCAAGTCTCTAGATCATTGGCCCGATCTCGGAAGTGATCTGGATCTGTACACGGACGCCGACGCGGCAAGAGTGGTTGAAGCCCTGGGCCGGCGCTTCAATGCCACCCTCGCGGAGCGCAGTTGGGGGGACCGTCTCGCGAACAAGTGGAATTTCGTCGTGCCGGGCTTGCCGGAACTCGTCGAGGTCCACGCTGGTCGCCTGGGACAAACCGGAGAACAAACGGTCGTCACGCGCTCGCTGTCAGCGCGCGCCCGTGCTGCCGATGTCGCGGGGCATGTCTTCCGTGTGCCTGCACCCGAAGACCGCATCGTCATCAGCACTTTGCAACGCATGTATCGGCATTTCTATATACGATTGTGCGACATCGTCGATAACGCACGGCTCCTCGACCAACACTTGGTTGACTTTGGATACCTGTACTCTCTCGGCTCGGCGGTAGGACTGTGGGAGGGAATTGCCACTTATCTCCGGATCATTTCTGAATACGTACAGTCGTATCGCGGCATCGGTGTTCCCCTGGACTCGATTGTTACTGGGTCGGCCAAGTTCGGTACAGATCAGGTTCGTTTCCGTCGCGACTTCCTTCGCGTGCCGATTCTTCCGCACTCGCTCAATCTGTACGCCTCGGAGCTGATGACTCTCTTGCTCAGGGGAGATTTACGCAATAGCTTCCGTCTCAGCTTGTTGCCGGGACTGGCTACAGCCGCAGCACTTGAGCAGAAGATGACCGGCAGCGACAAAGGGATTTGGTAGGCATGATTTGAATCGACGGGATGAGCTCAGCAGTCGTTGTGTTTTGTTAACGAAATCGTATACGACCCTGGGTTGAGGGCCTCTCGTTCTCAGGGGCACTCGATGTCAGCTGCTGACATCGGCGTCTGCCAAAGGAGGTTAGCGTGGTTCGTATCCTGGTGGTCGACGACAATCCGTCGGTCCGGCACTATTTGCGAGCCATCCTCGAGCAGCAGTCCTCATGGCGCGTGTGCGGCGAAGCACGGACTGGCGCGGAAGCTTTGCGGCTTGTATTGGAGTCTTCCCCCGATCTGATTCTCCTCGATTACCAGTTGCCCGATCTGAACGGGGTGTACGTCGCGAAGCAGATCTGTGACCTCTTTCCGAAGATTCCGATCTTGATGGTAACGCTTCACCTCTCAAGGCAGTTGGCCCATGCTGCCCGGTTGGCAGGGGTTCGCGGGGTATGTTCGAAACAAGACATTGGATCGGTCGTAGAGGGGGTAGAGGTTTTATTGCGCGACGAACCCTACTTCCCGGCGGCTCTCGGGGCGTAGGTTCTTCCGGCATCGTTAGAACGCACCGAACGAGAGCGTTAAGGGCGAATACAGGATTTCCTGTATTGGAGCCCGCTGGCCCGATCGATAATCTCACGTATTGAGGGTCCGCTGCATCGCTGAATTAACGGTATCCAGGCAACTGGAGGTCCGTCAGGGATATTACTGGGTTCGAGGTAAAATGTGGCGAATGGTCTGCTTCGGTCTCCCCCAAAGGAACAGAATGACATGACAATTCGCATCTTGTTGGTCGATGACCATCCCGTCGTGCGGCAGGGCTTGAAGACTCTCTTGGAAGGGCGCTCCGGATGGGAAGTGATTGGAGAAGCATCGGACGGGGCGGAGGCGGTGGCGAAGGCGAAGGATCTGAATCCCGACGTCATGGTGCTGGACGTCACCATGCCGGTGATGAACGGCTTGGAAGCGTGCCGTTTACTGCGGAAACAAACTCCCCAGCTTGAGATCCTGTTCGTAACGCAGCACGACTCGCCGCAGATGATGCGGGAAGCTTTGGAAGCGGGGGCTAGGGGATATGTCGTAAAGTCCAATGCCGCCCGTGATTTGTTGGCCGCGGTGGAAGCGGTAAGCCAACATCGCGTTTTTACGGTGCTCAACGGACGAGATGCTGCGGGGATGCGTTAGAGTCTGCAAGACATTCGGAATCCATGGTCCAGCTTTAATTTTGGGGGTGAATCATGAAGTTGAGAATCTTGTTGGCTGACGACCACGAAATTGTGCGGCGAGGATTGCGCTCGCTTCTAGAAAAGCATGAAGGTTGGGAAGTCTGTGGCGAGGCGAGCGATGGGCGCGACGCGATTGAAAAAGCGTTGCAATTGAAGCCTGACGTCGTCATTGTCGATATCGGCATGCCCAATCTGAATGGCTTGGATACGACGCGGCAACTGCTTCAGCACGACCCGAATTTCAAGGTCATCGTGCTGACAATTACCGATTCCGATCAAGTCATCCGTGAAGCTCTGGATGCAGGCGCTCGCGGGTTCGTCTTGAAGTCGGACGCAGCGCGCGATCTGGTGTCTGCGGTCGAAGCGCTCCAGGGCAAGCGAATGTTTTTCACGCCACGCGTCAACGACTTGGTGCTTGCAGGCTTTCTCGAGAAAGGGCACACCGTCGCCAGAAACGAAGCTCCCAAGCTGCCGACATTGACGGCGCGAGAGCGCGAGATCACACAGTTGCTGGCGGAAGGCAACAGCTCCAAGGAAGTCGCCTGTCTGCTGAACCTAAGCACCAAGACGGTCGAAACTCATCGCAGCAATATCATGCGAAAGCTGAGCTTTCACTCCGTTCGCGATCTGGTTGTGTATGCGATCAAGAACAACCTGATCCAGATTGAGCTACCGCCGTCGCCCCCCAAGGCCCCTACCGGTCCGACGGCGGCTTAATCCATCTGGTAGGGCCGTTAGTGAACGACCTCGCCGGGATAGTACCCGTTGCGCGTTCGCACCACGAGCCGGCTGTGGCCTGGGCCCTTTGCTTCGACACGGAGCGCTTGGTATCCCTTCTGTGCAGCGGAATTCCCCGGCTTGAACGCAAGCGTGTATTGGCTACGTATGTCGTGCGCTACCGTTCGCGTGATTGCGTCGACTTCGCTTAAGCTCTGCGGGAAGAACGCCACTCCGCCCGTACTCGCCGCCATGTTCTGAAGCGCATCCCTCCCGGTGCGGGTCATCCCCGCATCCGTCAATCCGATGGCGTAAAGCGTTGTGCCCTTGTTCGGTTGCAGTTTCCGGATGGCTTCTTGAAGGGTCTCCTGGCTCATATTGTCTTCACCGTCCGTGATCACCAAAAGGACTTTCTTATTGAGGCGGGGGTTGTTTTGCAGGTGAACTGCTGACGCTACCACAGCGTCATAAAGAGCGGTGCTCCCACGCGTTGAAACCTGATGAAGTGCGGCCTGAAGCAAGGTGACATCAGAAGTGAAATCCTGATCGAGATAGGGGGTTTGGCTGAAATTGACCACGAAAATCTCGTCCTGCGGATTGCTTGTGCGGATGAGGTTAAGCACCCCCTGTTCTAGCTGCGGTCGTTTATCCCGCATGGAGCCCGAATTGTCGATGACGATGCCTATCGCCACGGGAACATCGTCACGGCGGAAGGATGTGATCGGCTCTGGCGAGCCATTCACGTAGACGGAGAAATCGCTTCGGTCGAGCCCAGTGACCAGGCGCCCGGTCTCGTCTACTACCGTGGCATGCAATACGACTTCCTGCACTTGCTTCTTGAAAACGAACCTACCCGAATCGTCAGCGCCACCCTGCGGCGCGATTGACGGCTGCTGATCTTGAACCGCCGGCTGCTGGCTCGTGGAATCCTGGACAGAGGGTTGCTGAACGGAGGCCGGGGGCGTTGCGGTTCTTGGTGGTCCAGCGTCGGGATTTTGGCCAGCAACTGCCGGCGGCATCGCTGGACTACTTTGGACGGGTTGTGTGGTCTGCGCGAAAGATATCGCGCAAAGCGCGACTGCGATCGCTAAAGCTCTAATTCCTTCTTGGAAAATAAAAGTCGTGCCACGCATCTTCGGCAAGCCTCCGTGCAGCTTTTTGGATGCCATTCCGAGAGAAGCCGCACAGGGGGGTTCGTAACAGCTGTAAAAAAAACCGGAAGAGGCTGAAATAGGACGATCAATCAACTACGGGAAACACTGTACAGCCGGCGAGCGAAGATGAAGGCCGGTCATTCGCCGGCTTCTTATGCCATCCGGAAAAACTTACACGCACTGGGCCTAAGACGTCTTCATGAAGAGGTTTAGATGCAAGCGATTACGCGTTTGGCAAGCGTTGTGCTTCACAAGTGAATTGGAGCGGGTGTCTGTCTCTAGCGTTCTGACGGTCCAGACGCTCGCACGCCCAAAAACTTTCAACAACACTTCAACCGTTTGGAGGTAAGGAATGCTTCGAATCCTGATAGCAGATGATCATGAAGTGGCAAGGCGCGGCATTCGCGCATTGCTCGAGAATCATCCGGGTTGGGAAGTTTGTGGAGAAGCAAAAGACGGACGCGAGGCCGTTGAGCTGGCCAGCAGAACGAATCCTGACCTCATTTTGCTCGACATTGGCATGCCGAATCTAAACGGACTGGAGGCGGCCCGCCAAGTCCTGGCGGAATCCCCTGACATCGCAATCCTGATTCTCACGATGCACGATTCCGATCAAGTCGTCCGCGAGGTGCTTCGTGCCGGCGCGCGTGGATTTCTGCTCAAATCCGACGCCGGGCGCGATCTGGTCGCTGCCGTCGAGGCTTTGCAACTCCAGAGAACATTTTTCACGACCAGGGTCAGTCAGATGGTATTGGATGGCTTCCTCGATCGTGATCCGCGACCGGAAAACGATGCAAACGACGACGAGGGCAGCGACGTTCTGACGGGACGTGAGCGCGAGGTGATTCAACTGCTGGCTGAAGGGAAGACCAGCAAGGAAGTCGCCGTAACTCTTAACCTAAGCGTCAAAACAGCAGAAACCCATCGTACCAACCTGATGCGCAAACTCGGCTTGCATTCCGTAGCAGACCTGACTCGGTATGCCGTGCGCAATGGAATCGTCCAAGTCTTCTGAGGACTGACGTTGCCGTGCCGCTCACGGCAACTCCGTCGATCCACAACCGCGGTGTCCCATCACGTGGCATAAAGGGGAATCACCGTGCTAATTACGGACTCTACTGGATACACCACCCTTGGCATCCTGCGTAGCCTGCAGACAGCGAATCACTCGTAGTTGCTTCTCTTAGAAGAAAGAGATGGTCTCCGATGCTTTGGACTATCGTAGCCCTGCTGTTGATTCTGTGGCTGCTGGGAATGGTCAGTTCCTATACCTTGGGTGGGTTTATCCACATCTTGCTCGTCGTAGCAGTGATCGTGGTGCTGGTGCGCATCATCCAGGGGCGAAACCCGGTGGCGTAGCAATGGGGGCGCGATGCACGGCTCCGCGGGCGCTGCGCTGAAAATGCGGGCCGACGGGCAGTGGTGTGAGCGGTTTAGATTCGGGTGCTCATAGAGAGCAAAATAATCATCCGGAAGGAGAAGGGTATGAATAAGGATCGAGTTGAAGGCAAAGTGAAGGACATCGCTGGACGTGCGGAACGCCAGGCGGGAGAGTGGACAGGAAACACGAACGCCCAAGTCAAGGGCGCGGCTAAACAGGCAGAAGGCAAAGTGCAGAACGCGTGGGGCCAGGCCAAAGATGCTGCAAAGAAGGCCACTGACGATGCCAAGTCGTCGAAACGGCCGCAGCCTGTTCCCAACGATGCTCAGTCCGAGGAATTGACCGAAGAAGACGAAGAAAGGCGTTCCGAAAGCTAAGCAAATACAAGCAGGGTGGCTCGACAGCTTTTTGACTCGGTCACCCTGCTTTGGTTTACTCCCATGTCAGCCGATGCTTTTTAACCTGCGAACCTTTGCTCAGGGCCCTTCCCGTATCTCAGAGTACGAATAACGGCGAACGAGACCAAGGAGAAGTCACCTCAAGACTGGGTGCATCGCTGTATTCCAAACACGCATGCATTGGCTTTAAATGAGTTACGGAGGATGCGACTGTGGCATTTCTTCCTCACTGGGCTTACTGAGGAGGTTCGATGATGTTACGGGCATTTGGCTTGTTCGTATTGGTTTTCGCGGTTCTCAGTCTCGTGGTTCATCTGAACGATATGGGCGAATTGTTTGCGACAGGAGCCTTGTTTCTGTTCGCCATCGAAGTGGCGATGGAGCATTGTGCCAAAGGCTCGCGTCCGACCCGGATGCGGGGGGAGCCTCTGCTCTAGGTCAGAGGAGTCTCTACAGCGAACACTCGATGGACCGAGGACGATGATCGCAGGTAAAAGTGCTACACACGGTGTACAAGCTTCGCCTGCCACGCGCCACAAGATGGGGAAGTAATGCGCGACCAACGATTGTTCTGGCAGTCGAATTGCGCATCGGTTTGCCAGCCGCTTTCGCCTTTCGAAGAGGTGTTGTCATGAATCGAACGACGAATTGTTTGGCTGGTTGCCTCCTGGTAATTACTCCCTTCGCGTTCGGACAAGAGCCGCAACTCGCCCCTCAGGTTCCTGAGGACGCCTTTGTCGTTCGGCAGCTTGTGGCCTGGTCGCGCTTGCAGAAACCACAACCGACACCACAACCTCTCCCGCCGCCGGACACACCCATTCCGCAACCGGATCAACAGGATCAGGACCAGCAAGCGAAACGGCCGGCGGATCCCCAGAACCAACAGACTCCGACTCAGTCATTCACAGGGAAGATTGTGAAGGATGGCGGACGTTACGTCCTCAAAGTTGCAAGTAACAGCACCTATCAACTAGATTCGCAGGGCGATGTGAAGCAGTACGAGAATCAAGACGTAAAGATCATCGGTAGTCTGGACAGCGGCAGCACTACGATCCGCGTGGTCAAGATTGAATTGCTTTCTTAACCGGCACCACTCCTAAATCCGGCATCACAGAAGTGACGCGGCTATTCTCGTCCGATCGCTAAACTGCTGAACGCCACTTCCCAGACGCCCCCCCGAACATTGATCCTCGTGCTCCTCATCGATAGCGATCACAACCTCTCTCTAGGCGATCACGAATGTCTCTAGGCGATCACGAAAGTTCGCGCGAAAAGGAAACACCGGCATACCGGCTGAGGATGTGAGCCCGAAAACAAAAAAGCCCGCTGCGATGCTCACAGCGGGCCCAGAATCGAGATATCCGTGAGCGCAACGGAGTTAAGGCTATCGACTCTCGGAGGGAGTGATATCAACCACGTGCAAGGTGTTCGTGCTGGGGTCCACCGTCGCTATGACCTTCACGTTCTTGCCTTCGAACTGCTTCGCCTTGTCTTGATCGTCGAGCTTGTACGAAGTCTGCGTGGAGCTCTCCTGAAGAACCAGTTCGTGGCCCGACTTCGCGATCTTGCCTTCAAAGCTGCGCGCGGACTGTTGTGCTCTACTGGCATCTGTTTCCGCTTGCTGCGGTGTCGAGCCCGCCTGGCTCGGAGTGGCTGGCGTCTGTTGCGCCGAAAGATTGATTCCAAGCCCGGACAGTCCGAGCAGTGCAGCAATTGAGAGAAGTCTCTTCATGATTTTGGTACCTCCCAAAAAAATCTTTAAAAACAATCTTTAAAGGTGCGTGAGCCGCGGAAGTGTTTGTGACCTCGCATCAGCCCTGCCCGTGCAAACGGATTGCCAACCTGCGCGAGCCCGCTAAAGCCGTGAGTTTTCAGAGTCTGCCAGCGCTGAGGGCGCGCCTCGTGTGCAATCACTCCTCGACTCCGCGAGGTTTTGTCCTAACGGGAGTTGTCGAGACTTCCACCGTGAAGGCTCGATAACCTAGATGACCCAGCCGAGCGCGATTCCTTCGCCCGGGGCGTCAGATTCTGTGGCTGAGGAAACTTGTAATTCTAAGTCATTGGTTCCTGGGCCTCTTAGTCCGGGCCTACATGATTTACCCTAGTGCTTGTCCATTCAAAACTTCTGTAGGGTGTAACTACGCCTTGCAGTCGTGCTGTTGAAGGACTGCGACCCTTCCTCGCGATCCTGGCCGGGAGATCAATTATGAGCGCCACTGGAACTGCTGCCTACGGGATGTATCCTCGCAACGTTGCATTGCCTGAAGTAGTCTACGCGCTGAATCGGGCGGGATTTGGGAGCGAAGATATTTGCATGGTGCTTTCTCCTGCTCACCCCGTCGCCACGGTGGTGCGCGATGCCAAGATCCTTGATGCCAAGCCGGAAGAGCGCGCGACGAGCGCTCGCATGATTGGCTGGTTCTCGGAGTTCGGGGCTGTTGTCATCCCGACGGTGGGACTCTTCATTCGTTCGCAGGCATTTTTTCACGCCTTGTTGATTGAACAGAACTTTCCGTCGATGTCTCGAGGGTCGCGGACTTTGGTGGGTCTCGGTTTCTCCAAGGACGAGGCCAAGCGGTTAGGCCACCAGTTGTGCGACGTAGGAGCGATGGTCTACGTGTCCTGCCCTGAGAACACCAAGGCCAACTCCGCCATCGAATTGCTGCGTCGCGCGGGAGCAAGAGAAGCGGCCGCGCTGGGTCTGCCAAAAGCCGCAAAAGCGGCGGCCTGATCACGACCTGAGACCCCAGTCTGCTCATCACCTCTGTAATTTATTCCCTATTCGCTAGCCGCTGCGCATCGAGGACTTAGAGTCCTGCGCCCTTCCTATCACGGACTTAGATCGTCTCGGCGTTGGCGACACGACTGGCACATCAGTTGCACTTGCTGCAGTAGCCAACTCTTCGAGGTTGTAGGGCATCCATTTGAGGCCTCGTTAGAAGGGAAGCTGGGTTCTTCATGAAAACGAACCGAGTGTGGATTGAGATCGTGATGCTTGCTACGGCGATTGCCTTCGCCCTTGCAGTCTTATTTGCGACCCTAGGGGCTGCCGCCGGGGTCGCCGCGCGTGAAGTGTCCGCTCGACAACAGCTGCCTGCAACAAAGCAAGTGCCCGCAGCAACGGATCATGCCTACGAAGGCATGGTCACTTGTTCGCGCTGCGGCGCTAAACATTCTGCCGCACTCGCGCAAACTGCCACGACTTGTGTCCGAGTATGTATGCACGGCGGAGCGCAATTCGCTCTGGTCGATGCCGATATGACCTACCTCCTTGATGGCGACTTGAGTGTATTGAATAAGCTGGCTGGACGGCGAGCCCACGTTGTGGGGGCTCTCCACGGAAAAACAATCAGGATCTCGTCGGTCGCCGCAACTTAACTCCCAGAGTTGCTCGAGTTAGTTTGAGACCGTTTCTCAGGAAGGGATGGTTCCATGAAGAACTTCTTGTTGCGGATATTGCTGGCCACTGCTGTCACTTTGCTGGCGTTTGCCCTTTCGTCACCAGCTCAAGCACAACAGGCAGACGAGGATCGCACGTCCGCTGCACCCCGTCAGGCGCAATCCCCGGATTCACCGCAATCGCCTCAGCAGCACGATGCGTCAGCGGTTCCTCCTGGCGATTCTCAAACCCAGGAGGTGCTGGCCTTCACAGGCCGCGTAATGAAGGAACAGGGGCAGCTCGTACTGAAGGACCCGGTGACCAAGATGAGCTACCAACTAGACGACCAAGCCAAAGCGAAACCTTATGCCGGTAAGCATGTTAAGATCACCGGCAAGCTTGAGATGAACAGCAACACGATTCACATCGCGGGCATCGAACCCTTGACGTGATGCTTAACTTCAGCCTGGCCGCGCGACGTTCGTCCTGAAAGCGGAGGGTCGGGTTTCTTCGTCTCTCTGTTCAGCCAAAAAGTGGAAGCGATCATGCCGACCAAAAATACAATTCGTCCTTCGTACGATCTTCCTACCGCGGTCACATTTCTCTTCGCGGGATTGGCACTCGGCTGGATTATGACACAGCTATTCTCGCCGCCGCCGAAAGGCTCGGCGCGCCGTTGGTCGGTGTCCAAGCCCATCCCGATCGCGGACGAGGTCTTATTCGAATGACTTTCTAGCAGCGTATCGCCCCGCCTACAAGGAAACACCTACTTCGATGCAGGATTCGCGGTATTGTGCTTTCACACGGAATCCAGCCTAATAGGCTTTGACTCACGCCCGAAAAGAAGGTTGGGTGCAATCGAAATGGCCGCCACGCTGACTCCCAATCGCAGTCTCTCTGTGCCTGCAGCTCCCACTACTGCAGACCGATCGCTCCTGAGACGCACTTTCGATTTGTGGCCTTATCTATTCATCGCCATTTCCGTGACCGGGCTAACCTATATTGCCCTGACCGCGGCTCGCTGATTGTCCAACGCGGTTGAGTGGGAGATCAGAAATCGTGAGGATAGCGCCTGTCGTCTGCAGTTTTCCTGCCCGGCTAGTTGAATCAGCTCCGTGATTTGACGCGTCCCATCTACGGCATATGCCGGATACTCCAAGAGCGCACGGTCGCGCAAACTTGCTTGTATCGCAGAGTGCCAGAGACCTGAGCTTGGTTCACTGCAGAAGGCGGGAGACTTCATGTCGAAATCAAGACTTGCATTGTTATCCGTTGTGCTGTGCTGCGGAAGCTGGGCGCTAGCGCAGACCGCTCCATCAGGCGGAGCGCCTGCGGCGGGTGGTTCCGGAAGTGCAGGACAAGCCTCAACACCCGGTTCGCCAGCTACCCCGCCAGCGAGAACGGCAACACCGCCGGCCAGTCCGGCGACGCCACCAGCGAGTACTGCAACGCCTCCGGCCGGAACTGCTACGCCGCCCGCCAGCACCACGCAGCAAACTACTCCGGGATCGACTTCGCCCAGCGGAACTCCGAACTCAACGGTGCCTGGTTCGACGACGCCGACTAGCCCAACCCCAGGAAGTACTGCGCAGCCCTCAACCGTCAACCCAAACACCCCGAACAGTCCTGGCGGTTCGCCCAGCGGCTCTCCGTGCGGAACTCTCCCGGGAGCGACGAATTCGACGCCGAGCTCTACACCGAACTCCAGCTCGTCGAGCTCAAATCCATCGACTCCTGGCAGCACCAGTGGCCAAGGTGATAATGGAACGTCTCCTAGCACTCCTGGGACGAGTCCTACTCCCAGCACTCCCTGCCCTCCGGTCTCGTCGCCCAGCGGAAGCAGCACTTCGCCGCATGCGTGAGCGTAGTAAGACCGGAATGTATAACAGAACGCAAAGCGGGCCTTTGGGCCCGCTTTTGTTTCGTAAGCTCACACAGGACGACAAATGATTTCCGATTTGGAGCAATGGCGCAGATCTCTCTGGTCGGTGGGCGGAATTGCGATCGCTTTCGCCGTGGCGTTGCTCATTCACTTCATCTTGTTTCGGGTAGCCCGCCGCCTCGATCTGCGAAAGCAGACCGTCCTCGCCCAGTCTTTGCTGTACTGCGAAAAGCCGACGAGGCTAATCCTGGTGCTGTTGTTAGGGATGGGCTCGCTTCCATTCCTTCCGGCAAGCGTGATCGTCAAGAGCGTCCTTGCTCACATCATCGGCATCCTTCCCGTTGGTGCAATCGCGTGGCTCCTTGTCGCCATGGTGGATGTGGTCGAGGCCGTCCTCGCGTACAGATATTCCATCGAGATGGCCGACAATCTTGCCGCCCGCAGCGTGAGAACCCAGGTTCAGGTGCTCCGCCGCATTATCGTAATGATGATTATCATCGTCGCGATCGCTGGTGTACTAATGACTTTCCCGTCCATCCGGCACATCGGGGAGAGCCTCTTTGCGTCTGCGGGATTGGCTGCGGTGGTGGCAGGCTTGGCGGCGCGCACCATGCTCTCCAATTTACTGGCGGGCGTGCAGATCGCTCTCACCCAGCCGATCCGCCTGGAAGACGCTGTCATCGTCGCAGGCGAGTGGGGCTGGATCGAGGAGATCACGACCACATTTGTCGTGGTCCGAATTTGGGACTTCCGCAGACTGATCTTGCCGATTTCATATTTCATCGAGAAACCTTTTCAAAACTGGACGCGCAAGAGCGCCGACCTGCTGGGCACTGTGTTTCTCTATGCCGATTACTCAGTGCCTGTCGAGGAGTTGCGTCAGGAATTGTTTCGGGTATTGCAATCCTCCCAACTCTGGGACGGAAAAATTGGGGTCTGCAGGTAACCAACGCAACCGACCGTACGCTGGAATTGCGAGCTCTTATGAGCGCACCCAACGGATCGAGAGCTTGGGATCCGCGATGTTTTGTACGTGAGAAACTTCTGCAGTTCCTCCAGCAGCACTACCCTGAAAGCCTGCCCAGAACCAGAGCTGACGTGCAGACTCTGCGTCCGCCGCAAGGTGAAGATCAGTGGAAGGATTCCGCCAGGTTTGCCTGACGACGCTGTATTCGATGGCTTCCGTTTCGACGCCCATAGCATCTGACTGTCATGCACCCGAAGACAGAGCATTCCCTCGAATACCGCTTGCGCATCCCGGCAGGGCCGGAGCCTTTTCCTGTGCAAGAGCCCCCGGACCCTCCGGAGAACCCCGATATGCCTGTGCGCGAACCTGACCCGGAAGATCCTGGTCAGATTTGAAGGGTGTTCTGCCCAATACTTATTCCCGAATCGAACGGATCAATCGATAGGAGGTAGCAATGTCACATTACGGCACTCTGAAAGAAGCCCGCTTCGCAGACGCGAGTGAGGATATTCGCGGCTCTCATCTCTATGGTCTGAATGATGAAAAATTAGGCAAGATCGACGATGTAATCTTCGACCATTCCACTGGAGTCATCCGCTACGTCATTGTGGATACGGGTGGCTGGCTTACATCCAAGGAGTTCATCGTGCCTGCGGATGGCCTTCGCGCCTCAGCTAGGCACACCGACGATTTCGAAGTGAGCCTGACCAAGAACCAGATCGAAAGCTTCCCGCCTTATGACGACTCTGTTCTCGACTCAGAACGCAAATGGGCAGACTATGAAGGGCGCTACCGTTCGAAGTGGGTCGCCGATCCTGTGATGCACCGCGCGGAAACCAACCGTAACATTACTCCTACGACCCAGCAGACATTCGGAAATATCCCGTCGGAACAGGCTGCGGCCGAGGAGCATGGGTACGCGCCTGGGTCCGAAGTTCCCCTGAGCAGCGGGGCACAGAGGTCCGACCTTGAGGCGGCTTCGTCAGGGACTGGGCGCGCCGTGCCGGCGGGAACCGATGCCGTGGTAATCAACAACAGCGCGGTTGGAATAGGTGGACGCTGGGATACTTTTCAGAGCCGCCTGCGCGAACGCCGCAAAGAAGCAGTGGCGCACTGCGAAACTTGCAGCGGTGAGTCAGCCGTGAAGCGGGGTTCAGAAAGCGTTGATACACTACGCAAGGCAGTCTAGGAAGTCCTGGCGAAAACGTGTGGACCGCAATGGAGAACGCAGTCTTCGCCTTCAAGCACCCTCAATCGAATCGATGCTTGAGGGTGCTTTTGTTCTCTCCTAACAAAAGGCCCAGTCGGGCCGATTATCGAAAACGAAAGATGCCCGCTCAGCATCTCACTTTCCTCTATGATCGTGGGCAATCCAAGAGCAGGACGAACGATGGCAACCATCGCCATCGCCGTGTTTTTCCTGATCATGCTGAGCGCCGCATTTGTATGTTGGCGCAAAAGGACAGACCCTGAAAAGGAGCCGCCCTTGCACCCCTCCACATTGATCATGGCGCGACGCTACCGGCTGGAAATCGGAGAGACTTTCCACAATTGCGCCAGTGCCTTGGCAGCGTCCGACAGTGCGCGCTTCTCTGCATCGACGTGAGATCCGGAAGCGCTCGTCCCCGAGCGCTGCACGATCGGGGTACGGTACCGCGAGATATGACCAGTGACGCCTGCTTCATAGATGTCACGGACGGCGCACTCGAAAGCACGTTTTAAATTTTTGGCAGGTGGGAGAGGTGGTTCTGCGCTTTTGCTAGGCATGGGAAGCTCAACTTTCTCTTTCTCGGTTTTCAGCAATGTAAAACCGATGCCCGCACTCATCAATACAGCTTTGCCCTCAACCTCAGGCAAGCTTTTCCTAGCAACGGCCAAAATGTTCTCTAGATATGTCAAGTGTAGCTACCCGCTGAGCGGCGTTTGATTCCGGAAGGACACATGTCCGGAGCGCACACAATGCATACAAAGCGTCGTCCAGAACGACATCTTCCTCAATGTGGTCAGTCGCGACTGCAAACAATTCTCTGATCCGGGCAAGGATGGCGCTCTCCGCCTCAGCAATTCGCTGGGGAAGCTTGTCCCGATCCGTTTCGAACAAGGCTGCGTGATAGAGTACATGCCACGCCAAGCAAGAATCGGAAGTCGTTCCGTCAGTATGGGAGTTCATCATCGAAATCCTCGAGACAAGCCGCAGATTGCCAGCATTGGCGGATGCTGGCGTCCGCGCAGAGTTGTGGACCGAGGATCGCAACATAAGGTTGAGAGGCGGCGATCGATCTATCGGGTGAACTCTGTATTTTGCACAGCCGAAAGGAAAAGCTGTGGAAGGGCGCACCTTTGCGCGCCCTCCATCCGCTGGGATTAGGCCGCTCGTCTGGACGCTCCCTTGCTTTGCTTGGACGTCTGCCGGTTCTGTGTTTCTTCTACCGCCTGGCTCGCTTCGGAGTTGATTCGCTCCGCCAGTTGGGTCAGCTTGTCATCCGTTTGTTTTTCTTCCTGTAACGTCTGCTCGATCAGGGATACATGCTCGCTTTCTCCCAGCAACTCGGCGAAAGCCCGCACCGTTCCGTACCCTGCAATCTCGTAGTGCTCCACCCTCTGAGCGGCACCAATCAGGGCAGCATCCATCAGGGCCTCCGCATAGCTCTCCTGCATCGTCTCGGAGCCTTCTTTGATGAGTCCCTCCATCCCGAGGCATTTCTTGCCCGTAGCTTTTTCTCCCAGCATCTCGAAGATCTGTTCCAGCCGCGAAACGTGCTCCGATGTCTGCCGCAGGTGTTCCTCAAATCCTTGCCGCAACTCGGCGTTCGAAGAGGCCTTCGCCATCTTGGGAAGCGCTTTTACCATCTGAGTTTCCGCGCTGTAGAGATCTTTCAATTCATCGATGTATAGCTGGCGCAATAAGTCCTTTCGCATCATGTTTCCTCCTGTGGTGAGTTCCAGCGGCGAGGCGGACTGCCATTTACTGGATATGTTTCGAAAAGTATGGGGCGGATCGACGACAAGCAATACCCCGGATGCTGTATGGATGTTCGCCGGTAATGTTCGCCGGTGAGGACGCGTCCGTGGATCGGGGATTGCCCGGCACTTCTTAGGGTAGGTGCGGTATTGTTCACTCAGTTAAAGTCCACATAAATTGGAAATGGCCAGACTAGGCCATAAGTCGAACCCGATTCGGTTGTAGTCACCGCATTCTCACCTCCGCTCGCAGCCGCCGGTTCTTCTACTCGTGTTGACTATGCCGAGGTCTATGAATATGAGCATTTGCTGTCAGAAGGGCGGGGCAGTGTGACCGCGTCAGGATGGCTTTTGAAGTAGTGCTGTCTGTCTTGGCAGTTGCGGCTTTTTCGATACTGACTGCGTGCGGCACGACCAGTGCGAAGACTCAGAGTCCCACTCCCACCCAGCCAACTTATCCATCGGTCCCTCCCGTCCCGATTACGTGGTCGCCGCAGACGAGCCCGCTACCGGCTCCCCCGGCCCAAATTCCGCCGCCCGGCGGTTCGAACGATTTTCCGCTCACAATTTCCAGCCCCACCGATGGAGGAACGGTGACCTCACCCGCAACGGTGGTTGCGTCCGCCACTCCGAAGAACCCGATCTTCTTTATGCGCGTATACGTCGACCAACTGGCCGTCTATTTCACTTTTGCAAACTCCATTAACACCCAGATTTTCATAGCGCCCGGAACTCACACGTTGGAGGTGATGGCGGAAGACAACCAGGGATACGTGTCGGCGACCATCCTGAACATCACGGTAAGCGCGCAATCGCAAACCACAATCAGCGATATTCAGACCTTGCCGGGATGGCAGTCCTGCTCCGCTACCTTCCCCGCGGGTTCCGGACGCGATGGACAAATCTGCGCCGCCGGATTGGGAACCGCAGTATCAACGATGACAGAAAATCAGTCGTCCCCGGCGATGGATGGAAAATCGGCGAAGTTCTCCATGGGAGGGCCGACTCCGTATTCCAATATGTTGTACTTCAATCCCGTTGCGGGTGGAAATAACGTCAGCCACTTCACCTACGACTTGTACTTCTACATCGACAATCCCTACGCTTCGCAGGCATTGGAGTTCGATATCAATCAGACCTACGGCGGGAATCGATGGGTGTGGGGTTCGGAGTGCAACTTCAACGGCTCGGGAAAATGGGACATCTGGAACGACCTCACGGGTTGGCAGCCCACTCAGTTCCCCTGTACCCCTTTTCCCGCTAACACCTGGATTCATCTGGTATGGAATGTGGAGCGGGTCGGGAATCAGGTGCACTACATCAGCCTGACCGTTGGCGATCAGACCTACAACGTCGACACCTACTATCCGAATCAGCCCGACTGGACGCTGGAAGAAATCGACGTCGCATTTCAAATGGACGGAAATTTTGCGCAACAGCCCTACAACGTATGGCTCGATAAGGTGAACCTGACCGCAAACTGAAATTTGAGTAGCGCTGTGGGTTTCGCGATTTTACGGTGACCGCATGTCTGACCGCTCGCAGATGTTGGTCTTTGATTGCAATTTTAGCGAGAGGTCGAAATGCGAAGCGAGGCACGCCGTCGCTTGACGCGATGCGCCCTGATCACTGGTTCGGTTCTGTTGGCTCTTGTGCTTTCCGTACTCGCCGGGTGCGTGGGCTTGCCTGCGAATGTGGCGAATTGCAAAGTTACTCCGACTCCACCGTCGAACACTTCGATCGTGCCGCCTGCCCCAGAGCCTCCGCAGGCGGCGCTGTGCGGTTTCCCGTTGACGATTTCAAGCCCGGGAAATGGCGCCAGCGTTCACTCGCCGGTACCCATTGTCGCAACCGCGACGCCGCCGGACCCGATCTACACCGTTCGCCTCTACGTCGATGGCTTCGCAGTGCTCTACTCGCCTCTCACCAACATTAACCAGTTGATCTGGATGCCCAACGGACAGCACACGGTTGAAATCGTCGCCGAGGACACTGCGGGCTACATCGCGACCACATCGATGCAGCTGAACGTCGTCGCGCAAGACGCCGGTGCGACCGCGATTCAAAATCGAACCAATTGGGTATCCTGTTCCGCGCTGATCGCTGGATCAACCTGCGCGGCCGGTCTGGGCGTAGCCCAGTCGAGCCTTTCCCTCAATCAATCCACACCGTCGCTCGACGGATCAGCAGCGAAGTTCAGTTTGGGAGGGAAGCAGCCTTACTCCAATGAGCTTTATTGGACTCCCTTAGGCGGCGGCGACAGCGTAAGTCACTTTTCCTACGATCTCTGGTTCTACATCGATAACGGCGATGCCCCGCAGTCGATGGAATTTGACGTCAATCAGGCCTTCGGTGGCACGCGCTGGACCTGGGGAACTCAGTGCGACTTCGACCAAACCCACCACTGGGATATCTGGGATCCCCTCCACGGCCTATGGATGCCCACTTCAGTGCCCTGCAATCATTTCCCCTCGAACACCTGGATCCATCTGGTATGGAATCTGGAACGTGTCGGTGATCAGGTGCATTACATCTCGGTGAGCGTCTCCGATCAGACCTACACCGTCGATACCTACTACACGGCTCAACCGAATTGGTATCAGGAAGAAATCGACATCGCATTTCAGATGGACGGCAACTATGCACAGCAGCCCTACAACGTCTGGCTCGACGAAGTGAATCTCTTCGCGAACTGATGTCGGGATTCGTTGTGCGTGGCGGGTCCGAACTCGCATCATTTCCACAACCTGCCGCCCCGACTCCGCGTCGCTAGTTCCCACCCCTATCGCCTTCAAATTCAGTAGTTTGGTATTAGTCCTAGTGATTTTCTGACGGGGCGTTTTCCGACCTTTTCTTTTTGACACTCGGGTAGATCCTGTATAGAGTGAACTCACTCCGCTCAGTAATCTCCGCTGAATCCCACGCTCGGACCAGGGACACAAGCGGCCTAGAACGATTCAGGGTGTCCCGCCTGATAGTTGGTGCGATCCCTCTGTTTTGAATGGTTTAGCAGTCTCAGATCACATTCCAACCGGAGAAAAGCCCGCATGAAGAAGCATGCCTTTATTGCTATCCCTATTTGTGTGTTCGTGTTAGCAGTTGCGTCCGCCTTTGCCAGCGTGACCGTGTCGAGTCCAACCAACGGAAGCACAGTGGGCACATCCGTAAATTTCGTGGCGTCGAGTTCCACCTCCTGTTCGAAAGGGGTTGCATCGATGGGAATCTACCCGACCCCATACCAATTGGCCTACACCGTGAACGGCGCACACTTGAATACAAGCCTCAACTTCAATCCCGGTACCTACAACGTTGTCGTACAGGAGTGGGATTACTGTGGCGGGGCGACCACCAAGACCGTGAGCATCACCGTCAAGACCGGGCAAAGTGCCGTGTACGTAAGCGCGCCTGCGAACCACAGCACGGTCGGTTCGCCTACGAACTTTGCTGCTACCGCGACTACCACCTGTTCGCTGGGGGTGGCCTCCATGGGGATCTACACTGGGCCGAATCAACTGGCATACGTGGCGAATGGCGCCAGCCTCAATACCAATCTGACGCTGAGCGCCGGAACCTACAATGCGACGGTGGAGGAGTGGGACAAGTGCGGCGGCGCCGCGACCACCCCTATTACGATCACAGTGAATTCTTCAGGGCAGACTTTCTGGAATGTCCAAGCTTCAGGCGGGTGGAACGGCTATGCTCAGCAACCGCCGAACTACAGCGATTGCGTTGGCTGCACCCCCAGTGGGCCCGGAACCACCTGGGCCATGTACCAGCACATCAAGTCGCCTTCGATGTCGGGCAACTCGACTCAATTCAATATTGGCGGGAACATGGATTACTCCGACGTCCTCTGGAACAACCACCTGATCGGAGATTTGTCCTCCCAGGGCCTGCCCGATACCAACCACACGCTCGTGCCCACGCTCCATAACTTTACCTATGACGTTTGGTTTTACAGCAGCAATATTGGATCTTCGGAGGCGCTCGAGTTTGATATCAATCAATTCTTCAACGGCATGGGATTCACGTGGGGGCATGAATGCCGCGTCGAGGATGGAAACGAATGGGATGTCTGGGACACTGTGACTTTCAAGTGGCTTCCTACAGGAATCCCGTGTTACCCGCTACAAAATGCCTGGAATCACCTGGTCATTAAGGTGCAGCGAACTTCCAACAATCAAGAGCTTTACCAGTCGATTACGCTGAACGGACAGACCTACACTCTCAATTGGCAGTATGCGCCCTTCTCCGCGCCTGGGTGGTGGGGAATCACCGTCAACTACCAGATGGACGGCGATTACAGGCAGACGCCCTACACCGTCTACGTCGACGAGTTGAATTTCAGTTACCAGTGATCGCTCTTCGCGAGCTGAAGTGGGACCGCAAAGGGGATCGAGCTGACCAGGCTGGCGGTGCGGAACAGGCAGCACTGTTCCGCGCCGTCGCGTCATTCAAGAACCGTTCTCGGCGGTCAATGGCTTGAACATCAACTCATGGCTTAAGCCATTTTGAGCCATGGTGTCGCGCTCGGTCTCCTTCCGCCGCTCCCAGGCCAGAATCTCGTCGATCTTGCCCAGTACGCACAGTTCGGCGACGAAGGAACTGGAACTGAAGGAAGGAAGGAAGTAGGCTGGGCGAGGGGGCGCGAGCTGGGCAAGCTGGCGAGGCGGGACCGGCAGCACTTCGACTGTGCAACCTGGTTGCACCGAGCCCGTCAGATGCCGAAGGAGGACTTCAAGAAGGCGGCGGAGAGGGAACTGGCGGGAAAGGAAACGGAGCCGTGGGAGATTATCTACTTCAAGTTCTACCAAAGCCAGATGCCGGTCATTGAGAAAGCAATCGAAACGGCGGCCCTGATGTTGGGCAGTGACCGATCTCTCGAGGTTACTGTCTCGAGATGATCTGCGCGGATTTTCTGGCCGGGGCCAACCTGAACAATGGGGATCCGGAGACATTGCTGTTCTCGATGACGAGGTTCTTCAAGTTTCTGCCCGGAGAGCAGCGGCAGGAATTTCTCGAACGCAAGCTAAAGGTTAGAAAACGACATCGAACGCAAGGTCTTCGAGTCCACTCTGAGCGGGAGCTTAACGAGCCGAATCACGCGTCTAGAGATGTCGATCGCGCTCTCGCCCGAGTTCGCCACAACCAACGCGGAGTCTCACACAAATATCGCAGTCCAGCCAGGGCATGAAAAATACTCCGCCGCACTACGAGTTGGTGTTTCCAGTAGCCCGCATCCAGAACGAGTGCCGGGTTGCGTCTTACGGAAGAAGCAATACGTGAAAGGCGTGAGAGCGGCAGTGACCCTTTCAGATCGACCGCCTTCGTTGGCCTTATATTGGCTGCATATTGGTTTTTGAGGAATAGAACAAGTTTCGATCTTGGGAACAGGTCGAACTGGTAGGCAGGGAACTCACAAAAGGCGAAAGAACGCGCATATTTCTCAATCCACAACTGGGGCCCAGGGCGAATCGTCGCGCCCCAGGCGCGAACCAATGGAGGCGTGGGAGATGCAAATAGCTGAGCCGACAGTTCAGACACCAAGACCACGAATTCTCTCACCATCAGGCTGTCGCCGACGCGCTGCTCGATTTGATTCCAAAGTGCCGTGTCGTGCGCGCGTCGTGTCAGAAAATATCCGATTTCCAAGAAACAGGACATCCGGATCCAAAGACCGAACAAGTGTTGACACGCATGCACAACCTGAAGCAAGAACGCATCTGCGTCCGTCAGCGCGGGGAAGACGAATCCATTCCACTCGTGAGGTGTTGCTCGTTCGACGGTGAATAGGTTCGGTAATGTTGGCAGACGCAGCAGGTCGCTGTCCCAGACATCCAGGTGCAACTCAACGGCATGGGGCGCGTCGGCGGAGTACTGTCTACCGCTTCGAGACGGCGCCGCCGCACCCGGCGTAACAAAGATGAATTCGTGTTTTGAAGGTGAATCCTTCGGAATGTAGCCAGCTTCGAGCAATATGCGTTGCGCCGACGAGAGGGACGCAGTATCCACCAAATAGTCGAAGTCGCCCTGATGGCGCAGAGGCGCATACGGACAAAACTGAGGAACCAGCGACAGCCCTTTCAACACCGCATAGCCAATGCCCGCCTCGTTAAACCTGCGATTAAGAGTATCGAATCGCCGGGACATATCCTCAACGCGGTCTTGGTTCGCAGCGAAATTTGTTTCCAGATGAGACAGGATTGAGGTGGGGATCACGTCTGCTGAATTCGTATCTTGGAGTTTTTGTAAGAAGTAGAAGGCGAGGCCGGTGTCGTCGAGCCAAAGAAGACATCTCTCCCAATCTCGATGGCTGACTCTTTTGAGCGCAGAGATGCTATTGCCCGGGTCCGAGAAACTCAGGAACCCGACGATGCTATCGGCCAGAATATGCTTCACGGCCGCACCCCGAAGGCTGCCCCCGCGAGGACCAAACTGCTCTGGACACAATTCACTAGGCCCCCTTCTTCCATCTGGCGAATCGAGTCTTCGGAAATAGAAAACCAGCACGGCGGGCCATTGGCGTTCTTCCGCGACTCGATCGGATTTGCCGGCGCGCACGAAGATGGCTTCTCTGGTTCCTCTGGCCACAGAGGTGCTCAGCCCACTATTCTGATCGTCTTGACGGAGCTCGATCTTTGGGAATTCCAGAGAGCGCTCTCCAAACTGTGCCCCTGACGAATTCTCCGCAATTGAAGATCAATCATTCTTTGGGTTTATGGCTGCTTTGAAATCAACCTCGTCGCATAACCTAGCTTCGGCGCCGGATGAACTTGTCACAAAATGGTCACATTCTTGTTAAAGATCCATTTGGAGGGATCCGTTTTGGGTTAGGGACATAAGCCGGGCGCTGAGAAGCACGCCAAGAACAATTTTGCCCGACAGTCAGGTGCGTTGGCACGAGTGCGACGGCCACGAGCGGAACGGCCGCCCACGGCGCAGAGTTTCTGCGTGCCGAAGGCAGACAACCGAGATCAGTTCTTTGACTCGAAGACGAGATCCTTCTCCCCTTGTCGGCCGGCGCGGGCTGAGGACACTGTTTTCAAATCCGTGACTTTACATCTGGTAATGTTGAACTTGTCGACGGGCCAGGCGCTGATTCTGAGGCTGCCGGTCCAACCTCTGTGCCATTGTCCAAACAGGTCAAGCTGTCCGGAATGAACCGCGAGCCTGCGGCTTGTTTGCCTACAGGTGGTCCTGGCAGAGACTTTGACATCTGCGGCGCCGTTTAAGCCAAGCACCCGGATCTCGGTCGCTGTTATCCTCTGGCTGCCGCCAGTCATCAAAGTAACGCCGTTGGTAAACGTATGTGAACGCCCCGGGTCGATCGATTCGTGGCGTCGCACCTTGTGGCAGATTCCTATCGCAAAGCATGGACCGCATAGAATCCGGCGTTAGACCATACGTGCGGCTCAGGCAAGCCGATGCTTTCTCGTCACTGCACTCCCGGATACAGACTGGGGATACGGATTCCCCGATATGCATTCGTCCCAGTGATAACCATTTGCCACACGGTCTGCGGATCGCTGGTCTGGGTAACTCCAAGATTTGTGAGGCAGCGGGCTGCGAGGGGAAAGGCGAACTCATAGCGAACTCAACGTCGTTATTGCTTAGGACCGCGATGCTTCCACCCCAAGAGGTGGATAGCGCTGGGGTGTACTCCCATAAGAGGGTGGCGAGGTATGTGCCTACGTCAATTTGAAAGGTCATGGCCCGGTAAACAGGGAGGCGGAACCACAAGCCACTCCATTGGAATCAATGCGGAGACATACGTCGTCAAAGACGGCCAGAGTTGTCCAGTCGCCGTTTGGCAGTTGCTTGATCGGCAACGCGCCGCCAGGGCCGTACCAAATGACATTGCCCTGCAGGTTCCGTGCCTACCGCTTGCAAGGAATCGCCGTTGGGAGGTCAAGCTAAGTAGCTCCACTCCGGGCGCTGGTCCGGCGGCAACTGCTGCCGCCGCCGGAAAACCTCCGCTGACCTGTGCCCCGAGTGATGTGGGCAACGCCCGGGTTTGGCAGTTGACAAGGCCATTGTCGTGACCGAAGTCTGGCGACCGTAAGTGGTGCCGGTCCGAACTGAACCCACGCGGACTTTCCTTAAAGTGGTTTATGTTGTACTGCGCCACGAGCGGATTTGAAGTTGCAGCAACTGATGAGAGGGGGTGAAATTGCCGGACCACAGCCAAACGATGTGAGCGTTAAGTAAAATGCCCGCGGAAAAACAAAATACTGCTCCCGAGTCCCTCAACCTGATGTACCCCCTCCTTTGCCGGACCATGAAGGCAGAGTTACCCGATGAATGTCAGTGACGCCGCATCGTCAACCGTCTGCTTCTTCCGACCTGTCGATCCCCTCGGAACTCGGCGTGTATCGCTCGTCGACGACCTTCCCGGCGGGTGGGCTCTGCTAGCGCTTCGTGGCGCGGAATGGCGCGATAGAGACGCAAGCCGCAAACCTGATTCGCCGCGAAGCGTTCACCGCTTACTGTTGTGCCTCCCTGACGATTGAGAATGCCAGCGGTGACGTCGTCCGGGTAGTGGGCGGCCAGACGACGAAGCATAGAGATCGTGTCTTCGTCGGTGTTGAGGCAAGAAGGCTTCATGCGTGGCAAAGAGAGATCTAATTCAATTAGATTGCGTAGCAGCTCTTTGCGGTCGTGATCAGTGGTGTTAGGCGCTATCCAGACCTTATGCATATCGAAACCGAGAGAAAAACGTTTTTCCCTGTCCTCGCTCAGTATGCGCGGGCGTTGTCGTTCCCGCCGTTCGAGTTCGACTTCTACAGCGACGGATCGCGCAAGCGGTTTTCCCTCTTGGCTTCGAGTTTGCGTGCTACCAGTCTGTTTTTCGCGTTCAACAGCACGATATCGACGCTTAGTTCGTTTGGCTTCGTGCCGAGCGCGTTCCACTGGCAGACGCCAACGGCGGAGTGCTGCATCGTGGTCCGTTTCGAGTTGTTGTATAGCGAGCTGTGTTGCCCCGGGAGCTGCGGGCGTCAGAGCCTTGAGAAAAGCATCGGCAACGGCTTGATCGATTTGAACACCGACGAGGTTTAGGCGGTATACTCCGCGCCCACCGACCATATCCTTGCCCGCGCACGGTATACGGGCGAACAGGTTCTGCCCGTCTAGTGAGCATGAGTGTGGCGCGGGGGACTCACCGAAACCGGGTAACTACGTCGGGCAGAAGTGGGCATCTCGGTGGTGACTGCAATCACTGAATCATTGTGCACTATGTGTTCCAATTCGACAGGAGTTTGTCCACCCCGTCCCAATGTTCCACGGGGGAGTTTCCGGCCTACAGTACTCAACTGGCGGACAGACAGGTCCTCACCCCAATTAGCGCCATTGAACGCGTAGGTCCACTGCCGCAGAAACCTCGAGCAGAAGACAAATTCCAGAAAGGTTAGGATATGTCTTCTCTCGCGCGAGTCAAAAAGCCATCTGCAGACGATATGAACCTTCACCGCAAAATTCTGCTCATCCTTTTGTTCACCTTGGTTTTGAATTTAGCCTCGGTTGCCCATGCCCAAACTGCCCCTTCCCTCTCTTTTGTACCCGTGACCCCATGCCGAATCGCGGATACGCGGAACACTGCTGGCCCTTTTGGCGGCCCGGCTCTGGCCGCCAAGGGAACTCGTAGTTTTGTGATACCGAGCAGCTCTTGCAATATCCCCACGACAGCGTTGGCCTATGCTCTCAACTTCACAGTCGTTCCGCATGTCACGCTGGGATTCTTGACGGTCTGGCCGACTGGCGAAAGTCAGCCTCTGGTTTCAACCTTGAATTCGTATGATGGCCGGGTTAAGGCTAATGCCGCGATCTTGCCGGCGGGCAGTGGCGGGGCAATCAGCCTCTACGCCACAGACGAGACCGATGTCGTCATTGATATCAGCGGTTATTTCGTGGCCGACACCAGCACGACCGCGCTGGCCTTCTTTCCTTTGACACCCTGCCGGGTGGTCGACACACGCAACGCAGACGCACCGCTGGGCGGCCCATACATGGCGGGGAACCAGGAGCGCTCTTTCCCGCTTCTCACGAGTTCGTGTGGCATACCATCTTTTGCTGAAGCCTATTCCCTCAACTTCACCGTCGTTCCGCATGTTCCGCTGTGGTACCTGACGGTGTGGCCGACCGGACAGAGTCAGCCTCTCGTGTCAACCTTGAACGCCTATACTGGAACTGTGACTGCGAATGCGGCATCGGTGCCGGGCAGGTTCCCAGGGGGATATCTCTGTCTATGTAACCAACGATACAGACCTGGTAATCGACATCAATGGCTACTTTGCTCCTGCATCAAATTCCTCTCAGCCGCTATGGCTCCAAAACATTGCACCTTGTCGTGTTCTGGATACCAGGACCTCAGGAGCCACCCTGCCTCTTACTCTTACCGTGGCAGGCACCTGCAACGTACCGAGTGCAGCCGAGGGTTATGTGTTTAACGCCACCGTAGTACCACAGGGCGGGTTGGGCTTCTTGACATTGTGGCCCCAGGGAATTGCACAACCGTTGGTGTCGACGCTGAACGCCATTGATGGCGCCGTAACCTCAAATATGGCCATTGTCCCAACCACTAACGGCGAGATTCAGGCGGCTTCTACGGTACCACCGCCTTGGTGTTGGACATCAACGCCATCTTTGGCGCCCGCGACAATCGACCTTTCAGGAACCTGGCAGGGCACTTGGTCAACGGGTAGTAAAACTGGCTCAGTCTCTGTTTCGCTCGTCCAAACTGGTAACACTTATCTCGGGATCGATGACGATAACAAATGGGTGCTTTGCGTCAGGGACTGTGTCCGGTACAGTCAGCGGCAATCAGATTGCTCTGACCATTCTCATTGGGACCGGCGGGCAGATGACTTTTAGCGGGACGGTAAACTCTGCTGGAAACTCGGTGACAGGGACCTTTGCAATCAGCGGAGGCTGTGCCGACG
>CAVVXZ010000027.1:0-34571 GCA_963752175.1 uncultured Acidobacteriaceae bacterium
CTAGGGATGTAGCGCCGGAATCATGCCGGCTGTCCTGAGGGCGTCTCGCCTCCAGTGCGGATGCGAGGGTTACTCCCTCGACGGCCGCCAAGGCAGCGGCGCGACGACCCGAGGGTGCTGGTGGAAACGCCGGCGCCTCCCGCGCTTCGCGAGGAGCGCATTGGAAAGGAGACAGCCGCCGGGATGGTCCCGCCTGTTTTCTTTCCCTGATCAGCTCTTGGCTCTTAGCTTTTCGTTTGACCCTGGCTAGGACGCCGAGTGAATTGAGCTAAAGGCTAATAGCTAAGAGCTTGCTTCTTCACGACAAATTCGGGCGCGCGATTACCGACCTGCGGATTTCCATCACGGATCGCTGTAACTACAAGTGTGTCTATTGCCGGACGGGGAACGAGGGGGCGCTCTATGGCGACCTGCCGTTCGAGGATTACCTGCGCATGGCGCGGGTGCTTGTCGGCATGGGGATCACGAAGATTCGTCTGACGGGCGGCGAGCCCCTGTTGCGCAAGGGCGTGGTCGAGTTTGTGAGCGAACTGTCGCACCTTCGCCGGCCGAACGGTAGCAGCGGGGAAGCACTCGATATTGCTCTGACCACCAACGGCCACATGTTGGCCGAGATGGCACAGCCGTTGAAGGATGCTGGGCTCTCTCGCGTCACCGTATCGATGGATGCCGTGGATCCGGACCGCTTCGCGCGCATCACGCGTGTGCCCAACGGATACGATCACGTGTTGGCAGGCATCCGAGCGGCGCGGCGGGCGGGACTGTGGCCGCTGAAAGTAAATTGCGTCTTGATGCGCGGATTCAACGAAGACCAGATCATTCCTTTCGGGATGTTCGCGCGTGAAGAAGGCGTGACGGTGCGGTTCATCGAATTTATGCCGCTCGAAGAGGGACGAACATGGGCGCCCTCGACCGTCGTTACGCTGGATGAGATTCTGGCCCGCATGGCCGAGTACCGGCCGCTGGTCGAGATTCCACACGCGCGTTCAGAAACAGCGCGGCGCTATCGCTTTGAAGATGGCGTGGGCGAGATTGGAATCATCGCGCCAGTGTCGCATCCCTTCTGCGGTCATTGTAGTCGCATCCGCATCACCAGTGACGGCAAGATTCGCACTTGCCTGTTTTCGGTGTGGGATCACGACCTGCACGCGCAAATGCGCCGGGGGGCCAGCGACGACGAATTGGCGGAATTTATTCACGGCGTTGTGCAGAAGAAAGAAGAGAGGCACCACATCGGCGAAGCGGACTTCGTGCCGGCGTCCCGTACCATGGTCCATATCGGCGGGTAGCTTTCAGCTCGGAGCTGTCAGCCATCAGCAAGGGCATTTCGCTCCTGGGATCGTAGGGTCGACAACAGAACAGAACCGGGACAGGAAAACGGGGAAAGGCACGAATTCAGTCATGCCCGATGAAGCCCTTCTTTGAGCCGGCCTTAGCCGCTGCGGGCCGATCCATTTAAAATGTGCGTGTGAAGTGGCGAATCGCAACTACTGCGGCGTTTGTTTTTTCCTGCGTAATGCTTCAAGCGCAGAGCGCGACCTACCTTGGGTTCGACCGCAACGACTATCCGGGCGACGCCAACCTCCAGACTCTTCACCAGACTTTCTCCTACACCGGATACTGGCTGAATAATCCTCCGGGGGCTACGTCGAATAGTTGGGCCGGTCACCGCGCCGCAGTCGAATCCGCAGGATTCGGATTCCTCGTGCTCTTCAATGGCCGGCTTTACGCGCAGTTGAAAACCGTGGCGAACGCCACTCGACTCGGCCGATCGGATGCGCGCGCCGCGGTTGCCGCGGCGCGGCGCGAGAAGTTTCCCAACGCGACGATTATTTTTCTCGATCAAGAGCAGGGTGGCCGTATGCTGCCCGAGCAGAAGGCCTACATCTACGCGTGGGTCGATGGCGTCGCGGCCGTGGGATTTCGTGCGGGCATTTATTGTTCCGGCATCGCCGCGACCGACGATAGCAACGTGGTCACTGCGGAGGACATTCAGAAGAGCGCCGGGACCCACTCGATCGTCTACTGGGCGATCAACGATGGCTGCCCCCCGGCGCCGGGATGTGCGTTTCCGCAGCGTCCGCCGGCTCCCGCGCAGAGCGGGGTACCGTTCGCAGAGGTCTGGCAGTTTGCTCAATCACCGCAGCGCAAGGATGTTGCTGGGCGTTGCACCAATTACAGCCACGATGGCAACTGCAACGCGCCGGGCGTTGCCGCGCTTCCTCTCGATCTCAACACGGCGACTTCCCCCGATCCGTCGCACGCGAGAACCCGCTGACGCCGGAGGCTTCTTGGCCTACGGATTTCGCCGATTTGTCCCCGCAGAGTGCGTTAGGATCGAGGCATGAAAGCCTCTCGCCTGTGCTTCGCGGTTCTCTTGCTGCTGGTGTCGGTGGCTGCGCAACCGTCGAAACCAGTGCCTGCAGGGCCCGTGCCCGCCGAAATTCTCGGCGCGAAAAGAGTCTTTGTGGCAAACGCCGGCGGTGAGGAACCGATGGCGGACGATGCACAATTCAGCGGCGACTCCGACCGCGCATACAACCAGTTTTATGCGGCGATGAAAACCTGGGGACGGTATGAACTTGTGGGCGCTCCCGCTGACGCTGACCTGTGGCTCGAAATACGGTTCACCGTCCCGCCTGCGTCGCGAGCGGTGTCTCAGGGAAATACTCTTGGAACGGCCGAATTTGATCCGCAGTTTCGGCTGGTCATTCGAGATCCGAAGACCAATGCCATCCTCTGGGGTTTCACCGAGCATGCGGCGTGGGCCGTTTTGAAAGGAAATCGCGACAAGAACTTCGACCAGGGCATAGCCAAGATAGTGGCGGATGTACAACGACTTGTCCAACAGGTTACGGATGGTTCGAAAAAGTAGAACACGCTTCGTCGCTAGCGCGCTAACGACTCTGCCGTCCCCTACGCTAAAATAGAGCTACCCATGTCAGACCGCACGTTTACTCTCGATGAAGCGCTGTCTCTTCTGCCTGTACTCGAATCGCTTCTGCGTACCGCCATCGCGAGCAAGAAAGTGATGGAAGAAGTGGAGGCTGAGCAACAGGCGCTCGGCCACAAGATTTTTCTGAATGGCGGCACTTTCGTCGATGTCGTGCCGCTGGCCCGGCGCAAGGCGGAGCGGGTCAAGGCGGAGCAGCGCGCCAAAGATGCGCTGGCGGAGATCGACTCCATCGGCGTGCAGGTAAAAGACATCGATATCGGCCTGCTCGACTTCCCCTGCGAAGTCGAAGGCCAGATTATTCTGCTGTGCTGGAAGATGGGAGAGAAGTCCATCACCCACTGGCACGGCGCGCAGGAAGGATTCGCCGGGCGCAAGCCGATTGACGAGCGGATCGCACGGGCGCGAAAGCTCAACTAGTACTCAGTCCTCGATGCGCAGTACTCCGTGTTCACTTCCGGCGCCGGAACTTTGCCGTCCAATCCAAATGATTCATTCCAAATACTTTCTGACCTGAGCAACATACTCTGAAGTTCGGTGTTTACACAGGAGGAACGTAACGAGGCTACGTGTGGCCTTTTGCGGGACAATAGCGTTTCTGGGTGCAGCGGGTTCGGGTCTTGGGATCAAAATCAGGGAGACGGGAATGAATCGGAATCGAGCCTCGGTTCGGGCACTGTTGCTGGCAATCGTAGTCTTATCTTTCTCTGCCGCGTCGTTTTCGCAGATCGCGGTGGGCATCTCGGTCCGCGTAGGTCCGCCTGCGTTGCCAGTGTATGCGCAGCCGATCTGCCCGGGGCCCGGCTATTTCTGGACACCCGGCTACTGGGGCTGGAACGATGACGCGGGCTATTACTGGGTGCCTGGCACGTGGGTAGTTGCTCCAGTGGGCATGCTCTGGACGCCCGGATACTGGGGCTGGGGCGGGGGATTCTACGCGTGGCACGCCGGATACTGGGGGCCGCACATCGGCTTCTACGGCGGTATTAACTACGGCTTCGGCTACACCGGCGTGGGATTCGTTGGCGGCGAATGGCGCGGCGGAGCGTTCTACTACAACCGCTCAGTCACTAATGTCAGCGTTACGAACGTGACCAACGTCTACAACCGTACAGTCATTGTGAACAACGACCGGACGGTGAGCTATAACGGCGGGCAGGGCGGAATTGAGGCGCGTCCGACGTCGCAGGAAGTGGCAGCCGCGCACGAGCAGCACATGGCTCCGTTGGCGGCGCAGACCCAGCACGAGCACGCGGCGAGCCAGAATCGCCAGAATTTTGCGTCCGAGAATCACGGGCGCCCGGCGATCGCGGCTACTGCCAGGCCGGGTGATTTCAGCAGCCATTCCGCGGTTCCGGCCCGATCCGCGGGCGGGGAATATCATGCTCCGGCGATGTCGCCCAAAGAGGCGCGGGTAAATTCCACCCCAGCCAATAGAGGCAATTCGGAAGGTGGATTCCGGCCGTTCACGAAACCGAATTCGACGTATAGCTCGCCGAACAATGCACAGAACCATGGCTCGGCTGGCAACCAGAACCGAGGTTCGTCTGCCAATTCGACATACCAGGAGCACGGCAATAGCGGGAACAACTCGCACGGGAATACTTCGCACCCGGCGCCGCAGCACCAGTCGAGTCCGCCTCCGCAGCAGCATCACTCGAGTCCGCCGCCGAAGCAGGAGCACCCTAAGGGTCGGTAGGAACGAGAAGTTGAGGTGTGAAATGGCCAGCGCGATTACCCGCGCTGGCCTTCCGCTTGGGACACTGGGCACAGCCGCCATCGGCTGTCCGCGGATTGCTGGCGGGTGTCTTGAGTCACGTTGTAAGACTCTGGAGCGGGTGCGGGTTTCTCGGGTGCCGAAACCACCGGGACCCGCCTGGCGGACAGCCGGTGGCGGCTGTCCCCACATTGCAGTTGTTTACGTTTCGATTTTTCTGCAAGCCGTTTCAGGTGCGGCGTTCTAACCGGGAAGCACTGCGCCGCCCGTCAGGTAGCACGGATTGGCAGGGATGGTTCTGCGCCTCCAGTTCAGGTACCAGAGTGTGCCCCGGGCCAAATCATCTCTGCTACAATTTTTGCAGACTGGCCGGTCGAAAAACACATCAGAAAGTGAGAGGCGCGCCTAAAGGGGCCTAGAAAATTATGTCATCGACGAAGTCCAAACTCCGACTGATGGGCGCCTTTGGAGCTATGGCGACCCTGGGCCTGGCGCTAAGTTGTACGGGATTCTTTGTCAAGCCAACTCTCACAGCGCTCGCGGTCGGGCCGATTTCGCCGACGATCTTTACCGGGAGTACCAATAACACCGTTCAAATGTTTGCAGTGGGTACTTTCACTGGCGGTAGTAATTCGAGTACGCCCGTGACCTGGAGCATTTCGGGGACCGGCACGAACGGTCAGCCCATCGCGACAATCACCCCTGGTGGGCTGGTTACGGCGCAAGATGTCGGCACGGGAACCGTAACGGCGTCGTCGAATGTGCTTCCGTCGATTACTGGGACCCAGCCCCTCACCGTTTCAATCGCCTGCACCACTGCGCCCATAATCAGTCCTACGAGCGGTACTGTGACCGCCAATGTACCGAGCATATCTTTCACCGCTTCCTGCGGTGGGCAGCAGATCACATCCGTCGCAACATGGTTTTCGAGCAACACGGCGATCGCCACGGTTTCTGCAGGTGTTGTGACCGCAGTGGGCGGCCAGGGCAACAACGGCACTTTCTTCATCACCGCGAGCTCCAATGGCCTCACCAGCAGCCAGGTCTCGATCACGGCTACCGGCTTCTGATTACCGCCAGGCGAGGTGGCCCGGTTCTTGCAAGATTTGGCTTTGGAAACGAGATCGGGTGCCCCATTTCTCACGTTTTTTGCGAGAAGTGGGGCTTTTGATTTTCAGGCGTCTGAGTCCAACGAGTGGTCTCTCGATGTTGGATTTCAATCGTAATTCCCTGAGAGGTGAGGTCGACGTGAGGGAAAACCGCTTCTCGCAAGAACGCTAGAAATGGGTCACCCGGGCGCTGCGACCCAGGGTGCTACGTCCACCCGTAACGTTGTTTCGCCTTGTGCGGACTCCTGTGATCAGGGGTTCCTTCATACGGATTTCCATGTCTGACATACGCTGTATCGGCATTGCTACCGGAGGCGGGGACGCACCACCCGGCCTCAACGCTGTTATTCGCGCTGCCACCAAAGCTGCCATCCTTAAACACCAGTGGAAGGTCATCGGCATTCCCGATGGCTTTGATGGGCTGATCTGGCCTGAGAAGTCGTTCGAACTCTCGCTCGAGCGCAGAATTGTTGATTTTTGATTGCTGATTGAGAACCTCTTTGGCCCGGTGATTTCAATCCGCAATCAACAATCAGAAATCAGCAATTGCCTTCCCCTGTGATTTCAATCACATTCCGTCCTCGTCCCGTCATGGGACGATGATCCGACGCCAGGCGAATCCATGTCGGGTCCTCTCTCTACCTCATCGGCGAAGTCGGCGGTCGCACCTCGCGATCAGCAGGAGCTGCGCGCGGCGCGCTTTGCCATGCGCATGTCGCTCGCCGTCGGCGTCCTGATGCTGCTGGGCAAGACAACGGCCTACTACATGACGGGTTCAGCTGCGATCCTGTCGGATTTTGCCGAGTCGGTAGTGCATGTCATCGCGGTGGCGTTTGCGGCATTCAGCCTCCGCCTGAGCGCGAAGCCTGCGGCTCCCACGTTCCTTTACGGCTACGAGCGGATTGCCTTTTTCTCGGCGGGATTCGAAGGTGCCATGATCGTGATCGCCGCTATCTGGATTCTGGTGGAGGCGATCGAAAAATGGCTGGCGGGTCTGCCGCTGGAGCATCTGGGCAAGGGCACGTTGCTTCTCCTCGCCGCAGGCATGCTGAATGCCTGGCTGGGCTGGTACCTGTTGCGCGTGGGCAAGCGCAGCCACTCGCTGATTCTCGAAGCCGATGGCAAGCACGTGCTCACCGACTGCTACACCAGCTTTGGTGTGGTAGCTGGCCTCGGGCTGGTGATGCTGACGGGGTGGAAGCCGTTTGATCCGCTGGTTGCGATCGCGGTCGCAGTCAACATTCTGTGGTCCGGCGGGCGGATGGCGTGGCGGTCCGCCGTGGGGTTGCTAGACTACTCTGATCCCGAAACCGGCAAACAGATCCGCGAGAAACTCGACACGATCTGCAACGAACTGGGCGTGCACTATCACGGGGTGCGCTACCGCACTACCGGATACCGCCAGATCATCGAGGTGCACCTGCTGTTTCCGCACGCTACAGAAGTTGGAGAAGCGCACCGGCTGGCGACAGCGCTGGAAGAACGTCTACCTGTGGAACTCGGCAAGCCTGCGGAAGTGATCACTCACCTGGAATCGCTCGAAGACCACGAACACGTGCACTCGAGGGAGCACTATACGGGACGGCCGGGCTAGTCAGTGGATCGGCGAATGAGGCGCGTCCGGGTTCGACTCGATCGACGGCTTTAGCGCTTTCGCTACCTCGCCGGCGATGTCCTCCTGCACGATCAACCGGTCGTCGAACGGACGGTCGTAGGTCTCGGACCAGACCACGTACCCGTTGTCCGCGCGAGTCAAAGGCGCAGCGATGCGCAACCGAGCACCGGACTTGCGCACGCTTCCATCGAGTACGTATGCGACCCCCAGCCCCTTCGCGACCTCGGCGACGGTGATTTGTTTGCCCTTGAAATAGAACGAGGACGTGGGCGGCGGTACGCGAATTCCTGGGATCTTGCTGAGTTTGTCGATCAGTTCCTCGGTCATGCCGTCGGCGAATTCCTCATCCTTCATTCCTTCAGTCAGGTCGAGAAAGGGCAGCACCGCTATGGAATTCGGTGGTTGCGGAGCAATGGCGGCTGCGTGAGAGTTGTTCGCGACCTTGCTGCGAAATTGGAAAGCAACAAGCACGACGAGCGCGAGACAAAGCGCCGAGCCCGCAGCCCATCTGAAACCAGCTCTGCGGTGCGGGAACGTCTTTGCCAGTGCGGCCGAATGTCAGGCTGCGGATCCGTCCGTTGATCGACCCAGGGACTGACCGTAGCCACCATCCGATAGCCCAGTCGCGGTACGGTCGCAATGTACTTGGGTTGCCTGGGGTCGTCGCCGAGCAGACGGCGGAGGGAGGTCACAGCCTGATACACCGAATCTTGCGTGACCGTCACATCCGGCCAGACCTGGCTCAACAGATCATCGATGCTCACGACCTCGCCGCGATGCTCGGCGAGACACAGGAGTAAGCGCATCGTCCGCGCCTCTACCCTAGCGGTCTTGCCGTCGCGTGAAATCTCCCCCGACGCCGGATTGACGCACCAGGTGCCGATGCGAAGCCTTGTCTCGGTTGGGTGGTTCATGGGGATCGGCGTTTCGCGTCTGCTTCCAAATAGAAAAGCGATCCCGCCGATTATAGCCACAGCGACGCAGCGCTATTTCAGAAGTATTCAGAATGTTTCAGAGCAAGTTCAGGACTTCAAGCCGGTCATCTGGGTATCGTCGGTTTGCCGAATGCAAACAAGTCGGGATAAAAGCGAGGATTGGGATGATGGAAGATTCTGCGTCTGGGCCGTCGGGCAAAAGGAACGCGCTATTGGCAATCGCAGCCGGAGGAGGGATCGCCGGCGCTTTGGACCTAACCCAAGCTTGCATCCTGTTCGGATGGCGCGTTCCCCTCACCATCGCCGCCGGCCTATTGGGGCCGGAGGCTCGCCACGGAGGCGCCGGAACTTATGTTCTTGGGGTTGTGCTGCACTTTATTTATCGCTTGCTCGGCGGCGGCTATTTACTACCTGGCAAGCCGCAGGTTGCATTTCCTGACGGAGCATCCACTCATATGCGGTTTGTTCTTTGGCGCCGCGGTAGAAAAAGTCATGACCCTTGTCGTCTTGCCGCTCTCCGCTCTTCACGACCGCGGCCCGTACGAACTTCACGACCTGCTTCTCGGGCTGCTGGTGCACATGGTGGTGGTCGGACTGCCGATTTCCTTCAGCGTCGGGCGCTTCGCTAAATAGATGGTGGAAGCCGCGCCTACTCTTTCATCACCGCGTCGATGGTGGAGTAGAGCTGGCTGTTGTCCTTAACTTCTACATACGGCCGGCTCGGATTGCGGCTGCTGACGATATAAACCGTCGGCGTGTGGTCGAGCTTAATCGCCTTGCCCAGGTCGCGGTCGGCGTTTACTTGCGCGGCGAGTTTTCCGCCGGGATCGAGGACGAACGGCAAGTCCACCTTGTGTGCTGTGCCGAACTTCTCGGCATACGCACGCAGGTTCTGGGGATTGATTTCTAACTGGTTCTCGAAAATGTAATCCCGAAATTCGTTGCCTAAGGCCTTCGAATGCGTATCGAAGTAGCGCGCCATCACGGCCGCCTGATACGACCAGTTGTGCATGGGGAGCGGAAAGTCATGACGCACGACCGGGATCTTATAGGTCTTCGACGCCTGCTCGACCAGCGGAGCGGTTCGCCGGCACATGGGACACTGCAAGTCCTCGAAGACGACAATGGCGACCTGCGATCCCTTGGGCGGACGCAGGACGGAGTCCAGCGTGTCCTGTGCTGCGGCGCTAACGGCCGTGCCCGCAAGGACGATCAGGGCGACAAGCGAAACAACAACGAGACGATTCCGGAATATGTTTTTCATCAGTGTTTGGGTGTCTTGTTCAACCTAATATCTTGTTCAACCTGGTTGCGCGAATCTGCCATTCTATTAGACGCCAGAAACAGTCCCCGGGCTACCTGCGCCCAGAACTTCCCTACGGCGAAGGTCTTATCTCTATGGTAACTGAGTCGGATTGCCCACGTCTTGAAGAGCCCTGGTGCGGGTGCATTAGGCGTAAACCTCCGATTCGGCACCTTGCGCCCGCAACGCGCTATAGTAGAAAGTCCCCGTCTCGTCTCGTACCCAATCTTGAAACTGCTGCGCTCATTTCGCGTTGGCTGGCTGCTTTCCGCGGTCACTCTGGCCGCCCTCCTCGTGCTTCCGGCGTGCGGGCGTGGACGCCATCGGGTACTGGAAGTGGCCTATGTGTCCGCCCCGCAAGCCGCACTGCGCGATCAGGTTGCGGCAGTCTTCAATCGCGTCGGCAACGTGAAAAATGGAGAGCGCGTCGAAGTGCTGGACCGCGAGAAGCGCTTCGCGCGCGTCCGCACCTCGACCGGAATCGAAGGCTGGATCGAGCAACGGTACCTCGTCGATCAGAAGACCTTCGACGCTCTGCAGAAACTCACCCAGGACAACCAGAACGATCCTGTTCAGGCTCCCGGAATCCTGCGGAATGAAACCAACCTGCACGTCTCTCCTGGCAGAGACACGGAACACTTGTATCAGTTGGCATCGGGCGCAAAGGTTGCGATCCTGAAGCGAGCTACGGCTGAAAAGCAGCCCGGGGGGGCTCCTTCGGCCAAGCCGGCTGGGAGGCCCAACGCCAAGGCTCCAACGGGCCCCGTCCTTGAAGATTGGTGGCTGGTTCGCGACGATCAGAGTCGCGTGGGCTGGGTGCTGGCGCGCATGGTGGACGTGGATGTCCCACTCGACATTGCGCAGTATGCCGAGGGACAGCGCTTCGTCGCTTTCTTTGCCTTGAACCAGGTGCCCGACAACGAAAAAGGCGTGCAGAAGCAGGTGCCGCAATACTTGGCCGTGCTCACCGACCCCCACGACGGTCTACCCTACGACTTCGACCAGGTTCGTGTCTTCACGTGGAACACGCGGAAGCATCGCTACGAGACCGCATATCGGGAGCACGGCCTCGACGGCGTTCTGCCCGTGACCACTACAAAAGAGAATTTCGACAAGGAAGGGATCCTGCCGGTCTTCATTCTGCGTGTGAAAGACGAAGCCGGAAACGTCAGCGAGAGGAAGTACAAACTCAATACACCGATCGTAAGAAGAGTGCTGGCGCCCGGGGAAGTGGCCTCGCGACCGGCTAAGAAGAAGCCTCATTAGGGGAGGCACCGGACGTCCTCCCTTCCAAATATCATAGCCTCCGCTCCTTCTCGATACCGATTTCCGTATCGCACTTCACTGCCTCAAGACTAACCTATTGAAAACAAATTGTTTGTTATTGCCACTGTTTGGATCGTTACTTGCACAAGCAGTAGGGTTCTGGTGTGTTATCGACTGTTTAGTTTTGCAGGATATTTTGAGGAAGCCCGCGATAGTTGAAGTGAGCGGTAATTTCTTGAAGTCCCAGCTCTCACAAGTCCTTAAGAGGTCTCGACAGGTTGCAAATCCATCGGATCGCGCGATTGTTCCCAGGGAAACCGGCCAAAGCGCTTTGGATCCGATTCTGAGTTACGAAAATTTCGAAGGAGGCAGGAAATGCGTTTTGAACGTTTTCCTATAGTTCTAGCTTTGTTGTTGACGCTGTCGTTGGCGACGGCTCCCATGTTCGGTCAATCGCTGACCACCGGAAGTATCAATGGCACGGTGTTAGATCCCAGTCACGCGGTCGTGCCCAATGCGCCGGTAGAGCTGAAAGGTCTGGACACCGGTTCGACCGCATCGACGACCACGAGCTCCAGCGGCGGGTATAGCTTCAACTTGTTGAGGCCAGGCCGCTATCAGATCGTTGTAAAGCAGGCCGGTTTTGCGGAAGTAGCGCAGACCGTGCAAGTCGAAGTCGGTCAGAACTCGAAGGCGGATATCGAACTGACAGTCGCAAAGGGCACTGAAACCGTTGAGGTTTCGGGAAGCGCTCCGCTCATTAACACCGAGCCGAGCAATAACACAGCGTTCACGCAGGAGGAAGTCGCACAGTTGCCGAGCGCCGGCGGTGACATCACCAACATAGCCGACACAGCTCCGGGCGCAGTCGTCAACGGCACCGGCGGTTATGGAAACTTTACCGTCAACGGCATGCCGGCCACGTCGAACCTGTTCACGGTGAACGGCGAAAACGACATGGACCCGTACTTCAACATCAACAACTCGGGCGCGTCGAACCTTACGCTGGGCCAGAACGAAATCGGCGAAGCGACGGTTATTACCAATCCTTACGGCGGCCAGTACGGACAGCTCGCGGGCGCTCAGATCACTTACGTGACCAAGTCGGGCACCAACCAGTTCCACGGCAATGCGATGTACTGGTGGAACGGTCGGTTGTTGAATGGCAACAACTGGATTAACAAAGAGAGTCAGGTAGCCAATGGTGAGCCCAATCAGGCGGCGTTTTCCAACGCGAACCAGTGGGCGGCATCCTTCGGCGGTCCCATCATCAAGAATAAGACCTTTTTCTTCGTCGACTATGAAGGAATGCGTTTCTTGCTGCCGAACGTAGATCAGGTAACGGCGCCGACTCCGCAGTTTATCACCGCCGCGGAAGCTCAAGTCGCAGCGCTCCATCCGGCAGAATCACCCGACTACAACAAGTTGATGAGCCTGTGGCAGAACGCGCCTGGATACAGCACTGCTCAGGCGAATCCGGTTCCGGCGGGCGGGGATATCTGCTCTGCCCTGGTTCTACCCGGCTGGACAACCGGCGGGACGACTCCTTGCTCGCAGACATGGATCACGGTTCCCAAGGCTCTTGCCTGGGAATATATTCTCTCGTTTCGTGTAGACCAGAAGATCGGTAATAACGACAACCTCTTCGGCCGCTACAAGCTGGATCACGGATTGCAGCCGACATCGATTGATCCCATCAATTCTGCGTTCGACGCCAATTCGTTGCAGCCCAGTTGGGACGCGCAGGCTTCTGAAACCCACGTGTTCGGGCCAACGAAAACGAACTCTTTTACCGCGACGCTTAGCCACTACGTCGCACAATTTACAGCTCCAGAGGCCGCCGCCACATTCAACTACGGACAGGCGTTCAGCGGGTTCAGCCAATATGATATGACCAGCCCGAACGCGGGTGCCGCGAGCTTTCCCCAAGGCCGCAACATCACCCAATACCAGTTCATCGACGATTTCTCCTGGACGCACGGCAACCACACCTTTAAGTTCGGTGAGAATTTCCGTCGCTATGACGTAAGCGACCACAACTTCTTCTACACCAACCCGCTCGTTTACTGGGGCTACGGAGCCACGACCTTCCAGCAATTTGCTCAAGGCGAAGCCTTCCAGTATCGCAAGGCGTACATTCCCCACAATGACCTCCCAATTGCTTTTTGGGGCATGGGTGTCTACGCGCAAGATGAATGGAAGGCAACGAAGAACCTGAAGTTGACCATGGCGTTGCGTGTGGAGCGCAACTCTAACCCGGTCTGCCAAATCAACTGTTTCTCCAACCTGACGGGTGAGTTCTTTAATTCACAGGCGGCTCAGGCGGGTCCGGTTGGTTCGTTGGACGTTCCCTATAGCGCAGATCTCAAATATGGCCAGCATCAGGCATATCCCGGCGTGAATTCTCTCGTCTGGTCTCCGCGACTTGGTTTTAGCTGGGATCTCCTTGGTACCGGCAAGACTGTACTCAGCGGAGGAGTCGGGCTGTTCTACGACAACCCTGCGGTCGGACTGGTCGACCAGATTCTGGGCTTTGGCGGACAGCCTCCAGTCTCGGTCATGTTCCGGGTTCGCAGCAGTCCCACGAGTGTAGGCGTGCTGCCGTTCGATCCTGCGGGTGCGCCGGCGACATGGCAGGCATCGGCCAACGCGTTCAGCATTACTGATAGCTTCAATCAGATCCAGGCTGCATTGCCGGCAGGCGTCGTATTTCAGCCTCCGGCAGGCAACGGGATCATTGGTACGGTCAAGGCTCCAGAGTGGCAGGAATGGAACCTCTCGGTTCAACAGGAACTGAACCGCAGCACCGTATTTATCATGACCTACACAGGCAACCACGGAGCACGAATCAGTTACTCCAATGCGTGGCCCAATGCGTACGATGCCTATGGTCTTTTCCAGGGCACCGTACAGGCAGCGCCGCTTGCCGAAAGCTACTCTACCATCGAGCAATACAAGCAGGGAGCGGTCTCCAACTACAATGGGCTGACTTTCAGCTTGAGGAAGCAGTTCACCAAATGGGTGTCGGCTCACCTGAACTACACTTGGGCACACACCATCGACGAAACCTCCAACGGTGGTCTGTTCCAGTATGGCTTCGAAGGCAACAACACCATTCTGGGTCAGATCTCGCCGACGAGCCTGCGTACTGACAACTATGGCAACGCCGATTACGACATCCGCAACCTGGTGAATGGTGACTTTGTCTTCAATCCTCAGTTCCACTACACCGGCGCGATGAACTACCTGGTCAATGGCTGGCAGTTCTCCGGCAAGATGTTCTGGCGTACGGGACTGCCCTACACCATCTCCGACGGTAACCTCAGTGGAACCATCCTCAACGGTGGCGACACGATCCCTGCGGTGATCATCGGCAACGCCCAGCCCGGCGGTTGCGGGAAGGCAAATGCCACGTTTGACGCAGGGGCCTTACCAGTGGCGCCCTGCCTTAACCCGGCCGGAATTCTGGACGCGAACGACCCGACTTGGGCGGGGCAGAACTACTCGACGCAGCGTCGCGGTCAGTATCGCGGGCCGCATTACTTCGACATGGACCTCAACCTGTTCAAGAACTTCAAGGTCGGGGAGCGGTTCAACTTCGCGATTGGCGCGCAGGCCTTCAACGTGTTCAATCATCCGAACTTCGGTCTCCC
This sequence comes from uncultured Acidobacteriaceae bacterium, assembly GCA_963752175.1. Lineage (GTDB taxonomy): Bacteria > Acidobacteriota > Terriglobia > Terriglobales > Acidobacteriaceae > Sulfotelmatobacter. The sequence continues at coordinate 14,552 of CAVVXZ010000027.1, forward strand.
GAATGCTTCGTACGCCAGTTCCTTCACGGGCGGTCCTCCCGCGATCGATCCGTCGTACGGAACAATCAGCTCGATGCAAGGGACTCCGACAAGCCCATACGGCAACTTCCTGGGCTTTGACTCGTCCCCGCGCGTGATGCAGATCAGCGGCAAGATCGTGTTCTAATCATTGGGCCACCGTCGGATGACGCGAGCGAAAGATCGAGGCCGGCCGAAAGGTCGGCCTCATTTTTTTCGCGGCGACGATGCTCACCGCGTGCGGTGCGAAAAATGGGATGACGGTGGCAGTCGACGATCTATAATTTCAACATCTGGAATTTCAGCATCTAACCATCTGAGGTGGATCTTATGAATCGAATTGGCATTGTGGTTCTGGGCGCACTGTTCGCGGCATCATTTTGCTATGGGCAAGGTTCAACTGCTGTCCGGCGCAGGCGGTACCCGCGGCGGTTGGTCACGGAGTCTTGTTCACTAAGGTCGATAAGACGTTGGATTCCAGCAAACTGAAGGACGGCGACACGGTTGAGGTCGAGATGGCATCAGCCATCAAACTCCAGGATGGTACCTTGGTGCCAAAGGGGTCGAAGGTGACGGGACATGTGACTGCGGCGAAGGCTCGTTCCAAGGGGGATCCGGAATCGCAATTGACGGTGACCTTCGAGAAGCTAATATCGCGAATGGGAAACAGCTTTCCATCAAAGGAGTGGTGCAGGCAGTCTTCCCCGCGCCCGATCAAGAGATGGATGCCAGCATCAGGGGAGCCGCGACCACCGCTGCTGGTGGCAGCGCGGGCGGCGCTGGTCCATCCGGCAGCGGTGGCGGTGCCATGACCTCGGTCGGTGTAGTTACGGACACCAAGACTGGCTCCAGCATGGACGCGGATGCTCACTCGCAGTCTGCGATGACTTCGCAATCGGTCGGTGTACACGGGATGGACAATCTGCAGCTCGATAACGGCGTCCTGACCTCGAAAGGGAAGAACGTGAAGCTAGGCAACGGCGTGCGGATGATCGTGCACGTCGACATTTTCGGATAGGCCGCCTGTCCGGCACGGATTCGTAGTTGCAATAATTCAAATGGCGCGGCTTTCGCCGCGCCACTTTGTTTTTCCGACGGAGCCTACTTCCTGGCCGACCCTACTTCCCGAAGATTACCGTGCTCGAAAAATGGGAACTGGCCGCCATGTAAAAAAGCAGGGGTACGGAAAGAAAAAAGTTTGTCCGTGACGCCAGGAAGGCCTGGCGCGCCATGATGGCCGCGTTGGCAGGAGGCGTGCCAGCGAGTGTTCCCCGGATGATCTTTTTATTGTTGGGCCAGATGATGCCCCAGACGTTGAACAGCATCACGACTCCCATGCCCCCGCCCACGCCGATCGCGAGCACATGATTGTCATCGCCGCCCACTGGCGTGTAGTTCACAAATATCCAGCCCGCCGCATAGACCAGGATCGTAGTGATGGCTCCGAGCACATATCCGCTGGGCGTGACTTTCTTGATGATAGCGAAGAGGATCGCCCAGACTCCGATCCAAACCAACAGAAAAAGCCCGAACGTGCTGCCCTGCCCAACGCCCTGGCGTTGTGCGTCGGGTGCAACCAGAAACTGTCCCCAATACCAGAGGCCGAAGAAGACGGTAGCCAGCGCGCTCCAGCGGAACCAGTTCAGGGCGGGCAGGGTCAAGTACTGAAAAATCTTCGGTTTGGCACCGGCGTCCACCTGCTTCATGAACGGAACATTGATCAGGTTGAAGAAATAGAGCAGGCCGACCCAGGTGATGCCGACGATAATGTGGAACCAGCGCAGAATGAGTTGCGTGGCTTCGTTGCCGGTGATTGTGGGCATGACCAGAGATGCTGCTTCTGCGACGAAATGGTGCATTAGGATTTTCCTCCGCCAACTTGTTTCGCCAAAATCTGGGAGCGGTTATGGGGGTCCCCGAATGTCCTCAGACGGCGGGCATTCGGCGAAGAGACATCCAGGCTGCCAGTGAAAAATAAACTTACGAACCGCGAATCGTGTCCCGCGGCGCCGTCGAGTCGAGGAAAGTCTGCACTTTGCTGCGGGCTCTGTCAACCCGCACCGTGCCCGCACCGTGCCCGCACCGACACCCGCACCGTGCGTGCCGCACCGTGCGTGCCAGCCAAGTTCCAGTTGAAAAGCTGCGCGGATCGCCGTATGGTACTCACATCTACCCACGGCAGGCGCGCCCGCAAGATTTGGAGCGCGCGTCCTCGTGGGGTTGTCCCCCCGTGTTCCTGTGGCTGCGGGAAGGCCTCCAGGAACATGCTGTAGTATTGAGCCGGTTCATGGGCGCCTGTGGACTGGTGACTTGCAAGTTCGCAGTCTACAAATCTTCGCGGTTGGCACAACAAGGAGATCGGCGATGGACAGCAATAAGCCGGCGCAGAACATTCAGGATTCCTTCCTCAACACGGCCCGCAAGGAGAGGCTCAGCATTACGATTTACCTGCTGAGTGGGGTGAAGTTAACGGGCCGCATCCGCTCTTTCGACAAGTACTCCGTCGTGCTGGAGGCGAACGGTCAGGAGCAACTCATCTTTAAGCACGCCATCTCCACCGTCGTGATGGGACGGGTGGCGTCGGCACACGTCGTCCACGCGACGCATCCGGAGAAGACGGTGTCCGGAACTGCGGCAACGCCCGTGGCTGCGGCGAGCGCTTCGGGCACCGAAGGATAAGGCGTTTTCGGTTTGGGAAGTTCTCATACCAAGAAATCCCGCGGCGGGGCGCGTGCCGGCAGACGTGTGCCTCTCGGTACCCCGGTCGTCCGCCAGGAACCGGAACGCGAGCGCGCGTTTCTAGTGGGGCTCGAAGTGCGCACACGCGGACGCAGCGGTGCCAAGGGAACCGTCACCGCGCAGGCATCCGCTGCACGCGAAGTTGCCGCCATGCCGACGGCGAAGGCGGAATCAGCCGCAAAGTCGGGCAAGCCCAGCATTCCCGAGTTCGATGCGGACGAGTCCCTGGCGGAGTTGCGCACTCTGGCCGAGAGTGCCGGTGCAGAAGTGGTGGGCGAGATTCTGCAGCGCCGAGACCGCCCCGACCCGGCAACTTTGATTGGCGCCGGCAAGCTCGAAGAAATCGCGGGCGCAGCGGCCTCCGCGGATGCCGACGTTCTTCTGTTTGATCACGATCTGAGCCCTTCCCAGCAGCGCAATATTGAGAAGATCATCCAGCGGCGGGTGATCGACCGCACCCAGCTCATCCTCGATATTTTTGCAAAGCACGCGCGCACCCGGGAGGGCCAGTTACAGGTGGAGTTAGCGCAGTTGCAATACATGTTGCCGCGGCTCGCTGGGCATGGCATTGAAATGTCGCAACTCGGGGGCGGCATCGGCACACGCGGCCCTGGCGAAACCAAATTGGAAACGGACCGCCGCAAGATCGCGCGACGCGTGCGGAATGTAGAGCAGCAAATTGAAAACGTGCGTCGCATTCGCACCCAACAGCGCCAGCGGCGCGAGTCCGCGCCAGTCGCCACCGTGGCGCTCGTTGGATACACGAACGCCGGGAAGTCAACGCTGTTCAACGCTCTGACCCATGCCAAAGTGCTCGAATCGCCGCGAATGTTTGCGACGTTAGATCCCACGCTCCGGGGCGTGGACCTGCCGTCGAAGCGCAAAGTGCTGCTCTCCGATACCGTCGGATTCATTCGCAGCCTGCCACACACACTGGTCTCGGCCTTCCGCGCGACGCTGGAAGAGGTGCAGCGGGCGTCGCTGATTCTGCACGTGTCCGACGCCAGCAGCCGTCTGTCGGCCGAGCAGGACGCGCAGGTGGAAATCGTCCTCAAAGAATTGGAAGCGGAGAAGAAGCCACGCCTGCGGGTGATGAACAAGATCGATCTGCTGGATGACGAAGTTGCGCAATCGTTGGTCGCGGACTCCATGCGCGAAGAATCGAAAACAGTCTATGTTTCGGCGAAAGAAGGTACCGGTTTAGACAAACTGCTGGAGCGCATCGATTCCATCATCGAGGAAGACAGCGTCAGCCGCGTGCATCTGCGCGTTCCGCAGAAAGAAGGAAAGACGCTGGCCATGCTGGAAGCCAAAGCGCGAATCTATTCGCGCAAATACAAGGATGGTGCGGTCGAGTTGGAGGTCGAGGCGCCCGCCTCGGTGGTGCGCAGAGTGCGAGATTGGATCCTCGCGTAGCTGCAGAATCGCGCTGTCTAGCCGGCGTAATCAGAAATCTTCGCCGACCGCGTCCAGTTCCTCAATTCCCATAATCTGGTTGTAGAGAACGCTCTTCGGACTTTGGCTCTGCGGCAACCCGTAATAGAGGATGCCGATGTCCTTGGTGACGATCTTTCGCAATCGCGTGGCGGGAGTATCCGGAGTCATAGGCTGTGCGAAGTCAGCCAGGCTCAGTCGCGCTGTTGAAACCACCGCCGTGTGCATCTCACCGTTTCTCCAACCAAATGCGAACTGCCAATTCTGCGACGTCGGATAAATGTCCTCGGCCGTGAACCCGATCAGAATCGCGTTTGGATCGTTAGCGGGTTCGGAAACGTTCTTCCGAATACTGGCTGCGAGGTTCTCAGCCATCAACTGCTGGCGCTGTGCATCTCTCGTAGCTGGGTCCACGGAGATTCCGCCTGCGACCTCGATTTCAAGATTGTATTTCTTGCGATAGTACTCAACCAGCGGCTGCAATTGCTCGTCGGGAAAGTTTCCAATGGGGACAAAGTAGATCTTTCGGTTCTCGACCTTTGGGGGAAGAGCCGCCGAGGCGGTGGGTTTGTGCCGATGATCTGGAGTAAACCAGCCATCCCGCGATGAGCGCGGTTAGGCAGAGCATTAGCGCTAGTATTCGATTAACCGCCACGTCCTTCCTGCTCGCCCGATTCCTGTCCACCCAATTAGGCAGATCTCCTGAAATTACAGCAGGGGTTAGAACCGTGACACACGGAAAACGGTTGGGATGGTTACCAAGGTCTAAACTGCGCACCCTGAAATTTAAATGGGCCGGCAACCAAGAAGCGGTGACATTCCTTGGCTATCGGCCCATTCGATCCTGAATTGGATCGGAGGTGATGCTTTAATGCTAATCCCATTTTGGCCGAAGTCAAGCGCTATGTGCAGAAATCTGCGACATAGCTCGCTTGCAGCTCCTGCGGACTGGTTTAACCACCTTGTTTTTAATGATATAGAAGGATCTTGTGCTGCCCGATCTACTCCTGAAACGACTTTCCCGAAGCACGAATGCGCGGACTAAGACGATCTGGTTTGCGTTGACATGAACTCCTTTGGACGTTTAGACTTAACAGTTTTCATAGCCCTCATTTTTCCGGTCTATATCAGCAACACATGGATCAGACGCTTCAACAACTAGGGGAATTACTGCTCGGATCGGTCCCGACTGTGATTCTCGTGGCGCTGCTTTACGCGCTCTACACTGCGATTGTCCATAAGCCGTTGCAGCGCGTGCTCGCCGAGCGGCGCAGCAAGACGGAAGGTGCGGTGGAGAAGTCTCGCGCCGACATTGCCGCCGCCGAGGCCCGTACGGCGGAATATGAGCAGAAGCTGCGCGAGGCGCGGGCCGCGGTGTTCCGCGCGCAGGAAGCAAAGCGTCAGGCTGTGTTGCAAGCCCGAACCGCCGCCTTAAACGAGGCGCGCAGCAAGGCGCAGGTGCAGGTGCAGGCCGCGAAGAAAGATATCGAGAGCGACCGCGCCGCGGCCGAGGCGGCATTGCCTTCCGACGCTGCGGCACTGGCACAGGAAATCGTCAAGCGCGTTCTTCAGCCAGCCGGAGCCGGACGATGATGCGGTTACCGATGATGACATCGACTAAGAGGATCTGCCGGGCTGCTCTGCTTGCGCTGTTCGTCGCGAGTTGCGTCACCGCTGTCTCCCTCCGCGCGCAGGATCAACCAGTTCCGCCCGAGGCGAAACCACCCGTCTCTTCCGAGCAGAAGCAGGATACCGGCGCTTCCTCGGAACGTGGCCGGGGCCCTGGCGGCCAGCTGGCCCACGAGAGTAGGGAAGCCGCCGGAGAAGAAAAAGACGAGTTCGCGGAGTTCAAGCAATCCGCGTCGGTACGAGCAGTCAAGAAGTTGACCGGATTGAGTCTGCAGCAGTCCTACTGGCTGTGCATGGTGCTGAACTTTGTGGTGATCGCGGCCGCTATCGTCTGGGCCGGGCGTAAATATTTGCCGGGAATGTTCCGCGACCGCAGTGCCGCCATCCAGAAGGCGATGCAGGAAGCGCAAATGGCCAGCGAAGAAGCCCGCCGCCGGCTGGCTGACATCGAATCGCGCTTGATGAAGCTCGACGGCGAAATCGGAATGATGCGCGATATGGCCGAAAAAGAAGGTGCCGCCGAGGAAGCCCGCATCCAGGCTGCGGCTGCAGAAGACGCGCGCAAGATCGTGGCTTCGGCGGAGCAGGAAATCGCGGCTGCTGCCAAAGCCGCTCGCCGCCAACTGACGGCCTACGCCGCCGATCTCGCGGTCGGATTGGCGCGAAAACAGATTCGCGTCGACGCCGGCACGGACCAAGCCTTGGTTCGCAATTTTGCCCAGGAATTAGGCGCTTCCTCCGACGATTCCGGAAAGGGCAGGAACTAGACCGTGGCTTCCATCGCCAGCACCTACGCCCGCGCTTTCGCAGATGTCGTCTTCAGCGCGCACCTCGACGCGAATCGGGCGGTGGGTGGATTGCGCCGGATCGCCACCCTGTTGGAAGAGAGTCAAGACCTGAGGCGCGTCTGGGAAAATCCCGCGGTTCCCGCCGAGCAAAAGCGCAAGCTGCTGGACGCGATTGTGCAGCGCGAGGGCATCGAGCATCACGTCCGCAACCTGATGGCAGTGCTCATCGATCATCGGCGAGTGCAATTCCTCGGGCGAATTGTCGAGCAACTGAAAAAAGAGCTCGACGCCCGCATGGGATTCGCCGAAGCGCACGTTACCAGCGCGCGCGAACTGGGTGACAACGAGAAGCGAGCCCTCGAAGCGCAGATCGAAAAAGTCACCGGCAAGAAAGTGCACGCGCAGTTTGGCCTGGATGCGTCCCTGCTGGGCGGCGCCGTAGTCCGCGTAGGCAGCACGATCTATGACGGTTCGGTAAAAGGCCAGTTGGAAAAGATCAGAGAGGCGATTAGCTCTTAGTTGCGAACGGTGAGTTTACTGAGTGTTCACTCGGAGCTCACAACTCGCGGCTCAAAGCTGACGGCTGAAGGCTGAGAGCTGAAATTTTATGGCACAAATCAAAGCAGACGAAATTTCGAAGCTGATCCGCGAACAGATCGAGAACTACGAAACCCAGATCTCCGTGGACGAGACCGGCACGGTCATCACGCTCGGCGATGGCATCGCGCGCGTCTATGGACTCGACAAGGTCATGGCCGGCGAACTGCTCTCGTTCCCGCACGGCGTGGCCGGCATTGCCATGAACCTGGAGGAAGACCAGGTCGGCGTGGTGCTTCTCGGCGAGTACACCGAGATTAAAGAAGGGGACGAGGTCAAGCGCACTGGACGCATCATGAGTGTGCCCGTAGGTGACGCTATGATCGGCCGCGTGGTCAACTCGCTGGGCGAGCCCATCGACGACAAAGGCCCCATCGCCAGCGACAAGTTCATCGCCCTCGAGCGCATCGCGCCCGGCGTGATTGACCGGCAACCCGTGCGCGAGCCCATGGCGACAGGGTTAAAGGCCATCGATAGCATGATTCCCATCGGCCGCGGCCAGCGAGAACTCATCATCGGCGACCGCCAGACTGGCAAGACCGCCGTCGCCCTCGACACCATCATCAACAGCAAAGGAAACGACCTGATCTGCATCTACAACGCGATCGGGCAGAAGCGTTCGTCGATTGCGCAGGTCGTGAAGATTCTCGAAGATGCCGGCGCGATGGAATACACCATCGTCGTGGCTGCATCAGCGTCAGAGCCTGCCCCCATGCAGTACATCTCGCCGTATGCGGCATGCGCCATGGGCGAGTACTTCCGCGACAGCAAGCGGCACGCGCTCGTAATCTACGACGATCTTTCGAAGCATGCGGCGTCCTACCGTGAGATCTCGCTCCTGCTGCGCCGTCCCCCGGGACGCGAGGCGTATCCCGGAGACGTTTTCTATCTTCACTCGCGCTTGCTGGAACGCGCCTCCAAGTTGAGCGACAAGATGGGCGGCGGATCGCTGACCGCGCTTCCCGTCATCGAGACGCAAGCCGGCGACGTGTCCGCCTACATTCCAACCAACGTCATTTCGATTACGGACGGTCAGATCTATCTGGAAACCGATCTGTTCAACCAAGGCGTGCGCCCCGCGGTGAACGTGGGCCTGTCAGTGAGCCGCGTGGGCGGCAGCGCGCAGATCAAAGCCATGCGACAAGTAGCCGGTACGTTGAAACTGGAACTGGCGCAATACCGCGAATTGGCGGCGTTCGCAGCCTTTGGCAGCGATCTCGACAAAGCTACGCAGGCCCAGTTGAATCGCGGACAACGGCTCGTCGAACTGCTGAAGCAGAATCAGTTCTCGCCGCTGCCATTTTCGAAGCAGATTCTGATCATCATGGCCGGCACCGGCGGATTCCTCGACGACCTGCCGGTGGCGCAAGTCCGCGAGTTCGAGGCGGAACTGTACAAGTACGTAGATTCGACGAATCCCGGCATCCTGCGCACCATCATGGAGAAAAAGATTCTCGATGACACGCTGAAGGCCCAGATGCAGGATGTGATCAAGCAGGCGAAACAGCAGTTCGTAGCGGCGAGAGAAGCGGTAGCAAAGTAGCGAGGCTTGTGGTGGCGGAGATCCTTCGCTTCGCCTGAAGAACGGCTCTCAGGATGACAACGGCTTTGACTGGACACTGGCAACTGGCAACTGATTTATGGCAAACATTCTCGATATCCGTCGCCGTATTCGCAGCGTGATCAACACGCGGCAGATCACCAAGGCCATGAAAGTCGTTTCGGCGGCGAAGTTGCGCCGGGCGCAGGAACGGGCCCTGGCGGCGCGTCCGTACGCGCAGATGCTGACTAACGTGCTGAAGTCGCTGGTAGCGCGCGCCGAGATTTACGATCCCGAGACAGGTGAGCCGAAGCACCCCCTGCTCGCACAGCGCGAAGAGAAGAACATCCTGCTGATCGTGGTCACCGGTGACAAGGGCCTGGCGGGCGCTTTCAACGCGAACATTACGAAAGCGGCCACGCGCTTCCTGGAGTCCAAGGCTGGCAAGAATGTCGATATTGAAGCGATCGGCCGCAAGGGGCGCGATTTCCTACGCCGACGTTATCCGGCCGCTAAGGTGCAGACGAAGAGTCTGGCAGAATTAGCCGAAGCGATTGAGGCCGAACCGGAAGAGACCGAGCGTGCTGGAGCAATCCAAATCACCGGAGAACATGTGGGCGTTCTCGGCAAAGTGGAATTCGCGCAGGCCGCAGCGCTGGCCAGCAACGTGATCGCGCGCTACTGCCGCGGGGAGATCGATTCGGTCTACATCGTCTTCAACGAATTCAAGTCGGTGATCGCGCAGCGCCTTATCGTCGAGCAGGTCCTTCCCATCGAGCAGATCGGCCAGCAGGCCGTCCGCCTGGTCGAGGAGATGACGGAAGAAGAAAAGAAGAGGGCCAAAGAGGCCGCGATCAAAGCGGGAGTGGGCATGCGCGGCCCTGATCAGCAGGTCGAAGAAGTTGCTTCGCAGTTCGGCACCGCGCAGGTCGACTACATTTACGAGCAGAATCCGGAAGATTTATTCCGCGCGCTGCTGCCCAAGTACGTGAGCATCCAGATTTTTCGTGCGTTGATGGAATCGGTCGCTGCGGAGCACGCCGCTCGCATGACCGCGATGGATTCGGCCACCAACAACGCCACTGACATGATCGATTCCCTGACGCTGGTGATGAACCGCGCCCGCCAGGCGAAGATCACGAAAGAGATCATCGAAATCGTCAGCGGCGCGGCAGCAATGTAAAGAAGCTGCTAGCTTCTAGCTACTAGCTTCTGGCAAAACGGATTTTGTGAGTTCCGGATCAGTGAGTATCAACGGAAGATGTCTGCGCGGTCGTGAGGCGGTTCGACCAAGCTAGGAGCTAGCAGCTAGTAGCTAGAAGCTAACATATGCCTGAAAACGTAGGACATGTGATTCAAATCGCGGGTCCAGCCGTGGACGTGCAGTTCCACGAAGGGAAGCTGCCGCCAATCTACGAAGCCCTGAAAGTGGTGAGCGACGGCTTCAATGTGCCGAGCCCAATCGGCGTGATTCTCGAGGTGCAGCAGCACCTCGGTGAAGGCCGGGTGCGCTGCATCGCCATGCAGCCCACTGACGGTATGGTGCGCGGCATGAAGGCCATCGACCAGGGTGGACCTATTTCCGTTCCTGTGGGCCGCGGTACTCTGGGACGCGTGATGAACGTGATCGGCGAACCGGTCGATCAGCTTGGTCCGATCGAGTACAAAGAGCGGATGCCCATTCACCGTCTCGCTCCCGCCTTCGACGAGCAGGCGACGAGCGCGGAAATGTTTGAGACCGGCGTGAAGGTCATCGATCTCATCCAGCCGTTCTTGAAGGGCGGCAAGATCGGATTGTTCGGCGGCGCTGGCGTGGGCAAGACCGTCGTCATCATGGAGTTGATCAACAACGTCGCCAAGAATCACGGCGGTTTTTCTGTTTTTGCCGGTGTCGGCGAGCGTACTCGTGAAGGCAACGACTTGTGGCTGGAAATGTCGGAGTCGGGCGTTATCAAGCCCGGCAAGCCGGCGGAATCCAAGGCCGCGCTGATTTACGGCCAAATGACGGAGCCTCCAGGGGCGCGTCTCCGCGTCGCGCTGACCGGGCTGACGGTTGCGGAATACTTCCGCGATGTCGAGGGGGCCGACACGCTGCTCTTCATCGACAACATTTTCCGATTCACCCAGGCTGGCTCGGAAGTGTCCGCGCTGCTCGGCCGTATGCCTAGCGCCGTGGGCTACCAGCCCAACCTGGCAACAGAGATGGGCGAACTGCAGGAGCGCATCACGTCGACCAAGAAGGGTTCCGTCACGTCGGTGCAGGCGATTTACGTGCCTGCCGACGACTTGACCGATCCCGCGCCGGCCACAACCTTCGCTCACCTCGACGCCACCACGGTGCTTTCGCGTGCGTTAACTGAAATCGGCATTTATCCCGCCGTCGATCCTCTGGCATCCACGTCGCGCATTCTCGATCCGCGCATCGTTGGCCAGGAGCACTACGACGTTGCGCAGACCGTGAAAAAGACTCTGCAGACCTACAAAGATCTGCAGGACATCATCGCGATTCTCGGTATCGACGAGTTGACCGAAGATCAGAAGCTGACCGTCGCTCGAGCCCGCAAGATTCAGCGCTTCTTGTCGCAACCGTTCCACGTGGCCGAACAGTTCACCGGCGCCGCGGGACGTTACGTCAAGATCGCAGACACCGTAAAGGGCTTCAAGGCAATCGTAGAAGGCAAGTACGACGACATCCCCGAGCAGGCGTTCTATATGAAGGGCCCGATCGAGGAAGTCCTGGAAGCGGCAGAGAAGATGAAGGCAGCAGCGTAAGAACAGGCTTCCGGCTTCAGGCTTCCGGCCGCGAGACCGGAAGCCGAGAGCCGAACGCCAGAAGCCGGTTTGCCATGGCAGATACTTTCAAACTCGAGATCGTTACGCCGGAAAAGAAAGTAGTCGACACGGCGGCCGAGGAGGTTCAGATTCCCGGGAAGAACGGGTATCTGGGCGTTCTGCCGGGACACGCGCCTCTCATCACTGAGTTGGCGGTCGGGGAGATTAAGTATTGCGAGAACTCCACCGAACTCGTATTGGCTGTGGCCTGGGGTTTCGCGGAAGTGCTCCCCGACAAAGTCACGATTCTTGCCGAGACAGCCGAGCGTCCTTCTGAAATCGACGTCGACCGCGCTCGCAAAGCCAAAGAGCGCGCCGAGCAACGGCTGGCGAGCGGCGATACGGCCATCGATGTCGACCGTGCTCTCGATGCGCTGCAACGCGCAGAGACTCGGCTCGAAGTTGCCGCGAAAAAATAGCTGCAAAATCTGGAAATCGCCCCGCACGCGGCTTATACAATTATGCCGTTTACCCCCCGAGGAGGAAACGGCACATGAAACTTCAATCGCTTTTTCTCGCTTCATCTCTCTTGCTTTCCATTCTAGCGACAGCGCAGCAAGCCAAGCCCGCTCCGGCCGCTCCTCCTCAACCGCCGCCGCGCCTGATTACTCCCGAAGTGCACTCCGACAACAGCGTCACCTTCCGCTTCCGCGCTCCCAATGCCCAGGAAGTAAAGCTCGCGCGCGAAGGCACCGAGCCCATCCCCATGCAGAAGGACGACCAGGGTGTCTGGACCGTCAACACTCCACCGCTGTCTCCCGACTACTACGGATACTCCATCATCGTCGACGGCGTGCGCAACCTCGATCCCAACAACAGCGGCCTTGTGCCGAACCTGCTCTCTCCGGGGAATTTCGTGCATGTTGCCGGCCCACCGTCGCTTCCATGGGAACTCAACGACGTGCCGCACGGAGAGATTCACCATCACTTCTACCGGTCCGCGATCGCGAATGACAACCGCGATTTCTACGTCTACACGCCCCCGGGCTATGATCCGAATGGAAAGGCGACATACCCTGCGCTCTATCTGCTGCATGGCTACAGCGACGACGCCAGCGGATGGACAGCGGTCGGCCGCGCCAACATCATCTTCGACAATCTCATCGCGCAGGGCAAAGCTAAGCCCATGATTGTTGTTATGCCCCTTGGCTACGGCACGATGGAAATCATCAGCTTGGGATGGGGAGCGTGGAGCCACACTGATGTGCGCGACAAGAATTTCTCAAACTTCCGTCAGGCGTTGCTTACAGAGGTCATGCCGAAAGTCGAGAACGAATACCGGGTCACGAAGGATCGCAACTCGCGCGCGATTGCCGGGCTCTCGATGGGCGGCTCAGAATCGCTGTTAACCGGGCTGAATAATCTCGACAAATTTGCCTGGGTCGGGGCCTTCAGCGCGGGAGGCCTGCCGGATCCGTTTGAGAAGGATTTCCCCGCGCTTGACGCCAAGGTAAATCAGCAGTTGAAGCTACTGTGGATCGCTTGTGGCACAGAAGACCGCCTGATCACGCCCAATCGCAACCTGCGGGAATGGTTGAAGACGAAAGGCGTAGAGCACACCGACATCGAAACGCCCGGCATGCATACGTGGATGGTCTGGCGCCGGAACCTTGCAGAGTTTGCAGGACTGCTGTTCCGTTGAGACCGGGCCAGCTCTACCGCACGTCGACGTGCTCGTGATTCTCCGCTGCCGGCACATAATTCACCGCGGCTGTGCGCTCGAGCTTGTCCCATGCGAACTTGCGTCCCTCCAGCGCGCGCTTCAGCGTCTTGAAGAGCACGATCGAAAATAACTGACGATACGCGAAGCGTTGCAGCCACACCTGGGTCAGCAGCCAGGCATCTTCTTTATCGTCAGGACGCCGGCGCTCGAGCGCGAAGGCAATTGCCGAGGCGATAAAGTCGATCACCAGGAACGCAAAGAAGAACAGCACCAGCTTGTGGAAGTCCGCCGGATCGGTCGAGTCCGGATGAAAATGTTTCTGGATGTAATACCAGATCGTGCCCACCACGAACATGATGTCGATCAGCGGCGACACCAGCGGCAGCATGATCTGGAAGATGACAATGTTGGGCAACGCCACCCAGCCCAGCGCACCCTTGCGGGCTACTACTTTGCGATGCTTATACACGGCCTGCAGAATGCCGAAAGACCAGCGAAAACGTTGGCGCATCAGGCCATTCGCGTTGGTCGGAGCCTCGGTGTAGGCGAGGGCCATATCTTCATATTCGACACGGTATCCCAGACGCAGGAGCGCCATGGTCAGATCGGCGTCCTCGGCGACGGTGTCAATGTGGTAGCCGCCCGCCTCGCGCACGGCGGAAACGCGCCACGCCCCGATCGCGCCCGGCACTACGCTCACTGCGCCCAGCACGTCGAGCGCGCGTCGCTCGAAATTCTGACTCGTGATGTATTCCAGGGCTTGCCAGCGCGTCCAGAGATTGACGCGGTTCCCCACCTTGGCATTGCCGGCAATCGCGCCGACTTCCGGCCGAATGAAGTGCGGAACCAGTCGTGAAATCGCGTCGGGCGCGATGATCGTATCCGCGTCGATGCCGACGAAAAGCTCCGCATCCCCGATGTGCTCAATCCCGTAATTCAAAGCTTCGGCTTTGCCGGAGTTCGGTTTCCCCAGGATCAGCACCTTCCCCGCGGCAGCCTCGGCCGCGAAGGCTTTGCGAGCGACCTCCAGCGTGCGATCCTTCGAGCCATCGTCAATGACAATCACGCGTAAATTCGGATAGTTCGAATTCAGCGCCGCGCGGATGGTTCGCTCAATGACTTTCTCTTCGTTATAGGCGGGAATCAGCACCGCAACCTTGGGCTTGTACGACGCAACCTCCGCCGGTTTGCCGAAAATCTTTTCGCGCACGCGGTCATACACGGCTGCCGCGCCAATAAAGATGAGGCGCCCCGTCATGAGCAGGTCGCCCACCAGGAATATCCAGGTGATGGCGACGATTCCGGCATCGAAAAGAAAGAAGCCGAAGCGATCGAGCCGCGCGGCCCACAACTCGCCTTTCGGCAAGGGGGCCATCACGTCGGCTCGCGTCTTGCCAATCAATTCGTACACCGGAGCAATCTCGTAGCCTCTGGCCCGGATGCCGTCGATGATCATGGGCAGAGCGCGCACCGTCTCGGCCCGGTTGCCGCCCCCATCGTGCATCAACACGATGTTGCCGCAGCGCAGATTTTCCTGGCGGCACGGTGGCAGGTGCGACAGCACATACGCCGTGATCCTCTCCGCCGAAGGATTGTCGCTCCAGTCGTTGGGGTCGATTCGGTTCCCGACCGTGATATAACCCATATCCTGCGGAACCTCGAGTGGGCGGACCTGGTCGGCCGTATCCGGTTCTTCATCAATCGCATAAGGCGGCCGCATCAACGTCGTGCGGATTCCGACCAGGCTCGCGAAGAGGCGCTCGGTGAGATTCAACTCCACCTTCATGTATGCGGTCGAAATATTGCTGACATCAGGATGCGTGAAGGTGTGGTTCCCGATGGTGTGGCCTTCGTTATAGATCCGTTTCGCGATGCCGGAAAACTTATCGGTCTGAATCCCGATCAGGAAAAACGTGGCTGTCGCGTTCTTCTCTTTGAGCACATCCAGAATCTTCGGCGTCCACTCCGGATCGGGGCCGTCGTCGAACGTCAGCGCCACTTTGTTCGGGCTGTAGCCATAACGTCCCACCCGGTAGGGTTCTGGCAAGGTCTGGAAGACTTCATCGGTGATCAGGTGACTGTTGGCATCGATGGTCAGATCGCGAGTACCATGCGCAGGTTTATCTTCGATACGCAGGATTTCGCCCTGGCCTTCCATGTCCACCTCAGCGCCCGGGGGAACGTCCTTCAGTTTGTCGGTGGCTCCCGCGTCTCCGGGCACGTCCCATACTCGCCACAGCGAGCGATCTTCGCTCCCCAGTCGCCATAGGGCAAACGTCTGGATCCCAAGATTCTGCGCCGCTCGCATGTGGTTCAGCGCCGTCACCGCATCGAGGAACCAGATATCGTGCCGATAACTGTGTTCATCGAGGTAGCTGAAGTGCGGATTCATGGCGTCATCATCGAAGTTGACGTCCTCTTCGGAATCGCGCGCAGCCAGCCACGCATCCTGCACGCTGACGCTCGAATCGTGCACTTCCGGAGGCAGTTTGCCTTTCTTCGGCTTCAGCACCCAGTCATAGCCATAGTTGGCGATCGCACAAATAATCTTTTCCTGCGGAATGACGCTCTTGGCGAACGTAAGGTTCTGCACGAACCAATCTTGCGAACTCACGGGGCCCGACGCAGCACCGGGATAGTGCTCGTCGTAATTCATGAGCACGACGCCATCCACCGCCGCCGCGATCGACGGGTAATCGTATTCGTTGTTGTGGGCTTGGACGGCAACGTAGAGCTTCATGCCGCGCCCGTGCAGATCGCCCGACAACTCCTGCAGCAGCGCGACATAACCTTTCTGTGCGCTCTGCGGGAACGTCTCGAAGTCGATCATGAGACCGCGGTAGTGCCCGGACGAGAGAAACTGCGAGGCTTGCTGCCGGAACAACGCTCGGGCACCAGGATTATTCAGAAACCCGGCAATGTCTCCTACCCAGTTCGCGCCGTCGAAATTGTTCACAATCGGGAAGACTTCCATGGCCGGGTCTTCCGCCTTCAGAAACGGCATCACGCGGTCATCGACCGGCAACACGGTGCTGCCCTGAACCACATCGAAATACTTATTGGTCTGATCGTCGACGCCTTGCAACCGCCCGTCGGCGGTGAGCACGTGTACCCAGTCGGGATACAGCATGTCGATCTGGTGCGCGTAGGCGCGCAGGGACGAGAAACTGGCTGCATCCCACGGCACATAGAAGGCGGCGCGAATTCCTTCACTCTGATTCAGCTTGACTTGCGACGCCGCCAGCTTCGACTTGCGGTGAGAGCGGGCGGCCGTTTTTTTTTGCCGGTCACGCGCCTTCTCTTTTTCACTTTCCTTCAGCGCCTTGAAGGCACGCTTTTGGGGTGAGAAAAGAAGTTCCGGCAGCGGTTCGTCGCGCAGCGCCGTGTAGACGAAGAAAATCACCAGTGCGGAGACGACTACGGCCGTAACGTCGACCAAGCGCCGCAGGCGTTTCCACCGGGCGCGTTGCGGATCATAGAAGACAGGTTGAGCCATTGGGTGAGTAACTGTTCATCGTATGCCGCAGACGGCACACGGTCAATTCTTGGCGAGGCAGGGTGAGATTAACTGCTCTGCATCCTAAGATGCAATTTCCCGGCTCCGGGATTGCTGCAAACGCGCTATCATTCGCCCGTGCGGGAACTCATTGGGAAGCAGGCACGGTTCTTTGCCGTGGCGAGCCTGGCGGCAGTGAGCCTGCGATTATTCTTGGTTTTTCGCTTTCCGGGCGTAGTGGATGACTCGCGGTTCTACGCCAACATCGCCGAAAATTGGCTGCTGCACGGCGTCTACGGCATGACCAACTCCGGCGTGATCGTACCGACCCTGTCGCGTTTGCCGGGGTATCCCGCCTTTCTGGCGGTCATCTTCGCACTTTTCGGGGATGAGAATTTCCGCGCGGTGCTGCTGGTGCAGGTGCTGTTCGATCTGGCCACGTGCTTGCTGATTGCAGACATGGCCCGGCGTCTGTTCGGCGGACGAGCCGCGCAGGCGGCGTTCCTGCTGGCAGCTCTCTGTCCCTTTCTCGCCAACTATGCGGCGACAGCTCTCACCGAGACTCTGGAGATTTTCTTCACCGCGCTGGCTTTGCAGTTGGCGTTTGCCGGCTTAGGTGTGGGTGGGCCGAACCCACGATCGACTCGCCGCTCCATCGTCTGGCTCGCGTGCGGATTATCAATAGGGGCCGCGATCCTGCTCCGCCCCGACGGAGGCATCCTACTCGCGGCGATTGGTGGATACCTGCTCTGGCTGTTGGCGCGCAGTCTGTGGACGAGACAGGGAACTCTTCCCGAACTGCGCGCCGTTCCCCGAGCCATCCTCTGGGCCGGAGTGCTGGTCGCAATCGGAGCCACCGCGCCGCTGATCCCCTGGACCGTGCGGAACCTCCACACCCTGCACCGCTTCGAGCCTCTGGCCCCGCGTTACGCCAACGACTCCGACGACATCGTCATGAACGGCTTCAACCGCTGGGTCAAAACCTGGACCGCCGACTACGTCTCGGTGCAGGAGATTTACTGGAACGTCCCCGGATCGGACATTGACGTGACGCGCCTGCCCCGCCGAGCCTTCGACTCCGACGCACAGAAGGCGCAAACCACCCAACTCTTCGCCGACTACAATCGCGACCATGACATGACACCGGAACTCGACGCCCGCTTCGCCGCCTTGGCCGCCGAGCGCGTTCGCGCCTCGCCCTTGCGCTACTACGTGTGGCTCCCGGCCCTGCGCATCGCCGACATGTGGCTGCGCCCGCGCACCGAACTGTTCCCCTCTGACCCACGCTGGTGGGAGTTCAACGACGACCGCCGATGGCTCGCCGTCAGCCTTGGGTTCGGACTGATCAATCTGGTCTACGTCGCTCTGGCGGTCGCCGGGCTCGTGCGTGCGCGCGAATTTTTCGGCATTGGACTATTCGTTTTATTTCTAGTTCTCCGTTCCGTATTCCTCGGGAGCCTCGAGAATCCTGAGCCTCGTTACACGCTGGAATGCTATCCCGCGGTCATCGTTCTTGCCTCGGCGCTATTCTACTCACGTGCATAAACTTCCAAATCTGGAAGGCGCATCTGTGACATCGCGTATTCAAACGTTTCACATGGCCGTAAATCCCCACAAATTCAACTTGAACTTTATGGCGCTGAAGTTGCACAATAGCGCCCCATCAGGGCCCCAGGGTCTCCCGTGGTCTCCTAGTTCCTGGGCAGACGTAATGAGAAATTCAACGCCCTTTGTGGGTGAAGGGAGCTTTCTATGCGTTCTAGCTCATGGGTAGTCGCGGTGGTCATCCTCTCGGTCCTTGCGCTCGGCACCTTCGCCGCAGCGCAGTCTGCAACGACGTCTCTCCACGGCACGATCTCAGACGCGAAAGGATTAGTCGTGGCGGGCGCCACGGTGACCATTAACAATCCGGCGACCGGATTTTCCCGAACGGTCAAGACAGATGACCAGGGGTCATATCAATTCCTCGAAGTGCCTCCCTCCACTTACATCATGACCGTCACTGCCTCCGGTTTTGCCACGACGAGGCGCGAGAACGTCGTATTGCAGGTTAGCAGCCCCGCCACCATTAACATGTCGTTGCAGGTACAAGGCGGCACGGTGATCGTGGACGTCACCGGCGAAGCGCCGGTCGTCAACACGCAGGACGCGACTTTAGGCAACAACTTCAATGCCCGGCAACTCACCGATCTACCGACCGAAGGCCGCGACCCGGTTTCGATTCTGAGCTTGCAACCGGGAGTCGTTTACATCGGCAAGACCACAAATAGCCAGCAGAACGATGACAGCCGGGGAGGTGCCGTAAACGGTGCCCGTAGCGACCAGACGAATATCACTCTCGACGGCTTGGACGACAACGATCAACTGAAAGGCTATGCGTTCGAAGGCGCGATGCGCGCCACCTTCGACTCCCTGCAGGAATTCCGCGTCACTACCAGCAACTACGATGCGTCCGCGGGCCGTTCTTCCGGTGCGCAGGTCAATCTTGTGACCAAGAGCGGCACCAACTCCTTTCACGGATCGGGTTACGAATACTACCGGCCCAACTTCACCGTGGCCAACGACTGGTTCAACAAACAGGCCGAACTGAACGCCGGATTGCCCAATGTCCCCGGATTCGTTCTCCGCAATACGTACGGCGGTACTCTCGGCGGGCCGATCAAGAAAGACCGCTTGTTCTTCTTCGCGGCGTATGAAGGCCAACACACTGCCGACCAGTTGCAGACCACCCGCGTTATTCCGACCCCGAGCCTGGTAGCCGGCAATTTGCAGTACCTCTGCAATACGAGCGACCCCACTGTTGTCGCTGGTAGCCAGTCCAAATTTTTCCGTTGCCAGCAACCCCACCTATGCACCGGATTTGGTGACCACCTCAATCCCGCCGGTATCGCCTCCTTGGATCAGGGCTGTTCGGCGAACAACACATGTCCTCCGACGCCGGGAAATCCGGGTGGGCCCGGTCCAAACGGCAACATCGCCAATCTCGGCGGCGCGAATCCGAATGCGCTGTTCGCGGGATATCCCATCCCCAACTCCACCAGCGGCGGTGGCGACGGCTTGAATTCCGCGGCCTACACGTTCCCAGGAAACGATCCCACCACGCTGAAGACGTACATCTTCAAGCTGGACTATAAGATCTCGGCCGATGGCAACCACTCGTTATTCGTTCGCGGAAATCTGCAGAACGACAAGGAGTCGCAGCCGCCTCAATTTCCCGGCCTGCCTCCGAACAGCTGTCGTCACCAACAACAGCAAGGGAATCGCCGGCGGCTACCACCTGGATG
>CAVVXZ010000028.1:0-31834 GCA_963752175.1 uncultured Acidobacteriaceae bacterium
AAAGCGGACGGCTGTGAGGCCGTCCGCTCAGTTAACCACTCGACCCCTTAGTTGCTCGGCGATGGCTCCGACACCATCCCCGCATAGACTTCCGGATTCCCGCTCACCGGGTCTTTCAGCAGCAAGCCCCGTGCCACCACTGGAACCGCGGTGGCCGTGCTCTGCAGTTGTCCGAGCCCAGTCAAGTTGTGGAAGTAGGTCAGGTTATAGGTGTTCACCGTCACCGGCCCGCCCACCGAATAGCCCACCAGCCCGTTGTTCGATAACTGGAAGCTGCCCGCATTGCCATTCGTGACCGCGACGCTCGCCGGAACAAACATGCCGTAAACGCCCTGCAGCCGCAACGAGATCATCGTCGGGGTAAAGACGCTGCTCGCATAGCCGCCACCTATGAAGATTCTCTGGCCAACCACAACCGTGCCGTCGTTGAACACCGCGTTGGTTAGCGGACCATTCAAGAAGCAAACGTCATAGGTGCTCACTTGGCTTACATCAATCGTCTGGATGGTGTCGACGTCACCCACCATGTCCGCGCCGGTTTCGCCCACCCACATCGTGATCTGCTGTACTTGTCCCGACGAATTGGTCGTCTCCGCAAGCACTCGGCCCGAAAGGAACGACTGCGCCGTCGTGATCACTTCCACGCCGGTGGCCATCAAGCTGCCATCCGCCTGGAATGCACCTTGCACGGCCACGAACTCCGGCGTCGCCATGTTATTGATGCTCCACCCGCTGTTGAATAGCGTGGAGTTGTTCACGTAAACCGTCAACTGGCGCCCGTAGGGCCCTTGCAACAGGAACGAATTGCCGGCGGCATTCACGGAAACCAGGCCGCCCATCAGATCGGTAACCTGCCCGTCAGGATCGCTGGCCTTGGTGGCTTTTACGTAAATGAGCGGGTTCACCGCTCCCGTAACCTGGCCGCTACCGTTCACCGCCACCGACTGCCGGATGTCGAATTCCATCCTCAAGCCCGCCAGACCGTTGGCGTTCACTACCATCGGAGTTGGGAAGTTCACCGTGACGCTGTACGGATTCTGATTATTCGGGAATGTCCCGTTGATCGGCGTCCCCAGCGCTGGCGGCGTCTGCGTCATATCGACCCAGGAGATCACCGGACTGGCAAGTACGAACGTGGCGCTCGTATATGTATCCGCCGGTATGGCATTGAAGGCGAGGGGAGACCGCAGTCCGACCAGCCGCGCGAAGTCCACCGTTTCTGGCTGCGCGAGTACTTGCGGAGAATTGCTGGCGCCATTCAAGGTGATCGAGTCCAGCGTTACCTGAAAAGCGACGACCGAGGACAGCGGAGCATCTTCGCCAGTGACGAAGACCGCAGCGGCGGGATTACCTTGCTGCAAATTTTGCGTCGAGCTGCCACCGCCGCAGCCAACGGTCGCGGCGATCGCCAAAATCAAAAAGCTGAGGGTTAGGGCGCGTTTCATAACAACTTCCTCCAATAGATTTCCGAGGGAGTGGATTCCAGTTTCAGAAAAAGGAAACCCACCCAAGCCGACAGAGTTGCACGAAATCCCTTGCCCAGAGCCGATTTTCGGGCAATCGGAAGAATCGAAGGTAACCTGAAGGTAACCTCACGAGAGGACAACTGAGGGCAACTAACGAAGACGGCTCAACTCTAAAGGGGTGTCATCCTGAGCGAAGCCGCTTCTCAGGCGGAGCGAAGGATCTCGCGCGGACCAAAGTTCTGGGAGGATGGGAGGGGTAAAGCAATCCGCTTGAAGCCTACTTCAACTCCAGCACTTCCTTCTCTTTCCCTTTGCTCATCTCTTCCATCTTCTTGATCTCGCCGTCGGTCAGCTTTTGGATCTCGTCGAGCAAGCGCTTCTCTTCGTCTTCAGTAATCTTTTTGTCCTTCAGCGCCTTCTTGATCGCATCGTTGCCGTCGCGGCGAATGTTGCGCACCGCCGTCCGGTGCTCTTCCAGCACCCGGTGCAGGTGCTTCACCATGTCCTGCCGTCGCTCTTGCGTGAGCGCGGGGACGGGCACGCGTATGAGTTTTCCATCGTTCATGGGATTCAATCCCATATCCCCTGCCCGGATCGCCTTTTCGATCGCGCCCAGCTGCGACGGATCGAACGGCTGCACTGTAATCAACTGGGCCTCAGGCGCGTGCACCTGCGCCACCTGGTTCAGCGGCATCTGCGAGCCGTAGTAATCCACGTTCACGTTGTCGAGCATATGAACGTTCGCGCGCCCAGTCCGCACTCCAGCCATCGCCTTGCGGAAATCGTCGACTGCCTTATCCATTCGCGTTTTGAGTTGAACTCGAATTTCCTTCAGAGGCGCGCTATCAGCCATGGGTCCGCTCCGTACATTTCAGGAATCAAAACGTTGAATTATAAACCCGCAAAGTTGGGGAAGTAGGTTGGAGATTCTGAGAGGAACGCTCAGGTTTCCCAGTCGTGGCCTGGCATGATCCTTCTCATAAACTCGTCGAACAGGGGTACTGTAAATGCCGTGTCCCCATGGCTCGGACTCCAGATCATTCCTTTTGCAATTAAACTGCTTCGCACAGGACCGAGCGATGAAACGGATCGCTTTGACCGGTCCGCTATGTCGCCGGACCGATGGGGACCCGGACCGAGGTCGGACATTGCACGCAGGTATGTTCTCTCAGATGGTGTGAGTCGATCGAAGCGCACTCGGAAGAAGCTTTCATCGAGTGCTGCAATCGCAGTTGTCGACGCGCTTTCAATATCCAGGATCGAAATCGGGCTCTGCTTCGCCTGATCCCAAGCATGTTTCCCCCATTCCTGTAGAAAATACGGATACCCCTTGGTTCTTGCGATGATGGCGGATATCGCTTCTGGGGCATAATCAACTCCCTCATCCTTCGCTGGCTTGACAATCGCAAGTTCTGCCTCTGCGTCTGTCAAAGGACCAATCATGGGAAAGTCGAACAGTCGCTCGGCGTATGATTTTGCGTTGCCCGTCATTCCCCTCAATTGAGGAAGTCCCGCTCCCACGACTGTCATCGGAAGTCCATTTTGTGAGCATCGGTGGAGCGCTGAGATCAGAGCTGCCAACTGGTTCTGTTTTACGTACTGCAACTCATCGATAAACGCGACGACTGCGGTTCCGGCATCCTTAGCCGCTATCCCCACCTGTTCAAGTAGTGAGGTTAGATCAACCTCCAGATCCCCGTTATCAGCGAGTCCCGGCTCCGGCCCAAAATCGAGACCTACCTCAATGTCCTTGTAGGTGACCTTCAACGCTTTTGCAAATCCCGCCAAAGCACGCAATGCCCTTTGAGCCGTGTCCTTTGCATTCTCAACCTTGCTGAGTCGCAAAAGACCTTGTCGAAGTTGCGGGGCCAGTATTGCAGGCAGAGACTTATTCTCGGGCGCTTCGATACGCAAAGCATAGATTCCGACTGCCTCGGCATCTCTTCTTACTTGGTCGAGGAGCACCGTTTTTCCCACTCCGCGAAGACCAACCATCAGAACACTTTTTGCGGGCTTCCCATGCAAGATTCGGGCTAGGACTACTCGAAGCTGTTCTCGCAGCAAGTCTCTCCCCGCTAGTTCGGGAGGAGGAGATCCTGCCCCTGGCGAGTATGGATTTCTAACAGAGTCCATTTATACTTAAATTATACATATTATCTTCTTGTGATAATATGCCTAATTTGGCTATAAATGCGGCTCAGATGCTCAATCGCCCTGCGCGCTGACCCTCGACCCAATCTTCTCCCCCAGCACCACGCGCCGGATGTTCCCGTGGTGGTTCAGGTTGAAGACGATGATCGGCAGATTGTTGTCCTTGCACAGGCTGATGGCGGTGGAGTCCATCACTTTCAGCCCCAGCTTCAGAACATCCATGTAGGAGATGTGGTTGAACTTCTTGGCGCCATCCACTTTCAGCGGATCGGCGTCGTAAATGCCATCCACCCGCGTGGCCTTGAGAATCGCCTCTGCCTTGATCTCCATCGCTCGCAGCGAAGCCGCAGTGTCGGTGGAAAAATAGGGGTTACCGGTTCCTCCGGCGAAAATGACCACGCGCCCCTTCTCCAGATGTCGAATCGCCCGGCGGCGAATGAACGGCTCGGCCACCTGCTTCATCTCAATCGCCGACTGCACCCGCGTGTAGACACCCTGCTTCTCCAGCGCATCCTGCAGTGCCAGCCCATTGATGACGGTGGCAAGCATGCCCATGTGATCGGCGGAAACCCGATCCATGTCTTTCGCCTGTTGGGCCACGCCGCGGAAGAAGTTCCCTCCGCCCACGACAATGGCCAACTGCACACCCAGCTTATGAACGTCGGCCAGCTCCGCCGCCACCTCGTGGATGCGCGCAGTGTCGACGCCGAAGCCCTGGTTTGCCGCCAGAGCCTCACCGGAAATCTTGAGAAGAATTCTTTTGAAGGCAGGGGTTGGAGTCGTCATGAGTGAACACGTTTCAAGGTTCCAGAGTTACAAGGTTTCAATGTTCCTTTCAGCCTACTCTACTTTGAAACACTGAAACCTTGAAACCTTAACTCACAAAAAAGGCGCCCCGCAGGGCGCCCTGAAATTATTCGCCTTTCGGCTCTGTCGGCTTCGTAACGGCGACAGTCTCGCCCACGTCACCCACCTTGAAGCGAGCGAAACGCCGCACGGCAATGTTCTCGCCCAACTTGCCGATCTTGGCCGCGATGAGTTGTGAGATCGAAATGGTCTGGTCCTTGATGAAGGGCTGCTCGAGCAAGCAGACTTCTTCATAGAACTTCTCCATCTTCCCGTTCACCATCTTCTCGGCGATATTCGCGGGCTTGCCGCTCTTAATCGCTTGATCGAGGAAGATGTCCTTCTCGCGGGCGAAGTCCGCAGCCGTGACGTCTTCCTTGCGCACGTACTTCGGATCGCTGGCCGCAATGTGCATCGCGATGTCGTGCACCAGTTCCTTGAAGTCGTCAGTGCGCGCCACGAAGTCGCTCTCGCAGTTCACTTCGACGAGCACACCAATCTTGCCGCCGGCGTGAATGTAGCTCGCCACCGATCCTTCACTCGTCACGCGCGCTGCCTTTTTAGCTGCCACCGAAACGCCCTTCTTGCGCAAAATTACGACCGCCTGCTCCATGTCGCCTTTGGCTTCGGTCAGGGCCTGCTTGCAATCCATCATCGGAGCCCCGGTCTTCTCCCGGAGGTCCTTTACTTGTGCCGCTGAAATATTCACTGTAGTCGTACCCATTTTATTCCTTCGTAGAGACGTAGCTTGCTACGCCTCTTCTTCCCATTATGATGATCTGCCGCTTTCAGCAGGAGACACTGTAAGCAACGTCTCTACATTTGATGCGCTTCTATAAACTTTGACCCGCGCCGGACGACCCGCGCGGGTCAGAAATCCAAGGCCCGGATTGTACTGGCAACTGGCCGCTGACAACCGGAAACTGCTCTTAGACCGTCTGGCTCTCCACCTTCGGCAACTCGGCCTCTTCGGTCGCCACCGGCTTCTTGTGCGTCCCCGGACCCAGCACTTCTTCCATGCTGATGTCTTCCGTCGCGTCGACCGCAACCTCTTCCACCGGAGCCTCTGACGCCGCCTGCGCCGCATCGGCAGCTGCCTGCATGTCGGCGACCTGCTTGTCGGTCATCAACTGCGCACCTTCTGCAATCGATTCCGAAATCTTCGATGTAAACAGCCGGATCGCCCGCAACGCATCATCGTTGCCCGGGATCACATAATCCACTTCGCTGGGATCGCAGTTCGTATCCACGACTGCAACCACTGGAATGCCCAGCTTGCGCGCCTCGCGCACCGCGATCTGCTCCTTGTTGGAGTCAATCACGAAGATTGCGTCAGGCAGGCGGCTCATATTCTTGATGCCGGCCAGGTTGGCCTGCAAATGCTTGCGTTCGCGTTCGAGCTTGATGACTTCCTTCTTGGGGAGCAGCTCGTAGCGGCCATCCGTGGCCATCTCGTCGAGCTCCTTCAGCCGCTTCACCGACTTCTGGACCGTGACCCAGTTGGTGAGCAGTCCACCCAACCAGCGTTGGTTGATGTAGAACATCCCGCAACGCTGCGCCTCTTCGGCAATCGCATCCTGCGCCTGGCGCTTCGTGCCGACGAACAGCACAATGCGGCCGTCGTTCGCCAGATCCTGCACGAACTTCGACGCCTCCTTGAACATCTTCAACGTCTTCTGCAGATCGATGATGTAAATCCCGTTGCGCTCTCCGAAGATGTATTCCTTCATCTTAGGATTCCAGCGCTTGGTCTGATGCCCGAAGTGAACTCCAGCTTCGAGCAACTCCTTCATGGTGATGGTAGCCAATGAACCTCCTCTTTAGTCTGCATCGGAAACCCGAGGTTTCAAAGTTTCAAGGTTGCAGATTTTCAAGTCAGCTTTCTATGACTTTGAAACCTCTGAAACGTTGAAACCTTTATTCCCGATTGCCATTCCCGTCCCCGCGCCGCGAGGCACGAGAAGAATTGAACACCTAAAAAACTCAATGTTTCAAGGTTTCGCGGGTTTCAAGGTTTCGCGGGTTTCAAGGTTTCAAAGCGAGCTCTCGGCCCGCCGTAACCTTGAAACATTGAAACCTTGCCACTTGAAACCTATCTCTTACTGAACTGGAACCGCTTGCGAGCGCCCTTCTGTCCGTACTTCTTGCGCTCTTTGCCGCGCGAGTCCCGGCTGACCATGCCCTCGGCCTTTAGCTTCTTGCGCAGCTCCGCGTTGAACTGCATCAACGCGCGGGCAATGCCCAGCTTCACTGCATCAGCCTGGCCGCGCACGCCGCCGCCCAATACACTGGCGATGACATTGAACGTCGCTGCCGTATCGGAAGACGCCAGAGGCGACTTCGCCGCCGAGCGCTGCGCCGGGGTCACGAAATATTCTTCGAACGCGCGCCCGTTTACTTTGAAATCGCCGCTGCCGGGACGCAAATACACACGGGCAATCGCCGTCTTGCGGCGTCCCGTTCCGTAGTATTGAACTAGTTCTGCCATTTTTCGCTTCGAGCTTCGAGCCGCGAGCTTCGAGCAAAACCACGTGCCCGGAACTCTCGCCCCTCGGACTCTTTAACCTTTCAGAATGTTCGATATTGCCCGTAGCTCAGAGCTCATGGCTCGTAGCTCGTGGCTGAACTTACGAAACTGCTACTTTGCGCGCCTTGTACTCGCGAACTTCCAACTTCAAACCCTGCGGCTTCTGCGCCTGGTGAGGATGCTTGTCGCCCTTGTACACGTTCAGTTTCGAAAGCATGTGCGCCGCCAGCTTGTTCTTCGGAAGCATGCGCTTCACGGCAGCCTCAATCACCGCCTCGGGCCTGCGCGTCATGCGATTCTTGAAATCCTCCGTGCGCAGACCACCCGGATATCCCGTATAGTGGTGATACTGCTTCTGCTCGGCTTTCACGCCAGTCGTCTTGATCTTCTCGGCATTGATCACGATCACGTGATCACCGGTATCGAGAAACGGCGTATATCGCGGGTTTTCTTTGCCCATGAGGATGCGTGCCACTTGCGAAGCCAGGCGTCCGAGCGTCTGCCCGTCCGCATCCACGACGTACCACTTGCGCACAATTTCCCCCTCTTTGGGGAAATAGGTTGACATCAGAGTTCTCCCAGATTGAATAAAAGCTGCGAAAGAAGACCGCTCGTTGATTCCCCGGCGAGGACGCCAGGACCATCAGGCGGGCAACCACACGACTACCAAGTCTTTAAGATAGCGTAATGTGCAAAGAATTGTCAACGCTCTGTTACTCCCAAACCGCCTTTGCTAAGGTAACCGTCGGAGGATGCTTATGAGATTTTTCGCAACAGTTTTGGCAGTGACGATGATCGCTTCAGTCCCCGCCTTGGCGCAGCACAATAACCATCAAAGCCCCGTCGGCGGCGGCTACGTTCCCCACCACGGTCCCCCGCCCTCTCACGGTGCGCCCCACGAGGCCCCTCCGCCTTCTGCCACCTATCGCGACCATGAAGGCCATCCCGAAGCTCCCCACGTCCACCACAACGGCGAATGGGTCGGACACGACTACGGACGCGACGACGCCCGCTTCCATCTGGATCATCCCTGGGAGCACGGCCACTTTACCGGCGGCATTGGCCGCGGTCACATTTGGCGACTCGGTGGAGGCGGCCCGAACCGTTTCTGGTTCGGCGGTTTCTACTTCAGCGTGGGCGCCTTTGACCTTGCCTACTGCAATGACTGGCTCTGGGACAGCGATGACATCGTTATCTACGATGACCCCGACCACGACGGCTGGTACCTCGCCTACAACGTCAGGCTCGGCACCTACGTCCACGTGCAGTTCTTAGGAAGGTAGTTGGACCAGATCAACCAGGGCGAGGGGCGAGACGGTTTACCTAAGCAGCGCCAGCATTCTGCGGCTGTCGCGGGGCGTCTCGCCCTCGCTGCTTGCGCTAAGAAGAACTTTCCTTATTCGTAAGCCAGCGCGTCAATCGGATCTCTCTGCGCCGCCTTCATTGCCGGATACAGCGCTCCCGCCAGCGCACCCACCACAGCTATCAGAGAAGCTTTCACCACCCAAGCATCGCTCCAGAACAAACGCAGCACCGGCTTTTCAAACATGATCGCGCGGCGCGTTACGGCGCTCAGGATAATCCCCGCAACAATCCCAAAAATCGCCAGCAACACTGTTTCTCGCAGCACCACGTTAACGATGTACCACTTCGAAGCGCCCATCGACTTCAAAATTCCAATCTCCCGCGTCCGCTCCATCACCGCCGTATACATCGACTGGAAGATCACGAGGAATCCCACCACGACGGCAACCCCGATCACGATCTTGATGGCGAGATCGAATCCCGGAAGATTATCCGGCGTCATCATCGACAGATATTCCTCCATCGAACGCACGGAATAATTCTCCATGCCAGGCGTTCCCTGAATTGCATTCTGCACGGCCGCCGCATTCGCCGGGTCATCCAGTTTGAGATAAAAAGCGGAAACGCGACCTTCAGCGCTCACCAGATCCTGCAGCGTGGTTAGCGGCAGACACTTGCGGCAGCCCTTTCCGTGCGGAACGACTCCCGATATCCGAAAATCGTGAGCCAGGATCTCGATCTTGTCGCCCACCTTGAGATGATGCATACGCGCCAGGTAATCGTCGATGATCACGTCGTAAGGCGACTGAAACGGACCTCCGGAGAGGTACACAAATTTAGGCGGCAGGGTGTCGTAGCTCGCCACGTCGATACCGTAAATAATCTCTGGCGGTTTTTGCGCGAACCACCAGATCACCGGCACAGCCGCCGTCACGTGCGGCACTTTCCTTAGAACATCGCCCACCTTGATCGAAATCGGTGCGCCTGACAACCCTATGAGCGCTGACGCCCCCGGCGGCGTGACCATCAGGTCCGCCCCTACTCCCAATTGGCTTTCCTTCGCCCCGTTCAACAATCCGTAGAACAGTGCCACTACCAGCAAAATCATGGTGACTTCCAGCGCAATCGCGCTCATCGCGATAAACGACCGCGTCGGCCGGTGCACCAGATTGGCAACAACCATTTTGTTCATCATAATTTTTGCTTGGGTGCCCCCATCCTTCTCGCGTCTTTTGCGAGAGCGTGGGGATTTTGACTTCTCAGATGCAACAAGATGCTGCGCCTAAGGTACTAAGTGCAGAGTGCTGAGCACCGACCTACTTCTTCTCCAGCGGCATCGCCAAACTAGACTGCGGCCGATCCAGATGCACCACCACCGCTCCCGTCGGCTGCTCCAGCACGAACTGATCATCTGTCAGTGGCTTGTTAATGTCCACCTTCAGCATGTTGAGCGTGATGTCATACTCCTCTTGCGGCCGGTAGATCTCGATCCGCGAGGGAAAGCTGAACCCGTCGTAGTCCTTGTAAGCAGCATATTTCGCATCCGTCGCCACTCGGCCATCCTCATCATAGATGACCTGCCGGTGCGGCTTCAGGTCCGTACGCCCGAAGATAATCTTGCGCTCCAGCCACGGGTGCTCAACACACATCTGTCTGCAACCCTTCTCGTACCTTTGAATCACTGTCAGCTCATAGTCGTCCTGCAGGACGCGATGCCCCTTGCTATCATGCAGCGTCTCATAGCCGTTCTCCAGAACCGCAATCTCGGATTTCGGATCAATCTGCCGGATCAGCAGAGCCTCGTAGATATTCTGCGGTCGGATGTTCTCCATCGGCTGGTCGGTATTGGGCGTCGCCACGTCGTTCTTGCCGATTACGAACTTGTTCTTCGTCGGGATCCACACCTTGAAGTCCTGGCCGTCGCTGACCATATCGAACGCCGTGGTGCGCACGATCGGCATCAGCCCGATCATGTGCAGCGCATCCGGCTGCCGCGCCAACACGATGCCTCGGATCTCCTTGTAATCAGTGACGTGCCCCTTCTTCATCCCGCCGACCGAGCTGTCAATGTCCACCGTCGCCTTCAGCGAATGGATCGCTTCAGCCTGCTGGTTGATGCTGTCGATCAGCCCTTGCTGCGTGGATTCCTTCAGCGGGACCTTCGAATACTGCTCTTCGACCGGACGTGTCCGAAACACGCACCCCGTCGTCGACAGCACGGCAAGAAACAAGGTTAGGGTCAAAAAGGGCGACCTACGTCTCATCAAAGTATAAAAATTCCTCTAAGCCATTTGAGTATACCGCGCCGAGAAGGTTGCAAAAGCTGGGCTGGACGCTTTTTGAAGTGTACTGGTTCCAACGTATTAACGCATAGGGTACGCGAATAAATGGCGAATCGCGCTGGTGTCGGCGCCCTTTGAGATCGACGACAAGCATTCTTAGCGCGAGCCCTTAAACGGCTGTTATTCGTCACAAAGAGGGTTGCCGCGGTCTGCTTTTTTTATGGCCCGGGCTTACGAAAGGCGGTCGCACTATCGTCAGGTCACGGTTTCCCCAACCGTCATCTAAACTGTGGCTGTCGTATGCTAAAGGACGCTTTGTGATTCAACGATGCGTAAGATCATAGGACTCGTTTTCGTCGCGGTCCTCGGGGCTGCCGGATGGTTCGCCTGGGCTGTGCTGACGCCCACCCAGCCATCGGGTCAGGTCTTCGTCATGCTGCACCCGGGATACTCCACCCACCGCATCGCCGCCGAACTCAAGAAAGCCGGCATCATCCGCAGCGAAGAAGCCTTTGTCTTCTGGCACTACTACCATCACGGTCGCTCGCTCAAGGCGGGGGAATATCTGTTCGATAAGCCGTCGAACATCATCGACATTCAAAAGCGCCTGCGCCGCGGCGACGTCTACTTTCATACCGTGGTCGTGCCCGAGGGCTACACCATGTTCGACATCGCCCGCGCCGTCGAAGCTGCGGGTCTCGGCCCCGCCGATGACTTCCTGAAAGTCGCGCAGTCTGACACAGGCCTAATTGCCGACATCGCTCCCGGAGCGCGCTCGCTCGAGGGATACCTTTTCCCCGAGACCTACGAATTCTCCCGCATGATGACCATGCACGACATGGCCGCAGCCATGGTCAAGCAGTTCCGCCAGGTCGCGCACCAGATGAATTTGATCTCGGCCGAGTCTGCACAAGCAAGGTTGAGAGTTGTGGTGGACCGCGCGCCTCAAGCCGATGCACCCACTGAAGCTCCGAACGATGTCGAGCGCACGGTGATCATGGCCTCGATCGTCGAAAAAGAAACGGCTGTCGCCGAAGAGCGCCCGTTAGTCGCCAGTGTCTACTACAACCGTTTGAGCAAGGGAATCGCCCTCGACGCCGACCCCAGCATCATCTACGCCGAACTCTTAGCTGGGACGTACCAGGGCGCCCTGCATCACGCGGACATGCAGTTCCACTCCCCCTACAACACATATCGAAACGCTGGCCTGCCTCCCGGCCCCATTGGCAATCCCGGACGCAGCGCCCTCGAAGCGGCCATGCACCCCGCGCAAAGCGACTACTACTACTTCGTCGCCGACGCCCAAGGCCACCACCGCTTCGCCCGCACCATGGAAGAACACAACAAGAATGTAGTGGCATACCGAAAAGCCATGCGCGGCCACTAAGTTTTCAGTAGGGAAGATGTTTACGTAGGGGAATGGTTTATGTGGGGACGGCCGCCTCGGCCGTCGCGGAGCGCAGCTCCGCGAGGTCTGCCGAGATGTCTAACTCAGGTAATTCAACTTCGAGGACCCGAAGCACGGTTTTCCATCCATCCCTGCAGGATCAAAATCGCCGCCATCCGGTCCACAGCCTTTCCCCGCTTTTCGATCGAAAGATCAGCTTCGCGCAGCAGACGATTGGCTTCCACCGAGGTGAGCCGCTCGTCCCACAAATGCACCGGCAGCCGAAACCTCTTCCGCAACTCCTCCGCGAACACCTGCATCTTGTCCGACTGAATCCCCTCCACCCCACTCATCCGCAAAGGTAGACCCACCACAATTTCCCGTACGTCATACTCCTGAATCACACGCTGCAGATGTTCAAAGTCTCGCCGCTTGGTTGTCCGTTGCAACGTGTCGAGCCCCTGGGCAGTAATCCCCAACGGATCCGACACCGCAACCCCAATCCTGCGCGATCCTACATCAAGCCCAAGCACTCGCCCCACCGGCAGCGTGCGCGCACCGGCGGCTAGGGGAGGGACGTCGTCTGCATCGTCGAGAATCAGGTCTTTCCGCTCAGAATCCACGGGCCTGATTATATGCGCGGGCTCGGTGCACAGATGCTCCGAGCGATTGCGCCCGCCCCTCACGCTTGGGTAAGACATTGTTTTTCAATAACCTGCAGATCGGACACAGATCCTAGAAAGGCGTCATCCCGAGCGAGCCGTTCTTCAGGCGAAGGGGGATCTCGTGCGCACCGATTACCTTGCTTTGGATAAGGCCGCGGAGTACCATATCCTTAGGACTGTTTAAGCTTCTCTCCACGAACCATCGCCTTCCTTACTGGGTACCGAATTATGAGTGGTACGGACTTGAACTTCCACATCGGCGATAAGGTTGTCTATCCCAATCATGGGGTTGGGGTTATTGAACAGATCAGCAGCCGCTCGATCGGTACGACGGTCGAGAGGTTCTACCTGCTCAACATCAAAGCCAGCAGCCTCAAAGTCATGGTCCCTTGCCAGAACGCCGGCAGTGTCGGACTGCGCCGCGTGGTCCGCAACGGCGAAATTCAGAAAGTCCTCGACGCCCTCTCGGTCAGCGAAAACGGTAGCAACGGCGACTGGAAAGACCGCTTCAAGGAAAACTCCGAGCGCATGCGCACCGGATCGCTCCTCGAAGTCGCCAGCGTCCTCAAAAGTCTGATCGCACTGCACCAGGCCAAGCCACTTTCCTTCCGCGAGAAAAAGATGCTCGAGCGCGCCCGCTACCTCTTGGTCAGCGAACTGGCCATGGCCCGCAACTGCGAAGAATCCAAGGTCGAGGAAATCCTCACCACTGCCCTCGCCAAGTGCAAGCTGCGTTTCCCTGAAGCCTCAGAATTCCAGGCCTAAAGCCCCTGCCTGCAATCAATTCTTCGGAAACTGAAAGCGCTCTACCGGAAGCCGCTGAACATGACGACATCGCTGTCGTTGTAGCGCGCGCGCGAAATCGCGAGCTTCTTCCCATCGGGAGACCATGCATAAGCCGCGATAATCCCGGGCTCGGAATCGAAGTGGGTCAACTGCACTTCCGAGCCGCCGTTCATAGGCACCATGTAAAGGTTTTCCACGCTGGGGGTCGTGCTGTGGACCAGGGTCAGTCCTTGACCATCGGGAGCCCATGCCAGTTTCTGCCATTCATACTGCGTAGCCAGGTTAATTTTTTCGGTTACCTTCCCGTTATCGAGTCTCTGTATCAGGATTTTCGATCTGGCACTGGGCCCTTGGCCTTCTGTTTTTCCGTAGGCGATCGTTTGCCCGTCAGGCGATATCGGAGGAGAAAAACTGGTCCCGCTCGCCAGCTCCACACGGTCCCCACCATCGATGGGCACTTTGAAAATTGCCCCCTGGCTGGAGCCGACATTGTCGTTGTACACCACCCATTTCGCGTCCGGAGTGCATGTGCCTTTCTCAATGTCCGCCCCGCTTGTAAGTTGTTTCAATTCGCCCGTCGCCAGGTTCAGGCGCCAGAGATTCGGTTCGTTTTCTTCGAGCACCCGCGAGATGATGATAAGGTTACCGGTCCCACACGCCCGCGCGAAGAAATCCACTCCATCATTCTCGAGCAGGCGAGTCCGGCCACTGCCGTCGCCATTGCTGACATAGAAGTGCATCGCAGAATCCCTCTGAAGCAGCTTCCCCGAAGCAGTCCACTCAAGATCGTAGCCGGTGGCCTGCTCCGTCGAGATCGGAACCAGCTTCCAGTTAATCTTGCCGCTGAGAACCGGCGGCGAGTCGGCGACGTAAATCGTGGCGGACGGCCTTTGCTGGGTGGTCACAAAGGACTTGCCGTCGCCAGTCACGCTCAGCGACGCATATTGGCTCAAGTCATTGCTGATCTTGAATGGCTCTCCCGATCGATAGGGCTGGAATGAGATTTGAAATCGCATTCCCTGGGACTTTTCCCCGGCCACGAAGAATATACCGGAGGCATTGGGCTCCCATGCCTGCGCGTTCACAAGGCTGCTCAGGGGAAACTCCTTGACCAACTTGCCCTGGCTCGTGAACACGCGAATCGAGCTGATCTGATCTTTTCTGGTGGCGAAGCCTCCCACGGAGATGAAGTTGTTCGCGGACCACGAAGGATTGGTGAACATGCCGTTGCCGCCCCGCATCGGTTCCTGGAAGATCACCTGTTCTCCGCTGCCGTCCGCGTTCGCCACCAGGAGCTGGTCTTCGGCCTTGGCGCGGATGATCCGGCGATACGTGATGCGTTTGCCATCGGGCGAGAAAGCCGCCGCGCTCGAAACGTCGCTTACAATCTGCCGCGGCGTACCGCCGAGTGACGGCACGCTGTACAGGTTGACGTTAATCGGATTCAACGGGTCCGTGTGAGTGTAGTACAGATAGTTTCCGTCGGGGGTGAATGTCGCGCCCGAATCAAAATCTCCTGGCTGCGGCGGCACGACCGTGACTTCACTGCCCGTGGCCACTTGCTTCACGCGCAGGCTGCGTTCACCCTCCCGCCGTCCATACGCCACAAACCGGCCATCGGGAGAAATGGCGGCAAAACCGACCGCTTGTCCATGGTCGGTCAGCGGCTGGATGGTGATATTACGTGTGTCGATAGCAGGAGGAGTCTTACTCAAAAAACGAGTTGCGCCGAAGATGGCCGCGACCATTAGGCCCAAGGCAATTACCGCCACAACTGTCAGTTTGCCACTGCTCCAGCGGCCCTCAGCAGAACGTGCATCACTCGACGACTGGCGAACCCGTGAAATCTCCATTGCGGAGGAAGGCGATTGAACCTGGGCGCCCCCGTCGGAAGCAGACTCAGCCAGCACTCGACCCGACTCCGTCTCCCGCTTCAACCTCTTCAGGTCGGCCCGCATCTCCGACGCATGCTGGTATCGCAGATCCCGGTCCTTCTCCAGCGCCTTCTGGATGATCCTCTCCAGTTCTGCCGGAACCTCGGGGTTCAGCCGAACCGGAACTGTCGGCACCTTATGCAGAATCGCATCCACCATATCGCCCGAGCCTTGTCCGTGAAACGGCATCGTACCCGTGACCATTTCGTAAAGCGTCGCCCCAAATGAAAATAGATCTGTTCGTGCATCCAGTTCCCGCCCGCGCACCTGCTCCGGCGACATGTACGCCATGGTCCCCAGCATCGCGCCTGGGCTTGTCAGGTGCTGTTCGTCTGTCGGGCTTTCCGGCATTGTCGCAGTGGCTCCCTCCCCGACTCTTCTCCCCGGCGGTGTCACTTTGGCCAATCCAAAGTCCAGAACCTTGGCGTGCCCACGCTTGGTCACAAAAAGATTCGCCGGTTTGATGTCACGGTGGACGATCCCCTCTTCATGCGCTGCATCGAGCGCGTCAGCGATTTCGATCGCCAACGCTAGCGTCAACTCCGTCTCCAACGGCTGGCTCCCGATACGATGCTTGAGCGTCATTCCATCCAGAAACTCCATTGCAATAAACGGCCTGCCGTGCTGGTCATCGATCTCGTGAATCGTGCAGATGTTCGGATGATTCAACGCAGACGCCGCCTTGGCCTCCCGCTCGAAACGACTGAGCATTTGCTCGTCTTTGGCTACTTCATCGGGCAGGAACTTGAGTGCAACGAATCGGCCCAGCTTGACGTCCTCGGCTTTGTAGACCACACCCATACCACCGCCGCCGAGCTTCTCGACGATGCGATAGTGCGAAATGGTCTGCCCAATCAAAGGAGTTCTCGGAAGAGTTGATTCATCTTATGGGCGCGATACTTAACCGTCAACGATTCCGGTTCGCAGCGTGTGGGCGTATAACGTCTCAAGCTTTGCAGTAATCCGGAAGATGCCCGCGGCGTCCTGCTTCGCCGTTATAATCTCGCCGATGGCATCCTCTGAATTGCCCTTTGGCATTGATCGAACCCGTCTCCGTCTCGACGGCAAAGATCCTTATCTATGCCTGCACTTCGTCATCATCTTCGTGCGCGATCAGGAACGAAGCCTGCGTTTCTTCGCCGACAAGCTGAGTTTCCGCGTCGTGGTGGACCATACCTTTGAGGACGGCAACCGATGGATAGAGGTCGGCCCTCCCGACGGCACCGCCCAATTAGGCATCGCTCTGGCCCCGCCCGGAAGCGAGTCGGAAAAACTCATCGGGGGCCCAACCGATATCTACTTCATCACCGAAGACCTTCCTGGCAAGTACAAAGAGTGGAGCGAACGCGGCGTCCACTTCCAATTCCCACCCCAAGTTCCGGCGTGGGGCGGAATTCATACCCGCTTTGAAGATCCCGATGGAAACTCCTTTGGACTGGTCGGCTTTGACGAACTCACGCGTGGCGTCGAAACTCATCGCCGCGCCCTCGCCCAAAAGCTCGAATCCGAACGCCGCGCCACCCAGGAACTGGAAATCGCCAAGCAGTTCCAGGCTCGCCTATTCCCGCAAATCCATCCCGAGGCCAAGACTCTCGAGTACGCCGGCCGATGCCTTCCAGCCCGCGAGGTCGGGGGCGACTATTACGACTTCCTCGATCTCGGCCAACACCAGCTCGGCCTCGTCATCGGCGATGTTTCCGGCAAAGGCGTCGCTGCCGCTCTTCTCATGGCGAACCTGCAGGCCAACCTCCGCAGCCAGAGTTCCCTGGCACTGGATCATCCGGAACGCTTACTCCAATCCGTCAACCGCCTGTTCTACGAGAACACAACCGACAGCGCCTACGCCTCGCTGTTCTTCGCCGTCTATGACGACCAATCGCAGCGTCTGCGCTACGCAAACTGCGGACACCTGTCCGGCCTGATCCTGCAAGCCGGCAACACATGTAAAAAGCTTGAATCGACCGGCACTTTGCTGGGACTTTTCAAGGAGTGGGATTGTTCGATCAGAGAATGCACTCTTCAGCCGGGAGACCTGCTAGCCCTCTACACCGACGGCATCACCGAAGCGTCGGATAATAATGGAAAGGAATTCGGGGAGGAATGTTTAATCGAGCGGCTGCGACAGCATCGTGATCAAACGTGCGAGTTGGCGCTCGACGCCATCACCGACGAAGTCCGCCGCCTGAATCCCACCGATCAACACGACGACATCACCCTGATCCTCGCCAAGTGCAGGTCGAAGTGACCAGGGGCCTCCGTGTCCTCAGTGTTCTCTGTGGTCGAATTGGTCTTGATCGCGTCCAACAGAAAAGTCTAAGACGCTCTCTCCTCGCAACTGCGAGCCCGCTCCAGCAGCAAATTCTTCTCCCGCACATTGCGCGTGATCGACGCGGCCCGCTCGAACTCCGCGCGAGCCTCCGCCATCCGTCCAAGCTTCTTAAGCAGATCGCCCCGCACGCTGGGAAGCAAATGATAATTCTCCAGTGCCGGATCACTCACCAGCGGATCAACCAACTCCAGCCCCGCCGCCGGACCGCGGGCCATCCCCACCGCGACCGCCCGGTTCAACTCCACCACCGGCGAAGGCACCACTTCCCCCAACTCGCCATACAACTCCGCGATCCGCTCCCAATCCGTTTCCTCGCCACTCCGGGCCCGCGCATGACAAGCCGCAATCGCCGCCTGAATCCCATACGGACCCCGCATCCCGCCCAGTCTCTCAGCCCTCTCCAGCGCAGCCAGCCCTCGATTGATGAGCAACCGATCCCACCGTCCGCGATCCTGATCCAAAAGCAGAATTGGCTCGCCCGACGCGTTCACTCTCGCCTTGGCACGCGACGCCTGAATCTCCATCAACGCCACCAGCCCGTGCACCTCCGCCTCTCCCGGCACAAGTCCCGCCAGGATACGTCCCTGCCGCAGCGCCTCTTCACAGAGCGCCGGCCGCAGCCAGTCATCGCCGGCCGTCGCAGAATACCCTTCATTGAAGATGAGATACAAGACCTGCAGCACCGACACCAACCGCTCCGTGAATTCCGCCCTTCGCGGAACTTCGAACGGGACATGCGCCTCAGTAAGAGTCCGCTTCGCCCGTACGATCCGCTGGGCAATGGTCGGCTCGGCCACAAGGTAAGCACGGGCAATCTCGTCATTGGTAAGCCCGCCGAGCAGCCGCAGCGTAAGCGCCACCCGTGCGTCGGTCGAAAGCACCGGGTGGCACGCAATGAACACCAGTCGCAGCATATCGTCGCCAATGACGTCATCCATGGCAGCCGCCAGATCGGGCACCGCCATCTCCCGCTCCGCCACCTCGCGGCCCAGGTCTTCGTGCTTGCGCTCGATGAGCGTGCCACGCCGAAGGAAATCGATGGCACGGTGTTTCGCCGTGCCCATGAGCCAGGCTCCAGGATTCTCCGGAATCCCCGACTCGGGCCATTGCTCCAAAGCAGCCACCAGCGCGTCCTGCGCGAGCTCTTCCGCGACGCCCACATCGCGGACGATGCGAGTCAGCCCGGCAATCACCCGGGCCGACTCGATCTTCCAGACCGCCTCAATCGCGCGATGTGTCTCGATGGCTCCCACAGCCACCGATCACACCATGTTCAGCCCTTCAGCGCAACCTCACGACCATGGCTCTCGGCGTCTTGCCCCGGGCAGGCGCCCTGTTCATAGATCTGCCGGAGTTCGCATTCTCCTTCACCGACCACCTTGAGGAAGTCCTTCGCCAGCTGGATTGCCTCTTCCTTGGAGTTTGCCTTCAGAATCGCGAACCCGCCGACGAGTTCCTTGGACTCCGTGAACGGACCATCTGTCACCGAGATTTTCCCACTCGATCGCCGCACCCGCGCGCCCAGCGCCGATGGCAGGCAGCCTTCCGTGCTCACCAGCCACCCCGCCTTAAATCCTTCTTCGATCAGTTTGCCCATCGCCGCCATTTCCTCCGCCGTAGGCGGGGTGTTGCGCTCAACCGACTTGTAGATGCTTAGGAATTTCATCGCAGTTCTCCTTAATGTTTATAGTTCGAGTTTGGGACCCGGCTCATGACCTTCAGTCAACCCGCGCTCTATCAATACGTCGAACCAGCCATCGCCAGATCGACACGAGAATTCAAAAATCTTTCATTTCCTTTTCGCGATCTGCTGGGCGAGCTTTCGCTCCTGCTCTCTCAACTCGGGAGTAAAATTCTCGCCGAAATCCGCGGCCTCAAATACCGGACGAATCTCGACATTGGTCTCTCCCCTGTGAGGATTCGGACAACGCTTCAGCCACTCCACCGCTTCGTCCATGGAACGGACCTGCCACATCCAGTAGCCGGCAATCAATTCCTTGCTCTCCGTAAACGGCCCATCGACAACGGTGCGCTTTGCACCGGAAAACACTACCCGCTTGCCTTTCGAGCTGGCCTGCAGCCCCTCGCCCGCGAGCATGATCCCGGCCTTGACGAGTTGCTCATTGTATTCTCCCATCGCTGTGAGAAGCTCCGTATCCGGCAATACCCCCGCCTCGGATTCCTTGCTGGCTTTTACGATGACCATGACTCGCATACTGTTTCTCCTCTTCTAAAGATTGAGCGGGTCCCACATCCTAATCCCGCCTCTATCCATACGTCGAACGGGCACCGCCAAATCGACACGCCTCAAACTTTATTTTGCCGGGGTCACGCCCAGGGCCGAAATCCATTAGGACCAACTCAATCCGGAAGCCCGAAGCCGAACGCCGGAAGCCCAAACCGCAGCGTATAATGTCCAAAGCCCGGCCGTAACCTCATGACAGACGCGATCAAACGAAAACTGCAGGAAGAAATCAACGCGCTCGAACACGAGCTGATTCACGAGCTTCCTAAAGAGATTAAGAAGGCCGCCGCCCTTGGCGACCTCAGCGAGAACGCCGAGTATCACATGGCCAAGCAGCGCCAGGAGTTCGTCAAGGCGCGCGTCCGGCAGCTGGGCAAGCGCCTGGCCGATCTGTCCATGGTCAACATGGCCAACATCCCCCACGACAAAGTGGGCCTTGGTTCGACTGTCAAAGTTTTCGACAACACCAAGAACGAAGAGATGCAGTACAAGCTGGTGACCAGCGAAGAATCCGACGTTGCGACCGGGAAGATTTCCACCACCTCGCCGATCGGCCGAGCGCTCCTCAATAAGAAGGTAGGGGACGAAGTCATCGTGGTCTCCCCCAACGGCAAGCGCGAACTGGAAATCCTCAGCCTCAGCACCATCCACGACGAAATCGCCGACGAACCGAAGGAGGCAGGCGCGTAATGGCCCCTAGCTGGACCAGCGCCTTCGGTCGCGCCTGCGGCGTTCTGCTCGACACCATCGTCCGCTGGCTAGCACTCTCCCGCATCAATCCCAACGTCCTCACTTTTATGGGACTGGTCGTCAACACCTGGGCCGCGATTCTGTTTGGCTCCGCCAATGCCAGCAACCAGCGCCGCATGTTCTTCTATGCCGGATTGGTCATCATCTTCTCCGGCTTCTTCGATCTGGTCGACGGACAAGTCGCCCGAGCCACCAACCGCGTCACTCGCTTCGGAGCCTTCTTCGACTCCGTTGTCGACCGCTACTCCGACGCCAGCCAGTTCTTAGGCCTGCTCGTCTTCTACGCCCGCGGCGGACGCTTCTTCTACGTCGTCCTCACCGCCTTCGTCATGGTCAGCGCCATCATGGTCAGCTACACCAGAGCGAGAGCCGAAAGTCTGATCGGCTCCTGCCGCGTCGGATTCATGGAGCGCCCCGAACGCCTCGTCCTGGTAATCCTGGGAGCGCTCTTTAATCGCATGGCCCCAGTACTCTGGGTGATCGCAGTCCTGAGCACCATCACGGTAATCCACCGCATGCGCTACACCTGGACCAGAACCCAAGGCCCGCCAGTAGCCGTCACCCCCCACCAAGCTGCCTAAACGCCCGTGTAGGTACGGACGCATTCGTCCGTCCAGCGAGCCCACCCGAGATGAGTTCGGAGATAACTTCAAAGTGACCTAGCGGGAGTTTACTGACTGCGATCAAGCAAGGGTAGCAGCAGTTCTTCGAACTCATTGCGTCATATAGAGTTGTGCGATCCCGGTCCCGACCGATTGTGTATTACCCTTTCTCAACCAGGTTCCGGGTGCGTTTTATCACTATCCCCGTTCCTCACGGTGTGGCAAGCTCGGCTAGAAGCCCTGCCGCTTGCAAGGGTTACGTCGTAACAGCGGACGTGGGTAATACAAGATCGTACCCGTAACGCTGTGCGAAATGATGAACTTACGATTCATTTTGCGCAACTCCCAGTAAACTCCCGCTAGGTGGCACGGGCGCCCCCGCCCGCGGCTCCCGCACGCTCGCCGACACTCTGTGGAGCGCTCGAAAAACTCTAACGAGTGTGATTAGACTCCCCATACCCGCCAAATCCCGCACGCTCCGCTATCTCCCGGAATCGCGCACTACATCGCATCGCGTCCCACTTGTGGTCGAGCAGAAAAGGCATATGGACATCTCGTTCTGCGATAGCCTGCCCCAGCCAGCCAAGAGCGGTCTCGTGCTCTCCGAGTCCCGCAAACACTAAGGCAACGTTATAGGGAGGGACGTAGCGCTCCTTCTTTCGCTCCAGCATCTGCCGAATGTACCCTTCCGCCTTGTCCCTGTCGCCCGACACTGCGTGCACATATCCCGCCAGCGATAACGCTTCCGAGTTGCCTCCCGAGAACTGCCCCGCGAGGTCGCATGCAACCAAAGCCTCGGAGTACATGCCCAGTTTCTCGTAGACTTTCGCCGCGCAAATCTGGCCGACCCAGAATCGCGGCTCCATCCCCAAGGTCGCGTTGAATTGCTCTACTGCCTCCGAGTCTCTGCCGGCGTGATAAAGAAATTGCCCGTGCATTGCGCCAACAATCAATGAAACAGGATCGAGCACCGTCGCCTGTTGCATGGTGGCGAGAGCCTCGTCGTGTCGTCCCGTATTCGAAAACACGTGGGCGAGATAGAGGTGCGCCAGAGAATAGTTCTCGTTCAGCTGAATGGCCCGTTTCGCCGCCAACTCCGTTCCTTTGAAATCCCAATCAAACCAGAACTTCGTAGCCGCGTCGGAAGTATGGGCTTCCGCGGAATCAGGATCCGTCCGCAGCGCCTGAGTAATGGCGCTCTTCGTCGTTGAGAACACATCATTGGTTGCCACGTCGCCAGAGATCGGCAATACCATCAGAGCGTCGGCCAACCCCGAATGCGCCAGACCAAACGAAGGATCCTTCTCTCTGGCCTTCTGGAAATAGGTCACAGCTTTTTGCGCGTCCAAGAGATTGAATCTCGCGTAGTGATAGCGTCCCCGCAGATATTGGTCGTGCGCCTCCGCATCCCGGGGCGCATTCCTGGTCAGCTGACGCTTCTCCTCCGCCATCAACTTCAGTTTCACCTGGTCCGCGATCGCCCCTCCGATTTCGCCATGAATATCGAGGATCCCCGGCAATTGCCGGTCATAATTTTCTGCCCACAAGTGGATCTGGTCTTTCACTCGAATCAATTGGGCCGTAATCCGAACCCGCTCCCCGTCGCGCCGCACGCTGCCTTCAAGGACATAGTCCACACCCAACTCCCGCCCGATTCGGCTTACGGATTTGTCCGTCTGCTTGTACGCCATCGATGACGTACGTGCGATCACCCCCATCTGATGCGGAGACATCTGCCCCAATCGCATGATCGTCTCCTCACTCAGACCGTCGCTGAAGTACTCCTGCGCCGGATCCCCGCTCAGATTTTCAAACGGAAGGACTGCGAGCATGATGCGAGATCGCCCGGTTTCTACCTGCGCGTGGTCGACCTTCGGCACATTCGTGATCTGGCCCTTGAAGCGATATCCCCTGCCCAGCACGGTCTCGACATACTGTGGATTCCCGGCGTCATCTCCCAGGGATTGGCGGATCTTTCGGATGGCGGTGTTAATGCTGTTATCGGTATCGAAGTAGAGGTTCTTCCCCCACAGAGTCTCGATGATCTCCTCACGGCTGATCAGTCTCCCTTTTTCCCGCACCAAGAGGATGAGCAGATCCATGGGGATACGCTCCATGCGCACCGGTTTCTCGGCGCGAGTGAGCTCGTACCGGCCTGCGTCCAGAACGAATGGCCCAAACTGTACTCTCTCTGACGACATCTTTACCGCCCCAAGACCTGCGTCATTCTACGGCTTTACCAGCCATTTTTTCGTTCAATGTCCTACAGGCAATCTACAGGCGCTCTCCATTGTGTCCCGCAGCATTCGGCCGCAAGATACCTCAACACTTGGGTGGGGCTAACGCGCCTTCCAAGAAAAATCTGGAGGCACCATGAAATTCCGCATTTCCCTGTTCCTCATGACTTTTACCCTGGCTGCGTCGTCAACCTTGATGGCCCACGCCGGGGCTTGCAGCAACGCCACTATCCAGGGCACCTACGCCTTTACCATCCACGGGAAAATCTTCAACCCGGACGGCTCTATCCTCGCCGTGGATGGCCTCGCGAAGACCACATTTGACGGCAGGGGCAACTTGACCCAGCTTGATGCAGTCGCCATCAACGGCAACGTGGCGCCGGGATGGGCCTCGAATACCGGCACCTACTCGGTGAACCCCGACTGCACCGGAACCTTTACGGTTACGAACGGCAGCCAGGCGCCAGTTCACCTGCAGATGATCGTCGCCCAGTCGGGAAACACCATCCACGATATGGTGACCGACCCAAACATCGCGACCACGGCCGAAGCAGAGCGCGTCCGCGTCCCCAACCAGCAGCGATAACAGCGTCCGTCGCTGGCGCCGCGATCAAACCCGAGCGGGATGTATCCATCCCGCTTGGTCCTTCTTGCAGGTGCTATCACGTGTTCGAATCACACCCTCAGTTCCCACAGAGACCGTTGCCATCCTGAGTAAGTGATGATCCGCGACGCGAAGCAATCACATCGCAGTCGCAGCATTTGTTATCCTATCGAGTCGCATCGCCGGTTCTGAGGACAACTTTTGCCAACTGATCCTGTATTGGTCGTTCATGGTGGCGCCTGGGCCATGCCGGATGACATGGTCGACGCCCACATTCACGGCGTGACCAACGCGCTGGCTGCGGGATGGCGCGTGCTGGAGCGTGGCGGCTCGGCGCTCGATGCCGTCGAGGAGGCCGTCGTCATCATGGAAGACGACGAGACCTTCGACGCCGGACGCGGCAGCTTCCTCAACCGCGACGGCCGAGTCCAACTCGACGCCCTCATCATGGACGGAGCCACGCTCCGCACCGGTGGCGTCGGATGCGTCGAGCGCCTGCGCAATCCCGTGCGCGCCGCCCGCAAGATTCTCAGCGAGAGCCCGCACGTCTATTTTGTCGCGGAAGGCGCGGAGCGATTCGCCGCCGAGCACGGCATCGCGCTCTGCACGAACGAAGACCTGATCATCCCGCGCGAAGTCGAGCGCCTGCGCGCATACCAGGCCGAAGCGGCGCAGCATGGCAACGACCTGTTCGCTCCCAGTTCTGGCGATATGACGATCTCGCACGACACGGTCGGAGCAGTGGCGCTCGATCGCAACGGCAACATCGCCGCCGCCACCTCAACGGGAGGCACTCTGAACAAGGCTCCCGGACGTCTCGGCGATTCCTCTCTGATCGGCTGCGGCTGCTACGCAAACAACG
This sequence comes from uncultured Acidobacteriaceae bacterium, assembly GCA_963752175.1. Taxonomy (GTDB): domain Bacteria; phylum Acidobacteriota; class Terriglobia; order Terriglobales; family Acidobacteriaceae; genus Sulfotelmatobacter. The sequence continues at coordinate 24,979 of CAVVXZ010000028.1, forward strand.
AGAACGCCGCCGTCTCCACCACCGGATGGGGCGAGCCAATCATGAAGCTGGTCCTTGCCAAGTGGACCGCCGACCGCATTCAGGCCGGCAATCTCCCCGAGTGGTCCGCGCAGGAAGCGATGAATTACCTGAAGCAGCGCCTCGACGGCCACGGCGGCATCATCGTCCTCAATCCCGAAGGACACTTCGGCATCGCCCACAACACCCCACGCATGGCCTGGGCTTATAAGACGGTGAAGAAGCAGGAAGCGGGCATCGAGCGCGAGGGCTAATGATCTCTTTGTTCTCTGTTCGCAAGAGGATCATGTGGGCACAGCCGCCTCGGCTGTGCGGGGCGTCATTCTTTGTGTTGTGGCTCTTCGCTGTTCAACACCTAAAATCAGTCCGGGCGGTGAACCGACGCTAGCAGCGGAATCCCGAGCGCCCCTCCATGTGTTTCCACAATCACCGGATCTCCGGGTTTGGCTTGCAGGTACCAGCGTTCGGAAACCATAACTTTTTCGTGAGCCCTGTTTGCTGGCCACGATGTAAGTTCGAGGTAGGTGTAAGGGCCCCCCTTGCGGCTTTGTTGGAGGATTTTGCGTATTACGACTTGGCGACGCTGCTCGACGGGAGAATGGTCGATCGCCCCGTTGACCAGAAGAACCAGAGGGACAAACAGACAGCCGATTGCAAGCCAAACTGTGCGTGGGAAAAACGACCGTACATCCGCTCCAGTTTGCGCTTTCCTCCACGCAATGTTAACTAGCACAGCGGCGATCATGCAGGGGATTCCGGCGATCCACCAGATGAGCGTTTCATCAAGCGGCCGGTAAGTAATCGTGACAAAGAATAACGCAACCACGCCTGCCAGCGGCCATAGCAAAAGGAGGCGGCTTACCCGGCGTGGTGGTTCGACAGAACTCGGGGACCCAGCATCAAGCCCACCAATTCGAGACTGATCGACCTCATACACTCGGTGGCTTATATCACATCGGAGGTAACGCCGAAGCGGACGAGCCATTCGAGTATCACTCGACCCGGACAGCCGAGGGCGGCTGTCCCCACATCTGCGTTACAGCCAGCCTTTAGTTCTGGCGATTCTCGCGGCTTCTACGCGGTTGCTTGCCCCCAGCTTGCTGATCGCTTCGGAAAGATAGTTCCGCACCGTGCCGTCGGAGAGGCCCAATTCGCCGGCAATGTCGCCGCTGGCCATACCTTCCCCCGCGAGCCGCAGCACCTGCCGTTCGCGGTCGGTGAGTGGATCCATCTCTCCCCATGCTTCGGTCGCGAGTTCAGGATGAATCACACGCAGTCCCTGATGAACTCGGCGCACAGCATCCGCGAGTTCTTCGGCACGCATATCCTTCAGCAGATATCCGCTGGCTCCGGATTCGAGGGCGCGGCGCAGGTATCCCGAGCGCGCGAACGTCGTAACGATCACGACTCGCGTTCCGGTGCGGCGGCGCTTCAACTCCGCGGCCACGTCGAGGCCGCTCATGTGCGGCATTTCAATGTCGGTGATGAAGACGTCGGGCTTGTGCGCGAGCACGGCCTGCAACGCCTCTTTTCCGTTCGCTGCCTTCGCGACGACCGAAATGTCTCCCTCAATTTCGAGCAGCGCGGCCAGCGCTCCCAGCACCATGCCCTGGTCTTCGGCCAGCACCACGCGGATGGTTTTGCGCCCTTCTTTGCCGCTTTCTCTGCCGCTCTCTTTGTATGACAGATTCAATTCGGGCTGCCTTCGCCTTGCGGCGCGACCTGTTTCAGCGGCAGAGTAATGACGAGAGTCGTGCCCGCTTCCGTGCTGCGGTTCAGCGTGCCCCCAATCATTTCGACGCGCTCCCTCATACCGCGCAATCCGTTGCCTTCGCCGCTGGAAGCACCGCAGCCATCATCGTGAATCTCCAAGCGGCAGCTCCCATTCTCCTGTTCGAGGCGCATGCGGCAAGTGCGGGCTCGCGCGTGACGCACAACATTGGTGACCGCTTCGCGCACTGCCAGCGAGAGCACGCTTTCCTGCAGCGCGGGAATTTTCACGGTGGTCGCGGCATCGCACTGCACGGCGAGACCGGCCGTTTCCAGCGTCGTCTTCGCCTGCGCCAGCTCGGCCACTAACCCTTTCGAACGATATCCGCGAATTGCATCCCTTACATCCGTCAGCGCTTGCCGTGAGATCTGCTCGACTTCGCGGATTTCTTTTCCCGCCCGTTCCGGATCGCGGTCGATCAACTTGCCCGCAAGTTCCGACTTCAATGTAATGACCGAAAGCGTGTGCCCCAATACATCATGCAGGTCGCGCGCGATGCGCTCCCGCTCCGCGACTTTAGCCAGGTTTTCGATCTCTTCGTTCGCCTTGCGCAGTTGGCAGTTCATGCGATTGCGCTCGGCGAAAAAAATGTTTCCGGCGCCAATGAACATGGGAAAGCCTGCCGCCCAAAACAATTCCCAACCACCTACGCGCAGAAGAAGACTTTCCGTGGCGGCAACGGCCCCGATGATTACCAGTCCCGCGATGGCGCGAGCCTGAGTGCTGACCATGAATGGAACCATGGCCGCGGCAAAGATAAAGAAGGTACATCCACCCGCATTGAACGGAAAGTACAAGACTCCCAGCAACAGCATGCCGCCAACGTGGATCAACGGGCGAGGCTTTTCCAGCAGGAAAATTCCCCAGTACAGTGCCAGAAAGATCGCAGCTCCAAGGATGTCGAAGAGCCACCTGGCACGGCTGACGTGTTCTGCGACGGGCTGAACAAAGAAGAAGCCGAGGTAAAGCCACCAGAGCAGAGGCCCCCATCCGTGATCTCGGTCGTGGACCACGGATCGAATCGGTCGCAGTTTCAGCGACCAACCACGCGACTCAGATTGCGTATTGAATTCCCGTGAGCCCAGGAACGGCATCTTTATATTCTCAACCTTCCGTTCAATTCCGGCCAGTTCGAAGTCTGGGCTTGACTCTATACCACACGAGCAGGGCCGCGGGAATCAGCAACGCCAGCCACTTCGATCCGCCATACAGAGCCGCCATTCCCATGAGGATCAGGACCACAGTCCAGCCCATCGATTTTTTCGCATCCACGCTCATGATCGTTTCCTTCCCCAAGGGCTGAAGCCCGCAGCTGATCCCATCTCATACGCCGCCCTGGAAGGGCCGCTCTTCCACGGTGGTGCGCTTTGTAGTTTCTCCCCCACTCTGAAGCCGCACCTGCCCGATCTTCTAGCCGTACAATTTTCCCTTGTCGCGCTGGAACCCAATGCGGGCAACGCCTAGGCAAATCATGGTGAAAGCCGCGAGCACTTCCCAATGCCTCGCGTTCGATTCACGGTGCCCTCCACCAACGATCCCCAGCGCGAGTTGCGACAAGTGATACGGAGGCAACGCGAGCGCGATCTGGCGCACCACCTTCGGCAGAAACATGAACGGCACCCACAATCCGCTGCAAGCCGACATGGGCAGATAAATCAGGTTGATGGTAGCGGGCGCCGAGTTCGGCCCGGTGAAATATCCCAGTGCCAATCCCATGCAAGAGAATGGCAGCGAACCGACCGCCAGCGTGCCCAGTAACTTGGCGAAATCGCCAAGAGGCATGCGCACACCACCCAGAGTGATTCCGAGCGCGAACAGCGCGAGCACAATGATGGTGCTGAAAATCATGCTGGTGATCACTTTCGCTGCGAAGTAGGCAAACGGCGGCATCGGACTGGCACGTTTCACCTGCAGCCATCCCAGGCCGCGGTCAGACGCGAGGCCCGCCGCGGTTCCAAACAGCGACGCGCCCATCACGCCAAACGTGCCATACGTCGCGATCAAGTACGCGGGTACGCTCGTGCTGCCAATGCTCTGCTTCGAATACAGCACGAGCCCGTACAGTACGTAGAACATGATCGGGAAACTGAGCACCGACGCCGTGTACATGCGCAGGCGCAGGTTCTTCAGGAATTCATACTTCGCTTCCTTGAAGTAAATAGTGGCGGTGTGGCTCGGCGAACGCTCAACTCGTGCGCTGCTCAGTGTCATGGTTGCGGTGCTCATTGCATCCTCCGTCGCTCGTGGATCTGCTTCGCCAGTTGGATTAGTTTCCTTCGCGTCCTGCATCCTGCGTCAGAGCAAGGAACGCCTCTTCGAGGCCGGCGCTGGTGATTTCCAAGCCTGAAAGACTCGCGTCCTGCTGCAGCAGTTCGCGAACGATCGGCTCGACTGCAACCCCGTGAAGTTCGACGGCCTCGCGATCTTCCCGCGCATCAGTGACTCCCGGAATCTGGCGCAGCGCACTCAGACTGAGGCTCGTGATGCAGCGAATTTTCTTGCCCGCTGTTTTCGCCTTAATTTCCGACGGCGTCCCCTGCGCAATAATCTCGCCCTGATTAATGACGGCGACGCGGTCCGCAAGCTCATCGGCTTCCTGCAAATAATGAGTGGTCAACAACACCGTCTTGCCGCGCGACACCATGCGCCGAATTTCATCCCACAACATGCGCCGCGCTTCCACATCGAGTCCGACTGTAGGCTCGTCGAGAAACAGCAGATCCGGATCGCCGCAAATCGCGAGGGCAAACAGCACGCGCTGTCGCTGTCCACCAGACAGATCGCCGAATTTGCGATCTCCCAATTTCTCCAGACCTGCAGCGGCCAGCACCTCTGCGGGCGGCATCGGCTTTGGGTAGTAGCTGGAAAACAGGTCGATGTGTTCGCGGACGCGCAGCGTTTCAGGAACTCGGCCCACTTGCAACATCGCACCCGTTCTCATCCGGTTTTCGGGATTCGTAGGGTCGCCGCCGAAAACCTGAGCTTTTCCGGCATTGGGCTGCAGCAATCCCAATAGCAATTTCACGGCGGTCGTTTTGCCCGCGCCATTCGGTCCAAGCAACGCCACAACCTCACCCGAACGGACCTGAAAATCAACGCCACGCAGCGCCCGGATGTTTCCGTACTTCATGCTGACGCCGTCGAGGCTGGCAACGGTCGCGTCCAGGTTTCGAAGTTCTGCGAGCTGCGGTTGATCTAAGGTAGCGATCATCTTGTCCTCCCAGCGCTTGGCGCTGTCTGTCGGGAATCGATTTCGTCTCTTCCGTCCAGTGATCGCATCATCGCGGAAGGACGGCGAGCGCACCAGTGCCATCCATCACGCGGTGAGCGTGACAAATGTCATCTGTGATTTCCGTGCGTTTCTTACGAGAAGGACGGTTCCGGAGAGTTAAGACCGGCCAACCCCGGTGTGCAGGAGCCGGGAAAACATTACCTGCCGGAAAGTTTGTTACGAATTCCGAACTCGAGCAGAAAATCCACAACGCGGGAGCGGCGCTTACTTCGGATCGCCAGATGCGGCGGACCCTCGATTCTGCGCGCCGGACAAGGCGCTCCGCGTGTTCGGATTTCGTAACAACACACCAACCCCCAAATTTTTGCACAAATCGCTGGTCACAAGCGGTCCGCCCTTTGATATGATTCCCCCACTTTCCTAGGGGAGGCCCACCATGTTACCGGCGGGAAAAAGTCTTCGTACGCTGCGCGAGAAACTCGGGCTCACCATGCGTGATGTCGAGAACTCAAGTGCGCGCGTCGCCGACAAGTATCGCAACGAGGAATTTTCCATTCCTCCCAGCCGACTGTCCGACATCGAGACCAAGGGCATTCTGCCCAGCATTTTTCGGCTCTACACCTTGTCGGTCATTTACCGCCGCGATATTCGCGAACTCATGTCGTGGTACGGCGTCGATCTGAATAACATGGCTACAGACCTTGGTCTGGTGGCCCCGCCGAAATCGCATGTTTCGGATGCACTGGCCGGACTCTCGTCGGTGCAAGTTCCCGTGCGCATGGATCCCGGCTTCGACGAACGCCGCACCACCAACCTTGGTCGCATGGTCGAGCAATGGGGATTGGTCCCGATCGCCTATCTGGCGCAATTCGCCAACAGCGATTTTACCTATGGTTACGTTGGCACGCAGGATTTCACTATGTACCCGATCCTGCCGCCCGGCAGTTTCATCCAGGTTGACGAATCCAGGAATAAAGTGGTGGAAGGCTCGTGGCGCTCGGAATACGAACGTCCGATCTATTTTGTTGAGACTCGCGAGGGACATACCTGCTGCTGGTGCAGCATGCGCCGCGAAGAGATTATTCTGCAACCGCACCCCTTGTCTCCCGCTCCGGTTCGCATCCTACGCCACCCGCAGGAAGCAGAGGTTCTGGGTCAGGTCGTGGGAGTCGCTATGAAATTGACCGAGTGGCACGCCCTCGATTCTTCTCCAGGCTCGAAAGGGCCAGCAGCACTGAACTAAGGTGGCTGGCGGCCGGAGAGTCCGGTCGCTCCCCCGGGAGCAGATCCTCAAGTCGACTGCGCATCCCCTCGACATAGGCCTGAGCCGCCACCCCACTGCCTTGGCTGGATTCGTCCAAATCCTCGACCAGCGACGCCAGCGGCGTCCGTAAAATCCCAGCCATGACCTCGGCATGAGCCGTCTTTAAGGCTCGCTCGGAACCCTCCGGGCCGTGGACCAGTTCCATCCCCCAGTGTTCATAGCGTCCGCGAGCATGGCGTAGGGATGCCAAATAGGCCAACTTCCCAAACAGCCCCGACACGGCCGCCAGAGTGGTTTCTTTCACGTCCTGAAGAGCAGATTTCAGAGTCATCTTGTTACGAATTCCGAACGCTCAAAGGTTTGCAACCTATATTGCGCCTGCGATTGCGCCATGAAATTATCACGGTCCAATTCGCATTCACAAGGAGAATACAACCGTGAAACGCATGCTACTAGTCCTCGGGGCAGCTCTACTGTTTCTTAATACTTTGGTGGTTCCAACCGTAGTCCGGGCCGACGGCGGAGGCACTACCACGAATTGCGGTGGCAATTCATTGTGCAAGCCGTAAAC
>CAVVXZ010000029.1:0-37180 GCA_963752175.1 uncultured Acidobacteriaceae bacterium
CGACGACAGGCGTCCACGGCACACTGCATAAGTCCTTCGCGCAGGATGACAAAGATAAAGAAATCAACGGGAATCGTCTGCAGTCAGTCTGTGCAGTTCTTCCGGAGACGCGTTCAGCAGATTCCTCAAAACAGCCACTTCCGCCGCGATCCCCGCGTGCAGCGCTGGATCCACGTCGGGCGCGAACAGCGCAGAGTGATTCGAGGGAAGTTGAGTACCCGCCTCTTCACAACTTCTCATGAGCTACGCCAGACTGAAATAAAAGCCTGGAACACCCTGATTGAACGAAATAGGAAAAATCCTCCGAAGGCGTAATCGGTTCTCCGGTCACAACGTTAGCTTTTCCCAGCGCAGCTTCGAGAGGAGTCCTGAGCCGCTCGGCCAGCGCGGGATTGTTGTAGACCAGGTCCGTTCCTTCGTAGCGTTCCACCAAGGGTTCCTTCGGCGCTCCAGCTGCGGCGGCCTCCGCCTTGGCGATCCGCGTGACGGCCGCAAGAATCTGCTGGCGCACCTCCGGCTTGCGAGTTCGAATCGTCAGCCCCATTCCCGCGCGGTCCGAGATGATGTTGTTCTTCGTGCCCGCCTGGATATACCCAACCGTCACGACAGCCATTTCTCCGGGTTTGACTTCGCGCGACACAATCGTCTGAAGCGCAAGAATGGTTCGGGCAGCGATTACGATGGGATCGACCGTCGTATGCGGCGCGGCGCCATGTCCACCCCTGCCATAGATCGTGATTCGCACCGAATCTGAGTTTGTGTTGTAGACGCCCGGAGTGATCGCCGCAATTCCAGCGGGAAATTCATTGCCAACATGCAAAGCCACGGCAACGTCCGGCTTCGCGAACTTCGTAAACACTCCGTCGCGAATCATCCCCTCCGCTCCGCCAATCGTCTCCTCGGCGGGCTGGCCGATCAGTATCAGGGTTCCATGCCAGGTATTCTTGCTGCGTGCCATGATCTCGGCCGTACCGAGAAGGGCTGCCATGTGTAGGTCGTGTCCGCAGGCGTGCATTACCGGAACGTCGTGGCCGACGTCATCTTTCGTGCGCACTTTGCTGGCGTAGGGGAGGCCCGTCTTCTCCTCCACCGGAAGCGCATCCAGTTCCGTGCGCAACATGATTACAGGGCCGGGTCCGTTCTTGAGAATGGCGACCACTCCCGTGCCACCCACATGTTCGGTCACCTCATACCCGGCGCTTCGCAACCGGTCCGCAAGCTTCTTTGCGGTCTGCGTCTCATGCGCCGAGAGTTCAGGATTCTGATGCAGATCAAGGTAGAGCGCATGCGCGTCAGGATAGACGCTTTCAACTTCTTTTGGTGATGGAGCCTGCGCGCAGGCGAAGGCAGTGAGAAGTGCCAGTAGAGGAAGTCTTGACAAGATCATCGTGCCGGGATCATATCCTGCACGTTCTAACGGTTGCAACCCAGGATTGCAACCCACGATCCAGCCAACCATTTCTGTTTGCAACGAAATCCAGAGTGAGGCCATCTCAGTGAGTCAGCCGTTGAATTCTCCGCTTGCGTTTTTTCCTCCGGGTGTACAATCGGCTCAGAAAGCACTTGGTTGCGCACTTCGTTAGCAAGGCCGAGGCGCTATGAACGTTCACGTCAGCTACCGTCTTCATAAAATTCCCGCCGTCGAAAAAGACATTCAATATCAGATTGAAAAACTGCAAAAACGCCTGCAGGTTTTCCGTCCCGAACTCGTCCACTTGAAGGGCATGGTCGAGGAGATCTCTCCCCGCGAGGGTACCAGCGTTTCGCTGAACCTGCGCTTGCCGTCGGGTCAAATGGCAGTGCAGACTTCGGCACCGAGCGCAGCAACTGCGGTGAAGACTGCCTTTGAGGATCTGCTGCAGCAGGTCAACAAACACAAAGACCTGCTGCGCGCGTCGCACAAGTGGCAGCGTGGCAAGCGGGGAACCAGCGTCCGGCCCGGGGCCGTCATGCGCGAAGTTCCGTTCGAGCAGACGCTCGCCGCCGTTTTTCCGCCGACGATTTCTTCCGACGACATTCGCTCGTACGTGAACATCAATCTGGCGCGACTGGAGCGTTTTGTCGAACGGGAAATCTATTTCCGCGAGGCCCAGGAATCGATTGCGGCGGACAGCGTCTCGAAAGATGAAGTCATTGACGAAACCATTGCCGCCGCCCTGGGCAATGGTCAGGAGAAGCCTGAGCGACTGGCGCTCGAGCCCTGGCTCTATCGCTTGGCCTTGCAGTCGTTGGACGAACTTTCACGCACCGACGAAAGCAATGGTAACGCCATGCCGCTGGAAGACTCTGCGCGCCCGCGCAACGTCAAGGGCAGTGACGAACCAGAACTGCAGTTTCACCAGCCCGACGAATCCATCACCGGTGCGACCGTCATAGCCGACGCACGCGTGGCCACGCCCGAGCAGATCATGGCCTCCGACGAACTTCTACGCCTGATCGCGTCCTCATTGCGCGACCTCGGTTCCGGCCCGCGCGAGGCCTTCATTCTGCATGCGGTCGAAGGCTTCAGTGTCGATGAGATTTCGGCGATCACCGGCGTCCCGGCCGACCGCGTGCTCGCCTTCGTTTCTGCCGCGCGCGACCACTTACGCAAAGCTCCTGGACTGGCCAAGCAGTTTCAAGGCCGGTTCGTTCCGACCGGCGCCGCTTAATCCAATCTCAATTTTTGGGGAGGTCATTCATGACCATGACTCGAGAACAAATCCGAGAATTAGCTGAATTTCAGGATGAAAAATCTTGTGCCGTCAGTTTTTATTTCCAGCCGTCCACACCGCGAAATAAGGCGCACAAAGAAGACACAATTCTCGTCAAGGACTTGGTGCGCGAAGCACTACGCACCGTGAATAATAAAGACCAGAAAGACAGTACCCGCGCCGATCTGGATCGCATCCTCCGTATGTCGGCCGAACTGCGCAGCAACGGGACTCACGGCAAGGCCGTGTACGCCTGCGCCTCCCACAACCTGTGGCGCGAATATGATTTGCCCGCCAGCCTTCCGAGTACGCAACTTTTCTTGGACCGTCATTTTCATCTCAAACCGATTGCCCACCTTCTGGGTGCCTCTCCGCTGCTGGGCGTCGTGCTGGTCGACCGGCACCGCGCCCGCATCTTCGATCTTCGCCTAGGCGAGTTGACCGAGCGCGAAGACCTGTTCCACCCACTGACCCGCAAAGGCCGCAGTGACGGCTATGCCGGCTACGACGGAGGCCATGCCCAGCGCCGCGCCGAAGACGAGACCCGACAGCATTTCAAGCATGTGGCCGAATCGCTGAAGGACTTGCTCGAAAGAGGCGTCTTTGAGAAATGGATTCTTGCCTGCCCCGATTCTCACCGCGCGCTGCTCGAATCCCAACTGCACTCTTACGTGAGTCAGGCCCTGATCGGCCGCTTCCATGCGGATTTGGCGCATGTCACCCGCGATGAGATCCGTACCCACGGCCAGCAGATTGTCGATCACTGGCAGAGCGATCGTCGCCGCGACCTGGTCAGCCAGGCATTGGAACAGGCACGCAGCAACGGGCGCGGCGTGACCGGCCTGCGCCGCGTACTACGTTCGTTGGAACTGGGAGAGGTGCAGACCCTGCTGATCGGGGAGAGCCTGCAGGCCCATGCCGTCGAGTGTTCGGGATGTGGCCACATTGATGCTCATCTCGTGGGCTTCTGTCCGGTTTGCGGTCGCGCCACGCAGGAAGTCGTTGACGTGGGCGAGGCCATTCTGCCCTGGGTTATTCGCCGCGATATCGAAACCTTCTACGTGAAGGATGACCCGGAGTTCGACAAGGTAGGCAATGTCGCCGCGCTGCTGCGCTTCCGCTCGGAGAAAGTGCAGCCGATCTCAACAACTGCGGCCGAACGATTGGAGAAAGCAGGGGCAGCCTACCCCGGCCGCCTGCGCAGATTCGCCAGCCGCTGAAAACTGAGGACCAATCCGCAGCACGGAAGAGTGTTGCCGGCTGAAATTGTCGCCGGGGGAGAATGACACTATAATTGCGGCCCAATAATGGCACTCACCTCGGGTACACGGCTGGGGCCCTACGAGATTCAATCGCCGCTCGGCGCGGGCGGGATGGGCGAAGTGTATCGCGCGCGCGACACGCGACTCGACCGCACGGTCGCCGTCAAGATTCTTCCCGCACATCTCTCTTCGAATCCCGAGGCTCTGCAGCGCTTTGATCGTGAGGCGCGCGCCATCTCATCGCTGAGCCATCCCAACATCTGCCACCTCTACGATGTCGGCGCGCATGACGGAATCAACTACCTCGTCATGGAATACCTGGAAGGCGAGACTCTAGGGGAGCGCCTGCGCAAGGGAAGGTTGACGCTGGAGCAGGTGTTCCGCGTCGGCACTGAGATTTGTCAGGGGCTCGAACAGGCTCACCGCAGCGGTGTGGTGCATCGCGACCTCAAGCCGGGCAATATCATGCTGACCAAGTCGGGAGCGAAGCTGATGGACTTCGGCCTGGCCAAAGCACCGCCGGCTTGTTTGGGAAACTTGTCTGCCTCGAACTCGCTGGCCACGATGTCGCAACCGTTGACCACGGAAGGCACCATTGTGGGCACCATTCAGTACATGGCTCCGGAGCAACTGGAAGGCAAAGAAGCGGACAAGCGGAGCGACATTTTTGCGTTGGGCTCGGTTTTGTACGAAATGATCACCGGCAAGCGCGCGTTTGAAGGCAAGACAACGGCCAGCACGATTGCCTCAATCCTGGCGGCCGAACCCAAGCCGCTGAGCGCGATCCAACCCCTGTCGCCTCCTGCCCTGGAACACGTGATCGCGACCTGCATCGCCAAGGATCCGGACGAACGGTGGCAAAGCTGTGCTGACGTTTCGCGGCAACTGCAGTGGGCTGCGAAAGAGCCGAAGGCCGCCGAGGTTTCTCGGCGCAGCGGAAAGCTCCTTTGGACGCTGCTCGCCGCGGGCGTGATGATTGCCGCCGCATTTGTTGTAGGCACACGATGGTCAAAGGGCCCGGCGCACCTAAGTCAGTTCGAAGTAAACCCGCCGCCCGACACTTACTTCAACTTCCGCGGCCTCTCCGGGCCGCCGATTTCGTCGCCCGATGGAAACAAGATCGCGTTCGTGGCCTTCAGGCAGGGCAAAAGCGGAACGGCTGGTCTATGGCTGCGTTCGCTCGATTCAACGGAAGCCCGTCTCCTTCCCGGTACTGAGGGAGCCATCTATCCGTTTTGGTCACCGGATGGAAAATTTCTGGCGTTCTTCGCTGGAGGAAAACTGAAGAAGCTTGATCTGTCGAGCGGAACCTCGATTCCCATCTGCGATGTCATGGAGGGTCGCGGTGGAACCTGGTCCACCGAGGGGGTCATCCTGTTTGGTGCACGCGCGGGCACCCTGTCCCGGGTGGACGCATCTGGCGGCAAGCCCGTCCGCGTTACCAGCCTCGACGAAACGCGCCACGAAACCAGCCATCGCTTTCCCCAGTTTCTTCCCGATCAGAAGCACTTCCTGTTTGTCGCGCAGGCACCACTAATCCCTACCGCCCACTTATTCGTCGCTTCTTTGGACGCTCCCAACCCGATCATTGTGGAAGACGTGATCTCAAGCGCGATCTTTTCCAACGGCCATTTGTTTTACGTTTCGGACAACAGTTTGTTGATCCGGGGCTTTGACCCAGGGACGCTGCGTTTCACCGGTGAGCCCGACGTCGCCGCCGAACACGTGCAGAATGATCCCCAGTTCAACTTTGCAGCCTTCTCTGTAGCGGGTTCGACTTTGATCTATCAGACCGGCGCGGTTGTCGCGGGAACGCGCCTCGTCTCTTTTGACCGCAGCGGGAAGCCGACCATCTTGAGCGAGGAGAAAGACCTGATTCAGACCCTCACGCTTTCTCCGAAGGGTGATCAACTGGCCGGTTCGCTGGGCATTTCTTCGGGGCAGCTGAATGACATTTGGGTCTTCGATCTCCACAAGAACAGCAAAGCCAAGCTCACCTTCGACCAGCACTCTTTCTCACCCACGTGGTCGCCGGATGGCAAGAAACTGGCTTTCGACCGCATCGATGCCGAAGGAGATACCATCGTTGTGAAGGATGTTTCCGGCAGCGGCGCCGAAGATGTCTGGCTCAAACTTCCGATTCAAAAGGGCAGTGCGGACGGCAACAACGCGCCCCAAAGACTCTATACCGCTGGTTGGACCCCAGACGGGAAATACCTGATCTACCGTGGTCCCGACGAGGTCAGCGCCCTTGCACTCGACGGCGGGCACAAAGTGATTCCTTTATTACCGTCGAAGCTGGCAACCTTCGGAATTGCATTGTCTGCGGACGGCCGATGGCTGGCCTATTGCTCGAGTGAATCGAGCCTGCCCGAAATTTACGTCGTGCCTTTCCGGATTACGCCGGATGGGACTCCATCGATTGCGGGCGGCAAGTGGCAGGTATCGAACGGCGGTGGTACGTTTCCGGTCTGGCGGGGGGACGGGAAAGAGCTGTTCTTTACCAACAGCTCGTCGGCCGCGCTCATGTCAGCCCGCCTGAGCATCACCGGGGATCACTTTCAGAGTGATAAGCCACAGCCGCTCTTCGATCTCGATGCGCATCCGGTCGGAAATTACTACGCCGTCTCCCGTGATGGGCAGAAGATCTACATCACCAACTATGGAGCTGGAAGCAGGGCGCCCTTCACAGTCACGACGAACTGGCCGGACTTGGTAAAGAAATGAACTCCGTTGCGAGGTACACGAACGAGATCTTTGATTTCCGAATTCCTTCGTGATCCTTAGTGCCCTTCGTGGTTGGGGTTTTTTCTTCCTGCGGGATCTGACCCACCGAGTGAACGCCGCACCCAGCCCGTGATATGCTTCCCGCTTCGCCTGCAGCTTTGTCGTCGCAAGCGAACAGCAATCTGGAGGATTCGTGACATTCTCGCGCCGTGATTTCGTGAAGTCGTCTGTGCTCGGAGCCGTTGCCACCGGGGTAGGAGCGCATGCTGCCATCCCCGAAGCGCTCGCCCAAAGCAGCCAGCAAGGCCATGCGTCCAACGGAGATTCCCCCAAACGCACAGTCATCATTTGCGCTCACAACGGCTATGCCTATACGGAAGCGGCGTACGCTTACCTGAAAGGCGGCGGCGATACGCTCGAGGCCGGCATCCGCGTCGTGAAAGGTCCAGAGGACGATCCCAACGACGACTCGGTCGGTCTCGGCGGCCTGCCCAACGAGGAAGGAGTGGTCGAACTGGACTCCTGCTGCATGCACGGACCTACACGCCGTGCAGGCTCCGTCGGTGGTGTACGTAACATCAAGAATGTCTCGATGGTCGGCCGAGCAGTGATGGAACACACCGGCCACGTCATGCTGGTCGGCGAGGGCGCAGAAAAATTCGCCGTGGCCATGGGCTTTCCGCGCGAAAATCTGCTGACCGAACGCTCCCGCAAAATCTGGCTGCTATGGAAAGAATTCAATTCCGACCGCGACTGGTGGGGACCAGGCATGGCCGATCCGCATTGGCATCCACCCGCGCCCCAGTCGAAACCGCAAGCCGAGCTTTGGCAGGATCGCATTCAGCAGTTGCAGCAGCGTGCCGCCGATCTCGGCATCGAACTCGAGTTCCAACTCGCAGCCGTGCATCGCGTGCTGTTTCCGCCCACGGGCACGATCCACTGCTCGGTCCTGAACGACAAAGGGGAAATGTCAGGCATCACCACCACCAGTGGACTAGCCTTCAAACTGCCCGGCCGTTGCGGCGATTCGCCCATCATCGGTGCTGGATGCTTCACCGATCAGGACATTGGCTCCGCCGGCGCAACCGGCGCCGGGGAAGAGAACATCAAAGTCGCCGGCGCTCACACCATCGTCGAAAATATGCGCCACGGCATGTCTCCGCAGGAAGCCGGCATGGACGCGCTCAAACGCATCGTCCGCAATTACAACGGCGACATGACAAAACTCCGCTACATGGATATGACGTATTACGTCCTGCGCAAAGACGGCGCGTATGCTGGCGTGTGTTTGTGGGAAGGATATTCACCAGGCAATCCGCATAGGTTCACGGTGCACGACGGAACGCTGCGCTCCGAGGTCGCGACTCCACTGCTGAAGGGATACTCTCAGGACTGGCCGCCGTTTCCGCCCATCCCGGATGAGCTGAAGAAGGATTCGTATTACCTGAAATAGCGAAGTCTCATCGAAGCAGTTGGACGCCGGCCTGAGTTGCCGCCTGTTCGAGTTTCCGATCCAGAGTAGCGAGGGAAAGCTGCTGGAGTCGTGCTGTGTCCAGGTACTCTGCGTCGTATGCTGTAAGTTGAAACCGCCGGGCAGTCGCTATGACATGCCTCATTGGGACTGGGCGTGCGCTCTCATCGATGGATTGAGCGATCACAATCTGCAGATTCTGCAGGGCCGGCAAGATGTCGGACGGAGTGAGAATGCCTCGTCTTTCCGCCGTTACAAATCCATTTGCGACTTCAAGCCGCCAAACTGTTGGAACTACAGCGCGGTCACCTGCCAGTAACCGTTGCTTAACATCGGTGGCATAAGGCGCGATCTGACGATCTACGAACCAGGCTAGTGCCACGGACGCGTCCAGAACAAAACGCTTCACCGTCGTCCTTCGTCGATCAGATCCTTAATCGTCGTGCCCTTGGGTAGTGCTTTGGCCCGCATGCGGATCTGTTCGATCTGTGCAAAAGCGTCTTTCAGACTGACGTCTTCGCGAGCGGGAACGATAATGGCGGCCAGCTTTCCGCGGCGCGTGATGCCGATGCGTTCGCCTTCATTCGCCCTCTCGACCAGTTCCGAGAGCTTCTGCTTGGCTTCAAACAGACCAACGGTTCGCATGGATTCAACTCTCCTAATCATCTAGATGATTATTCTAGATGGTTAGGAGGTCGCTGTCAATCGCGATCTCTAGAACCGCACCTTCACATCTGGACTCTTTTCCAGGTGAATGCTCTCCACAAACCGCACCTTGCCCGTGCGCAGCGTCATGATCACGGACGAAGTGCGCGTTCCTTCGCCGAAGAAGCGCACGCCCTTCATCAGCGCACCATCGGTCACGCCCGTGGCGGCGAAGATCAATTGCTTGCCCGGAGCGAGGTCTTCCGCTTCATAGATGCGATTCTTGTCTTTGATCCCCATCCGTTCCAGACGCTCTTCGTGTTCCGCTTTCACCACCAAGCGCCCCAGCATGTAGCCATTCAGACAGCGAACCGCAGCCGCTGTGATGACGCCCTCCGGCGCCCCTCCGGATCCCATCACGGCGTGCACACCGGTTCCAATCACGGCCGCCGCGATTCCGGCGGAAAGGTCGCCGTCGCCGATCAGGCGGATACGTGCTCCGCAGGCTCGAATATCGGCGATGAGCTTCTCGTGCCGTGGACGGTCGAGCACGATCACAACCAGGTCTTCCACATCGCGATCCAGTCGCCGGGCGATGTTCTTGAGATTGTGCGATACAGGCGCGTCGATATACACCGCGTCTTTACACGACGGGCCGACAACGATCTTGTCCATGTAGCAGTCGGGCGCGTTGAGCAAGCCTCCGCGCTCAGAAGCAGCGAGCACAGTAATAGCCCCCGGCGCTCCCGTGGCACACAGATTCGTGCCTTCCAGCGGATCGACCGCGATGTCGACTTCGGGGACCTCGGTGCCGTCGGGAAACTCAGCTCCCACTTTCTCCCCGATATAGAGCATGGGCGCCTCGTCACGCTCGCCCTCACCGATCACAATCGTGCCACGCATGGGAATCGAGTCCATGGTTCGCCGCATGGCCTCGGTGGCCACCTGGTCGCTGAGTTTGCGCTCGCCCTGTCCCATGGTGCGGGCCGATTCGATCGCAGCCACCTCCACTACGCGCAGGAATCGCGACGCCAGGTCGCTCTCAATGTTCTCCCCGAAAACGCGGGCCTTGCCTTCCGGACGAGTCTGCGTACCCATTTACGGTCTCCCGAGCGCGCTTTGATGCCGCAGTTGCGCGCCGGGTTGAGACTATATCGCAACTGCGGGCAGGATTGAAAGACGTGTTGGATGACACTTTGAATTTGGCCCTAAAAGATCGATCTTGCACTCGCACACGTCGCATGCAATCTGCTCTCGAAACGAATTCCTCTTCTCGCGCACTATGGGTCAGAGCAGTTTGGAGGTTTTTATGTCAGCTGTAGCGGACCGTGTGCTGTCGATTGCAAAGCCTGAGGCGCCGTCCTCGAACGGGATTTGGGTGCCGCTTCTGGGTGGTCTTTGGGTTCTGGTGAACGTAGCACTTGCGGCTTTGGGAATCTATATCGACTGGCCGATCCTGTGCGCCTTCCTGGCGGGATTAATCAATGGCTCGCTGCTTTCGGTGATTGTCGTGTCTACGGCGAGCGACCGGTTCCAGGCGAGCACCACCGGACTGCTGGGCGGACTCAGCTTGAGCGCGCTGCGCAGTGACGGCAGTATGGTGTGGAAAGCCATGCAGTCCGTCCATGGTTTTGTTGACAATGTATTCCTTGCGATGGGCTTCGCACTGAACGAAAGAGTGCATCATGCCATCGAACAGGAAACGCTCTACATGATCTGGACCATCGTGGTTGTCGTGCTGGCGTCGCTGGTCGCGGCGTGGGTGCGATCGTCCCGGGCGCAAACGGATCGCGAGCGCTAGTGCAGTTGCTTCGCGGCAGCCAGCATCTCGTCGGCGCGAGCTCGGACACGGATATCTTCGGTGAAGTTGGTCCAGCGAACAATCTTGGACGAGTCCACCAGCAACTCGGCTGGCCGCGCGATGTCGTGGCCATCCGGCCCGCCCCCCGTGTGCAGCAAGTGATAGCGCCGAATCACCGCGGTATCGGGATCAGAAAGAATCGGGAAAGTGTATCCCGCTTTGTGGGCAAGATCGCGCGACAGTTCCGGCGCGTCGACGCTGATCGCGACCGGACGTACGCCCGCCGCTTCGAACTCCGGAAGCCGTTTCTCCACACCTCGTAACTCGAGGTTGCAGTACGGTCACCAGTAGCCGCGGTAAAAAATCAGCAACACCGCCTTGGGAGCCTGGGCTTGCGACTGAGATGTAGAAGCGGAACCAGCCGGTGCGAGAAGCTGATCGAGCGATACAGGCTGGCCTGAAGTATCGGCAAGAGTGAAGTCAGGAACCTTCTGCCCGACCTGTGGAGCCGCAGTTGAACCCGGCAATTCCCGCGCCTTGACGAACGCAAACCCGCTGAGTCCGAGAGGAAACAGGGCAATCACCGTCAGCACGATGCTGAGCACTTTGCCGCGATAGACAGACGCCTGGGCAAACGCCCGGCGCAGTCCAGTGCCAAGAAAAACCAGCGCCAGGAGCGCGAACAGCAGGCTCAGCCAGGGAAGCGTTCCCTGCAAGGGAGGGCTGACAAAGAATGCGATGTTGCAGCCGATCGCTCCCAGCGCGAACAAAAAGCCCCACCATGGCGCGGTGTTTTTGCGGCGTTGCGTTGCGTCAGGCATTTCGCAAAAGTTTATCAGAGCCGCCGAAGTTGCCCAATCGGCCTTTAAACGGCGATCCTCATCGAGTAGTTGGCACGATCGGAATATTTGATCTTCGGGCCAGCTTGCGCCGTGGTATTCTCGCAGACCTGCCGCGAAATGAATCCCATGCCTGACCGCCCGCTGACTTTCCTGTGCATCACCACCTACGAGAAAGGGCAGGAGTTCATGCGCGAGTGCAAGCGCCAAGGGTGCCGCGTCATACTACTCACTGCAGAAAAACTGCGCGACGCCGATTGGCCGCGCGAAAGCCTCGATGACACCTTCTACCTTCCCGAGGAGATTGCCCTCGCCGACATCGTCGGCGCCGTGACCCATCTGGCGCGCAACCATAAACTCGACCACATCGTGGCGCTCGATGAATACGACATGGAAACGGCCGCCACTCTTCGCGAGCATCTGCGCATTCCTGGCATGGGCCTTACCACCATGCGTTATTTTCGCGACAAGTTGGCCATGCGCATGCGCGCGCTCGATCGCCATGTGCGCGTGCCCGATTTCGTGCCAATCGTGAACCATGCTGACATCCGCTACTACCTGGAGCACGTGCCCGGTCCATGGGTGCTCAAACCTCGGCAGGAGGCGTCCGCCATCGGCATCAAGAAGATCCACGCGGCCGAAGAGCTGTGGCCGCAGCTTGAACAGCTAGGCGACAAGCAGTCTTCCTACTTGCTGGAGAGATTTCTCCCCGGCGATGTCTTTCACGTCGACTCCGTCGTGTCCGAGAACGCAGTCGTCTTCGCCAATGTCAGCAAATACGGCAAGCCTCCCATGAACGTGGCGCAAGGCGGCGGAATCTTCACGACGTTCACCGTGCCGCGAGAAAGCGAAGAGGACTCGGGGTTACGCGCGATCAACCACGACCTGATCGCGGCGCTCGGCCTGGTGCGGGGTGTTGCTCACGCTGAATTCATCCGAGCACATGCGGACGGGCACTTCTATTTTCTCGAATGTGCGGCGCGCGTCGGCGGAGCCTATATCAACGAAATGGTCGAAGCCGCTACGGGAGTCAACCTCTGGCGCGAGTGGGCGCGAATCGAAGTCGCTGGCGGCGATGGCAGCTACAAACTGCCGCCCGTGCGCGAAGAATATGCCGGTGTGATTCTTTCTCTAGCGCGGCAGGACGATCCCGACACCTCCGCCTACAACGATTCCGAAGTCTACCTGCGCATCAAGAAGCATCACCACGCAGGCTTGGTGCTCCGGTCGTCCGATCCGCAGAGGATACCAAGGTTGCTCGAAGGATACGCGCGCCGCTTCGCAGAAGAATTTCTGGCAGTCGAGCCCCCTCGCGACAAGCCGACAGCGTAGCTCTATGTGCCGCGGCGACGAAAAGAGTGCCTAGCCACGTTGCAGCACGCTCATGCCGCAGCTGCCTCTGCTACTATTTGCCCATGAGCACAACCTCTAGCGACCATTCCGCGCCGGCGGAGCACCCAACTCCAGACCGCCCGGAACGCAAAGAGCCCACGTATCTTTTCACCGAGAAGTACGTCGCCGACAAGAGCGAGATCGCGCGCCGCTTCATCGAAACCCGCGCGCGCCTCAACGCCAATGTCGACAAGGCCAACAATTTCCTGGTGAAGCGTTTCTACAACATCGATCACAATGCGTATCTGGAAGGCACGCTCCCGGCCAAGACGAAAGAGTTGATGGGACTCGTCGCCTCGGCCTGCCTGCGCTGCGACGATTGCATCATGTATCACGCCATCCAGGCCTACCGCTTGGGCGTGACTCGCGCCGAGCAGGAAGAATCGCTCAACGTCGCGCTGGTGGTCGGAGGCAGCATCGTCATCCCCCACCTCCGCCGTGCCTATGAATTGCTAGAAGAGATTTACGGCTGAAGTATGGAGAATGTCTGTTGAGTCGGTGTTGAATATGTGGGAACGGCCGCCTTCGGCCGTCCGCCGGGCGCAGCCCGGCGAGTTGGTCAGTGAGAGTACGAACCACTGTCGGTCGTGGTTCGCCCCATCCAACACCCAATCCCGACTACCAGCAGTCCCATCAGCAAAAAACCCACCAGCAGCATAACCGCATTGATCGACACTCGCGAATATCCCAAAGCATTCGCATCGAGAAACGGATAAAGATACCAGCCCAACTCCGCTCCCCGCAGCAACGCATAAGCAAAACTAAGCAGCCGGATACGCTAACCACCAAACAGCATGCTTCCACAGCAGTGAACTCTTCGCACAAAGATCACCCAGTACGCGACGTAGAGCAAGGGAATCAGGTCGTGCAGAAGCACGTCCGCGACTATCTGCCAGCCCTGCGGATTCCAGATGTGACGTAGCAGCAGTGAGTAAACGATTCCAACGATCGCAATGTACACGGCAGTCCCGGACTGCACCGTGACACTCGCGAAGAAGGCACCCAGACCGGCTTCGGAGCCCTAGCCGAACAGCTAAGAACCACAGCCGCAAGCAGGTTCGTGAGGATGGTGAAGTAACTGAAGAAGCTGATCAGACCCGCGACCAGAGTCTTGCCAATCGAGATCGAAAGCGTAACGGTGAGATAACACTGCAGCGCGAGACCTAACCAAGTCAGGATTGCGGTCACGATAGCATAAATCCGTAACATCACCGCTCCGATGTAGAGCGCGACTGCACCACCGACATCACGAAACTGACCACGATCAGCGCGATCCCCGCACCCAGTTTCAGCCGGTTCGGATTATTCAGTCCTTCCCACACTACATCCGGAGGCCAGAAGATTCGGGCGTCCTTGACCGCATCAAGGCAGGCGAGCATACCAGAGAGGAACATCCCCGCCATCGCAACCCGCCGCTTTTTCTCTGGAGTCATGGGACTCGAATCTGCTGCGAGAAACTGAACCGTTAAGGCACATCTATGCAATGACTTACAAGGCAAATGGGCGTGTATGTACGTTTAATGTACACTGTGAACAGCGAAAGACGACTGCGAGTTCGACTGGGATGACGAGAACGAGAGGCATCTTGGCAAACATAGTATCAGTCGTTCCGACGCAGAGGATGTCTTAACCGGAAGTCACATCCTGCTGGAATACCAGATGGAGGAGAACGAGCAACGCTGGCTTGCCGTCGGTGCCCCTCGCGCCGGTCGCATACTGAGCATCGTCTTGGCCTTGCGACGCGAAGCGATTCGCCCAATAACAGGCGGACTGCGGACAACGAGACGGCGGCTCTATACCTGGAACAATGGGGGCTGGAATAAACATGGCAAAAGTGAAAATGAAGCAGGTGATCATCCCAAGATTCTCTAGTGAGGCGAAGGAAGCCGCGTGGTGGGACGCGCATCGTTCCGAAATCGAGACGGAAATCCGCCAACGGGTGAAACAGAAGCGGCCATTGACGCTGGGCAACCTGCTCCGTGGAGCGAAGCCCTCGCAGCCGGTAACGCTGCGCATTCCGAAGGAAGACCTGGAAACGGCGCGACGATTGGCTGCCCAAAAAGGCTTGGGCTACCAGACCTACATCAAGATGCTGCTCCGGGAAGCTCTGGCGAAGAATGCGGGTGCATCGGCGGAGTAAGTGCCGAACCTTCGGCGATTCTCGATGCAGATCCAAAGCTCAAGCATATCCGCAAATTCCGAGCGCAACTTTCTATCCGGGACAACACGATTCGAAATCGTTCCGGAGTCCTAGAACGCGTCAATCCCCGTGATGCTCTGCCCGATGATCAACGAGTGCACGTCATGCGTGCCCTCATAGGTCTTCACCGATTCCAGGTTCATCATGTGGCGCATGACGGGATAATCATCAGCCACGCCATTCGCGCCCAGAATATCGCGCGACAGGCGGGCGCATTCCAGCGCCATCCACACGTTGTTGCGCTTCGCCATTGAAATATGTTGCGGCTCGATCTTGCCCGCGTCCTTCAATCGGCCAACCTGCAGCACCAGCAACTGTGCCTTCGTGATTTCGCTGATCATCCAGGTGAGCTTGTCTTGCACGAGTTGGTGCGAGGCGATGGGCTGATTGCGCCACTGCTTGCGCAGCAGCGAATACTGCAGCGCGCAGTCGTAGCATGCCATCGCAGCCCCGAGCGCTCCCCACGCGATGCCGTAACGCGCCTGGTTCAAGCACATCAGCGGAGACCTCAGCCCGCCTGACTTTGGCAGCAGATTCGATTCCGGCACATGCACATCCTGCAGCGACAGCCCCGACGTCACTGACGCACGCAGCGACCACTTGCCGTGAATGTCGTCGGCCTTGAATCCGGGCCGATCAGTCTCGACCAGGAAGCCTCGAATCTTGTCATTCTCGTTCTCGGCCTTCGCCCAGATGATCGCGACGTCTGCGATGGTGCCAGACGTAATCCACATCTTCTCGCCATTGATCACATATTCACTTCCGACTTTCTTCGCTCGCGTACGCATACCGCCGGGGTTCGAGCCGAAGTCAGGCTCCGTCAAGCCAAAGCACCCGAGCTTCTCACCCTTCTGCATAGGAGGCAGCCAGGTTTGCTTCTGCTCGTCGCTTCCGAATTCGTAAATCGGATACATGCACAGGCCCGACTGCACGCTCACAAAGCTGCGCACACCCGAGTCGCCGCGCTCCAGTTCTTGCGTCATCAGGCCGTATTCCACATTGCCCATCCCAGCGCAGCCATAGCCCTTCAGCGACGCGCCAAAAAATCCGAGGTCGGCCATCGGCTTGACCAGTTCGCGCGGAAAGCGCCCAGCACGGTTGCATTCTTCGATGATGGGAATCAGATTGTCTTCGATGAACTGGCGCGTGGTGTCACGCACCAGCCGCTCGTCATCCGTCAGCAGGGAATCGTACTGGATGAAATCGACACCGCGAAATTTGATAGCAGGCATGGTGTATCTCCCCGGTTATGAACTCTGGACTGCGGCTCCGGCGCGCAACGGGATTCACGTTTGCCGCCCGGCAGAGCCGTCCGCACGCGAGAGGGCAAACAAATGACGGTAGCAGGGCAGAGGGACGTCGGTCAACGTGGCGGGGGTGCGACAGGTGTCCTGAGCTTTCACAGCAAAAGCTCAGGACACCGTCGGTGAAATGATCGCGATGTGCCGGCCCCGCCGTTTCTGAAAACGGCGCTCCGGGTCATCCCATTTGGACTCCTGCGCAGACGCCAGCTGCGTTTCTACTGTATGTTCACCGTTACCGGGGAAGACGCAATGCCGTTGCACACCACCCGCAAGTCACTGAGGCCGGTCTCGATGTTGCCGGGTACATCAAAATTGGTCGATGCCGGTGAGGTGTAGGCAATTCCCATCGTACTGTGATCGTGAGTCCGCGCGTAGTAGACCCTGCCGGTCTCCCTGTTCGTGATTTGCACCAGGGGATAGTTCGTGGCCCCCTGGACATCGTCACCGTATGCCGCGCCTTGCGAGAATCCATTGAAGTTCAGGCCCGCTACAACATAGGTGTGCCCCGGCTTCACATCCGTGGGCGCCGAGAGAATCTGCGGGAGCCATGCGCTCTTGGGATTTAAGCTGCTCTGGAATACCCAAACGTTGCCGAAGTCGGTGTACAGCACCTCGCCGGTGGGCAGCAGCATCATATTCCCCCAGTACGAGGAAATGTTCGGTGCGTCGGTGTTGCCCCACGTGACGTCGCTAAATTTGGTTCCATTCCAAGTGAAGAATTTGGATCCCGTATTAAAGATACCCGGGCTGGCTTGGAACAGAACGTTCCCACCCGGCAGCAACGCCGCCGGTCCGTCGGCAACATCCATTCCGTCCGGAATGTCGGGTCCCGCAGTCCAGGTTTTCGTCATGGTGCTATAGGTAGCGGTGTGCCCGGCTTGTCCCGGAGCGCCGTTTGCACCCAGGTAGAAGACAGTCCCGTCGGGTCTTAGAACACCGGGCCCGAGTTCATACGACGCTTGGTTTGCATTTGGATAGGAATCCCATAGCTGCACGGGCGTGCTTCCGGGGGTCGTCCACTTGCCGGTTGATGGATGGTAGATCTCATATCGCTTGCCATTCTTGATGTAAGCGAACACGTAGGCGTCTACGGTCAGGACTGTGCCGTCCGGCATAAGAGTCCAGCCCTCTTCGTCATTCACGTCTTTCTTGTTTGCGCCCGTGATGGTCCAAGTTAACGTGGTTGCATCCAGCAGCGCGCTCTGCGGGGAGCAGCAGTTCGCTTGCATGTAGGTGCCATCGGGCAAAACAACACTCTGGGCATCCCCGATCGATTGCCAGCCTGCCGGGGGAGCTACCATCCTCCACTTATTGGCTTTCGGGTTATAGATCGCGCCCTTGGTGGTCCATACCGGCTGGCAGTTTCCGTTGGTCGCGTTGTACTCTCCGCCCTCTATCATGACGCGGCCATCCGGCAACACCGCGGAGCCGAAATAGAGGGGAGCATACCCTGAGGGCAGTGAGGCGATCTGTTTCCATGTGCCGTTGACGTAGCTTCCGAACGGATCCGGAATCAGACGCCACCATTGCGGTCCGCAGGCTTCGTGCAGGATCACCGTGCCGTCTGTGAGCAAGAGAGGGTTGCCGAGTCCCAGGTTCGCGTTTGGCTGATTCGCAAGCGGAACCCAATGTTGTGCGCTCGAGAACCGGGCTGCAGCCAATAGCAAACAAACAACAGCGACGAAACTTCGTAAATTTGTCATAGGAATTCTTCTCCACAGATCCTTGTCGTTTCAGGCGATTGTTTCAGGCGATTGTTTCGGACAATAGTTTTCGGGCGACGAGAGGAGAGCGTTCTGCAGAGCGAATTCGTGGCTCCGATTCCCCTTGTGTTTGGATCCCCAGAGCAGAACGCGTTCTCTCGGTCTAAGGGCGGTCAGCATTGTACCCCGATTTCGTCGTCCAATAAGGCCAAAAAACATCTCTATCGCCGCTTCGTCCAGTCCAAGCCGCCAGAAAAATCGTCCAAAGGCCTACATCTGCGAAGGTCGGCAAGGCCTTCGGTGTATGCTGTTTGGCGAGCTTTCCCAGTTTTAAATCGATTCAATAGCAGGTCGCTGGACCTGCGTCACGCTGCCAGCGACGGAGGAGTCCCAGGTGCATCTCCAGAATCGTTTTCTCGCGTTTCTTGCGGTTGCCATCTATTCGTTGGTGCTGTCGACTGCCGCTGCAGCGCAGAAAGTCACCGTCGATGCCGATCCCGCGCATGTCGCCAACACATTCAGTCCCGTTCGCTCTCTGGGCGCGGCCATCGACCGCCTGCGCACCGGCACACCCGACCACTTGCTGAAAGATCCGCTGCTGCACGAAATCCTCGGCGCGGGATGGCAGCCCGTGACCTATCGCCAGAACACCGAGCTGATGGTCGAAGCCTGGCACTGGAATCCGGCAGGCAAGTGGAGCAACTCCGAAAAGCAGGAGGGCTACTTCGTCGGGAGCGCTGAGCCCGGCGCGGAAATTCATAGTTCGTGGGCGTACCCGCTGCCCCATCGCGGCTTCAGTCGCGGCGACGGCAACGGCTGGTCGCGCCTCACCGACGGAGATCCCAAGTCGTACTGGAAGAGCAACCCGTACCTGACCAAGGCTTTCACCGGCGAAGATGACTCTCTGCATCCGCAGTGGGTCATGATCGACCTCGGCAGCAAAATCGATATAAACGCCATCCGCATCGCCTGGGCCGATCCCTACGCGAAGCACTACTCCGTGCAATTCTGGACTGGCGAACTCGAGCCTTTCTACGACGGCACAACCAAAGGCACATGGCAGACTTTTCCTCTGGGAAATATCACCGAAGGCAAGGGCGGCACGGTCACCCTGAAACTTGTTTCCTGGATGATTCCCGTCCGCTACCTCCGCATCTGGATGACAGAATCGTCGAACACTTGTGACACTCACGGCTCGGCCGACAAACGCAACTGCGTGGGATACGCCATTAACGAACTCTACGTCGGATCGCTCTCGGCCGACGGGACATTCAACGATTACGTCACCCATTTCCCCAGCCGCGATCAAACCATAACCTGGCCGTCGTCGGTCGATCCGTGGACGGCTTCTACCGACCTCGACCAATCTCGCGGAGATCAAGTTGGATTCGATTTCTTCTTCAATTGTGGCGTCACCCGCGGCCTTCCGACCATGGTCCCGATCGCGATGCTCTACGCCACGCCCGAAGATGCGGCCAACGAAATCGCCTATCTCTACAAGCGCCACTATCCCGTTTCCTACGTCGAGATGGGCGAAGAGGCCGACGGTCAGCACATGCTCCCGGAAGATTATGGCGCTTTGTATGTGCAGTTCGCCGCCGCGATTCACAAACTCGTGCCCGAGGCAAAGCTCGGAGGCCCGCCCTTTGAAGGAACATTCGGAGACGTGGAAGTCTGGCCCGATGCGAACGGAAAAGTCTCCTGGATCGGCCGCTTCCTCGATTACTTGAAAGCCCACGGCCGCATGAACGACTTCACCTTCTTTTCTTTCGAGCATTACCCGTATCAGGATCGTCCTACGTATTCCTGGGCCGATCTTTATCCCGAGCCCGGCTACGTCAGACACATCGTGCAAGTCTGGAAAGACAATGGCCTGCCGTCGAATATTCCGTTCTTCATGACCGAAGGAAACATCGGAGGCGGCGCGCCTCCATCGACCGTCAAGAGCGGCCTTTGGCTTGCGGACTACGTTGGCACCATGATGAGCGAGGGCGCGGGCGCAACTTACTATTTTCACTACATGCCGTACCCGAGAGAAATGGGTGGCTTCGGAAATTTCCTGTGGATCGACCAGGACTATAAAGTGCTGGGCTATCCTCCGCAGTATCTCGCGGCACAAATGATCACCAAAGAGTGGGTGCAGCCCATCGACGCGCCGCACAAACAATACAAAGCCGCCAGCGATGTCAACGATGCCGCAGGAAATGTCATGGTGACGGCATACGCAGTCGAGCGCCCTGACGGCCAGTGGTCGGTGATGCTGGTCAACCGCGACCAGTTCAACGACCACGCCGTGAAGGTCGCATTCGCCGGCGCAGGCAAACACGATCGCCATTTTTCAGGCCAGGTCGACCGCATCACCTTCGGCTCCAACGAGTATCAGTGGCACCGCGAGGGAACCGGCGGCGGACATGCCGATCCCGACGGTCCGCCCTCGAAATCGAACGTAGATGGCGGCGCGGATGCGCTTTTCCAGATTCCGAAAGCGTCGATCACGGTCCTGCGCGGCCGGATTGGGGATTGAGATCAAGGCAACAATCGCGAAGAAACACGAGGAAATCGCGAAGATCTTCCATGGGAAGATTTCCTTCGTGATCCTTAGTGACCTTCGTGGTAACGGTTTTCGCTCGGAAACTTCGGAATCCAGCGCGGCACACTTCGCCGGTATTCCTCATACGACTCGCCGAATTGCCGGCACAACGTGGGCTCTTCATAGAAGATAACGAAAACGTGGGCAATCAGCAGCATCACCGCTGCGTATTCCAACAGATGAAGCCTGCGGAATAGCGCTGCCTGTCCCGCGATTGCCAGTGCTACTCCGATATACATCGGATTGCGCACGTAGCGGTGCAGGGCAGTAGTCACAAGAAACTTCGTCGGAGCGATCGGTGCCGGCGTGCCCAGTCCGCGCACCGCAAACTCCCACGCGCAGCGGAAATAGATCGCCGCTCCCGCGAGCGTGACGAGAACACCCAGCCACGTAAGTGGTCCCTGCGCGATCGGCGGATAGCCCCCCATCAGCCAGTAAGGAATGAGCACGGCCACGGTCCCAGGCACGAAGATCGTGAACACAATCGTTTTCAGGATTGGCCCCAGCGCACGCTTCATGAACCGTCCTCACCGTGCCAGTTCGTAGATGGTTAAGGAAGCCACGACTTCCAGCCGCGCCGGGAAAACTACAAACCGTCCGCGACCATGAAACTACAAACCGTCCAGGACCGTGGAAGAGCGGACCTTCCAAGGCCGCGACAAGCGACCCAAATCCGTCGGGCTTCAGCCCCTGTGGGGCCCGATCTTTCCTCCAGAGCGTTTTGCCTCGCAAGACAGCCTCCCTCACCTTACTGTAAAATCAATGACGACGGAAGAGAACAGAGACGCAGCTTCAAAGAGTCTTCCAGAAGTGGAACCCTGCAGTTTTGGGTCAAGTTTTCGGAGACATTCCATCCACAACATCCGCTGTGATAAAGAGGCGGATCGCGCTGCGCAAATATTGAAACGATCAGGAGACATCCAACATGGCAGTAGGCGCCAAGATCGCAAAAACAGCCGACCGTAAGAAGGTCATGGACACCACCAAGAGCACCGATTGCCCCAAGTGCGGCAAAGCCACGCGCATCGTCAAGCGCGTAAAAGACCGCGAACGCGGCGTCCCGGGTGGAGTCTACATCTCATGCTCGGCGTGTGAGTTTTTCGAGAAGCTGTAAGAGTAGTTTCGAACCTGAAGTTCCAGGTTGGCCGGAATCGGAGGTAATCCTCTGTATTTCGGTTTTCCTTTTCAATGCCTCACCACGGATTCGCCCCGGCGTTACTCCACGGCCAGTGCGATTTTCAGAGCGTCATCCAACTCGGACAGCTTGGTCGCGGAGAGCGAGCCAATGAATTGCGTGAGCTGTTCTTTTGCGACGCTCCGAAGGTTGTCGCAAGTGATCCAACTTTCGTGTTTCAAGCCTTCATCCACTCCCACCGCGATCTGAGTCGAGAGCCCGCGGCCCTTTGTGAACACCGGTGCGCAAATTACAGTCGAGTAACCGGAGTCGATGAGTTCCTGACGGCTAACGAGCACATAACAGCGATAGCGCTTGGGATCGTCGTGAGGCTTGAAAACGCGATAAAGATCTCCTCGTCTCATGCGCGGATCCTTCGCTAATCTTCCTCAGGTGCCTGGTCTTCAAGGCCATCTTCTGCGTCCACGTTTAGTTCCTTCGCATATTTGTTGAGAATGGCGAGGTCGCGTGCGCTCCGTTCCGCCCTGATCTTCTCTCTCAGATACTGGCGAAGAACATCGTCGATGAGGGCGGAGCGTGAGCGTTTCGAACCAGCCAGACGATCGATTCCGGTCAGCACGTCCGGCGAGAGTGTGACAGATGTCTTCTCTTTCATACCACCTATTATACTACCTGGAAAGCAATACTGGCCAGACTAGTCGGACTGTTCTAGAATGTTCCGAAGGAGCCGACATATGCGACCGATCGAAGTGGACGACGATGTGTTCTCTAGCCTCGAAATGGCGAGCAAATTGACCAAAATGTCACATTCTCAAATCGTGCGGCAGCTGATAATGCCGCAAGATCCTGCCACCTCTGCGAGTGACGGGAAACCTGCGCCGACAAAGCACGCAGCACAGATAAGTCCGCGCGATAAAGAGCTCCGCGACTATGTGCAGAGCCCGAGATTCCTTGCCAATCGTAGCGTCGTGGATCAATTCCTCGGCGTTCTGTCGTTTCTCCAAAGACAGAATCCTGATAAGTTTGCGACGTTGCAGTCCATGGAGGGCCGCAAAAGGAAATATATCGCTGGCAGCGAAGAAGAATTGGAAAATTCCGGAACGAGCGTGAATCCAAAGAGAATCCCAAACACGGGTTTTTGGGTTGTGACGAATAACGACACGAACAACAAAAGAATGCTACTCAGGCAAGCTCTGACACTATTGGGCTATGATCCGGAGACGGTCCGATTGGTTCCGGACAGTCTTCGATAGAACTACCCGCTGATCTGCCCCAGAATTGCCCTCGCTTCCGCCGCCGGATCCGCGGCTTCCGTGATGGGCCGCCCGACCACGATGTGGCTGGCTCCCGAGGCAATGGCTTCCGCAGGAGTTACGACGCGCACTTGATCTCCCACGTCGCCGCCGGCCGGACGCACGCCCGGGGTGACGATCGCGAATTTGTCCCCAAGCTCCGCGCGCAGAGTGGAGGCCTCGCGGGCCGACGCGACCACGCCCTGGCATCCGTTGGCCAGGGCGATCGTGGCCAGCCGCACGACGCTGTCCTCGACCGTGCCCCGAATCCCGATTTTTTCCAGATCATTCCCGTCCATGCTGGTGAGAACGGTGACAGCAAGTACCATCAGTTCCGGCCGCGTCTTCGCCGCTTCCACCGCTGCGCGCAGCATTTTGCCGCTGCCCGACGCGTGCACGGTCAACATGCTCACGCCGAGCTTGGCCGCTTCGCTCACGGCCGCGCCCGCGGTGTTCGGAATATCGTGGTACTTCAGGTCGAGAAACACGCGCCGCCCTGAGGCCACCAGATCCCGCACCACTTGCGGACCTTCGGCGGTGTAGAGCTGCATGCCGACTTTGTATGTCAGCGCGGAGTCTCCCACCGCCGCCACAATCTTCTGTGCGGCGGCGGCGGTGGAAACGTCCAAGGCAACGATGAGCCGCTGGCGCGGATCACCGCTGCGAAAATCATCCCTGCGGTTGCCTAAGCCATCGTGCGGGACGCTGGGTAATGTCGTAGGCATCCCAGCCAGTTTATGATTTTTACGGGAGTTTTACTACCGGGGGATGGTTCACGGCGACCGTCTGGTAAGCCGGTTTCTGGTCGCGTGGGTTGCTGAGGTTGTTGACCAAATCCAGACGCACGCGTTGCAGACCACGCGCCTTGAACTGCAGCGCTTGGGCGGCTCCGTACGACAGGTCAATAATCCGGCCTGGAACGATCGGTCCGCGGTCATTCACCCGAACCACAACGGCCCGGCCGTTGCGCAGGTTCGTGACCTTCACGTAGCTTCCCATAGGAAGCGTCAGGTGGGCCGCGGTCATGTCGTACATATCGTACGGTTCACCGCTCGCCGTGGGTTTCCCCTCGAATATCTGGCCGTACCAGGACGCCGTCCCAATTTGATACGGTTTGGTCTTGCCGACCTGTTGGCGGACTTCGGGTTGCTTCTGAACGGAACTAACTGGAGCCGCTGTCGCCTCCGAGATGTTCGGTCCCTGAGCCGCTCCCAGGCCGACGATCATACAAGCGATCGCCAGTCCATGAGCTATACGTCTTCGCATTCAGTTCTCCTCGCATACTCAAAAGTGCCCTTGGCCTTTAGGCTAGTGTTTCTCTGCAGTTTGTAGATGCTATCGGCGTGCCAAACTCGTGTCAAGGCGATTAGGGGGGGCAGTCGATGACCTCCTAGTTATGGATGTCACACGTAACCCATTGGTAATTTAGGCACATCCGGGTAAGGCCCTTTATTTCAGGAAGGTTACGTATTTACCAAAAGGTGAATAACTAAAGGCCAGGGGTAAGGTAGAATTTACAACCTCAATGGAATCAATGTATTACAAGCCTTAAATCTGCAACTTACATGGAATCATGTGTTTACGGACTGTCCTCAGGGACAGCGTCTAAAGATTTTTTTCACGATGTCTGTTCTGAAAGTAACTTTCAAGAGGTGACGATGTGAGATGCTGGGGCCCTGAATCGCGCTACGATTGCACTTGTTAGATCGGAAGGCCATGCCCGAAAAACCGCCTATCATCCTCACCATTGCGGGGTTCGATCCTTCCTCCGGAGCCGGAGTCACCGCCGATATCAAGACCATTGCCGCCCATGCCTGCTACGGGGTAGCTTGCATCACCGCCCTGACCGTCCAGTCGACGACCGGCGTAAACCGGGTCGAAGTTGTCGATCCTGCCCTGGTTTCGGACACCCTCGAAGAACTGGCGGCTGACATGGACATTGCCGCCGTCCACGTCGGCATGCTCGGATCGGGGAAGGTGGCCGAAGCTGTAGCCGACTTCCTATCCTGCAAGCCAGGGAGCCGTCCCGCTGGCCAGTCCCGAAAGGGCCGCCTGCCCAATATCGTCCTCGACCCCATCCTCAAGTCTTCCTCCGGAGCAGACCTGCTGGACGCTTCGGGAGCCAAATTCATGGTTGAAAGGCTGATTCCCCTGGCCGACGTGGTGACACCCAACATCGACGAAGCTGCCGTCATCACCGGGCTCAAGGTGGAGGACCTCGATCAAATGAGGGCCGCCACCGCTAAACTCCACGAGATGGGTGCCTCCGCCGTGGTCATCACCGGAGGACACTTGGAGAAAGCCATCGACCTGCTGAGTTTCACCACCAAGCGAGGGATCGAGCAGGAAGTCTTTAAGGCAGAGCGCCAGCGCTCCAACTCAACTCACGGCACCGGGTGCGCCTTCGCCACCGCGATGGCCTGTCATCTGGCCCTCGATCGCGGACTGGCCGAAGCCGCCCTGCTGGCCAAGACGTATGTCACGGCGGCGATCTCCAACGGGCATCCGTTAGGCAGGGGAACCGGTCCCGTTCATCATCTTTACAGGATGAGCCAGCAGAGACGAGCTGCAGGGTCAGGCAGCGAAACGTAGGTGGGGTTACTCGCGTTCGCGATCAGAGGGCTTTTTCAGGAGAATGCCCGCCACGAACGCAGCAGTTGCGCCCAGCAGCCATTCCGCGCGGTAAAACTGAATGGCCTGCCAGTCGACGTAGGTCTTTGCGGTCAGAAGTCCGACCAAAAGCGCTCCCGCAATGCAGGCCACACCGATCACAAACGCGATCAGCGAGGCGGTGGGAAGTCCCACCCAGTGCTTGATCGCGTGGAAATGCAGATATCGCAGCCAGGACGGGACGGGGATCTTGCTCCACGAGAATTCCGAGGCCATCACGCGCACTCGGGATACCGCCTGTTCCCAAACTCCGGCGATCGCGGCAGCGTCGGCGCGCCCTTGCGCGCTGACCGCTTCCGGGCGTCGGCCGCCGCAGGAGTGACAAAACCGCGAACCCAGCAGAAACTCGGTCCCGCACCGGGGACAAGTCTCAGCCATTGTGGGGAGGGCTTCTCGGACGACCAACTCTTCCGCCGCAACCGGCGAGGGTGGCCGCCAAAATTCTTGATGCGTTTCCTGAACTACTTGCGACATAGAATGTCCTACAGCAAATCCCTTACGGCATTCCAACCGCCAAATCCAGCGCGACTCTAAGTCCCTAAAATTCAAATACTTGTAATTCTCTTCAACATCCTGCCACTGTCTTCGAAGGCAATAATTACGCGCGCGAGCGAGTAAAGATGCACCGGTTACGAAAGCCCAAGCACTCTTAAACTCTTCAATCACAAAGCCCTGAGTCCGCCGAGCTCCATTCGGCAAACTCGGGCCAACCGCTGATACAAGCCTTTCCACAACCTGGATGGTCTGGTGGCTGCGGAGATTATATTGTGGCGCGCCGTTCAAGACAGGTGCCACGGACGGTACGTAGATGACGTTCTTGGTTCGCCTGCCCTCGGAGAGTATCTGCGGACAGCCATGTGGAAGCAGCTATGTGGGGACAGCCGCCCGCGGCTGTCCGTCGAGCGCAGCTCGACTTTTCCTGGACGATGCTGAACTTCGTTTAAACTAGGAGTCATTCGATCTGTGACAATGCCAACCAATCTCCCGAAGTTGACCCGGCACGCTGCCGAGTTCCTGACCTCCCTATGCCTCCTTCTCGCCTCGTGCCTTCCCGCGCTAAGCCAGTCGATCACCGCCGCGAACGCACCTCACGGAGCACCGCACGATCCTCAAACCGACACCGCCTTCGACCACTTCTACAATATGGACTACGACCGAGCGAGCCAGGAGTTCGAGAAGATCGTGCAGAAGCATCCGAATGATCCCTTCGCGGTCAACCACCTGCTGACCTCGGTGCTGATGCACGACCTCTACGACACCGGAGCTATGAACACTGGCGACTACGCCAACGACAGCTTCATCGGCCGCACTCCTCGCCCCACCGACACGAAGATCAAGGACCAGATCAAGGAACTGGTCCGGCGCGCTGAAGCGCTCGAAGAGGACGAACTCAAGAAGAATCCAAAGGACATCAACGCGCTCTACTGTCGTGGCGTTACTCGCGCGCAGTTCTCCGTTTACACGGGATTAGTGGAGCGAGCATGGTTTTCCGCCCTGCGCAATGCCGTCGCCGCGCGTCACGACCATGAACGGGTTCTGGAACTCGATCCCGACTACGTGGATGCGAAGATGGTCGTAGGGACGCACAACTACGTGATCGGCCGCCTGCCCTGGAGTGTGAAGATGGCTGCGGCCCTGGCCGGGTTGAGCGGATCCCCGGAAAAAG
Organism: uncultured Acidobacteriaceae bacterium; assembly: GCA_963752175.1. GTDB lineage: Bacteria > Acidobacteriota > Terriglobia > Terriglobales > Acidobacteriaceae > Sulfotelmatobacter. The sequence goes on from CAVVXZ010000029.1 coordinate 27,391, forward strand.
GTCTCGACTACCTGCGCGACGTCGCCAAAAGCGACGGCGAAAACTCCGTCGACGCCAAAGTCGTGCTGACCTTGTTCCTGCGCCGGGAGCATCAGTACGACGAGGCGATTGGCTATATGAACGATCTGTCGGCGAAGTATCCCCGGAATCACCTTTTCCTCACTGAGGTGGCCAACCTGCAACGCGCGTCGGGCCGCCTGCCGGAGGCCGAAGCCACCTATCGCAAAGTCTGGCAGAACGGCCGGGAAGGGAAGTACGGCACCCTGCATTACGAACTGGCGGCCTGGGGCCTGGGAGAGTTGTTGCGCAGCGAGAAGAATCTTGCTGGCGCTGCCGCAGCCTATGACCTGGTCAATGAGGCTCCCAACCCGGACCCCGACATCCTGCAAAAAGCCAACCTCGCTGCCGGGGAAATGTACGACCTGCTCGACAAGCGCGAACTGGCCATGAAGAAATATCAGACCGTTCTAGCCGGCAACGCCAACACCGGCCCCGCCGACCAGGCCCGTCGCTACATCAAAGACGCCTACCGGGAATGAGGCCGGTTTATGTGGGGACAGCCGCCTTCGGCTGTCCCGCCAAGCGCAGCGAGGTGTTGAGCTCTGTGAATGGTGACTCGTACCAATCGGCCCGACAGCCGAAGGCGGCTGTCCCCACATAAGCATTTACGGGCCGCACAGTCTGGGGAACTTTCGGTTTAAGATTACGTACCCTATGGTGGAGGGCGGAGCCATGTACTGCAACTATTGCGGGAAACTGATTCAGGACGATGCTGCCGTTTGTGCCTACTGCGGCGTCCGCGTCGGCGCTTCGCTGGCCCGGACCAAGTTGGTGCGTCCGCGCCTGGGGCGCAAAGTCGCTGGAGTCTGCCTCGGCTTCGCCGAGTACTTCGACATCGACGTCACCGTGGTGCGACTCGTCTGGCTGGTCACAGCGATCATGACTGGCGTGGGGTTCATTCCCTACTTCATCGCCTGGATCGTCATGCCAGAAGAACCCCTGCTGCTCCCTGCACCCGCGAGCTCGCAGCAAGTGCCGAACCCGTAGCCTCCATAGATGCGGGACAAGGAGCTGGCCTTGACGGCGAACTCTCGCTCGATATGCCTGACCATCGCGTTGCTTGCGGCGATCGCGGCAAGATCCGCAAATCTCCAGGTCGCAACCAGCCAGTTACAGTCCGCCAGTAGCCCCGCCCCAAAACTGGTTAACACCTGCCTGATTAGCGCCAACGTAAACCGTCTCGTCGACTTCTATGAGTCCGTTCTGATGCTGAAAGCCCAGAGGTCTGGCAAGGACTACGCCGAATTCCACACCGGGGTTGGAGTGCTGGCAATTTTCTCGGCGTTGGCGCAAAAAAAATACATTCCCGGCTCGGCCGAAGGCGCGCACAACAAGACCGCGGTTCTCGAATTCAGCGTGAGGGACATCGACAAGGAGTACGCCAGACTTCAAGGCCTCGTAAAGACCTAGGTCAAACCTCCCACCACGCAACCGTGGGGAACACGCTCCATTTACTTTCGTGATCCAGACGGGAAGCTCGTCGATTTTTTACACGCCCGCCGCGCCTCGATAGCAGCAATATCGTTTAAATTGTCTGCATGCACTCCGCAGGGTCTCACAAGATCAACAGCAGCGACGCCGAAATCGTCTACTGGTCGCTCGGCGACGGTCCTCCAGTCATCCTGCTGCATCCCTTTCCCGTCCATCATGAATTCTGGCTGCCCGTGGCCGAAGTACTGGCCACGCGTTATCGCGTCATCCTGCCGGATCTTCGCGGACACGGCGAGTCCGGCGTCGGCGAGGGCCCGGCCACGATGGAGAAGCACGCCGCCGATATCGCTCGCGTGATGGATGACGCCGACATCGGCGCCGCCCCGCTCGTCGGAGTTTCGATCGGCGGTTACGCGATCTTCGAATTCTGGCGCAAGTATCGCGGCCGCGTGGCCGCTCTCGGATTGTGCAACACCAAAGCTCCCGCGGACGCCCCTGAAGCTCGCGCCGGACGCCTGCAGGCCGCCAACGACGTTGTTGAACGCGGCACCGAACCGTTCTTCGAATCGATGGTTCCGAAGCTCCTGGCGAAGAGCACCCGCGAGACGCGTCCGGATTTGGTGGACGGTGCGCTGCGCATGATGCGCAAAATGTCGCCTGAAGATGTGGCGCAAGTGCAGCGCGGCATGGCCGCCCGTCCCGATTCGATTGCAACTTTGAAGACCATCAACGTTCCGACCATGCTCGTCACCGGAGATGAGGACACAATGACGGGTGTAAACGAAGCCGAACGGATGCGCCAGCACATCGCGAACAGCGAACTGTTCGTGATTCCAAAGGCGGGACACTACTCGCCGTGGGAACAACCGGCCGATGCAGCCAGGATCTTGCGCGTGTTTCTGGACGGCCTGCGCTGAACAATCTCCCGCGGACAGCGTGAATCGTTGTCATTCCGAGCGGAGCGAGGAACCTGTTGTTCGCCGGCGCCGGATCAGCAGCCGCACGCCGGTCGAACTGGGCTAGAATCGAGGACGCCATGAAGAAACTTGTCCTAGTGTTCGCTCTCCTCCAGCTTTGTGCCGCCGCTCAGGCCGCCCCGCCGCCACGGCCGCGCATTCTCGGCATCGACCATGTGTCGTTCTACACTACCGCTCCTGACGGCGTGAAGAAGTTGTACGGCGACGTTCTCGGTCTGAGTTCGGCCGACCCGGTCGAACCCGGCGGCACCTTACGATACATGGTGGGCACGCAGTGGGTCGGATACAGTCCCGCGCCCGATCCCAAGTCCGCCGACCGCATGGATCACGTGGCCCTGCGGACCGATAATATCGCGGCGATGCGAAAGTATCTGAATGCGCAGGGAATCAAAGTTCCGGAGATTGAAGGACGGGCCGATCACAGTCTTTTCTTCTTCGTCACCGATCCGGAAGGGCACAAGATCGAGTTCGTCGAACGCGGCAAAGGCGAAGTTGCGCCGCCGGCACCTACTGCGGTTTCTCGCCACATGATTCACGCCGGCTTTCTGGTCTACCACCAGGGTCCCGAAGACCACTTCTACCGTGACATCCTCGGTTTCCGCCCCTATTGGCACGGTGGCATGAAGGACGATGTGACTGAGTGGCTTGCCATACAGGTTCCTGACGGCACGGACTGGATCGAGTACATGCTCAACCAGCCGGAACCTGCCGACCTGCAACTGACGGGAGTGATGAACCACATTTCGCTCGGCGTCGTGGACATCAAGAACGCCCAAGCGGCCCTGGAATCGCATGGCTGGAAACCGCACGGCGACGAAAAAGCCCAGATGGGCAAGGACGGTAAATGGCAGCTCAACCTCTACGATCCCGACCTGGTGCGCGTGGAATTGATGGAATTCAAGCCGGTGCAGAAGCCGTGCTGCAGCGATTTCACCGGGCCGCACCCGTCGGAGTAGCTCGGCATATGGTTCTGTACATACAAATCGGCTGAAACGTACAATATGGTACTCGATATATGTACGTACAATACTATTACTCGACGCGCAAGGTCTTTTGAGCGCCAGGATCGTCTGCCAGAACGGCATTTCCTGAGCCGGAAACGGCCCTGGCATCGACGATCGTTGCCAAGGTGGGGGTAGAAGGTCATCCGCGGCGCGATCGTCCGTCTAGGAGCCTTCCTGCGGCCCTTCTACGATTTTTCAATCACTTGCACGAAGGCTCAACAACTTACGCGCTTTCACCTCACTTCCGTGACAGATTTGTTAGAATCCTCTCGCTATGACAACGATTGATACAACGCTAGTGCCCGCGCACACCGTGGTGACTGCCAAAGGAGACGGATCCGCGGTTGACGTCAGCGGCGCCACCAGCAGAGTGTTCCTCGTAACGCTGGCGATCACCAAGATCATCGAGCAGGAATCGCTTGACCTCAGCGTCTACGGATCCGCCGACGGCGCGACGTGGGGTGCAAAGTCGATCGCCGCTCTTCCCCAGAAGTTTTATTGCGAGGAAGCTCCGTTGCTGCTCGATCTGACCGCGCAGCCCGACGTGAAGTTCGTGCGCGCGCACTGGGAAGTTGCCCGCTGGGGCCGTGGCACCGAGACGCCCATGTTTGAGTTTGGCGCGACGTTGAAGGAAGTGCCGGCCAACATTCTCAAAGAGGCCAGCGCGGAAGCGAAGGCAATGGCGTAGTTTACGCAGGGCCGGACGCATTCGTCCGGGTGCGCGGAAGAACGCGTCCGCCGCTACGTGACCCGTTGATTCCACTATATTGATCTCAGCATGAAAAATGGTTCCTCAGTCATCGTGCGTCCGGCGCGCAACGTGCGCGGTAGTGTGCGGTTGCCCGGAGACAAGTCGATTTCCCACCGCTATGCCATGCTGGCGGGCATCGCCGAAGGACCATCGCGTCTGGAGAATTATTCGACCGGCGCTGATTGTGCGAGCACGCTTGGATGCATGCGTTCGCTTGGCGTTTCATGGGATCGCAAGGAAGCCCTCGACAACAGCATTGAGGTAAAGGGGAGCGGCCTGTCGCTCACCGCTCCTGCGAACGCGCTCGACTGCGGCAACTCGGGTTCGACGATGCGCATGTTGAGCGGCATTGTCGCGGGGCAGCACTTCACGAGCGAGATGATCGGCGACGAATCGCTCTCCCGCCGTCCCATGGCGCGGGTGATCACTCCGCTGAGGGCGATGGGCGCGCAGATTGCATCGCACGAAAGCAAGCCGCCTCTGCGCATCACCGGCGCGTCTTTGAAAGCCATCGACTACACCATGCCTGTGGCCAGCGCGCAGGTGAAATCGTGCCTGCTGTTTGCCGGACTGTTTGCCGACGGTGAGACGCACATCGAAGAACCGCTGCGCACCCGCGATCATGGCGAGGTCGCCCTGCGCGCCTTCGGTGCAAGGCTCGAGCGCAAAAGCAGCGGGCAAGGAAATGAAGTGCGGATTCGCGGCGGGCAGCGCCTGCGCGGCATCGAAGCTCGCATTCCGGGCGATTTGTCGAGCGCTGCGTTCTTCCTGTGCGCCGCCGCACTGTTCCCCGATTCGCAACTGACCGTTCCGAGTCTGCTGATGAATCCCACGCGCGCGCGCCTGCTCGATATCCTGATGCAGATCGGATTGCGGATTTCAGTCACGCAACTCGATGAGATTCATGGCGAACTGGTCGGATCGCTGCAGGTCGAAGGTGGCCGGCTCACCCAGGCTTCCATCTCAGGAGCGGACTCAGCTGCTCTCATCGATGAGATTCCCGTGCTGGCGGCAATTGCGCCGTACACGGAGAAGGGAATTGAAGTGCGCGATGCCAAGGAACTGCGCGTGAAGGAATCCGACCGCATCGCCGCCGTCGCCACTAACCTGCGGCTCATGGGCGCGCAGGTGGAAGAACACGAAGATGGCCTGAAGATTCCTGGCGGGCAGGCGCTTCACGGCGCTGAACTCGACTCCCTTGGCGATCACCGCATCGCCATGGCTTTCGCCGTCGCCGCCCTGCGGGCCGAAGGCGAAACGCTGATTCGCGGTGCGGAGTCCGCCTCGATTTCGTATCCCGCCTTCTTTCAAACTCTGGAAGAGATCACAGAACGATAGGGATCGCTTGAACTGTCGGGCCTCGCCCGGCACGACAGCCGAGGACGGCTGTCGCCACATGGTCACACTCTCCAACCCGCGCCCGAGGTAACTTCCGGTCTATTACCGTTGTGACCTGTCCTCAGCCAGTTCGCCATTGAAAAATAGTTCTAACCGAGAGGGGCGCTCGCATCGGTCTCGATTTCATTGCGGTGTTCAATTACTTTCTGGGGGTGTGTGATGCGTTCCAAATGGATGCTGTGTATTGTTCTGGGCTTGGCGTCTCCGGCTGTGGCGAAAGATCCGAAGCCTTATGAGACGGGCAAGTTGCTGCAGATGGATTCCGTGCAATGCGGGACCGCAGAAAAGAACTCGACCAGCGTTGCCGGCGAAATGCTCGGCACCGATTCCGGAAGCAAGAAGACACAGGAAGTTTTGTGCCAGGAATATATATTGCAGGCCGAGCGCGTGATCTATCGCATCCGTCCTCGGGATGAGAAGCATCCGGCACTGTTGCCCGTGGGCGAGCAGGCGCAGTTCCGCCTGCAGAAGGACAAGATGCTGTTGCGCGTGGAAGATCTCGACAGCAAGGAACGCGAATACATCGTCGTGTCGATGACTCCCCAGTCCGACAGCACCTCGGCCGACGCAACGCCTTCTCGGGTAAATCACCTACAGTAACGCGAACTACAAAACCGAAAAACCGTAAGATGGGCCCACGCGGACCTGGATCCGCGCCGTTTCTTTTGGAACGAGCCAGGCCAAACTCCGCGCCGGACGCGGCAAGTGCCTCCAACCCCGCTGGTCGAAACGGCATCTATTCGATTGCCTGCCAGCGTTCTTTCCGCTCCCTACTCCGCCAATGCAAGGGGAGAGTTGTGTGCGACTGAACGCCAAATTCGACTAATTCAATTCGACGAGGAGTGAAATTGATGAAGCGCTGTTGCGGTCTTTTCATAGCCTCGTTATTTTTCGCCGTCCCCATGCTGATGGCGCAAGGGAGCTCGCACCATATTGAGGTCGGCGCCTTCGCCGACTACTATCGCCTGAGCGATCCCGCGCCCACCCGCAACTTTATCGGAGTTGGCGGACGGGTGGCCTTCGCCGTCCGTTCCAGCATCCAGCTGGAAGCCGAAATGGCCTACGACTTTAAGCGCAATTACACCAGCACGTTCACCAATGGCATGACCACGGAAATGGTGAACACCCAATTCCGCACCCTACACGGATTCTTCGGGCCGAAATTTCAGACGGGTTCGGGGCCCTTTCGGGTGTTTATTACCGGCAAGGTGGGATTCGACAACTTCAGCATCAACAACCAGAATGCCACTGCTGGCTTTGTAAACACGGTCGGCCTAACCAATGGCGCGACGTACTTCGCGCTTTACCCGGGCGGAGGATTTGAGGCTTTTGCTGGACCGATTGGGATTCGCGCCGAAGTTGGCGATGACATCTTTTTCAATGGCGGCGCTCACAACAACCTGCGCGTGACGCTGGGTCCGCAGTTCCGCTTCTAGAACACGTTAGCGATAAGCCCGGAAAAGGCCCCACCCCTCGACTTCGCTCAGGGCAGGCTTTCTCGCAAACGCGAGAAAAGGGGCAACCGCCGGATCCGCAAATCCGTCACTTGTCCATGTGACCCGTGTCACAGCACAGACATCCTCACTCCTCCACACTGAAAAGTTCGCAATGCGGATCTCATCCGCTCACAGGAACTGGTTCAGGTGGATGCTCCTCCACAACGCAATGTGAACCCGTGGGTCGTCACCGTCTCGGTGATGCTGGCGACCTTCATGGAAGTCCTCGACACCACGGTCGTCAACGTCTCCATTCCCCACATTGCGGGCAATCTTGCGTCGACCAATGAGGAAGGCACGTGGGTAGTTACCTCGTATCTGGTTTCGAACGCGATCGTGTTGCCGATCTCGGGCTGGCTGGCGAACCACTTGGGGCGCAAGCGGCTCCTGCTGATCTGTGTCGCGGGATTCACTGTGACGTCGCTCTGCTGTGGGCTTGCTACTTCACTGACGCAGCTAATTATTTTTCGTGTGTTGCAAGGGCTGACCGGTGGCGGACTGCAGCCGCTGGCCCAGGCAATTCTTCTCGAGACCTTTCCCAAGGAGCGGCACGGCCACGCCATGGCGGCGTTCGGTATCGGCATTCTGCTGGCGCCGATCCTTGGCCCTACACTTGGTGGGTGGATTACCGACAATTACAGCTGGCGCTGGATCTTTTATCTCAACCTGCCCGTGGGCGCGCTCTCTCTGTTCCTGATGAACAAGTTTGTTTTTGATCCCCATTACGTGAAGCGCAGCAAAGGCGCTCGGGTTGATCTTTGGGGAATCGGTTTTCTGGCGCTGGGGATCGGATCGCTCCAGATTCTGCTCGATACTGGTCAGCGCAAAGACTGGTTTTCCTCGCACTACATTCAGACATTCGGTGCGCTGTGCGCCTTTGGGGTGATCGCACTGATCATTCGTGAGTTGATGACGGATCATCCGGTCGTCGATTTGCGCGTGCTCCGCGACCGGTCGTTCAGCGCCGGAGTATTCCTGATCAGCATGCTGGGCTTCGTCCTCTACGCCAGCCTGGTTTTGCTGCCGCTATATTTGCAGACGCTCATGGGATATCCCGCGTACAACTCGGGACTGGCGCTGTCTCCGCGGGGGATCGGGGCGCTGCTGTTCACGCCACTCGCCGGACACCTGACCACCAAGACCGATCCACGGCGGTTGCTCGTCGTGGGCATGGTGCTTGGCTCGATCACGATGTTCGATCTCTCGGGGCTGAATCTCTACGCCGGCTTTTGGGACATTTTCTGGGCGCAGGTGCTGCAGGGAGTCGCACTTAGTTTTCTGTTCATTCCGCTCATGTCACTGGCCATGTCGCACATTTCGCCGGAGAAGATGGGTAACGCGACCAGCATTTTTAACCTGATGCGGAACATCGGCGGCAGCGTGGGAATCGCCCTGATGACCACATTTTTGGCGCGGCGCTCACAGGTTCATCAGAACCATTTGGTCGCGAACGTCACTGCGGGAAGCCCACAAACCGCAAGGCTATTGCATGGACTGAGGGAGAACTTCATCGCGCACGGCTTCGATGGCGTCACGGCGACGCGCAAGGCCCTGGGCGCCGTCTACGGCATGGTGCAACAGCACGCGACCATGCTCGCATTTATCGAGGCGTTTTGGGTAATGGGGGTCGTGTTCCTGCTGATGCTGGCGTTCCTGCCACTCTTGCAGTATTCCAAGCCTGTTCGTGTAATGAAGCCGCCGCCTGAGGCGGAGAAAGCCGTTCTTCCTTCCGAAGTCACGCATGATTGGCCGGATGCTCTGGAGCACGAGGCCTACGACGAAGAGCACGACCTGGTTCTGCACTAGATCCTAGAACTCGCTCATCCATTTTCGTGGAGAGAGCCTTGGGCTCAGGGCGCAAGGTCGTCGGATATACGTGTGCTTTCCTTCGATGATGGCCGCGGATTCGAGCGGGCTCTTGATCGCCGAGATTGTGGCGACCGGCAAGCGCAAGGCGTAAAATCCGCCTGATTGTCGTCGCACCACCTTCTGTCTGGATCCCGAGATGAGAAGAGTCTCTGCACTATGCCAATGCTTAGTGGAATTCGAGGGTTTGATTCCGCACGGATGACTGCGGTGACGATTCAACCGACATCCCACGGTCTCATCATGTTTGGAGTATTCGTGCTTCTCATGGTGTGCGTCGGGCACGGATTTGGGCAGACCGCCACCATTCCCGATACGCCCGCGGGCAAAATCTTGCAGGCATGGCTGGACGCCTTTAACAGCGGAGATCGGGCGAAGGCTGAGGTATACGTCAAGACGTTCGACCCTAAGGGGTCTGCCGATTCCATGTTGACATTCCGCAGCCAGACCGGCGGATTCGACCTGATCGGAATCGAGAGCAGCGAAGCGAAGCTGATCAAGTTCCGCGTGAAAGAGAAGGCGGGCCCGACGGTCGCGATCGGAAGCCTTCAGGTGACTAACGCTCAACCGCCGACTGTAGAGAATTTCGGCCTGCGCGCCATTCCTCCCGGCGCGGTCGTGGAAAATGTGAAACTGGACGCTGGCGCCCGACAGCGCGTGATCGATGGCGTAGTGTCTGATCTGAAGGAATACTACATTTATCCTGAAACGGCACAGAAGATGATTGAGGCTGTCCGCGATCGCCAGAAACAGGCTGCTTATGATGCGATCACAGATGGTGATGCCCTAGCGGCGACACTCACCACC
>CAVVXZ010000030.1:0-148047 GCA_963752175.1 uncultured Acidobacteriaceae bacterium
TCGCGAGTGACTAGTTGTCCCTGTCGTTCCGCTAGCAGGACCAGAACGCGCAACGGTTTTTCCTGCAGACGGATGCGCGAACCATTCCTGCGTATCTCACCCGCTGTCAGGTCGACAACGTATGCACCAAATTTGAGCATGAACGGACTCGAAGCCTGCTCTACTGAGCCATCCTTGGGGGAGGCTACGAATTCGCAGCAATTCTAGCACGGAGAGCCTATTTTGTAGGCCACCCTACTAAAACTAAAGTTTTAACTAACTATCCTGTTTTCTGTGTGATGCCAGTTAAGACTTAGTACAGAACTAAATTTGAACTGGTAGATTGACCTCCCGTCAAAATAACTGCATGCTCGTCCGCATTTCTGGCCGGACTCTGTTGGCTGGCAGATAAAAATCAGTCGGGGCGGGACGAAGCCAAACGGTTACGACCGCTTCCAAGAAAGTTGCAACGCTTTCCCCCTTTCCTTTCCCCGCTGACAAGTTTTGCAGCTCTAGTGTAGGGAGCCGTCGTTCGGAAGCCCGGTGACTGTGCGCCGAGCACTTGTTTTTTTCTGTGGCTGTTTTCCAGGGAGCCTATGAACTGCCGTTTCGTCTGGATCTCGCTAGCCCTTTCTCTGCCCGTGTGTCTGTCGCTGGTGCCACCGCTGTCAACCGCGCAAACATCCGCACCAAATGTCTCGGCCATTTCTCGACTCGTCCCCTTCGATTGCATGGTGAGGGATTGCAATAAGAACCCCCCAAGCGGCGGCACAAAACTTGGAGGGGCGACGACACGGACTGGATCGGCCCAGACGGCGCACGCCAGTGCGTCCTTGAGGACCGCTGGTCCGAATGGACGTATCACCTGAAATAAGCTCGCCACTCAACTCAAGAGGCGCGTGTTGAAACCGAAATTCGAAAAGTGGAGAAACCATGAACAGCGATTTTGAGAACAAGATCTCTCAAGAGATGATGAGTACAGACAGCGCCACCTCGGGTAGCGAGCGGCACATTCACCCGCGGACGAGAACTCTGATTGCATGCGCTGCGCTCGCGACCCTCATCCTCGCAATCAGCTGGGGAATGTTCCACCGCGCTGATTCACTGGCTTTCTCTGGAGACAAGGCCCAAGGAGTCGATTCTTTGAGTACGGCCTGGGGGACCGAGGCCCGGTCGCTCTCCCCCCAGTCTGCTCTCGCCCATGGCGTTGAGAAGCCCGCGCTCTCCTACGCGGATTTGCCGTTGCGGTTCGAACAGAACCAAGCGCAGGCCTCTGAATCGGCGAGATTCGTCGCTGCCGGACGGGGATATCGAGTCTCTCTCCTCCCGCAAGCAGCACTCTTAGATTTCATCCCCCCGGATCACAGCAAACACTCACGGCATGTTCGCTCGGGACGAACAGCTCACTCGAAGCCCAAGCCTGGCACTTCTGTTGCGCACGGTGCGCCCGATCGGACCGTCGAGCAGTCCCATCTGAGTCTGCGCGTTGTGGGTGGGAATCCCGACGCTCAGATGCAGGGCCTGGAACCGATGGGCAGTGCGATTTTCTATTATGAGGGCAACGATCCAAACCAGTGGCGGAAACATGTGCCCACATACGGAAAGGTAAAGTATCAAGATCTCTATCCCGGCATAGATCTGGTGTATTACGGCAATCAAGACCAGCTCGAATACGACTTTGTAGTCGCTCCGGGAAAAAATCCCAGTCAAATTCGGCTCGACGTAGCAGGCGCGCGCAAGCTGCGGTTTGATGAAGGCGGCAATCTCATTCTCGCCACTGAAGAAGGCGAACTCCTGCTGCGAAAGCCGCACGTTTATCAGATGAGCGGAGAAATACGCCAGGAGATCACTGGGAACTTCAGCCTGCAAGGAACCCGAGTTGGATTTGTAGTCGGAGCTTACGATTCTTCACGCGCACTCGTCATCGATCCGACTTTGAACTATGCCGCTTATGTCGGGCGCAGCGTGAACGACAAGGTGAACGGGATCGCGCTCGGGTCAGATGGCAGCACTTACGTCTCTGGAATTGCTCCCGCGATGACCCCGTCTGTTCAGAATGAAGCCTTCGTAGCCCACATCTCCGCTGATGGGAAGACGCTGCTTTATATGACTTACCTCGGCGGAAGCGCTACCACCGAAGCGCGCGGCTTGGCGGTAGACGCGGCCGGATACGCCTACATTACCGGTTTCACCCAAGCTACGGATTTTCCAGTGCAGGGTGCGCTGCAGCCGTCGTGCAGTTTGGATGCAAAGGAAGTATGCGAAGGGCAGGCGTTCATCACGAAGTTAAATCCCGGCGGCTCGCTGAATTTCTCCACATTTCTTGGGGGCGGCGGCACGGATGCCGGCAATGCGATTACGCTCGACGCCGCGGGAAATATTTATGTCGCAGGCTCGACGACTTCCACGAACTTTCCGATCGTTCACGCGACGCAAGTTAGCAGCGCCGGCAAAGGCGACGCATTCGTGGCAAAAATCGCGGGGGACGGTTCGCAGGTGGTATATGCGACATACTTGGGTGGCTCGGGCGCTGACGAAGCGTTGGGCATTGCGGTTGACGGCAACGCGAGCGTGTATGTGACTGGTCAAACTGAGTCCGTGGATTTCCCCACCGAAAATCCATTGCAAGCGCTCTGCGCGTTGAACTCGTCCAATCAATGTGCCGGCGAGGCCTTTGTGACCAAGTTGACCTCCGATGGCTCTTCGCTTGTCTACTCCACCTACCTGGGCGGCAGCGGTGGAGATTCGGGCAACGCGATCGCCGTGGACGCTGCAGGAAACGCCTACCTTGCGGGTGCAACGTCCTCGCAGGACTTCCCGCTGCTTTCTCCGTTGCAGAAGCAAGCAAAAGGGACAACTCAGGCTTTCATCGCAAAGGTGCGACCGGACGGCACAGCGCTTGTGTACTCCACGTATTTGGGGGGCAGCGGGACCGACTTGGCAACCTCGATCGCAGTCGACAAATTTGGCCACGCCTTCGTGAGTGGGCAGACAGATTCCGCCGACTTCCCAACCATGAAGCCAGTCCAAGCTGACTGCTACAAGAACACAGGCGGAACATGCAGCCAGGATGCCTTCTTGGCGGTCCTAAGCAGTGGCGGTTCGACGCTGCGGTTTTCGACGTACCTCGGCGGCTCTGGTATTGACGAGGGCCGCGGGATCGCCCTCGACAGCAAGGGCAACGCTTATATGGGCGGCGCCTCCACATCTGGAGACTTTCCGATGGCGACTCCAGTTGCGGTCACTTCGAAGTCTTCCGTATTGAATGCGAGCGGCACTTCTTCGGCGGCAACGAGCGGAAGCTCGAGCTCGAACGGCACTCCGCTGAGTGTGCCATCCGGTGGCGGCGTGGTGGCGATGCTCTCTGGTTTACCCGATCAGGCCCCTCAGGCCGCTTGCACGGGCAGCATCAATTGGGTAGGAACCGCCGGCGACAACAAATGGACGACGGTAACAAACTGGGACAAGGGCGTATTGCCGGTATCGACGGACACGGTCTGCATTGGAACCGCCTTTTCGAGTGCGACGATCACGATCGACAGTCTAACGTCGACTGCCAATCAGACCATCACGAGTTTGGTGAGCAACGCTAGCATCACGTTCACCACCGGCCCGCTGACGGTGAGCGATGGCGCCGAGTTTGTGAACGCGCTGTCGATTACTGGCGGCACGCTCACGCTCAGCGGAACAGCCGGGAGCAGCGTCGGCACGACCATGACGTTGAGTGGGACGCTAACGGGGAGCGACACGCTGACCGTGACCGGGGCCGTGGCCTGGTCGGGTGGGACGATGAGCGGTAGCGGCATCACGAATCTCCAAGGGAGCACGACGCTTACCAACGAACCCGCGCTCGACACTCGAACGCTGAATAACAGCGGGACTGTCAGCACGAGTGACACGTTGCCGATGCTGGTCTACAGCGGCGCGCAAATCAACAATCTGAAGGGCGCGATCTGGAATCTCACGACCGACGCGGGCATTGCCCAAGAGACCACTCCGAACGGTGCGTTCAACAACGCCGGGACTTTCGAGAAAACCTCAGGAACTGGCAGCAGCAGTATTACCGTACCCTTCAACAACAACACGGGCGCTACGGTGTCGGCCAATGCCGCAACCCTGTCTTTCTCGAACATCAGTAGCGCGGTTGGGGGATTCTCCGTGGCTACGGGGGACGCACTGTCATTGGGCAGCAGCGGAACGTATGCCTTGACCGGACCGATCACGGGTTCCGGGACTGCAGTGGTTACCTTCACCGCCGGGACCGCGAACATCACGGATACCTACAACGTTGCGGGAACGACAACGGTCACTGGGGGGACGGCGAACTTCAACACGGGGACAACCCTGACCAATGTGGGCGCTGTGAAAGTTACGGGCGGCACGCTGAACTTTTCTACCGGCAGCACGGTTACTACACCCTCGCTGACGTTAAGTGGGACGTTGACGGGGAGCGACACGCTGACCGTGACCGGGGCCGTGGCCTGGTCGGGTGGGACGATGAGCGGTAGCGGCATCACGAATCTCCAAGGGAGCACGACGCTTACCAACGAACCCGCGCTCGACACTCGAACGCTGAATAACAGCGGGACTGTCAGCACGAGTGATACGTTGCCGATGCTGGTCTACAGCGGCGCGCAAATCAACAATCTGAAGGGCGCGATCTGGAATCTCACGACCGACGCGGGCATTGCCCAAGAGACCACTCCGAACGGTGCGTTCAATAATGCCGGGACTTTCGAGAAAACCTCAGGAACTGGCAGCAGCAGTATTACCGTACCCTTCAACAACAACACGGGCGCTACGGTGTCGGCCAATGCCGCAACTCTGTCTTTCTCGAACATCAGTAGCGCGGTTGGGGGATTCTCCGTGGCTACGGGGGACGCACTGTCATTGGGCAGCAGCGGAACGTATGCCTTGACCGGACCGATCACGGGTTCCGGGACTGCAGTGGTTACCTTCACCGCCGGGACCGCGAACATCACGGATACCTACAACGTTGCGGGAACGACAACGGTCACTGGGGGGACGGCGAACTTCAACACGGGGACAACCCTGACCAATGTGGGCGCTGTGAAAGTTACGGGCGGCACGCTGAACTTTTCTACCGGCAGCACGGTTACTACACCCTCGCTGACGTTAAGTGGGACGTTGACGGGGAGCGACACGCTGACCGTGACCGGGGCCGTGGCCTGGTCGGGTGGGACGATGAGCGGTAGCGGCATCACGAATCTCCAAGGGAGCACGACGCTTACCAACGAACCCGCGCTCGACACTCGAACGCTGAATAACAGCGGGACTGTCAGCACGAGTGATACGTTGCCGATGCTGGTCTACAGCGGCGCGCAAATCAACAATCTGAAGGGCGCGATCTGGAATCTCACGACCGACGCGGGCATTGCCCAAGAGACCACTCCGAACGGTGCGTTCAATAATGCCGGGACTTTCGAGAAAACCTCAGGAACTGGCAGCAGCAGTATTACCGTACCCTTCAACAACAACACGGGCGCTACGGTGTCGGCCAATGCCGCAACTCTGTCTTTCTCGAACATCAGTAGCGCGGTTGGGGGATTCTCCGTGGCTACGGGGGACGCACTGTCATTGGGCAGCAGCGGAACGTATGCCTTGACCGGACCGATCACGGGTTCCGGGACTGCAGTGGTTACCTTCACCGCCGGGACCGCGAACATCACGGATACCTACAACGTTGCGGGAACGACAACGGTCACTGGGGGGACGGCGAACTTCAACACGGGGACAACCCTGACCAATGTGGGCGCTGTGAAAGTTACGGGCGGCACGCTGAACTTTTCTACCGGCAGCACGGTTACTACACCCTCGCTGACGTTAAGTGGGACGTTGACGGGGAGCGACACGCTGACCGTGACCGGGGCCGCGGCCTGGTCGGGTGGGACGATGAGCGGTAGCGGCATCACGAATCTCCAAGGGAGCACGACGCTTACCAACGAACCCGCGCTCGACACTCGAACGCTGAATAACAGCGGGACTGTCAGCACGAGTGACACGTTGCCGATGCTGGTCTACAGCGGCGCGCAAATCAACAATCTGAAGGGCGCGATCTGGAATCTCACGACCGACGCGGGCATTGCCCAAGAGACCACTCCGAACGGTGCGTTCAACAACGCCGGGACTTTCGAGAAAACCTCAGGAACTGGCAGCAGCAGTATTACCGTGCCCTTCAACAACAACACGGGCGCTACGGTGTCGGCCAATGCCGCAACCCTGTCTTTCTCGAGTACGTATACACAAACGGCGGGGAACACTTTCCTGAACGGGGGCAGCATTGCGACGAGCAATCCGCTCAGTATTCAGGGCGGAACGCTCACGGGCAGTGGAACGATCACAGCCACTGGCTCAGCAAATGCAATCTCGAATACGGGGGGAACGATCTCTCCGGGAGTCTCGACAACGGTTGGAACCATTGCGGTTGGCACGAGCACAACTGCGAGTTACAGTCAAGGCAGCGCCGCGGCCTACAGCGTCAAGATCGGTGGCACGAGCGCGGGACAATTCGACACTCTCAGCACGACTGGCAGTGCTACGCTGGCCGGTACGCTGAACGTATCTCTTATCAATTCCTTCAGTCCGGCACTCAGCAACACATTCACCATTCTGACTGCGGGTTCCGTGAGCGGCACCTTCGGAACAACCAACCTTCCGGCGCTATCGAGTGGCCTGGGCTGGAAAGTTACCTACAACGCAACTTCTGTTGTGCTATCGGTTGTGTCCGTATCGTCCCCCGTCGTGACCCTTCCCACAACCAGTCTGACGTTCCCGAACACGATTGTGGGCACTTCTAGTCCTGTCAATCGGACGGCAGTTCTAGAGAACACCGGCACAGCGCCTCTCATCATTACTTCGATCGCGCCGACCGGCGCGGATGCAGGCAATTATTCGTATTCAACCGATGCCACACAGCCGTGCCCCATCTCGCCTGCGACCCTGGGCAACGGAAGCAGCTGTGTTCTGGATGTCACCTTCACGCCCTTATCGGCGGGAACGCACAACAACGCTCAACTTACCATTACGGACAACAACGGGAACGTGGTCGGCTCCACGCAGACGATTAGCCTTGCCGGTACAGGCATTCAGCTGACCTCGATCGCAGTCACGCCAAACCCGTCTACCGTCCCTATGGGCAGCAAGATCCAATTTACGGCCACGGGCACTTATTCGGATAACAGCACGCAGAATCTGACGAATACGGCGACGTGGAATTCCTCGAATACGGCGGTTGCCATTATCAGTAACACTTCCGGAACTCAAGGGCTGGCTACAGGTGTGACCGGGGGAACAAGCAACATTACTGCGGTCCAGGGAAGTATCACTTCGACTCCTGTGGATGTTTTGACGGTAACGACCGCAACACATTTCTCAGTTTCGGCTCCCGGAGTGGCGACGGAGAATACTCCCTTTAATTTCACGGTGACTGCGCTCGATCAAAACAACAACACGGTCCCGGGGTATTCGGGCACGGTGCACTTCACAAGCACGGACTCCCAGGCTTCTCTGCCTGCGAATTCAACATTGACCAGCGGATCCGGGACATTCCCGGCCACCCTCAAGACGGCAGGAAGCCAGACAATCACCGCAACCGACACCGTAACCACTACGATTACCGGCATCTCGAACGCGATTAGCGTGAGCACTGGCACGGCGGCGTCGATCACGGCGACCAGCGGGACACCGCAGAGTGCGGCGATCAACACGGCGTTTGCGGCAGCGCTGGTAGCGACGGTGAAAGACAGCGGCGGCAATCCGGTGCAGGGAGTGACGGTGACGTTCACGGCGCCGGCGTCTGGAGCGAGTGGGAGCTTTGCGGGTGGCATGAACACGGCGACGACCAACAGCAGCGGGGTAGCGACGTCGGCGGTGTTCACGGCCAATGCGACTGCGGGCAGTTACACGGTAGCGGCGACGGTGGCAGGAGTCACGACTTCTGCCAGCTTCGCGCTGACCAATACGGCGGGGACGGCGGCGTCGATCACGGCGACCAGCGGGACACCGCAGAGTGCGGCGATCAACACGGCGTTTGCGGCGGCGCTGGTGGCGACGGTGAAAGACAGCGGCGGCAATCCGGTGCAGGGAGTGACGGTCACGTTCACGGCGCCGGCGTCTGGAGCGAGCGGGAGCTTTGCAGGTGGAGTGAACACGGCGACGACGAACGCCAGCGGGGTAGCGACGTCGGCAGTGTTCACGGCCAACGGGACTGCGGGCAGTTACACGGTAGCGGCGACGGTGGCTGGAGTCACGACTTCGGCCAGCTTCGCGCTGACCAATACGGCGGGGACGGCGGCGTCGATCACGGCGACCAGCGGGACGCCGCAGAGTGCGGCGATCAACACGGCGTTTGCGGCGGCGCTGGTGGCGACGGTGAAAGACAGCGGCGGCAACCCGGTGCAGGGAGTGACGGTGACGTTCACGGCGCCGGCTTCGGGAGCGAGCGGGAGCTTTGCGGGCGAGCAACACGGCGACGACGAACGCCAGCGGGGTAGCCACTTCGGCGGTGTTCACGGCCAACGGCGACTGCGGGCAGTTACACGGTAGCGGCGACGGTGGCTGGAGTCACGACTTCTGCCAGCTTCGCGCTGACCAATACGGCGGGGACGGCGGCGTCGATCACGGCGACCAGCGGGACACCGCAGAGTGCGGCGATCAACACGGCGTTTGCGGCGGCGCTGGTAGCGACGGTGAAAGACAGCGGGGGCAACCCGGTGCAGGGAGTGACGGTCACGTTCACGGCGCCGGCTTCTGGGGCGAGTGGGAGCTTTGCGGGTGGCAGCGAACACGGCGACGACCAACAGCAGCGGGGTAGCGACGTCGACGGTGTTCACGGCCAACGGGACTGCGGGCAGCTACACGGTAGCGGCGACGGTGGCAGGAGTCACGACTTCGGCCAGCTTCGCGCTGACCAATACGGCGGGGACGGCGGCGTCGATCACGGCGACCAGCGGGACACCGCAGAGTGCGGCCATCAACACGGCGTTTGCGGCGGCGCTGGTGGCGACGGTGAAAGACAGCGGCGGTAATCCGGTGCAGGGAGTGACGGTGACGTTCACGGCGCCGGCGACGGGAGCGAGTGGGAGCTTTGCGGGCAGCAATACGGCCACGACGAACGCCAGCGGGGTAGCGACGTCGACGGTGTTCACGGCCAACGGGACTGCGGGCAGCTACACGGTAGCGGCGACGGTGGCAGGAGTCACGACTTCGGCCAGCTTCGCGCTGACCAATACGGCGGGGACGGCGGCGTCGATCACGGCGACCAGCGGGACACCGCAGAGTGCGGCGATCAACACGGCGTTTGCGGCGGCGCTGGTGGCGACGGTGAAAGACAGCGGGGGCAACCCGGTGCAGGGAGTCACGGTGACGTTCACCGCGCCGGCTACTGGAGCGAGTGGGAGCTTTGCGGGTGGCAGCAACACGGCGACGACGAACAGCAGCGGGGTAGCGACGTCGGCGGTGTTCACGGCCAATGCGATTGCGGGCAGTTACACGGTAGCGGCGACGGTGGCAGGAGTCACGACTTCGGCCAGCTTCGCGTTAACCAATACGGCGGGGACGGCGGCGTCGATCACGGCGACCAGCGGGACACCGCAGAGTGCGGCCATCAACACGGCGTTTGCGGCGGCGCTGGTGGCGACGGTGAAAGACAGCGGGGGCAATCCGGTGCAGGGAGTCACGGTGACGTTCACCGCGCCGGCTAGTGGAGCGAGTGGGAGCTTTGCGGGCAGCAATACGGCGACGACGAACGCCAGCGGAGTAGCGACGTCGACGGTGTTCACGGCCAATGCGACTGCGGGCAGTTACACGGTAGCGGCGACGGTGGCAGGAGTCACGACTTCGGCCAGCTTCGCGCTGACCAATACGGCGGGGACAGCGGCGTCGATCACGGCGACCGGCGGGACACCGCAGAGTGCGGCCATCAACACGGCGTTTGCGGCGGCGCTGGTGGCGACGGTGAAAGACAGCGGAGGGAACCCGGTGCAGGGAGTGACGGTGACGTTCACCGCGCCGGCGTCTGGAGCGAGTGGGAGCTTTGCGGGTGGCAGTAATACGGCGACGACGAACGGCAGCGGGGTAGCGACGTCGACGGTGTTCACGGCCAACGCGATTGCGGGCAGTTACACGGTAGCGGCGACGGTGGCAGGAGTCACGACTTCGGCCAGCTTCGCGCTGACCAATACGGCGGGGACGGCGGCGTCGATCACGGCGACCAGCGGGACACCGCAGAGTGCGGCCATCAACACGGCGTTTGCGGCGGCGCTGGTAGCGACGGTGAAAGACAGCGGGGGCAATCCGGTGCAGGGAGTGACGGTGACGTTCACGGCGCCGGCGTCTGGGGCGAGCGGCAGCTTTGCAGGTGGAGCGAACACGGCGACGACCAACAGCAGCGGAGTAGCGACGTCGGCGGTGTTCACGGCCAACGGGACTGCGGGCAGTTACACGGTAGCGGCGACGGTGGCAGGAGTCACGACTTCGGCCAGCTTCGCGCTGACCAATACGGCGGGGACGGCGGCGTCGATCACGGCGACCAGCGGGACACCGCAGAGTGCGGCCATCAACACGGCGTTTGCGGCGGCGCTGGTGGCGACGGTGAAAGACAGCGGCGGCAATCCGGTGCAGGGAGTGACGGTGACGTTCACCGCGCCGGCGTCTGGAGCGAGTGGGAGCTTTGCGGGTGGAGCGAACACGGCGACGACCAACAGCAGCGGAGTAGCGACGTCGACGGTGTTCACGGCCAACGGGACTGCGGGCAGCTACACGGTAGCGGCGACGGTGGCTGGAGTCACGACTTCTGCCAGCTTCGCGCTGACCAATACCCAACCGGGACTTCATCCGACCACGACCAAAGTCGTGACCTCGGGGAGCCCATCACTCATCGATCAGCCCGTAACCTTCACGGCCACGGTTGAATCGACGTACGGCTCAATCCCGAATGGCGAAACCGTCACGTTCTATGACGGTGGTGTTGCGATTGGCACCGGCACAACGGCTGGGGGAAGCGCAACATTCCAGACGTCCTCGCTCTCTGCCAGGACACATACCATCAAGGCCAGTTATTCGGGCGATGCTACGTTCAAGGCCAGCTCCGGCACGGTAACGCAGGTGGTAGATCTCTATGTCTCCACGATTAAGGTCTATACCCAACCCAATCCTTCCACCTATGGGCAGGTAGTTGGGCTGATTGCCGTGGTGACGTCGAGTGCGCCGGGCGGACCCACCGGCACGGTGACATTTAAGAACGGCGAGACTGTGCTTGGGACCTCCGTCCTTGTTCCAGTCGCAGGCTCGGACCCGGCAAAATCAGTCGCCACATTCCCAACGCAGCCGAAGGAGTTGT
The DNA here is from genome assembly GCA_963752175.1 of uncultured Acidobacteriaceae bacterium. Classification (GTDB taxonomy): domain Bacteria; phylum Acidobacteriota; class Terriglobia; order Terriglobales; family Acidobacteriaceae; genus Sulfotelmatobacter. The sequence continues at coordinate 11,339 of CAVVXZ010000030.1, forward strand.
CGGCAGGAACGCTCACGATCACGGCGACCTACAAGGGAGACGCGCTGTCGGGCAAGGTTTCAGGGACAACCACGCACACCGTCAACCAGGCGACCACAATCACGTCCGTGAAATCGTCCGCAAATCCCTCCACCGTGGGTCAAACGGTGAAGCTCACGGCGACGGTCACCTCACCAACCACCATCCCGACGGGGACGGTGACATTCATGGACGGCAGCACAGTGCTCGGGACGGGAACCCTGTCAGGAGGAAGTGCGATGCACCGGACATCGACTCTTACCGCAGGTTCTCACAACATCACAGTGGTGTACGGGGGAACCGCTAACATTGTTGAAAGCAGCTCACCAATCTTGGTGCAAACGGTGAACAACCGTTAGGAGCGTAACGCGGTTGTGACGGTTTGGGGTGCGACACTGGAGCCCCGTCCGACGGCAGAACGGTGGGTGCGCCTGGTTGTGGGCGATCATAGACGATCAGTCGGCGAACCATTGTTGAGCTTGGCAAGTAACAAGATCTCGTCCCGAAATTTGCAATCGGTTCGTGATCTCTGCATAGGCTGTTCTGTTGAAGCTAACTTCGCAAGTTCATCCTCGTTCCGAACACGAAGAGTCTCTTCTCTTTCGTTACGCTTTTGCATGTTTCGCCAAATATTCGCCCTCGAAAGGCCCCTTTCAGATCTAGGGAGGGCCTGCCCCCTAAATTGTTACCTGGATATGCGTACGATGGAATAAGCGTATCTCCAACAATCCAAAAGGTATACGAGAATGCGGTGCGGTTTAGGCGTGTGGTGACTTCCGTCCGGCCTAAACATGTACTTTCGAAATCTGGTCGAATCTCGCAAGGGGGAAGACACTTATTATGTTCGCCTCCGAATCTTATGAAGAGACGCTGTCTGCCACCCCCAGCTGCCGAGCAGCATCTCCGGACAAGTTGTCTGGTGCTGGTTCTTCTTGGCGTGGCCATGACAGTGGGCTGCCAGGGCTTTAGTGCAGGCAAATCCGCGGCGCAGCAGCCACTTGGCACTCTGGCTTTGAGTGGAGCGACTCTGGACTTTGGCAGTGTCACGGCGGGTCAGAGCAAGACGATGACCGCGGCTGCCTCGAATACAGGCACGGTCTCCCTTACCGTAAGCAGTGCTTCAATTTCCAGCAAATATTTCTCGCTGACTGCGCCCAGTCTTCCGATCACGCTTGGTCCTGGTCAAAGCGCTCCGGTCACGGTTGTGTTCACTCCCAACGCGGCCGGCGCGTTCAGCGCGACGGCTACGATCGCCAGCACTGCCTCCGACAGTTCTACCTCGATTTCGCTTACGGGAACGGGCGTGGCGAGCAGTCAACTCGCTGTGAGCCCGACCACCGAAAACTTTGGCAGCATAACCGTCGGGAGCCAGAGCAACCAGACCATCACGTTGACCAACGGCACTGGCGCGACCGTCAATATTTCGCAGGTCTCGGTGAGCGGCACCGGATTCAAGTTGAGCGGCATCACCACGCCACTTGCCCTCACTGCTTCGCAAAGCACAACGTTCACCGCCACGTTCTCACCTCTGACGGCGGGGAGCGCCAGCGGCACTGTCACGATCACTTCGGATGCTCCGAATCCTTCACTGTCACTGCCGCTGTCGGGCACCGGAGTTACGCAGGGAGCGGTAGGGTCGAATCCAACCAGTCTGGACTTTGGAACTGTGACCGTGGGCAGCAAACAGGTATTGTCAGAGACCGTGACGAACACGGGTGGATCGACGCTGACCATCTCGCAAGTAGGCGTCAGCGGAACAGGTTTCAGCGTAAGCGGAATTTCGACTCCTGCAACGCTCATCGCGGGGCAGAGCGCAACTTTCAGTGTGACCTTCACACCGTTGTCAGCGGCCAACGCCAGCGGCAGCGTCACTGTCACATCGACCGGCGCCAATCCAACTTTAACGATTCCTCTGACGGGTACGGGGACCGCCACAACTGGATCGCTGACGGCGTCTCCCTCGCCCATTGCAATTGGCAGCGTAGTCGCCGGAACCAGCGGATCATCCACGGGAAGTCTGACTGCCAGTGGAGCGAACGTTACAGTGACGGCCGCGAATTCAAGTAATTCACGCTTCGTGATCAGCGGCTTGTCGCTGCCGGTCACCATCGTCGCTGGGAAGAGTGCATCGTTTACGGTAACCTACAGTCCCATCGTTGCTGGTGCGGACTCAGCGACCTTGACCTTTACCAGCAATGCTCAGCCTTCCACAACGACGGATACGGCTACCGGTACCGGTACAGCGGCGCCGTCCCATAGCGTGAACTTGTCGTGGAGCGCCAGCACATCCACCGGCGTTTCGGGATACAACATTTACCGAGCGATCTACACGACCTCATGCGGCGCTTACTCAAAAATTAACGGGAGCACGCCGGATACTCTGACGACCTATACCGACGCTTCGGTGACCGACGGGACGAACTACTGTTACGCCACGACTGCCGTGAATTCCAGCAACGAAGAGAGCGGCTACTCGAACATTGTTTCCGATGTGCAGATTCCTCCCCCGTAATGATGCGGGAATCTCGTGCTCGTTCAAGGAGATCTAAAAACAACTTGCAACCACTGAAAAAAGCCTGACCTTCCCGGTCAGGCTTTTTCACTTTCGCGATCCGAGTTCTGCCGTGCTCGCAGATCGAAGCTCTGATCACGAGGAAGCTACAACGCAACATTTCCAAAATGGGAAACTTTCGGTACAACCATCAGATGTTTTTCGGCCCGCTTTACTCAAAGGTTTTAATGCTTCCTCGATTGTCCTATCGCCGACTGCACTATGCACCATCGAGACCTACACAAAAAAGCGGGCGAACTTCAAACTGAATGGCATGAGACTCCCCCAGTCCCTTCCCCAGTCCTTTTCTATCCGTGTCTTTTTACTTGTCGTAATCAGCGTTGTACTGTTCGCACTGCCGTTGTGTGCAAGTACGTCCACGCAACAACTAACCTGCGCTCCGTGCAATGTGAGGTTCGGCGCTGTCCCTGTTGGACAAACTGAGACCGAGGTCGTGGTCTTGACCAACGGCGGATCGAGCAGTGTCACCCTGTCAGCGGTCAATTTCAGTGGCGCACAATTCAGCATGTCCAATCTGAAGCTGCCGTTAACGCTGGCGTCAGGGCAAGCAGTGGTACTTTACGCGACCTTCTCACCATCAGTGACCGGATGGACGGGTGGGAAAGGCACAATTACCAGCAACGCTTCAAACTCGCAACTTTCGTTGCAGCTCGAAGGGTCGGGGACAAAGAGCGATGCTGTAGTCGCGAGCCCCGCAAGTGTCTCGTTCGGCCAAGTGGCTGTGGGATCGTCGTCTACGGTGCCGATTGTGCTGCGCAATACCCGCCCCTGGAAACTGAAGATCACGGCTTGGCAAGCGACGGGAAGTGGCCTCACCCTCAGTGGTCCGGCATTACCCCTCACTCTGAATGGAGGGCAGACTGTTACTCTGAATCTCACCTATAACCCACAGACGGCTGGAGCCAGCGGAGGCAGCGTGTTCGTCTCTGGCACCATGGGGCTCAGCGTGCCTGTGGCCGGCACAGCGACGACAACCGCCGCAGCGCAGCTGACGGTTACGCCGGCGCAGATTAATTTCGGGAACGTCACCGAGGGGACGACCGGAACTCAATCCATCACCATGAGCGCCGCCAACGGGAGCGTGACCGTTAGCTCCGATGCCAGCAGCAGTTCCCAGTTCGCTCTTTCTGGAGCTTCGTTGCCGTTGACGATTCCTGCCGGTCAGAGCGCGTCGTTCAATGTTGCGTTCACGCCCACCGTCAGCGGAACGGTTTCCGGGTCACTCTCATTTACCAGCAATGCATCCAACTCGCAAACCGTCGAATCGCTTACCGGGACCGGCACTTCAAAGGCGTACAGCGTCAGCCTCTATTGGAATGCCAGTTCGGGTGTTGCGGGCTATAACGTTTACCGCAGCACAAGTTCGAGCGGCACTTATGCCAAGATCAATTCCGCCGTTGACCCTAGCACTGGCTATACCGATAACAGTGTCAACTCCGGTGCTACCTATTACTACGAAGCGACGGCGGTGAATTCCGCGGGACAGGAGAGTGCTCGCTCGACGCCCCCTGTGATGGCGAGCATTCCGTAATCCTGTGGTGCACAAAGGCTGGTTCGCCGGTGTAGTGCTCGCGATAGTTGTGTACTGCTTGACGCATTCGGCCCTGGCGCTGACTTTGTTTGGACTTTGCGCCAGTCCGTACCGGGTGTTGTGTGGTTACCCCGAAGTCTCTGGGTCCTGATTCGGTCCTCCTTAATTTGTCCCGCGGTGACTTGTGCCCGCGGCGCTGCTCTCGAACTTCCGTAACCTTCCAGTAGCTTCTTAGTCACCGGATGTGGCACGTAGGGGCCATTCTCCATTGTCGGCATTTTCGTTAGTACTAGTACCAGTGGCCAAGTAGGCCACCGACTAACGTTATGCTGACAAAATGCTACGGCGGGATTTTCGGACCTGGAACTGCTATCCTACTGGCCCTTATGACTTTAGGCGGGTCGGCACGGGCGCAGGAAGTATCCTTGGCCTTACTTCAACCGGCAGCCATCGCGGGGGAATCGATGGCGCCACAGCCCATCGTGATTGTGGCGCAACCAGCGACTTTGCCGGAAGCGCCTAGCCATCGCTTTTGGGATCGTGAAAACAGTGTTCTATTCGCTACCAGCGCTGCTTTCAGCACAGCCGATTTCGTCGTGACCCGATCCAATCTGCAGAATGGGGGACAGGAACTGAATCCCGTGACGCGAATGTTCGGCAGCAGCACGACCGGCTTGGCGGTAAACTTCATTGGCGAAAACGTCGCCGTGATAGGAATCAGCTATATGTTCCACAAAACCGGACACCACAAACTGGAGCGTGCGGTGTCTATGGTAAACATCGGCGCCTCGACGAGCGCAGTTACTTACGGTCTCACTCATCGATAGTCGTCCATACTCGGTTCGCCTCGGCTACGAGAACACTTCGGAAATTATTCAGCATTCTCGAACGCGCGACAAATGAGAAGCCTTCAGGAAGGAGTTTGGCGGTCTTGGACGTCTTGCGCTCTCCCTTTCCAGTCGCCACCCTTGCCACTCCAGTACTTCAACGCAGAATGTATCGTGGCACCCAGATAAAACAGAGCCGCCACCGGGAGAGACAAAGCCCATGCCCAATTCAGCCGGTAGTATCGCACCATGGTCGAGTAGGTGATCGTCATAGCCGCCCATGCTGCAGCGCCCAGAACGAGCGCCAGCCTGCCACCACTCAGCAGCAACAGCGGAGGCATCAGATAAGTGATTGCCATGCCCGCAACGGTGCCCAGCAACAGAAGGGAAGAGTGACTCAACTGGTTGAAAGCCGTGCGCGAGACCATGCGCTCGATGTCCGCGAAAGTCTCGTATCGTCGCAAGCTTTCACTGTGATCCGTCAATCCCAGCCACAATCGGCCCCCGCGCTGCTTCAGAAGCCGCGCCAGAGAGCAATCATCGATGAGCGCACCGCGAATAGGTTCCAGTCCTCCAGCGCGTTCCAGAGCTTCGGACCTCACCAGCATGCAGCCCCCCGCCGCCCCAGCGGTCGAATGCCGGGGATCGCGGATCCAATCTGGCGGGTAGAGCATGAAAAAGAAATAGACGAAGGCGGGAATCAGGAGTTTTTCCGCAAGGCTCTGGCAGTGCAGCTTCACCATAAACGAGACCAGATCGTAGTGGCCGTGCGAAGCAATGCAAGCTAGATTCGCGGCCGTTTCTGGATCGTGGATGACATCAGCGTCCGTGAGCATGAGCCATTCGGGATTCAATGCGCGTGCGTGCACAATTCCTTGCTGCATCGCCCACAATTTCCCAGTCCACCCCGAAGGAAGTGGCTGACTCTGAATCACAACAAGTTCACCGGCCTTGCCGACTTTTTCGGCAGCGCGTAGTGCCGCGTCTGCGGTGCCATCTGTACTCTCGTCATCCACCAGGAAGACGGTCATAGCCCGGCTCTGACTTAATAAGGATGTGATCACCGCTCCAATCAGTTTCGCTTCATTGCGGGCCGGGACGACCACGGCAATGCGGCCCGAGAATTCAGCATCGCCGTCGGCCCTATCGCTCTTGAGATGCCAAAAAGCCCCCCGGGCCAGGATGAGGTAAACCCAAGTGACAGCTGACAGCGCAGCGACGATCGTGGTAAGGGCTGACATTGTCGCAAGCTCCGCAGAGTACAAGCAGGGATTCGATGGAGTTCACAATCTACCACCGTGGAGATTTGTTGTGTTCGCCGTGATCACATCTGGAACCACAATTTACTGACTGGCAGGTGTGGCGTCTTTAGGACGAGCGAATTCTCGAAGGCGTCGCACCCCGGATGATAGGGCAGCTTACCCCAGCGTAAAGGTCTTCGATGGCCAATGGGGAGAGCCACCGCGATGATACTCTTAGCTCCATTGGCTAGAATCGTATCGATGGCCAATCTGCGTTTTCGCTTTCCACTGACTCCGACAAGAGTGCCGAACGGTGTGCGAAGATCTGGCGAGTCTAGCGTGAACGCGACGAGGTAAGAAAGGCGCTGCGTGTTGCAAGTCGGGATGGTTGACGTAAGCAGGCCTGTTAACGTCAATTCCGTCTAATGATGTTCGACATAGCTGACGCATTGCCCTTGATTCTTGAAGGGTCCAGCTGGCGGACCGAACTTCAAATACCCGTGATGCTTGCACTGATCTTTATCTGTCGGGGTCGGCGGCATAGGAGTGATGGCTACCGCAACAGGACCCGATCCGACAGGAATGGTAGCAACTACCGTGTTGGTCGCGGTGTCGATGACCGACACGGTGTCAGAATCATCATTCGTCACATAGGCGCGACTTCCGCCCGGCGTGATGGCTACACCATTTGGAGCTACACCAACCGGAATGGTTGCAACCACCGTGTTGGTCGCGGTGTCAATTACCGAGACGAAGTTGTTGGGGAAGCTAATCGTCACATAGGCGCGGGTTCCGTCTGGCGTGATGGCCACCCCAAAAGGATTCCGATTTGTGCCAAGTGAAATGGTAGCAACGACAGTACTGGTCGCGGTGTTGATGACCGAGACGGTGCCAGCCCCGGGACTCGTCACGTAGGCCTGGGTTCCATCTGGCGTAATGGCGATCCCCGCAGTACCTCTAGCCGGAATGGTCGTAACCACAGTATTAGTCGCGGTGTCGATGACCGAGATGATGGAATCCTGTTGATCGGGGACGTAGGCTCGAGTTCCGTCTGGCGTGATGGCTATCGCAGAAGGACCCAGGCCAACAGAAATCGTCGCAACGATGGCGTTGGTCATGGTATCGATGACCGAGACGGTGTTGTTGCCTTGATTGGTAACGAATTGATTGACCACATATGCTCGGGTTCCGTCTGGCGTGATGGCTATTCCCGTCGGAAATTGGCCAGAAGGAATCGTCACAACCACGATGTTGGTCGCGGCGTCGATAACCGATATGGAGTTGAAGATATTCGTTACGTAGACTCTGGTTCCATCTGGCGTGACAGCTACCCCAGAAGGAAATATGCCGACGGGAATCGTCGCAACCACAGTGTTGGTTGTGGTGTCGATCACTGACACCGTGCCGGACAAATTCGTCACGTAGGCGCTGGTTTGGGATTGTGCCACCGCGTTGACGAGTCCTGCTCCCAATGAGAGCAAGATAATCAGCACGCTTGAGACGTACTGCCAAATAGCCGCGTACCACCGTTCCTGGGAAGGGCCACTATCAGAAGTGGTAGATGGGCTTTGACTATTCACTTTTCGATTGTAGTCCAAGATCGCAACGGTGAACGGCCTGTCCATGGTTGACATAATATCGTGCCGGTCGGGTTCATCGACAGCGTCTTGCCTCTCTCTATCGATCCAGCACCCGGATAGATCGTGCGAGTCTGTCGGCCGGCTTGAAATCGTGACACCAACGACTGCGAGAGTTGTAGAACCGCAATGGCCCGTAACGATCAAGAAACCCTCAAGAAATCCCCCCGCTTATTCGAGCCGATTCTCCAAACGGTAAAGCAGGAACATTGGGAGAAACTCGAGAACGCAGAGGCGAGCGAAACTTCGACCGATATTGTTGAGACCGAAGGACGCAGGGCGTCAATGCCGAAGTGAGAAGGCGAAAATGTCGCTGCCTGCCGCGATCGCAACATATTGGTCGCCGCCGACCATGTAGGTCATCGGCGAAGCATGCATTGTCTGGCCCGTGTTGAAATGCCAGAGCGCTCTCCCCGTGTGAGCTTCAACCGCCTCCAGGGATCCGGCATCATCACCAAAGAAAACCAATCCACCGGCGGTTGTCAGCGTTCCTCCCCAGGAATCGCCGTGGCCCACTTGGGGATAGCGCCACACGGGCTTTCCTTCCGCCAGAGAAAACGCTAGCAGCGTTTTCTGAGCATGTTCATCCGGCGGAAGTGTCGTGCCCGTACCGTAGTAGGTCTCGCCTGGGGTAAACCTCCTCGGTTTACTGAAGAACAGATTGCAACTGTCCAGCGCCATTACAAAGAAAAGCCCGGTGTCGGGATTGTAGGAAGGCGAAAACCAATTGGTGGCCCCGTTGATGCCGGGGCAGATGTAGGTACCTTGTGCGGTGGGGATTCGACCCGACAGCAGGGGGCGGCCAGCGGCGTTCACACCGGTGGCCCAGTTCAGCTTCTGCACGAACGGTGTTGCACTCAGAAATTTACCGGTGACGCGGTCCAGCACATAGAGAAATCCGTTGCGGTTCGCCTGCACCAGCAGGCGGCGGGTCCCGCCGCCCTCTTCGACATCCACCAGCACGGGTGTTTCATTGGCGTCGTAGTCGTAAAGATCGTGAGGCGTGAACTGGAAATACCACTTCAACTCTCCGGTGTCTGGATCGAGGGCCAAGACACAAGCTGTGTATAGGTCGTCACCAGGACGGGAATCTCCCACGAAGTCGGGAGCCGCGTTGCTGGTGGTCCAATACAAAGTGTTGAGTTTGGGATCGTAAGTGCCGGGCATCCAGGTCGTGCCTCCGCCATGCAGATAAGAATCGCCGGGCCAACTTGCCGATCCGAATTCTCCGGGTCCCGGGATCGTCCAGAAATGCCACTTCAGCGCGCCCGTCATTGCGTCATGGGCCTCCAGGAAGCCACGCACGCCCGAGTCTCCCCCCGACGTCCCCACGATTACTTCGTCTTTCACAACCAGAGGAGCACTGGTTGCGCCATAGTGCTTTGTCTTGTCGGCGTAGGTGACGTCCCATAACAAGTTTCCCGAGCGGGCATCGAGGCAGAGCAAGTGAGCGTCATCAGTTTCCGTGTAGACGAAGTTCCGCCATACTCCGACCCCGCGGCTATGATGAGCGGCGGCGTCATCGAGCAAGCCTGAACTCACCGGACGCTGGTAATGCCACACTACGCGCCCCGTTCGGGCATCCAGGGCAAACGTATCGTTCGCAGCGGTGACGTACATGATGCCATTGACGACTACTGGGGTGGCTTCGAGTCTCTCGGAGTTACCGGGGTGGAAGACCCAGGCCGCGCGCAACTGCGCTACATTCTCGGGCTTGATCTCATGGAGGCTGCTATAGCGCTGTCCCGAGTAGTCCCCGTTGTAGGACGTCCAGTTTGCGCCAACCGGCTTCGCGACCAAGTCCTCCGCGCTCACGTTAACGACTGCGCTGATCGTAGACTGCCCGGGTTGGTCTGAGGCGGTATAGCCGGCGGGCGGAATGACGGTAAGCAAGGCCAAAGCGAACGCTTTGCCGCAGAAATTCACTTCAGCGACTCTCCCCGGGGCCAACTGAAACTTCCTGAAGGGAACCGCGGTCCAGCCCACTCCAATCCTCCAGGTGAAGCGAGATGCGGGCTGTTTTCCCAGCAGGAGCGATCTCGGTTTCGAGTGCGACCAGTTCGACGGGATCCACATCTCGCACAGGCATGCCGTCTAACTCTCCGCCGTGATCGTTGTAGAGGTGGGCCACCAGGCGTCCAGGGAAGAAGACTCCAAAGGCACCGGAAAGCTTGATCTTGCCACTCTCGAGACGGACCGCGTGAAGAGGGCGTACTACAATGCCGGCATCGGTCGCGCCATGAAATTCGCTTTCCGCGCGGGTAGGAAACCACTCGGTCTCGAGCTTGCAGCTCTCCCCGGGCCGCAGCGAGCAGAGAGGCGAGTTGATCTCAGCTTCCAGGTAGTAGGGAACTCCGCCCCCTCCCGAAGTCATGGAGGCCTCGCCATCGGCGGTCAACCTTACTTCCGGACCGTTGGTCCAAAAAATGATCGACGCTTTGCCTGGATAGCTTCGGAACTCTTCAAACTGGTAGCGTTCGAGCATGGCGTACTTATTGCTGCCGTCGACGACGGCAAGCCAACCAGCCGTCGAGTCTAGCCACAGTTCGGCCGCCATATGGACGTAATGCAGGGCAAACAAGCCATCTTCTCTGATCGAGACCGCAGGATTTTCCGCGGGACCGAAGCGGACGTGGTAGCGGTTGAGATAGCTGCTCGCGCGATTCGCGGGAGCGAACGTGCGGAAATCGTGGTTCATCTGCGATGGAGAACCGGGAGCCGCCGTATCGTATTGCGAGACCGACTGCATGGACCATTCCACGGTGTGGCCCGAGGTGTTCTTCATGGTGGCGTGAAAACGAATGCGCGGTGAGTCTGCATCCAGGCGAATCGTCCGCTGGAACTGAATCCCAGTCCGGGGATCGGCCGGTCCCGTAAGTTCTATTTCACAGTGTTCGCCTTCCGAAACCTTTCGAAAGACATACGGCCCATCATCGAGCAGGTCGGAATTTCCCACCCAATGTTGTTCATCGTCGTTCCCCTCGGGCAAGAGCCAGAGCTTGTCGCCGCCATAGTTGAACCATTCGGTCTGACTGGGCGGCAGGTATTTGCCTTCATATTGTGGATTGACAAAGAGATAGGGATGTCCAGCGAAAGTGAGCTGCACCAAGCGTCCGCCATTCTGTGGCAGGAATATCAGTTCGACCCAGTGATTGGAAAGTTTCTGCACGTGCCAGCCCTTGTAATCCGCCGGTTCAACCCGGCACGGTGAGTTCGCGGGCGGATGTGATTCACTCCTGGCCTGGCCACAGACAACGCTGATCGTCAGATCAGCCAGAAACAGCAGTATGGAAGCAGATCGCATCACAGCGAGTTCTCGAGTCCACCTTATCATCGTCGTTTGTTTCCGGAGCGTCACCGCGAGCGCGCGGTCATTTCGCGAATTCGCCCGCCGCTTGAAAATCGATTCCCCATGAACGAAAGAAAACCTAATCAAACGCAATAAATTGATGGGCGTCAAGCTTATTCTGTGGTATACCAAATTCGCCCGAGGAGCGAGCGAATTGGCGCGTTTCCGTGCGCCACTTTCAACAGATGAAAATCTGCGTCACCCGGTGCATGTATGAAGGAGGAGTGAGATGGGTACCCGGAGTCCCAGTCGGCGATCATTCATGAAGTTGGCGGCTGCGGCTCCCCTGCTAGGCCAGATCGCAGCACGAAATCTCTACGCTCAAGCCGCTACTGCGCTGGGCAAAGATCCGCGGCAGAATGTATACACCCGACTGGGAGTGCGAACCGTTATCAATTGTCGCGGCACGTGGACTTACTTGAGTGGGTCTCTGGAGTTCCCGGAAGTTCGTCAGGCGCAGGTCGAGGCCGGCCAATATTTCGTTAACATGCTGGAGCTACAGCGCGGTGCTGGGCGCCGACTTGCAGAGTTGACCGGCGCCGAGTCAGGCATGGTCACTTCAGGCGCCGCCGGCGCTATGGCGGCCGCAACGGCCGCCTGCATGGCTGGAAGCAACGACAAGTATGTTTGGCAACTGCCCGATACGACCGGTCTGAAGCATGAAGTGATCATGATGGGCGGCAGGAGCGCGTTTGACAGCGCTATTCGGCTGACCGGCGCGAAACTGGTGCTCGCCTATTCTCCGGAGGAACTGACCAACGCCATCAACGAAAACACAGCCATGATCTACACGACAAATCTGGGCGAGAAACTGGAGCGCGAACTCACGGTGGCAAAAGATCACAAGATCCCGATGTTGCTGGACGACGCCGCGGGCATTCCTCCTGCGGATAACGCCCGGCTCTACGCCCGGATGAGGATTGATCTTTACGCTTTTTCTGGCGGAAAGGGTCTATGTGGACCACAGTGCAGCGGTTTACTGCTCGGCCGAAGGGACCTGATTGAAGCAGCCTTGATGAACTCTGCTCCACGCGAAGGCTCGGTCTGCCGCCCCATGAAAGTTGGCAAAGAAGAAATAGTTGGATGCGTGACCGCGTTGGAGACTTGGCTGAACATGGATGAGAAGAAGATATACAGCGAGTGGAACGCTCGCGTAGACCGCATTCGGACGCTGGTCGATACCGTGCCTGGTGTGAAGACGGAGGTCTACATTCCCGATGACGGAAATCGCTTCCCAACCTTGAAAGTCTCGTGGGACCAAACGGCTTGGGCCTTCACCACGTCCGACTGTGTGCGGAAGTTGCGGGAGAATGATCCCGTCATCGAAGTGCTCGGTTCCGACAATCCAAGCCTGGTCACGGCCGTGCGCGAAGGCAACCCGAACCACAAAGAACGCAAAGAGGCAGACCACATCGAACTCGTTTCCATGACCATACAGCCTGGGCAGGAAATCGTTGTGGGACAGACATTGCGATCGATTCTCAGCGCAGCGCAAAAGGGAAAATCCGCAGCTTGATCTCAACGTTCTGTCTTCTTTGGAACCTGCTCTCAGAAGTGAGGAAGGATTCGAATGCGACTATTCCTCCCCGGAGTGTTGTTATTGTTGACGCCCGGAATCCATGCTCAGGTGCGGGCTGTGGTTCCTGCTCCAGCATCGGCCGCCGGAGGTCTTGTTTACTCGCAGGGTGTAGACGCAGGCGACTACGTATACGTCTCCGGACAGGGGCCCCGTCGTCCCGACGGCAGCCTACCAGCAACTTTTGAAGCACAGATCCGGCAAGCTCTGGATAATGTCAAATCAGTTGTCCAGGCCGCCGGTTTGACCATGGAGCACGTGGTTTACACCCAGGTTTACCTCGAGGACGTCGGCAAGTATGGAGAAACGAACCGAGTTTTCGCAGAGGTCTTTGCCAAGACTCCACCCGCCCGGGCTGTGCTGGGTGTAGCCAAGCTACCCGACCCATCCGTTCAGATCAGCGCGGTAGCTGTACGCAGTCTGGCTGACCGGAGGCCCGTAATTCCGCCGGGGTATAAATCAGAAGAGTCCGCCTCGCCAGGCATGCTCACTCACGACCGATTGTTTCTTTCCGCCATGCCCGGCAGCGATCCCTCTACCGGCAACGTTCCGGATGATCCCGCAGCCCAAGTAGACCTCGCGCTGGACCGCATGAAGGCCGTTCTGGAAGCAGCTGGCCTCGATCTCCGCCACATGGTTTTCGTCAATCCCTACCTGACGGCCGTCATCCCGATGCGGATCATGAACCAACGCTATGCAATGCGCTTCGAATTCGGCAACACTCCGGCACGGGCCACGATTGAAGTGTCCAGTCTTCCGGGCGGTGCCCACATCGAGTATACCGGCGTCGCAGTGCGCGACTTGAAGCAAAGGCAGGCGGTTCGACCTAAGAACATGCCACCCAGTCCAACAGCGAGTCCATGCGTATTTGCTGGTGAGACTATGTATTGCTCCGCAAAGAGTGGCTTCATTCCCGGACCCCACGGAGGCGTTTACGCCTCGACGACGGCCCATCAACTCCGGCAAACGATGCGAAACCTGCTCGATAACCTTGAAGAGGCCGGCATGAACTTCGATGAGGTTGTGGCCACGAACGTCTACCTCGACGATTTGTCCGACGCGCGGGCGTTCGATGAGGTGTATGTCCAGTATTTCGGCCACGTGCTGCCGGCTCGAACAACGATTCAGCAAATTGCGCCTGGCGAACGCACTGCCAACAAAGAGGACCAATACCCAGATTTGGAACAAGTATCGCTCATCGCGATCCGAAGCCCTTCCAGCCGGTGAAGAACGGTTTCGAATCGCATTGGAGGTGCCGCTCGCCGCTCGCGCGCCACTCCCCTTACCCATTCGATAACTGTCCCTCGGGTCAAGGCGTGGAGGTCAATCCTTGAAAGCCGCCACCTTTCCCCGTAGCACGGTGATGGACGCCTTTGGCAATATGAAAGTCGCTTGCGGAGCTGCCGTCAGCATGGTTGCGACCGGTTGGTGATCCGGATCCGGATGACTGTTTGGGCCATCGTCAATCCACACATACTGCTCGCTTCCGAAAGTCACAAGGGTAACGGGCCCAGAAAACGACACACCCTGTTTGGTTCTGGAATTGTCAAATTGCACGCGCACGGTGTGCGCGGTGCTCTCGTCCCGGTTCACCAGCATGATCGACCAATTCCCGTCCGGACGTTGCACCGCGTAGGACGTTACTAACACGTTGCCTTCAGAATCCTTGATATCCGTGGAAGACGGAAACATGTAGTGCACGCCCGAGCGGTGCTGCACCCATTCCTGGTTGATCATATGAGCTGCATAGTACGGCGATGTGTAGCCCAGGATGTCGTATTCATCGTTAGAAACAAAATTCGACCACGAGGACCAGCCCAGACAAGTCTTCTGAATACCCTGCGGCTGAATGGGCGAGTGATAGAACGCGGCGCCTCCACCCTCGAAAAACGACCCAATGTTGTCGGCCAGCCACAGCGCCGCGAAGATTGTGGTCATGGGCCCGGTGAGTGAGGCTGCCAGATGATTCTCGGTCACCATGAGTGGGACATCTTTGGGGACACCGTCGTCTCTCCACACCTGCAGGATGTGCTTCATTAACTGCGGCTCGGTGTACAAAGTCTTCCACGTGATGTCGCAAGGTTCGAACGGATAGTGCTCGAACGACACGAACGCCAGGTCAGAAATGCGCCCATGCGCCTTCAAGTAGTCCACGAAACGGCCCATCCATGAGATCCGGCCCTGCGCATCAGGCCAGACGCGGATGTCCTCATTGACGCCTTCAAATACCGGGCCACCCAACTTGAGTTGGGGATCAACCTTATGTATGGCGGCGGCCCACTGAATGTATAGCGCTCCATAATCTTCGGGCATGGCGTGCTTGCCATCCGGTTCCTCGCCCAGTTCGACGTACCCGATGCGGTAGCCGCGCTTTTCGAGATAGGCAATCTGGGCCGCAGCGTCGACCGGTGTGCCGTAAAGCATCGTGACCGGAATCATTGCCGGGAGATTATTGGTGATTCCGCTGGAGAAGAAAAGATCGAAACCGCTGTGCTGGTAGCTGCCGGTGGCATTTACGTCAGTGGCCGAGTGCCAGGGATCGATCGATGACGTTGTGAAGGTGGTTGGTCTGTCGCTGAAATTCTTTTGAACTTCACCAAACGCGCCGCTGGAGTCGACGCTACCCACGCGGATTTCTTGAATGGCATATCCCACACAGTTGCGGACATCGTCGGCTCCATGTAGATCGCAGGTGTTCGACGATTCCATCATCAGGATGCGCACGTACTGAGCGCTGACGGGTGCGTCGGCAAGCTTCAGGTTGGCCATCCCGCCCGGCGCGTTCTTGATTGCGCCCGAGGGAAAGGTCTTCCACACGCCCCGAGGGCCTCCATCAAAGTCGAGAGCGCGGGTTCCGGCCCAGTACTCGACCTGATACGTCGTGGCATACGGGCTCGCCCACGCGATTCGTATCGCGTTGACCGGCTTTTCGGCCTTCAGATCCACGACAACCCATTGCGGGTGCAGCGCGTCGCCTTCTCCGGTAAACTTACTTGTCAGGTACGGATTGCTCTTCCAGTAGCTGAGGTTCGGGCCTTGCAGCGGGCGGTCTCCGCTGGTCGAGAAACCACGGTGGGGCAATGCATAAGAAAGGATGTAGCGCACCGGCTCTTTGAGATCCGTGCTGCCCGTGAAATATCCGCTCTTGTGTGCCGCGTCGCTCCAGGTTCCGTTCTCGGTCCAGTGCCAGGCGGCCATGCGCAACTCGGAGTTGTTGCGATAGGTGATTGGTCCCCACCCCGCGGAGAGCGATTCCTGGAGGATGTGTGGCGTGTAAACCTTATCGATGTCGTTATGGGAGAGAACATCGATGGAGCTGCCGAGAGCGCTGTCGGGATCGAAGGAGTTAATGGCGTGCCCGGGCGTCGCATCGACGTGGACGACCGCCGTGGATTTCGATTGGGCGGTAGCGGGAGTGCCAAGCGCGACGACCAACAGGATAGTTATGGTAACCGCAGGCCTGCCTCGCAGTATTTCTGCAAGAATTCGGCGAGCGTTAATCTCTCTAGAGAAACTGGGCTGCATAGAATGATTCTCGTTCGGCAGAAAAGTGTTAACTGCTTGCAGGCTGATCAGACAGCCTTTTCACATTCTGAACCGGCACCTCGGCAGCATCAGCCTGCAGCACCGTAAGGTGACGCGATGGATCAACCATCAACCAACTTGCCGCGCCGACCAGGCACAACGCGGCCGCCACTAGAAATGAGGTCGTCCATCCGAACCTGGCTGCGATCCAGGGAGTGAGAGACGCCGTAAGTGCCGCCCCTGTCTGGCTCCCCATATTCATAAACCCCGATACCGAGCCGGAGGAGGCGCCCGCAAGATCGGCGGTTACCGACCAGAAAGAACTTTGAGAGAGATAAAGCGCACCTGCTCCACCGGCGAGCACGACACTGGCCAGCCGCGCGCTTTGGACCTGCGAGCCAAAGGCGATGAATATGCCGGCGACGGTAATTGCGAATGCGGCGAGGCCGCAACGGCCGACGCGAGGTCCCTTCCATTTTGTGAGCCGATCGTTAATCGTTCCTCCCAGAAGACAGCACACGAGCATGGCGAGAAAGGGCAACATCGTGTAAAAGGCGCTCGCCTTCAAATCGAGTCCTCGCACTTTGGCAAGATAACGATAGAACCAGCTAAAGAATATCCAGGCGACATAGCCATAGCAGAAGTAGCTCACGGTAAGGGCCCAGACTTCTCTGCTCTGGAGAACTCGCCGCCAGGGCACGAGCGCGTTCTGATCTTGGCTCGGCTGCGTTTGCGGGAGTCCTGAACGAATCAACGCTAACTCGGAGGCGGAAACGCCGGGATGCTCGGCAGGCGTGTCGCGCGCGGTGAAGAACCACACTGCTCCGGCGGCGAATCCGATGAGGGAGCACACCCAGAACGATGACCGCCAGCCATAGCGAACCATGATCTGGGTTATGAGCAATGGTGTAAGGCCGGCACCCGCGCCCACGCCGGCAAAAATCCATCCGTTCGCGACGCCGCGCTCGGAGGTCGGAATCCAGCGCGCAATGAATTGATTGGCGGAGGGGTAGATGACAGCTTCGCCAACTCCTAAGAGAAATCGGACCGCAACGAATGCGAGCAGCGCGCCGGCGATGTGCGCGGGGACCATAGCAGTTAGGGCGGTGAAAATTCCCCACCACGCCACGCCCCCTGCCAGCACGCGGCGCGGCCCGTAGCGGTCGGCAAGTCTGCCGCCGACGGTCTGAAAGAGCGCATAGCCGACCAGCATGGCGCTGAACACCTTGCCCAGTTGCACATCGTTGAGGTGATAGGCCTCGGCGATGGACCCGCCAGCAATGGAAATGTTTACGCGGTCGAGATAAGAAACGGCGCTGAGCACAAACAGCCAGAAGATCAGAAACCAGCGCACGTTGCTCGTCCTCGCACCGTTCATCGCAGAGGGCATCCCGATTAGACCGTGTGTTCGCGCAACAGTCGCGAAAGCTGGTCGGCAACGATTTTGTCTTCTCCAGGTTGCAGCATGAACGAGCACATCGCCAGACCCGGCCTGCCTTCACCGCCGCCGATCACGATGGACGGCTTCGAATTTCGCAGGAGTTTGGACGCCTGCTGTGGCGTTAAGGAAATGCGGGCTGCATCCCAAGTGATACTCATATGGGGCACATGATTGGCAATGTCGGGTACAAAGAACGATGTGCTCACGCCCGGCACTTTCGTGATTTCGCGCGAGATGCCTTCCAACCGGGCCTGCCATTCTTTGGCCAGAGTTTCGTGGTCTTCCGCGAGAAAAAGTTCGAGAGCCTTGACCATGCCCAGGATTTCTTCCTTGCCCACTTTCTGGCTGCGGCCTAAGGTGTCTTCGTGCGGGCTGTTGTTCAGCAGAGCGTTCGCCACCATGTCTTTGCGTCCGATCAACAGGCCTGCGCACTGTGGCCCGCGAATCGCCTTTCCGCCGCTGAATGTCACCAGGTCGTAGCCCATGTTGGTGTAGTCCCATAGATGAGAAACAGGCGGCGTATCAGCGGCGGCGTCGTTCATGCAAGGGATGTTGTATTGCTTCCCCAGCTTGACCCACTCGTCAACCTTGATTTGTCCCGCGGCGTTGGCAAAGTTCGAGAAATGCATCATAGCGGTGCGCTCATTGACGGCCGCCCTCAGTTGATCCGGCGTTTCGATTTCGATGAGCTTGACACCGGTGGAACGGAGTTGGTGATCAAACGGATTGCGATGCGACTTCTGAATGATCACTTCCGACTTCATGCCGGTGAGATCCGGCAACTGCCGGATCAAAGCCTCATTCCCGCCAGTCAAAATGCCCGCCAATCCCGATTGCATTGCGGCGGCTGCACCCGATGTGACCAGCGCCGTGAAGCCATCCGGCAGCTTGAGCATCTCCGCGATGCGCTTGCCCGCGGCAACCTCCAGGTCCGGAATGTTCACGAAGTGGCGCCCGGCCATGGTCATGACCGCTTCCAGTTCAGGGCGGGGGAGTGAACCGCCAAGAACGGTCATGGTTCCTTCGCAGTTGATCACCGTCGGCACTCCAAGCTCTTCGTAAGGATTGCCGGTTTGTCCAAAACCGCTCAGCTGTGTGCTTGCCCCTGCGGCAACCCGAGCCCTTGAAAATAACTTACGCGGGGTCAGGATTGAGCCTGCGATGACGCCCACGCTGCCGAGAAAACTGCGCCGGTTCCACTTCGAGTTGAGTCGCATGAGACGTGCTCCTTCGAGGCTTATTTACGAGCGACTGCGGCAATGCAATTGATTTCCACCAGTGAGTCGCCCGGCAACGCTGCTACCGCAACGGTTGTGCGTGATGGGCCGCCGTGGGGGAAATATGTTCCAAACACTTTGTGCATTCCGTCCCAGTGTTCAATCTTTACCAGGAAGACATTCGCCTGAAGAATGCTGTCCATGGACCCTCCGCCAATCTCCACGTGCTTCTTGATCTTGTCCATGACCATGGTGGTGTGAGATTCAATCGTCCAATCCTTGGGATCTCGGCTATCGTGGGCGCCCTGCCCCGCGACATAAATCAGGCCATTGTGAACAACCACCGGCATAATTACATCTTTGTCGCTGCCCGGTTTGCCTTCGCTGTTCATCTTGCGGATTCCGCCCGCATCCTGCGCGGGGGAACCCTGAGCCAGAGCGCGGTTGGGAAGTACGGCAGCGGTGACCCCCAAAGCAGAAAGTACAGCAGCGAAGCGCGCAGCAAACGATCGGCGAGTGAAAGTCGAAGTCATGTGTTTGTCTCCTTCAATTTGCAGTTTAGCTTTCGAGATCCAAGCATTCACTAAGGCAACTTAAAGCTGAATACGTTACTTCCGGCGGCGATGGCCACGTACTGCTTGCCCGCGATGGCATAGCTCATCGGAGATGCACTTATACCCTGCCCGGTATTGAAATGCCACAGCGGCTTACCGGTTCGCGCATCCACGGCTTCGAGGGATCCGGCATCATCGCCGAAGAACACCAAGCCGCCGGCGGTTGTCATGGTTCCCCCAGAGGAATGCCCTCCACCAACTTGCGGGTATTTCCAGGCGATGGAATTTGTATCCAGGTTGAATGCGACTATAACCTTTTGAGACGTTTCGCCCGGAATGCGCTCGACTCCGGTCGAATAGTAGCCCCGACCCTCCCGAAAAGTCTGCGGCTTGAAAAAATAAGTCTCACACTCCTCCAGCGTCATGAAATAGATCGAATGAGTGGACTCATTGTACGAGGGTGCATACCAGTTGGTCGCTCCCGAGAAGCCGGGACAAATGCGGGTTCCGGCGGCGCTGGGCTCGATGTCCGTCCGGACAGGCCTGCCTTGGGCGTCGATTTCCTTTGCCCAATTCATCTTCTCCACGAATCGTGTCGCAGAAAGAAACTTTCCATTCGTGCGGTCCAACACGTATATGAAGCCGTTGCGGTTGGCCTGCACGAGCAGCTTTCGCTCGGCGCCCTGAAAGGCGGCATCGATCAAGATGGGCGTTTCGACGGCATCGAAGTCGAATACATCATGCGGAGTGAACTGAAAATACCATTTTAGTTTTCCGGTATCCGGGTCGAGGGCCACTACGCAGTCGGTGTAGAGGTCGTCCCCCGGACGCACGCTGCCTTCGAAATCGGGCGCGGGATTGCTGGTGCCCCAGTACACGGTGTTGAGTTGCGGATCGTAGGTCCCGGGCATCCATGTCGTTCCACCGCCGTGCAAATAGAGCTGTCCCGGCCAGCTCGAGGAACCGAATTCACCGGGGCCCGGAATCGTCCAGAATCTCCAGGCTCGCTTGCCCGTCATGGCATCGTAAGCGGCAAGAAAACCTCGAACACCATCATCGCCGCCGGATGTGCCCACCAGGACCTTGTCCTTGATCACGAGTGGAGCGCTGGTCGCCCCGTAGTTCTTGTTCCAGTTCGCGTAGGCTACATCCCAGATCAGATTTCCCGAGCGGGCATCCAGGCAGAGGAGATGTGCATTGTCTGTCTCCATGTAGACCCGGTCGTGCCATATAGCGACGCCGCGATTGAGGTGCCCAGAGGCATCGTCGATCAACCCTTCCGAAACTGGCCACGAGTGGTGCCACACGACGCGGCCGGTGCGCGCATCCAGAGCAGACGCGTCGTTCGCCGCGGTCACAAACATCATTCCATTGACTACAACAGGAGTGACCTCAAGCCGGCTCGAATTGCGGGCATGAAAGACCCACTCCGCACGCAGCCCGGCAAGATTTGCTTCGTTGATTTCAGACAGACCACTGAAGCGGCGTCCTGAGTAGTCTCCGTTATACGAGATCCAATTGGCGGCGGGCGGCCGAACCAGAAGATCTTCGGAGCGGACGTCGACGGCTGCTGACACACTCGCGGGAGCCGTATCGCCCGCAAGGGCGGCCAAGCAGGTGAGGACGACGGCGATGAGTGCTGCCTTCCGCATGCTACGAACCCTTCCGCAAATTCGTGATGTCAACCTCACGCGGCCGCCTACAGAGGTTTCGCAAACGCTACCTCCGGGCCACTGGATTTTCGCAGGGGCGAGCGGTGATTCGGTGCTTGATATCCCAGCTCCCGTGAAATTTGGAGTCCCGCCGCCAGAATGAGGGGCGCGAGTTGCCGCAACCGGGCGGCCGGCATGCGCACCATGGGGGCCGTAATGCTGAGGCTGGCGTTGACCGAGCCGGCGTGGTCCCAGATGGGTGCTGCGATACAGCGTATGTGAAGCTCGTTTTCTTCGAGATCGCAGGCGTAGCCGTTTTTGCGTACCCGGTACAGTTCGGCTTCCAACTCCTGCAGATTCCCCACCGTATTTGGAGTGAGGCGCTTTAACACCAGCTGCGGGAGAACTCGTTCCCGCTCATCGTCAGGCATGTACGCCAGCATGATCTTGCCCACCCCCGTGCAATACAACGGAACGGCGGAGCCGATGCGGGAGTGAATACGCAACTGTTCCGGCGAATCTAGCTTCTCGACATAAACCGCAGACAGTCCGTGGCGCACCGTCAGATGAGTGGTTTCGCGCGTTTGCTGATTCAACTCCTGAAGGTACGGCAGACTTACCCGTCGAATGTCGAGCTGGCCCAAGGCCGCTTGGCCGATGGAGAAACACGCGATTCCTAGGCGGTACACGCCATCCCCATTGCAGTTCAAGAAGCCCGAAGTCTCCAGGTTTGCGAGAAAACGGTGAACGGTGCTCACGGGTAGCCGCGACCGGCTCGCGACCTGCTTGGCGGCGAGGCCCTGCGGCGACTCGCTGAAGAGTTGGAGAAGCCGCAACCCACGCTGCAGTGCCGTAATGTTGTAGCTTCGCTTCTGAGGGGTTGCCATGGGCGACACGAGAGACTTGTATTACAAAATGAAAGCGCAGATTATCTGATGAAAGTGAGATTTGTGCAATAGATCTCTTTCTTTTAAAGCCGCCCGAACTTCTTGACAGCTTCTACGATCGATTTCGTTTGCTCGATGACCGCGTACATCGAGTGCTCCTTGAAATCCATCTGCTGGGCGAGATGCAACACCTCTAGAGCTTTGTCCCGGGGAACGACTACCACCCCATCGCTGTCGGCCGTGATAATGTCACCCGCATTGACCGTTACACCGTCGCAGGTCACCGGCACTTGGGAGCCTCCGAAGCGATAGTGATGCACGGACGTGGAAGGCACGATGCCGGTCGCATATACCGGGAAGCCGATCTTGCGCAAATACGCAACGTCGCGAACTCCTCCATCAATCACGGCCCCAGCGTATCCTCGCGCTGCCATTGCGGTGCCCATCAGTCCGCCCATTCCCGCAATGTCCTGGCCGTCCTCGACGACCATTACGTAAACCGAATCAGTCGCCCCCGCATCGATCGCCTGCAGCATTCCGTTCAACGCGGCGGGGTCACTGTTACCTTCGTCTTTCTTGAGCTGAACCGTACGCGCAAACCCGGCGAACTTCGTGGTGAAGATCGGTGTCATGTGGTGACTCATGTACATGCGCCGGCCGGTGAGTTGCTCCAGAGCATCCGAGACCGAAGCCACCTCCACGCGGCGAAACTCTGCAATCAGCGCGGCGTCGGACGCCGGGGCAGGAGTTGTCGCGGTCTGAGCCCGCAAAAACCTGGCTCCGCAGAAAGTGGCGCATACAATGCCGATGGATAGCACAGATGCCGCAATGGTGTGAGACTTCACAAGGCCACGAAACTTGCTCATTTCGTCCTCCTGCATGTTATGTATGTGCGCGGACTCTAACACTGTTTGTCGTAACGTGGAAGAGGCAGGGATCGGGGCGGTGAGACAAGGAAACCTCAATGCGAACGGAAAGACACACGGATTGCTTTGAGCCTGCAATATTGTCGTTCCTGCTTGCCTTTCCGGAAAGCGTGAAGCAGCGCCGAGAAATGAGTTGACATGCCCACTGCGATTGGGATACACCATCATCCGGTCATGCGGCATTTTCAAAGGGTTGCTACACATTCTCAGTAGATGAAAGTTCTTGCGCAATCGCCGACTTTCTCGATGCGTGTTTCTGAGTTGACAGTGTTTTCATCAATGTTCTCAAGGACCATGTCATTTCGTGTGATGTTGAGCGTTCTGACGGCAATTCTGGCCGTCAGCGTCGCGGGTTGGGCGCAAACTCAGCCGAAAGCCACCTGGCGGAAAGACGTCAAGCCGGACTCGGCGGCGGGCAAGCGAACCTTCGCGTCCACCTGCGCGAACTGCCACGGCCTGGACGGCCGAGGCGGCGAACGAGCGCCGGATATCGCGGAACGACCAAGAGTGCAACAGCTTTCCGACGCTCAGCTCTTCAAGATTATCGAGAATGGCATTCCTGAAACCGGGATGCCTGCTTTTCACTCTCTTCCGAGCCCTACCATCAAAGCGGTCGTGATCTACCTGCGCACCTTGCAAGGGGCAAAGTGGGCGGTCAATTTGCCCGGTGATCCGGCGCACGGGGAGAGCATCTTCACGGGTAAAGCGGGATGCTCGGGATGCCACATGGTGGCCGGCAAAGGTGGTTTCATAGCCACTGATCTGTCGGACCACGCTCGCGCACACACTGTGGAGCAAATTCGAAAGGAGATCACCAATCCGCCGAACAACGATCATCGGGCGCGAATGGTAACTGCAACCGATCATAGCGGGGAGAAGTACACGGGCAGGGTCCGCAACGAAGATAATTTCTCCTTGCAGTTGCAGACTCTCGACGGGATGTTTCATTTCCTTGAGAAGTCAGAGATCGAAACGCTGGAATACAGTGCGCAACCCCTCATGCCTTCGGACTACGGCTCAACGCTCAGCCCCGACGAATTGAACGATGTCGTCAGCTTCTTGATGAGGGTCGCCTCCACCAACGCGACCCAGTCGGAAACAGCTGAGAAGAAGTCTCCAGAGGAATAAACCTCGATCCGCGAGGGTCAACTCAGGATTCTGTTCGGAAGGGCGTCCTCATGAATCGCAATACGAATGTTCTGCATGTTCTTGTCGTCGCAAGCTTGCTACTCGTTGCTGTGAGCGCAGACTTCGCACACGCTCCAGCCCAACCCAGACAGTTTCAATTGCAGGCGGAGTCGCCACATTTCTGGGATCTGGTGGATCACGATGCCAAACTCAGCATAGTGGGCACGGGCTTTGGATTTACGGAGGGGCCAGTGTGGGATGAAGCGGGCTTTCTCTACGTGAGCGATGAAACCATCAACAAGATTTACCGGCTCCATCTGGATGGCAAGAAAGAGGAAGTGATTGCGCTCGGAGATCCCGACGGAAATACCTTTGACCACCAGCATCGCCTGATCGACTGTGCCAGCGTATTGCGCGCCATCATCGAGGTCACTCCGGATGGAAAGTACAAGGTGCTAGCCGATCACTATGACGGGAAGAAGCTCAACAGTCCAAATGATGTAATCGTCGGGCCGGATGGAGCGTTGTATTTCACGGATCCGACCTTGGACCTGGTTGCCGGTGAAAAGCAGGAGATTCCTTTCCAGGGTGTGTACCGCTTAGACGCGAAAGGCAACGTGCAATTGCTCACGAAGGATCTCACCCAGCCGAATGGCCTCGCCTTTTCGCCGGACGGCAAGCACTTTTATGTCGACGATAGCGAACAGAGAAACATCCGCGTGTACGACGTTGGCCTGAACGGAGCCCTCAAGAACGGCCGCATCTTCGGCGAGGAACCAGGGGGGAAGGGCGATGGTGTGCCCGACGGAATCAAGGTGGACAAGAACGGCAACCTGTTTGTTACCGGGCCGAAAGGCATCTGGGTCTGGGACGCGAACGGCAACCACCTTGGCACAATCGTGATGCCAGAGCAGCCGGCGAATCTGAATTGGGGCGATAAGGACTGCAAGACGCTCTACATTACGGCTACCACCTCCGTCTATCGCCTCGAGATGAAGACCCAAGGCTTCGTGCCGTATCTATGAAGAAGCGCCCCGATTTAGTAACTGGCGCGTTCATTTTTTCGCAAACCCCGGCTGACCAAACTCTGCAAGCGCCGGGTCGAGCAGCGAAGATGAGTCTCTGTCGAGATATATGGTGGCATTCGGATGCGTACGCAGAATGGACGCCGGCGCCGTGGGGCTGATCGGGCCCTCAAAGCACGCCTTCACTGCCTGAGCTTTGCGGCTGCCGGGCACGACCGCTAGAATCTCCTTGGCCTTGAGGATCTGACGAGCCGACATCGAGATGGCTCGCAGCGGAACCTGCGAGATGTCGGCGAACCACGCCTCCCCCACCTGCTGCTGGCGGCAGGCTTCATCCAGGTTCACAATGATGTAGGGTTCCTCCGTCTGGAAGTCGGCAGGCGGATCATTGAATGCGATGTGGCCATTCTCGCCAATGCCAAGAAACGCGATATCCACCGGTCTGGAAGCCAGGTTTTTGCCGACGCGCCGTACTACTTCCGAAGGATCGGCGGCATCGCCGTCGAGCAGATGATAGTTCGTGATGCCGGTTTTCCGAACCAATTGCTCGAGCAGCATCTTTCGAAAACTTCCTGGATGCGAAGCTGGCAAGCCGATATATTCGTCGAGATGAAAAGCTTCTACTTTGGACCAGTCGATCCCCGGCGCCTTCGTCAGAGCTTCCAGGAATTCCAGTTGCGACGCAGCCGTTGCGGCAATGATCCGCGCATTGCCAAGTTCAGCGATAGCGCGCCGGATTGCCACAGCCGCCTGTTCGGCGGCTGCCTGCCCCAGCACCGTCCGATCCGTGAATACTTTGAGCTGCATGAAGACGGTTCCCGGGGCGCGCGTGATGTGCTCCTCGCGAAACCGGTAAATTATACGAAACTACACAGTCACACTGACGCGACCATATAGCGAGTTTCACTGCGTGAAAGCCGCCGCCTTTGAGACGTAGTCGCAGTGTCGCGATTGCTGTATGACTCTTAGGTGAAGTGATTGTCGATTCTTGAGGGCCAAGTCATGCATAGCTCCTTTTCATTCTTTCCTGCATCAGTTCTGCGCAAGAAATTAAACACGATCCTTCTCTTGTGGGCCTCGCTTCTCTGGCCAATCCACGCGATGGCGCAAACTATTGTCGTCGATGCCACCCCCGGCCATGTCGTGAACACCTTCAGCCCGCTTTACGCCTTGGGTTCAACGGTGGACCGCGTGCCCAGCAATGCTACCGATATGTTCTTCCGGCCAGACCAGATCAAGAAGGTGCTCTCCGCGGGCTGGGGAGTGATCAGTTACCGCCAGAACACCGATTTATTTGTGCAAGCCTGGCATTGGAATCCCAAGGGCACCTGGAGCGACCCTGCTGGCAGGGGATATTTCGTTGGCGATTCCATGCCCACCAAAGAAATGATTCGCCACTCCTACGGCTACTCCCTCCCCCACCGAGGCTTTACTCGCAATGGCGGAACGGAATTTGACGGCTTCTCGCGCCTCGATGACGGAGATCTTCAGTCCTACTGGAAAAGCAATCCATATCTCACCAAGGACTTTACCGGAGAGGACGATTCACTCCATCCGCAGTGGGTGGTGATCGCTCTCGACAAGAAGGAAAGCATCAACGCGATCCGTCTCGCTTGGGCAGACCCCTACGCTCAGGCCTATCAGGTGCAGTACTGGGCCGGAGACGGCGACGCCATGGATGAACAAGACAAAGGAGCCTGGAAGACGTTCACGTCAGGAACAGTGACGCAGGGAACAGGCGGCGCCGCCACGCTGGAACTAGAGTCCACTCCGATATCCACGAAATTTGTGCGCGTGTGGATGACGCGCTCCTCAAATACCTGCGATACCCACGGCTCGAGCGATCGCCGAAACTGCCTCGGCTACGCGATCCGCGAGCTTTATCTTGGAACCATCGACGACAAGGGAGAATTCAAAGACGTCCTTCACCACTCACCCGATCAAAAACAGACTCTGACTTTGTGCTCATCGGTCGATCCGTGGCACGAGCCCTCTGACCTTTATTTAGCGCCAGACCGCATGGAATCAGGAGATCAGCCGGGCTTTGATCTGTTCTTCACCAGCGGAATCACCCGCGGCCTGCCCGCCATTGTTCCCGTGGCTCTGTTGTACAGCACGCCCGAAGACGCGGCTGCGCAAATGGCGTACATCAAGAAGCGCGGCTACCCGGTGTCGTACATCGAGATGGGCGAGGAGCCGGACGGTCAGTACATGTTGCCCGAGGACTATGCAACGCTGTATTTGCAATTCGCCACCGCTCTCCACCGCGTCGATCCAGATTTCAAACTGGGAGGACCGGTCTTTGAAGGCGTCACCGAAGACATAAAGGTCTGGCCCGATCCACAAGGAGGGACTTCCTGGCTCCGTCGCTTTCTCGACTACTTGAGGAGCCATGGACATCTGCAAGATCTCGCCTTCATGTCATTCGAGCATTATCCGTACGACGGATGCGACACGCCCTGGGAAAACCTCTATCAAGAGCCGGAGCTGATCACTCACATCATGAAGGTTTGGCGAGATGATGGCCTTCCTCCTGGGATTCCCTTGCTCGACACCGAGACCAACGATCACGGAGGAGAAGCTGCCGTCGATATCTTCGGCGCTCTTTGGTTGGCGGACTCCTTCGGAGGCTTTCTGACCGCAGGCGGAAAATCTACTCACTACTATCACGACCTCCCCTACTCTCCGCCCCACCCGGCATGCCCCAATAGTTGGGGCACTTACCACATGTTCATGGTGGACAAGCATTACAAGATCCAGCAGAAGACTTCCCAATTCTTCGCCGCACAGCTCATCACCCAGGAGTGGGCCGAGCCCCAAGACGCCGAACACAGACTCTATGCGGCGTCGAGCGACGTGAAGGATTCCTCAGGACACCTTCTCGTGACCGCGTACCCTCTGCAGAGACCTGATGGTCAATGGTCAGTGATGCTCATCAACAAAGACCACGACCATGCACACCAAGTCCGGATCAAGTTTCATGATGCTGAGACCAACCGGAATCGGTCTTATCTGGGCTCAGTCACTATGATTACGTTCGGCAAAGCCCAGTACGTGTGGCACGCTGCCAGAAAAAGGGGACATGCCGATCCCGACGGTCCTCCCTCGACCGCAAGCCTCACAGGTAGCGAGGACACCGTGTACAACCTTCCCGCTGCCTCGCTCACGGTTCTTCGGGGAAGGCTGGCAGAACTCGAGAGCGGTCGAGCATCGGCCGACCGAGATCAACGCGCGGAACCCAACGATCGAGCAAGAGCATGTACTGCGACCAGATCTCAATCATGGCGGTCATGGAGTCAAAACTCAGTGCAGCATTGACTCTGTGTGCTCGGTGATTGCGTCCAACCGTACTTCCCCCCAGTCTTGATCCGATTCGACCGCAAGGAAGATTGGTCCCGAACTGACATCTCTCGATCGCCCTGGTAGAACAATCCGCGTTCTTCCCTTCAATGATTCCCGTACACGCCGGAGTCGGGAACTGGATGCTTCAAGACAGTCGAGTCTGGTCCATCCCCTCGTCCATGAGTTCCATGCCACACAGCGCAGCCATATTTGAGAATCTTCGCTCCATCGACGGTGCTAGACACCGACAGAATTCGTGCGCTCCCGCTTCGGAGCTGTGGGCGGATTCGGCCATGATGAAACTGTGCTACTCATTCATGACTCCGTACTGGAAGCGCGGCAACAGCTTGGCTCCAGTTCGTTCGGCGATGGCTAATGTGAGTGCCTGAGGAACCAGTACGGACGTGAGGCCTTCCCAGGGTTCCGGGGAGGAGTCGATCTTTATGGGCAAGAGTCTCTCGGAGCGTTGACGTTCCTCGCTCTCAACGAGGATGACTTTTCCTCCGCGCGCCAAACAATCCTGCGCGAGAGAAACTCCGAGGCTTGCAGCCCTACCCAGGGCCAGGATTATGGCAACGTGAGACTCGTTGACGTCGAGTAGAGGCCCGTGACGAAAACCTCCGCCGGAGTGGGGGGCGGCGCGCTCGCCGGTCATTTCGCGGATACACAATGCGCCCATGATAGCGCCTCCATAAGCGGGGCCGCGTCCGATCAACTCAATGTTAGCCGCACCTCGACAGAATTCTTCCATGTCGTTTCGCAGGCCGAATACGTGATCCAAGATGGCAGCATACGACCGGAACACCCGCTCGGCATCCTCCTGCCACGAGCGTCCCAATATGTGTGAAGCAATCACGATGCACGCCGCGGTGGCGTTGGTATAAGTCTTTGTGGCATTGCCGTACTCGGGTCCCGCCAGAATCGGGACCCTGTTCTCGACAGATGACCAGCAGGTGCTCTTTTCATTGTTGCAAAGCAGGGCAATCGGTTTATGTGCTCCCATCCGGCACAGTTTCACCAGTTCCGCGCTTTCGCCGGAAGTAGTTACCAATAAAGAGAGAGCAGCCTGCTCCCACGCACCCGAGTAGTGCAACCACTCCCCCGCATCTACTGTGAAGGAAGAGCGACCGCCCGACTGCAGATATGAAGATCCGGTGATTGAGGAACAATAAGAAGCGCCCATTCCGATGAAAAGGATTGGTCCCGCCGATAACGACATCTGTCGTAGTTTATCGAGTTCCTGCCGGATCACCGTATCTGTTTGATAGGCGTTCAAGAGAGATCCGAGGCGCTGAGGTTGCTCACGACACTCCATCTCATAGATCGAGTTCATGCTCTGATCGAGGAGTTTGCTTGGAGGCTCTACTCCGGCAATCCAGCGTGACGCAGTACTGTTCTTGTCTTCCATTATTTTCCGGCCCCGAAATCGCAGTATGACATATGTTTTTAATGAATCATTATAAACTTCCGGATATCATCAGAGCGAGGTGACTTGGTGGCCGATATCCGCTCATCATCAGTGCCGCAGGTAAATCGCAGCTTTATCCTCCGCGTCTCGTCGATGGCTGCCCTTGGCGGCGTGTTGTACGGCTATGACATGGGCATCATTGCGGCCGCAGAGATCTTCGTCAAACGCAGTTTTGCCCTCTCGACCGTGGTTGAGGAACTAGTTGTGAGCATCGTTTTAATCGGAGCCATGATCGGGGCGATCGTCGGAGGAGCAGTGGCCGACCAGATCGGTCGCCGTGCGACGCTGGTGTGGGCTGCTGCTATCTTTATCGTCGGTTCGCTGCTGGCGCCTCTGGCGACGAGTACGGTGGTCCTGATTGTGGCGCGCGCCATTATCGGTTTGGGAATCGGTTTCACATCCGTCACAGCGCCGGTATATGTTTCCGAGCTGGCTCCGCCGCAGTCGCGCGGCATGCTGATCGGGTTATACCAGTTCGCCTTGACGTTGGGGATCGCGCTGGCAGATCTCGTCGGCTATCTGTTGGCCGCACAACAGTCTTGGAGACTAATGTTTGGCCTCGCCGTTGTGCCAACCGTTTTCTTCCTGATGGTGATTCTGACCGTTCCAGAGAGTCCACGCTGGCTTTTCGCACATGCGCGAGAGAAGGATGCCGAGACTGTGCTGCTCAGTTATACGGATGCAAATGGGGCAAAGCAGTTTCTGGCGGACATTCGAGAAGGACTAAAGACCCCCGTAGAGCAGAGATGGAGTGCGCTCTGGGGTCCGGCGGTACGCGGTTCGCTCTTCGTTGCCGTGGGACTGACGGTGCTGCAACAAGTCACAGGAATTAATACGATCATCTATTATGGCCCCCGAATATTTGCGCTGGCAGGGAGTGCGTCCCGCAGCAGCGCCATCTTTGCGACGTTGCTGGTCGCTATCGTGAACGTGATTGCGACCGTGGTGGGGATCATGCTGGTCGACCGCCTCGGGCGGAAGCCGCTGCTCTATGTGGGGGTCAGCGGAATGGCGATCGCACTCTTCTCGCTCTCGTATGCATTCAGCCACAACGCGGCTCTGGGTGCCTCGATGGGCGTTATTACGATTGCATGCCTCATGGTTTACATCGCCTGTTTCGCATTTAGCCTTGGGGCAATCGCATGGATCCTGGTTGCCGAAGTTTTTCCGCTGCGCGTCCGAGGGAGAGGCGTTGCCGCTGCGACTCTCGGTTCTGGCATCTCCAACTTTGCCGTTTCGTTCACGTTCTTGTCTCTCATCAATGCAATCGGCAGCGCTCGCACGTTTGCCATCTATGGAACGCTTTGCATTGTGACGCTGGTATTCGTTCGATTTGCCGTGCCGGAAACGTGCGGACGGGACTTGGAGAGCATCAGCCTTGGCGGAGCTAGTCGAGGGCTGTTTCCGGAATCATAGGTTGTAGTTTTTCCGGCGATGGGTCCAAATCTGTCGACTCGTCGATGGTCGCACGTTCCGCGTCATCCCAAGTCACCAACACAACAAGTGTTCCGTTTTTACCTGCATCGACCGATTGCTCGCTCGGTGCTGCGGACGGTGGGGATTGCCCGAAGGAAATAGCGGCCATCGCGATGCACAACAGCAGGAATATTGTTCTGCGCATGGCACTCAGCATAACCCACGGGTCAATTGGCGCAACATCCCCATCACACTCGCGGACACCGCGCTTCGCAACCTCAGTCGGTGGGTTAACGATCAATTAATGGATGAGGCTGTAGGACTATCCGCTGTAAACCTCAAGGTGACAGCTAGGGCAGCGCGTATAAGGGCCTGTTTGCGGGCAGAACATCTCTCATGCTCCGCTATACCACGCTCGTTGGTTTTGGCGGTCCTGAGATCGACAGGCTTATTGCAGACTGCACAATTGAACTCGGGTTGAGCGGCTTGTGCCACAACGACACCTCCGAGCGTTTCTCTAATTGCCCGATGGTAGCTGAAACCTCGTTTGAGGGGATGTTCAATTTTGGACGGATCGTCCGCACGGGGCTTTCTTTATTGCTAAACACCCTGTGACCTTTGAGGCGACCGGCTCAGAGTTGCGGCGATGGGGGCAAGGTGTAGGGGTTTTCCTGTATGTCGTTGTCTGCGATTTGCTTTGGTAACCTACGGCCGCGCCCAATGACCCAAAATGACGAGTAAGCGAAGGGGCCGATCACCTCGCTGTCCTTATTGTGTTTCGGAAAATGGATTCGCAGACATGCGAGTTCTAGACAATGGGCGGCAGATTTGTAATGGGGGTCCTACATCCGATGGGTCTTGATCGGTCGTCCTGAAGCCAACAAGAATGTCCCGGCTCACCCTGCAGATCTCGTTGCGTGCCCACTCAGCCTTAGCAGTTCTTCTTGGATCGCAACCAGACGAAGCCTTCTCAACTCATTGGTATGAGATTCTGAATCAGTGTGGGTTGTTTGTCGTCGGTATGACTCATTTTCGAGGTGAAGCTCTGCGATCTCTTTTCT
The DNA here is from genome assembly GCA_963752175.1 of uncultured Acidobacteriaceae bacterium. Classification (GTDB taxonomy): domain Bacteria; phylum Acidobacteriota; class Terriglobia; order Terriglobales; family Acidobacteriaceae; genus Sulfotelmatobacter. The sequence continues at coordinate 43,732 of CAVVXZ010000030.1, forward strand.
CAGTTCCAACACCCGTTGTCGAGTGAATGAAGCCAACTCCTCACCTCGCCACCCAGGATTTCTATTCTAGCCAATCAACCCTTTGGCGCTACCCGGCTTGTTTTTTGTGTAGCGAGGAAACGTGTCGCAGTCATGCTTATTGAAAGCGCCCTTCACTTGGGTGGACGGTTTCTCGGACCGCTCGGGTTCTGGATTCACAACAAGCCAGTGGCACTCTGAACATCCCCAAGCGGCAAACGTATTGTCTTCGAGCCACACAAGCTGTCTAGCCATGGCCGGGCATTCTCTCACAGGATTCGACGGAACGCCATGAGGAATTGGTGTTGTAGAACCGGCAAGGTGTCCTACATGAATAACTGTATAGCATTCTTGCTACATCGATGTGCCGCTATGGGGTCTGTTATGATTTCCAGCGGAGGGGACCAACAAACATGGGGACGATGACCAAGCTTCTGAAGCAGTTGAAAAAGGAACGTGACCAGGTACAGAAACAACTTTCGGGTCTTAACGCTGCAATCTCCGCCTTTGCGGGTGTGTACGCAAGGACGACGCCGACACGCAAGAAGAGGACGCTTTCAGCAGCCGGTCGTAAGAGAATTGCAGCCGCACAAAGAGCGCGGTGGGCCAAGGTGAAAGCAGGGAAGAAGAAAGCCTAGCCACTCCCCATGCGATTTCCTGGTCGAAGGGCACTTGAAGTGTAATGGCACTGATTTCGTCAATGTGATGGCGACGTGGCGGCTTGTGCGGGAATTGAAATCGGGGCTTTTCGCGGTCGTGGTGATTTGCTTTGTCAAAGGCCGCCCTAATTGGGCACATTGTGTGAAGTAAGGTAAAAACTGATGATCAGACGTTCGCGCATTCTCATTGCCGATGACCACAAGCTGGTGGCCGAACTGTTCCAGCATCTTCTCGCAGACGACTTTGATGTGGTGGGAATCGTTGGCGACGGTCATGCCTTGGTGCGTGCTGCTATCGAATTGAAGCCCGACCTGATCGTGATCGACATTGGCATGCCCCTGCTAAATGGGTTGGATGCCGGGCGGCAGGTGAAGGAACTCCTGCCCACGGTTAAGTTGTTCTATATGACCCTAAGCTCCGACCCCGAGGTTGCCGCCGAAGCCTTCATGCTTGGGGCTTCGGGCTACTTGCTTAAAACGTGCGCCACGTCGGAGATGATGCTGGCAGTTCATCAGGTATTGCGAGGAAAAATCTACCTGTCCAAGGCCATGTCGCGTGACACCATCGATTCCCTTTGCTGGGAGCACAAGAAACTGGTTGACGTAAATGCACGCCTCAGCAACCGACAACGTGAAGTGTTGCAGTTGGTGGCCGAAGGCAAGGTGATGAAGGAAATCGCTTCAATCTTGAACATAAGTCACCGGACGGCGAACTATCACAAGTACGAAATCATGAAGACGCTTGGCGCGACGAGTACCGCCGAACTGGTCAGATACGCCATCAGGAACCACATCGTGGCCGCCTAGACAAGAGCGGGCAAATGCTTGGCTGATGTAGTCAAGGCCATTTCACGAGTGAGCCAAAGAAAAATTTTCACGGTAGCGATGTTTCGCCCGCTATCGCGGTGCCTTCTGCCGCCTAGCTAAGACGAGTCTTTGCTCCGCAGCTCTCGCCGTTTTGTTTCATTACTGGCGCTGCTCCGTTTGTGCAAGCTTACCGCCAAAAGTACCCGATGGAACCCTCTTCTGCCTTGCCGGATCTGCTTTCAGCCGTATCGATTCAACAGGTTGCGCGTCGACCTCAAGGGGCCACTCAAATGCACCAGTCAAGCCGAGTGAGCATCTTCTCCTCTTTCAGGTTTCCTGAACTAAGTCAGCCCATCTGAAGTTCTCTCCTCTTAGCGACTACAACCCTTAGGAGGTTGCTACATGTTTGCACGCAATGTCTCTTTCCATCTGAAGTCGAATATGCTGTCCGATTACACGCGAGCTTTTGAAAAAGACGTCCTACCTTTGCTGCGTAAGCAGAATGGCTTTAAGGACGAAATCACGTTCGCTGGTCCTGGCGGAGTCGATGTGACCGCGATCAGTCTGTGGGAGAACAAGAAAGAAGCCGACAACTACAACACGAATGCCTACCCGCAAGTGTTGAAGACGCTGGCGAGATTTATTGAGGGGACGCCTCAGGTTCATACCTTTGACGTTGTCACCTCGACCCTTAAGCAGCACGAACTCGTGACCGCGTAAACGCTCGGAGCTGATTGGGCGCGAGGAGGCGGAGTTACGCCCGCCTTTTCGTGCCACCGACTAGCATCCACTCGATCACTCGATCCCTGCCGCGGAGGGCAGCCATGCACCCAGCAATGCAAAACGCCGAGACTATCAATCGCCTCGTAGAACAGGGCGAATTGCCTGCAAAACGCAGGTTTAGGATCGTCAAACGACAGAACAATATTCCTGTGCTTGGCGTATGCGAATATTGCAATGCCGAGTTCACGGCAGATCCGGGGACTATCGGCCGGCCTCAGGATGCACACGCAATCGTCCAAAAACAGTTCATCGCGCACAAATGCAAGCGGCTGGACGCCAGCCAATACGGGGCGCAGCGTGAGGATTTGTCCATGTCCGCCCGTCCCCAGGACTCTGATGCGAGAGTGAAGGGGAGAAAACTGTCAGGCAATTCGCCGCGCACTGCTCCTAGAATGCTCCCGGAGAATTCTTTCGATATGCACTTGTAATTCACCTGCCATGTTCTTTTTGGCATCTTCGAAACTACTGCCATGGACCGTTACCGACAGACTCTTACACAGCCCCTTCCAGCCATCATCTTCGGACCAGAAGTCGCAGTCAATCGGTATGCTCGCGATCACCTTTAGGGCCACAACTTGAGAAGTCATAATCACTCCACTCGACCTTTGGCTGTGCGAGTCGATCTTCGTCATCCAAGGAAGGACAGGGCGAGATAGTTTGCCCGGCAGTGGATGTGCCTCAGCCACGCTTAATGCTAAGAGGAGTAGCACTTCAACGCATACTGGCAATAGTGTCAGTTATTTCTGGTAATCCAACCATGGAATTGGGCCGCCGATTAGACTCAGGACTCGGTCACCGGGTCAATGCACAAGGAGAGCCGCTCGGTGTTCGGGGTGCGCGGGAGTGAAAGAAAGATCTAGGAAAGTCGGCGATGTCTCGCCAACCGACAAGAATGAACAAGTCGGGTACGCTGGCAAGAAAAGAAGGCCGGACTCAGAGATTGAGTCCAGCCGGAGTTTGAACCGGTCGTGAGGGTCGAATGACGTACAGTCCCTAACCCATGACCGTGTTCCGTTTGTTAAACAGTAAAAGCAGTATACCCGCTGGGGTTGTAATAACTGGTCAATAGCGCACACTTCCGGGGAAAATGAACAGACGACCGCAAGCCAAGCGACAGCAGTCCAAGAAATGTCCCAACGTGAACCATGTGACGAAGTAATCTTTCCAAGCGAGAAGGCCACGAGGAAAAAAGCAAGGCTAACCAGCGCGAGAACCGCCCACAGTCGCCCTCCGGTCAGTACACGTCGCCGTCGCACGTAGAACTTTATACGCTTATTCCGACACAACTTCGACAGGTGACGAAAACGGGCCGTTACACTCAGAATCCCAGCTCCGGGCATTCTGAGTGCTATCGATTTTTCGACAGTTAGCAAAGGGTGGATGCCCAGGTAGAACGATCTGGATTCCGTTCTGACGTAAGCCGTCATACCATTTATTGACGGTTATAGGCTTGCCACTCGGAACGCAGAGACCTCTTCAGTTCCTCCATAACCTCGTAAACGATGGGGCAGGTGAACGTCCGCTCAATGGTTGCCCAAGTACGAGAGATGAAATCCGACTTGTACAGATGGGGATAATCGCTGCAATCCCCAGGGCGGTCTTCGTAGATGCTGCACAGGTTCCCCTTCAAAAACGGGCAGGGGGTTGTGCGAGTTTCCCAGGGGTTTGATTCGCCTTTCTGCGTCTTTTGCAGATACGTGTTGATGAATTGCTGGCGATCCATGCCGAGGCGACGCGCCACTCGACTAATGTCTTCCTCGCTGAACGTCGGCTGCAATTCGCGACAACAGTTGGCGCAGGTAGTGCAATCAATTCCAGCCCATACACGCTCGGTAATCTCGGCCACGCGCCGGTCAATATCCAGACCCTCCGATCCTTTGAGGAACTGACGGAACCTCCAGTTTTCCTTTTCCTTCTTTGAGGCCATTTTGCGAATTTGAACCAGATCGATTTGTTTCGGCGTCATGTCAATCCCTCCATCGTTCGGCCCCTACCTTCCACGTTAATCATGCTTGTCAAGCACTCGGTCTCGCTGGAGCACTTGACTTGGGGGTATACAACTCGCGCCGCAAACCCGAAGGGGACGAGAGTGGCCCTTATTGCCGGGCGCAAGGCTGCGTCGAGGGTGCTCACGGGGGACGAGGCTACCCTGTCCCCGTCGAGAATGCGTAAGCCTGCTCAAAATTCCGACCGAGGTATTTTGAGCGTAAAGGGGATTCTCCAACCTAAGCTCCGCCATCCCTGTACGTCGCGCCCAGTTCTCCTGGACGGTTTTCCAGCCGAGTGATGCGTATGCAACACTCTCTCCGCATAGCACTTCTCATGAACGGGACGTCCGTCCTCATCAACTTTGCAGTCTTCCAAGCTGATGCTCTTGAAGCAGATTGAACAAAGGAAAGAGTCCTCTCCAGCCATAGCACACTCCGCACTCTAGAAAGGTCGATTGCACACTAGTATGAGCCCAGGAGATTCGCTATTTCAAGCAACATGGCCCTCAGGGGTCACCCAAAACCGGCCAATGCGGGTCACTTGAAAACCGGCCAACGAGAATGAGGCCCGGGACGTTGATTTCGGCGTGAGGCATGTAGCCTTCGTCGATATGAGCAACGTCTTGAACGAAGCGAAAAAACAACAAGTGATTGCCTTGGGACGGCTCGGATGGCCACTGCGGCGCATCGAGCAAGAGACCGGGGTACGTCGGGAGACAGTCGGAGCCTATCTGAAAGCGGCCGGGATCGGGGTGCGGCCGCCGGGCGCATGGGGACGGCGACCGCCGGCAAAACCGGCCAACGAGAACGAGGTGACCACCGGGTCGGAGGCGGCAAAACCGACCCCCACGATCAACTCCAACCCCAACCCCGAAAACTTTTCTAATCATGAAAAAGCAAAACCGGCCAATGCCAATGAGGTGACCACCGGGTTTGGCGTGGAGTCGACAGGCCTGAAAGGAGAAAATCATAAGCGGATTCCATCCGCCAGTGCCTGCGAGCCGTTTCGTGAAGCCATCGAGTTAGGTCTGAGCCGCGGTCGGGATGCCACCGCAATCTGGCAAGACCTGGTCGCCGAAAATGGTTTCGACGGGGGCTATCAGACGGTCAAGCGCTACGTGCGCAAGTTGCGTGGAAACCAGCCTCTGCAGCCACGCGCGGTGATTGTGACGGGACCAGGAGAAGAGTCCCAAGTGGACTACGGCACGGGAGCCATGGTCCGGGATCCGCAGACCAGAAAATATCGACGCACCCGACTATTCGTGATGGTGCTGGGCTGTAGCCGCAAGGCGACACGCTTTCTGACCTTCCGTTCCAGTTCGCGCATCTGGGCCGAGTTACATGAGAAAGCATTCCGTCGGCTGGGTGGCGCTACGCGGGTCGTCGTCCTGGATAATTTGCGCGAGGGCGTGCTCGTCCCTGACATCTACGATCCCACCCTAAATCCTCTCTATCGCGACGTCCTGGCGCACTATGGCGCGGTCGCGCTGCCCTGTCGGATCAAGGATCCAGATCGAAAAGGAAAAGTTGAATCGGGCGTTGGCCATGCCCAACGAGCGCTCCAGGGAAAACGCTTTGAGAGCCTGGAGGAGGCCCAAGCCTATCTGGATCGTTGGGAGACCAGCTGTGCCGATACCCGCATTCATGGCACCACCAAACGACAAGTCGCCGCCATGTTTGCCGAAGAAAAACCCACCTTGCTGCCCCTTCCCCTGGAACCTTTTCGCTACTACCAGCATGGCAAGCGGGGCGTGAATCTGGACGGTTGCGTCGAAGTCGATGCCGCCTACTACGGCCTACCGCCGGGTTGGATCGGACGCGAAGTGCATGTGCAGTGGGATGAGCTTTATGTCCGCATCCTCGATCCCAAAAACGGGCTACTGCTGCGAGAGCACATACGGCAGAAACGTGGCTGGTATCGCATAAAAAAAGAAGACCATCCCAAGCAGATGCCGCTGCAGGTTTCCCAGTTACTGTGGCGAGCCGGACGAGCCGGCACTCACATCGGCACACTCTGCAACCTTATTTATAACCAGCTCGGAGAACCGGGGGTTCGCCGCGTCTTCGGCATCCTCTCCTTAGCCAAGAAGTTCGGCACCGCCGCGGTCGAAGAGGCGTGCGCGGTGGCTCTGGAAATGGGCGTGTATGAACTCCGCTTCGTTCGTCGCTATCTCGAACGTGCCCCACAACTTACCCTGCGGCAAGTCGACCCGCTCATTCGCGAACTGGTCCACTACCGCGATCTCATCAACCTCAAAACCAAGGAGCCAGAAGATGAACCTCATTGAGTTGAATCGTGCTTTAGGACAACTACGCCTGGGAGGTATCGCCGCCGTGCTCGAAACTCGTATTCGCCAAGCTCAGGCCGAAGCCATGCCCCCCATCGATTTCCTCTCCTGCCTCGTCTCCGACGAACTCACTCGTCGTGGCGAGCGACTGCTGGAGCGAAGAAAGAAACAAGCCGAGTTCCGAGACCCGCACAAGACTCTCGATAACTTCGATTTCAACTTCAACCGCAAGATGAATCGCAGTCTGGTGTTCGATCTCGCTACCGGTGCCTTTATCGCTCGCCATGAAGACGGTTTGTTTTTAGGCCCACCTGGCACCGGCAAAAGTCATCTTGCCCAGGCCATCGGACAAGCCGCTATCCAACAGGGTTATCGCGTCCTCTACCGCGAAACCCACAAACTGCTCGATGACTTGGCCGAAGCCACCATCGATGGAACCCGCAAAGAAACCATGGAACTGTTCGTTTCCGTCCCGCTTCTCATTATCGACGACCTCGGTATGCGGAAGTTACCCATGACCGCCGCCGAGGACTTGCTGGAAATCGTAATGCGGCGCTATGAGCGCGCCAGCAGTTTGCTGACATCGAATCGACCGGTGGACGACTGGGGCAAACTTCTCGGCGACAGCGCCGCCGTTACCGCTATGCTCGATCGCCTCCTCCATCACGGCCATGTACTTAAATGCGGTCCTCGGAGTTGGCGCACGAAAACAGACTTGCCTCCACAGGAGGCGGCGGAGTAAAACAACCTAGTCCCAGGCCACTTTCGTTGGCCGGTTTTGAAGTGACCACCGTTGGCCGGTTTTGAGGTGACCCCTGAGGACATGGCTGACGAAAGCGGGCCAATTACACAAGTTGAGAATTGGCCGCTGCGGGTCAATGAGAACAACCACGATCTTGCGCCAACAATCCCAGGCTCTCTCTTTCGCCTGGGCTTAGGTCGTCGCCTTTCGCGGCACGCTCGGCTGGGATTGTCCCTTTTCCAGCGCCATCTTAGCGAGATAGCACGATTCGTGCACTGCCAAGTGATTTTCGTCGATTTTGGAGTTTCCAAACGAAACAGCTTTGCCGCATATCCAGCAATTTGGTATGGGTATCGTCGTCATACCAGCCTCCAGTGCGTGGTAATTGCACAAGAGACCGTCGCCCAGAAAGGGAGCAGGCGGTAGGATGTGTATTTTTTCTTATCTAATTATATCGCTACCTGTTCTCGCCGTGGATTGAGTGATTGTGGACGGTATCAGGCGATTTCGTTCATTGAGAATTGGCACTCGGGGCGATGAGCGTAATCGCGATGTTTCAACAACTACCGTCCCACGCCCAGATGGCATAGTTCAGCTCCGCACCCTTACCTACTCATAGCGCAGCGTTTCGGCTGGGAGAATGCGCGCTGCCGCCCATGATGGGTAAAGGGTTGCTACGAAAGAAATCAATACCGCGAACAGCGCCACCCACACGCCGTCGATTACCCTTGGGGCAAAAGGAACGTAGTCGATCGAATACACCTCAGGCGAAAGCGTAAGTATGTGGTAATGCCCCCCAGCGTATGAGATCGCATATCCCACAACGAGGCCGATCACCGTACCAATAGCTCCGATGAGAACGCCCTGCGCAATAAATAGGTTGCGCACCTGTGCCCGCCGCGTCCCCATCGACATCAGTACCGCAATGTCCTTGGTCTTCTCCATCACCATCATAATCAGGGAAATGAGGATGTTCAGGGCCGCGACGAGAACGATCAATCCAATTGTGATGAAAGTGACCAGCCGCTCCAAGCGGAGGGCATGGAACAAAGCCTTGTTCTGCTCCAAGTAGTTGGTAGCCATGAATCCCTTCCCTGCGGCGGCTTCAAGCTGGGAGGTGATCGGGTTGGCTTTGAAGATGTCATCGATCTTGAACTCGATCATGGAAATCAGGTCACCTAGGCCAAGCAAGCTCTGCGCGTCGGAGAGACGCACAAAGGCCCAGCGGGAATCGTAGTCGAAGAAACCGGAATTGAAAATTCCGACCACGCGGAAACGACTGTATTTGGGCACCATCCCAAATGGCGTCAGTTCCCCCTGAGGGCTCGTGACCATCACCGTCGAACCAACCGCAGCCCCGAGGTTATCAGCCATGTCCTTGCCAAGTACGATGGGAGCCATGTCCGCAACCCGCTGCCGGACGCGTTGGAGCGAATCGGGAGATTGCTTGACCTCGGCGTGTATGGCCTGTGCTGGTGTGGGGGCGGATTGAAAACCCGGCTCGCCTCGGCTTGCGCCCTCCCCCAGTTCGTCGGCAGAACCTTGCTTAACGGTAGTTAACAAGTCGGCCACTTTGAGCTCGTAACGCGGAATCACCCCTTTGAGCACAGCTCCACGAGCGCGCGGCCCTTGTGAGATCAGCACTTGTTCAAAAATTGCCGGAGCAGCCGCAACGACGTGCGGCTCCTTCGACAGTCGATCCACGAGCGAAGGCCAGTTCTGGATACCATCGTCCGCAGTGCGCTGCAAGCTGATGTGCGACGTAGATCCCAGCAACCGTTGCTGTAGATCCTGTCGAAAGCCGTTGGTGATGGCCATTGCGACCACGAGGGACGCCACGCCCGCCGCCACCCCAGCGATGGAGATCCCGGCAATGATCCCGATAAACGCCTGCCGCCGCTTGGCAAGCAAGTAGCGGGTCGCAATGAAGAGTTCAAAGCGCATGGGAGGCCGTCAGCTTTCAGCCAAGTCGGATTATAACGAGGGACCTTCATTATCTTTTCCAAGTATATGAACCCACCCCTTAACGGGCGAGGTTACGGTGCTAATTACGATCTCGAATCGCGCCTTGCAGCTTCTCAGTTCACGTAACCATTTCACTCAAATTTCGATTGCTTTCGGTTCGGGTCGTAAGCGGTGCATCCGTCAGTAATCGAAAGATGAGTGTAATCGCGATATTTCGCCATTCAGCGAATCTGCTACGGTCGCTGTGTGTCGGCTGCGCTGACTGGCAACGCCTTAATTCTGACGTTCCCGCGTGCCTCGGCCTCGCCCGTGTAGGTTTGGAAGTCCACTTCGTCAGCCTTCACCAGCACACGTCCGAGCTTTACCTCACACTCGTTGCGGCAGCTTAAAACTCCGTCTTCCTGGTAAACACTGGCCCCCGTTAGCTCGATGCTTTGTACTTGCGGCTTCTGGGCGGTTCGTAGAGTGTACGTACCTTTGAACGTTGATTTGTTGCTTGAGTCAGTCGGATTCGCTTGGCTGAAGAGGTAGGAACTGAAGAAGATCACAACCACGAATAGAGCTTTTGCGTTCATGACAGGGCCTCCGGCGCGAATCGTATCAGTAGGAGTTTCAGCATCGCTGTGACTAGGCTCACTTGGCGTAAAAAGGCCTCAAAGCCCCCTCGCTGGGTGTCGATAAGTGAAATAGAGATATTACGACAGTTGAAGTTCGAACGTGGGGGTCTGGGCACTTACCGCCAGTTCCGGATCATCATGAGGTCGCTGGAAGCAGAATCCACCTGCGGGTAGAACATAAACTTGCCATCTCTTGAAACCGGCATTCCGCCGATCCATTGAGGCGTAGGTTTTTCCAACGTGTATATCGGACGGGTTTGTCTGCTCTGCAGATCAAACAGATTGATCGTGGTCTTACCGTTTGCGTGGGAGAGGAAGTAGATGCCAGCCTCAGCCAGGAACCATTCACCGCCCAGGGGGTTGATTTCGGGCATGCCTGCCACTGGTTCCTCCGTCGATCCGTCAGTTTTCGCCCGCCAGAGCTTCGAGTCGCGAACAAAGTAAACGTACTCTCCATCGGGGGACTCAATGGTGACAGATGCGGCGCTCTCAGCGATCTGAACAGCGTGACCACCTTTTGATGGTACCTTCCAAAGGGTGGAATGTTGGGCGTCAACAAAATAGATCCACGCCCCATCCTTCGACCAGCTAGGCATGCCATCGTCGCGTCTGTCGATGCTCAATTTGTGGGGAACGCCGCCATTAGGATCAACAACGTAGATGTTCGCTTCGCCACCGACCGACGAGTCGAAGGCGATGAGCTTTCCATCGGGCGACCAGCGGGGGGTTCCAGTCATCGGGTTGCGAAAGTCGGTTACTTGTTGAGCGTTCGAGCCATCGGCATCGGCAATCCATATCTCCCTTTGACCGCTTTGGGTGGACTCAAATGCAATCTTGCTCCCATCCGGCGAGATACTTGGCGAGGATTGTTCGCTAGATGAGGCCGCCCACTTCCGAGCTTGCGGAGGCGACGCGAGCAAGTCCAAACGCCAGATGTTTATGCTTGTCGACCCTTGCACGTATGCGAGTCCCTGGCCAGAGGGTCTGGCGGCGAGGTCCGAAGCGTCGTGTCCAATCGGCAGTATTTCAACATCGCGAGGCTGAGCCAGTGATATTTCCCAGAGGGCGGATTGGAAACTGAAGACGATCCGGCGTTCGTCGCTTGACCACGCCAGGCCCAGTATCTCGTCGGGCCGGCTGAGCAGATGAGTTTGGCGGCCATCTTTCAGCCGTAACAGCATTAGAGAAGACCTGGAATTAGTATCCATACAGACCCAGGCGAGAAATGTTCCGCGCGGCGAAAAGGCGGGGGTCGCCGCATGACCACAGTTCGTTTGAATCGGGGTTCTTTCGAGAGTATCCAGCGATAGCAGAAACAGCTTTAAAGTCTCCGCATCGTCGATATAGGCCAAAGATTTTCCGTCGGGAGACCAACTGATTTCGTTTCCGTAATTAGTCCCCACGCCTCGAGCCGCGAGCTTCCGCTCGGGTCCGCCCGTTGGCGGGATCAGGTAAATGCCCGAATCCCCCTCTCCCGCTACTCGTGATATTGCGATGCTGCGACCGTCAGGGGACCAAGCTGCGGAAAGCCAGTCCGCCGGATGATAGGTGAGGCGCAGCGGTTTATTCGAGCCGATGACTTTGACGTAGAGATCATTCCCTTTGCCATTGGATTCTCCGTCCCATCCGAACGCAACCTGACTGCCGTCTGGAGAGAAGGTCGGTGACGCCACGTTTCCTGGCAATGCCGTAAGGGGCACGATGGTCAGGTTCTGCAACTCGTTCAGCCTCCACAACCTCTCGAGGCGCGGCGCAATCTGAGGGTAGAGGAAGGCAGCAACGCCCATGCAAGCCGCAACGGCAACTGCCGCTTTGCGCTTCCAGCGTGGCGTAGAAGGTTCAGATGTGGGCTCCGGTTCTGGAGGTTCCAGTTCAGGCGGAACGACCAGAGGATCCAGCCTGGCGATGAAACGATAGCCGCGCCCCGGCACGGTCTCAATGTATTTGGGTTCGGTGGCGGAATCGCCGAGCGTTTCGCGCAAGCGATTTACCGCCGCGTTGAGACCATGCTCCGGGTCACCATAACTGGCTCCTGGCCAAAGCTTCTGCTGGAACTCCTCGCGTGCTACCAACTTCCCCGGGCTAGCGATTAACAGCAGTAGCACCTCGACCGCCTGACCGGACAGTTTCAGCCGCACACCATCTTTGCGCAGCTCTCCGGTCTCGACCGACAGGTCGAAGCGGCCGAAGCGGATCGAGCCGAGAGCCTCGCTGGACTCTGCCATACCCCACTCCTCTGTGCGGCGCAAGTTTAGCACGGCTTTCCTGGCGCGATTGTTCGAATCTCGCTTCGAAAATCTGCTGCTACTTCCCTTAACTATCAAACACTTAAGCGATGATTCAGATCTACCTAAGTCGGATTTTGCCGGAATTGAGGTAGCAGAGAGAGGAGGCCAAGTTCGGTGGCACCAGAGAGGTGCCCACCGTGAAGACAAGTTTTCTCATCTTTGTTCTCTTTGCCACCTGCGCGGCGCAAAACCAGTTGCGGGCGAGCCAGACCCACGATTGCCGGGGGGGCGCATCAGGAACGAAGCTTGGCTCCGGCAATGCTATCGAACTCCCCATTCAGCTTTACCGGGATTATGTTGTAGTCGTGGAGGGGGCGATCGGGAATCTGGAAAAGTTGGCCTTCATTGTCGATACGGGAGCCTACCCGAGCGTGATCGATCAGAAAATCGCAATCGCTCTCGGTCTCAAGGAGAGGGATGGTGAGGTAGCGATGGTCAACCGGAGTGTTCAGACCAAGCTTGCCACCCTCCCATTCGTCGCGGTTGGTCCCGTTCGGGTCGAAGACGTTCCAGTCCGGGTGCAGGACCTCTCCTTTATCGAGAAGACACTAGCGCGGAGAATTGACGCCGTCGTCGGTCTGGACGTGCTGGGCACCGATAGCTTCAGCATCGATTACAGAACGAAACGACTGCGATTCGGCCCAGTGAGACGAACGCGGTCCTCAATATCATTTGAGACCGGAAACCCTTTTGTAATAGTGAAAGCACAGGTGGGCGACAACCCAGTACGCCTGATGGTCGACACCGGAACTTCTGTTTTGGTGCTCTTCCAAAGTCACCTTAAGAAGCCAATCCCCCAGTCCGTGCGAACGACCGTTACTGCGACTGACGTCGGCGGCGGAGACTATCGGCTCCAGCCGACGCTCATTCCGGACACGCACCTGGGGAGACAGGAGCTTGGTCCGTTGACAGCCTTCGTTGTGGCAGACCAGGGAGATGGTACACGTGACTTCGATGGCCTATTGAGTGTACGAGGTCTGCACTTAAAAGAAATCGGCTTCGACTTTGATAACCACGAGATCAGTTGGAGTAAATAAGCCAGGCGAGCAGCGCCCACAATGGCTTTATCGGGCGATGGACATGCGCGGTGTCGAAAGGGTCCGCTATCTAGGTTGAGCCGGACTGTTGCCGTAAATCACGTGGGTGTTGAAACTCGCACGTCTCCGCAGCCCGTCGATAGTTGACGAAATCAGGCCATTGCGCTCATTGACCCCCTTGTCACCTAAAACCAGTCGCTGCGGTAGGCGACCCACCATGCAGCGAAAAGAATAGGGATGGTAGCGGCACAGGCCCACCAGAAAGGAAGCAGGAAATCCGCCACCAGCCCGAGCAGCATGAAGACCATCCAGAATATCTTTTTCTGCATGGGGACGATTGTAGTGGCGGGGCAGCGTTAGCACTCAAAACCCCGGTTCCGGGGTTCATGAGTGCTATTGGGATTTAACAACAGTTAGCAGCATTGAGCGTTAGGCATCGTCGGCCTTCGGCAATGGGCCAAATTCCTTTGGATGCTGGGAAACGTAGGCAAACAGCAAATCGGTGAGGTTGTGAGGGTATGAAAAGAAATCATCGTTTAGAGGTTCGAGTGCAGCGAGCACTTCGTCAGAAAACGATGCTGCCGCCGAGCGGATGGCTGCAACGGAATGAGGCAATCCTGTCGGAAAAGCAGATTGTATGGCGCGCTCGCAGATGTTTGCTGTTTTAGGAGCACCCAGAGTCTCAAGCGCTTCGACAACGAATGACGCAGACTCGGCACTGCTGTTCAGGAAGTATTGCGCGAAACCTCCGTTGTTGACTTCTGATTCGACCTCCCAGATCGCAGAGAACACCTTTTGTGGCAGAGATTGACCCTGGAAGTCTTCCTTGCCGAAGCTAGTCTTGTCTGACGAGGACAAGAGAATCAAGATGTGGTTCTTAGTCGGACTCATACGTCGTTTCTATGTTCCGTGGAGGATGACTCCTTCCTGCAAATGAAGCTATTTGAGAGTGGGCGCATGGCTCGCCAGAAGTGGCCATCATCGACGGCAACGGCAACGTGGATGTAGGCCTCCGTATTTTCGAGGAGTTTTACCTCGACTTGATACTTCTCAGACTCGGCCTCAACGTCGTAGTTCTCCTCTCCCGCCGACAATCGGGATAGCAGTTGCGAACATGACATTGCCGACCAGCGCTTCATCTCTGCCTCTAGGACAGGTCGCCACTTCTCTCGTGGTTTCACACAACAATCGTAGCCCCGTCGCGCCCAAGCTGGCATGGGAATTTCATAACTGTTGTAAGCAGGCCTTAACACTCAAATTTCGACTGCTTTCGATTCAGCTCAAATCTGAAGCGTTCGAAACTGGTCGGAAGATGAGCGTAATTTTTGCGCCAGCTGACGCTTCATATTCCGTTGAACCGGCTTGTCTTCATTGACTTGCCTTGTCTCTTCCACGTAAGATTCCGCTCCAATCAAATCATCGGCGAGACTATCTCCCATTACAGAATTGTCGAACGACTCGGCAGTGGCGGAATGGGTGTCGTATACAAGGCCGAGGATGTCAAACTTGGTCGGTTCGTAGCTCTGAAGTTCCTTCCTGACGATGTCGCGCATGATGTCCAAGCCCTCAGTCGTTTCAGCGCGAGGCGAAGGCGGCTTCCGCTCTGAACCACCCCAACATCTGCACAATCTACGAAAATTGACGATCAGCACGGGCAAGCGTTTATCGCCATGGAGTTTTTGGATGGAGTGACGCTGAAGCATCGGATCGGCGAGCGTCCGATGGAAACGGAACAAATTCTCTCGCTTGCCATCGAGATCGCGGACGCGCTCGACGCCGCCCATATAGAGGGAATCGTCCACCGCGACATCAAGCCTGCAAACATCTTCGTCACCAAGCGTGGTCACGCCAAGATTCTTGATTTCGGATTGGCGAAGGTCAGTCTGGCGAGCAGTCTTTGAGCCAGATTGCATCCCTGAACACACAGACGGTGGACGCGGACCATCTGACCAGTCCCGGTTCTACGGTCGGCACGGTCGCGTATATGTCGCCGGAGCAAGTTCGCGCGAAAGAGCTGGATACGCGGAGCGATCTGTTCTCCTTCGGTGCTGTGCTGTACGAGATGGCGACAGGTGCATTGCCGTTTCATGGGGAGAGTTCGGGCCTCATCTTCAGAGCCATTCTCGATTCCGATCCACCGCCTGCGATTCGCTTCAACCGCGATATTCCGCCCCAAGCTGGAAGACGTAATGAACAAGGCTCTGGAAAAAGATCGCAACCTTCGCTACCAGAGCGCAGCCGACATGCGGACGGACTTGCAACGGCTGAAGCGGGACACGGAGACGGGGCGCGTGCGTGCAGTGAGTTCAGGCGGTGTCGCCGCCGACCAAGAGAGCGAGGAGCGTGTTTACTCTCATTGATCCGAAATCGCAGTACGACAGCGACGAGCTATCTACGGGCCGGAAATAGATTCCGTCTTGATGTATCGGAAATACAAAAATCGAGTATGTCTGGCGCGGACGATTTGCTACCACAGGTGGGAGGGTAGACGGCATCAGCGTGCTTCCACATTGTTGGAAGTTTAGCACGCCTTCAACCACAGTGGAACGCATACATTCTATTGCAAGCAACCGACTTATCGGGGGATCGAGAGGGTATCGAAGGAGGGTTGCCCGAGCATTGACCATGGTCTCTACCTGCGGCAAAAACAGGAATCGCCGCGGCGGACCTGCTACGTGGCGAACCATCGAAAATATCTAACCGGGAGGATGAGATCCGATGAAATCCAGATTTTTAGCGATGATGTCGAGAATGGTGCTGTTGGTTACCTTGGCGGGCCCAGCAGTTGCCCAGAATAACATCGTATTCAACATGGTGCGATCAACCGCAGCCACAACGGCTGGATGTCTTCCCACTGCCAAGGGGAGGGTTACAATCCATCCTCTCGGACCTGTGGAAAACCTGCACGTCGAGGTGTCTGGGCTCCCACCCAATGTCGACTTCGATTTTTTTGTAATCCAGGTTCCTGACAAACCGTTCGGCATGGCTTGGTATCAGGGGGATATCCAAACCGACAGCACTGGAACGGGCGTGGGAGACTTTGTTGGGCGCTTTAGCATTGAGACATTTGTGGTGGCGCCCGGTGCGACTTCCGCGCCTGATACCTTCCCAAGCGGCCCGTTCCCAGATGCAACCATCAACCCAGCCACGAACCCAATACAGATGTACCACTTGGGACTTTGGTTCAATCGGACGTCTGACGCAGCATCGGCGGGCTGTGGGAGCACCGAGACGCCGTTTAATGGCACTCACACCGCAGGAGTACAGGCCTTGAGCAGCCGAAACTTTGCTCCGCTTAGCGGCCCGTTAAGCAAGGTCCACTAGGGAGGCATGGCAAACGACTCATTGGCGGGCGAGGGCGCCGACTGTGGATCAGCGGCGCCCTTACAAGCCGGGGCAAAGCGCCTCCCGCAGAATTAAACCAACGTTCACATCCGCGGAGGGCCAATGAGCGGCGAAATCATCCGCATCGATCTCATTTCGCAGCCGCAAGTCGAGGCAGAAGAGGCGTGCTTGAAGTCGGATAAGCGCTAGAAGAGACAAGGAGAGCAAATGTCAGCTGCGACCATAACAACTCACGGCGTGATAGAAGCAGGCGGCTCCTATAATCTGCACGCCAAGATTCCCGCTGGCGGAGGCAATCTTGCATTGCCCTATTTGGAGAAGACGGCTCGCTCCTGCACGCTCCGGTCAGGAAGCGATCCAATCGTCATCGCGGACTACGGATCTTCACAAGGAAGAAACTCTCTGGCTCCCATGCGGGCGGCCATCTTATGGGTGCTGGCTTTGATCGGACGGGCTCGTATCGCGACCTCCTTATCGCATTCCTCGATGCGGCTATGTTCGCCGCAGTGCTTATAGCTAGCCTGGGACCTTACCGATTCCGTCCACGACTGGTCGAGAATCAGACGATTGTGCCGGCGAGCATAAGGGAGAAAGACTGGGCGGGTGAGCTGGCGCGAGCCCGCCGCACTTTCCTTCTGTGTGGAAGTAATCATCCTAGATCAGCCTTGACTTCTATCCCCCAAGCCTTTAGCAGCCACTCTGGGATGTAGCACCTGTCGCAGTTATGCTCGCACCATTCTCGCAGCTCCAGAGATTCAAGATACGCGGGCGCGGTCAGGCTCAAAATGCCGACACGCTTGTCAAACGCGGTGGGCATCGCCGGAGGAAGGGCAGCGCGCCGCCCGCTTGACCAACCAGTGTTTCCATGTTTGCCACTCATTGAAGTCCTCATCTTTCGCACAGATAGTCACGCTCCCGCCTGTGCCGAGTGTTTGAGCCTGTCTATCGAACGGATTCACGGATTCTCAACGAGACGACGCGGCTTGTCTCTGGCACATTGGTGAGTCGCACTCGCACGATGGTGCTGGTGACCGACTACAGCATTCGCCTTAGGCACTCTCGTGCTATACCTTCTGGCACTCTCGCGCTACAACCCATGAGTGGGACGACTTCATTGTTCCAGCGAGACGCTTGGTGTAACGTATCTAGCGTCTCTCCGGCACTCTGGCCCGACAAGGCCGCCTTCCCCCGATGTGCATCGCCTTGCTGGGGCCTCTGGAACAGATCCGAGGAGGTAAGGGAGTGGGCCGAAGGTCACGCTCCCTTTCGTAGCCGACAAACTATGCCAGATCCCATCCGATGCCCATACTGTGTGCAGGGCAATCACTTCAAGGTGATGACCGAAGAGGAAGGCGGACAGTGGTTCAAGTGTGCCCAGTGCGGTCATCTTGTCAGCGTAGGGAGTCAGTTGATTAAGTGTAACTGCGCGAACTGCTTTGCGATTGAGCATTCGATTTCGCGGCGAATCAATAGGTTTACTGTTTCGCTGCAGGGACGCGGTCATTAGTTGACCATCCGGTGTGCGTGTTTGCGGCTACCTCAACTTGCTTCCTGCTCGCTCTCGTGTTGCAGCTCGAAGATGATCTGCCGTAGTTCGGCCAGATCGATGACGTATGTGTGTGGAGAATACGTCTCGGCCTTGTGAGCTGCCATTGCGGCGGCAGACAGGAACGCGACTACGTCGATTGGTTTTGGCATCGTCGATCATGCAAAAAAGAAAAGCCCAACGCCAGGTTGGGCAAGTTTCTCTCTAGTGCCTGTGAATTGATTCTACGCCCGCGCCGCTGCGTTCCGTGATGTATTCGTGAATCGACTGCTGACTCTGCGCGCCAATGTAGGTGAACTGAATTCCGTGACGCTTCTTGTCTCCCCAGATCACTACACCGACTGCGTCAATGGCCAGGCCAGAAGCGGGTAACCGAAAAGAAAGCTGGACGGCTTCCTTCGGCTGTAAGCCGCTCACTTCTACCTGCATCCCGCCTTCACCAAGATTCCAACTCACTCCACGCATTGCTCGTGAGTCGATTATGCAGGTCACCTGCGCCTTCATCGGAACACGGCTGTATTTGCGTCGATTCTCCAACATCTCGGCACCGCCCGCATTTTCAATCTTCTCGCCTGATCCTCAACCCCTGAGAGGGGTAACGTTCACTCGTACGCTTCGCCCGCCAATCCAGTGCTGTCGGCTCACGGCATATCGGAATTAACAGAATTGCCCCAAGTCTTTAGCAGCCACTCTGGGATGTAAAACTTGTTCCGATTGTCCTGGCACCGGCGGCGCAGTTCGCCAGATTCCACGTAGGTCGGTACGGTGAGTCCCAACTCACTGGCTCGCTTCTCGAACGCAGATGGTATTGCAGGTGGAACGGCGGCAGGTCGCCCTCTCGACCACAAGAATTCTCGCGTCTTCCCCTCATTTGTAATCCTCACCTCTCGCACAGATTGTTCACACTACCGCCTGTGCCGAAGTGTTTGAGCTTGCCTGTCGAACGGATTCACGGATTCTCAACGAGGGGACGCAGCCTGTCTCTGGCACATTGGTGAGCCGCGCTTGCACATTGGTGCCAGCGGCTAGTTTGGGGGATAGAAAATGTCTAGGAAAAACAAGAAAGTCGTCTGTAGAGCTTCCTAGCGCAAAGTTTTTTCGACCGGTTTTGAGAGATCGAGTTTTTCAACCGCCACTCTCGATTACGCTCAAAACGTCGGTTGGCCATCAGCACGGTAGCAGACAGCTCTTCTGCCCTGAAAAGAAAAGGCCCGGACGGCTGATCTTCCTCGATTCCAGCTTTTGACCACCAGTTGGCATTCCCCGAGCCTGTAACGGCCGAAGGAGTACTTACCGGCTGGAACAGGCCAAATTGAAAACCTGCCTTCGCATCCCTCACTGCGGCGCATTAGTGGGGCTCCCGCAGGTCGCTGACTACCCGATTGGCGGTCTGGTCCATCAGGTGGGAGAGCAGCATCGCGTCCGGCAATGGGTCATGCGCCGTCACCTCGCCGGACGCCCACACTTCCAGTTCCCCCGCCCGCATGATCCGGTACGAGACGCTGGCACGGTTATCGTTCGAAGCATTGGCGCGAGGGTCATCCCGAGCACCACCGACCCCGATCGAGCGAGACCGGGGATCGCTAATGTCAGACGTGCCAGCATCGATTACTTCTACCACGTTCGTGTGCAGAATGAACTGGCAGTTCTTCTCGCGCACGGCTGGATCGGTCTCGGAATTCGATTCCAACAATACGGTTTCAATGCGCGCAGCCTTTCCCTTGGTCACATCTTTGCCCTTGTTATTTCGTTCGAAGGACTTGATGAGCTGGTTGCGCTGCCCTGTCGTGTCGACGACGGTCCGCGACCTGTTCTGAAGGGTGGAGATGCACAGTCGAATTGGTTCCGGCGTATTCTGGGCGTGTGCAAACGACATTAAAAGGATTGAGGACAGCAGAGCCGACAGTTGTCGCATCGAGGCTCACCCCCATTGTCGGAAGAACTAACATTAGGAAGATACACCTCCGATCGACAGTCTGGCGAACATCTCCAAAGCACTTATCCTTTCCTTCGCTTATTGGGCAGATGCATTTCGGCACACGTGGCTGCTGGGGTTTTGAGCGCAATGGCCCGGTTGACGCTGGTAGATGACGGCTAAGGACAGGCAATCTACAGGATTGCAGCTCCTGCTGGGTCAGGCGTTCCGAGAGTGACAGTGTCGGGAAAGGGGTGGTGCGTGATGAACAAGGCTGGGGCTGTGGTTTACTAGTCGACAATGACTCCTTCGTTGATCCTACGAGTACTGTTGCTCGGCTCCCTGTTGTCCACCTTCCCGGCCAGGGTCTTTGCGCAAACTCTGGTGGAGCGGCTGGGATACCCTCCGGGCACAAAGCTCCTCATTGTCCATGCGGACGATCTGGGCGAAACCCACGCGGTGAATGCTGCTGCCCTCAAAGCTCTGCAAGGCGGGACGATCAATTCGGCGAGCCTGATGGTGCCCTGCCCATGGTTTCCAGAGATTGCCGAGTATGCTAAATCCCATCCGGACTCAGACTTTGGCCTGCATCTCACATTGACGAGTGAAAGAGTCTATTACCGCTGGGGCCCGGTGGCGCCTGGGGACAAGGTACCGAGCCTGGTGGATCAAAACGGATATTTCCATCACGAGTGGAAAGAGGGCGAGCACATCGACGCCAAGGAGGTCGAGATCGAACTGCGCGCCCAGATCGAGCGCGCGCTCGCGATGGGCGTTCGTCCCACGCACCTCGATTCGCACCAGTACCGGCTGATCATGAACGGCAAGGAACTTTTCGACGCTATGCTGCGGGTGGCTCACGAGTACAAGCTGCCGGTTTTTGTTACTAGAGATTGGTTCGCCGACCACCCATATTTGCAGGCGAGCCTGGGTCCGAGCGATATAGTGTTGGACCATACAGTTACGATTGAACCGGACATTCCGCCGGAAAAATGGGCGGAGTTTTACCTCACTGCGTTAAAGAACCTGAAACCCGGCGTGACGGAGTTCGTTATCCATCCCGGTTACGACGATGACGAACTGCGCGCCGCGACCAGGGAACGCTCCACATGGGGTTCGGCCTGGAGGCAGCGCGACTACGATTTTTTCACCAGTGACCAGTTCCGGGAGATTCTGGTTCAACAGAAAATTAAGCTGATCACTTGGCGGGAACTGGCCCGCGCTGCCGAAGCAAAATGATTGCTTCCAGCAGGAAACAATGTCAGTTTGGCCTGGGCCAGACATCCACCTAACGCAAGGTTGAACTTCGTGCGTGGTTCCTCACAATTGTGATGATCACCCGGCGGCTCGGCTCATAACGATTCAGTTCATAACCCGACGAATCGACTCTGCCGGGGGCTCCATAGTCACTAGATAACCACTCAACCTCTCAGCCCCTACATCTTGTGTAAAAAACCGGAAGTATGCATTTGCCTGATGGGTTTCAAGTCTTCAGGGCATCTCAGTGAAATCCTGCAGCATCTTTGGGCCATGCCGTGTCACCATCGTGGAATTTATAACCATCGCGTCAGCTTGTAGAGTCACCTTTGAGAAGTCGTTGTGGACGTTCTAGCGACTCTTGAAGCGGGACCTCTTCGGGGGAGGAGGGTTCCCGCTTCTTTCATGTAAACTGCTTGCTCTTCTTGGTCGCCGAAAAAACTCCCTCGCAGTAGTCAATAAGTGGTTTGGGGATCTTACAGAAATCGACGCTCTCCATCCGGCTCCGTCGAGTTACCCTTTATCAATCATGGTAGACCGCGGGCGGCCATCATCAGCACATCTCGAAACCGCCAGAGAAGATTTCCTAGCCATAGTCACTAGATAACCACTCTACGAGATCACTCGTGGAAACTCATATTAGACGCTTTATCATGGCAGAAAAAAGTTCAATGGTCTTCTATAGAGCTTCGCCAGTTCGCTGAGTTCCACTACGTCTACACGCCTCTCGCCGGATTCAATCTTCGAGACGAACGACTGGGGCCGGTTGAGTTTCCTACCTGGAGTCCTTTTCCAGGGGGGAGTCCTCGGCCGGCGGGGACACTGGGCGTGGCCAAACGTGCTTCTCCCGTCCTCCACTCACATTGAGGCATTACCTATCAACGACTTGGCGGTGTATCTGACCAAACCGTCACGTTCTTGACAGCTTAGGGCCGAAGCTTGCGGCGCATTATCACGTCATCGGGATCACGCGGCGCGGGTTTGGTCAGTCCGTCGCCGCTTCCTAAAAAGCGGCGATCGCGTCTCACTGGGAGGCCTACAATCCTGCAGGGGTGCCATGATGAATCTTGAGTGCATAGGTCAGGACATTCGCTTCGGTTTACGTTCGATGCGCAACAGTCCCAGCTTCACGGTGATTTGTATTCTTTCGTTGGCGCTGGGCATCGGGGCAAATACCACGATTTTTACCGTCGTCAACGCCGTCCTTCTCCACCCGCTGCCGGTCGCCGAAATCTCTCGCCTTGTGCAACTCGATACCGTTGACAGCAAGACTCAGGTCACGCAGGCCGGCGCCACGAAGTTGGGGATGTCCTATACCAATTGTGAAGATTACAGGCGACAGAACCAAGTGCTCGCCGGGCTTTCGTGCATCTCGGGCGCTCTACTGACCTGGAGCGGAGAAGCAGAACCCAAACAGGTCGCCGGCCAATTAGTGAACGCAAACTATTTCCAGGTCCTCGGCCTGACACCAGCCATCGGACGCTTCTTCCTTCCGGACGAAGACACTAAACCGGGCGGCAACAATGTGGCCATTCTGAGCTATAGCCTCTGGGCTAACAAGTTCGGTTCGGACCGAAACCTGATTGGCAGGACAGTGACGTTTAACGCAACGCTGTTCACTGTTATTGGAGTGGCCCCGAAAGGCTTCAAGGGGACATTCACAATCGGTCCCGCCGACGAAGTTTGGGTTCCGGTGAGCATGTATGGTCAGGTCCTGGCTGGATTTGCAAAAGATAATTTCAAAGACAGGCGATTTCTAAACACATTTACGGTGGCGAAATTAAATCCGGGAGTTGACAGGGCAGGGGCGGAAGCCTCCCTGAAGACGATCGCCTCACGGCTAGAGCATGATTATCCGAAAGACAATGCTGGACGCAGCGTTGCGGTTTCCGCACTGGCTGACGCCGCCGCAGGCATCAATCAACACGACCAATTTGTCGTGGCCGGTGCTCTCATGATGGGTGTCGTCGGACTTATTCTTTTGATCGCTTGCGTCAATCTCGCCAATCTCCTGTTAGCCAAGGGAGCACGGCGGGAACGTGAAATGTGCATTCGCGTTGCGGTAGGTGCCAACCGTGCACGCCTGATTCGTCAGCTTTTGACCGAGAGCCTAGTGTTATCTCTGTCCGGCGGAGCAGTCGGACTCCTATTCGCGTTTGCCGGACGCCGCTTGCTCTGGGCTTTTCGTCCACCCTTCATAGAGAATAATGATCTCGACCTTGCGCTCGATTCTCACGTACTGCTGTTTACTCTCGGCCTCGCGCTGGTGACCGGAATTATCTTCGGCCTTGCTCCGGCGATCAAGGCTTCCAGAGCTGACGTCTCCGAGGCGCTCAACGCCGGTGGCCGGGGCGGAAGCGCTACTTGGACTCGCGGTCCGTTGCGCAGCATCCTGATCGTTTCCGAGGTCGCGCTTGCCCTCATCACGCTCGTCGGTGCAGGACTGTTCATCCGAAGCATGCAGAACGCACAGAGAACAGATGTCGGCTTTGAATCGAAACGCCTCTTCGTCATGGCAATGGACCTTGGGGCGCTTCATTACGATGAAGCGCACGGACAACAGTTTTATCGTGACGCCATTCAGAGCGTGACATCCTCGCCCTTCGTGGAAGCAGCGGCAGTTGCCTCAAACCTCCCGCTAGGCGGCGGCCTTGGACGCACGGTATTTCCTGAAGGAAAGGACGAGACATCCGGCTATAGAGGCACCATGACGCAACTTGACGATGTTTCACCAGGATTTTTCGACACCTTACGCATTCCCCTCAAGCGGGGGCGATCCTTCACCGATCTTGACAAGAATCAGACCACACCCGTGGCTGTGATCAGCGAAGCCATGGCTCGTCACTTCTGGCCGGATCAAGATCCGATTGGCAAGCGCTTCCACTTCTTCGGCGATCCCAAGTTGCTAGAGGTCGTGGGGGTCGTAGGCAACACGGTCATCAACCAAATCGGCGAAGATCCTCAACCGCTTGCTTATCTTCCACTGGCCCAGGATTATTCTCCGGCCGCGACGCTGCAGGTGCGCACCTCCGGAGACCCACGTGCGGTTCTTGCCACAGTGCGCAGCCAGATTCAAGCGCTGGACCACAACCTGGCGATTACGAATGTTCAGACCATAGAAGAAGTGTTGGACCAGGGATTGTGGGCACCTCGAATGGCAGCCGCGTTGCTCACACTATTCGGCGGCTTGGCGCTCATTCTCGCGGCGATTGGTGTCTACGGCGTGCTTTCCTATTCCGTAAGTCAGCAGACGCGCGAAATTGGAATTCGGATGGCGCTCGGCGCCACCCCCGCCGGTGTGCTCCGCTGGGTAATTGGCCAGGGGCTTCGGTTGGCGGGCGCAGGCGTGCTGGCTGGGCTTCTTGCAGGTCTGGGTTTAATGCACTTTGTGGGCAGCCTGTTGTTCGGCGTCAGCACCTACGATCCCGAAACCTTCGTTACAGTAACGCTTGTGCTGGGAATGATCGCATTGCTGGCGTGTTATCTGCCGGCCAGAAGAGCCACAAAGGTTAACCCAATTCTGGCATTGCGGAATGATTGACCGATCACTTCGCGGTTAGCGAGTGCTGAAACGGTGAGGATCGGGTGGACTGAATCAACAGAGGGTTTTGGAACTGACGCGGGTCGGGGGTGGAGTAACCCGTTTTCAATTCAGACATCTTTCGCCGGGCCTTGCAGACTGGCGCGCCGAGACTTGGCCGTTCGAGTCAATGCATTATGAGAGAGCGGCCCTGCTTGAAGGTGGGCAAATCAGGTAAAGGATGACACTGTACCTTGAGGGAAAGACTCCGTTTGAGCGCGATGTTCTTTCCCCCAAGGTAAAGTGCCACTCTTCAGCGGGTTTTTCTATGCAATTCCTTCTCAGCGCGGCCGTAGCGCAGCGCAGCCCCTGCACGGCGCAGCACAGTGAAGGCCGCGCCACACCATTCGCTTCAACCTTCTGAAGCAGGGCGCTCTTTCATAATGCATTGAGGGGTTTCACTCAAAATGGCCCGAACAGAGATTCTGAGCGCTACGGCCTGGTAGCAACAGTCGACCGAAAACGATTACTGAAGCTTTGCGTATTCGGCTTTGGCCTGCTTCAGCATGGGGATGTTGGGGTCGGCGTCTTTCCAGAGGTTAAGGAAGTCTTTGTAGGCGGCTAGGGCACGGACGCGAGCGGCGTCAGCATCCGCGCCTTGCGCTGTTCTCGCTTGAAGCCCATTGGCACGCGCGACGCCCAGATGTGCTAGCGCTCCCGTCCAGCAGTTCCACACGATGCCGCCGTGGTCGAGAATCTTCCGGAACTCGGCCGCGGCTTCCTTGCCCTGTCCCGCTGCTAGATACGCCTCGCCGCGAATGTAGGTAGGGTAGAGGCAGGAGAGATTGAGGACAAACTCAATCTGCCCATATTCGATGGGCGGCAGGGCGGACCGCAGGCTTGTGATCGCGGTGGCCGTGTTCTTACGGTTGAGTGCGAGTTGCGCCTGGATCGCCGGTAACCAAAGAGACTGCATTTGCGTATCGACCGGATGCCGTTTGTTCAAATCTTGCGCCATGGATTCGGCTCGCGTGACATCGCCTGCCATGGCAAAGGCAAGCGCGGCTTCGACCTCAACAACCTGACTTGTTGGCACCAGCCTCAATCCCGCTGCCGCTGCTTGCCTGGCTTTGGCCGGGTTGCCAATGGCCGCCTCACGGAGAGCCGAATTCTCCATCCAGATCGCTCCGTTTTCTTTGTTGTCGGCGCGAATCGCGGAATCTACGGATTGCTTTGTCAGCTCGCGCGCCTTTGCGAGATGACCCTTGTACGCTTCGGTGTCGGAGGCGAGTGAAAGCCCGAAGTGTTCTTCCTGTTTGCCAGCAAACCACTGCTGCTGTTCCGCCACCCCTGAAGGATCTTCGCACAGAAAAGCCAGAGCATATAGAGCGACTCGAAGGGTAGGACGAACCAGGTTCCGCGCCTGCGCTTGTAGTGCGGTCTGCCGGACCTCATCGAAGCGGTGCAAGGCCAACAGGCTGTTCGCAAGGTTGGAGTATGTGATGCCACTTCCCGGTTCAAGGCGAAGGCCTTCACGTTTCTCCTCCACCGCCTTCTCGTACTGTCCCTGCTCGCTGTACACACTGCCCAGATCGAGATGGGCTCTGTAGTCCCGGGGATAGTTAGCAATCCACTCCTGATAGGTTTGT
The DNA here is from genome assembly GCA_963752175.1 of uncultured Acidobacteriaceae bacterium. Taxonomy (GTDB): domain Bacteria; phylum Acidobacteriota; class Terriglobia; order Terriglobales; family Acidobacteriaceae; genus Sulfotelmatobacter. The sequence continues at coordinate 70,156 of CAVVXZ010000030.1, forward strand.
GCCGCTTTCTCCAAATCTCCGGTCACGCTTTCGTAGTAAAAAGCCGTGATGTGCAGACGCTCGGGCTCGCTGGCATGATTCCGCAACTGGAATGCCCTGATGTAATACTCGATGGCCCGGCCCTGCTCGGTCAGGCCGTAGTAATCGTTGCCTGTTTCCAAGTAGCCCATCGCAAAACCGGGGTCGAGTTCGATGGCTCGCTGATGGTAAACCAGCGCGGCGCCTGAGCTTTTCTCGCGATAAGCCTTCTGGCCAAGAGTGTAGTCCTGCAAGGCTTCAAGAGAAGACGTGGTATCTTGGTCCAGCGGCGCGTCGAACTTTTGCACCGTCGCCAGCGCCTCCCCCAATTCCCCCCGCAGCTTCGACGCCGCCCTCCCAAGCGTATCCAGCACCTTTTCCTTACTCAAGGCCGTGGACTCTTCCTGTGCCAGCACATCTCCGGTTTGGCAATTCACCACCTTCAAGTCCAGCACATACTGGCTGCCCAGGCCGGCAATCGATCCGGCAATATATGCCTTGCTGCCAGCGCGCTGGCAAAGTTCGCGAGCCACGTCGGGCGTGAGCTTGGTATCGGGCGGCTTTTCCATCAGCTTCAAGGTTGCCGCGACCTTGTTCTCAGAAAGCACATTCAGGAACGGCGACTGGTTCAGGGAAACGCTGAGCGCGGTCTTGAGCGTGTCGTCGAAAACCGGATCGCCCGTACTGTTGGCGAAGTCGGCAAGTACGACGGTGTCTTTCTCGGTGAGCTGGACTTTGCGATGAGAACGCCAGTATAGGAATCCAGCGATCAGCGCGGCGACGATGACAAGCGCGACGATGATTGCGCGGTCGCGGCTGGGCGGGGCAGCGGTTGCGATGGCGGGCGCTGAGCCGGACTGCGAGCTTGAGGTTGCGGCGGGTCGGGCTAGTACTGCCGGGACAGTTCCGGAAGTCATGGCGGCCGCCCGGCTGGTTTCGAGATCGCGCTTCCACCGCTGAAGATCGGTTCGCATATCGGCTGCGTTCTGGTAACGCAGATTGCGGTCTTTCTCCAGCGCCTTGCGAATAATCGGTTCCAGCCCGGCTGCGGCATTGGGATTCCACGACGAAATCGACGCTGGCTCCTGATGCAGGATTGCTCCGCAGATTTCGCCTGAACTCGAACCATCGAATGGCAGCTTGCCCGTCGCCATCTCGTAGAGGGCGGCGCCGAAGGAGAAAAGATCGGTGCGCGCGTCAAGTTCCTTGGCACGCACCTGCTCCGGCGACATATAGGCGACCGTGCCCAGCATGGCACCCACGTTGGTCAACTCATCGGACGTGACCTCGGTCTCGGTGTTCCCACTCGATGAAGTGTTGGGAGCCGTCACTTTCGCCAGTCCGAAATCGAGAATCTTGGCGTGTCCGCGTTTGGTGACGAAGATGTTAGCGGGCTTGATGTCGCGATGAATGATGCCGGCGGCGTGGGCCGCATCGAGTCCGTCGGCGATTTCAATGGCCAGTGGCACCAAAGTTTCCATTCCCAGCGGGCGTCCGGCAATGCGATGCTTCAGGGTTACGCCCTGCAAAAACTCCATTGCGATGAACTGCCGGTCTTTGTGACGGCCGATTTCATAGATGGTGCAGATGTTGGGATGGTTCAGAGCGGAAGCGGCACGGGCTTCCCGGCGGAAGCGGTCGATGGTTTGCTGGCTTTGGGCAACGTTGTCGGGAAGGAATTTCAGAGCGACGAAGCGTCCCAGATCGATGTCTTCGGCCTTGTACACCACGCCCATCCCGCCGCCGCCTAGTTTCTCGACGATCCGGTAATGCGAGATGGTCTCACCGATCATTGGGCTGAGATGTTAGGACTAGAAGCCGGGCAAGTCAACGAATGCAGGGAGGTTGGGGGAGGTTGGGCGGACGTAGCCGCAGAGAGTTGATGATAATCCCCATATCGCTCATCGTCCTTGCGACCCGGCACATGGGTGCTCGCAGTATGTGCCAGCACGCAACCAGCCTTAGGAGAAGTTGCGGAGCTGGCTCCAGTCTTGCTGGATTGGGGTTTTTAGCACGCAGAACGTGACTGGGGCGCCCTGCTCCAGGCCGTGTACTCCGTATGGGACCGTCAGGTGTCCGACGAGAGTCGCGGATGAGCACATCCAGCCGATGTCCGACGGTTCGTAGTCGATCATCAACGCCTTCGTCGCCGACAGATCACTCGGAAGCCAGTACCAGCCGGTCAGTTGGGGGCTGATGACCGCGGGAAGCGATTTCTTGTCGCCGTAGATTCGCAGCACCCCAGGCACACCGTAAAAGGCTGAGATGATGATCGTTCCAGCTCGCTCGGAGCTCGGGAGATTGCCGTATATCGACTCTACCTGAGCGAATCAGCTCCATCGGTCCTGCCGGGGTAGTGGCGACGGCATGCAAATAAAGTGGAACGGGCGCAACACGGGAAGCCCCAGCGGTGATCGCGGTTAGGATCAACTGGCAACTCGCGGGAGCCAGGCCTGGTCGGATGGGGTGACGGAGAGGCCCGCAGTACTGATGAAACCGGGTAATGACGGTGAAGGGAAGGGGCCTCAGTTAAAAACGGACGCAACAAGCAACAAAGAACATGGGCATTGACGATGAGTCTTCCTAGACATTTTCTATCCCCAAAATTCCGGCTGTTTTGAGAAAAATGGAGTTTTTCAACACCCACTCCCCATTACGCTCAAAAGCCGATAATGAGCGTGATGGCTGTTTTCGACAACCGTCCCCACGATCAGGTTGTGGCGTAGTTGCCAGACGGTTGGGGCCAGGCGAATACTAGCCAGGAAGGCACTCCGAGGAGGGCTGGCATGTCATGGTTAGGGGCACGTGCCATTCTGTTCTGCGTGCCAGTAATCCTGGGAGGGCTGCCATTGGCGGCCCAGAGCTCCAGCTACCATTTGGAATTCGACGATCGCACCCCCAGCCGGGCGGCTCTCGTAAACGATTCGGCAAAGTCGATCGAAGCCTTTGTGGCATTGCAAAGATGCCAGAAGCCAGGATCGTACAGCGGGTTCGACAACAGCCGGGACATTCTGGATATTCCTAGGGGCGTTGGGAGCGAGATTCTGGCTGCCGATGGACACCCGGCGCGCAGCGGAGTTCTTGAGACGGGAGGGCGGTGGCAAACTAACTTGGCGATCTTCCCGGAGAACGGCGATTGCCGAAACCACGTCAGCGGTGTTCTGTTCTCGGATGGAAGTTTTGAGGGGGAAGATGCAGCGGTCAGAGGTTTGAAGGCTTGGCGAGATGGGTTGGCCGCGGCCGTCCATCACTGGGCCGACAGAATCAACCAGGAAAAACCGGACGGATCGACGCTCGAAGCGCTTCATGATGAGCTAAAACGACGCAAGAGCGAGGATCAGATGAAGCTAAGGAAGTACAAGAGCGACATCAGGATCGACGACCCACCCCAGCTTCTATGGCAGTACTGGTCGGGCTGGCTGGCGGTGGAGACGAATCTCGAGTTTCGTCTCTCCAAGGATTTGAGCGAGGGAAAAGCGGACGAGAATTTTCGGAAACTCGCCGATGAGATCAACCACTGGAAAATGAAGATTGACGGGAATTTGGCCTTGCAGAAATTGAATATCGTTTTCCCAGCGATCTCTGAACCAGAGGATAAGCAATAACACTCACGATAATCTTCCCCAGGGCTGCCGGGGGCGATTGCTCATGCGGCCTTCGTCTTCATCCCCTCGATGTCGGCGAGCAGCACTTTCTCGTGCCCTTCCGGGTCAACCTTTTCGTAAACCTTGCGAATCACGCCCGTGGGATCGACTACGAAGGTGGTGCGCTCCCAGAACTTTATCCCCTTCCACTCCGCCTGGCCGATGCCCAGCGTCTTCATGAGCGTGGAGTCGGTGTCGGAGAGCAAGTCGATAGTAAAGGCGAACTTGTGGGAGAAATTCCTGTGCGAGGTGACATCGTCGGCGCTAACCCCAACAACTTTAATCCCGGCGGCATCGAAATCAGCCTTGGTAGCCGTAAACGACTTGCCTTGGATCGTGCAGCCGGGCGTGTCGTCCTTTGGATAGAAGTAGACAACGAGCCACTGACCGGCGAAATCGGAGAGCTTGGTGATCTTGCCGTCCTGATTGGGAAGCGAAAAATACGGGAATGGATTGCCAGCAGAGAGCATGGGGAGAGTTCCTTTCTGGGTTGATGCAACCAGATTCTAGCAAGACAACGACGGTTCTTGAAGCAACATGCTGCCTCGCCCGTCATTGGTTGACGTTAGTTGCCGTTCATTTCATCTCATTATCTCGCCGTTTACCCACGTGTTGAGCTCATTCGCACCCCCTGACACTCACCGGGCGGCTGCCTAGCCTGTTGCGCACCGATGCACAGTACGAGTCGAGCTGGGTGTCGAAGCCAAGTACCACTCGGCGTTCACATTCGGGTGCTGGAATCTTTGCCGTTCACAATCGCGCATTTCTCACTATCACTTAACGAGAGTCTCAACTGTCGATTGCACGATCATCACCGGCCCCAAAAGGTCCGATGGCACCAGCTTCGAGTCAGCCTTGTAATAGTTGAGCGAAGTAGTTGTCGATCACACGCTGCGGGTTGCGAGAACGATTTTGCAGGGTAGAATTATTGCTTGAATCGAGCCCCTTCCGCCGACGGAAAACGGCGGCCCGATCGTCCCAGTGTCTCGACCTCTGACGCGTTTGGCCGTTCAGAGTGTTATGCTGTGCGTTCTGCAATGCGAACCGCAAGTTCGAGGAAAGAAATCCGTGACCTTGTGCGAGAAGGCTTGTAACCTTCGATTCCGAAGAGAGGTCGCTGTATGGACGCTGGGAAAAGTGAGAAGATTTTTGACGCGCTCAAGTCCTTCCGCATCGAGCTACCGTCCTGGGGCTTCGCCAATACCGGCACTCGTTTCGGAAAATTCATCCAACCAGCCGCAGCCACCAACACCGAGGAGAAGTTCAGCGACGCTGGTCAGGTACACCTGCTCACTGGGGTCTGCCCCACAGTAGCATTGCACGTTCTTTGGGACTGCCCCGATGGAGTTCGCAGCACAGACGACATCAAGAAGTTTGCCGATCACTATGGAGTTCTCCCCGGCTCGATCAATCCTAATCTTTTCCAGGATCAGCAATACAAGTACGGCTCCTTCGGCAATCCTGATCCTGCGATTCGCCAGCGTGCCCTGCAGCACACCAGGGACAGCATTGAGATCGCCCGCCGGCTGCACAGCCGTGACATTTCCATGTGGTTTGCTGACGGCTCTAACTACCCGGGAACCGCGAATATCCGTCAACGGAAGCAGTGGTTCACGGATTTGCTGAAGGAATCGCACCAGGCGTTGTCTCCCGGACAGCGACTTCTGATTGAGTACAAGCCATTCGAGCCCGCCTTTTACCACACCGACATCGCCGATTGGGGCATGTCTCTGCTTCTCTCGCGTGCCGCCGGTCCGCAAGCGAAAGTCTTGGTCGACACTGGACATCATTATGCCGCCCAAAACATCGAGCAGATCGTCGCCTGGCTGTTGTCAGAAGACGTGCTGGGGGGCTTTCACTTTAACGATCGCCGCTACGCCGACGATGACTTGACGATCGGTTCCATCGATCCCTATCAGGTTTTTCGGATCTTTCACGAGATTCGCTTTTTCGAGTGGGAAACTGGCAAACCAGCCGACATCGCATACATGGTCGACCAGAGCCATAATCTCAAGGGAAAGATCGAGGCCATGATCCAAACCGTGACCATGGCGCAGGAGCTCTACTCCAAGGCGGCTCTGGTCGATGGTCGAGAGCTCGCGGCCGCCCAGAAGAATTGTGATCTGCTGAAGGCCGAGTCCTTACTCCAGGACGCGTTCGCCACCGACGTCCGCCCCGTGATCCAGGATTGGCGCGACTCCAAAGCCCTGCCCAAGAATCCCATGGACGCATTTCGCCAGAGCGGTTATCTCGAGCGCATCACCAAGGAGCGTGCGGCCCGGAATTCTCGAAACGTTTCTTCCTATGCCTAACAGTCCCGTGAAGCCGTATTTAGCCTTCGACTTCGGCGCCCAAAGTGGACGTGTAGTCCTGGCACATCTTCAGTCCGGGATTCTCACGACCCAGGAGGTGCATCGATTCGCCAACGAACCCGTCGAATATGGCGGATCTCTTCACTGGGACGCTCCCAGGCTCTGGCTCGAAGTCCGCAGCGCTCTCTCGCGGCTGGGCGACGTGGAACTGGCGGGCATCGGAGTCGACGCATGGGGGGTGGACTATGCCTTGTTGGGAGAACGCGGCGAGTTGCTCCAAAATCCTTACCACTACCGCGACCGCCGAACCAAAGGGATCATGGGGGAGGTCATCACGAGGGTTGGCAAGGAGGAGATCTATAAAGCGACCGGAATTCAGTTCATGCCCATCAACACTCTGTATCAGCTCTTCGCTGCACGGCGCCAACACCCTAAGCTTTTTGATGCGGCAAAATATGTGATCACAATCCCAGATTTGTTTAACTTTTGGCTGAGCGGAAATGCGGTCTGCGAATTTACCAACGCAACCACCACGCAGATGGTCGATCCCGTGAAACGCACTTGGGCCACCACTCTGATGCAACGCTTGGAGCTACCAGCTCAGTTGCCTGCGCCCATCGTCGAGCCGGGCTCGATCATAGGTACGCTGCTGCCTGACATCGCAGGTCATACATCCCTTGCAGGAACATCCGTGATTGCCCCCGCGTGTCACGACACAGGTTCAGCGGTGGCCGCGATTTCCGCTCGCGATGGCACTGCCTTTCTGAGCTCCGGAACCTGGTCGCTGCTGGGCACCGAACTGGACTCCCCGGTGATCACACCCGATGCGTTGCGCCTGAATTTCACCAATGAGGGCGGCGTGAATGGAACAACGAGGCTGCTGAAGAATATCATGGGACTGTGGATGCTGCAGAGTTGCCGGCAATCCTGGACTGCGCAAGGACTTTCGTACGACTTCCGCGAACTGATCGAACTAGCAACTCGCGAACCGTCATTTCGCCACCTGGTCGATCCGGACGACGAGTCCTTCCTGCGGCCTCCGGACATGATCACGGCCATCAACCGGTTCTGCACCCGGACCCATCAGCCACTCCCGAATCAGCCTGGCGCGTATGTACGAGCGGTTCTGGAAAGTCTCGCATTCAAATATCGAGTTGTTCTGCGAAATCTGGAACAGGTTTGCGGCAAACATATCGAGCAGATTCGTATCATCGGCGGCGGATCGAAAAATCGTTTACTGAACCAGCTGACTGCCGACGCTACTGGAAGACGGGTCGTCGCCGGCCCGGCCGAGGCCACCGCACTGGGAAATGTTGCGGTACAGATTCTTGCCACGGGAAGCGCGACTTCGCTACAGGAAGTCCGCGCCATTGTCGAGCGCTCTTTCCCCACCGAAGTCTTCGAACCGCTGGACACCGACAAGTGGGATCAGCACTCGGAACGATTTGAGCAATATTGCGGGAGCATTCATGCCTGAGATCAAAGAGACCACTCATCTGAAAGATCTGTGGAACGAAGCCGAAGCTCAAAAGATGGCCGGCAATCAACTGGCCCTGTTGCGCTATCGCTCCAACTTACTGGGCGCCGACTTGCGCATCACCAATTTCGGCGGGGGCAACACGAGTTCCAAGCTCCAACTTCCCGATCCGTTTACCGGCAGCCCCATCCGTGTGCTGGCTGTGAAAGGGAGTGGCGGAGACCTCGGATCCATCGCCGATGTTGGATTTGCTCTGCTCTACCTCGATCGACTGGAACAACTCAAAGAGCTATACCGCGGCGAACAACACGAAGATGAAATGGTCCGCTACTATCCGCTTTCGGCATTTGGCGAGAATCGCGTGGCAGCATCCATCGACACTCCTCTGCACGCATTCCTTCCGTTTGCGCACGTGGATCACTTGCACCCGGACTGGGCCATCGCTCTCGCAGCGAGCGCCAATGGGAAGCGAAAGTTGGATGAGTTCAACAAAGAATTTGATCGCAAGATTGTTTGGGTTCCCTGGCAGCGTCCCGGCTTCGAACTCGCGCTAATGATTGAACGGGTGGTCAAAGACAATCCCGTCGCCGAGGGCCTCATTCTTGGCGGACACGGTCTCTTCACTTGGGGAATGACACAACGCGATTGTTACCGGAACAGCATTCACACCATTGATCAGATGGGGGAGTTCATTTTGAAGCACCAATCGAGGAAGATGTCCTTATTCGGCGGAGCCGAGCACGACCCCGCGCGGGATCGCAAGAAACTGGCGGTCCAGATCTTGCCAGCGCTCCGGGGCGTGGTGTCGTCGAATCGTCGCGTAGTGGCGCACTTCAGCGACGATGAAGATGCTCTGACTTTTGCCGGGTCGAAGTGGGCCAGAGAATTAGGCTCGCTGGGTACTAGCTGTCCGGACCACTTCCTGCGAACGCGGGTCTGTCCGCTGTTCCTTCCCTGGGATCCTGCTACGGAGGACGTCAGCGTTCTGAAGGCACGCATCCAGAGTGAGGCTATCGAGTATCGAGCTGCCTACAGGAAGTATTACGACGCATGGGCGAACGCCGATTCTCCGAAGCTGCGGGATTCGAATCCGTCTGTCGTCGTCGTTCCTGGCCTTGGCTTGTTCGGGTTCGGCAAGAACAAGAAAGAGGCGCGGATCACGACCGAGTTCTTCATCAATGCCATTCACGTCATGGCAGGCGCGAATGCTCTGGAGGATGGAGAGGTTGCTCATTCTCTGCCGCAGGCGCGGCATGCCGGACAGTCGCAACAGTTCACGCAGTTCCATAACTATGTGGCGCTTCCCAGATCTGAAGCCTTCCGCATTGAGTATTGGGCGCTCGAAGAAGCCAAGCTGCAGCGTATGCCCGCCGAAGCCGAGTTTAGCCGCAAGATCGCTCTGATCATCGGCGGCGCCAGCGGAATCGGCCGCGAAGTCGCGCTGCTGCTCGCGCGCAAGGGCGCCCACGTCGTAGTTGCGGACTTCGATCAGCAAGGGGCAAAGAAAGTCGCAGCCGAGGCCAGCACATTATCATCCCCAGAATTTGTTGCGCACGCTCTCGTCGACCTCAGATCTGCCGCGTCACTCGCAGAGGCGACCGATTTCACGATTTCGCAGTTTGGCGGCCTCGACATCATCGTCAATACCGCCGCCATTTATCCAATGCCCGGCGCCGACGGGGAACTCTCCGACTCACAATGGATACAGACCTTTCTGGTGAACGTCACCGGAAACTATCATCTTGCTCGACAGACGGAGTGGGTATTCAAAGACCAGGGCCTGCCTGCTGCCATGGTGCTCACCAGCTCCGCCAACGCAGTAGTCCCCAAGGAAGGCAGCGAGGCCTACGACGCCAGCAAGACGGCTCTCAACCACCTCATCCGGGAAGTCTCGATCAAACTCGGTCCGCAAGTGCGCGTCAACGGGATCGCGCCCGCAACCGTCGTGGCTGGTTCCACCATGTTCCCTCGCGAACGCGTGATTCAATCTCTCGAAAAATACAAGATCGCCTTCGAGGACTTGGAGTCGACCGAGAAGCTACGCACCAAGCTCGCCGATTTTTACGCCCAACGCACTCTGACGAAACGCCCCATCCTTCCACAGGATTGCGCGGCCGCCATCGTTTGGCTTGCCGGTGATCAAAGTGCGAAGACCACGGGGCATGTCATCCCCGTAGATGGCGGTCTCCCCGAGGCCTTCCTGCGCTAAATAAGGGATTCCATGAACCCTGCACTGGGAGTGTTTTTTCATTGGCTCGGCGGTCTCGCTTCTGCCAGCTTCTACGTCCCCTACCGCGGCGTGAAGCACTGGGCATGGGAAACCTATTGGCTGGTTGGCGGATTCTTCAGTTGGATCATCGCCCCATGGATTCTCGCGCTGGCGATGACGCACGATCTCATGCGAGTGCTTCACGAAGCGCCCGCAAGCAGCCTTTTCTGGGCGTATGTCTTCGGGGTCTTGTGGGGCCTGGGCGGCCTCACTTTCGGACTTACCATGCGATATCTCGGAATGTCGCTCGGCATGGCGGTGGCTCTCGGGTACACAGCCGCATTCGGAACACTGATGCCGCCGATTTTCCGCGGAGTGTTCGCCTCCGAAGTTCTCGGCACCCACTCGGGCCTGATCATTCTCGGCGGGGTCGCCGTCTGCCTTCTGGGGATCGCGTTCGCAGGCGCCGCCGGCGTATCCAAAGAACGCGAGATGTCGACCGAGCAGAAGCGCGCCTCGATCAAGGAATTCGACCTGAAGAAAGGGTTGCTCGTCGCCACCTTTTCCGGCGTCATGAGCGCCTGCTTCGCCTACGGACTCGCGGCCGGAGATCCGATCAAAGCCATCACCATCCAGCACGGCACCCGGGTGCTGTGGCAGGGGCTTCCGGTTCTCGTCATAGTCCTTGCCGGAGGCTTCACCACCAACTTGATCTGGTGCCTCATCCTCAACATTCGCAACCGGACCGGGCACCAATACTTCCAGTCCGAAATTCGCGGCATGCTTCCCGCCCGCAATGAAGAGCACATCCTCGAAGTCGTCACCGATGCGCCGGCGGAAGAAATGGCGATGGCTGTCACCGTCGCGCAAGACACAACTGTCCGAGCTCCGATGCTGGCCAACTACGTCTTCTCAGCTCTGGCGGGCACAACCTGGTACATGCAGTTCTTCTTCTACACCATGGGTGAAACCCAGATGGGACGATACAAGTTCTCCAGCTGGACGCTGCACATGGCCAGCATCATCATCTTCAGCACGTTGTGGGGCATCGCGTTGAAAGAATGGAAAGGTGCGGGAGGGAGAACCAAGCTGCTGGTGGCGTTCAGCCTGTTGGTGCTGGTAAGTTCGACGGTAATTGTCGGCTACGGCAACTACGTCGGCGGGACTTCCCACTAACTTTTCTTCGATCGAATACATTCAACACCTTACTAGGCTATCGGGCACTGCCAAGCACTTGATAGTATGTGTCGTTGGCCGCAATTCTCCCGTCAACCCACGCTGCGCATTCCGTTCAAAGTGCCTTGAGTCTTCTGGGTGGCTACTTCAATCCGTCGACTACATAAAGGTCCGTAAGCAAACGGCGATAGCCGTAAACGTAGGTTTTTGCGTCGGCCGTCATTAAGATAGGCCCGATAAACTCAACTCCTGCAGGATCCGATGGCCGCAGTTCTTTCCAGTGCGTTCGCCGGCCCGAGGAGAGTTCGATCAGGTCGACCTTCGCGGGCAACTCCGCAGAGCGGTAGACAAAGATAGAGCGGCCGTCGCTGCTCCAGGCCACAGGCAAATCGCCAGCTGCAAGACTTGGAATGGGACGTGGGTCTCCGCCGCCAACCGGATATAGATAGCCCTTCTGATCGGGTCCGACCGCCGCGACCTCCTTGCCGTCGGGCGAAATCAAGTAAGCCAGTCCGTAGGTACCCTCGGGAGAAATGGCCAACGGCTTTCCTCCCACCAGATCCTGTACGTATAGACGCACTCCGTGATCGGGTTCGTTGCCGGAGAAGAGGAAGTGTTTGCCGTCGGGGAACCAGCGAGCCCCGACGTAGTTCATGGGATTCGCGGATAGCATTTGGGGCTCTCCGGCTCTGGTCGGAAGCACCACCAGCTTGCTCACTGCATCACTGGTTGTCGAGAGCACCCAGCGTCCGTCGGCTGACAATGCAAAAGCCCTGCCCTCGGCCAGACGCACGGCGGGTGATCCGTCGGTTTGGCGAAGGTAGCCGGTGTATCGAAGTCCTCCCCCCTCTCCTTCTTCTCGAAACAGAAGCGTTTTTCCATCGATAGAGAGGTCCGAGGGATATGACCAGTCAAGCCAGGAGAGATCGCGCTCTGCGGTATCCCCGGCGGCGAGTCCGATTAATCCACGGCGCGTGTTGTCGCGCGCCAGCAGAACCCGTCCATCGTGTCCAATGTCGAGCAGTCTCAAATCACCGGGTACTCGTGCCACCAAACGCTGGTGCCCGGAGAGGTCCACCGCGTAGAGGACACGATCGATTCCCGTGACGGTTGCGGTGAACCAAAGTTCCTTGCCGTCAGGAGACCAAACCAGACCCTGGGCGGTATAGAACTCGCTGGATAGAGTTTTCTTGTTGCCCGCAGGATCGACCAGCGTAACCGAGCCCGCATCATCACCGGCCAGAGGATGGTCAATGAAAGCAACCCATTTCCCGGTGGGCGAGACTCGTGGGTCGCTGATCCACCCACCCGTCTGGTAGAGAACCTTATCGACCGGGAACTCCAGTCGGCTTTGCCCGCCGACGTCGCGCACAACCGCGAGACTATTTCCATCGGGGGCCCAATCCGCCCACTGTACATCGTCCAGAATTTCGCGGGGAGCACCTCCGGTCAAGGGCATTCGCGCCAGAGTGCCGATGTGGATGTAGGACCGAACCTGCTGGCTGTGAAGCAACACGGCCAACTCTCCGGTGGAAGAAATCGCTAGAATCTCCGCGCCAGGCAGATCCAACGAACGTGATTGAAGGCTCTCCGGGCGGGCAACCAGAACCTCCAACGGGCCGCCCTCCCACGTCGCGCTGTATACGACGCTCTGTCCATCGGAAGCGAAACGCGCCATGCGGACCGTGCCCCGGCGAAAGGTGATCTGGCGATACGTCGCAGGCGCCGGAATCGGCCGACGTTCCGCTAGGTAACCACCAGTAAGCGCAGCTGCCAAAAGCAAAAGAGCGGCAGCGCCCCATGCCGCGATGCGAGCGCGCCGACGAGTGCCCGGGGCGGACTCTGTCTTAACTTCCTCGCGAGTCCGAACCTCAGCCGGAACCACGGGCACGCGCTTCGAGTCAGTATCCCGTTTCAGGCGCTTCAGATCGGCGCGAAGTTCAGCCGCGCTTTGGCAGCGCAAATCCCGGTCTTTTTCCAGCGCCTTGTTCAGAATAGTTTCCATCTGCGGCGGCAGTCCCGGATTCGACTGCGTCGGAGGAGCTGGCACCTTGTTCAGAATGGCTTCAAAGACGACGGCCGAAGTCGGTCCCGAGAACGGCTGCTTGCCGGTTGCCATTTCGTAAAGAACCACACCGAAAGAAAACAAATCGCTGCGATGGTCCAGCGGTTCTCCGCGAGCTTGCTCGGGAGACATATAGCCGATGGTTCCCATTGCGGTCCCCGGAGTCGTGAGTTGATCGGAACTGACGGCAGTGGGCGCGCCTACGGTGGGCAATGATCCGTCCACGAGGTGGCTGTTTTGCGGCGTGAGTTTCGCCAAACCAAAATCGAGGACCTTGGCCTGGCCTCGCTGGGTGACAAAGATATTGGCAGGCTTGATGTCGCGATGCACAATTCCGCCGGAGTGAGCCGCATCGAGTGCATCTGAGATCTGGATGCCGAGCTCGAGCAACTGCGCAGTCCTCATCGAACGACCATCGATCATATGTTTCAGGGTCTGGCCGTCCAAGTACTCCATGGCAATGAAAGCTTGCCCATTCTCCTGGCCGACGTCATAGATGGTGCAAATGTTGGGATGGTTCAGGGCCGAAGCAGCTTGCGCTTCGCGCTGGAAGCGCCCCAGAGATTGAGGGTCCTTGGCAACATCGTCAGGCAGGAACTTGAGCGCCACAAAGCGGCGCAGGCGGGTGTCCTCAGCCTTATAGACGACCCCCATGCCTCCGCCGCCAAGCCTTTCCACAATGCGGTAGTGCGAGATAGTTTGGCCGATCATCAGAAGATGGGTGGTTTTTGAATCGCTTTATATTACGGACGCGGCATCTGCTAGTCAACGAATGATGGCTCACGGAGCGGCCCCGTCGATCCCAAAACCCAACATCACAGCTGGGTGAGAGTCGACAGAAACGGTGTCCGTCAAGGCGTTTGGGCGCCCTGCGTCTCGACATAGATTGCATAGAGAGACTGGCTCGCAGCCATGAATAACCTGTTTCTCTTTGCGCCGCCGAAACAGAGGTTCGCGCACGTTTCGGGAAGATGAATCTTCCCGATCAGCGTGCCATCGGTTGCGAACACGTGCACCCCGTTGTAGCCTTCCCCCGCCCATCCCGCCGCGGACCAGATGTTGCCGTCCACGTCGCAACGAATACCGTCGGATGAGCCCGGCGACATATTGACAAACAACCGGCCATTCTCCAGTCGCACGCCATCCACGACGTCATAAACCCGAATCGGATGAGGGTCGCCGGGGTGTTTTGGAACTCCCGTATCGACGATATAGAGCCTTTTCTCGTCAGGAGAGAAACACAGGCCGTTGGGCTTGTCCATATCGGTGGCAACGACGGTTGCCTCGCGCGTTTTCGGGTCGAGCCGGTAAACGTTGGCAGGCAACTCGAAGGGCGCTTTGTGTCCTTCGTAGTTCGACATGATGCCGTATCCAGGGTCGCTGAACCAGATGGCCCCGTCAGAATGCACCGCCAGGTCATTCGGTGCGTTGAGCTTTTTGTCCTGAAAACGATCCATCAGCACGGTGATCGTGCCGTCGTATTCGGTTCGCGTGACCCGGCGCGTGTCGTGCTCGCAGGTGATCAGCCTACCCTGTCGATCCCGACAGTTGCCATTGCTGTAGTTCGACGGGCTGCGAAAAACGCTGACTTCTCCGGTTTCCTCGAGCCATCGGAGCATTCGATTGTTGGGAATGTCACTGAAGAGGAGATACCTCCCATCGGCACACCAAACCGGCCCTTCTGCCCACCGCGTGCCTGTATATAGGCGCTCAACCGCAGCGTTGCCGACTTTATATTTTGTGAACCGCGGATCAATCACCTCCACCGCTGGATCGGGATAGACTACGAGACTTTTCCGTTCTTGCTCCACGCCCAGAGCCCAAGGTTTCAGGGCCAGCGCCGTCGCGGAACCGAGGGTAATGTCCATGAATGTGCGCCTCTGCATTCGTCTGTGCCTCTGACAGGAATACACTACACGACGCACCTTATCACGGTCTTTTCGGCAGTGGAATAACCCTCTACTAAACTCTTGGCTGTGTGGTCGGCAAACCTTGCCTTGGGATTACCTCATGTTTGCCCCTCATTCGTCCGTATTGCCGACGAATCTGCCCTGTCTGCCGTGCTTTTGACGAAATGTAGTAGGGTTTCTGATCGGGCAAAGACAGTCGGGACACAACTCTCGGCCTACGGCTGAACGTTGGTGACCCCTTCGTCACCTGGCTTCGGGAAATGCTTCTCGTACCAGGTGATAGATCGGTCGGTAGCGTCGATCTGATGTTTGACCTCGGACAGGCCGTGTCCTTCTCGGGGATAGCGAAGGAAAACCGTCTCGACGCCCACATCTTTAAGCGCAATGAAAAGCTGCTCTGCTTCTGCAATGGGAACATCGTTGTCGTTCTCGCCATGAATGATAAGCGTCGGCGTATGCGCGGCAGCGATATGCTTCATTGCTGAGCGTTCCCATGCAACGTCCATCAGGTTCCCCTGATGCAGGAATTGTCCAAACTCCATCTCCTCGTATTGGTTGTAGTAGGTCATGTAGTTGTAGCTGACCAGATTCGCGATTCCTGCGGTTGGAATCGCTGCCTTGAACTCGTTGGTTTGGGTGATAAGCCAATCGGTGAGCTGGCCACCGTAGCTCACTCCCTCGATCCCCAGACGCTCTCGATCGATCCACAAGTAGCGCCGCACCGCCGCGCTTACTCCGTAGAGAATGTCTTGTCCCTCGTTACCGTCCTGGTCGCCGAATACCGCATCGGAAAACTTCTGGCCGTAACTCGTCGACCCACGATAGTTCACATTGAGAACGGCGTAACCGTGCGCAGCGTAGATCTGGTTCTTGAAGTTGAAGCCAGGACCATTTGCTCCGTGCGGTCCTCCATGAATCACCACGATAAGCGGATGCTTGGACGTGGCGGTCATGCCGATGGGCTTGGTGAGAAACGCCTCGACGTCGAATCGATTGTCGTTACTGACAAAAGTGAACGATTCAACCTCGGCAATGGACTTATCTGCGAGAAGTTCGTGGTTGAGATCCGTAAGCTTGAGGGACGCCGCAGCGCCGGACTTGTGATAGAGCTGTGCAGCATCGCGCAGCGTCGTGAAACTGTAAGCGACCGCTTTGTTCTTGCCGACCGACCATGCTCCAACGCCACCGGCGTCGTTCACGACGTATTCGGGCTGTCCGCCGGAGATGGGCAGCCGAATAAGATGATTGCTGCCGCGTTCCTGCACGGTGAAATAGACGGAGCTGCCGTCGGGCGCCCATTGTGGCGCGCCTTGACGATTGTCGATCACACTCCCGATTTCGCGGCGGTTGCTGCCGTCGGCGTTCATGATCCAGACGTGGGTGTCTTCCATCGTCGTTTCCCGGTCCGTGAGGCCACGGCGCGTGCCACGATAGACGATGGATTTGCCGTCCGGCGACCACAACGGATCGTATTCGCAGGATTCGGTAGCGGTTAATCGGTGAATGCTGTTGTCGGAGAGTTGGAGTGTGAAAAGGTCGTAGTTAAAGAACTCATCCTGATTGGGTTCGCGGTTGGAAGCGAAGACGATTTGCTTTCCGTCGGGCGACCAGTCAATGGAGTGCTCGTCGAAATTTCCTCGAGTGAGCTGGCGCACTTGTTTTGAAGCGATGTCGACAGCGTAAATATGCAGGCGTTGATTGTCGTTGAACCGAGTCATTCCTTCGCCCGCGTCCGGCTTGTAGAGATAGCGCGTAATGACCATGGGATCGCCGCTAGCCTCGGCGGCGGCTTCGCCGGCTGTGGAGGACACGAATGCAATCTGCTTTCCATCAGGCGACCACGTGAAGTCCTTGCCAGTTCCAGGCAAGGGGGAATTGGTACCCGCCAGCGCCGCCAGGAAGGTTGTGTCGCTGCCGTCGGGATGCGCGATCAGGATGCCGTGATGGTCGCCATCAGCACCACGGAATGCGATCCATTTGCTGTCGCCAGACCACAGCGGACCGCTGGCGGGCTTGTCACCACCGAGGGGGACGCTCTTCTGCGTGCTCAGATCCATCACCCAGAGTTGGCCGTAAGGCCGGCCGGGTCGATCGCGCATCGTTATTGTGTATGCAATATAGTGGTTGTCGGGCGAGAGCGCTACGCCGCCGATGGAACGCAAACGAGAAAGGTCGCTGCTCGCCAGGAGCTGAGCACAGGCTGGCGTCGCCATGGCGGTTAGGAGCGCGGCACAGGATAGGCAGACAAAAACGCGAAACAACACGGTATTCGAGCGGTGACGCATGGAAGGCTCCCACTTCAAGTTTGTGCAAATGAGCAAGGTCATGGTAGGTCCGCAGCTCCGGCCCGGTCAATCTGCAGGACTGCGCGGAAACGTTGAGCGCAGGGGCCAGTTCTGGGCGAGCAGTCGGCAAAACTTACCTTGGGATTATTTCCCGCTTGCCCGTCAACTGGGAGAAGACAAGGTTCCGCTGCTGCTGGGTCTGGGCCAACTGGCTGGCTAGGGTTATGAGATGAAGACCTGTCCTATCACCCAACTGGATATTTCACCTACTTCTTCAATCGCGCTGTAAAGTCTGTAACCACGGCACAGACTGGCTGACCTGTTGCGGCACCTGGGCAAGAAGAATTTTCTGACCGTCGATCGAGATGGCATACCGGGGTGTGCCGGGAAAGGTCCAATTCCTGACGAGGGTCTGCTGTGTTCCAAATTGCAGGGCGTTGCCCGCAGCCTTTACCGGGACGGCAAAAACACTGAAGGTCGGGTCGAGATAGTAGAGTTCTCTTCGGTCCTTAGTTCAGCGCCGCTTGCCAGTCCGGCCGCGAAAGGGCACGAAGCTCAAACCTCGACTGTGGCAAAACTCGCTCCGCCGCATACCACTGCTCACAAACTCAGCCACCAACCATTGAACCTCCGCTCGTGTACGTCGCTTGGGCGCCGACAACTCTGTTTTTGCGGTCATGCGAACACTTCTACACTGAGCGCTTTATTTGAACGGGTGCGTTAGTCAGACGCGTACCTTTTGGTCCGGTCGGCATTCCACCGTTTCCAGCGCCAGACTAATCGCGCCCATCAACTGAGCATCCTGGCCAAGGCTGCTGATGATGAGCTTGGGCTGTGTAGGCTCGCTGTATTGCTTCAAAACTGTCTCTGTGGCTTCGCGCAAATTTTCGCTCATGCCCACGCCGCCACCCAAGACGAACAACGAAGCATTCAGCACGAGTGAGATGTTGTACACGGCATAGGCCAGCAGTTGTGCCGAGCGGTCCAAAATGCTCTTTGCCTGCGGATCTCCAGTGCGGGCAAGGTCGAAGATTTCTGTAGCCGTGAGAGGATTCGAATTTGCGCCGGGTTTGGCCGCCTCCATCCACTGCTGCCGGATGCCATCGCCACCAAGGGTGCTCTCCAGCGAACCGGGTGTGCCGCGTTGCGCAGCTCGCTCCGAAGCGCCGGGAACATACATATACCCGACTTCTCCGGCCGTGCAGTTGGAGCCTCGAATAAGGGTTCCGTTCGCAAAAATTCCAGCGGCGATTCCGGTTCCGATCGCCAAAAAAACAAAATTGGGAATCCCGCGCGCCGCCCCCATCCAGTGCTCTCCCAGCGCTGCCATTCTCACATCATTCTCAACCGCGGCAGGAATGTGGAAGGCAGATTCAAGCAGGCTCTGAAAAGGCACATCCCTCCACCCTCTTAGGTAGGACGTGGCGACAACGACTCCCGCGTCCCTGTCTGTGATGCCGGGAGCCCCAGCCGCAATCGCTGCCAACGAGGCGCGCGTTGCCGATGATCCTTTTAGCAGAGAGTCAATGCCTGTTCCAATCTGCGCGATAACCATCTCCGGAGAAGATGTCTCCTTGGTCGATGCGCACCATTTGCCCAACACAGTTCCGTGTAGGTCCGCGAGAGCAACTCGCAGGTTGCTTCCTCCGATGTCAACTCCAGCGACTAGTCTCTGATTCTCATCGATGCTCTCGGTTCCTGACCCTCGGCAGGGAACAGGCCTTTTATGGGGAGTCTCTTGCATAAGAGGTTTGCTAGCAGAAGATTTCATTCGATATGTGAATCGTAGTTTCCGAAGTCCATCCAAGACAGCCGGCTATTTGGCTTGCGGTCGCGGGATCATCTCCATCGCCCACACAGCCGCTGGTCTCATGTACATCGACGCGCGGAAATTTCCTTCGACGTCCCAAGCCTCGGGAGTCCGGAACCAGTATCCCTTGCTCTCATAGATTACGTGGTAGAGACCCCAGGCTGTGTCATACGCCTCCTCCGGCATCCCTTCGCTGAGCAAGAGCGCGGCAAACCCGAAACTGGTCCCCACCCAAACTTCCGGGGCCTGTTCGTTGTCGCGAATGATCGATCCATCGGCCGTCATGCCATTCGCGGCTCCCATCTTCCCGCCGCCAAACCTCATCACGTTAAATTCAAAGATCTTCTTGGCTGCCGCCACCTGCATTTCGTGGGGCACGAGATTCCCCAGTCCAGTCATGTTGGCGTACCATTGTCCGGCCAATTGATCGGCTTGTACGCTGTCGCGATCCTCACTCTCAGTGTCGTAGCGAAAGTATTTTCCGTTCCACAGTCTGTCGATGTAATTCTTCTGGGCCTTCAAAAAGAGTTGGTGGTATCCGTCTGCGAGGTTGCTCTCACCGAGAGTGCGTGCCATTTCTTCAGAAGCGCGGACCGCCGCCAGCCACAAACCACCGCAATATGCGCTCACCCCTCGCACCACCCATGAGTCGTACGTTTGATCAGGATATCCTCCATTTTCGGGAATTCCGGTGCCGCGATCGAACTGGCGCAAATATGCCACCGCTTCTTTCACGGCTGGAAAAGTCTCGCGCAGGAACGCTAGATCCTTTCTGCCCGTTAGCACATAATCGCGATAGACCATCAGGATGAATTTCGAATTCAAGTCCTTCCAATCGTTTGTGTCCTGCCATCCGGGCTCGTTGACCGCAATGAACGGATCGCCCTCGGGCACACCGAGATCGTGCGGCACGGCACCCTTCTTTTTCCGCATGTGCAGACTCGGTTCCCCGGTTTGTTGGGACTTCCACACCCATTGCCCTTTTTCTGGCCACTCCCGTGAAACCGTGTCGGCGAATTGCCGCAAGACCTGTTTGTCGACCTCAGGCCAGAACTTCAATAATGGCATCGAACCATAGAAACGCACATCGAGGGTTCCGTAGTAGGCGTAGTCAAAGCATTCGAGGAGCGCGAACGATGCCGCGTCCTTCTTTGAGGAACCAACCTGGCGGCCCCAAAATGTGCCTCCATCCGTCAATACATACAGCTCGTTGAAGAGCATGCCCCGATACCACAGCGGCTTGGACTCATCATTGACAAATGGACCTTGCCAGGCATCGATCGCGTCGCTCCAGGATGTGGCGTTCTCTAATCCATCACGTGCGATCGCCCAGGCGTTTTTGCCGGTTGCGCCATAGAAGTCGGTGTAACGGCGGTTCCATTCGCGACCCTCGCCAAATTGCACGACCGGGAAATCCCAGGCGATCACCATCGGTATCCCCTTCTTCTCTCCGGGCTGAAGGGTGAAGCGGACTGCGATGGCGCCTGCCAGTTTCTCGCCGTCGCTGACCCACGAGGCCTCATTATTTGCCAAGCGCCCGTCTTTCGAGAAACCGCTCCAAATCGCCTTGCCATCACCGTCGGCTGAAAATGTAGCGTGATAGGTGACTTCGACTCCGGGAGACTCCATCGCGGCAATTGCAAATTGGCCGTCCACCTCGCGTGGTCCGGCGCCCGCGCGGTTGCGATCAAAGACGATCCCCTTCATGACGCCTGCACTGAGTCTCTCGCTCGCAAATTCGTTGTGATTGCCTTGGTTCGGCGCCCCTTGAAAATCTCGAGTGAAGGTGCGAAACCAGCCGACCATGTTCGTCCAAGACAAAAGCACAGAGACTGTGACTGCTTTGTTCGTCGGATTCTCCGCGTGCAAGCGATAGACCGCGACCGGGTAGCTGGACTCGCGATAGTTATCGGGCAGCACCGGTGAGAATTGTTCAAGCACAACATGTGCCGGAAACTGATCCCACTTGTAGTCGTACCAGGACTTTGGATAGAGCGCAGCGTACTCGCCCGCGCCTACTGGATAGTCCCACTGCCAGCTGCTAAGCGTCTTGTCCGCCGGATGATCTGTCATCAAAACACGAGCCGTGCCCTGTGGCTCACCTTCGGCCTGCTGAAACATCGCAAACTGGTTGGCATAAACCGGGGCGTATTTGTGCACGCCCGCCTTTATGTGCCAGCGGGAAAAGTCACCTCGATAGGTTCTCGAAAAGGTCCCCGAGCCGAAACCGCCGACCGGCGCGCCCTGCCAATAGCCGTCGTCGATATTGCCGGGGACGCGTGTGACCCCCGGCTTGTCGAGCGGCAGGCCGAGCGGACGACGCCAGGCGGCCTTCGGTATGGCATCGCCCGCCCAGGCGTGTGCTGCAATCAAGAGAACAAGAGTGAAGAGTCGGATGGATGAATGCGTTTTCATGCTCAGTCGTTCTCCGAGGACACGACATCTTCGCGGCAAAACGTCGACGCCAAACAAAGGCGCGCCGCGAGTGATGCGACAGATCTATTGCGTCGACCAATACTGATTGAAGCCTTCGTAGTCTGAAGGAAGATTCGCCAAAATCGTCCTTCTCAGTTCCAGGATGTCGATGGAGCCTTGTTTCTGATACAGGACCTTGCCCTCGGGAGAGATCAGCACCGTATAAGGCACCGCCGAGTCCCACTTAGGGTCGAAGGCGGCTTGCAAGGCGGCCGTGTCGTTCGAGTTGAACAGCAGGTTGCGGCTGGTGGCATGCATTTTCTCGAGCACCCGCATGACAGAGTTCTTCTCATCGGGCATGTTGGCCGAGACCGTAACCAACTCGAAATCGCGAACGCTGTACATCCGGTACGTGTCTTCGAAGTCAGGAAACTCGTGGATGCAGGAGCCGCACCATGTCGCCCAAAAGCTCACCAGCAACATCTTCTTGCCCGGGTTGGTACGCAGCTTGCTTAAGTCGGCGGCGGAAGCCATTTCCAGCTGAACCGGTTGCGATTCGATCTTGCGCAGCGCTTCTAGTTGGGCAGCGTGTTTCTCCTTCCATTTCGTCGAGCACCCAAAGACCCCGGTGTGCTTCACCGCGACCTCACGACGCGCCAGGAGTGCGTCGATGGCATCGCGCACCTCGTGCGTCGTTACCAGTTCGGAACGATAACTATTGTCGACACGCCCTTCATAACGGAGGCGACGACTGCTGTCGAAAACGAAGGCGTGCGGAGTAGCCTGCGGCCCATACGCGTCTGTGACTGATTGTGTCTCGCCGTCGTAAAGATACGGATAACTCAGATGCTTGTACTGAGCGCGGACCTTCATTTCTTCGAGACTGTCGCTCATATCCGAAGAATCCAGTTCGTCGATGGTGATCGCTTTGGGATCGTTCGGTTCGATCGCGACGACGCTCACGCCGCGATCCGCGTAATCCGTGGCCAGTTGGGCGATGCGTCGCTCATACATTTGCGCGATGGGGCAGTGATTGCACGTGAAGACCACCACGAGAATTGGACTCGAGGCGTAATCGGCGAGCTTGTGATTGCTCCCGTCAATCCCTGGCAGATCAAAATCCGGCGCTGCCGACCCGATCGCGAGTATCGGATGAGCCTGCTGGGCCCATGCGGCCAGCGAAAGCAGGACTGTCAGGGCGAGTGGCCGTAGAATGCCCGGAATGATCTTCACGGAATGGTTCTCCTTCTTCACTCGTATCGTTACTGCTTGGGCGTTGGCGACGATACCGTCAGCGTCGTCCCGTCGATCACCGTCAGTTGATCTCCCCCGAGACTGCTTACGTATGCTTTGTGCGTGGTGCTGTCTACTACAATCGCGAAGGGCCAAAGGGCTGTGGACAACGTCGCTGCGATCGAATTGTTCGTGCTATCGATCACGGTCGTGGTGCCCGAATGGGTGTTCGTCACGTAAACCTTGTGATTGGCTGAGTCCACCGCCAGACCCTGGGGCCGCTCGCCCACCTCGATGGTGGCAACAACCGAGTCACTGGTACCGTCAATTACCGTGACGTTGTTGCTTGTATGGTTGGCGACATAGACCCGTCCGGTGGAGGAATCAATGGCCAGCGCGCACGGAGTCTCGCCCGTGTGTACAAGGGTAGCGCCCTTCGATTCTCCACCTAAGATCGCTACGTTCGAACTGCCCGCGTTCGTCGCATAGATCTTTTTGTTTGCCGGGTTCGCTGCGATCGCCCAAAGATGAATTCCCACAGGAACGTCGGAAATACTGCTACCCGCACCATCGATCACCTTCACATTCGGACTTTCGTAGCTGAGGAGGTATATCTTGTTGGTGGCCGGATTTACGGCGATTGCGTCGGCTTGCTCTCCCGGCTTCAGGAAGCTAGCGACGTTTGTCTTCCCGTCGATCACGGTCATGACATTACTGAACGTCCTCGCGACATATACCTTGTCATTGGCGGTATTCACTGCAACGACGTAAGGCAGGTCACCCACCGCGACCTTCGCGATAGGTGCATCGGTATTTCCATCGAGGACAGTGACGCTCCCATCGCCGGAATTCGCGACATATATTCGATTCGTGTCCGGATTAACCGCAATGGCTTCAGGGTCGGCTCCGACCTTCACAGATGCAGAGAATTGTCCGTTGCCGTCGAGCACTGTCACGGTGCCACGTCTTGTATTTACCGCATAGACTTTGTGGGTTCGCGGGTTCAACACGATCCCGCGTGGACTGATTCTGATTCCGCTCGCCTCCGGCGTGGTGCTTTGACTTGCGCCTGTCCCCAGCCAATTAACGGCGTTGTCGATGAGTCGATTTTGCACGGCACTCGTGAAGATCTTGTCGCCGTGCCCCATGTTCATGTACAGCATCTTGTATTTCGTGTTGGTCCACATGACGGGAAGGTCGCCGCTCGATAAGCACGTCCTTCAATCCGATCGGATAGTTCGCCGGATCGAACGTCGCCAGAACCTTTACATCTTTGTTAAGGCGCGGGCTCGGCTTCCAGACATACCATTCATTCGCGGGAGATTCGAAGCCATCGGGGATCCCGGCCGCGACCAGATGACTCCGATCATCCATGATGATTCGAGCCGGCAATGGGGGCCAGCTATTGGTGTGAAATACGGCGCCTCCCAGGAAATTGACGAACCACGGCCAGTTGGTGTCGTTGTCGTTGTAGCCGGCAGCATGGAAGCCCAGCCATGCTCCTCCATGCTCCATGTACCGTTCAAAAGCACGCCTTTGCTCCGGGTTCGCGGGCGATTCGTTGAGCCAGACGATCAACTGGCATGTTTTCAGGTTTTCATCGTTCAAGTCTTCCCATTTGGTCGTTGCTTCGAGCGTGAAGTGTTCGCTTACAGCCCGCTCGTTCAGGAATTTCAACGCGTCCTGGGCAAACCGCACGTGGTCCGGTTCTGCCGTTGCCGAATAAAACGCCAGCACTTTAAATCTGGATTGCTGGGCAAATACGGTGCTTACAAGAAAGCTTGCCAGCAACAGAGGGAAGATGAATCTTCGAACGTTCATTGATTCGCCGCCCATAAGATTGCATTGTGAAAAATGGTTGTGAAGGCAGGATTCTGAAATAGCTCGGGATGATGCCCCATAAAGATATAGACGTTGCGCGCTTTGACCTTCTCATTCGTCCAGATCACCGGATGATCACCCATCTTTTTTCGGGTGTCTGGCGAATAGGTAGACTCGTCAACACGGGCGAGAACGTGAACATTGGGGCGGGGCGACTTGTCGTAGGTATACCATTCCTCTTTTTCCACCACGAACGACGGGCCAACGTTTTTCATCAGAGGATGGGAGGCGTCTTCGACCTTGACCGTGGCGGTGGCAAATTCCGGAATGTAATCAGTGAACCGAATTCCGCCCATGAATTGAGAGAACCATGGCCAGATACCGAATCCGTCAAACTCGCCGAGGAGCGTCGCATGATGAAACCCGATCCATCCCCCGCGGCCTTCCTCAATGTATCGAGTGAAAGCAGCAGCGGCCTTCGGCGTCCAGCCATACGGCGGATAGTTCAGTTGAATGAAGACCCGGTATTGCGAGAGGAATGCGTCGTCGATCTTGCCGGTATCCTCAATGTAATCGACAGAGAAATTGTTATCGACTGATTGCTTCTGCAGCCACACTTTGGCCGCGTCGACGAAGGGCCGATGAATTCCGCCCGCCTCCGCCAGCGCGATGACTTTGAATCGTGAGGTGGACGTTTGCGCTGCTCCATCCGTGGCGAGAAACAATAGAAGAAGGCATAGACACCAACCAACGTGGCAGGAACGGAACGAAGACGTCAGACGATTCGGAAGCATTTGCAAATCATCCTTCGATAACCTCTCTGAAGTTGCTGGCCGCAAATCAGATTCGCCAGTATTGTATGCCAAACATAGTTAAGAATCATTAGAATGTCTGAAAGCGCCGTAGAGATAAAGTTCCGGTGATCTTCCCATGATGAACAACCCGGTGGTGCTCGGTCGGCCTCCTCTGATCCGCCAAACCAATGCTCAAATCCTGCTGCGGCTATTGCGGGACAAGGGGGCGTGCTCCAAAGCCGACCTGGTGCGAGCCTCGGGCCTGAGCGCGCCTTCTGTGACGAACGTAGTCACGACCCTCATTTCTACCGGATTGGTCGAAGCCGTCGGGGAGGGAGACTCTACTGGGGGCAGGCCTCCCGACATTCTGCGATTCAAGGCGGAGCATAGCTCTGTTGCAGGAGTCGAGATTACGCGTGACACTCTCCGTTTTCTGCTAGCCGACCTGAACGGAAGGGAATTGGCCCACTCGGAAACTCCTATTGACAGATCACAGTCAACACCTCCCCAGATCTGCCAGCAAGTCAGCAAAGAAGTGCGGAGATTACTCCGCAAGAAGAAGCTGATGGCCACCCAACTTGCGGTATTGACTGTGGGTGTCCCTGCGATTGTGAATGTAGATGAGGGAATGGTGGTCGCTCTCAGCGCGTTGCAGAATTGGAACGACGTGCCCCTGGGGCCGATGCTGACACGGGCGTTGAAGTGCCGGGTGGTCATTGATAACGACACCAACCTGGCGGCCGAGGGCGAATTCTATCGTGGAGCGGCGCAGGGGGAAAGAGACTTTGTTTTTGTCACGATTGGCGAGGGAGTCGGGGCAGGAATTTTTCTGGGGGGCGGCATTCATCGTGGCTCCAAATGGTCAGCCGGCGAGATTGGATACTTGCGGGTACCGGCTATCTCGAGAGAGCGTCCGACGATTCACAAATACGGCAAACTCGAAAGGGCGCTCTCAGCCTCCGGCATTCTGAAAAGTTGGCGTGCCAGCGCCCATGCTTCGCGAATTCGCTCGCGAGTAAGCCACGCCGCAGATGTCTGGGACCTGGCGGCAGCGGGCAATGCGGAAGCAAAACGAATCCTTAAACAACACACTGCTATTCTGGCCGACGTTATACTGGACTTGGCGCTTATTCTCAATCCAAGCCTTATTTTGCTCGGTGGAGAAGTGGGTAACCATCCAGTTTTGTTGCACGAACTGGACACTTTGCTTGAGGGTAGCGAGTTCCCGGTCGTCCGAGTAGCGTTGAGTACGCTGGGTTCTTCGGCGGTTTTGTGGGGAGCCGCTTGTACCGCGCTCGAACCTGCCATCCATCGTCTACTGCAGGCTGCTCGGAGGAGCATCTAGTCGATGGGGCGACCCCTCGAAGCGGAAGGGCTCTGTCTTTCTTCGCTACGGCGTGCCACCCAGATCAGCATACAGATGATGGCCAGCGCGATCAGAAAGTAGATGATTCCGCCCTGGTGATGAAGTCTTCCCGTCAGGAAACTCCGGTCAACGTGCGTTGCCAGCATCGCAAGTACAAAGATTCGGAGACCATTCTTAGCGACTGAGAGTGGAATCGCCAACGCGATCACGATGGTCTTTCGCCAAGTCGAGCGCAACAGCATCTGGGCCAAGATCATGGTCGTGACCACTAACATCAAGCTCGAACGGATGCTGCTGCATTCGCGGGCAACCTCGATCGTCAAGCCCGGGATGGTCAACTGCGTGCCATCCTGAGCGACCGGTATCCCGGCAGTCGCGAGAAGCATGCGGGCCGAGGCGACCGAACCTTCCTGCAGTAACCTGATGATCGAGTTCAACAAGAACTCGGGAAAAGGAACGATCCAGAGCAAGAAACAAAGAGGGAAGACTGCCCTTCGGAAAGCGCGCGTCCCGAAAGAAAAGATGAATGAGCCCATCCACCACACGACAAGCGCCAGCATGTTCACCGAAAGGTGCTCATCGGGCTGAAGTTGGATGGTTTGCGTTCTCGCGAGGACGATGATCAACGTCGCAGCGACTAAGAAACTCGAGCCAATGCCCAAACTCGCGCTCGTCGATGGTTCCGGCGAGTTCCAATCCATGAAGATCAGAGCCACGCAGACCGGGAGAATCAGCAATATGTGCGTGTATTGGTCGTCGCGGAGCGCCAGAGCGAACGTAGAGATGAGGGCTTTCCACCAGATCGCCAAGGAGATCGCGGCGAGAAAGGAAAAAGTCAGTTCGGGTGGCAATCGGAAGATTGATGCTCGGTCCGAGGTCGTCAGCACGGTTGCCTTACTGTCGCGGACGTTGTCTTCCATCCTGTCTCTCTGCAACTACTTGCTCTTGTCCAGTCCACGGCAGACGGGAGGGAAACTTAAGACGGGATTGATCGGCTTCTGATCCAAAATATTAGCGGAAACGAAGTCCGTGGCGTCGCTGGTATGTTTCTGTATGCTAATCGCCTTCACCTTGTAATAGTATGTTTTGCCGGTTGCGACCATGTCATCCATGCAACTCGTACCCTGAATCGCCACGGGGCTGATGAGCACTAGCGAGTGGTCTTCGCGTTTTGTGCCGCGGTACACGCAGTAGCCGACAGCCTCTTCGTGCTTGGCATCTGCAGGAGCGCTCGCGATCCACGAGAGGATCACCTTGTGCTCGCCCTTCACTTCCGGTTTCGTTTGCGCGGTAAATGAGCCAAACGGTGGACAGGGAGGCGCAATGGGAGCGGCCTTTGAGATGGCTACAGCAGGTCTCGGGGGCTGCTGACTTGAGGGCTTGTTCCTGCGCAGTTTGCTTACTACACGCTGTCTGCGTGCCGACCATCAAAGTTAAGATGACCAAGAAAGAGGGATGCCGTCTCACGCCAGGACGAATTTCTGACCCTTGTTTCATCGATTCCTATCGCAATGGCACCGTCGCCCAGTTGTAGAGCTACGACTTCAATTCCGCAAGTTGCTTCCTGGCATCCTGGGCGTCGCCGGAATTGGGATCGAGTCTCAAAGCTTGTTGCAAGTGCTGGCGGGCTAGCGTTGGCTGTCCGCTCTTCGCATACGCCATTCCAAGATGATAGTGGAGTTGCGGATTGTCATGGGAACTGCTCAACTGCGACAGTCGCAGCGCCTCCCGCAGAGAATCGACCGCCGAGTGATAGGCGCCCTTTTGATAGTAGATCCATCCCAACGTGTCGGCGACCCCAGGCGACGTTGGCATGCCACGTCGTGCCGTTTGCGCGAGCGAGAGCGCGACGTCGAGATTGCCACCGGATTGCAGCATTATGGACGCGAGATTATGCGATGCCAGAGGATTTTCCGGCCTGAGTGCGAGTGCTTTCTGATAGGCCTCAACCGCCCCCTTCCAATCTTGTTTAGATTGATAGAGGTCACCCAGGAAAATGTAGAATCCGTGCTCGTTTGGATTGTTCTCGAGGGCCCTGCGGCACGTGGCTATGGCGTCATCGGTCGAACCTTTGGTGGCTTGCACCTGCGCCAGTTTGAGTTGCGCATCGGAATTGTTCTTGTCGAGTTCTGCTGCTTCCTGGAATGCTGCCGCAGCCCCAGACAAATCTTTCTTGTTATAGAAAAGTGCCGTGCCCAGAAGATCATAAAATCCGCTATTGTTCGGCGACTTCGCTATCTGGGTATTCGCGGCGGAGATGGCTTGATCCACCAACTTCTGAGCGACGTAAGCGTTCATCAAGCCGCGGAGGGCATCTTTTGAATTCGGATTGCGATCCAGCGCCTGCCGGTATGCCTTGCCTGCGGCATCAAACTCTTTTTCCGCGTACTTCAAGTTTCCCATTTGCACGTAGCCGAAGGAGCCCTGTGGGGAAACCTCAATCGCCTTTCGAATATCCACTTCCGCAGCCGAGAAACGCTTTCGATTGATGTTGGAAAGCGCGCGCAGGGCATATCCCTCCGGAGAAGCAGGTTGCAAACGAATCATCTCCGACGCCTGCTGATCAAGAGCATCCATGTCGCCTTTCTGCAGGGCCAAAGCCGCCAGAGCTCGCACGGCGTCAGGCATGTCCGCACGAAGATGGAGCGCTTCATTCCACTCGCTTCGAGCGCGTTCGAGATTGCCGAGTTTCTCGAACCCGGCTCCGATGACGTAGTGAGCCTCGCTGTTTCCGGGATCATTCTTGATTACGGTTTCCAAAGTGGCGATCGCATCATTCGTATGACCAGCGCTAATCTGCAATTGGCTGCGGTACACCAAGGCATCGTTGTCGTTGGGATTATTTTTGAGAATCTCGGCGTCGAGGCGGCTCGCTTCGTTCAGCTGGCCTTTCTGAAGGAGAAGCTGAATGTATTCCTTCTTTAGTTGCAAGTCGTTCGGGTGTTGTTGAGTGAGAGTGGCGTATTCGGCGAGGGTCTTGTCGAGTTCGCCGTTCATGAAGTAAAGCTTGCCCAACATGGAGTAGCCTGCGGGGGAGTTCGGAAAGTCGAGTTTCGCCCGGCGTGCAACATCTTCTGCTTCCGCAAGCTTGCCTTCTGCCAGATACAAACGGACCATGGCCGCCCGCGGTTCCGGACTCTTTTGATCGCTCTCGATCGCCTCGTGGAACAGTCGTTCTGCATCGCCATATCGGCTTCGCGCCTGGTAATACCCTCCAAGGAGGATTCGCGCCTGCGAAGAAGTGGGAGCGAGTTCGATCACTTTGCGCAAGCTGGCTTCCGCGGCATCAGGTTGGTTGTTTCTCGACTGCAAGAGGGCGAGGCTTAGATACAACTCCCAGCGTGCGGGGTTGAGTGCGATGGTCTTCTGCATCTCTTCGATCGCGCCGCCGGTATTGTCTCGCGCTGCCAGCAGACTCGAATTCAGAGAATGAACGGCGGGATCGTTGGGCCGTTCCTTCAGCAGAAGGCGAATTTGATCCTGAGCATCTGAGAGACTGTGTCCGAGAACCAGCAGATTCGCTAGTTCGATACGGGCTCCGTAGTTCTGAGGGTCGAGTTGAACGGTGCGTCCGAGTTCCTGAAGCGTCAGTTCAGGTTTTTGCAATCGGAGATAACTTTCCGCCAGTTGATGGTGGGCCTCCGCATAATTCGGGTCGACTTTGACCGCGTTGATGAATTCGATTGCGGCCTCGGAGTAATTGCCTTGTTCAAAGTACCGCTGGCCACTTTGGAAATATTTCTGCCGGCGGGCCTGCGGGTTGCTGGAGCATGAGGATAAAAGAAGAACAAGCAAAAGGGCCGAGCCAGCCAGCCAAGAAGCGCAACGAATTCGCATCGAAATCCTGTGTTGAGAGCCCAAATTAACTATCGTTAACTAATCAAGGCTACGACAATTCGACCGGCCGAAGAAGGGCACCAATGGGTAGTATGCAGGGAAGAGAAGTGAGCGACAGACGAGTAGTGGTTGCAACCAATTGCAACGGGTTGCAGATATTATCAGTCTTGACAAAGATTAACGGTGGGTTACAGTAACGTTCGTAATGAAAAGCGGCTTCCGGCGGGCCGTTCCAACCTCCCCCCACTTTGATTAGCAAGTGGATAAAACAAAAATGAAGTCCAGTCCTTTGGCAGTAGCAGTACTTCTCTTCTTTGCCCCCTTCGTTGTTGGTCAAAGCACAAGCATGTCCTTCAACGGCGGCTATCAGGGCGCTAATTGGACCTATGGCACTGAAACGGTTGGAACCGGATTCTACGACGGGTCCATCAATGGCACGCAGGTTGGACCAGGGCAATCCAGCCCCGGAATGATTTGCGATGATTTCAGGGACAACGTCTACGGCGGCGAGACTTGGAGCGCGAACGCGACCAACGCCTCTACCTTGTCGTCCAACATCGGTCAGACTCTTTTTGGTGGTTCGATCGGCGTTACCGGATATCAAGAAGTGGCCTACCTCGTGTACCAGATGTTTACCACCAATCCAAATGCAGCTGCGCAGGCCGCATATTCAGAGGCCATTTGGGCGCTCACCGGCAGCGGAGTTGATCCCAGGGCACTCACGGGGCTGGCTCTGACCTTGTATAAGAACGTTAAAGCGGGCGGTGAAACCTTGACGGCGTCGCAGCTGGCGACTCTCTGGATCTACACACCCAATCCCAAAGGAGTAGCCGGAGAGCCTCAAGAAATGTGGGGCAGGATCTCGGTTCCCGAGGGCGGAGCGTCCGTAGGATATCTTTTCCTCGCTGGTCTCTGCTGCTTCGGCGCTATGTTCTTCCGATTCCGGCGGCAAATCGGTAACATGCGATCCGCCTAACAAAATCGGCCCTCCCTTAAATCAAGAAAAAAGGCGTGTCAAACCTGGCGCGCCTTTTTGCGCTTCAGGATGCCGTCGACTCCGAATAGCCCCCTCGCTTTCCCCTCGTCACCCCGGTGTACGGCAAAATCTGACCGTGCTAGAGTCAAAACAGAGGTCCACCCGGTAGGGAAGTTGCACCACTTTGCACACTCAGCGACGATGTTACGCCAATGCACTCCGATTGCGCAGTCGCCCACGGGATATCTAAGGACTCGTGTAGGTTATTCAGAATCAGCGTGTTAAGGATCGTTGCCTGGTCGGTGGCCTCGGCGAAAGGACATTGGCAGGTAATAGTTACCATTTTTTATCGAAAAATTAACGTGGATGGCGCTTTAGAGCCATTGCAAGAATCTGCAATGTGATGTAATCTCTCTTTGCTAGGTGAGTAGACCACATCGTCCCCCATCTCTTCTCCTCAAGCGCTGCGGTCGTAGGTTTTACACAGTGAAGAGCCTAGCAAACTGAGACCTTGTTGGGCCACCGGATCTGATTTGATGCGTAAAGCAAAGCCTGGTGTTGCAGCCGATTGCAATGGCATAATGTCTATAGGTATTGTAGCGATTGTTCATTTCTGGTCCGAATAAAGCCGATTCATGGCACTTTGGTGGCCTAGAAGAGAGCAATTGCATCGAGTAGATTGAGTCAGAGACCAGACTAAAGGTATGTTGATGTTGATATAGCGGGAAGCCAATTTCACTCCCCCAGGCTTCGCGATCACTGGTGTTCTCCCCCTAGAAATCTCTGCGATGAGATTTCGCAAAACACTCGGCTAGGTACTTTGGATTTTGGGGTCACACTGAGATGTGTGACTTAGAGGGCGAAGCTATGGCCGTCAGCAGTTTATCCTTCGAGATGCCGCAAGCACTTCCGCAGGTTGAAACCGAGTGTTGGTATGGATTGCAGACTCGGCCCCGCCACGAGAAAATCGTTGCCCATCGTCTCGGAGAAAAGGGTGTAACCACCTTCCTCCCGCTTGTCACCGAAGTGCACCGCTGGAGCGATCGAAAAAAGACGGTTCAGGTGCCTCTGTTCGGTTGTTATGTATTCGCGAAATTTACGCCTAATCGATTGGACCGCTTGCGCGTTCTGCGTGTGGACGGAGTATTTGGACTTGTGGGCGCCGGGGGCGAGGGCACCCCGATTCCGGATCAGCAAATCGACGCGGTTCGGAGTTTAGTCGAAACACAACTGCCCTGGACCTCGCATCCCTTCCTGAAGATCGGTCAACGCGTGCGAATCACAAGCGGCGTACTGAATGGCATGGAAGGCATACTCGTTTCGCGCAATGGAGACCGCTCGCTCGTTATTTCCGTGGATGCGATTCAGAGATCTCTTGCCGTACGCGTAGAAGGATACGAAGTCGAACCTGCCTGAGAGTAAGCCTTACCCACTCGCGGCGAAGCCGCAAGCGCATCACCTCATTCATGGCAACAAACATAACTGAAACACTTCGCTTACTGGTCGTGAGCAGCGAGCCTTCAGTGCTGCGTCTGCTCGGCTCGACCGCGCGATCGAACGACTGGCATCTGGAAACCTCGGCGAGCGGTTGGGTTGCCATGGAGCAAGTGCAATCCGGAACTGCGCCAGATCTGGTATTGCTGGACATTCCTCGCGGTGACAGCGATGGACTCCAGCTCTTGCCGTGGTTGCGCAGACTCCGCCCTGAACTGCCGATCGTGGTCCTATGCGATCCCAAAGACGGTGCCAAGCAAAAAGAGGCAACCCGCTTGGGCGCGAAAGCCGTCCTGCTCCAACCCTTCAGCGAACGCCAATTCGAATCCGCTATCCAGCGGCATTTCGGTACGTCGAACGAGGGCGCAGAAGCTGAAATGGCCTCCGAAGACATTGAGGAACTCGGTGAGGACGAATTTTTTCTTAGTGTCAGTCCCGCGATGCGGCAGCTTCGTGCGCAGGCAGAACTGCTTGCTCAGACGGATGTGCCTGTACTCATCTTAGGCGAACCTGGCAGCGGTAAGGGTACAGTTGCCCGCTTGATCCACCAGAGATCGGTGCACTCCGGGTTTAAGTTTCTGCGAGTCAATTGTGCGGAGATGCCGGCAGATCTCCTCGAGATCGAGCTCTTCGGCAGAGAAAATGGATCCTCCAATGGCTCAGCGAGGACTGTAGGCAAGCTCGAGAGTGGCCATAAAGGAACAATCCTGCTGGATGAAATCACGGAGATGCCGCTTGCGCTGCAAACGCGAATTCTCAACGTTCTGCAAGAAAAGCGGTTTGTCCGTCCGGGTGACGCAAGGCAAGTGGACGTCAATGTCCGCATTCTGGCTGCCAGCAGCGACAAGATGGACAGTGCGGTCGCGGACAAGCGAATGCACGCTGATCTCTATTATCGTTTCAGTGCATTCACGGTCCATATTCCGGCTCTGCGCCATCGCAAGGATGAGATTGCTTTGCTTCTCCGTTATTCCATGCATAAGCTGGCAAGGTATTATGGTCTGCAGGCTCGAGATTTCACGCCCGAGACAATGCAGGCCTGCCAAAGCCACTCTTGGCCTGGAAACCTGAAGGAATTGGATACCTTCGTCAAGCGCTACCTGATCGCGGGCGATCAAGTACCGCCCGTCATTGGACTGGAAGCAAGTGAGCCGGTGAAAGAAGCATTGCCTGCCTTTGCGCATATGGAAGTTGAATCCGGTCAGAATTGTTCCTCAACACAATCGCTGAAGTCCATGATTCAGAACGTCCGGTGGGAAACGGAAAGAAGCGCGATCGCGGCAGCCCTTGAAAAGACAGGATGGAATCGGAAAGCAGCCGCACGCTTGTTGGGTGTAAGCTACCGAACGATTCTCTACAAGATTGAGCAGTACGAGATGAGAGCTCCGGAATCGTACCTTTCTCCTATTCCGGGGACGAGAATGAATTTGTCGGGCCAGGATAAAGGAAACGGGAAAGTAAGTTGAATCGAGAAGACATCACAATGAGCCAGGAGCACAAGAGAGTCGCGATGACAAGAATCATCGGAAGTTCCTGCAGAACAGGGGTTAGCGCGAGCGTCATCTGTCTAGCTCTGTCGATCGGACTGTGGGCACAAACGACGCCGCCAAGCACGCCGCCTGCTTCAGCCCCGCACAGCGAACAACCCGCACAGAGTCCTGATGTTTCCAAGGCGCACGACAGCACATTTGTAATCGGCAATGACGACGTGTTGGTGATCAATGTCTGGAAGGAGCCGGATGTTTCGCGGTCCGTTCCGGTGCGGTCGGATGGAAAGATCTCGCTTCCATTGGTTGGGGAAGTACAGGCGGCGGGACAGACCCCGCTCAAGCTGGAACAAGAGATTGCGGCAAGATTGAAGAATTACGTCAGCGAGCCGGAAGTCACGGTTATCGTTCAGCAGATTAACAGTCAGAAGTTCAACATTCTCGGACAAGTCACTCGTCCAGGTTCTTATCCGATCGCGAACTCAGCCACGGTGCTGGATGCGATCGCTCTTGCCGGAGGATTTAAGGACTTTGCAAAACAGAAGTCCATTTACATTTTGCGCCAGAACGCCGACGGGACCCAGACTCGCATGCCCTTCAACTACAAGGATGTCGTTAAGGGCAAGAATCCGGACCAGAACATCAGGTTGCAGCCGCGCGATACCATTGTTGTTCCGTAACCATGAAGCGGTTTGACCAAATTTGCTTGGGGTTGATGTTGTCCGCGGCGGCGGTGCCACTCTGGTCGCAGGATAACTCGCAGACTCAGCCGGTGGCTGCCTACGGCACGGGCTCTGGCACCGAAAATACCGATAGTCGAATGATGGCTCCGCCTCCCGTGAGCGGGCAATCGTATCCACAGGTGCCTACCTCCCAAGAGCGTTCCAACTACTTGCAGGCTGGAGTCACCTTCTTGAGTGCGTACAGTGACAACATCGTTGGGAGCACTGGATCTAACTCCGGACCCGTGAGTGATGAAAGTTATTCCGTGTTTCCGACGCTGGCTCTAAACGAAACTACTACCCGGCTTCACTTTATCTTGGCATACGCGCCGGGATTCACGTTTTACCAGCACAACAGTCAGCTGAACCAGGAAAACCAGAACGCGTCGATCGATTTTCAGTACCGCCTGAGCCCGCACGTGACCTTCAGCGCCCGCGATGGATTCCAGAAGAGCTCGAGTGTATTCAATCAGCCTTCTTTGGGTACCGCTGGATCGGTCTCGGGTGGAATCCAGGAGCCGAACCAGTCGATAATTGCGCCAGTTGCCAGCCAACTCAACAACTTCGGAAATGTGGGCATCACCTACCAATTCGCCGCCAACGGGATGATCGGGGGTAACGGGACGTTTTCAAACCTGCACTATCTGGATCCGGCTCAGGTACCAGGCTTGTATGATTCGAGTTCGCAGGGCGGGTCAGCGTTCTATGCGCACCGGGTGTCGAAGATGCATTACATCGGCGTGACGTACCAGTATCAACGGCTGCTGACATATCCCACTCCGGGAACCAACGAGACGCAGACGCACTCGCTCCTTTTTCTATACACGCTGTATGCAACTCCGAGATTCTCGGTTTCGTTCTTTGGTGGCCCGCAATATGCGAACATCGGTCCGCAGTTTTCTCCAACGACAACCATCCCCGTGCCGGCATCGCAAAGCTGGCATCCACAGGTTGGGGGCAGCTTGAGTTGGCAGGGGCGTTTGAGCAGCGTCGCTGTCAGCTACTCGCACATGATCTCGGGGGGGGGCGGCCTCGTCGGCGCGGTGAAGATGGACAGCGGCAACGCATCGATACGGCAACAACTCACGCGCACGTTGAGCGGATCAGTGTCGGGGGGGTATGCTCAAAATGATGTGTTAGCCTCCGCAGTCACTGGCGCTAACAGTGGACACAGCTTGTCTGGCACGGCATCAGTGCAGCAGCAGTTCGGCCAGCATCTGAACGTGCAACTGGGATACACACGACTGCACCAGAGCTACAGCGGTGTTGCCGTCCTGGCTAGTACGCCCAATACGAATCGTGAGTTTGTTTCGATTTCCTATCAGTTCTCCCGTCCGCTGGGAAGGTAATTATGGTTGACGATCTCGACGAGAAATCCGAAGGCTTCGACCTTCAGCGTTACCTGGGCATAGTCCGGCGTCGCCACCTTCTGTTCCTGATACCGCTGTTCGTGGGGTGGACCGTGGTGTGGGGAGTGAGCTGGGTGCTGCCGCCGCGCTATCTCTCGACTACTTTGATTCTGGTGGAACAACCCACCATGCCGAAGGATTACGTCACACCCAACGTGAGCGATGACTTGCAGCAGCGGATGCAAAGCATCACGCAGCAGATTCTGAGTCGTACACGTCTGTTGCGGATCATCGATCAATTCAATCTTTATGCAGATCTGCACTCCCAGCTATCACCCGACCAGAAGGTCGGGATCATGCGGAAAGACATCGGCATCGATCTGGTAAAGGATGGTAACCAGATCACCGCATTCAATGTCTCCTACTCGTCGCGTGATCCCCGGGTCGCCCAAGAGGTCACCAGCGAATTGACCAATTTGTTCATCAACGAAAACCTGGAAGTTCGCCAGCAGCAGTCGGAAGACACGACACAGTTTCTCGAAGGCCGATTGGAGACCGCCCGCAAGACTCTGGCGGACCAGGAAGAGAAGATCCGAGAGTTCAAGGCACAACATGTGGGCGAGCTACCCGCACAAGTAGGCAGCAATCTGCAAATTCTGGCTGGCTTACAGTCGCAGCTGCAAACCGAAGAAGATGCACTCAATACCGCCAAACAACAGCGTGTATACCTCGAAACCTTGGTGAATCAGTACCGCTCGCTCCAAAGCGCGCCCAAGACGGCTGGCGGTGCGCCGACAGTCGGCTTACCGGCAATCGATGCAGAATTGGATAAGCTCCGCGCGCAGTTGGCAGATCTCAGTTCGCACTATACCGATCGTCATCCCGATGTTCGCAAACTCAAGCAGCAGATCGCGGAAACCGAAAAGACAAGAGACCGTATCATCGCGGATCTGAAGGTTAAAAACTCCGCTCCGGCGGATCCTGATGCGGCGACCACTCAGGATCCATCCGCAATGTCCGATGCATCTTCTCCTATGGTGCAGTTACAAGGGCAGCTTCAATCGAACCGAGTAGAAATTGCGAACCGGGAGCGTGCGGTCGCAGATCTTGAAGAGCAAAGTGGTTGACTATCAGGCGCGACTGAATCAGGAACCGGTGCGCGAACAGCAACTCTCGGATCTGACTCGTGGATATGACCAATCAAAACTGAACTACGATGAACTGCTGAAGAAAAAGAACGACTCCGCCATGGCCACAAGCATGGAACTGCTTCAGCAAGGTGAGCGTTTCCGGATCATTGATCCGCCAAGCTTGCCAGTGAAGCCGGACTTTCCTAATCGCCTGAAGTTTTGTGGCATTGGACTGGGAATCGGATTGGCGCTGGGCGTCGTGGTTGCAGGAGCTTTCGAGATGATGGACGACCGGGTTTATGATGAGAAGGAATTGCAGAAGCTGTTGCCGGTTGCCGTGATCTCGGAAATCCCAAGCCTTGAGGTCCCTGCGGACCTGCAACGCGAGCGCAGGCGCTTGTGGCTGGGATGGGCTACGGCTGCTTTCGTATCTGCTACCATTCTGGTTGGATCGGCCCTTAGTTACCTGCGCGGCTAAAGACAGTAATCATGTATAAAGCCTTTTACGGCCTAAAACGTAATCCGTTTGAGATCACGCCGGATCCTTCGTTTCTGTTTCCGACTGGGAGACACAACGAAGCTCTTGCGTCTCTCTACTACGGCGTCAGACGGCACAAAGGTTTCGTGGTTTTGACGGGAGAGGTGGGAACCGGCAAAACGCTCCTGCTCCGCTGCCTCTTGCAGGCACTGAAGAAGAGTAGCGATGTCGCCTACGCCTATGTGTTCAATGGACGCCTGTCCCCGGTCGAATTCTTGCAGTACATCGTCACCGACTTCGGACTCCCCGGCGCCAGCAACAACAAAGGTGAACTGCTGCTTCAGATTGCACATTACGTCGTATCGCGCAGCCAGAAGAGACTT
This sequence comes from uncultured Acidobacteriaceae bacterium, assembly GCA_963752175.1. GTDB lineage: Bacteria > Acidobacteriota > Terriglobia > Terriglobales > Acidobacteriaceae > Sulfotelmatobacter. The sequence continues at coordinate 108,547 of CAVVXZ010000030.1, forward strand.
ACGACAGTTCTTGTGGTCGACGAAGCCCACCACCTTTCGACAGAGATCCTGGAAGAAATACGCCTTCTCACCAATCTCGAGACGGAACACGAGAAGTTGCTGCAAATTCTTCTGGTTGGGCAGCCTGAACTGGATGACAAACTCGATTCTGCGAATTTGCGCCAGCTTAAACAGAGGATTGCTCTTCGCTCTCACCTGCTTCCCTTAGATTCGAAGGAGACGAGCGGATATATCCAGCGGCGCCTTCAGCTTGCGGGATGCGAGTATCCTTCGTCGCTATTTCCACCGGAGACCATCGCGGCCGTATACCAGCACTCGCAAGGACTGCCTCGATTGATCAACACGGTTTGTGAAAACGCACTAATCGCGGGTTACTCGCGGCAAATGAAGAGTGTGGGCCCCGAAATCGTGGACGATATCGCTCGGGATTTTCGACTCGATATTCGGAGTCCCCAGATAGATCCCCAGATAGAACAGAAGAGGGCGTCCGACGACCTCGATGTGCGGAAGGCTGCAAAGACGTTGCTCGATTTGTATGCCCAGCTGCAGGCCGCCCAGAAGCGTGACGAGGATCTGGAGACGCGCTTGCGCGTGCGGATTTCTGAACAATGAGTAACATATTTGATGCGTTACAAAGATCCGAGTCGGATGGCTCCGACGGTCAGAGTTCCACTCTCACTCTTGCTACGGAACTGCTGGAGGCTGCGGAGCAGAAGCTGCGCGATTCCGAGGTTATCCTCGAACCGCCGGCCAGTCCTGCGAGTGACGAGTCCGTCGGTTCCACCCCAGCGGCCCCCTCGGACGAGTTGGATCGGTGTCCCGTTCTGCCCGTCTCGATCCCTGAGGACAGCCGATTGGTAGCGTTCGGCAAGGAGGGAAGCCTAGGGGCAGAGAAATTTCGTTTCTTGGCAGTACGATTGCGGCAGTTTCGACACAACCCGTCCTCTGAAAGAAGGTCCTGATCACCAGCAGCATCCCCGAGGAAGGAAAGAGCACGGTCGCTGCCAACCTGGCGTGTACCCTGGCGCGGAGGAAACCGCAAAGGACCTTGCTGCTGGAAGGTGATCTGCGACGCCCGAATATTGCCGCACAATTTGGGTTAGGTAATCTCCCGGGCCTGTGCGAGTGGCTCAGCGGAGGAACTCCAGCCATCAACCTCTACCGCTTGCAGAATCTTGGGGTCTGGCTGTTGCCTGCGGGCACTGCTCCGCAAAATCCTTTGGAATTGATGCAATCCGGAAGGCTTTCGCCGCTGATGGAACAACTCGAAGCCTGGTTTGACTGGATCGTCATCGACTCTCCACCCGTGCTTCCACTCGCGGATACGAGCCTCTGGTCCCGCCTGGCCGACGGAATTTTGTTGGTCACGCGTAAAGGTACCACGCAAAAACAGCAATTGCAGCGCGGGCTTGAGTCGATCGAGAAGTCGAAGTTGCTGGGAGCGTTAATGAACAGCAGTTCGAATGCTTCACACTCCGACTACTATCAGCGGTACACTGACACGTCTACAGAGATCCCCCCCGAATAATAGCCAGCAACAACTAAGCAGCAGGCAGTTCTAGTTCTATCCTTCCCCATAAACCACCCGTTATCAGCCGATCACTTGACTCTCCCCAGGAGCAAGCCGATCGAGCGGAGGTAAATCGTGAACGTACGACGCTCTGGCAATCACGGTGTAGATTTGAGTCCCATCTCTGAAGCCACATCCATCGGAGACCGGGAGATCCTGAACGCCGAAGACTTTCGGCGCATGATCACGCTCGAGAGAAAAAGAAGCGAGCGCTCCCGAAAGCCCTTCATGCTGCTTCTCCTGGACATGGGCGACCACCTGCCCTCAGAGAGGAATGGGAGGATTCTGGGGAAAATCCTGTCCGCCCTCTCCACTGCGACTCGCGACACCGACGTAACCGGATGGTATTCGAACAACTGTGTCGTCGGAGTCATGTTCACCGAGATCACGATCGAGGATGGCGGCTCGACCCCGAGCACGATCATTACTAGGGTGACGCAGACGTTGCAGAAGAACTTGACGCTGGAGCAGTTCAATCGGGTAACCCTCTCGTTCCACGTCTTCCCTGAGGATTGGGATGAGGAATCGCAGCAGGGACCGACGAACCGTACGCTATACCCAGATTTATCCCGGAGGGAGGATGGCCGAAAGCTTTCCCGGACCTTGAAGCGCATGATGGATATTCTGGGCAGTTCCCTGGCGCTCGCCTTCTTCTCGCCCATCTTCCTGATCATCGCCATTGCGGTCAAATTAACGTCAGACGGGCCGATATTCTTCCGCCAACGCCGGGTCGGCCAGTATGGTAATCCGTTTGTGTTTCTGAAATTCCGTTCGATGTATACGAACAATGATGCCGAGGTCCACAAACAGTACGTCAAGAGACTCATTGCTGGGAAAGCCGATAAGCATCCATCGAACGGGAACGGGGAAGGCGTCTACAAGCTGACGAAGGATTCCCGTATCACTCGCGTCGGCGCTTTCTTGCGAAAGACCAGCCTCGATGAATTTCCCCAGTTCCTCAACGTGCTGAAAGGGGATATGTCATTAGTCGGGCCACGCCCTCCAATCCCCTACGAAGTGGAAGCTTATGAGATTTGGCATCGTCGCCGGTTGCTAGAAGCCAAGCCTGGGATCACCGGACTCTGGCAGGTCAGCGGACGCAGCCGGGTGAAGTTCGATGACATGGTTCGCCTTGATCTGGAATACGCACGTAACTGGTCCCCGTGGATGGATATCAAGATCCTGCTGCGCACCCCCGGCGCGGTCGTCCTCGGCTCAGGAGCCCACTAAACAAGTTCTTCCCTCCCGCCACTAACCGCCCGTCACTGTGAAGGAGTCATTAAGCAATGGCCACTTTTCTTACTAAGCCCCAGGATTTGAACGCGGTAGAAGAACAAGACGGCAAAGCCCTAGTCAGGTTCGGAGTGATTGGCTACGGCTATTGGGGACCGAAAGTCATTCGCAACCTCGATCTGCTGGAAGAAACCAAATTAGTCGCGATCTGCGACAAGAGCCCGGTGTCGCGCCGGAAAGCGGAGAAGGCGTACCCCGCAGTCTTCGTTACCGACGATGCCAACGAATTGATGACGTCCCCGGACATCGACGCCATTGCCGTCATTACTCCGGTGTGGACGCACTACGAACTGGCAAAGGCTGCGCTGGAAAATGGCAAACATATCTTCGTGGAAAAGCCGTTTACCAGCAATTCTGCACAGGCACAGGAGCTCATTGCCCTCGCTGCGGAAAAGAACCTGAAGATCATGGTCGATCACACCTTCTTGTTTACCGCGGCGGTCCAGAAGATAAAGCAACTTGTGGAAGAAGGAGCGCTTGGTAAGCTGTATTACTACGACTCCACTCGAGTCAACCTCGGCCTGTTTCAGCATGACGTGAACGTCATTTGGGATCTAGCACCACATGACCTGGCGATTATGGATCACTTGATCGCGGAAACTCCTGAGGCTATCGTGGCGACGGGCCAGTCTCACGTCAACGGACACGAAGATATTGCTTTTATCACGTTGTATTTTCCCGATAAGGTCATCGCCCACATCAACGTCAACTGGATGTCGCCGGTAAAAGTGCGTACCACGCTGATTGGTGGTGAGAAGAAAATGCTCGTCTGGAATGACGTCGAACCTGACGAGAAGGTCAAGGTTTACGACAAGGGCGTAAACGTCTCCAGCCGCGAAGGTGTGTATAACATGCTGGTGAATTATCGCTCCGGCGACATGTGGGCGCCTCGCGTCGAACAGACCGAAGCTCTTACTCAAGAGCTGAAATACTTCGTGGATTGCGTCGTCAATGACAAGACTCCGATCAATGACGGCAAAGCAGGTCTGCGCGTGGTGAGGATGCTGGAAGCTGCCTCCGAGTCTCTCCGCCAACGTGGGGCCCTGATCCATCTCTGATTCTCCCTGATTCTTCTTCTCCATAAAATATGAAACCAACTGTTCTAGTGGCAACGACGTCTCGCTGGTACCCGACGGCTCGGCTAGCGATGGCCCTGGCGAAAACTGGGTGCGAGGTCGAGGTGGTGTGTCCCGCGCGCCATCCCGTTCTGAAAACGAAAGCAGTCCGTCGAGCTCATATTTACCGCGGCTTGGCCCCATTGGGTTCGTTGGCTCGCGCCATCTCGATGGCCCAGCCCGATTTCCTGATTTCAGGGGATGATCTGACCACTCAGCATCTCCACCGTCTTTACGCGCGCGAGAAAAGCGGGAAGAGGGAATCTCCGGTCTGCGCTTTGATTGAACGATCGCTCGGTAGCTCGGAGAGTTTTAAGGTCGTGAGTGCAAGAGCTGCTTTTATGGATGTGGCGCGGGAAGAAGACGTTCGAGTTCCTCTGACCGAAGTCATTAGGACCAGGGAAGAACTGAGGAATTGGGTCGAGCGTACAGGCCTCCCGACGGTTCTGAAAGCAAACGGCACTTCCGGCGGAGATGGCGTAAGGATCGCGCATACGCTGGCGGAAGCCGAACGCTTTTTCGAACAACTGCAAGCCCCGCCTTTGTTTGCTAGGGCTCTGAAGAGAGCCATCGTCGACCGAGATAAAACTTTGCTCGGACCATCTATGCTGCGCCGCCGCCCCGTGGTGAATGCCCAGGCATTTGTCTCCGGTCGCGAGGGTACAAGCACAATCGTTTGCTGGAAAGGAACGGTCCTTGCGAGTCTACATTTCGAGGTGATCAACAAGGCAAGTTCCACCGGGCATGCCACTGTGGTGCGCCTGATCGAACACCCCGAAATGTCCGCTGCGGTAGAAAGGATGGTCCGCCGGCTATATCTTTCCGGTTTTTACGGGTTCGATTTCATGTTGGAAGCAGAAACCGGCCGTGCCTACCTGATCGAGGTTAATCCGAGATCCGCACAAGTGGGACATCTATGCATGGGGGCAGGGCATGATCTTCCAGCCGCTTTGTATGCAGCGCTGTCCGGAAAAGCTCAGCAATCGGCGCCGAAGGTTACCGAGAAGGACACGGTCGCACTCTTCCCGCAAGAGTGGGTTCGCGATCCCGACAGTTCGTTCCTGCGGTCGGCATATCACGATGTTCCATGGGAAGAGCCCGAATTGATTCAGGACTGCGTCAGTAATCGTCGAAGACAAAGCGCTTGGTACTCCCGGTCCCAGCGAAAGCCGGCTTCGGCTGTTCGCTCCCCCGAAACGATGCCTGCCGCGGCGGATAGCCGCGCGGTTGGAATGGATTGAGAAGGCAGGTCGGTGGTCATATGGACATGCAACCCTTAAACAACACGAAGAAGCCGCTTCGGATTATGAAGTTTGGCGGGACGTCCGTCGGCGACGCAACCCGCATCCGTAAAGTGGTCGAGATCATTCGCGAGGCCGCGCGCGAGACTGACGTGGTGGTTGTTGTCTCGGCCATGGGCGGCGTTACGAACCGACTCATCGAAGCAGCCGCGCAGGCGAAGGCGGGGAATCGCGAAGCGGTGGACACAATCTTCGAAGAACTTCGCGAACGGCACAACGCAGCGGTCAGTTCCTTGATTCTTTCGGTCGAAATGCGGAGCCGGATCAGCCGCGAGTTGCGACTGGTTTTTGAAGAAGGCGAACGATTATGCCAGGGAACGACTCTGCTGAGAGAGCTGACGGTGCGGGCACAGGATTCGATTTCGAGTCTCGGCGAACGCCTTTCCGCTCCGCTTGTCGCCGCTGCGTTAACAGAGTGCCGGGTACGCGCCGAGGCCGTTGAAGCCACGCAACTCGTGGTAACTGACGACTGCCACGGATCCGCCGATCCCTTGGTGACCCCCACACGCGAGCGCTGCGGATCCCGTTTGCGTCCGATCCTGGACCGAGGCGTGATTCCGGTTGTCACGGGTTTCATTGGGGCCACGGTAGACGGCGCACTTACCACTCTCGGGCGCGGTGGGTCGGACTACTCCGCAACCATCCTGGGTGCGGCGCTCGACGCAAATGAAGTGATCATCTGGACCGACGTGGACGGCCTGATGACGGCCGATCCTCATTTGGTGCCAGGTGCAACCACGATCCCTGAAATTTCGTATCGCGAGGCAGCCGAACTCGCGCATTTTGGCGCCAAAGTCTTGCATCCCAAGACGCTCCGTGCCGTAACTCAGTCCGGTATTCCATTGTGGATCCGCAACACCTTCTTCCCCGAACGACTAGGAACGCGAGTCACTCCCGCCGGTTCTTCCAAAGATGAGGGCGTGAAGGGGCTCACGGCGATCAGCGATGTTGCTCTCATCACCGTGGGCGGTCCCGGAATCGTGGGTGTTCCCGATGTGTTGGGCCGCACTTTTGCGACCACGGCGAGCACCAAGGCGAATGTTCTTTTGATCTCGCAGTCGTCCTCACAAAACGACATTTGCCTTCTCGTGTCTTCGTCAGTAGCCGAGCACATGGTGAGTGCACTACGTTGCGTATTTGCGCAGGATCTGGCTCAAGAAAAAGTGGAGCACATCACCCTCGACCCGACGGTCGCAATCGTAACCGTCGTGGGTAAGAATATCCGTGGTTCAGCGACGATCGGCCGCGCTTTCACCGCTTTGGGCAGGCAGGACATCAACGTAATCGCGATGGCGCAAGGTTCTTCGGAATGCAACCTCTCTTTCGTCGTCAAGCGGCAGGACGTCAAGAACGCGCTCCATGCCATTCATCAGGAATTCCAGCTGTCCGGGTTGGACCCGCGACCGCTCCCTGTCAGGAGCGCGGATATTGGTCCAGCGAAGTGGCATCACGATGCAGGGCAGCAGACCGCAAGCGCCGATTGACCGCCACCTGGAACGTTACTTTCCTCGAAATCTAACGAAATTCTTTCGTGATACAGAACAGACTCTGGAGGCTTTTAAAGTGAGCATTTCTAACAGCGGACCTAATGCCATTCCTTTTCTCGATCTGGTTACCCCTCACGTTGAACTTGAGCAGGAATTGACCGAAGTGTTTCAAAAGGCACTGCGGACCGCCGGCTTCATCGGTGGCCCCATGGTCGAAGACTTCGAGAAGGCATTCGCGACATTCTGCGAGACCCGCCATTCCGTTGCCGTTAGCAGCGGAACGGATGCTCTGCGCTTCGCTCTCATGGCCAGCGGAGTGAAGCCCGGCGACGTCGTGGTCACCGTACCCCACACGTTCATCGCTACCACCGAAGCGATCTCGCAAGCCGGTGCGTTGCCCGAGTTCGTGGATATCGACGAGCGGACCTACAACATGGATCCAGTCAAACTGACGGCGTATCTGGAACAGCAGTGCACGGTCGACGATGCCGGCGGACTCATGAGCCGCCGCAGCGGCCAACCCGTCACGGCCGTGGTTCCGGTCCACCTTTACGGCCAGACCGCTGATATGGATCCGATCATGGAACTCGCCGAGCGTTACGGTCTGATTGTGATCGAAGACGCCTGCCAGGCCCACGGTGCGGAATACTTCTCGAGCAAGCTCGACCGTTGGATGAAAGCCGGATCCATCGGCCGTGCGGCGGCGTTCAGTTTTTATCCCGGAAAGAATCTGGGAGCCTGTGGCGAAGGTGGCGCTGTAACCACGAACGATGCGGATTTGGCGGCGAAGGTCAAGATGATCCGCGACCATGGACAGGCCAAGAAGTACTACCATGATATCGAGGGCTACAACGGACGCCTGGATTCTGTTCAATGCGGGATACTGCATGTGAAGCTGCGACATCTTGAAAAATGGAATTCCCAGCGTCGCGACCACGCCGCGGAGTACCGGCGTCTGCTGGCTGAAGCGAATTGCGGCATCATCCCACCGTACGAGCCCTCGTGGACGAAGCCGGTATATCACCTCTACGTGGTCCGCGTGTCCGACCGTGAAGCAATGATGCTGCACTTGAAGCAGGCCGGAATCGGAACGGGAATCCATTATCCGATCCCGCTGCACCTGCAGAAGGCATATATTTCGCTCAGCTATCAGCAGGGAGATTTCCCCGTCACTGAGGGGGTAACACCCGAGATTCTTTCCTTACCGATGTTCCCGAACGTGACGTCAGAGCAGCAGGAAAGAGTTATACAAGAAAGTCTTCGATTCCTGGGCGATCCGATACTGTTATCCCCAGAAGGTAAGGTAAATTCATGTGTGGAATAGTCGGCGTCTTGGGATTTCAGAATAGCGACTTTCGGGTTACGAAGCCGTATCTCGCCCGCCTGCGCGATCAAATGATTCACCGGGGGCCGGATGGCGCCGGGCTCTGGATCGACCCCGCCTTAAACGTCGGCTTGGGACACCGCCGGCTCGCGATCGTAGACCTCTCCCCGGAGGCCGACCAGCCGATGTGCAATGAAGATGGAAGCCTCTGGGTCTCTTTCAACGGCGAGATCTACAATCACGCCGAGCTCCGTCAGGAACTCAACCAAATTCGGCCGCGGCGTTGGAAAACTGATCACTCAGATACGGAGGTCATTCTCCACGCCTTTGAAGAGTGGGGTATTGACTGCCTGCACCGGTTTCGCGGCATGTTTGCAATCGCGATCTGGGACGGTCGTTCCCGCGAGATGTGGCTCATCCGCGACCGGATCGGCATAAAGCCGCTCTATTACACGCTAGACAACGGCCGACTCACGTTCGCATCCGAGATCAAGGCACTGTTTGCCGATCCCAGCCAGAGGCGCGAAATTGACGAAGAGTCGCTGTTCCACTATCTCTCGTTCCTCACAACTCCGGCGCCGCAAACTCTGTACCGGGGAATCTATAAACTTCGGCCCGGGACGTGGTTGCGCGTCCGCCCGGATGGGAACGTCAAGGAACATCGATATTGGGACGTATGGGATCACACGACTCCGCTTATAGGCGTTCCGGAGGATGAGCTTATCGAGCGCCTTATGGCCGAGCTCCGAACCGCGATCCGCCTGCGGAAGATGGCGGACGTTCCAATCGGCGTCTTCCTTTCCGGCGGAATCGATTCCAGTTTGAATGCGACTCTGTTCTCGGAGGGCGAGTCCAGAGCAAGTACACACCTTCACGGTCGGGTACAATGGCAATTTCTCATCCGCCCCTAGCGAGACGGAATACGCTCGCCGCACGGCAGCGAGAGTCGGCGCATCTCATCATGAGATGCTGTTGAACGTCAACGATGCGATCGGATTCCTCGACATGATGGCCAGGCTCCAGGACGAGCCTTTAGCGGATCCGGTTTGCGTCCCCATCTACTACTTATCAAAGCTGGCTCGGGAGCACGGATGCATCGTATGCCAGGCGGGCGAAGGCTCCGATGAACTGTTTTGCGGCTATCCCCTCTGGCTCAGGTTTCTACAACTGCAGAGCGCCGACCGCCTTCCGGTGCCCTCCGTGATCAAGCGCCTGGGGTTGGGCGCACTAGCAGCCGCCGGCAAGGATCAAACGGTTCATTATGAATGGCTACGACGTGGCGCCAACGGTAACCCCGTGTTTTGGGGTGGTGAAGAAGCTTATACGCACGTCCAGAAACTCCGGTTGCTCCACCCCGACTTGCGGAAACGGTTCCGCGGTCTTACTTCGTGGGATGCCATTTCGCCTATCCGGGAGCGGTTCCTCGCAAACGCATGGGACAAGTCCGATCTCCACTGGATGTCGTATCTGGACCTGAACCTCCGCTTGCCTGAGTTGCTGCTGATGCGCGTCGATAAAATGAGTATGGGAGTCAGCCTCGAAGCTCGCGTGCCTTTTCTCGATCATAAGTTCGTCGAACTCGCGCTCAGCATACCAGCTAAGGCGAAACTCGGATCCGGAGGGACGAAATATCTTCTCAAGAAGGCTGTCCGCGGGTTAGTGTCCGACGATATCATCGATCGAAGAAAGCAGGGCTTCAACGTCCCACTCCCCGAGTGGTTCAACGGCGCACTGGGGGCGACCGCGCGGAGCGAACTGCAGGCCTTCTGCGCCGACACTTCTTTCCTGGACAGCAATGAAGTGATGAAGTTGCTGGACAGCCCTGAGCGGGCATCCGCCTGGTACCTCCTCAACTTCGCGCTGGTTGCCAAACAGTCGCGGGAGGGCGTCGAGTCGGCGGCGGCTGTCTAGGCGCAGGCTTAATTGACCGAGACGTATGCAAGCATTACAGACATCACCGGCGGATCCTTCCTTGCATTCGAGTAGTGAGAGCAGCGTCCACGGCGCCCCCCGGAGGGTGCTTCTTATCTCCAACCGGGTGATGCATTATAGAGTGCCGCTCTATAATTACTTCCACAAGAGATTTTACGAGTCCGGTTATGAGTTTTCAGTCATTGCGGACCGACTTGGCGGAGACAATCAAAAACCCATCGAGTTTGGTCTTCAACAGCTGCCATTCGATTTCCTGAAGTATCGCAAGGTGATTCGTGATTTGACGCCGGCGGCGGTAATACTGTTTCTTCACATGAAGGACCGGATTATCTGGCCTCTGATCCATTGGTTGAAGGTTCGAAGAATCCCCTTCGCCTTCTGGACGAAAGGCGGGAACTGGGACGATCCTGATAGCCGGTTGAAGTACTGCCTCTTCAACTATATACACGCACTCAGCGATGGCTTGATCCTCTACTCCACGGCTTGTAAAGACTTCATCCATCCGCGCTTCCATTCAAAGGTGTTCGTCGCGAACAACACGTTGAACTTCGAGTCATTCCCCCGTGTGGCAGAGAGCAAGGAAGAAATCAAGCGTGAGCTCGGCATTCCGTTCGCCAAGACGGTCCTGTTTATGGGCAATATGGCCGCAGATAACGGCCGGAAGAGGGTCGATCATCTGATCGAGATTTTTCGAAATCTGCCGCGCGAGGACGTCGGGCTGGTACTGGCTGGTCCGGGCATGAGTCCGGATTTGCAGCGGCGCCTGAATCCGCGGAATACACGGTACTTCGGCAATCTTCAGGATCCGGAGGACCGCCAGATCAGCCGCTTATGCAAGATGGCTGACCTTTGCGCCATCCCTGGCCACGTGGGCTTGGGCCTTAACCAGGCGTTTTACTGGGGCCTGCCTGTGATTACGGAGGAAGGGCACCACCCACCGGAAATCGCCTATCTGAAGCCTGGCCGAAACGGATTTATCGTCCCCAGCGGGGCGCTGGCCGCATTCGAGCAGCGAATGCTCGAAGTGCTGGACCACGATGAGCTCAGGGCGCAGTTGTCCAGGAACGCGGCGGTTGACATTCGCAAAGAAGCATCGCCCGAAATCATGTTCCAAGGGTTTCATCAGTGCGTGGAGAGGCTTGCGGGAGAGCAAAACCATCGGCGCCACTAAGCGTGTGGAGATCATGATGAAAGCTGATTCAGAGCGGAAGCCCAACCAAATCGCAGTCTGCGTTTGCACCTACAAGCGGCCGCAGATGCTCCAGCGCCTGTTGGACGATCTAAGCGTTCAGGAAACGGGCGGGGCGTTCGAGTTTTCGATCGTGGTCATGGATAACGACCCGTCCCGGTCTGCTGAACCTGTCGTATCGGCGTTCTCAACCAGGTCAACAGTTCCGGTGACTTACGGCGCGGAACCGCGGCAGGGTATTTGCCTCGTCCGAAATCGAGCGATTGAGCACGCCGCCGGCGACTTCATCGCGTTTATCGATGACGACGAGTTTCCAAATCGACGCTGGTTGCTTGAGTTGTTCCGGACGTGTAATGTCGATGGCGTGCATGGTGTTCTGGGGCCCGTTCTCAGGCACTTCGATGAAACACCGCCGCAGTGGGTGATCAAAGGCAACTTCGAGCGACGGCCGCGCCATGCCACGGGGTTCGTGGTTGACTGGAGGGAAGGCCGAACCGGCAATGTTCTCCTGAAACGCAGTGCCTTCGAGCCCGGCGAGCCTCCATTTGACACGAGCTTTCATCGAGGCGGGGATGTGGATTTTTTCAGAAGAATGACTGCAAAGGGCCGCGTCTTCATCTGGTGCGATGAGGCCGTAGTGTACGAGGTGGTACCGCCGACACGTTGGACCCGCTCATTCATGCTGAAGCGAGCTCTGCTGCGGGGAACCATCGCATCGAGACGTGGACCGCTGCGGCTAAGCAGCATTGGAAAATCTGTGGTTGCTGTGCCGGTTTATGCCCTTGCCCTGCCTTTTGCTTCCGTCTTCGGACAACATCATTTTATGGATCTGCTTATCCGGCTCTGCAATCACCTCGGCAAGCTCTTGACACTGGTGGGTTACAAACCACTAAGAAACGACTACGTGATCGACTGACAAGCGGGGGCCTCTTGGCAACGAAAGTGCCTATGTTAACAATTGCTGGACATGATCTCTTGGTGGATTCTGGGCGCCTGCTTCGAATCGGCCGCATTGTTGGGGACACCTATGTTGGCATCGAGGATCCGAAGGCCATTATCCAAAGGTTGAAGGAGTGCGGCACTCGGGTCGACCTGTTCACCTTCACTCAGCTCCTGCCCGACATCAGCACGCAGTTCGGTTACCCGGTGGAGTGGGATAACTGGGCAGTGATCGAAGTATCTACTTACGAGCACTGGTGGACCAAACAAATCGACAACAAGACGAGAAACATGATTCGGAAGGCCGAGAAGAAAGGCGTAGTCGTTCGTGAGGTGCCTTTCGACGATCTTCTCGTCGAGGGAATCTGGGAAGTGTACAACGAGTGCCCGGTTCGGCAGGGCAAACGCAACCGCCATTACGGGCTGGACAAGGCGACTGTGCGCAAGCTAGAAGCGACTCTTCTCAGCAACAGCATCTTCCTCGGCGCCTTCTTTGAGGACAAGATGGTCGGTTTTGCCAAACTGGTGATCGATCGCAACCAGAGGCAGGTCAAGATAATGAATCTCCTCGCCATGGTGGAGTACCGGGAGAAGGCCCCGATGAACGCGCTAGTCGCGGAGGCCGTCCGGAGTTGCGCTGAACGCGGGATACCCTATTGCGTTTATGGAAGTTTCACATACGGGAAGAAGCAAAATGATTCGTTTACTAGTTTCAAGTCAAACAATGGGTTTCGGCCTGTTTTGCTTCCTCGCTACTACGTCCCCCTCAATTCTATCGGGTCGCTTGCCTTGAGGCTCGGCTTGCAACACAGGCTACGGGACCGTTTGCCGGAATCCTTTGCCTCGAAGTTGCGCTTCTTACGCAGCAAGTGGTACGGGAAGATGCTGCGGTCCTTTCGAACTGCCTCATAGCGAGAATACGAAATGCCTGGGATCGTCGGACTGGTCACGAGAATGCCCCGGGGGCAGGCAGAATCTTTGTTACAGCGGATGGTAGAGAGCCTTCGCCACGAGTCGTTTTATGTAACGGGAACCTGGATTGACGAGCACTTAGGCGTATATTGCGGATGGGTGGCACGCGATGGATCGTTCTCCGCAAGGATGCCGCTGTGCGACCCGCACGGCGAGGCCGTGCTCGTCTTCTCGGGCGAAGAGTACTCAAGGGGTGCCTGTTCGGGCGGCCATACAGTTCAATCGGATAAGCAGGATGGCCCCGGGTATCTCCTCCAACGGTACCGAGACGATCGCGCGTTTCCGGCAAGTCTGAACGGCCGCTTCCAGGGATTGTTAGCTGACCGTGCACGGGGTTGCGCGCTGCTATTCAACGATCGATATGGAATGCATCGCATGTACTATCACGAATCCGCTGATGCATTCTACTTCGCCGCGGAGGCCAAGGCCATTTTGGCCGTCTGCCCGGAACTCCGGCGAGTTGACGCCCGCGGCTTGGGTGAGCTGGTGTCGTGCGGTTGTGTGCTCGAGAATCGTTCCCTATTTGAGGGCGTGCAGATTCTGCCGCCCGGATCGGCATGGACCTTTCGTCGGGATGCGTCTGTCCAAAAGGGCGTCTATTTTCAGCCGCGCGAATGGGAAGAACAGACGCCACTGGAATACGAAGCATACTATGAAGAGCTAAAGTCTGTATTCACCCGCAACCTGCCCCGTTATTTCGAAGGCAGGGAGCGCATCGCGATGTCATTGACCGGCGGATTTGACACGCGAATGATCATGGCGTGGCAGAAGCGTCCTGCAGGAACGCTGCCGTGCTACACTTTCGGCAGCGCGTATCGGGACAATCGGGATGTGATCATCGCGCGGAAGATCGCCCGTGCCTGCGGCCAGCCGCACCACGTCATAGTCGCCGGAGGCGAGTTGCTTGGGGGGTTCCCCAAATACGCCGAGCGGACTGTGTACCTGACCGACGGGTGTGCTGGCGTCATCTCGGCGCCCGTCCTTTATTCCAACATAAGGGCACGTGAGATCGCACCGTCAAGAATGACTGGAAATTATGGCGATCAGATAATTCTGCGGTGGAGAGCTTTCAAGCCTTCGAAACTAACGCCAAGTTTGTTTCATCCCGATTTTTTCGCCCACGTCAACGGCGGCCCTCAGACGTATTATGCGGCAACCGAAATACACCCGCTTACCTTCGCAGCTTTCCGTCAAGCGCCTTGGTTTCACTACGGACTCGCCGCACTTGAGCACACCCAACTCACCCTGCGCACGCCCTATCTGGATAACGACTTCGTGCGGACGAATTACAGGGCGCCTAAGTCGGCTTTGACGAATAACGAGGTGCGGCTGCGGTTGATCACGGAAGGCCGTCCCGCCCTTCGGCAAATACCGACGGACCGCGCTAGCGACAGCTCGATGCGCATTACCGCAGCGCTGGTCCACGCTTATCAAGAACTTACCTTCAAAGCGGAATACGCCTACGACTACGGTATGCCGCAAGCTGCCGCGCGCGCCGACCATCTGGTTTCTTGGCTGCATCTCGAACGCCTCTTCCTCGGCCGGCACAAGTACTACCACTTTCGAGTCTGGTATCGGGATGCCCTTTCAAGATACGTACGCGAAATGCTGCTCGACGAAAGAACCCTCTCTCGACCGTATTGGGACCGCAGCGGCGTAGAGGCGGTGGTCCGAGGACACCTTGATAAGGGCGAGAACTACACCCGTGAAATTCACATGCTGCTCACGGTGGAGCTGATCCATCGCCTCTTCATCGACGTCAGATAGGTTTGAGCGCCCGCGAGAGCGCGAAATGTCCAAAACCGTAATTACAGCGATATATTACGCCGTTATTGTCGGGCTCTTTTATCTTGATCGGCGGCCCCGCGAACGCACCGGAGCCGGACTTTGGGTCGCTTTCGCCTGGTTGTTTTTTGTCTCGTCGAAGTCGCCTGCGGCATGGATGCAAAGCGGTCGAACGGAATACGATGGGAGCTACAATCTCGAGTCAAATCCGCTCAACTTAATTCTGTATTCGGCGATTATCGTATGCGGCGTGATTGTTCTTGCCGCCAGGCCAAACCAGGTTGGAAAGTGTCTACGAGCTAATTGGCCCATCCTGTTGTTTTACGGTTACTGTCTGCTTAGCTGCGTCTGGTCAGATTATACCCTCGAAGTTTCCAAGAAGTGGGTCAGATGCCTCGGCGATCCGATCACAATCCTGATCATCCTCACGGAGATTGAACCCGCCACCGCTTTGAAACGACTGTATGCCCGGCTCGGGTTCGTGTTGCTGCCCCTATCGGTCCTGTACATCAAGTATTATCCAGAAATTGGGCGTGCTTACAGCAACAGTTGGGAATACATGTTTCGAGGCGTATGTGACCACAAGAATACGCTTGGCGCTGTGTGCTGTATGCTTGGCCTCGGATTCCTATGGCGTTTTCTGGATGATTGGCAAAACAAGGCGGCACCGCGCAGTCGCCGGTACCTATTGGCCGACGGTACAATGCTCGTGACCACGGTCTGGCTGCTCTGGACTGCCGATTCCGCGACCTCGAAAGTATGTTTTGTGACTGGGGCCCTGACCCTTCTGGCGTGCCGCGTTGCGATGGTACGCCGAAGGCGGTGGGCTCTGCATCTCATCGTTCTCGCGCTAGTGAGCGTCCCGATCTATGCGGCCTATTTCGACAGGCAGCTCGTCGAGAATGTCGGCCGGAACCCCACACTCACGGGGCGCACCGATCTCTGGCAGCAGTGCCTCCAGATTGCTGGCAATCCCCTGGTGGGTACCGGATTCGAGAGCTTTTGGCTTGGTTGGCGGATCCAGAGAATCTGGGACGAGAATATAGGCATTCGATTGAACGAAGCTCACAACGGATATCTCGAGGTCTATCTGCAGCTTGGCTGGTGTGGAGTGGCACTCCTCGCGGTCGTCCTTGCAGCGACCTATCCCAAACTCGTGCGCGGCCTCCGATCGGACTTCTCGTTACCAGGGCTCATGCTGGCGTACTTAATTGCCGCACTGAACTTCAACCACTCGGAGTCCGACTTCAGGGTGCAATACAGCGTGTGGGTGTTCTTGCTGTTGGCGATTATGGCTGCCCCCAGCTGGGCCAAGACGGCCGGTACCCGCCTTCAGGATGAAATCCGAATGGAGGACAAGGCCTTTGCTGCTTCAGACCGCGGCAACTTCTGGGGTGACACGAGCCGATCCGATTGGGTCGAGAGCGCTGCACCGAGCATCGGCGACGCCATCTGCCTTGTCAAGGAACGAAAGCCCGGGTTAGGTGAAATGACAGTTTCTCAACTCTGGACAAAGCGCCAGAATCGCCAGGCCTTGCCGTGATGTTTTGCTGAACCGGGCGAGAAGCCGCCGCCCAGAGTTGATTGAGGAAAATTCATGAGTCGGTTACGTATCTTGGTTTTAGGACCGGAGTGTACTCCGGAGCACGTTAGCATTGCTCTCGTCACCTATTGTCACGCGGTGGCCCTCGCCCAACTCCATGATGTTACGCTGGTGGCCCGAGCGTCCGTTGAGGACGGTCTGCGGCGCGCCAACGCACCGTTTCGCGCCATCGAGGTGGTCCGAACGCCTCTGTCTGACCGCATCTGGAGCTGGGTGTTTCGCAGGATTTTAAAATCCAACCCTGACAGTCAGGTGCGAACTGCGTTGTTTTATCCATTTCATATTGCCTTTGAATGGCGCGCCTGGCGACAGGTGCGGCGGCGCATCTTTGCGGGCGAGTTCGATGTAGTCCTACGCGTCGTGCCAATTACAGCTGTATTGCCGAGTCCTTTCGCCTTCTTTCTGAGGAAGGGGCCTATACCCTTCGTGATCGGACCGATCAATGGAGGTTTGCCGTGGCCGTCCGGATTCGGGCAGCTCGAAAAGCAGAAGGAATGGATCTCTTGCCTAAGGAACCTATACCGATATTTACCCTTTGGCCGGTCTACCTATCGTTACGCGACTGCGATCATAGCCGCTTCGTCCCAGACGTATGCTGAGTTTCTTGCATACCGCGACAAACTCTTCTTTGTCCCTGAGAACGGCGTCGGCCGCTCCACCTGTTCCGAAGACTCGCGCCGGCCGGAGTTCGGCAAACTTGAGTTGATTTTCGTTGGCGGCTTGGTTCCCCGGAAAGCTTGCGATCTTGCTTTGCGCGCGGCTACTCCCCTTTTGCGGAACGATTTGGCCCATTTTTCGGTGGTCGGTGACGGACCGGAGCGAAATCGCCTTGAGAACCTCACAAGATCCCTCGGAATTGAGAAGGCTGTTACCTTTCACGGCTGGATCAGCCATGCGGAAGTCCTGAGCCGCATGCGATCTGCCGATGTGTTTGTGTTTCCGTCGGTTCGCGACTTCGGCGGGGGTGTGGTCTTTGAGGCACTCGCGGCCGGCGCCGTACCGGTAGTCGTGGACTTCGGTGGCCCGGGAGACATCATTTATCCGGAGGTGGGGTGCAAGGTTCCCCTTACCAATGAGAACGACGTAGTCGCAGAGATAGAAAAGACCCTGGCGAATCTCGCGAGCAATCGTGATCTTCTCAATCGCTTGCGACAGCAAGGCATGGCCTACGCTCGAGAACGTCTAACTTGGGATGCAAAGGCACAGAGCACTACTCACGTCTTGAGATGGGTTGTAGGACGAGGTCCGAAACCCGATCTCCCGCCCCCTAAGATGCTGTCCCTGGAACCTGCGAGCTGATCTCCAGAAGCGCAAAAGCTCAAAGAACGTATGATCCCATTTGACTCCAGCGGCGCCTTCTGCCCTACAGCCGGAAGCAAGGAGTTGCGCCGGCTCACGGTTCGGGGCGCGGCAACGACGGTATCCGCGTCGGGCCTAGCGCTCGCGGCCCAGGTGGTCAGCACGATCATGCTGGCGCGTCTGTTGAGCCCGACCGACTTCGGTGTTGTCGCAATGGTCACTACGTTTAGCTTCGTTTTGGCCAGTGTTGGCATTACC
This sequence comes from uncultured Acidobacteriaceae bacterium, assembly GCA_963752175.1. Classification (GTDB taxonomy): domain Bacteria; phylum Acidobacteriota; class Terriglobia; order Terriglobales; family Acidobacteriaceae; genus Sulfotelmatobacter. The sequence continues at coordinate 126,614 of CAVVXZ010000030.1, forward strand.
GGATTCACGGAGGCGGTCATCCAGCTGGAGGAAATAGATCATCACACTGCCAGCAATTTGTTCTGGCTCAACTCAGGTGCTGGGCTCGTTCTTGCAATCGCGTTCGCCGCCGCGGGATCGCTGCTGTCGCGATTCTACTGAAATCCACTGGTGGAGAATGTCACCATCGGCCTTTCAGTGGGAATCTTCATTGCCGCAACTTCCGTCATACATTTAGCTCTCATAAAGCGAGCCATGCGCTTCGCCGCAACGTCCACCAACGACGTCGTGGGCCGCGCAGTAAATACCGCTGTCGCGATCCTTCTCGCCTTTGGGGGGTGGGGATATTGGGCTTTGGTCGCAGGGATCGTGGCGCAACAGTTGAGTTCAACTCTTGGGGCGTGGTGGCTATGCAGATGGACTCCAAGCTTACCGCGACAGACAGGCAAGACAGGTGCTACCGTCAGGTTTGCCGCGAAAGTCTACGCGCAATTGGGCATCCGCTACTCAACTCAGAACATTGACAACCTGCTGCTTGGCTGGCGCTTCAATGCGGTGGCTCTTGGATTCTACAAAAGGGCTTATGACTTGTTCGCGCTCTCGGCCAGCGGGCTGACGGCGCCTCTCTGCGACGTGGCCCTGGCTGCGTTGAGCCGGCTGAATCACGACGCCGCTCGCTTCAAGCGATACCTCGCCACTTCGGTGGGCATCCTCGCATTTGTGGGCATGGCAGTGAGTGCGGATCTCACTTTGGTCGGCAAGGACGTGGTGCGCCTAGTCCTTGGACCGCAATGGTCAGAGTCCGGCAGAATCTTCCAGCTATTCGCACCAGGAGTCGGAGCGATGCTGCTCTGCCCAGGGGCCCGAAAGGAATTGCCGCGGCATGTAGCGGTTCCTATTGGGCTCTCCTGGTTCCCGCTTTCTGGTATGCCGGCCGACCAATCGGGCTGGGTGCTGGATTTTTGATAGCCGCTGTTTGGAGGTACGCTGCCGCGTCATTGGTCGCGGCTTTCGCAACTGCTGCCCTCTTCCGGGGCACCCTAATCTCGGCCTTTCCGATAGGGTTTGGAGCGGCGCTGGAAGCAGTTGTTGTTATTTCATCAGCATTTGTCGCGCTTTATCTGGCCGCTGTCATCCTGTTGCATTGGGGCTTTGCGCCTCTGCACCAGCTTGCCTGCATTCTACGCGAGTTCACTCCTACACGAAGGGCGACGAGAGCGGTCGCCGAGCCCGTTTGACGGTGCAAATGAACCCGCAAACTCACCCCGAAGCAGTAGTGGACACCTACCTCGACAGGGCGCAAGGGCGGCTTGCCAGAGAAGCGGCCAGAGTTCTATCCAGAAAGCGGCTCGGGGTAAGGACCGCGTCGCCCATAGTCTCGTTTAGTTTCGACGACTTCCCCCGCTCGGCCTTCCTCGATGCAGGATCGATCCTCAAGCGTTATGGCATCCGGGGAACATATTACGTGTCCTTCAGCCTTATGGGAAAGCCATCACCGTTGGGGCCGATGTTTCGCGTAGAGGACCTCAAGGAACTCGTCGATCAGGGGCACGAGCTTGGTTGCCACACGTTCGGGCATTGCCATTCGTGGAACACACCTCCCGACGTATACGAGAGGGCGATCATCGAGAACCAGCGAGCCCTAACTGAGGTGCTTCCTAACGCGTCGTTCCAAACTTTCTCTTACCCCTTCAGCGCCCCCCGTCTTGCAGTAAAACAAGTCGCTAGCAGGCACTTCCTATGCTGCCGGGGCGGGGGGTTAAGGGCGGGACGCTATATCCTTCGTCATGCAGCGGGAGGGCAAACGTTCAACTCTTGGACCACAGATCTCAACTGCCTTTGTGCCTTTTTTCTCGAGAAGAGCAGGGACAACCCGGATGCCGTGAAAAGCCTGATCGATCAGAATGCAAGAGCCCGGGGATGGCTGATTTTTGCGACGCACGACGTCCAAGCGGCCCCGAGCCCCTACGGTTGTACTCCCGGTTTCTTCGAGCAGGTTGTGCAATGGGCTTTAGGATCGGGCGCACAGGTCTTGCCGGTTCTGGAGGCTTTGCAAGTGCTCCAAGCGTCGCAGCCGAAGTGATAAAGGCTCGCTCCGGGCAGCGCCATAGATCTCTGAGATGCGCTTAACCTACAATTCATTGTCTTTGCCAAGGCTTCAACCCGGTCGCCTCCGGAATCTTCTGGAGGCTGCTGACCGATTGGGGAGGAAGATCTCTGACCTGGAGATCGAACGACTGCCGCTTTCAGTCTACGGAAAGGAGGATGTCGGCAAATTTCAACGCCACTTCGAGGAGGCGATCAGGAAATACGTCCACATTTTGGCGTGGCTGGAGTTCCCGGAGTACTCGGTTGTTCCGGATGTTTTCGTGGACTACGGTGGCGGTCACGGCGTCCTTGGCTGCCTAGCAAGGGAGGCTGGCTTCCCTTGCGTCATCTACAGCGACCTTTTCGAAGGCTGTGCAGACGACGCCCGCAAGCTTGCGGAGAGCCTTGGACTTGTGGCCGATTCCTACGTGTGTGGTGATATCCAGGCCGTTGCGGCCGCGATGAAATCTAAGCCGTCCAATTGGGCGACGCTTGCCTCGGTCAACGTCATCGAGCACATTTACGATATCGGTGACTTCATAAGCACCGCCTGCGCGCTTTCGTCCGGCCCGATGACGTTGGCGCTATCGACGAGCGCAAACCCGCTGAACCCCTTGGTCGTCCAGCGTCATCGCCGGCAGCACAGCGAATGGGAATTTACCGACGGCCCGCACAAAGGCAGTTACCCTATGGACACTCTGAAAGCGTTTTGTTCCGTGCGCCGTGACATTATTAGAGCGGCCGCTCCCGAACTATCCGCTTCGGAGGTGGAGTCCCTGATGACCGCGACACGCGGGATGCGGAACACGGACATCGAGAATTCCGTTCTGGTGTATCGACAGACTATGGTGATGCCCGCAGCGCCCAAAGATCCAACGAATACCTGCGACCCACTCACCGGGAGCTGGCAGGAACGGCTGCTGGACATCAATGAGGTCCGCCAAAGATTCGGCGCCTGTGGGTTTGACGTGCGCCTGATGGGCGGATACTATGCCGGGTATGGATCCCAATCTATGACTCGCACCCTTAGCAAGGCCGCCGCGTATTGTGTAAACTATGGCATCAGCCTGCTCGGTTCTCAAGGGGCGCGCATAGCTCCATGCATCATGTTCCATGCGACGCGCGGTAGGCGGTGAAGCAAGTGGTAGGCAGGCACTTCCTACGCTGTCGCTTGGAAAAGAGCACGGGCTATCCCGAGGCGGTGAAGAACTTGATCGATCAGAATAGCCCGTGCCCGGGGGATGACTGATTTTTGCGACGCACGACGTCTGCGCGGACCCAAGCCCTTACGGACGCACCGCCAGTTTCTTCGAGCACGTGATGCAAAAGGTTTTAGAATCGGGCGCCCCGATCGCCCCCGTTGTGAAGGCTTTGGAAGTGCTCCGAACCTCGCAGTCGAAATGATTGCCAGGTCATTGCACAACGGCTGTGACGAGCGTCGGGGGGGCCGGAGCTATGGGAGTAGATCCGGCAAAGGTCGCGCCTATATTCGGAGCACTCCCAAAGAGCACCTGTCTCCCCGTGGAGTCCGAATAGAGCCACACCGGGTCACCGGAGGATCGCGTGATTCCACTCGCCAGTGTAAGCGTTTTTGTGCTGTAATTCACCGCCGTGACGCAAACATGATTGCCGACCGTTGTGACGGAGATACAATCCCCGTTGACGCCTGTTATGCCGTAACCGTCCTGGAAGTACCCCGCGTCGGTTACCACCAACGACGTGCCGGAACCGGAATCACCAGAGGCGACGGTCGTAAGGTACGTCCCCTTAGCGATGGCAGGCGAGCCTGCCTGTAAGCCATAATCGCCACCGGAGTAGTTCACGAACAGTGTCCGTAATTGAACGTTGAATCCGTGCTCGAGTCTGAAGCATAGGGATTAAGGCTCGTTACAGAAGCAGGATAATAAGACAGTTCGTTCAGCGCCGCTGGGTTGATCGAGTGATTGGAGAAATTTTCTGTGATCGTGTAGGAATAATTGCTGCTGTTCAGATCCACCCAGGTATTGTTATACGACTTCACGTTGTAGAAGCCCGGATTGACACTGGTGTTCTCGGCGTTATCGTCCACCATCCCGCCGCTGTTGATGCGGGACATCACGTTGAACCGGAAGATCAGATTGAAGCAATTCCCAGAACAGGCATCGCCCTGAGACAGCGCACTCTTGGCGTTCGGACCGACTGCCTTGTTTTGTGTGTTCCCTTCGATGACTTGATATTGTGAGCCTTCAGTCACAGGTTCACTGAAAATAAAATCGGTGTGTTGGCCGCTATCGGTTTCATACTGATCGTGCAATGTGTTTTTGCGATAAATACCGTACTGGGCCTGAAAATTGATTCCAAGACGATAATGGGAAATGTCGTTGTTCTCGGAAATCGGGCGGGCTTACAGTAACAGTATGGAATACATGTTTCGCGGCGTATGTGACCACAAAAATACCCTTGGCGCGGTGTCCTGCGTGCTTGGCCTCGGATTTCCATGGCGTTTTCTGGATCACTGGCAAAACAAGGCAGATCCCCGTCGGCGCAGGTACTTATGGGTGGACGGCGCCGTGCTCGCGATCGCGGTCTGGCTGCTGGTGACCGCCAATTCCGTCACCGCGAATATCTGTGCGGTGACAGGGCTCGTGTTCATTCTGTCGTGCGGTCTGCGAGGGTGCGGCGAAGACAGTGGGCTGTACATCTCGTCGTTGTCGGACTGTTGCTCGTCCCGTTGTATACGGTCTATTTCAACAGGGAGCTGGTTAAGAATGTCGGCCGAAACCCGACTCTGACCGGGCGCACGGATCTCTGGAAACAATGCCTCGATATCGAGGGCAACCCCTTAGTCGGCACCGGATTCGAGCCGCATCGTTGGAGGCGAGTTCGATGTCGTCCTTCGCGTCGTGCCAATTACAGCGGTATTGCCGAGTCCCTTCGCCTTCTTTCTGAGGAAGGGGCCGATACCCTTTGTGATCGGGCCGATCAATGGAGGTTTGCCGTGGCCCTCCGGATTCGGGCAGCTTGAAAAGCAGAAGGAATGGGTTTCGGGCCTAAGGAATCTGTACCGATATTTGCCCTTTGGCCGGTCTACCTATCGTTACGCGACTGCGATCATAGCCGCTTCGTCCCAAACGTATGCTGAGTTTCTTGCATACCGCGACAAACTCTTCTTTGTCCCTGAGAACGGCATCGGCCGCTCCACCTGTTCCGAAGACTCGCGCGGGCCGGAGTTCGGCAAACTTGAGTTGATTTTCGTTGGCGGCTTGGTTCCCCGAAAGGCTTGCGATTTGGCTTTGCGCGCCGCTGCTCCTCTTTTGCGGAACGATTTGGCCCATTTTTCGGTGGTCGGTGACGGACCGGAGCGAAACCGTCTGGAGAACCTCACAAGATCGCTTGGAGTTGAGAAGGCTGTTACGTTTTACGGCTGGCTCAGCCATTCGGAGGTTCTTAGCCGCATGCGATCTGCCGATGTGTTTGTGTTTCCGTCAGTTCGCGACTTCGGCGGGGGCGTGGTTTTTGAGGCGCTCGCGGCGGGGGCCGTTCCCGTTGTTGTGGACTTCGGTGGTCCTGGAGATATCGTTCACCCAGAAGTAGGGTATAAAGTGCCCCTCACCAATGAGAGCGAGGTCGTGCAAGAGATTGAACGGATCCTGGCGAATCTCGCGAACGATCGGGACCTTCTCAGTCGGTTACGACAGCAAGGCATGTCGTACGCCAGGGAACACCTAACCTGGGATGCTAAGGCAGAGGCCACATCGAGGGTGCTCAATTGGGCTGTGCGGCGCGGTGGCAAACCCGATCTCCCGCCGCCGAAGATGTTGTACCCGGAGCGGGCGAGTTGATCTTCAGTAAGGATACGAACTCAGAGTACGTATGATTCCATTTGACTCCACCGGTGCGTTCTGCCCTTCAACCGGAGGCGGAGAATTGCGACGCCTTGCCGTTCGGGGCGCTGCAACGACAATCTCGGCCTCGCTGGTGGCGTTGTCGGCCCAGGTGGTGAGCACGCTCATACTAGCGCGTCTGTTGACCCCCGCCGACTTCGGTGCTGTGGCCATGGTCACCACGTTCAGCTTCATCCTAGTCAGCGTCGGTGTCACCGGGTTCACGGAGGCGGTGATCCAATTGGAAGAAATGGATCGGTATACCGCCAGCAATTTATTCTGGGTCAACTCTGGCGCCGGGCTCGTTCTCGCGATCGCGTTCGCCGCAGCGGGATCGGTCCTTGCGCGATTTTACCGAAATCCTCTGGTGGAGAATATCGCCATCAGCCTTTCGCTATCGATTTTCATTGGCGCAACCTCCGTCATACACTTGGCTCTTTTAAAGCGAGCCATGCAATTCTCGGCAACTGCTTCCAACGACGTTGCCGGCCGCGTGGCCAATACCGCTGTCGCCGTCCTGCTGGCCTTGAGGGGCTGGGGATACTGGGCGCTCGTGGCTGGGATGGTAGCGCAACAGGTCAGTTTAATGATCGGGGCTTGGTGGCTTTGCAGATGGATTCCGAGCCCCCCACGCCGGACGGGCAAAACAGCCGCCACAATCAGATTTGCGGCGAAAGTCTACGCACAATTTGGACTTCGCTACTCCACGCAGAACCTTGACAGCCTGCTGGTCGGCTGGCGATTCAATGCGGTAGCACTTGGATTCTACAAAAGGGCTTATGACTTGTTCGCGCTTACAGCCAGCCAGTTGACGGGTCCGCTGTGCGACGTGGCGTTGGCATCGTTGAGCCGGCTGAGTCAGGACGCCGCGCGCTTCAGGCGATACCTCGTCACGTCGCTGGGCATCATCGGCTTTGTCGGCATGGCAGTGAGTGCCGATCTCACTTTGGTGGGCAAGGACATGGTGCGCCTGGTGCTTGGACCTCAGTGGTCGGAGTCCGGAAGAATCTTTCAGCTATTGGGACCGGGCATCGGAGCCATGCTGCTCTGTAGCACCGTTGGATGGATCCATGTGTCCATAGGGAAACCGGGACGATGGCTTCGCTGGACTTTCGTGGAATTCTCCGTGACTGCGGCTTTGTTTCTGCTCGCGCTGCCTTGGGGGCCCAAGGGGATTGCGGCGGCATGGAGCGTGTCCTATTGGATCCTTCTGGCTCCGGCATTCTGGTATGCCGGGCGACCAATCGGGTTTGTCGTCTCATCTTTGATAGCCGCTGTGGGAAGGTACGCCGCCGCCGCGCTGCTGGCAGGGTTTGCAACTGCTGCCATTTTCCGAGGTATGCCGGTCTCGGCTCCTCCTGTGGGGGCCGCGGCTGCGCTGCAGAACGTCATCATTGTTTCAGCGGCCTTCATTGCCCTTTACTTGGGCGCGGTCATCCTGTTGCATTGGGGCTGTGCGCCTCTACGCCAGGTTGCAGGCCTTTTGCGCGACCTCGCTCCGACGCGAAGAGCCACGAACGCGGTCGCCGAGCCGGTTGGGGAATGCAAGTGAGCCAGCAAACAACGCACTCGGAGAGAGCGCCGGTTAGCTATCTCGCAAGGGCACGGCAGCGGATTGCAGGGGAGGCAACCAGGGCCCTATCCAGGAGGCAATTCGCCGTAAGGACCCCGGTTCCCCTGGTTTCCTTTACTTTTGATGACTTCCCCCGGTCGGCATTCCTTGAGGCTGGTTCGATCCTGAGGCGATATAACATCCTCGGAACGTACTATGTGTCCTTGAGCCTTGCCGGAAAGCCATCTCAGATGGGGCCTATGTACGAGATGGAGGATCTCAAAGAACTTGCGCGAGTGGGGCACGAACTCGGATGCCACACGTTCGGGCATTGTCATTCCTGGAACACCCCTCCTGACCAATATGAGAAAGCAATCCTCGAGAATCAGCAGGTTCTCAATGAAGTGCTCCCCGGGACGGCGTTTCAAACCTTCTCTTACCCCTTCAGCGGGCCCCGGCTGGCGGTGAAGCAAGTCGCAGCCAGGCACTTCTTATGCTGTCGCGGGGGTGGCCTGCGAGCCGGACGCTTTCTTCTTCGGCATCAGCCGGGAGGGCAGACATTCAACTCCGGAACCACAGATCTCAACTTGCTTTGTGCGTTCTTCTTGGAACAGAGCCGCGAAAATCCCGAGGCGGTGAAGCGCTTAATCTATCAGAATGCCCAAGCGCGGGGATGGCTGATTCTCGCAACCCACGATGTTCATGATACACCCAGCCGGTTCGGGTGCACTCCCGGTTTCTTCGAGCGGGTCGTGCAATGGTCGTTAGAATCAGGGGCACGTGTCCTCCCGGTTGTGAAGGCTTTGGAAGTGCTCAGAGCCTCGCAGCCGAAGCAGGAAGGGATGCCCCGTTTATGCTGCCCGAGTGTCAGTTAACAACAGCCGCGAGGCCTGACGGGGGGGCCGGGGAGCCAGCGGAGCTGCCACTATACGGGAAAGCTCCTATGTCCGGCGCGCTCCCGGTCAACACTTGCACGCCATCCGACTTCGAGTATAGCCACACCGCGTCACCGGATGATCGTGCAATGCTGCTCGCCAGTGTCAGCGTATTGGTCGAGTAGTTGATTGATGTGATGCAGACGTGGTTGCCTACGGTCGTGACAGAGATGCAATCACCTTGGACTGTCGAATAGGGATTTTGGAGTCCGTAGCCGTCTTGAAATAAAGCGGCGTCCTTCACTATCAACGATGTTCCGGAACCGGAATCGCCCGACGCTACAGTGGTCAAAAACGTCCCGGCGTTGCGCGCTGCTGATCCCGCTTGCAGATTGAAGTTGTTATTGGAGTAATTCACGAATAGCGGATCATTACTTGGGCTGCAACCCGTACAACCGTAGATATTTCCTACGGCATCACCGTGGAAGGTGCCGGATTCTGAGTGACCTAACATATTACAATTGCCGGACGAACTGGCGGCGCAAAAGGCTAAGTTGTATCCATAGTTTGGTGTATTCACACCTCCGACATAAACTGGAGATGCACCGCTTCCGCCTATCGTTCCCGGCCAATAGAACAGATTGTTTACGTCGGTGGGATTGTTAGAGTTATAGTTGTAATAATCGACAATACCGGGAAGACCCCCACCTCTCAGATAGTCAACCAGCGTGTTGTTGTAGGTCTTGACGTTATAGAATCCTGGATTCGTACCCGATCCGGCATTATCGTCCGTGATGAATCCCCCGCCATCTATATGTTCTGAAATGTTGTACCTCACAATCAAGTTAAAACAATTTCCCGAACAGGCGTCTCCTTGAGAGAGGTTCCCCTTGGCGTTGGGACCACAAGCATTGTTCTGAGTGTTTCCTTCGATGACGTGGTACTGCGACGGCTCCGATTCCGGCTCAGAAAAGAACGCATCCGTGTGCTGGCCGCTCTCGCTCTCGATCTGATCGTGGAGACTGTTGTTGCGAAACACACCGTAGCTTCCCTGGTAATTAATGCCCAGACGATAGTGGGAGATATCGTTACCTTCTACCAACACATGGCTACCGTGCTGCGCTATGCCATCGCAGGCTGTCCCTTGAGCGGTAGTGCCACCACCGGAACAAGTCCCTCCCGTACCGGGCGTCCGGCACATTTGCGCCAGGGTGTTACCCTGGATATAAATATAGGAAGCGCTGGAATTCATGCTGAGTGTTCCGCACTCGTACCCTGTGTTGTTCCTTACAAATACGTCGGTCGAGGACCCGATGCTGACACACGCTGTCGATGGCGAAGAGGGCTGGATACTGAAGCCGCAAGTTCCGATAGTAGATGGGGCTGAAGGACAGTTTCCGATGAGTTTGGTGTGTGAAGCGAGCGTGAAGGATAGGACGGTCACCACATCCGATCCGTTCACGGTCACGGTATTGTAATTCCCAGGCGTTCCTGCAGGTACTGAGACGCTTTCATTGTAGGTGCCCGCATAAACCGTGCAGGTGTCGCCGGGGGACATCGCCGTAGCGCAGGATTGAATTGTGAGGTAGTTCCCGCCACCGCCTGCCTTGACGGTGTAATTCGTCCCGGTCGTTGCAGCGGCGGCGGAAATTGCCAATAGAAAAATGCAGCAGATCGTTTTCATTGTTGGCCCTTGTGCTCGTGTTTCGCGAGCTGGTCTTTTTGCATGAAGCGTTGGAATGAAGGTTTCGGAGATTGGCAGGGGCTGGCCTGCGATGAACAAGCCCCGCGGTATGAGCATATTGCGCGTCTGCTTGTAAGGTTCTCTCCGCGTCTCGTGCTGGACGTGGGGTGTGGTGAGGCAGTGTTGCGAAGTTTCCTGCCTCCCTCCCTTTCCTACTTTGGCATTGAGCCTTCGGTAAAAGCGGTAGATCGTCGGAGAAACGTAACCAACGCCACTGCGGAAGATTTTGACGCCGGCGACAATCGCTGGGATTGCATTGTCTTCAACGAAGTCTTGTACTACTCGCGTGAACCTCTCTACCTGCTGCGAAAGTATGCGCGATTTCTTCTCCCCGACGGAAAGATCATCATTTCGATCTACCAAAGGCCGGAAGTCCTCTCGCTCAAGGCGCGGTTGTTGCGTGGCCTTCATCCTCGTCCCCCCATCTCCAATCTTCATTGCACGAGGATGGTTTCCGAATTCATCTCCCGCCAACGATGGGTAATCGAAACTGACGATTTGGTTGCGGGACGCTGGCGCATATGGACGACGAGGCCACTTTAGGGCCAAAGCACACTCAATGGTCTTGATGATCGTTTTCATAGGGGGGAGAGCTCGATCCTTTAAGAAACTTGTCTGTCTAAGAATCTGTCTGTTCAGCGACGAGAGCCTCCGGCTATTTGGAACGGGGCAATCGTCCTTCAACGTAGGCTACCATCCGTAGCGACGAGGTCAACACACGAAGGTGCACAAACCCTTGTGCCGAACTCCAACAATACTTAGTACTACCTTTCCCCGGGTTTTTGCCCGAACGGCATCCAAAATCGCCCAAGAATAGCTATGGTTTCCCCTCGCCGGATGCGAGAATTGCAGGGCGATGCAGGGTTGAGACCTCCTGTGTTCTAAACTCATGGCAGATCACAATTTCCAACTCTGAAGGCCGTAGGGGAAGGCACGCATCCTGAGAATCAGCGTTTTTTTGCGTGTAGGCGGGGTGTCTTGCGTATGATGAAACGAGGTCATTATTGTGGACCCGCTCCCGACCAAGGTCGACCTGATCAATCGTGGACACGTCATTGAATTACCTTAGTAGGAATCAATATGTATTAAACGCCGCCGAAAGGCTACGCCACCGCTTTCTAAATTGACGCGCGGTTGCGATACTCGTGTCGGTCCGTTTGGAGAGCAGGCACGCGGCATCGCTGAGGAATAGTGGGTTCAGCAGCATCCGTTACATTGGTCGATCAGACAAGAAAAGGAACGCACCTTGAGAGTCAGCATTTTTGGTTTGGGCTATGTCGGCGCTGTTTCGGCGGCATGCTTCGCCAGTGAAGGACATGAAGTCATCGGCGTCGATCCGATTCACACCAAGGCCGACCTGATCAACAAAGGGCGTTCGCCCATTGTGGAAGCCGATCTCAGCGAGATCATCGAATCGACCGTCAAAGCGGGCCGACTGCGCGCGACCAACGATTCCGTCCACGCGATCCGCGAGACTGAGCTGTCGTTCGTTTGCGTCGGCACACCAAGCCAGGCCAACGGCAATCTCGACTTGCGATACATTCGGCGGATTTGCGAGCAGATCGGCGAGGCGCTCAAGACCAAGGCCGCGCGCCATACCGTCGTCATCCGCAGCACCATCTTGCCGGGCACGATGTACAAGATCGTGATTCCCACCTTGGAGGAGTTCTCGGGGAAGAAGGCCGGGGTTGATTTCGGCGTTTGCAACAACCCGGAATTTCTGCGCGAGGGTTCGGCGGTGCAAGACTTTCGCTGTCCGCCCAAAACCGTCATTGGTGAGTTGGATCGGCCTAGTGGCGACACCTTGGCGACCCTCTACGAAAAGCTCGAAGCGCCATTGATCAGGACGGATATAGAATCTGCGGAGATGGTCAAGTACGTCGACAACAGCTGGCATGCTCTCAAGATTGGGTTTGCCAACGAAATCGGTAATCTCTGTAAGTCCTTAGGCCTCGATGCGCACGTTGTCATGAAGATGTTCTGTCAGGATCGAAAGCTCAATATCTCCCCTGCTTATCTCTCGCCCGGCTTCGCGTTCGGAGGCTCGTGTTTGCCCAAGGATCTTCGGGCATTGTCCTACCAGGCCAAAATGCAGGATTTGCAGCTGCCGATTCTCACTTCCATTCTGCCGAGCAACGAAATGCAGATCTCCCGTGGCCTGCAACTTATCTTGAAAACCGGGAATGCGCGAGTAGGCATTTTGGGATTCAGTTTCAAAGCGGGAACAGACGATCTGCGGGAAAGTCCCTTAATCGAAGTCATCGAACGCCTCATCGGGAAGGGGTACGACTTGCGCATCTATGACAAGAACGTGAATATTGCCAGTCTGGTTGGCGCGAACAGGGATTTCATCCTCAACCGCATTCCGCATATATCGAAACTCATGGTCCGCGACATTGACACTGTGCTCAATCATGCTGAGACCGTCGTGATCGGAAACAAGGATCCCGACTTCAGCAAAGTGCCGGAGCGGCTTCGCGAGGGCCAGATGCTAGTCGATTTTGTACGAATCATCGAAAAGGGGAGCAAGAATGGAAACTATGACGGCATCTGCTGGTGAGAGGCGTGCAAGCCAGAGCTCGAACACCGCTGTGAAGGCGACCATCTACGACTCTATTGTACGACTCTCACAGTGGTTGGAAGAGAATGATTACCGCGGCTATGATACTTTTGACGGTCTCAACGCTCGGTTCTTGCGGCCACTTACTTTCGATACCAAATTGCTGCGTATCGTACTACAGCAAAGCGTGAGACGATTCCCTGTGAACTTGCGTCCTCTGTTGGGAATTACGAAAGAGCACTCGAGCAAAGGTATGGGCTTTCTGGCGCGCGGTTTCACGCGCCTTCACAAGACCACGGGCGACCCAGTGTGGGCCAGTAAAGCAGAGTTCGCATTGCAATGGCTCATCGACAACCAGCTACCGGGCTACAGCGGCGCGTGCTGGGGCAATCATTTCGATTATCAATCACGAGGCGGTTATATACCTAAGCGATCCCCTACCGTGGTGTGGACCTCGTTGATCGGGCACGCTTTTTTGGATGCCTTCGATCACTTCCAGAGGGATCGGTATCTGCAAGTCGCCGTGAGTGCATGTGAACACATTCTCCGCGACCTCAGCGCCTTCCCAGACGGAGATGGGCTTTGCATCAGTTACGTTCCGGGTGCAGACAGCCGAGTCCACAACGCGAACACGCTTGGGGCAAGTTTGCTCGCCCGGACTTATTCGCATACGAGAAATGAGTCTTACCTGGAGTTGGCCCATAAGGCAATGCTGTACACGGCCCAACATCAACGGTCCGATTCGTCCTGGTACTATGCGGAGAGTTCAGATGCGCATTGGGTTGACAGCTTTCACACGGGATACGTTCTGGACAGCTTCAAGTACTACGCGGAGGGCGCTGGTGATGACCGTTTCAACCAGACGTTGATGAGCGGGTATGAGTACTGGAAGAAGACTTTCTTCCTTGCAGATGGCACACCGAGATACTATGACCACAAGACGCTTCCCCTCGACATCCAGTGCAGCTCCCAGGCAATCGATACCCTCGTTTTCTTCCACGACCGCGATCCCGAGAGTGTGAAATTGGCGACAAGGATCGCGCAATGGACGATCAAAAACATGCAAGACCGCACCGGCTACTTCTACTACCGGCGATATTCGCGATGGCTGGTGAACAAGACCCCGACTCTTCATTGGGGGCAAGCAACGATGCTCTGCGCCTTAGCCGGGCTGTATAAATTTCTATAGGAAGGGAGATCTTTGTGAGAAGGAAGGTTCTGATCATCGTAGAAAACATGACCCTCCCGTTGGATTTCCGCGTCTGGAAACAAGCTCGCTCCCTAGTCGACGCAGGATATGAGGTTATTGCGGTCTGCCCCAAATGGGAAGGGTTCAACGAGAGCTATGAACTGAGAGACGGAGTGCACATTTATCGACATCCAATGCCGGAAGAAGGGAATACCGCTGCTGGATACATTTGGGAATATGCCTCCGCTTTATTCTGGCAGTTCTTATACGCGTGGTACATCTACTTTCGGCATGGTTTCCATGTGATCCAAGGCTGCAATCCTCCAGATGACATTTTTCTGGTTGCCCTGCCGTTTAAGCTATTCGGAGTGAAATACATATTTGATCACCACGACGTGAATCCTGAGCTCTACTTCTCCAAGTTCGAAAGAAGAGACTTGTTGTACAACGCGCAAGTTTGGCTCGAAAGAGCGACATTTCGATGCAGTGACGTAGTAATGTCGACAAACAACAGCTACCGAGAAGTTGCAATCGGACGCGGCGGTTTGGCCGAAGATAATGTATTCGTGGTCCGTAACGGAGTAGACTCTGAGAAGTTCATACCTGTTCCACCCAATCCCAAGCTCAAGAATGGTAAGCAGTTCTTGGTTGGGTACGTCGGAAATATGAGTACACAGGAAGGCTTAGACATTCTTATCGACGTGGCTTTGCGACTCAAGAATACTGGACGTTCTGACGTGCAATTCACTTGTGTTGGCGGGGGCCCGGGTTTAGCCGAATTGCGAATGCTAGTTGAGACCAAGAACGTGGGCGACATGGTTGCCTTTACTGGAAGAATACCCGACGCAGAACTGCTTGAGATCCTTTCCACTGCGGACGTTTGCGTTAATCCTGACAAGCCATGCCCAATGAACAGCATGTCAACCATGATCAAAATCATGGAATACATGGCGTTGGGCAAACCGATCGTCCAATTCGAGGGTACGGAGGGTCGATTCAGCGCCCAGGAAGCATCTTTGTATAGTGACCGTGCTGACCATGTGGCCGATTTCGCGGAAAAGATCGTTTGGTTGCTGGATCACCCGGAGGAGAGAATGCGGATGGGTGAGTTCGGCCGCAGGCGGATTGAAAAAGAACTTGCGTGGAAATTCTCTGTGGAAAAACTCCTCGCGGCTTACGACAGGGCATTTAGCAAAGTCCGGGGCAATCACATGTTGCATACCGATCGTGTCAAGTGCTGAGGGTCTGGGAAGCGCTAAAGAGTCACTAAAGCCTGTGGGAGAAGGGGTACTGGAGTTTCCTTGTCGCCGGTGTCCGACTATTGGATACGCAAATGCTCAGTGAAGAATGCTATGGCACGAAAGGGGGATTGAATAGTCCGGGAGCAAAGGTATCCTAACTAGACGAATTTGGATCTCGGCACCTGCAATGGCGTCTTCGCGCAGGCCGCTCGTAAAGTAAAACGACAGGTTCCAACAGTTCGAGGCAACTTGATATTTGAAAACAGCTAGTGTGTAGCAAGTGGGAAGACAGTACCTGACGTCCGGCCCTAGTCCTAGCTTTAAGAATCGTTTTTAGAATTTGCGCGGCTGCGGTCTGATCGCTCCCCCCTTTCCAGCCAGCCGGATTGGAGCTCCGGAGCCCTTGGCCATCAGCAATCGTCTTTGCGAGTACTTCCGCTGTCCTGAGCGATTTGGTTCCTTCGCCCTAAAGGGATCAGTGTCGAACGACGAAGGCTACTTCAATTTCGGCGACAGCACTCTTTTTGGAAGACACAGCGGGAGAGGGACAGCTGCCTCGGATACTGCTGTTAACTCGAATGTCGCCTCCGAAGTTAGGATTGATGCTGACCCGACTTACCTCCCTTTCGACGTTGACGAGGCTCTAGACAATCTCCGCTTGGAGAGATACAGCTCTCCCGATCAAAACCACCCCAGCAATTCTCTCATCGGCCGAGCTTACTATTTTGTCCGTCCGCTTCTGCCGGTGGGAGTGCGCCGCCATCTGCAGAAAGCTCGGCTCAATAGCTGGCGTCAGCTGACTTTCCCGCATTGGCCTGTGGATCGGACCGTCGATCACGCGATGGCTGATCTGTTAATGTTGTCACAGCGCGCGCACGGCATCGATAAAATCCCCTTCATTTGGTTTTGGCCCGAGGGCGCAGCGGGCGCCGCGGTAGTGACCCATGACGTGGAAACTGCTTTCGGGCGTGATTCCTCTGCGACCCTCATGGATATCGACGACTCGTGGGGGTTCAAAGGGTCGTTTCAGGTTGTGCCTGAAAGGCGATATGAGGTTCCGCCGTCGTATATCGATTCCATTTGGAACCGCGGGTTTGAGGTTGGCGTGCACGACCTGAATCATGACGGGCATCTCTTCCGTGACCGCGAAACATTTTTGCAGCGCGTCGTCAAAATTAACGCCTACCGGAAGACTTTTCAGGCAGAAGGCTTTCGAGCCGCGGTGCTTTACCGGAATCAAGAATGGTACGACGCACTTGATTTTTGCTATGACACGTCGGTTCCGAACGTCGCGCACCTCGACCCGCAACGGGGCGGGTGTTGCACGGTAATGCCATATTTTGTTGGAAAGCTTGTTGAATTACCGGTCACGGTTACTCAAGACTACTCGCTGTTTCACATCTTGAATGACTATTCGATCAATCTCTGGAAACAGCAGATTGAGCTGATCCTGGAGAGTCATGGGTTGATCAACGTAATCATCCATCCCGACTACAGCGTCTCTTCACGCGAGCGAACAGTCTTTGAAGCTCTGTTGTCGCATCTCGCGAAGCTGCGTGATGAACGTGGTGTCTGGACTGCGTTGCCGAAGGATATTGCGCGGTGGTGGAGGCAGCGTTCCGAAATGAAGCTCGTTGAGGACAAGAATGGATTGCGAATCGAAGGAGAAGGCAAAGAGCGGGCTCGAATTGCCTACGCGTCCGAGAAGGACGGCCGTCTAGCGGTTGAGCTACGTCCAGCCCAGACAGTTGCTTGATGGTGAACGCGAATTAGAGCATTTCTAAGGAAACGAAATTGAAGAACAAGTGGGCTCAATCGGTAGTGACGAAGAATACTGTAGGACCAATGTTTCAGCCGACAAAATGCCTGGTTTATTCCTCGCGATGCGAGGTGGCGGTCATCGGCGCTGGGCCGTACGGGCTCTCGCTGGGCGCTCATCTGAAAGCGAAAGGGATTAGCGCGCGGGTTTTTGGGGAGCCGATGGAGTTCTGGGCCAAGAAGATGCCCGAAGGCATGCTATTGCGGTCACCGCGGATCGCGTCGAATTTGTCCGATCCCGGAGGTGCTTTTACGTTAGAGGACTACGAATCGGCTTCGAAGACGGCGCCGAGCGCGCCCGTGCCTCTCGATACTTTCGTTGAGTATGGCCGCTGGTTCCGGCACCAATTGGGCTCGGATCTCGACGAGAGAACAGTATTGAGGCTGGACCGCGATGAGCCAGGGTTCCGGCTCACACTCGAAGATGGAGAAGAAATACGCGCGAGACGAGTGGTAATCGCCACGGGGATTGGACCTTTCAAGAAGAAGCCCGCCGTTTTCCAGAATCTGCCATCAGAGCACGTTACGCATTGCTATGAAGGACGCGGAATTCGAAAGTTTGCAGGAAAGAGAGTGGCTGTTATTGGCGCAGGGCAGAGCGCATTAGAGTCTGCGGCGCTACTACACGAATCGAACGCAGATGTGGATGTCATTGCGCGTCAGTCGCACATTAACTGGATAGGCCAGCATAGTTGGCTACACCACATGGGGCCAATCTCGACGATGCTCTATTCCTCGAATGATGTCGGCCCTGCAGGGATAAGCCGTCTCGTAGCGTATCCAAAGATCGCCTCTCTGATTCCGCTGGGGCTGCGCGACAAGATCCGTACTCGCGCCGTGAGACCAGCGGGTGCCAGATGGCTCCCAGATCGACTGAAGAACGTGAAGATTACGGTTGGTCGCGGGGTTGCGGAAGTTAGGATGGTTGGGGATGAAGTTGTGCTCAGGCTGGATGACGGTGGCGAACGTCGGGTCGACCATGTTTTACTTGGCACCGGGTACCGGGTCGACATCGCCAAGTATGACTTTTTGCCGACGGAACTGGCTCGCAGTGTTCAGCAGTTTGACGGCTATCCGAAACTGAGCAGCGGGTTCTGCTGTTCCGTCCCCGGGTTGCACTTCATTGGCGCCACGGCAGCTCGGAGTTTTGGGCCGCTGCTCTATTTTGTCGCTGGCACCGAGTTCGCGTCGCGAGAGCTGATGTCCTATTTGTCGAAGTATCCGTCGTAGTCTGGGGCTGGGGGACTTTCATTGGGGGGGGCCGAACCAGGTGAACCAAGGGGCTATTGGGGCGGTTGTAATCGGTGGGGACCATCCAGGATTGGGAATCGCACGCAGTTTGGGACGCAGAGGGATCCCTGTTTACGTAATCGATGACCAATTGTCAGTTTCGCAGTTCTCCAGGTACGTGAACCGCGTTGTACGGGTCAAGGACCTGCGACACGAAGTTTGCGCCGTCGAAAGTGTGCTGGAGGTGGGCCAGCGCTACGGCTTAGAGGGTTGGGTGTTGTTCCCGACAAGGGATGAAACCGTGGCCGCATTTTCGCGTCACCGGGGACGACTTGCTGAGTTCTTTCGAGTCACGACTCCTGAATGGGAGACCGTTCGGTGGGCGTGGGACAAGAAGAATAGCTACGAACTCGCCGAGCAGTTGGGGATTCCTGTTCCGAGGACTTATAACCCGCGAACGGAAAGAGAACTCGAAGCTCTCCACAGCCGCCTGCCTTTGGCGGTGAAGCCGGCGATCAAGGAGAACTTCTTCTATGCGACGGGTGCGAAAGCCTGGCGTGCCGAGACACCCGCTCAACTCTTGCATCTATATCGGAAGGCGGCCAAACAGATCAGGCCAGAAGAAATCATGGTCCAGGAGATTATCCCCGGCGACGGCCAGCGACAATACTCCTATTGCGCTTTCTTCCGGGACGGTCAAGCACAGGGCACCTTGATCGCCAAACGCTTGCGTCAGCATCCGCGAGAATTCGGGCGGGCCGCAACCTATGTGGAGACGACGGAGGTTCCTGAAGTTGCCGAACTCTCGGAGCGATTCCTACGCGCGATCAACTACTATGGGCTGGTCGAAATAGAGTTCAAGCAAGACCATCGCGACGGTCAGTTTAAGTTGCTTGACGTCAACGCACGAACTTGGGGGTTCCATAGCCTGGGAGCAGCGGCGGGAGTCGACTTTCCGTACCTGCTATATGCGGACCAAGTGGGAGAGTCGATTGGAAAATCCGCGGCAAAGGGAGGAGTTGGGTGGCTACGGCTGATCACCGATCTGCCTACCGTCGCCTCGGGGCTTTGGGATGGAGAGATCAGCCTCGGATCATACTGGGAAAGCTTGAGACGGACCGGCGTGGAGTCCGTCTTTTGTGCACAAGATGTCCTTCCCTCCCTGGCAGAGTTGTTTTTGCTCCCCTATCTCGTGACCAAGAAATATTTAGTGACGTCCAGCACCAATATTGCGCCGCAAGCGAAGGGTAGCCGCGTGAGTCCGCAAGTCTCGGTAAACGAATCGTGGTAGTAGGTCTCCACCTCGATCGGTAGTGAAGGATCTTGGTTCGAGAGCTGCATGAACGACTTGAATTCTATTCGGGTCTGCTTGCGCTAAAGCGGCGAACGACTGGCAAGGGGCAGAATTTCTTCGTGCCTTACGGCCGGGCACCGAAGGTGTCTGCACCGAAAGTTGGTCGCGGACGCGAAATTCAATCGGCCGTCGAACAGAATTGCTCGCTCCGCTGCGTGAACCAAAAGCGCTTTGAGGGAACTGCCCCGGGACCGGTTTTGCCAGGGCGAGGATTCACGCCCACTCACCGGATAGAACCTCAGTTGGTTTTCGATGAAGAGGGTTCCAGAACTCGATTCTGTGCGCGGCTTGGCCGTGCTGGTCGTGCTTCTACACAACACGGATAAGTATCAGTACACAGGATTCATTGCCCGAAATGGCTGGATGGGAGTGGATCTATTTTTCGTCCTCTCCGGGTTCCTCATAACTGGAATTCTGTTGGACACGAAGGGGACGGACGGATATTTCCGAAAGTTCTATGCGCGACGCTGTCTTCGCATTTGGCCGCTCTATTATTGCGCCCTGCTCTTCATGTTTGTGGTCGTGCCGGTGCTGCGGCCGTCAGAAGCGCCTAGAATCTTTGAGCCCAGATCGATGCCGTGGTGGTCGTACTTTGTTTACTTGCAGAATTTTCTAGTTCCGGCAATCACCAGGGCGACCGGATTGCTCGGGGTTACCTGGTCTTTGGCGGTGGAAGAACAGTTCTATGCCGTGTGGCCGATCGTTGTGCACTATTGCAGTGAAGCACAACTCCGCAAGATCGCCATTACTCTGATCTGTGGCAGTCCGATTCTCCGTTTCTTTCTCATACATCGCGGCTTTAACGTTTATCCCAATACATTCTGCCGCCTGGATGGACTGATGGCAGGTGCGCTGCTGGCTTTGGCGTTCCGATCAAAGGCTTTTTCTCTCGATGCCTATGTCCGTCCGGCGTGGGTGGCCCTCCTCATTGCGTCACCGCTGGCATTGATCACTGCTCATCGTGTGGAGTGGGCAGTGTACTCGTTCACCGCGTTGGCCTCGGTCTCTTTCGTATATCTTGCTCTGTGCTCTAGACAAAAATGGCTACAGGCAATCGTATGCAATAGATTCCTGATCTACACGGGAACCATCAGCTACGGAATCTATTTACTGGAAAAGATTCCGACGGACGCGGCGATGTCTTTGCACATTGATCGACATCCCGCCTTTGTACTGCCGCTCACAGCCGCCGCCACTTACGGCCTGGCGATGCTCTCTTGGAACCTGCTCGAGAAGCCTTTCCTGCGGCTGAAGCGCTTCTTCGAGGTGGAACGACCACCTTCTCGACCGCCCCAAGCGGCGCTCATGGGGGCGCCCTAGGCAGACGATCCATCGGTGATAACCTCACCGAAGCTGGCGGTTGAGGCTCTTGTATGTATATGAAAATAAACAGTTTACTTTAATCGTGAACCGTCTAGCATTGTGCACATGTGTGTGATATAAAAAGAAGCAGTTACTCATCCCCCACCATCTCCCCCCCAATTGTGTTTGGTCCCGTATTCCCCTAAACGAGCGATAGAGGAGTCTTATCACTATCGCACGAAATTGCAGTCGTCGGAGCAGGTCCCTACGGCCTCTCAATAGCCGCCCATCTTCGCAAGCGCGGTTTATCATTCCGCATTTTTGGGCCTGCAATGGACACGTGGATATCGCATATGCCGAAAGGTATGTGCCTGAAATCTGATGGCTTCGCGTCCGATCTATACGATCCAGACGGGGCGCTGACGCTCAAGAAATATTGTGCCGAACGCGGCATCCCTTACGCCGACATGGGGCTTCCGGTTCGCTTAGAAACGTTCACCGAGTACGGACTAGCTTTCCGGGACCGACTGGTGCCGGAACTCGAAAACAAGAAAGTGGTCGGGATCAAGCGCACCCCGGATGGATTCTCGCTAACGCTCGATAGCGGCGAAACTTTCTCGGCGCGGCGCGTAGTCTTGG
>CAVVXZ010000031.1:0-79300 GCA_963752175.1 uncultured Acidobacteriaceae bacterium
ACGGTCGCGACAGGCACGAATCAATATCGCTCGCATGCTGTAATCCTGGCCCTCGGCAAAGCGGGCGAACCCCGCAAACTTGGTGTAAGAGGAGAAGTGTTGCCCAAGGTGATGTACCGGCTGATCGAGGCCGACCACTACATCAATAAAAAGATCCTGGTCGTCGGAGGCGGCGACAGCGCGGTCGAAGCTGCCATGAGGCTCGCTTGCCAGAGCGGCAACCATGTGACGCTGTCATACCGCAGCGAACGCTTCAGCTGCATCAAAGAGCGCAACGCGCAGCGCATCGAAGACTTCATGCGCTCCGGAAAGCTGAAAGTCTTGTTCAATTCAAATCCGGTCGAGGTCAAACCGGAATGGGTCATTATTGACGTCAATGGCAACAGGCAGGAGATCCCCAACGATTTTATATGGATCTTCGCCGGGGGCACTCCGCCGAACGGCTTCCTGAAGAAGATTGGTGTCGGTTTTGGCGCGCGCGATCTGACGCTCGAAGCCAGCAAAGAAGCCAAGACTGCTGCCGCTGAACGCAAACAACTTGCTGAGGCTGCTGCGGTGCCGTCTCGCTGAACGGCCTAACCATCCCCTGATCGCAGAGACCCACCTGTCGTAAAATTGAGCGCTTGCCTATCGTTTCAGAACTCGACGGTCTTGTGGTCGTGCTGGTGCGCCCGCGAAATCCTCTGAATATTGGCGCTGCGGCGCGTGCCATGAGCAATTTCGGCGCGCACCGCCTGCGCCTGGTGAATGCATTCGCGGAAGGATTTCGCGAAGCCCGTTCAGCTGTCGGCGCCTCCGACTTGCTCAACACGGCGGAGGAATTCAAGACTGTTGCCGAAGCTGTGGCTGATTGCGCTTTGGTTGTGGGGACGACCGCCGTCCGCAATCGCGCATTGCAGCAGCCCGTGCGTCACCTCGACGAACCGGCCGGCGCCTCGATTCGCCAGCAACTTCACACCGGGCGGGTCGCTCTTCTGTTCGGCTCCGAAAAAATTGGCCTGACGAACAAAGATTTCAGCCACTGCCACTGGCTGCTCAACATTCCGACGAAGCAACAGAACATCTCAATGAATCTGGGACAGGCCGTCGCGGTCTGTCTCTACGAACTGGCTCGGAGTACGCCGCTTCCACCCGCGAAAGAAGAGATCGAACTCGCATCGGCGGGGCAGACCGAGCAAATCACCGAGGGATTGCTGGCAGCGCTTCGCATCAGTGGTTACGTGAAGCCCGGGACTGACGCAATGTTTGAGAAGAAGGCCCGCTGGTTGGTCCTGCGCTTCGGGTTGGAGGCCTACGACGCGAAGTTGCTGCTGGGGATGGTAAGGCAGATTGTGTGGAAGTTGCGCCAGTCGAGCAAAGCTTAGCGTGTTACTCGTTGGGGCACGGCCTGGGTTGAGGTTCGTTTGAAGCGGAACTGAATCAGCCAAGTGCTGGCCGTTGGCTTTGCGTCAGCCACGGGGGGAGAAAACTCCCAGCGTTGCGCGGCCTTCAAAGCCAGACCCGCGAAATACCTGCTGGGCCCGGGCGAAGTCAGCTTCGCAGTGGTGACCTTGCCGGACGGATCTACTTCAACCCTTACTCCAACCTTCACCGTTCCCGAGATCGTGTTCTGCGCGCTCTTAGAAACATCGGGTAGTACCTGGTGCAAGACCTCGCCGCCGAATGCAGACAACTTCTTCGGTGCCGCGACTGGCTGACTAGCCCGCGGCTTGAGTGCTGCCGTCGGCGCGGTTGGCGGCGCTGCCTGTGGTGCAACAGTTTGCGGTGTGGTCTGAGACGAAGGTTGCGGGGCAGTTTGTGCTGCATGCTGCTCGGTCGTAGCGGAGCCCTGCGAAGGTGCGCTTTTCCCCCGAGAGAAATAGATGATCAATCCCACCAGGACCACAGAGGCCAGCAAAGCGGCCGCAATGGGCCCGCGTTTGCTCAGGCGTCTCTGAGGCAACGGCTCTTCAGGCTCCGCCGGCACGGATCGTGCCGCGGGCTGCAGCCGCGCCTGAATTTCTGTGATGGAGCAGCGGCGCCTGGGATCGAGATGCAAGCACTCACGAGCAATTCCACGGAACGGCGGGGGAACGGTTTCGGGCGGGTCGGGATCGCCACGCAACGTCTCGCCCTCAAATGCTACGTTCTGCGTCAACGCGGCGATGAGTGTCACGCCGATGGACCACACATCGCCCGCAGGCGAGACAACTCCAGCCGCAGTTTCGGGGGCGTCGTACACGTCGCGCCGATTCGGCGTGGGATTCAGCTCCGCAGCAGAAACAATCTGATCCGCCGAGAGCTTCAACTGATCGCCCGTCGCGTGCACATTCGACGGCTTGATGCGTCCGTGGACGAATCCTTTGCTATGCAGGTACGACAGCGAGTCCAGAAGCGGAGGGAGCAACTCCGTCACTTCAGAGGCCGCCAGAGGCCGCTGTGGAAGGATCTGCGAGAGATCCTCCTCCGCATACTCCATGACGAAATAAAGGAGGGGCGTGCCATCCAGCCGGCAACGTCCGGCTTCATAGATGCGCATTAGGTGGGGATGCGAGAACTGGGCCGCGGCGCGCCAGCGCGAAAGCTGGCGATCCGCGTCCGCGTCGGCCGCGATCAATTTGATCGCGACCTTCTGATCGGCGTGTCCCGGACGCTCAGTAAGAAAAACCGCGCTGTGCTCCGAACCGCCGAGCCAGTGCCGAAGCGGAAACTTCCCGTCGACGCGGCCTTCCCACTTCTTCCATTCCTCAGGACTGCTCATGAGCGGCTCCCCGCGAACCGTCATTCTATGCCATTAGCAAGAAAGCGGTAAACACAGGGGGTCTCGCGAAGCCGCTCATGGCCGAAGAACTAGTTCACCTGCTCTTATAGCTGAAGGTCACCTTCGTCTCTTCATCCAAGACCAGCGGACGGACGAAGCTAAACGACGTTCCCGTCCGCGGAATATCGACTGGCACCGGCAACACGCCGGCCACCTTGCGTTGCAGGTTCACCACATTCTCAGAGGCTGCATTTTGTTTTGCGACTCCGGGAGCCAACATCATCAATGAGTTGATGTTTTGGCCGTTGATCGGGCCGCCGAGGGCCTCTCCGCGAAGCGCATTCGTTCCGCTTTTCGTTGTTTGAGGCATCGTGCTCGAAACTTCCACGGTTTCAGCCGCGCTCGCAACGCTCAACGGAAAGTTGTAGCTTGACGGCTTGCTGGCGTCGTAGTTGAGATTGAACGTGCTCGTTCGGAAGCCCAGCATTTCCGTCTTGGCTTTGAAGTTCCCTGATTCCAGCCCCACGACAGCCCAACGCCCCTGGCCATCGGTCGTCGCGGTTCGGCTTCCTCCATTGCTCGCAGTGATCGTCACACGTGCGTTTGGAACCACAGCGCCGCTGGGATCTGTGACGTACCCTCCCATTTGTCCCGGCGGCGCTTCCATTCTCGTGTTGCTGTAGACGTCCGAGTCGCGATTTTCTGCGCTGATCGCGTCCTCTTCGCGGAAGGGTGCCGGCACACGGTTGGCCGCAATTACATCACCGCCAAAATCTTTTACTTTGTATTGTTCCGGCAGAAAGACTTCCCAGCTCAGCAAGCTGATGGGAATGTCCATGCTCGGAAGGCTGAGATCGGCGCCGCCCTTCTTCGCAAACGGCGCGCCAGAGTGCATGAATACGAACGATACCTCGTACGAACCAGTCGGGCGAAATCCCGCCCGCAGAAGAGGCACGCGACTGCCGTCCGGGCCTTGTACCGGTTTCACGCGTTCGCCGCCGACCTCTGCCGAGAGAATGCTGACGCCAGCGGGCAGAGCGACTTTCAGGAACGGCTGCGCCTGGTTCTTAACGATCAGCTTCACTTCGGTGAGCGACTTGCCCTCTGACGTGACCATGGTCGTGACCACCGCGCTCTCAGCGATGGCCGCGAGCACGCTACCGTCCGGGAAGCGCACCCATTGCAGCGCCAGAGTCGGTGTCTCGCTGGCCTGCTTGTGATAGCGGAACGCCGCCTGGGCCGGGAAATGAGCCAGAGAGCGCAAATATGGACTCGCTTCTTTCACGTCCATGCGCTTCAAGCCGCCGCCTTCGGCTGCGGTCAGTTCCATCGTGCCCGAGCCTTCGACCAGTACTTCGCCGGTCTCGCGTTGGGCGCGCTTGAAACTCAGGAACGGCGCGTCTGCCCTCCCCCCGCTGATCGAGCGCTCCAAAGAAATCAGGAACTGGTGACTGCGTTGGTCTGGAGCATTCACCTTTAACGTCAGAACGCCAGAGTTCGTTTCCGTGGAATCGAGGGTAGCTCCGGTCACGCCGGTTACCTCAAATCCCTCCGGAACGTCCACGTGGAATTGCGACGGCTCGCCCTGCACGACGGTGATGTCGGCCAGCACGGCCACACGCATCTCCGCCTCGCTAACCGACACGAGAGTCTTCACATCGGACAGAAAGCGGACTTCACGTGGCACCGGCGGAGTCACGGCCTCTCGCGTTGCCCACCAGATGTTCGCTGGCTGTCCGGGCACCAGCGTAGCTTCGATCGCGGTGTGTCCGTTCTCCGATTTCCGGCTGGTGATGATGCCGAGACTGATGTTCGCTAGGGTGTGATCACCGGGGATCACAAGCGAAAGTTGTACGCTGCCAGCCGTGGGCGCGGGCAGGCTGAAGGAGGCGCGTCCGGCCTCG
Source organism: uncultured Acidobacteriaceae bacterium (assembly GCA_963752175.1). Taxonomy (GTDB): domain Bacteria; phylum Acidobacteriota; class Terriglobia; order Terriglobales; family Acidobacteriaceae; genus Sulfotelmatobacter. Next base: position 4,645 of record CAVVXZ010000031.1, read on the forward strand.
ATTCGCAGCGGCAACCCGGTGTCGAGAGCGACGGAAAATTCGCCTGGCCCCGGCAGCAAGGCCATGTGCGTGCCATTCTCCTGCAGCAAGGGAACCCCTTTGCCGCTCTGGTGCGCGTCGAGCACGGTCATCCCGCTGACCATTGGAACTTTGCTGATGCCCTTGCGGAAGATTTCTCCCTCAAGGCTCACGGTGCCGCATACGCCGTCATTCTCAACGTGCAACTTCAGGTCGGCATGCTTGACCGAGTAGGGAAGCGGTGCGACGTCGGATTTCTTCGGCGGCTTCGCTGCCAGTTCCACCAGCTTGTTGTATTCGTCGAGGGACAGCGTGACATTGCCGGAATCAGGCAACGGCAGCGCGGTTTTCTCTTCCCCAGGAGGCACTTGAGCCATACACACGGAGCAAAGCAACAACATCACAAATATGTTTTTCATCGCACCCCTGCCTTTTTGTCGCGCTGGAAGTTGAATGCTGCCGCTGGAAACTGGTTCTCGCTGGTAAGTTCAGAAACCAGGAATATCGACGGCCCAAAAGCGGGGAACGCCACGTCGATCGGCAGGATTCCCGTCACCTTTCCACTCGACGATTTTGCTTTGAACGAATCGAGCAGAGCTTGGGTTGCGTCCTTCTTCTCCTTGTCATCGGCTCCCTGCAGTTTGGTGAATTGTTCCAGTCGATCGAAGTCTGTGGGAGTTGCTGCAGGCTTTGCCGCCGAAGTCCGGATCACCGTGGCGCCGCTCGGCGGTTCCAGCACCGCAGAAACCGGATTCACATACTCCTGCGTGCGAAAGGTTCCCGGTTCTGCCGAAACCTTGAATAGAGGCGGGTAGTACAGCAGCAGCCCGGTGCGGGAGATCGGAAGATCAAGCGCAGGCAGCGTGACCTTCTGCTGACCTTTGTCGTTCCAAGCCGCTGCCTTCGCGAGATATAGGATTTCAACGGCGAACGCGGGCGCTTCGTCTCCGCCTCGCGACTTCTCGAGTGGCAGCAGCAGGCTTCCGTCCGGCGATTGGCCAGGACGGACAGGTCTTCCTGCCAGGGTCACACTCCAGACGGTGGCCCCCGCAGGCAGTGTCACCTTCACGAAATTGCGCTGGTTGTTGCGCACGGCATAGCGTGCCTGCACCAGTTCCTTGCCGTCCGCGCTCATCAACACCTGATAGCGAGCCTCTTCAATGTTCGCCATCAGAACCGCCTGCTGGTCGTAGCGAGCGACGTTCACGCTTAAAGACCGGGTCAAGCCCGCCTCGCCCGATCGCGCGCGAAACGCGACCAGGGCAGGAGACTGCCGGTTCGCCACCATGTCGCCGAGATCGGTGGCGTCTGCATCTTCAAGACCCTGCGCTTTCTGGTCTTTGATTTCGCCAGCGCCAAGAATTTCGACCGCTACGCCCCCGGTGTCGCGCTCCGTGTTGAGAAGCCGCAGCAGGGGAATGTCGATGATTCCGTCTTTTGGCAACCGTGCCTCGCCGCTGATCACGAAGCGCGCGCTGTGCTCGACGGGCTCCAAGAAGGTCACGGCCAGGTCGCTGTTCTTCATCTCCCAATCCGCCACCATCGCGCCGGAAACCTGATTAATGGTTATTTTGTCCGGCAGTTGGATGCGTACCTCGCGGGCTGAGCCCTGCACGACTTCGAGACTCGCTTCCGCATAAATGGAGGTCGCGTCCTCCGCCAGGCTGGTGAGTTGCGTCAGCGAGCCACGCAGGCGTAGCGGCAACTCGACGTGATGGTCTTCCGTTTTGCGCCGCCACGTGAACGTCAGCGCCTCATTTCCGCGTGCGTAGGCGAGCCACTTGGTCTCGCCCGCGGTTTCCGATTTCTCGGAGAGCAATCCGCCACCGACTCTAAGGTCGATCCCTTGGCGCGGGAGGAGAACTGTAGCCCGCGTGACTCCCGATTCTGTGGAAGGCAGCGAAATACTCTCATCGCCCGCCGAGATTGTGACTGGCACGTCCACATCCAGCAGTAGTTCGAAACGGCCGGCGTGCGAAAGCAGCGCCGCGAGATGCGTGGCACCTTTGCCTTGACCCTGTGCTCCCGGAACAAGTGATACGGGCTTGCCGTCGAGGCGCGCCTCTCTGACCAGCAGGCCAGCGGGAACCGGAACGCGCACCCACCCATCTTTCAGAACGTCGACGGTGAGGTTGGCCCGCCCCGCCGCCAAGTCGCCGGCAACATGCAGGTCATAATCCACGCGAGTCAGAGTGGCGTCCGTGGGAGGCGGTTCCGGATCGTGCTCGACGGGGTAAGCCTTCGCACGCAGAACGCGATATTCCTCGACGGGAATCACGACCCATCCCGCGATGTGCGAAGGTTCGGCAGCCTTCTCATCGGCTCGAGGCCCGACTTGCCCAGCGGCTCCCCAACACACCGAAGCAGCCACGATGCAGGGGAAAAACGGTCTCAGGACAGATCGTCTGAGTTGCGAAAACACGGCGAGAATTGACTTTTTCATGGTTCAAGCCTCACTCCATGGAATCTGGGGATGCGTCTCTGTCTCTAGGGGATGTTTGAGCGGTAGCGGCCATGCAGATTAAGAATGGTCGGGCAGACAAAAATTGCAGGCCAAATTAGGTAATGGTTACCGGTATGGGCAGCACGGAGGGCGTGTCAAACCTCGACTCTGCTGTACCATAGCAAGTCGTAGCGCGCTCGCGACAGCCGGTAAGAGGTCGGTGCTACCGGGACCGGGAGGTCCGATTGCCCTTCAGCACGGAGAAGTCCAAGCAGCTTTACGAGCGCACCCTCGGCGTACTGATCGAGGCCAGCAGTTCGTCCTCGCGCGGTCCAGCGAATTTCGGCAAGTATCCCATTTTTATGGAGCGCGGCCATGGGTCGCGCATCTACGACGTCGACGGTAACGAGTACATCGACTGGATGATGGCCTTCGGCGCCCTGCCTCTGGGCCACGCGCATCCTGAGATCGTGGAAGCCATCACTGAAGCCGCGACGACCGGAGCGCACTTCGCCACCGCTACGCCCGTTGAATTGGATGTGGCGGAGATGCTGACGCGTATCGTGCCCAACGCCGAGCGCGTGCGATTTGCGAACACTGGCACAGAGGCGGTGATGGCAGCGATTCGTCTGGCTCGCGGAGTCACCGGACGCCCGAAGATTCTCAAATTCGAGGGCCACTACCACGGTTGGCACGACGATCTGCTGGTCAGTTCGAACGTTCTGCCGCCGGCTGCCTTGGGATTGCGCAGCGATCCCATTAAGATTCCCGACAGTTCCGGCTTGAATCGTAGCGCGCTCGACGACACCATTGTTGTGCCTTGGAACGATCCATCCGCGCTGCAACGTGCGATTGAAAATTATCCCGGCCAGATCGCAGCGATCATCACCGAAGGGATCATGGCCAACATGGGCGTGATTCCTCCGGCGGAGGGATATCTGCAAGGCCTGCAGAAACTCGCAAGAACCAATGGAATTCTCTTCATCCTCGACGAAACCGTGACCGGATTCCGCATCGCCCCCGGCGGCTGCCAGGAATACTACAAACTGTCTCCCGATCTGGTGACCTTCGGCAAAGCGCTGGGCTGCGGCTTGCCGGTAGCGGCGCTAGTGGGCCGCGCCGACGTAATGGATGCGCTGCAGTGGGGAGGTGTTCTGCACTACGGCACTCATAACGGATCGCGCATCGGAATGTTCGCCGCGAGGGCCAACCTGCGCATGCTTACCCGTGACAATAACGCCTCGTTCCGCCACACCTGGCGCATCGCAGAGCGGCTGTGTGCTGGGTACAGGGAGCTGTTCAAGAAGAAAGGCGGCGCAGTTGTGGTGCAGAATGTGGGCCCGATGTTTCAGTTGATGTTCACGGACCAGCCCGCGATCCGCGACTACCGCGACTTCTGCCAGTTCGTAGACCGCGCCGCCTTCCAGAAGTTCGTACTGTCGCTGTTTCCGTTCGGCGTGTACGCGTCACCATCCGCGACGCTGCATTCGATCGTGACGCTGGCACACTCCGAGCAAGATGTGGACCTCACTCTGGAAGCGGTAGGAAAGGCTCTGGAAAGAGACGATTAGTCCACGAATTCGGGGCATATCGATGCTTATTATTCTTCAAGATGCTGAGCGCTGGCCTAAGCCATTTCAGTGGTTTGGCGCGATTCCGCGGCCAGAAATCGAGGACTGGTTACAACGCGAGCGGTTGGTTCTCCCTCCCGACCTCATAGAATTTTGCGAAAGAACAGGTGGCGGAGATGTGTTCGAGGAAACCATTCTGCGCCCGACCGTTCGTTCGCTTCCAAACAGCGGCTATGTTGAAGACGACATTGAGTCGTGCAACGCCCACCATGCGGCCTCTGGAAATCCTCAAGGGCACTACATATTTATGGACGGCGTATTTCTTTCGGCAGTCCGCTTACACGATCAAGAGTTCGTGACGCTTACGAGAGATTATGTACTCCAAGACTCCTTTCGGTCTCTGGACGATTGGTATGTCGACACGCTCAGAGCCGAGTTTGGCGAGCGGTGCGGACTCGGTTCCGTCAGCACGTCGCGATGAAGATGTACTCAAAAAACGAAGAACGCGCGGCGCAACTTCTGTCGCTGGAGGGTAAGGTCGCGATGGTCACCGGGGCTGCCTCGGGCATCGGGCGTGGGATCTCGTTTCGTCTTGCCGAGATGGGAGCGTTCGTCGCAGTCCTCGACATCGACGAGAACAGAGGAAGCGAAACGGCCACTGAAATCGAAGCTCACGGAGGCGAGGCCTCCTTCCTGAAGTGCGACGTCCGTAGCACTGCCGATTGCCGCCAGACTGTCGATACTGTCATCGAAAAATTCAGTAAGATCGACATTCTCTGCAACTGCACTGGCATCGCCATCCGCAAAGACATCGTCGAACTTACCGAGGACGAATGGGACCTTGCCCTCGACGTGACTCTCAAGGGAATCTATCTGCTTTCGCGCGAAGTTGTGCCGCACATGATCCGCAGCGGAGGAGGCAGCATCATCAACATCGGTTCAGGATGGTCGCTCAAGGGAGGCCCACGCGCTGCGTCTTACTGCGCTGCCAAAGGCGGCGCCGTGAACCTGACCCGCGCCATGGCCATTGACCACGGCAAGCACAACGTCCGTGTGAACTGCGTGTGTCCGGGAGACGTCGACACTCCCATGCTGCGCAGTGAATGCGCCCAGCTTGGAGAGGACAGGGAAGCGTTCATGAGGGAAGCGGCGAATCGTCCGCTGGCGAGAGTCGGCACTCCGGACGACATCGCGAATGCGGTTTTGTTTCTAGCGAGTCCGATGTCGAGTTGGATTACGGGAGCGAGCTTGGTGGTGGATGGCGGCGGACTGGCCTGAAGTGAGGACCGCAGGGGCTAAAGCCCTCACAGATTTGAAGAAGGCTTCATCGCAGCGCTGAAAGCGCTGCGCCACCCAAAAGCGAATTCCTCGGAAACGTTTAGCTGGCGAGGTTACTGTCCCCGTCTTTGGCGCGCTGCCTCGTACAGTACGATGCTTCCCGCAACGCCCGCATTCAGCGATTCGACCTGCGCCGTGTGGGGAATTGCGATCAACTCATCGGCTTGCGCCAGTAGCGCGCGCGGCAGGCCCGATCCCTCGCTCCCGACGAAAATCGCCGAAGGCCCGGTCAGATTCGCCTGATCGAGCGGCGCGCCCTTGTGCGAGGACGTCGCAATCAGGCGCACACTTTGCGCACGCAGCTTCGCGGAAATCTCCTCCATTCCGCCGGCGGCTTTTCCGATAACGACCGGAAGCCGGAACACCGATCCCGCCGACGCCCGAATCACCTTCGAATTGAACGGACTCACCGTGCCCTCGCCCAGCACGACGCCCGCACTGCCAAAAGCCTCGGCCGAGCGCAGAATCGTTCCCAGATTCCCCGGATCCTGCAGTCCTGCAAGCACGATGACCGGTCCGACTTGCGAGCGTTCCAATATGTCGGCTAACGAGAATTCCTTCAGCCGAACCAGCGCCGCCACTCCTTGCGGCGTCTCGGTCGGAACGGTGGCGTCGAAGAGCTTGTCGGGAAGCAGCAACGTGTCGACGTGGGCGCCGATCTGCGGCAGCAGGCGCTCCGCCAAGTTCTGTGCCGATTCCTTAAAGAACACCGCCCGAAAGCGCAAGCCGCTGCGGATCGCCTCTTCCACAATGCGCAAGCCTTCGATGGCACAGCTTCCGTCCTCTGTGCGCTCGGCATGCGCAAAAGCCTGACGCAGTTCTTTCACCAGGGCATTGTGGCGGCCTTCAATGCGACGAAGTCGGTGTTGGGCGTTGGGCGCGGATTCTGCGGTTCGGGTCATCTGCGGTTGGGGTTCCTTCGTGAGACTCTGTCGGCTTCGAGGTCAAGCGCTTGAACTTGCCACCACCGAATCATACGCTGCCGCTTCCTCTTGCCGCGTTTTGCCGTATTATGGTAGGTTTCGCGTCTAAATAAATCCATCTGCAGCAATAGAAGGGAGCGCCGTGCGCGCCGAGATCCTAAAAATTAATTGCGAAACTCCCGAATCGTCCCTGGTGAAATACGCCGCCGACCAGATCCGTTCTGGGGAAGTGCTGGGCATGCCGACCGACACGTTTTATGGGCTGGCTGCTGATCCCTTCAACCTGCGCGCAGTAGATAAGGTGTATGACATCAAGACCCGCTCGCGCCACAAGCCGCTCTCGCTGCTCATCGCCAGCACCGACCAGGCGGAGGAACTGGCCAAGCCGCTGCCCGAAGAATTCTATGCTCTGGCGCGGAAGTTCTGGCCTGGCCCACTGACCATCATCGTGAAGGCCGGATCGCGCTTGCCGCTTAAAGTGACGGCTAATACTGGCAACGTAGCCTTGCGTGTGCCGAATGCGCAGATTCCGCTGGCGGTCGTAACGGCTGCTGCCATTCCGATCACGGCGACGTCGGCGAACCTCAGCGGCGCCTCGGAGTGCACCAGCGCGGAGCAGGTCCGAGAACAACTCGAAGGACGCATCAACATCATCGTCGACGGCGGCTCTTCTCCCCGCGATGTGGCTTCCACCATCATCGATCTCACGGACGAAGCGACTCGCTGGCGCATCATCCGGGAAGGCGCCATCGCTGCCGACGAAATCTCCAAATTCTTCGCGCAAGGATGAATGCCTAACGATGCTCGCCGATAGGATGACCGTCTAAGGAATGACCGATGAAGCCGCCAACCAGCATCCGCAAGCCCGATGGTGGCTTCGTCTGTTGCTTCTGTTGGTCTCCGCTGTTGTGCCGTTTCTGATCATCACCGCCTTTCAGGTGGTGCATACCGCCTCTCTTCAGGAAATCCAGAAAGCCGACGCGATTGTCGTCTTCGGCGCGGCCGAGTATTCCGGGCGCCCTTCTCCTGTGCTGCGCGCGCGTCTCGATCATGCTCTCGAGGTCTTTCATCATGACGTGGCGCCGGTGGTGATCACAACCGGCGGCGCCGCCGCCGATCCTACCTTCAGCGAAGGAGGGGTCGGCCGCGACTATTTGATGCGCCACGGCGTCCCCGAACGGAGCCTGATTGCTGAAACGCAGGGCCGCGACACTTCTGAATCAGCCGTGCGCGTGGGCGTGATCATGCATGCGAATGGCCTGCGCAGTTGCATCGCGGTGAGCGATGCATATCACGTCTTTCGTATCCGCAAGCTTCTGGAGCACGAGGGGATTGCGCCGGTCTACGTCGCGCCGCGCCCGGACTCGCGGCCCCACAGCGCGTGGCAACGCTCTATCGCCGTACTCCGTGAAACGGCCAGCTATTTTTTGTGGAAACTAGGGATTACCTAAGAGAGCGTTGCTAGAGAGATTCAGTCTGAGCCCGAAAGGTGCCAGTCCTTTCCAGTGCTAAGCCGTTCCGGCAGAACGCAGCTGTCATAATTCATCGCCGTTATAACTGTTGCTCTGAATTCTGAACCACGAGTAATGCAGGTTGTTCATCATCAGAGCACCTCTGACTTTCTGGAACACGCGCTGAATCCTCATCATTAGCGCGTTGTTCTTGATCATCTGAGTCTGGTCGGTTCGACTCCCTCGCTGATCTGCCATTTGGCGACTCTGGCAGTGCTCGTAGTCCTGGCTCTGCTGGCAGAGTTCGTTTCCGTTGCTCATGTTCACGCTACCAATGGTTGCCATGTCGCGGTTTTCCTGAATGGTGGCAACCAGCATCTCATCATATCGGTCATACCATGTGCGGATGGCTTGTTCCGTTTGCTCCGGGGTATGGGTTTCCTTGTATTTGGCGATTGCCGCCACAATCTCGTCGCCATTTTCAGGCCCGTCCATCTTCATCCGCGGTAGAGGTCCCGCGTTTGCTTCCATGTCGTCGTCCGTGAAGACCTTCTTGGCGTGTCCGGTTTTCTGCGCCTTGGCGCTGCTCGCAGCTGCGGCTAGAGGACTGGCCGGCGCCGAACTCTGCGCCGGCGGAAACGCGGCGGCCGGTTGGCTCTGCGCGAGAGCCAGCGCGGAAGAGCCGAGGAGCAAGCTGATCCCCAGTAGGCCGCGCCGATGAAGAGAGTCTTGCATTCCTGCCTAGCCTATCGGGGCAACCGGACCCCGGAAAGATGACCTAAGTTTACCGCCGCTCGTACGAAAGTGATCTCCAAAAGCTACCAACCCTCGCGATCACGGAGGCTTGTGATGTGGCTCACATGATGCCGGCCATGCCAGGCATAAAGCGCCAGCGTCTTCTCCAGGGTCATCGCGCCCAGTTCCGGATGGCGGAACGTGCGCTTCCACTCCTCAGAAGATAGCGACCGCAGCAGGCGTACCCAGCGATCGTGCAGAGCTTCAAGCATCGTCAGAGAAACTTCAACCGGAGTTGCCTTCGTGTCGTTTAGTTCTGCCCATCGGTCTTCGGCATAGGGCTTGATGGTCGGCTCGTCTTCGGTGAGCGCCAGTTTGAAGCGCACGTAAGAATTCAAATGGCTGTCCGGCACGTGATGGACGACCTGTCGGACGGTCCATCCGCCGGGCCGATACGGCGTGTCGAGTTGAGCCTCGGACAGGCCTTTGACGGCGGCGCGCAGGCTCGCCGGTGCCGTGGCAATGTCGTCCAACGCTGCTTGCTTCTGCTGCGCCGTCAGAGGTCCGTCGAAGCGGAATTTACCGATGGGGTAGCGCAGGTCAGTCATTGAGTCTCCAGTCAGGATGGTGCTGAATAGAGATGAGCTAGAAGCGGCAAGCGCTTCAAAATCACCCCCTAGGCTCTCAGCCAGAAACTCTGCGAGGAGGGACCCAGGAGCCCGAAGCCGAGATCCGGAATGCCGGAACCGAAGGGTTGACTACTACCCGTAGTATCTGCCACCCGCCGACCCCATCCGGTCCGGCTTCGAATTTCGGTTCCTGCTCCCCCAACATGCCACTCGATTGGTGCATCCAACGTGGTTTCTAGGCTAAACTCTCTGAGCGATTGAGTTTAGCTAACTCGGTTCCCGGATCCAGCTCGAGACGCTGCGGGAATTGCCTGCGAGGGGAACTATGCCATCGTCGGTCTGGTCTGGTCATTTAACCTTTGGACTCATTTCCATGCCCGTGCGTCTGTTTTCGGGGGCGCGCAGCAGCGGCATTTCCTTCAACATGCTCCACCGCACCGACAAGTCGCGGCTCAAGCAGCAATACGTTTGTCAGGCCGATGGCCAGGTCGTCGACCGCGCCGACATCGTCAAGGGCTATGAGTTCCGCAAGGACGAATACATCATCATCGAGCCCGACGAGATCAAGAAGATCGAGCCGCAGACCGCCAAGACCATGGAGATCCTCGAATTCGTGAAGACCAGCGACGTCGATCCCGTCTATTTCGAGTCGTCGTATTACATGATGCCCGAGGAAGCGGGCCGCCGCCCCTATGCCCTGCTTACCAAGGCGCTCGAAGAGAGCGAATATGTCGCCATCGCCAAGATCACCATGCACAACCGCGAGTACACGGTGTTCCTGCGCCCGCACGAAGGCGGACTCATGCTCCACACCATGTACTACGCGGAAGAAGTCCGCAAGGTCGAAGGCTTCGGCGCTCCTGATGTGGAATTGAAGGATGCCGAGGTGAAAGTTGCCCATCAGTTGATCGAGGCCTTGGCCGATGAGTGGGATCCCGAAAAATACAAAGACAACTTCCAGGAAAACCTGAAGCAACTGATTGAGACCAAACTTGAGGGCGGGGAAGTGGCCGCCGTTGAAAAGCCAAAGAAACTGGCCCCGGTGGTCGATCTGATGGCGGCGCTGAAACAAAGCCTGGCCCAGATGGAAGGCAAAAAGAAGCCCGCTGCCACCATCAAGTCGGAGGAACCGGCCGCGGCGACGGCAAAGTCGCGCCGACGATAGAGGGTCGGCTCTCGGCTCTCGGCGTTTGCATTCCTCCAGTCGAAACGTGTTCGCAGGTCCAAGCGGGCAGCGCATCCGGGCATCCCGCGCTGTTTACTCCGCATCCCTCTGCTGAGTGCGGAAGCCGAATACCGGAAGGCGACACCCGACCTAGCGCGGACGCCTCACAATCGTTACAATAATCGCTTCTGTCTAAAATCATTCGAACGTAATCCTTCGAATCAGAACTTCTTCTTCGGGGTGCCGATGAGTTTCCGACGTGTGGGCTGGGTGGCAGCGATCGCGCTGGCGACGTTGCTGGAGATTTCCTGTGGTCAGGTCTATCGCCCCGTAGTCATTCCTACCGGCACGACTCCTCCCAACCCGGCGAATTTCCACGAGGTTTTTGGCATCAGCGCCAATGTTCCCTTGAACCCTGGTTCTGCCCTGCAGATCGACGTCTCCGGAGACACCGACATCGGTCAGGCCGCCATGGGTGTGAATCCGACGCATGGCGCCATTCTTTCCAATAATTCGCGCGCGTTCGTGGCCAATGCCGGTGCCAGCCTCTGTGCCGGAGGAGCGGACTCGGTCACCGCGTTTTTTCCAGCCGGTGATAGTGCGACCTCGACCGGACTGGGTACCACGACTACCTTTCCCGTGCTCAACGTAGGCAGTTCTCAGTCTTCCTCAATCACTGCTATAAGCGAAGCCGGCAATCTGGTCACAATCGCGCTCAGTGCCCCGATCACGACTGCCATCGTAGGGGCGCAGATCGTGATCTCCGGGGTTTCGATCCCAGGTGCGAACCCCGCAGCCTATGACGGCTGTTTTCCAATTATCTCGGCCACCGGCACAACCATCCAATATGTGAATCCCAGCTATGCTGGGTTGGGTCCGGCTACCGGTGGGGTTGCGACCGTTCCCACGTTTTGTCCCTATCTTCCTGACTTTGTGGCCACCACGCAAAACAATGCCGCTTACGTCGCCAACTACGGATCCGAAAGCGATCCGAATTGCAATCTCGCCAGCACAGATTCCGTCATGGTGCTCAGTTCGGCGTCGAACACAGTCACCAACCTTGCCTACCTTCCCGCCGGAGCGCATCCCGTCGCGATGGTAGAGACTCCCGTCGGGTCCGATCTCTACGTCCTCAATCAGGGGAACAATACGGTCGCCGATCTTTCTCCAATTGACCTGACGACCATAGCGACGATACCGGTAGCGTCCTCCCCGGTGTGGGCAGTTTCGCGACCGGATAGCCAGCGGGTGTACGTCGTGACCCAGGGGAATGCGTCGCAGCCGTCGCAGCTCTATACGATTAATACGGCCTCGGATGCCGTGATTCCGCAATCTCCGCAGTCCGTGGGTGCCCCCGGCGCAAACTTTGTCTTTTATGACAAAAGCCGGAACCGTTTGTATGTGACCAACCCGAACGCGGGGTCGGTCTATGTGTTTAACGCGACAACGGATCCACCGACTCCCGTGGGAAATCCCGCGGGCATCAGCATTCCTTTGCCATCAGTGTGTTCCAGCACGACTTGCTCGACGGCAGCGCCAGTGTCCGTGACGGCTTTGCCCGATGGCAGTCGGTTCTACGTCGCGAGCTATTCGACCGCGACCTCCGCATGTCCTGACCCTCTCCTGAACGCTACGGGTTGTGTGATTCCGCAAGTGACTGTCTTCGATGCCGGATCGTTAACGGTGAAGACAACGATATTCCCGCTGCTACCCCCAGTAGCCACTTCCAGCGGCGCGACGGTTAACCCATTTGCGTTTGCTCCGGCCACGTACTGCGCACCGGTTACGTCCTACACTCCAGCCTCAGCACGGTTCCGCATGTCCACGGTTGCCGCCGCCGACAGCAGCCGCGTTTACGCCAGCGTCTGTGACGGAGGTACGGTAGCTATCGTCAACACAACCACAAGTTCCCTCGCTACCGGCGGAACCAACACGCCCGACACGCTAGTGACCGATCTTCTCGCTCCGTTCAGCGCGGCGCCGGCGCAGTCGGGTCTGGAACCCCCGCCGCAGAATCCTGTTTTCCTGTTTATCGGACAATAGCTGGGTGGGATGGGCCCGGGTTGGGCTCAATAATCGATTCCGAGATGCCAGCGCACGTTCCGCGACCGGGCGACCTCAAGGACCTGCTGAAACTCTGTTAGCTCTGCGGATAGTGCCGGCCCCTCGATCGACGGAGCGCCTGCCAGAGCCTTCAACAGCGCCGCGATGGTCTTCAGCCCTTCTTCGGAAGAGAACCACTTCTCCTCGAGAGGATTCACGTCGGATCCGCCTTCTTCGAGAAATCCAGCCATCTCTTCTTCGCTGGCGCTGAAGAGATTCATCAGAGAAATGACGCCGGCCTGGTTGGCCAGCACCTCAAGCTTTTCGCTATGTTTGGATAAAGCGCGCCCTTCCAGCCCGGTCGCGTCCACACCGGGAATCTTCTCCTGCAAGCAGATGTAGAAGGCTGGCATTTGTCGGGACCGGTTTTAGACCTTGGCGGGAACTTCTTCCTTCACGGTCTCTCTGGCCGCGTAGTGCGAATCGACGTAGTCGTCGAGAATCCCAATAAACTCCGCAACAATGCGGTCGCCCTTAAGCGTGGTGAACAGCCGTCCGTCAACGTAGACCGGAGCCTTGGGTTCCTCGAACGTGCCCGGCAGCGAAATGCCGATGTTGGCATGCTTCGACTCGCCGGGACCGTTGACCACGCATCCCATCACGGCAAGTTTCATCTCTTCGACGCCGACGTAGCGTCCCTTCCACCCTGGCATTTGCTCGCGCAGGTAGGTCTGTATCTGCTCGGCCATCTCCTGGAAGAACGTGCTGGTGGTGCGTCCGCAGCCCGGGCACGCCGTCACCTGAGGCGTGAAACTGCGAATGCCCATCGATTGCAGAATCTGCTGCGCTACCCGAACTTCTTCTGTGCGATCGCCGCCCGGTGCCGGGGTTAGCGAAACGCGAATGGTGTCACCGATGCCTTCTTGCAGCACCACGCCCATCGCAGCGCTCGATGCGACCACGCCCTTCGCTCCCATGCCGGCTTCCGTGAGTCCAAGGTGCAGCGGATAGCTGCAGCGTGCCGCCAGCGCGCGGTACACGTCGATCAAATCCTGTACGCCGCTCACCTTTGCGCTCAAAATGATCTGGTCAGGACGCAAGCCAAATTGCTCGGCCAGTTGTGCCGAATTCAGCGCACTTACTACCATTGCTTCCATCGTCACTTCGCGCGCATCTTTCGGTTCGTCGAGTTTGGAATTCTCGTCCATCATGCGAGTCAGCAGCACTTGGTCGAGCGATCCCCAGTTCACTCCAATGCGCACCGGCTTCTGATATTTCACCGCGACTTCGATCATAGTGCGGAAATTCGAGTCTCCCGTCTTGCCAATGCTGGCGTTGCCGGGATTGATGCGGTACTTGGCCAGATCGCGCGCACACTCGGGATACTTGGTCAGCAGAACATGTCCGTTGTAGTGGAAGTCGCCGATGATGGGCACACGGATACCCTGCTTGTCGAGTTGCTCGACGATGTAGGGAACAGCTGCCGCCGCCTCGTCGTTGTTCACTGTCACGCGCACCAGTTCAGACCCGGCGCGGGCCAGTGCCGCCACCTGCTGCACAGTCGAAGGGATATCGGCCGTGTCGGTATTGGTCATGGACTGCACCACAATTGGTGCATCCGACCCCACGCGCACACCGCCAACAAAGGCGGTAACGGTCTTTCTGCGTTGAATATTAGCCATAAGGGAATCTCCATTTTATCACGTAGAATCAGGCTTCCGGAGGCTTTTGGGTGGCGCAGCGCTTCTAGCGCTGCGATTCAACTCACCCAAAGACAGTTTGGCTTTAGCCACCGAGGTGTCTCAGGGGCTTAAAGCCGTCATTCTCTTACGGCCGCGCTCTCTCAGCACTAGAAGTGCTGCGCCACCCAGAATGTGGCTACCGAGGCTGCCAGCACCTGATGCCCGAGTCAAGATTGCGTGCATTCATAGAACCAAGAACGATCCCGACACAGCGGCTATCCAAGTCCCACAGGTTACGGATTTCGTAACAAAACGCGATTCGGCAGAGAAGGGCTCCCTCACGTTGGGCATCCCCCCGCCTCGCTCCCAGAACTTATTGTTTCAACACTGCTTACCTCAGCGGTGATCTCCGGAGGCGTGAAAGAACCCCGGATTTTGTAACAGATTGCCCTACCGGCAGCTCTGCTCTATTGGAAGCTCTAGCATCAAACCTCTCAGTGGGGAGACGACCGAACTGACCTCGGGTCGAAAGCCGGGGTGTAACGCGGAGCCCCGATCCCTTACTATATCTTGTCCGCAAATGGAGGTTCTTCGTATGAATCACCGCATCAAGGCAACTCCCACCGGGAAGAAACCTGTCGAAATCCAGCACGACAATCCTGTCGCGCCTGCCTGGCCCAGTTACACAGGAACCTCTCAATTTGTAGGAACCAGCCCCAGTGGCCGAGTGACGGTGTATGTCGACCCCTCGCTCGGCCAGCCCGCGCTGCAAAACGCACAAGATCTGGTCAACGATGCCGATCGCGTCGTCACCGCCAATGATGGCATCTTCGGCACAACCGGAGGCCTCGTTAGCGCGATTGTCTTTGCGCTCGGCGGTGCCACGGACGGGACCGGCGGCGCCGACCACATGGGCTGCGATTACACCACTGGAGCCGCCATCGAGGTCGACGCTTCATTCGGCAACTCGGCCCGCGTCTCCGCCCTGTTTGAAGCCGAATTGAGCGAGTGCTCGATGAATGGGAACCTCTGCGGTCTCAGCACCGGAGAAGCTCTTTCGCGCTGGTGTGCCGCAGTCATCGGTAACAACGCCCTCGCCGATTTCGCGACCGCCCCGCAGTGGGTGCAGGATGGCGAGCCGGATTTTGTAGACAAAACGGATCCCACCGACCAGGACGCGGACAGTATCGGTTGCGGCATGGCGTTCCTCTCATGGCTGATCAGTCAAGGCTTCGGCCTGGAGAAGATCGCCCCCGTGATGGTGAGCCTGGGCAACGCCGGAACTCTGGCGCAACTCTACGCCACCCTGACGTCGGACTCGGCCTCCAACGCATTTCCGAACTTCCAGACGGCAATCCAAAACTTGCCGAACGGCGTTACCAGCGATGATCCCTTCGGCGGATTATCCAATCCATTGCAGATGGCGCATCTGGCTCCGCAGACGGCAGAACTGGTGGGCAGGATTTTCGCAGCCATGGTGTCCGACCTCGCCGCCGGCCGGCAGCCGGAACAAATGATGGCCACCGTGCGCGCTGCCATGCTTCCCGTTTCGAACGCGAAGGCACCCGCGGTGTGTGCGCCCAAGTCGAAACGGTTGCTCCCGCCGGCCAAGGGCGCGTCCGGAACACGTGAACACCGTCGTACCACCAAGATGGCATAAACCCGTCGGCAAGAAAAAGCCGGCGGCTGAGTAAACAGCCGCCGGCTTTCGCTCTTTACTCACTGTGCCGTGATGCTCCTCAACTCCGAATACGAGTACCCGCTCGCATCCCACGCCTTGACCACAACGGAGTGGGATCCCGGCTTCACAGTCAACGCCGTGTCTACGTATGTGGTGCCGCTGGTGTCGTTATAGATCAGGCTGCGGTCGATGTAGACCTGTACCGATGTCATCTGCGCTCCAGAAGAAGCAGCGTTCGCGAGGACATGCAGCGAGGTCGTCGTCGTTTCATTCTGCGTCGGCAAACAGACATTCATGGTCCCGGTCGACGCCGGACAGGTCTCTCCCGGCGTGCCGCTATAGATGGTGATGTCGCGGTCCGAAACAAAATTTGCTCCCGACTCGTCCCATGCCTTGGTCACCACGAAGTGTGGTCCTTTCGACAAAGACAGCGGTTCGTTGAGCGAACTGCTAGGCGAATTCACCACCAACTCGTTATCCACGTAAATCTGCATCGCGGTCACCGAATGACTGGTGTCCCGGGAATCAGCGATCCACTGCACGGGAGAGTGGGAATAGATAAGATTCTGCGGCTCACAGACCGTGACGGAGGGCGAAACCGTACTTGGAGTACAAGTCGCTCGCGGCGTTGCATTCAGGAATACGCCAACCTCCAGGCCGGCCGAATTTCCTGCGCCGGGACCAGCGAAATCAATCTTGCCATCGCGATTGAAGTCGGCGGCCACCAGGTCGTCCAGCCCGGAATTCGGGACCAAAAAGGGTATGGTTTGATAGCTTCCATCGGGATTTCCGAAGTAGATCACCAGATCGTAACTGCCTAACCGACAATGTCGTTGATTCCGTCACCGTTGATGTCCGCCGCTGTGACGCCCGAGAAGCCAGTCTCCGAACTTACACTCATGCTGGCGGATTTCGTGAAAGTTTCGGAGCGGCTGCCCAGAAGAACCTCCCAATTCGGGCAGCTCACGCTCTTGATCGTCGAGCACGTGTAATAACTCACTAGCAGATCGGTGATGCCGTCCTGATTTACATCGGCCGGGGCGGCGAAGATTCCGACTGCAGCGTCGGCGACTTTGACCGTCTTAAATGTGAAGTTGCCCGTATTGAACAGCACGTAGATGTCGTAATAGTCACTGATGGTAAGGTCGGCTTTTCCATCGCCGTTGAAATCGCCCGTGCGAACCTGGGCCAGGGCATTTTGCGTACCGACCTTGATCGATGCTGCCTGTGTGAACGTACCATTGCCTGCCCCCTTGAAGAGGAGCAGTTTCGGTGAGGCCATAGCCAGGTCGAGCTTGCCGTCACCATTGAAGTCAGCTGCAGTCAGAGAACTCGCACTAATGTTCTTCGTCAGAGTAATGGTTTGTCCGGTAGTGAATCTTCCGTCGCCCTTGCCCAGTAAGATCTGGATTACGTTCTGTTCGGAGCCGACATAGCCGGCCACGGCCACATCGAGCTTGCCATCGCCGTTGAAATCGCCCACGGCCATGGCGAAGGTTCCGACGCCTTTCGCGGCGTTCAACGCATTTTGAAATCGGCCATCGCCCTTGCCGAGCAGCACAGAGATTCCATAGCCGCCGGTTCCTTGGTTATTTCCCACAACTAGGTCGGGAATTCCATCGTTATTGAAGTCTCCCTGGTTGACGATCTCTCCATCCAGGCCGGACGAGGTGTAGTGAAACATGAAACTGTCTTGCGCGAGTACGAGGCTGGAGGTGAATACGAGCGCAAGCGCTAAAATGGCGGATTTTGAGCGCAGGAATGCGAGGGAACAGCGAGAGGCAGGCATACGGGATGATTCTCCTCGGTGGGCTTAGAGCGGATTGGCCAAGTTGTTCGCCAGCATCAGATTCTGCAGACGCACAAAAGGTTGATCAGGTCTCTTCCGTAGAGTTGTTCGGGGAAGGCCTCCGAATACACCAAAAGCAGCAAAGGAGCCGAATCGGCTCCCTTCACTGACGTGGCGAGCACGTTGCAGATGCGGGCTAGGGCAGTCGATCTGCCAGACCCGGAATCGTCTTCGTCAAGTCGTTAAAGATCACCATCACCGCGAACAGTACGAGAAAGACGAACGCAGCCTGGTAGACGCGTTCCTTGATGTTCATGCTGATGTCGCGGCGCATGAGCCCCTCGATCAGCAGAAACAGGATCACGCCGCCATCGAGAATCGGAATCGGCAGCAGATTGAAGATCCCAAGGTTCAAGCTGATGGCTGCAGTCAGGCCCATCAGCGGGGTCCAGCCTTTGCTGCGCGCAGCTTCGCCGGCCGCCTGGCCAATCCGGATTGGCCCTTCAATCGATTTCAGCGGCATCTTGTGCTGCACCATCTTCTTAACGAGCTTCAGGATGAGCAGGGCATTCTTCCTGTTCTCTTCCAGCGACTTGTCGAAGGCCGCCCCGAATGGCAGGGTCTTGACCTTCATCTGGACGGTCCCGATGCCGATGCGATAGCGCTTCTCCGAGAGCACGGGCTGAAGCGTAAATGTCTTCTGCTCGTTATTCCGCAGTACGGTCAGGGTGATCGGCTTGTCCTTCGTGACTTCCAGGCTCTCGATCATCTCGCCCAAAGCAGGTACCGGTTTGCCGTCGAGCGCGAGGATCTTGTCGCCTTCCTTCAGACCAGCCTTCTCGGCCGGCATGTTCTCTTGCAGGTCAGTGATCGTGACCGACTCTTCTTTCGGCGTCCAGCCCGCGTATCCGATTCCATCGACCCCCATCGGCTCCGGAGCTACAGTTTTTTCGATCGTTTGCCCGTTGCGTTCAAGATCGACCACGAGAGGCTGGCCTGGGCTAAGAGCCTCCTCTTGCTGGATCTGCTCCCACGCCGGATTCTGCACATCGCCGATGCGCGTAATTCGGTCGCCGATCTGGATTCCAGCCTTGGCGGCCGGAGTGTCCTTCGCCACCCATCCGATCACCGGCGCGTCGTCGTAAAAAGCCGGATACTCGTAGTGGACCATGTAAATCGTGGTGAGTAGCACGATCGCCAGCAGGATATTCATGGTCGGCCCGGCAATCGCGATCAGGAAGCGATGCCAGCGCGAGTGATTCATGAACTCGCGCGGATCGTCCGAGCGCTCGTCCATGGGGTTCTCACCGCTCATCTTGACGTAGCCGCCCAGCGGGATCGCGTTGATGCGGTAATCGGTTTCGCCCTTGCGGAAGCCGATCAGCCGCTTCCCGAAGCCGATTGCGAACTGCTCCACCCTCACGCCCAGCCATTTGGCCACGGCATAATGGCCAAACTCGTGGATCAGGATCATGAAGCCCAGCACCGGGATGATGTACAGATAGTAGAGATTCGAAAGGTCAAACATAATCGAGGTACGTATTCTCCAACTGGTTAGATTCCAAAATTATGCAAAAGAAGTTGCCCGGGGCCGTTCAATTTTCTTTCCGCCCGTCACTCGCTGATGCGCCAGCCTGCGAGCCTCGGCGTCCGCTTCGAGTACTTTCCCAATCGATTCCATTTTTCCAGAGCTTGTTGCCGCCAGAACGTCTTCAATGATCCTGGGAATATCGTTGAAGCCAATGTTGCCTTCCAGAAACGCGGCCACTGCAACTTCGTCGGCCGCGTTGAGTGCCACCGTTTTCGCGCCGCCGGCTTCTGCCGCTTCGTACGCCAAACGGAGACAAGGGAATTTTTTCAGGTCCGGCGGGCAGAAGTCCAGATGACGCAAGTCACTCACTGCAAAGCGCATATCCGACTGGATCCGGTCGGGATAGGTTAGAGCGTACAGGATCGGCAGCCGCATGTCGGTCACTGAAATCTGAGCAAGTATGCTGCCATCCACAAACTCCACCATCGAATGAATTGTCGACTGCGGGTGGACAATCACTTCCACTTTTCCGGGCGGGATGTGAAACAGTCTGCATGCCTCGATCACCTCAAACCCTTTGTTCATCAGCGTGGCCGAGTCGATCGTGATCCGCCGTCCCATCTTCCACGTGGGATGGTTCAACGCCTGCTCCACCGTGATCGACGCAAACTCCGATTGCGGCGTGTTGAGAAACGGGCCGCCGGAAGCCGTCAGCCAGACGCGCTCGACCTCGTCTATACGCCCGCCGCGCAGGCATTGATGCACGGCGTTATGCTCGCTGTCGATGGGAAGCAGCGGCTTGCCCTGGCGCCGCGCCTCGGCCGTGATCAACTCGCCGGCGGCGACCAGACATTCTTTATTCGCAAGCCCCAGAATCTTTCCGGCGCGCACCGCTTCATACGTAGCCTCTAGCCCAGCCACGCCCACGATGGCGCTGACCACGAAGTCCACGTCCGCATGGGTCGCGACTCGAACCGTCCCCGCAGCACCATGGACGACTTCAATCTCGCCGAGCGCCGCTTGCTTCAATCGGGCCCGCAGAACGTTCGCATCGGCCTCCGCCGCCATCGAGATCACCCGCGGACACCACCGCTTCGCCTGCTCAAACGCCGCCTCAAGATTCGACCCCGCAGCCAGTGTCACAATCTGAAAGCGGTCGGGATAGGACTCGGCAACACTGAGCGTGCTGCGCCCAATTGAGCCCGTCGATCCGAGGATGGCGATACATTTCATGATGATTTCGAACGGCCTCGTAATGCCGACTGCATCACTTCGTCGCAGAAAGCCCTACCGCATAGTGGTCGATCCAATCTCTCTGCTCGGTGGTTTCCGGAACTGAGACGCCCCGTGCAGCCGAGACCAACTCCACCGCAGCTCCCGGGCTCATTCCCTTTCTCACCAACAGACACGCCGCCACTAAACCAGTGCGCCCAATCCCCTGGCGGCAATGGACGACCACATTCTTGCCGTCTGTTAACCTGCGTGTGACTCGATCCAGTATGTAGGCCCACTTTGCCTCAGACCGCGGAATCTGACGGTCGGGAATTGGAAACGAAGCGAATTCCAATCCCAGCTTCTTCGCTTTGCCTGCTTCCTGCCGAAGATCCAGATCTTCTTCTTCTTCCGGCGTGAGCAGCGAAAGCACCGTATCTGCTCCCGCCTGCTTCCAGCTGGACAAATCGTCCGGCAGCTAGTCTCCGCCGCGGGGCCGCGCCGCCATGGCCAGATTTCCCCTCCATGGTCCATCGAGCCAATAGAGTTCTTTCCTCATCCTCGCTCTTGATCCTTTTCGACGATCTTCCGAGGAAGACCGTCTACATCCACACCGCGTTGGCGAAGAACGTGGATGCGGTGATGCCCATCCAGTATAGTTCCTTCCGGCCGCGTTTTCAGACAATCCTCCAGTCCCGGCAATAACGATGTAATCAGAATTTCGGTCGAAAGCCGCGCTAGTTTGACTGGATTGATGGAACTATCGGGGTGACGGGACTTCAAAGGCGGATAACGAGGTTGATCGACCATCGAGTCGAGTTACGGGTTACTGCATTACGCGCCAGGCCGTATAAAGCCATAATACCGGAGCGGCAAAGAGCAGCGCGTCGATGCGGTCAAACATGCCGCCGTGGCCGGGCAGAATGGCTCCAGAATCTTTCACTCCGGCGCCGCGTTTGATCAGCGACTCCACTAGATCCCCGAGTTGCGCCGCGATATTCAGCGCAATGGTCAGTAGGATGACGGGCCCCATGTCGGGGATTTCCAACCCGTACATGCCTCCGGGGCGCGTTATCAGCCCATAGTGCAGCAGAGCAGAACTGATCTGCTCGGCATGACGAAACAGAAGCCATCCCACGCCGACGCTTGCCGCAAGCGAAGCCGCCGCGCCTTCCCACGTCTTTTTCGGACTGATGCGCGGTGACATCAGATGCCGCCCCATCGACTTGCCGACGAAATACGCGAAGATGTCTCCCGCCCAAACTACTAGCAGCAGGTAGAGCAGATAGATTGCTCCCGCCGCTAGTTCGCGAAGTTGGACTAGCATTCCCATCGGCAGAGCGATGTAGGTGAACGCGAATACGGAAGCCGCGGCCGCCGGATACCCGCTGCGAAGTTCGCCGCGTCGCATGACGACCGTTAGAAAGAAAAACGGAGCAATCGCCGCGGCAAACGCCAGAACAACCAGGAATTTTCCGGTCGAAAGTAGTGGCGTCTGGCTGCTTGCACTGATTGCCAGAACCAGGAAGAAAAATCCCGAGAAGAGATAGGTCGGCAGCCTTAACGGTTGCACGCCGTAAGATTCCGTGAGCTTCAGGAATTCAAAGATAGTCAGCAGCGCCACAACAGCCGCCACGACGGACAGCACAGGCAGCGGCGCCCGCAGAATCAGCGCCAGCACAATCGGAATGAGGACGACCGCAGTCGCGACGCGTTTTAACAAGGGAAGTAGTTGTGAACTGAGATCAGCGTGCCGTTACGATCTTTGCACGAATTCAAGAAATTAACCACAAAAGGACACTGAGGGTAGTGTCCCAGTTTGAAATCAGGAAGCGTCTGCATTCGGGTTTTCTGGGGTCGGCTGCGCAAAGTGCCACAGTACCCCCGACGGATCGAATACGTAGACTACGGTGAGGCCCCACGGCTCAACCTTGGGCGGTGCTGGGGGCGAAACGTTAAATTGCCGGGCCAGGGCCAGTGAATCGATATGTCGCCACCACGTGTCGACATCCTCGACGAGGACATGCATCACCGTGTTTTCGGCCCATTCCTTGACGTAGTAGCCTTGGAGTAGGAAGGCGTGAGTCCCAAGGCTTAGTTCGGCGAGAGTCTCCCCGAGCGGATAGGCCTCGAAACCAATCGCCTTGTAGAAGCGCAGACTGGTCTCGAATTCTTTTGCAGGAAGGAAGGGGCGAAACGCGCGAATTTCAGCAACAAGACGGGTGACGTCGTTCACCGGGGCTCCTTTCGACTGGGTCAGCTGTGGTTAAGGCTTCGCTTCCGAAGTCGAAGCAGTCTCCAGCGCCGTGTGTCCGTCGTCGTGATTCAGGCCTCCGTAGCGCCGCTCGCGCTTCTGATATTCCGCGATGCCTTCGAGCAGGTGAGTCCCGCGAAAATCCGGCCACAAAGTCGGCGTCACATAAATCTCAGCGTAAGCCAACTGCCACAGCAGGAAATTACTCAGCCGCATCTCCCCCGAAGTCCGCACTACCAGATCGGGGTCCGGCAGGTGTCGCGTATACAAATGCCGCCCCACCATGTCCTCATCAATGTGCAGATGCTCGATCCCGCCATTCTGAGTCGCCGCCTTCACCATCGAGCGGAACGCATCCACCAGTTCGCTGCGCGCGCTGTAGTTGAGCGCCAACGTCAGCACCATCCCAGAGTTGCGCGACGTCGCCTCGCGGGCCCATTCCATGCGCTCCTGCACGTCCTTCGGCAACTCGTGCTGCCGCCCGATATATTCCAGCCGGATATTGTTCTTGTTCAGCGTCGGGACTTCCGCTTTCAGATAGCGGCTCAACAGTCCCATCAGAAATCCCACTTCGGTCTTCGGACGCTTCTTCCAGTTCTCCTCGGAAAACGCGTAGAGCGTGAGCGCTGGGATATGAATGCGCGCGGCCGTCTCTACGGTTGAACGCACGGCCGAGACTCCGGCACGATGTCCTGCCACGCGCGGCATGTGGCGCCGTTTGGCCCAGCGCCCATTGCCGTCCATGATGATGGCGATATGCTTCGGGAGCCGTGCTGGATCCAGCCGCCGGTAAACTTCGGTTTCCTTGCGGTCGAGCCCCGCGGGTACTTTGTCGTACAAAGTGGCCTCTCAACAAGAGGCTAACACAGCAGGAAGCGCTGCGCAATGACCGCAAAGGTAGCCCTAAGTGACATGGATTGTGTGGGGACAGGCGTCTTCGGCGGCCTCGGGAGCGAGGTTGCCGGAGGGTTGCACGCTTGCGCGGGCGAGTCGCCCGCGCTCACACAAGCTATCTCGCTTCCTCCGGCACAATCTTCAACTCCAGTTTCTCGGTCCACCGCAAGACGGTGAGTGAGCAACTCACGCCCACACGCACATCGGTCAGCACACGATGCAGATCGTCCACTCCGGCGACCGGTTGCCCCTCCAGCGCCACAATGATGTCCCCCTCGCGCAGCCCCGCACGCTTTGCCGGACTATTTTCCTCTACCCCGAGCACGACCACGCCCATCTCCTTCGGCAGATCGTAGAACCGCACCACCCGCCGGTGCACCGGCACCGTCTGCGCCGAGACGCCAATGTAGCTGCGCCGGATGCGTCCATCGCGCAGCAACCGGCTGGCCACGAATTTCGCGGTGTTGATGCCGATCGCAAAGCAGATCCCCTGCGCCGGCAGAATGGTCGCCGTATTCACGCCCACCACGCGCCCCGCGGAATCGACCAGCGGCCCCCCTGAGTTGCCCGGATTGAGCGAGGCGTCGGTCTGGATCACGTCGTCGATCAGCCGCCCCGAATATGACCGCAGCGACCGCCCCAGCGCGCTCACTACACCCGCCGTCACCGTCGACTGAAACCCATAAGGCGCGCCAATTGCAATCACGATCTGTCCCACCCGCAACTTCTGCGAATCTCCCAGCGCAGCCGCAGTCAACCCGGGTTCGCCGGAGTGCGGTTGATCCAGACGAATCACCGCCAGATCGCTCGCCTGGATCGTCGCCAATTACGGTGGCCGGCATGCGTCGCCCGTCGGACAGCGTTACGGCGATTCTCACCGCATCATGCACAACGTGGCTGTTGGTAAGGATCAGCCCATCCGGCGTAAATACGAATCCCGAGCCGCCGCCTTGCCTTTCGCGGGGTTCGCCCGACCGCGTGCGTCCGGCCGCCTGGTGCACTTCAATATTCACCACCGAGGGACTCATGCGCTCCACCGCGCCCGTCACCGCCGTCGAATAGGCGTCGAGCAGGGAATCGTCGTCCCCGCGCCGTGGCGCAGCCGCCGACTCCCGCGGAGATTCGCGTTCCCAGTTGGCGTGGTCGGACGTGAGAAGCGGCAGCACGGAGGGATCTGGCACGGCAGAAACGAAACTTCCATCTTCCTGGTTCATGCTAGATAGATGCCGGTCAATCTACGTAGGATTCAACACGCCCAGGGGTCGAGCGCCTCCCCTGAACCCAGCCGCGGAGCGGCGCAAGAATGCAGTCCACGGCGCAAGCCGTGGGAAGACTGACTCAAATGCATGGATTAGCCGCAAAGGGAGAGACAGCTTATCCCGCGCCAATAAAAAAGCCGGAACCCAAACTCTGGTCCCGGCCCTAGTGTTGGCTGGTTGCCCGGATAAAATTTTGGTTTCAAGGTCTCAGCGATTCGGTTTCAATGACCGCTAAAGGCCACTCTTGAAACGTTGAAACTTGTCGCTTACGCGCTGCGCCGCGGCCTTACCGTCAAGTCCCGCACCTGGGTCAGAATGCTCGACATCTGCATCCCGTTCAGTTGCGCGACAAACGGCAGCAACTCCGCGATAAACTGATCTTTCATCAGTTCGTTGACTTCTTCCTGTCGGGTGCGTTCGCCGCCGCTGAGCAGATCGGGCACAGTAACCTCCAGTGCACGCGCCAGCCGTTCCAGGGAAGACAGCGTAGGCGTTGCCTTTTCGTTTTCGATTTTGGATACGTAGGTGCGCGGTACCGACATGCGTCCCGCGAGTTGTCGTTGGCTGAGCCCGTTGCGCAGGCGCAGGGAGCGGATGGAGGTCGCCAGGTTCAAGTGTCCGCGTCCGTTCGTGCCGGGCACGGGCATCATCATGGGTGGCGCTACCATGATGGGTTCGGGTTCAGGTTCCTCGTCCAGAGACGCGTGGCAGCGTCGGCAATTATTATTGGATGTACGGAACTGGACCAGCAGGCAGTGATCGCATCGTACGACTTCCCGTGAATCTACCGGGGCAAGAGTCGTGGCCATCGGGTTGTGGGAGTGCCAGAGCGGGCTACTCCTTACAGCCTTGGTGCTATGGAACCAATGGGGGAGAGGTTCCGACTGCTTGGTCAATCTGCGGCATCTGCCCTGTGGAAGTCAAGGTTAAAATGCTAGAACCCCGCGAATTTTGCGGGTGAAAACAGAAGCAACACAGGAAATACACGGAGAAAACAGGCGAAGCCCATGATTGATCGCGAATCCGCGTGGTGTTTACTAAGTGGGTTCGCCGTCTGAGACTGAGAAGGCGGTTTTGAGTGTTGTAATCGCTGTTCACAACAGGAATGCGTTTTCGCATAGAATCTGCTGAACGGAAATTGCATGAGCGACAATCCTGATTGGGTTTTCTACCACGACGATAAAGCGACGGAGGCAGAAATAATGCCTCGACTGGTCGAAGAGTTCCCCGGATTCCGGCCCCGCTGGGAGAAGCACCTCTCGTTCTGGAAGGGCGAGCCTGCGGGTGGTTACAACGATGTCTCGGAGTTTGCGCAATTCGTGGTTAAGGAACTCTATCCCAGTGGCAAAACCGAAGAAGTACAACATGCGTTTGACCTCATGGAACAGTGGCTCCTCAATGGGAACCAGAAAGTGCGCGACCTAGTTGTGATTGGATTTCTTGAGGATGTTCAAAATATTGCATCATGGCAGCCTTTCGGCAGAGCGGTGTTTATTCCTTTCCTCAGGCCACAGTCTCGAGGCGCTTGGATCGAGCTTGAAAGGGTGTGGGCGGGGAAAAGCAGCTTGATGGACGTACTTCGCGAGGAACGCAAAATGCAGCGGTAGCTGGCGATAAATCCCCGTCACACTGATTCTAACGATGAACGAAACCATCACGCGAGAAGCAGCCTGGCAACTCCTAACCGAGTTCACCCAGTCAGAAAGTTTGCGCAAGCACGCGCTGGCCGTCGAGGCCTGCATGCGCGCCTGCGCCCGCAAAATGACGAATGGCTCTCCCGAAGACGAAAACCTGTGGGGCGTCGTCGGCTTGATTCACGATTTCGACTATGAACGATGGCCCAGCCCGGAAGATCATCCTTACAAGGGCAACGAGATCCTCAAAGAGCGCGGATACTCTGACGAGGTCCGCCGCGCCATCATGTCGCACGCCGAATACACCAGCGTCACCCGCGACACGCCCATGGAAAAGGCGCTGTTTGCCTGCGACGAGCTAGCCGGATTCATCACCGCCGTCGCCTTGATCAAGCCCGGCAAGTCGCTGGCCGAAGTCGATGCCAAGTCGGTGCGAAAGAGAATGAAAGACAAAGCCTTCGCCCGCAAAGTGAACCGTGACGACATCATCCAGGGCGCGGCGGCCCTGGGCGTTGATCTCGACGAGCACATCGCCTTCTGCATCGAAGCCCTGAAGCCCATCGCCGACAAACTCGGTCTGGATGGCAGAGCCGCGAAACCCGCCTAGTCACGCAGCGTTACCACGGGTACTCCCACCGCGACTGCGCTTTTGCTACGCTGAGCGGAAGATGCGTTATCGCCACGCCATTCTCCTGATGTTGGGCTTCTCGACCGTGTTCGCTCAGGATAACTCTGCTCAAGATCAGCCCGCTCAAGATAGGCCTGCACAGGCCGCGCAAGACAAGCCCATCCTCGTGCCGCAGATGCAACCCAGCCTGCAAGGCTCGATTGCCGCTTTCAGGAGCATGCCTCCCGACATCACGCTTATTCCGCACGGCGAGGGTGCGCGCAACGGCCATCTCTGGATCCGCAATATCGGCCACGCCTTGGTAATCGCCGGCGAAGTGGACGGCGACGCTCCGGATTTCCCGAAGAACCAGAACTGGATCCTCTCCGAAGATCACATTGAAGTCTGGCTTGCCGCTGGCACCGACGTTGCCATGCCCGTCATCGGGTGGGGCAACCAGTTCGACCAGAATGAGTTTCCCAAGGGACAAGACTCCTGCGCCGATTTTGGCAAAGACGGCCCGGGATCACCCGACACGCTCGTAGCGAGACAGAAGAAGTGCCGCGATTGGGTGACCACGCAGCAGCGCTACCGGCCTGTATTCAAGCGTCTGTTCACCCGCCAGTGGCTGCTCACCGATTACTATTCCGTCGAGTCCTACGCGACGCCTGCCTACGAAGCCATTACCCACGACTTCGCCAGCGACCAGCCTCAGTATGCCGAAGAAGTGCCAGACATGCTGAAACCTCAAGGCAAGGTTCAGATGTGGGTAAGTCGCGCTTGGGTCAGCCATGATCGGCCGGCTTATACGTTTCAGATCGAGATTCCTTATACGTCGTTCCCTCCACTGCCCACGCTGCAGTTGCGGGACCTGCGCCTGATGGTCGACGTCTTCAGTCCCGCGCCTCCGGGCAAAAAGATGGGACCGTTTTCCACCTCGTCACCTGTGCGTGTCTTTGGCAAGCCGGAAACCTTCAACTCGATTCGTCTCGATCCCACGCGCGTCTTTCAAATGACACCTTGCGACATCGGACTTACCGGAGCTGACAAGTATCGCGACGAGCATCCCGGCTGGTTCATTCCACATGCCAGTGAATCAACGGGCTGGCAGTCGGACGCTTTCATCCTGGTCAACGAATCCCATGGATACGCCTACGATCCCGATGGCTTGTCACCAGTCGTCCGTCGCATCCACAACTTCTGGCACGCCATTAGCACAGGAGAATGGGTCTGCGGCCCCGACTTGGCATACCGCAAAGGCGAGACATTTAAGCAATTGGGAGAAGTAGTCGGCGAAGAAGGCTTCGATGCCAAGCGCCTGCCCGATGACACCCTGCTGATCAAATCAGGCCCACGGGTCTACGGTTCGGAATTTGGCTCAGGCCAGTGCGGAGCGTGCCCGCGCGTGGAAATGCGCATCTTCGCGGTGAACGAAAATTTTAAGCTCTACAAAGCTCTCGACCTAGGAGGCATCATCGACACCGACGGCCGATCCGAAGATTTCTCTTTTACGGACGATTGGTCGAAAGTTGTTCAATTCGAGCAGCCGCCGGACAACGAGCAAGGCGAGCCCGGACCATGGTCCTCCACCACCTGGTGCCTGAAACACTTGGAATACGAGAAATGCGAAGAGAAACAGAACGTGCAACCTCCATCGCCACCTCTGCTCAAGGAACTGCGGAATCCCGATTAGAACGACCCACGCGGGCGAATTCATCCCATCGCCACAGTCCTGTGCTAATATCTGCTGGCAATTCTTCCCCAGGTTTCGCACCTCACATCTGAAACGTGCGGAGAGCCGCGAGATATGTCGACAAACAGCACCACGCCGCCTACAACCAAGGTCATTTTGGGTTGCAGCAAGTGCGGCGCGAGTCTGCCCGACGAAGCGCAGTTCTGCCTAAAATGCGGCAAGCCCGTAAGCTCTCCGCCGAAGACCCCGGCCCTGGTCGAGGCTCCGCCTCCGGAACAGATCGTGCGGCCGAAGCGCAAGCGGCGCTGGCTTCTGTGGGTCCTCCTCGCGAGTTTGATTGGAGTGGCCTTGTGGGCCGCGACCGGCGACAGCACGGGCGCACAACAACTGCAGGAGTTGGTGGGGCTAAAGCAGGACCGAATTATCCTCGACTCTACGTTCTCGGTCGGTCCCCATACGTTTCGCTTTTACAAGTTCGCCTTGCCCGAAGGATCCGTGAACGTGGCCGTGGTCGGACAGTTCACGTCTGCCGCCGACAGCCAGACTTCCAACAACCGCCAGGACAACACGAAAATCGCGGACAAAGAGAACGACAATAGCATCGAGGTCTACGTTCTCAGCGAGCCCGCCTTTACAATCTGGCAGAACGGATACGAGACCAGTTCCCTCTACGAAAGCGGCAAGGTTGCTGCGGGCAACGTGCGTGCGGACGTGCCCGCGGGCGCAGGAATCTACTACCTCATCTTCAGCAACAAGGCTGCACCGAAAACTCCCAAGACGATCCACGGCACGGTTCTGCTGCGCTACAAAAGCTGGTTGCCCGATTGGTTCCGCCGCATGAAAGGCCGCGTCTTGGACTCGGTTGGGGCCTAGTACAATCGTTGTATCCTGTTGTTAAATCAGACTGTTACCAGGTACCAACGCTTCGGTTACTTGTCGACTCTCGCCCCGCTGTTTCCAATGAGAACCAAGTCTTTTTTCGCTCGGGGGAAGGACCTTGCACGATTTCGTCCGCAAGGACGGTATCCCTATCTTGGCCGGAAATAGACATACCGTTTCATCTCAGGAGACGACTATGCGCAAATTCATTGTTGCCGCTTGTTTCTTGGCCCTATTTTCCATGGCCGCGATGGCGGCGGATTATCCGAAAGCGGAAGTCTTCGGCGGCTATCAATACACCCATCTGGAAGGGGGCTACAACGGTAACGGCTTCAACTTCGCACTGAATGGAAACTTCAACGACTATTTCGGAATTACGGCCGACATCGGCGCGTCCTACAAGAGCCAGGACGGGGTCAACCTGAATAACTATACCTACACCTTCGGTCCGGTGTTGTCGCTACGCGCGAACAAGGCTTACACGCCGTTTGTCCACGCGCTGATTGGTGGAGATCACGCGTCCGCAAGTGCGAGCGGGTTGGGCACCGCAACTGGCAACGGTTTTGCCCTGATGGCTGGGGGCGGCGTTGATTTCAACATCAACCGAGTTCTGGCATTTCGTGCGGCCCAGGCAGACTGGATGTTGGTCCACAACGGCGGTTCAACCACTGGCAAGAACTTCCGCATCTCAACCGGTATCGTGGTCAAGTTCTAAGTTCACGGCTTGCACAGAAAATTGGGCGGCCTCTCGGCCGCCCTTTTCAGCTCTCGACCATTTCTTCGCGCTTAGCGCGTGGTTTCTTCGATTTCCGAAATCCAATCCGGACGCTTCAGCACTTCGCGCGGTTTGGGACCGTCGGCCGCGCCGACAATGCCATCCTGCTCCATCAGATCGATCAGATGCGCAGCGCGGCCGTAGCCGATTCGCAAACGCCGTTGCAGCAGGGAAGTAGACGCTTTCCCGAACTCCACCACCAGTTTTACCGCATCGCCATACATGGGATCATCTTCAGCTTCGCCATCCGCGCCAGCTTCTCCGCTACCGCCTTCCGATCCGGCTTCGCGCTCGCCTTTGGGTGCTTCCAGGAACTGCTGCTGATATTCCGCGAGGCCCTGAGCCTTCCAAAACTCAACCACCGCGGCGATTTCTTTCTCCGTCACAAACGGGGCGTGCAGGCGATGCACGCGCGCCGAGCCAGACGGCAGATACAGCATGTCGCCTTTGCCGAGCAAGGCTTCTGCGCCATTGGCGTCGAGAATGGTTCGTGAGTCCACTTTCGTGGCCACGCGGAACGAAACGCGGGCAGGGAAGTTGGCCTTGATCAATCCCGTGATCACGTCGACGCTCGGTCTTTGGGTTGCTAAAACAAGATGTATGCCGACTGCCCTCGCCATTTGCGCCAGGCGAGTGATCGACTCTTCCACGTTGCTGGAATCGAGCATCATCAAATCAGCCAACTCATCGATGATGATGACGATGTAGGGAATCGGTTTCTCGTCCGACTCTTCGTCGAACAAACTCGGCGTTCCACCCTGATCAAACAGCTTGTTGTACTGGTCGATGTTGCGGACGCCTTTAGCCGCGAGCAGCTTCAACCGGCGCTCCA
The DNA here is from genome assembly GCA_963752175.1 of uncultured Acidobacteriaceae bacterium. Lineage (GTDB taxonomy): Bacteria > Acidobacteriota > Terriglobia > Terriglobales > Acidobacteriaceae > Sulfotelmatobacter. The sequence continues at coordinate 35,683 of CAVVXZ010000031.1, forward strand.
TCTCGCGCACGGCATTGCGCAGTGCATTGGCCGCGAGTTTCGGCTCGGTGATGATCGGCGTGTAGAGGTGTGGAACGCCTTCATAGTTGCCCAGCTCGAGCCGCTTCGGGTCCACCAGGATCAGGCGCACCTGATCAGGCGTCGCCTTGTAGAGAATGGACATGATCATCGCGTTGATCGCGACGCTCTTGCCCGCGCCCGTGGACCCGGCGATTAGCAGGTGAGGCATTCCAGCCAGATCGGCCGTGACGATGCGGCCGTTGATGTCCTTCCCCATGGCGATCGTCATTTTTGACTTCGATCCCATGAACTCCTGCGACTCGATGTTTTCGCGTAGCCAGATGATTTCGCGCTGGCGGTTCGGCACCTGAATGCCGACCGTGCTCTTTCCGGCCATGCGCTCGATCAGGATGCTCTCAGCTTTCAACGCGAGGCAAAGATCGTCGCAGAGATTGGTGATGCGGCTGTATTTGATCCCGGCTTCGGGCTTGAACTCGAACGTCGTGACCACAGGTCCGGGATTGATCTGCGTGATCTGACCGTGAATCTCAAACTCGGCGTACTTTTCGGTCAGCACCTGAGCCAGCAACTTGAGTTCATCGGCATCGACCTGCTGCTGTTCGTCGGGACGCTGCAGCAGGCTGCTCGATGGCAGCTTGTACCCGCCGGCGATGCGTGGCATCGTCGTTTTAGCTTTGTTTCCACTATCGGCGCGCTCGGTGACCTCAGGATCGGGTAAGTCGACCGCAGCGTTCGCTGATGGAGGTTCGGCAAGAACTCCACCCATCGCGGGCGCGGATTTCATTGCCGACTTCGGCGCTTCCTCTTCCATCATTCGCTCAATGCCGGTGCGCCGCGGCTCTGCCGCTGCGGAGGACTGCGTGGAGGAAGTTGGCCGCGACTGGATCAGCTGGCTCTTCACCACGGGCTTCGAAATGCGCCGCTGCTCCAGTTCTTTCTGCTGGCGCTTCTTGGCCCGCTCCTGCCGCCAATCTTTGTAGCGGTTCCACAGTGCGGTGACGAATGCAAACCGCGTCGGAGCCCAGAGTTGAATCGCCGAGAACGAGAACGCCGTCGACAAGTACAGACGCAACTGCCAGCACGGTGGCGCAAACGATGTAGGCGCCCACCAGATTCAGATAGTGGATCAGCACGTCCCCGATCACGCGTCCAAGTAGGCCTTCGATAGGGATCACGTGCATCCAGCGCAAGTGTCCGGGCAGCAGCGCGAGCATGGCGGGCACGAACATGACCAGCCAGATCCCGCCCAGGCTCTTCGCTAGCGGCGACTGCACTTTCATGGACCGGAACCAGCGAACACCCAGCATCGTCGGGAAGATCACGAGCAGGAATGCGCCGATGCCGAAGAATTGCAGCATCATGTCGGCGGTAAATGCGCCGACCACGCCAATCCAGTTGCGCGCGGCATGCGAACCGGTCAGCACCGAAGCGCTGTTCCACGATGGGTCGAGTGGAGAGTACGAAATAAGCGCGAGGAAGAGGAGGAGCGCGGAGACGCACATCAGGAATCCGATCAGCTCATTGAGCCGCCGGTTCCCGGTGGGAACAAAGATGCCTGCCAGATAGTCCATGTAGGCTGATTCACACCGAAGACACGACATTCCTCGGCGCCGCAATCGGCCAGAGCCCTTACATTATGCCAAGAAGCCGGCAATCCGACAATGCAGGAAAACCCCTGTAGTATCCATTTAGCTTCCCAGCCAAAACCATTGTCAGAAGCGGGATTTGACGGGGTCTAACTTATTGCAGATGCCAGAGATAGGCCAGCGCAATGACCACGATTCCGAGAACGATACGGTAGACGATGAAAACCCGCAGACTGTTCGACTGGAGATAGCGGACCAGCCAAGTAATCGCCGCGTAGCCCACGATCGCAGAAACCAGAATACCCACCAGAAATGGCATATGCATTCCGGCGGGCAAACCTTCCTTGCGGAGTTCATGCGCCTTCACGAGAGCGGCGCCTGCAATGATTGGCGTAGAGAGCAGAAAACTAAAACGCACCGCAGCTTCACGCGTCATGTTACGAAATAACCCAGCGGTGATGGTCGATCCAGATCGTGAAACGCCCGGAATCAGAGCGGCGGCTTGGGCGGTGCCAACGATCAGCGCGTCGGCAAGAGAAATACGAGTCAGAGGCTTCTCGAGTCGGCTCACTTTCTCACCGAGCCACATCAGAAGCGCGACAACAATCAGCGCCGCCGCGATCAGAACAATGTGTTCTCGGAAGTAGTCTTCGGCAGAATGTTCCAGTAGTTTGCCCGCAATGGCCCCAGGAATCGTAGCCGCCGCGAGAAACCAAAGGAGCAGACGCTCTTCTTTCTGCTCGTCGGCGGTGAGGTTTGCATCGGAACCGCCAGCCTCCGAGAAGCGGACGACCTTTCCTCCTAACGCCGCGCGGATGATCTGAAACCATGTACGCCGGAAGTAGAAGAGCACAGAGAGCAGCGTGCCGAAATGAAGGGCTACGTCGAAACTCAGTTCATGAGCGGCGGAGAGTTCGTTCCAGCCCAACAAGCGCCGAACGATAATCAGATGGGCGGAACTGGAGACCGGAATGAACTCCGCGAAGCCCTGGACGATGGCAAGAACAATCGCTTGATAGATTGGCAATTTAGTTGGACGCGCTTTCGAAGGTTGGTATGGCCTGTTGAATGTAAAACATCACCGCTGCGAGCGCAATGGCAGGCAGGTCGGTATCGCAATAGATCCGCTCTAGTCGCCGGCGTTGCCAAACGTCGGAACGCCTTGCTGCACGTAGAAAATTAGCGTCAGAGCTCGTGAGGACCAGTCGCTTTGCGCGTACTGGCTGACGATTCTTTGCGCCAGTTCCAAAGAGCGGTTTTTCGACTCGTCGGACTTCTTCTGATTGGCTTCGGTCTTGTAGATCTCGATCAGCGCGGAGCGGCGCCACGAGGCCTGGTACAGCGCTTCGGGGGCGGCGGGAGACTGGTCGTGCTCTTTCGCGTACTTCTCGTACATCTCCGCTTCTTTTTCCGGACACTTTGAGGCGCCCTGCCAATCGCCGCAGAGTTTGTTTTCGATGAGGTGGAACGCGGCGAGGTCGGCCCATTTGGTGCCGGGATATTTCTTCATTACGAGCTTCATCCATTGTTCGTCGATTTGGCCGCGCATGTAGGAGTCGCGCTCGCGGGCGGAAGGACGCGTGAGAACGTCGGAGCGTTCGACCTGCCAGCGGATGTCGGCGGCGCGATAGAGTCCTTCGGCAGCGAGAGGCGAGGTCGGATACAAGTCGTAGACGCGGTAATAGAGGCGCATGGCGTCCTGCGCGGCATCGCGTCGGCCGCGGCGCCGGCTGGCCTGGTCTTCAGAGTCGGCGGCTTCGCCGAAAACAATCTTGTCACCGTTGGGAGTCGTCAGGCTGACCAACGCCTTGCTGTTGACCCATCCAGTGATGGTCTTGCCTTCGGATTCGGGATCATCCTCGTCGGCATCCTTTTTCGGCTCGCGGAGGATCGCTTCGACGTGGGTCCAGTCGCGGCTGGTTTCGATGATGACGAGTTCGTGACCGCGCCCGGCTTCGCCGAGTTTCGCGGCGTCGCCGCTGGGCGAAACGCGGATGGTTTCTTCGTGGACAAGCGTGCCGCGTTGCGCCTGGGCGGATGCGAGTGGCGCGACCAAGAGAAGTGCTGTGGCGAAAAGAAGGAGTCGGAGTCTCATATATCGATTATTGGCTGTTGCGGCGTTGCTTGCAATGTCTTATCACTGGCGTAGCTCTTCCAGCATCTGCGGCTCAATGTTGCCACCCGAGATGATCGCAACATTCAGTTTTGTTTTCGGCAATTGATCGGCGCGGAACAGGAATCCGGCGGTGGCGACTGCGCCACTGGGCTCGGATACCGTGGCGGGATTCGAGGCAAGAAGTTTCATGGCCTCGCGAATTTCATCCTCCGTGACGGTCACAATGCCATCGACAAAGCATTGCATGTGATCGAAGTTGATGGGGCCCACACTTTGCGTACGCAGTCCGTCCGCGATGGTGCGCGTGACTTGCTCGGCGGGGTAGCTTACGATCTTTCCGGCTCGTAGGCTGGCTTGCGCGTCTGCGGCCAGTTCCGGCTCAACGCCGAACACGTTCACCGATGGCTTGCTCAGCTTGATGGCTGCGGCCAGTCCACTGATGAGGCCTCCCCCGCCGACTGGGGACAGGACTGTTTCGACGTCGGGCATGTCTTCGAGGATCTCGAGTCCCATGGTGCCTTGGCCGGCAATGATTTTTTCGTCGTTGTATGGGGGCACGATGATGTAGCCGTGCTTTGCCGCCAGTTCCTCGGCCTTCAATTGTCGTTCGGTGCTGCCGGGACCTACCAGTACGATGTCGGCGCCTAGGGCGGCAGTTGCCTCCCGCTTGATGGCAGGTGCGTTGTTGGGCATGACGATGACGGCCTTCACGCCGAGCGCCCGGGCGGCGTAGGCGACGCCTTGGGCGTGATTGCCGCTGGAGTAGGAGATGACGCCGCGCTTGCGTTCCGCGTCGGAAAGTGACGCGATCTTGTTGTAGGCTCCCCGGAGTTTGAAGGCGCCGATGGGCTGCTGGTTTTCGGGCTTCAGAAAGAGGCGGCGGGGGGAGTCGGCGTGATCGAACTCGATCAAAGGCGTGCGGACGGTAATGCCTTCGAGGCGGGTGCGAGCTGCGTGGACGTCGTCAAGAGTGGTCATTCGTGAGTTCGTTCAGTTGTGCCTATGGCACAGGGTATCGTTAATTGCGCATTTTCCGCCACTCGAAGTGGCGGCTGTTTTCAGAGGTCCTTTGGGGATCACATCGGAGGCTCGAGAAATTCCTTGTGGCGTCGGCACGACTGGATAGGGATCCTTCGACGGCGCATTTGCCTTCGCTTCGCTCAGGCAAACGCTTCGCTCAGGATGACAACCATCTCGAATTTGAAGATGGCAGCTAGATCTCCAATATCACCGGCATGATCAGCGGGCGTTTTTGGGTTTGCTTAGAGATGTAGCGCTTCAGGTCGGCGCGGATTTTTTCTTTGATCACGCCGTAGTCACCTTTTTCTTCTTCGCTCGAGTGCGCCAGCGTGTCTTCGACGATGCGCTTGGCGCCTTCCATCAGGCCGTCGTCGCCGGGATTGAAGCCGCGGGTGACGATTTCTGGAGCGGCCTCCGCCTCGCCCGATAATTTGTTGATCGCAATGATCGGCAGAACGATGCCGTCTTCGCTGAGGTGCAGGCGGTCTTTGATGATCAGATCCTCAACGACGTCGGTGCGGTTGCCGGAGTCGATGCAGACGCGGCCAACCTTGATGCGTGCGGTTTTGCGCGCGCCGAGTTCGTCGAATTCGAGAACGTCTCCACTCTCGATCAGCATGACTTTACCGACGGAGCCGTGCATGGCACCGGCCATTTCGGCGTGCAGCTTCAGTTGCCGGTACTCGCCGTGGACGGGAATGAAGTAGCGCGGCTTGACGAGGTTGATGATGAGCTTGAGTTCTTCCTGGCTGGCGTGTCCGCTGACGTGGATGGGCGGCGAGGTTCCGTCTTCGTAGATGACGTAGGCTTCGCGCCGGAACAGGTGGTCGATCATCCGGTAAATAGTTTTTTCGTTGCCCGGGATGATGCGCGAGGAGAGGACGACGGTGTCTCCCTTTTCGATTTTGGCGTGCTTGTGATTGTCGACGGCGGCGCGCGACAGGGCCGACATGGGCTCGCCCTGGGTACCGCTGATGAGCACACAAACTTTTTCCGGCGGGAAATTCTTCATCTCGCCGGGATTGATGACTAGGCCGTCGGGGACTTCGATATATCCGAGGTCTTCGGCAATCTCGGCGGAGTTGTTCATGGAGCGGCCTAGGAAGGCGACCTTGCGTCCGTGCTCGTGGGCGAGTTGCACCGCAAGATTGATGCGGTGGATCGACGACGAGAAGCATGAGATGAAAAGGCGGCGCTTGGTATGCGCGAACACTTCGTCAAATTTGCGGCGGACGGCGCGCTCACTGGGCGTGTATCCCTTGCGTTCGACGTTGGTGGAATCCTGAAACAGCGCTAGCACACCGTTCTTGCCGTATTCGGCGAAGGTGTGCAGGTCGAAGAGTTTGTTATCGGTGGGTGTGGGATCGACTTTGAAATCGCCGGTATGGATGATGACGCCGAGCGGCGTATGGATGGCGATCGCAACGCAATCGACCAGGCTGTGCGTGACCTGGATGGGATGAATAGTGAACGGTCCGGCCTTGAAGCGCTCGTTGGGGCGCATTTCGCGCAGGTCGGCGTCGTCGAGCAGGCCGTGCTCGTCGAGTTTGTCCTCAACGTAGGCGAGCGTGAACTCGGTGCCCCAGACCGGGACTTTGAGCTCGGAGAGCATCCAGGGGAGCGCGCCGATGTGGTCTTCGTGGCCGTGGGTAAGGACGATTCCGCGGATGCGCTGGCGGTTTTCGACGAGATACGTGATGTCCGGGACAACGATGTCGACGCCGAGCAGTTCGGCTTCGGGGAACATGAGTCCGGCGTCGATTACGAGAATGTCGTCACCCCAGCGGACAGCCATGCAGTTCATGCCGAACTCGCCGAGGCCCCCGAGGGGGATTACTTGCAGTTTTCCAGTGGGCATTGAGTAAAGATGATGCTAGCACATAGCTGTGAGCTTCGAGCTGCGAGCGGCGAGGTGAAGGTGGAGAGCGATAAGGTGAAGCGGTGACGTGGAAAGCGGCGCTTTAGCGCCGCGTGAGAGGGTGGCGGGAGGATGGGCTGTAGCCCTAGTGGATGGTTCTCGACGTGACAATTGAATACGACCACCGCGGCTAAAGCCGTTCCTAGTTTGGTCGCTGAACGCAGCCCTGAAGGGCCGCTCTTCTACAGTTGCTCCTGCGGCGGAGTAGAAACGATGTGCGCGGGGACGGCTGAGAGCTGTGAGCCCGAGCTAGGAGCGGCGAGCGGGACGAGTGCGCCCGAGTTTGATCGCTCAGGACTCGTAGCTCGCAGCTCAGGACTCGATGGCTTTCTCGCTCTGCGTGCGGTAAGGTGGAAGCAATGGCGGGACCAGGCAAATCGTGGTTGAGGCGCCGCGTTGAGGCAGGAATGGTGCGCGGGCTGACGCGCGCTTACTCGACGGTGCGCGTGAATCCCGAGAGATTTCTTTGGCAGCTGCGGGCGGCGTATCGCATGCCGATCAGCGGATATCACGGTGTGTATTCGCTGGAGATTGGAGAGGTCGATGCCGTGGCCGACTCGGTGATCCGCAGCGGAATGAAAGTCGCGGCGGTCGAGGGCGCCGGGCTGGGGCTCGGTGGGTTGATCACGATCGTGCCCGATCTGGGTATCCTTTCGGCGATCACGATGCGGACGATCGAGAAGCTGAGCTTGGTGTATGGATTCGAGTTCAAGACCGACGACGACATTGCCGAACTGTGGGTTGCGGCGGCTAGCGCGGCGGGAGTCGACATCAGCCGCGAGTTGCTGGAAAAAGAAGTCGTCAACAAATTTGTGCCGCGGGTCATCCAAAGGATTGCGGCTAAGGCCAGTGCGGAGGTCGTGGAGAAGTGGGCGGGGCGGATGATTCCGCTGGCCAGCGCAGCCATCGGCGCAGGATTGAATTACTGGTTCGTGAAGGCGTGGGGAGAGCGCGCGAAGCATCACTTTCGGCAGCGGCATCTGGCGGTGCGGCAGCGCGCGCGCCACGCGGCACTGACGAGTCAGGACCGTGAGCTTCCCGCGCGCGGGTAACGCACGTAGTGGTCTACCATGCTTTGTCATCATGACCTTTGTCATCCTGAGCAAAGCGAAGGCTCTCGGGAATTGCCGACTGCATCCCAGTGTCAGCAAGTTACATAGGTCCTTCACTTCGCTCGGAGACAGCGAGCTGTGGCTCTTCGCTGATACTTTTGCGACTGTGATTAAATATTGAAAGATGCCTACCTTTTCTTGCTCAGCCATTCTTTTCGATCTGGACGGAGTGCTGGTCGATTCGACCGGCTCGGTGGAACGGCAGTGGCGAGCGTGGGCCACGCGCAAAGGCGTGGACGGCGACGCGATAGTCGCTATTGCTCATGGAGTGCGCGCTCTCGACGTGATCCGGAGCGTGGCGCCTCATCTGGATGCGGAAGCGGAACTGCGGGAACTCGAGGACCGAGAGGCACTCGATCAGCGAGGCGTGGGCGCGATGCCGGGCGCGGCCGATTTGTTGAGTTCGATTCCGGAGGGGCGCTGGGGCGTAGTCACGTCGGGCACGCGGCTTCTGGCGACGCGCGTCTGCGATTTTGCGGGCTGCCGGTTCCTAAGGTTCTGGTCGGGGCGGACGACGTGGTGCAGGGAAAGCCGCATCCCGAGCCGTATTTGAAAGGGGCGGGGTTGCTGGGATTCAGGCCCGAGGAGTGTCTGGTGATCGAAGATGCACCGGCGGGAATTCAGGCGGCGCATGCGGGTGGCATGAAGGTGGTGGGGCTGGCCAGCACGTATACGGCGGATGCTCTGGCCGAAGCGGACGCCGTCGTTGGGAGGATCGAGCAGCTTCGAGTTACGTGGAATGGGACGGGGACGTTGGGGGTGGAGGTTGGAGTGATGGGCAGCTGTGTGGAGTTTGGATAGTTGTCGCTTGAACCCGCGGGGATCGAGGGAGGTGTGAAATCGGGGGGCTTTGTTGAGGTTTCGGGTGGGCTCGAATTGGAGCAGGTGTAAATTCACCGCGAAAATGTCATCGGGCTGCAAAGCGGCTTCTTGGAAGTCGGCCATTGCGTTCGGCAAGGCCGGGACGGCGCGTCACAGAAAGATGAAACAGTGTAGACGCTCTACCCAAGGGGGCAGCGGGAGGCGGTAGAGGTAATCCTCCGGGTCGCGGGGCTCAGGAAGTGGGGACCTCGGGCAGTTCTGGTCCGAGGAGAAGAACATCAAGCTGGCGAAGCGGCATCAGGGAGGGATCACGAGTTAGAGCACTGGCTACAATTGAAGGGTGAGTACGTCACGCTTGCAGGTGTTGTTACCGGAGCCAGTCTTCCAGTTCGATTCCGCGGTCGGTTTTTTCGTCGCGGTACTTCACGATCACCGGCGTGTAGAGCGAGAGATTCCAATCCGCGGCGGCGCCTTTTTTCACGGCGCGCGAGCCGGGGACGACTACGGCATTCTCCGGGACTTCCAGCGGCGCGTCGGCGGTGGCGCGGTAGACTTCGCCTTTCACCAGGTCGTAGAGCGGCGTGGAGCGCGTGAGGATTGTTCCTGCGCCCAGCACTGCGCGTGCGCGCACCAGCGTGCCTTCGTAGATTCCGCAGTTGCCGCCGACCAGCACGTCGTCTTCGATGATGACGGGGGCGGCGTTGATGGGCTCGAGGACGCCTCCGACTTGCGCGGCGGCGCTCAGGTGGACGCGCTTGCCGATCTGCGCGCAGGAGCCGACCAGCGCGTGCGAGTCGATCATGGTGCCTTCGTCGACGTAGGCGCCGACGTTGATGAACATGGGCGGCATGCAGATGACCGAGGGCGCGACGTAGGCTCCGGTGCGCACCGACGATCCGCCGGGGACGACGCGCACGCGGTCGGCGACGGTGAACTGGCGGGCAGGGAAGGTGTCTTTGTCGACGAAGGAGAGGCCGGCGGTCATGTCGGCGAGATCGCCGAGACGGAATCCGAGCAGGATGCCTTGCTTGACCCAGGGGTTGACGGTCCAGCGGGCGTCTTTGCCGTCACCGATTTTTTCGGCGGCGCGGATTTTGCCTTGCGTGAGCTGGTCGCGGAATTCGAGGAACGTTTTCCGCGCTTCGGGATCGTGCTCGACTTCGCCTAGCGAGGCGAGGCGCTCGATGGAGGATTTCAGGGAGGACATGAGTTGGTGATTGTTGATTGCTGATTGTTGATTTGTCAAAACGGACAACAGCAGGTCCTCCACTAAGCTCGCCTTCGCTCGCTCCGGTCGGGATGACAGTTGGTGTGGTGCGGTCGAACGCCGGTTTTCAATCAGCAATCAAAAATCAACAATCAGAAATCATCAATCACAATTTCTTACACGCACTTGCATTCGCTGCGGATCAGCACGCCGGTCATGGCGTGGGCGGTTTCGCGGGCCTCGGGCAGTGTGGCGTAGGGGCCGTGCCAGCGGGCGTGGTTGACGTCGTGGCCGGCGGGGCGTCCTTTGCCGTGGCTGCATTGGCCGCAGGATCCGCGGTGCAGGACGATTTTGCGCGGGCCGGCGGCCCAGTTTTCGTAGATGAAAAAGTCGGCCGCTTCGGCGGCGGGAGCGGCGGGCTTGGCGATCAGTCCGACTTCGGTGGCGATTTTCTGCAGGCGCGAGCGCGTGTCGCGCCGCATGGGGAGCAGCGGCAGGCGGTAGACTTCTTCGACTTTGCCCATCATGGCGAGGACCGCTTTTACGGGCAGAGGGCTCGACTCGATGAAGTTGGCTTGCATCAGCGGGAGATATTTGCGATGCAGAGTGCGGGCGGTGGTCCAGTCGTTGGCGAGCGCGGCGCGAGTAAGAGACGCCATTTCGTGCGGAATCTCGTTGGCGGCCACGGAGACGATGCCGACGCCTCCGAGGGCGATGACTGGAAGCGTGAGTGCGTCGTCGCCGGAGAAGACCAGAAAATGATCGGGGACGGCGTTGATGGCCTCGGCGATCTGCGTCATGTTGCCACTGGCTTCCTTGACGCCGACGATGTTGGGAATCTCGGCGAGGCGTGCCAGGGTTGAAGGTTCGAGGTTGGCGGCGGTGCGTCCGGGCACGTTGTAGAGAATGACGGGCTTGTCCCCGACGGCTTCAGCGATGGCCCTGAAATGGCGGTATTGGCCTTCCTGGGTCGGCTTGTTGTAGTAAGGCGAGGCGGTGAGGATGTAATTGACGCCGGGGCGTGCGGCGATTTCTTTTGCCTTCTCGACCGCATCGTGGGTGGCGTTCGATGTAGCTCCGGCGACGATAGGGACTCGTCCCGCTGCGACTTCGATCGTGGTGTCGATCACGTACAACCATTCGTCATGCGTGAGCGTCGGAGTCTCGCCCGTGGTGCCGCACGGAACAAGAAAATCAATGCCGGACTCGATCTGCCACGAGACCAGATTGCGCAGGGCTGTGTCGTCGATGGAGCCGTCCTGATGAAACGGAGTAACGAGGGCAGTGCCACAGCCACGGAGTTGCATAGGAATAGGATAGCGCGAGAGCGGGTGGAGGGAAACTCGGGGGAATTTCGCAAACAAGTCAGACGGAGAGTCCATGGAAAGCCGAGGACGTCCTGTCTCGCGACTCGACAAGCCTACAGTTCTCGCCACACATCCTTGAAATCGAAGAAGCCTCTCTTGCCGGCGAGCCACTCGGCGGCGCGGACGGCGCCTTCGGCGAAGCCGCGGCGGGACTTGGCGTCATGGCAGAGGTAGATCCGGTCGGCGGGTGATTCGAGAACGACTTCGTGCAGGCCGACTACGTCGCCTTCGCGGAAGGACGTGATCTCAATGTTTTCTTTTTGCCGGCTGGCGTCGCGGATGACCTCCTGGATGGCGATCGCGGTGCCGGAGGGGGCGTCTTTTTTCTGGGCGTGGTGGCGTTCGAAGATCTGTCCACTGTAATCGTGGTGGAGGGCTGCTGCGGCGGCGCGGGTTACATCGAAGAACAGGTTGACGCCGATTGAGAAGTTTGCGCCGAAGAGGAATCCTGTTTTGTGCTGCTCGACGAGGGTGCGGACGCGGTCGATGTCTTTGTGCCAGCCGGTGGTGCCGACGACCATGTTCTTGCCGGCGTTCACACACGCTTCGATATGGGCCAGAACGACGTGGGGAGTGGTGAAATCGATGATCGTGTCGATGTCCCGGAGTTCTTCTTTGGTAAGCGCGGAGCAGGCGGCGTTTTCTTTGGAGCCAGCGATGCGCGCGTGATGCTTGCGCTCGGCAGCGACTTCCGCTACCAGCGATCCTGTGTTGCCGCGGCCTAGGAGGAGAAGGTTCATTTGTGGGTACCCAAGAGATTTAACCACAGGGGACACAGAGGGGCACAGAGGAGGGGAAAATCCCCATTTCTCGCGCAAAGAACGCGCGAGAAATGGGGCACCCGCTTCTTGTATCGTCACGCGAAGACTTCCGGGTCCAGTTCCGAGAAAAATGTTTTGTGCAAGCGCTGGATCACGTCGGGGACTTCGTCTTCTTCGATCACGAAGGTCAGGTTGATTTCCGAGGCGCCTTGCGAAATCATGCGGATCTTCTTGTCGGCCAGTTCGCGGAAGACCAGAGCTGCGATGCCCGGCGTGTCGCGAAGATTCTCTCCGACCAGGCAGACGATGGCCTTACGGCCTTCGTATTTCACGTCGGCCAGTTTGGCGAGATCGGCGGCCAGGGCGGGGATCGCTTGATTGGAATCGACCGTCAGGGAAACGCTGACTTCCGACGTCGAAACCACATCGATGGAAACTTTGTGGCGGTCGAAGGCTTCGAAGATCGCGCGCAGGAATCCATGGGCCAGCAGCATCCGGGGAGCGGCCACGTCGACGATCGTGATGCGCTTCTTGGCGGCAATCGCTTTGAAAATGTTCTTGCCCTGCGGAGCGCGCGTGGTGATGCGCGTGCCTTCACAGGATGGGTTCCGCGAGTTCAGCACGTAGACGGGGATATTTTTCTGGATAGCGGGGAGCACCGTCGCGGGGTGCAAGACTTTCGCGCCAAAGTAGGCGAGTTCGGCGGCTTCGTCGAAGCTGATGACTTTGATGCGTCGGGCTTCGGGGCAAATTCTGGGATCGGTGGTGAGGATGCCGTCGACGTCGGTCCAGATTTCGATGCGGTCAGCACCCAGGCCGGCGCCGAAGATGGCGGCGGAGAAATCGGAGCCGCCGCGCCCGATGGTGGTGGTGATACCGGCGCGGTTGGCGGCGATGAAACCGCCCATGACCGGGACTTGTCCGGCCGTCAGCAGGGGCTGAACGGTTTGCTGCAGCTTGGTATTGGTTTCCTCGTATTGCGGCACCGCCTGCATGTAGGCGCTGTCGGTGACCAGCACGTCGCGGGAGTCGACGTGCGCTCCGTTGAGTCCGCGCGCGGCGAATGCAGCGGCGACGATCTTGCTGGAGAGCATTTCGCCGAAGGCGGCGACGTGGTCGGTGGTCCGGGGCGTAATTTCTCCGACGGCGGAAATGCCGCGCAAGAGTTCGTCGAGCGATTCGAAGTCGGTTCCTAATTCGGAATGGAACTCGGTGAAGCGCGCGGTGCCGAGCAGTTCGCTGGCGGTGTTGTAGTGGCGCTCCTGCAGCGAGCGGCAGAGTTTGAGCGCGGTCTTGCGTTCGCCCGCGCCGGCAGCCTTCGCCATCGTCAGAAGAGTGTCGGTGACTTTGGCCATGGCACTGACCACGACGACGGGCTTCTGTGGCAGGCGCCCTTGGACGATTGCAGCGACCCGGTCGATGGCTTTGGCGTCTTCGACGGAAGTGCCGCCGAACTTCATGACGATCATGGGCGGGGCTTCCTTGCGGGAACCCGACGTGGATGCGCTACATTTCCTACGTCACTGCCCTTCATCCCAAGTAGCCTTTGGCTTTGAGCAGCTCCGCGTTCAAGACTGCCGCGCCCGCGGCGCCGCGGATCGTGTTATGCGAGAGCACCGTGAATTTCCAGTCGAGCACGCCGCAGGGACGCAGGCGTCCGACAGCGGTGGTCATGCCGGCGCCCATGTCGACGTCGAAGCGCGGTTGCGGACGATCGGCAGCTTCAAGATAGACAACCGGTCGTTCGGGAGCGCTAGGGAGCTTCAGTTCCTGAGGCTCAGCGCGATAACCATTCCACGCAGCGATGATTTCCTGCGGCTTAGCCTTCTTCTTCAGACGGATGGAAATCGATTCGGTGTGTCCGTCTTCGACCGCGACACGGTTGCATTGCGCGCTCATGGCGAAGGCGCCAGGAATCACTTTCGAGCCGTTGAGCTGGCCGAGCAGTTTCTTCGTCTCCTCCTCCATCTTCTCTTCTTCATTACGGATGTAGGGAATCACATTGCCGAGGATGTCGAGCGAGGCCACGCCGGGATATCCTGCGCCGCTGACCGCCTGCATGGTCACGGCCATCACGGTTTCGAGCCCGAACTGCTGGTGGAGCGGCGCCAGGGCGAGCACCAGCCCGATCGCCGAGCAGTTGGGATTGGTGACGACATAGCCGCCGGATTTCTTGCGCCATGCTTGTATGTCGATCAGCTTGATGTGTCCGCCGTTGACTTCCGGGATGACCAGCGGCACGTCTTCCTGCATACGCAACGCGCTCGAGTTTGAGACCACGGCACAGCCGGCGTCGGCAAAGCGAGGCTCGAGTTCGGCAGCGATGGCGGCGTCGAGGGCGGCGAAGATAATCTTGGGCGCGCCTTCGGGAGTGGCAGGCGAAACTGTCATTGCGGCCACGGCGTCCGGGATCGGCGTCTTGAGCCGCCAGCGTACGGCCTCGGAATAGACCTTGCCTTCGGAACGGTCGGAAGCTGCCAGCCAGGCCACTTCGAACCAGGGATGGTGCTCCAGCATCTGGATGAATCTCTGTCCAACGACGCCGGTGGCACCCAGAATACCAATCGGAATTTTGCGGTTCATAAGAGTACTTGGAATTCTATAACAGTCGGGGGTAGCGGATTCCTCCGCCCCTCGCTTTCGCTCGGGGTCGGGATGACAAGTTAAGCTTCTAATGCGAGCGCGAAACTCCGCAAGTAGCGAAAGGAGGCCCACCTCCGCGCGAGGGCCCACACGGTACCTGTCTGTAGAAATCCTTCCATCTGCCGATAGGAGAAGCTAGAGGGATTCACATGCCCGAGCTTCGTCAGAATTTTTTCACTAAAGAATGGGTGATCATCGCCACCGAGCGGGCCAAGCGGCCCAGGAACTGGCCAAGCATCGCGTGGTGCGACCGATCCCAGAGTTTGTCGAAAGCTGTCCATTCTGTCCCGGAAGCGAAAACAAGACGCCGCCGGAGGTGCTGCGGTATCCGGCGAACGGCGATCCGTGGGCGGTGCGGGTGATCCCAAACAAGTTTGCCGCCTTGTCGAGCGAAGTGCAGCCCACGCGCAGTTTGCAGCACCTGCGGCGACGGATTGAAGGTTTCGGATCTCACGAGGTCATAATCGATAGTCCAGATCACTCGCGCTATCTGGGTCTGCTGTCGGATGCGCATGTGGCCAGTATTCTTCGCGTCTATAAAGAGCGCTACAACTCG
Organism: uncultured Acidobacteriaceae bacterium; assembly: GCA_963752175.1. Lineage (GTDB taxonomy): Bacteria > Acidobacteriota > Terriglobia > Terriglobales > Acidobacteriaceae > Sulfotelmatobacter. The sequence continues at coordinate 50,812 of CAVVXZ010000031.1, forward strand.
TTGAGCCTGGACCATCGGGTGAACCACATCACGATTTTCAAGAATCACGGGGCCGATGCTGGGGCCAGTTTGGCGCATCCGCATTCGCAGTTGATTGCGACCCCGGTGATCCCGAGCCAGGTGCGGCATCGCTTGTTCGAGGCTCTGCCGCATTACGACGATGCCGGAGAGTGCATGTTCTGCCACATGGTCGAGCGCGAAGTGGAAGACCAAACGCGCGTGGTGTTGAAGAGCGAGCGCTTCGTGGCGATGGAAGTGTTCGCCTCGGATACGCCGTTTGCCACGCACATTTCCCGCTGCGCCACATGGCCAGCTTCGGCGACATCTCAGAGATAGAGGTGGTCGACCTGGCGCGCGTGCTGCGCACGCTGCTGGCGAAGATTTATGTAGGGCTGGAGAATCCGGATCTCAACTTCACCGTGCGCAGCGGCCCGGCGGAATACGCCGGGGCGCGGCACTTTCACTGGTATGTCAGCGTGATCCCACGGTTGACGCGGGTGGCGGGCTTTGAGCTGGGGTCTGGGACGTTCATTAACACGGTTCTGCCGGAGGCCGCAGCCGAGTTCTTGCGGAAGATCGCGGTGGAGAAGGTGGCGGGAGCGGCGATGGGGCAGTAGACAGTTCGGTGAAGGTCGCCGCAGGCCCTTCGTGACTTGCGGCGTTTTCTTGCGTCTTTACGAGGCTAGCGGGAGTTTACTGACTGCGATCAAGCAAGGGTAGCAGCAGTTCTTCGAACTCATTGCGTCATATAGAGTTGTGCGATCCCGGTCCCGACCGATTGTGTATTACCCTTTCTCAACCAGGTTCCGGGTGCGTTTTATCACTATCCCCGTTCCTCACGGTGTGGCAAGCTCGGCTAGAAGCCCTGCCGCTTGCAAGGGTTACGTCGTAACAGCGGACGTGGGTAATACAAGATCGTACCCGTAACGCTGTGCGAAATGATGAACTTACGATTCATTTTGCGCAACTCCCAGTAAACTCCCGCTAGGCGTGGGAGCTTTGGTAGTGAGATCCTGCTGAACAACGTTAATCAGAGGCTGCGGCGAGACGCCCAGTGGACAGCTGGCGGGACGCTGGCGCTACGTTTTGTTGCTGCGTGATGAAGCTACTCGCTACAACTACGGCCTGTGGGTTTCCTGATTGCGGAAAGGGTAGTCGGTGAGGGGGCCGAATTTTTTCTTTTCGGTGTACAAGCGCCAGCGGCGGAAGACGATGCGCAGGCTGGCCATCACCGGGATCGAAAGATAGACGCCGAGAATGCCCGCGACTTCGCCTCCGGCCATGACACCGAAGATCGCGGCCAGGGGATGCAGTTCCATGCTCTCGCCCATGATGCGGGGAGAAGACACATAGTCCTGCAGCAGGCGCCAGATCCCAAGAAAGATGACCAGGATCAGCCAATGCTTGTAGCTCATGAGCAGGGCGACCGTAACAATGATGAGGGCTGCGGCCAAGGGTCCGACTACGGGAACGAATTCCAGAACTCCGCCCATGGTGCCTAGAACCAAGGCGTAGGGAACCCGCATGGCGCCGAGAAACGCGGAGTACATCACTAGCGTCAGAGCGGCGAGGGTCAGTTGAGCCCGGATGAAGTGGGCCAGCATCTGGTTCAGATCGTTGAGCACGTTCTCCAGAAACTCGCGCTGCGGGCGGGACTGGATGGTCGAGAGCAGGAAGTCACTGAAGGCGCGGCCATCTTTTAGGAAGAAAATCGACAACAGTGGCACTACGACGAATAGCCAGGCCTGCTTGGCGACATCAGCCACACGCAACCCGATGCGCTGCGCCACTTCGGTAATGTCGTCGCTGTGGCTGACCAGGAACGACTGCAGCAGGTCCGTCGATCTCTTGTTCCAGCCGTGTTCGGCGCCGAGTTGCTGCGCGATTTGGCCGGAACTCAGTTGGGTCAGCAGGGCAGGCAGGGACTGTCCCAGCTTCGCGCCCTCGCGGGTTACCTTCGGGCCCACCACTACAAAGAATAGGACGACCAGGACGAGCAGCAGGCTGTAGATCACCGCGATAGCTCGTCCGCGTCCGCGCATGACCTTTTCTAGCCGGTTCACCATCGGGCTCATCAGGTAGGCGAAGAAGATGGCGAACAGGAATGCGATCAGGGTGGTCCGAGCCACGTAAAGAAACCCCAGCCCCAGCGCGAACAGCAGCACCGTAACCAGCGACCGCGCCGTTCGTGAGTCAGTCAGCAGCAATAGGTTTTCCAGGGCAATCTCGATTCTGCCGCCGGGCCGTCACAGACTAATCCCGGACTACCTCGGTGTTATCGGCAGGAATCGCTACCTTCATCAACTTGAAATGGTCGTGATCGTCTACCCAAAGGGCCCAATCGAACTGATCTCCATGAAGATTCAAGCGCAGCAGATCGTGCTCGGTGCCGCGAATGGTGACTTTCTCTTTGCCTCCGAGCGACATGCGTACGCTCATCGAAGTCCGGTCTTGCGGCACGAGCGTGCCAAAGTCTGCCGGTTCCTGTCGGCATTTGGTGTCACCGCCCGCCGGCTGGCAGACTGCATTCAGATATTTCCAGGCCAGTACTTCCCGGTGAATGAAGAAATTGTTGTCCAGGATGGGCGTCACCGCGGGCAACAGGAAAGCTTGCTCTGCCGGCTTCGAACTGGTGGACGTGCTGATCCGCTCTTTGAGGAATTCGTTGTCGGGAAACACACTCAGCGAACCACCCGAGGACTGGCTCCATTCGTAGCGCAGCAACTCGCCACTGGGACTCAGTTCCAGGTCCGATTTCTGGCTGGAGTCTGCCCCGGATGCATCTTTCAGCTGCGACTTGATGATGCTGGCGCCGTTTTGCTGCTCGATGTGGAACGTCTCGGTGGCGACGCGCTGGCCTTTCATGAAAATTCCGAACGAGCCGGAGTCAATGACCTGGTTGGCAGCGGTTTTTTGCTTATCTTTTTTGTCCCCTGCGCCGGCAGCAGCAAAGACGCTAAGGGAAGATGCCAGTAGAATGGCCAGAGCACGACGGGTCGAAATTCCAAACTTCACTCGACTTCTCCTTGTTCGGTGCGTAGCGCGATTTGTTTCAGGCCCAGCGCTTTCGCGATTTCCGCCGCGATCGTTTCCACCGTGCGGCTGCCAGTCTGAACGCTCAACGATGCCTTTGAGTAGCTCTTGCGCCGAGTCGCATAGAGCTTGCGAAACTGTTCCATACTCTGCTGCAACGGGCGTTCCGTTCCATTTTCCATTGCCTGCGTACGACAGCGTTGCCACAATTCCTCGACCGGCGCGTCAAGAAAAACCGTCGACATGCCGGACGCCTCCAGCAGAGCCGCATTTTTCCTCTGCACGAAGGCACCCCCGCCCAAGGCAATGATTCTCGCGCTCCCGCCTCTCAGTTCCTCGAGCACATGCTGCAAGGCCGCGCTCTCCGCACGCCGGAACTCGGATTCCCCGGAAGCCCGAAAAATCTCCGCCACGGTGCGCCCTTCGCGGACCTGAATGCGGTCGTCGAGATCTTCAAAGATCCAATTCAGCCTCTGCCCGAGGGCGCGTCCCACGCTCGTTTTCCCCGCCCCCATAAAGCCGACCAGGAAAACCGAGTTACTGGGAAGCCCGGCAAGCTTCGCGGACGCCCGTTTGCTCCGCACACGCATGCGTCGCTTGGCGTTCGCGGTTTTGCCAGAACCCTTCTTCAAGTCAGCTTCTAGCTGCCGTTGTTATCTTGAGGTGCGTTTTCTGAGGTGGATTTTACCACTGAAGCTGCGCAGCACTACGGTCGATGACACCGCAGCGCGACCCATGGTACCCCAGAAGGCACTTCCCTCTTTGATGACGAACCAGGTGTGCGCTTTGGGTTGGAGAGGAATGTCGTCGTGGACTTCGCCGCGTACGGATCGTGCGCTGACGTCCGCCGAAGTGGTGTCAGGAACGGTCGCTTCGATGTTGCCGCTGTGGCTGGTCAGGCGGTATTCGCCGCGATCGCCGAAGTCGCCGACGTAGTTGATGCTGCCGCTGGTCGAGATGACCTGCACCAGGGGGCCGGTGACCCCGTTGAGCGTAACGTCACCGCTCAGGGAGTCCACTTCAACGTGGCCGTCCTGCACGTTGGTGAGAGTGACGGGGCCGTTTAGAGTTTTCACGTGCACGTGACCGCCAGTGATGTCGCGAATTTCCACGATCGCAGCCGAGCCTTCCAAAGTCACATCCCCGTGAAGTCGTTCGGCGCGCAGAGGCCCGGTGCTGGAGTGCAGAGTGATGTTGGCGTCGGCGGGCACCAGGATTTCGTAATCCACGCGGCCGGACTGCGCATCGGCCCCGGGCAGCAGATGCGACTGGATCTCCACGCGATTGCCCACGAGAGCGTTATCTACTTCAACTTTGTCAGAAGCGAGAACTGCGCTGATCACGACAATATTGCCCGTGGATGGCTTCACTGAGATCGAGCCGTACGGATTGTTCACCGAGACTCCGGACTTGGGCCCGACGTTGAAGTGAAAATCCTTGTGAGTCTCGGCGAATAAGCTCCCGGCCAGCATCGCTCCGACGACTACAAGTTGGATTGTGCGCCCGCTCATAAGATTAGATTCCTCGAATGCCCCGATTCGGTCCGCACAGCACTCGGCTGGCGGGTCGAGAATTGCCCCTACATTACGGCAAAGAACGATCCATCGCCAAGTCGAAAAGCATGGCCTTCTCCTGATAAGCCTCCATGAGCGAGCGGCGAGCTTCCTCGTCGTTCGGATTGGCGGCGACCACGCTCTTGGCGTCCTGAATGTACTCGTTGACGTGCTTCAGATTGTCCGCGTACTGCGCCTTCACGTCGGGTGACAGTTGGGCTACTTCCTGCAGCAGGTCGTCATCGTTCAGCCCGGCGACTGCCATATCGGAAACAGGCGTGGCGGCCGTTGGACTGAATGCCAGTGGCTGCGACGGGGACTGCTGACGAACATAAAGGCCGACGGCGATCAGAAGAGCAGCGGCAACCGGTGCCGCCCAACGTGCCCACCTCCACGGGCTGCTGAGAGAAGGCAGAAGAGAACGGCTCGGCCGCTGAGGGCGAATGACTCCCTCCTGCCGCAATGTAATTTCGATGGAATTCCAAACGCGGGGGCTGGGTTCCTCCGCCGCACTCAGTTCTGGAGCCGTGGCAATGATGAGATCCAGTTCCGCGACCAGGGCCGAGCATTCAGCACAGCTCTTCAGATGTGCCCGCTGTTCCGGACTGCGGCCGTCTTCGATCTCCGCCAGGCTGGCTTGCAACTCAACGCAATTCATACTGCTCTCCCCAAGCCTCAGTTGAATCAGCCTTTGTTGAACCAGTGTAACTGCCAATTCAAGTTAGCTTGCAGTGTTGCGCCTCTGCCGAGGTTACTGCCGTGTCCGGTCTGTGCCGGATCACTTCTCGTGCTTGCTGCTCAGGACTTGTCGGCCTTTTCGGCTCGCTGCATCTTGAGCAGGTCGCGCAGCTTCATCCGTGCTTTGTGGAGCTGCGACTTGCTGTTGCCGATCGAACAACCCACGATCGTCGCGATCTCATTATGTTCGTAACCTTCGACGTCGTGAAGAACAAAAATCGTGCGGTAACCGGGAGGGAGATCGTCGACTGCTTTCTGCAACTGCAGCCGGTCGATGGATCCGGCCAACGCCAAATCTTCTGCCCCGAAATCTTTCTTCGGTGTATCTTCTTCGCCGCCCTGCGTGCTCTCTTCCAGCGACACCACTGGGAGGCTCTTCTTGCGCAACTGCATCAGCACCACGTTCACTGACAGGCGATGCAGCCATGTCGAAAACGCCGATTCGCCGCGAAACGTTCCTATCTTTCGGTAAAGCTGCAGGAACGCTTCCTGGGTCAGATCTTCTGCCTCGGCCGTGTTCGCGGTCATGCGTAGACAAAGCGAGTACACCCGCCGTTTATGCTTATCGTAGAGAGCCTGAAACGCCTGGGCGTCCCCTTGCTTGGCTCGCTCGATCAGCTCGGCTTCGTTCAGGTCCTTGCCTTGTCGCTGAGCTTCTGTTGAATCTCGGTCGGTCAAGTTGCCTTTTCCGGCCGCACCTCGTGAGATGCAGCTAACTATCTTTGCGTTGTATGGCTTGCGAGCCGTTGCGATGGCACGAAAGTAATGCGCATATTCAGAATATCAGAGGCATTCTACCGAACTTGGGATACTCGGATGAGATGCTCTCGCTGCGGAAATCCTTTGCCTGAGCAGGGTTGAACAGCATGGCTCCACCAGCAATAAACCCGATCCCGAATTTAGAGTCGCGATCTTCGGAAATTGGTAAATTTGTGATCCGCTCAGGCCGCACTCTTGGCTGTCGTAATTGTCTCCAGTCCGTGCCCATGCACACCCGTTTCCCGGATGCGAAGCAGGATCGCCAATGTCATCCCGATGAAACCAAGAATCGAGAAAATCCACAATCCCAAGGCATACCCTCCAGGATTCTGCAAGCCCGCTCCGGCGTAATCGTTGGCCTTTCCAATCAGCAGGTTCATGATGAAAAACCCGACCTGTTGGATGAGCGTCATCAGCGCATAGGCCGTCCCCAGGCGGGATTCATCGACGATGTAGGCCACCGAAGGCCACATCACCGCCGGAATCAGAGAGAACGCGATCCCCATCAACATTACCGGTACATATAACGAAATGTTGGTGTAAGCCATCATCAGGTAAACGGGCATCAGCAGCAGCGAGCCAAACATCATGAACCATGCCCGCTTACCCACGCGATCGACCAGCAGGCCAAACAGGGGAGTGGCGATCATCGCCGCCAGCGGAAGAAGGCTGTTGAGCCGGCCAGCTTGCTCCAAAGATTGCACCCTGACCAACTCCAGTGCCGCGGTTCCGCCATGGGCTGACAGTATCTTGTTGGTGAAAAAGTCGATAGCAAAGGTACGAAACGGAAAAATGGCGGAATAAAACGTGAAGCAGAGACCGACCACCAGCCAGTACGACGGGTTGAAGCGGAAGATACCTTTGAACTCGAGCTTGTCGATCGATCCGGCCTTGCCGAGCGCATACGTGGATTCAGCCCGGGTTTCCAGACCCCAGTAGATCAGCGCTGTGGCCACGCTCATGACTCCGGCACCGACCGCCAGCAGCAACGGTCCTTGCCAACTGGCCGGACCCGTGGGGCCCTGCGGGTAGAAAACGCGGTTTGCCCAGGTCGGGGAATTATCGGCCGCCACTGACGCCAGGCGCGCAATCGTCAGGTTGATGCCGAAGGCGAAGCTGAGTTCTTTTCCCTTGAACCACTTTGCCAAAGCAGTGGTGACCGCGACGATCATCGACTCGGCCCCGAGTCCTAAGACTGTTCTCCCCACGATCATCATCGGGGCGCTTCCCCGTGCCGCCGTCAAAGCAGCCCCCATGAGGCAGAGCAGGGCAAACATCGTAATCGCCTTCTTGGTGCCGATTCGGTCGATGATGATCCCGCCAATCAGCAGCGTCGCGACGGCAGCCACGCTATAACTGGCGTTCAACCAGCCAAACTGGGTGGCGGAGAACCCTAGGTGATCAATGAATATCCGTTCCAGTGGGTTGATGCTGTCGTAAATGTAATAATTCCCCCCCATTGCCAGACTTATAAAGATGAGAACCGACCATCGATACAAGGCCGGTGGCTGGGGGCGTGGGTTGTCTGGCATCAGTGCTCTTTTCCGAGCAGATTGAACTCCGGGATAACGAGCAGAGAAGATTAGCAGAACTCGGCCGCTGGCTCCTAGCTGAACACTTTGTTGCTGCAGTGTGGACTGTCACTTCTGGCAGTTATGCGCGCGTCATGATTCGTGTCAGACCACTCCTGCCAGTCCGAACCACCCACAACGCCGTTCAGCGAGCCGCTCTGAGGGCACAGCCGCGGTTGATGCTAAGAAACGCAGTCGTTAAGAAACCATGCACACAGGAAGCTCCGTTCAATGACATTCACGACACGTGTGACCGGTCGCGGGCGTGCCGGGACTCCACACCTGTTCTTGACCTTAGCCTGTTGTTTTTTCATCGCTGCAGTCGGCAGCGCACAGCAGATTCAACCCAGCGCGGTACCCGATGCACCTTCTTCGACCGCACAATCTTCCAGCGCACAATCACCGACCGCGTCGCAGGGCAGCAACCCGCTGAAGAGCGGAGTGGACTTCGTTCAACTGCTCACGCGGAAGTCGGTGGTGTTTCCCGATCTCGCGACCAACAACGGGCCGCTCAGCAGTTGGGAAAAATTTAAGCTCGCGGCGAATAGCAGCGTTTCGGTGGCCACAGTGGGCGGCGTACTGCTTGGCGCAGCCTACAATCAGGCTACCGATTATCCCTCGGGGTACGGCCAAGGCGGCTCAGGATTCGGCAAACGTTTTGGATCCGGTATGGCCCGCGCCTCTTCCGATTTCATGTTCGGAACTTTTCTATTCTCTTCGGTCTTCCACGAAGATCCGCGCTTCTATGTGAAGAAGGACCTGTCCTTGAAGCAAGGATCAAGTACAGCCTTGTCAGGGTTGCGGTCACGCGCAGCGATTCGGGGGATCGTGTGATAAATATTGCCGGACTGCTGGGACCCCTGGCTGGTGAGACGCTGTCCAGTACATATTGGCCTAAACAGAACCGGTCGGTCAGCGACACCTTGAGTTCGCTACGCTTGCGACGAAGGATGGAAGTTCGGTGGGAACCTGATGCGCCAGTACTGGCCGCAAGTCAATCGGAAGCTGAAATTAGCGCCGCCGGTGCCCGAGTCGGCTGCCACCACGCCCGCTACCGTCCAAAAATAATCGTCTCCCGCCTCAGAAGGCGCGAGGTAAGCGCCACCAGCAACACCGCGCACGCCACGAGCGACACACCCGCAAGCACGTAAGAAATCACACCCAGCGGCTTGCCACCCGGAACATCGGCCGCGAGCGCGTACTGGCCGAAAATGGGGATGGCGTCAGCCATCGCCGGTTCGAGACCGGGTACTGCATCGAGATCACGCCGGGGGAACAGCGGCAACAGAATCAGCATTGTGGTGGGACGAACTTGGATTTGACGACATCTCTGTTTGGCGTTTGGCGTCATTGGGAGCATTCTTGGGCGGGAACCGCCACCCCAGTTCGCCAAAGGTATTTGCGAAGCATTCCCTCGCAATCAAACTTCCAGTTTTATCCGGGGTAGGCCGCGCCGTCCTGTTAACACTCCTCTCCCTCTCGGCGTCTTCTGAAGCGTGGGTTAAATCAGCCAGACTGGGGGAATCCAGAATATGAATGCACATGCCTTTTCACGCCTTGCGATTAGCAGCGTGGCCGTTTTGCTTGCGTTTACAACCTTTGCGCAAGCCGGACCGCCTCTTATCTGCCATCCCATTGAAATCGGGCAAGCGAAGTCGCTGCCCTGGGTCGAGTTCAACCACAAAGGAAGCTCGGACTACGACCTGAAGAACCTCAGCCGGGACACGATGGCCATTCTCGATTCGCGCACTCCGGTCTTAGTCCGCATGGAAACCCTACGCCGGGCCACAATCTACGCTCGCCAGGACCCGCAAGCAGCGAAGGAGCTGATCACACGGCTTCAAGAGCGTGCCGCGAACTCAGATGCCGCTGGTCGCCCTGACGCCCTTGCGTGGTTCGACGTCGGCTATCTGGCCGAGGCTTACAAGCAATGGCTGGCCAAGGGCGACCCCAACCCAGCGGCTGGATTGGACGGATATCGCCTGGTGCGAAAAGCAATCAGCTTGCGCCGCTCCGATCCGGAAATGGAATTCGCGGCTGCCCTCATCACCCTGCCGGGCCCCGATAGCGCTCACCGCGATCACGTTCAGAAGGCGATGGCAGGAGCAAAAAGCGATTCTCTTCTCGCTCAGAACCTGGCCTCCAACTTCAACCACGAGACGATCTCCGAACTTCTGGTGGCTCCGGCAGGAAGGCTTTCGCGATGAACCCGGCAATGAGGAAGTCTCTTACCGTAGGGGAAGTCAAATCCTGGCTTCCCCGCTTGTTGGCATGTGGACTGTTGGTTATCTCGCTCGCGGGCTGGACAGCGGACGAGCACACGCTTCCTGACCTCACCGTCCACGAGTGGGGAACGTTTACCGCAATTGCCGGGAAGGACGGTCGAGCGGTCGAGTGGTTGCCGTTGGGTTTGCTACGATATCCTCCGTCCCCCGATCTACCTCAATTCGTGGAACATATCAACGGCGTCAACTTCAAGCCGGGGCTGCGCGGCACCATTCGCATGGAGACGCCAGTGCTCTATTTTTATTCTCCACGCGACGTGACCGTGTCAGCGAGAGTGTCCTTCTGCAAGGGACTCATCACCGAGTGGTATCCCCATGCCGATCGCGTCCAGCCAACTGGAGTTCTGACCGATCCCAGCTTGAGTCGGGTGACGTCGGATGGAAGCATCGCGTGGAACCACGTAACGGTTTCTCCGAATCTGGCTGGCGAGTTCCCGCGCGAGGTACAGCCGAATCGCTACTACGCCGCTCGCGAGACCGCTTCTGCGCCGCTCCGCGTCCAGACCAATGCGGGGGAGCAGCAAGAGAAGTATCTTTTTTATCGAGGAGTTTCTGCTAGTCCGCTGCCGCTTTCCGCCAGGTTGGCCTCCGACGGAAGACTCCTGGTCAAAAGTCTTAGTGGAGACCAGATTCCAAATGCCATTTTTTTTGAGCGCCGCGGCGAACGAGTCGGCTATCGCTTAACTGGAGCGCTAACTGATGAAACTGTGGTGGACCCTCCCGTGCTGACCGGAAGCTTAGATTCTCTCTACGGAGATCTTGAAGAGATGCTCGTCGGGCGGGGTTTATATCGAGACGAAGCCCACGCCATGATTGAGACCTGGAAGGACTCCTGGTTCGAAGAAGGCAGTCGCCTGATCTACATTGTGCCGCGCGGCTTCATCGACAACGTCTTGCCTCTCGCTATCGATCCAGCGCCGGGTCAGCTCGTGCGTGTCTTTGTCGGCCGAACTGAAATCGTCACGCCCGCGACCGCCATGGCCGTAAGAACAGCAGTAGCCCACAACGACGAAGCCACACTCGACAAATACAGCCGCTTCCTCGAGCCGATTCTCCAACAGGACTGGGAAGAACAACAGCCCGTACAACGACCAACGGTTTGGGGGATGGACCAGTCGCCGCACCATACACGAGGCCGTTCAGTCGAATAAGTCTTGACTGAATGACGGCGGGCATGAGGCTACTCCGCTGTTCTGGGGATGAGTTTTCTCCTGCGCGCGAGTCGTACGATGGAATCCATGTGGCCGATTTCCGTTTCGAGCAGGACTTTGCCTGTGCCGGTCAGGCGATAGTAACGGCGTCGGCTCTCGTGATCTGTGGCCGCGTCAGCTCCCTCAACTTCTTCGATGAGTGCGAGATCGAGCAGGAGCTGTGATGTTGTGTCGAGCGTGCCGGGCCTATGCGAAACTTGTCGCCCGAGAGCGTCGCCATCTGCTGCATTCCCACATGTCATATCACACGAATGCGAAGTGACCGTTGGATATAATGCGGGAAAGATAGAACATCTTCCATTCATCGTGTTTTCACACCCTTCCAGGCTCGCTTGTTTCCTCCTCGCTGTGATTATCCTTCTGAACTTGGCCGCCATCGCACAGACAGCGACTGCTTCGGCCAAATCTCAATCGCGGCTGGCCCTGCGGCGTGGGCAGGAGGCACTTAAGTCCGGTGATATCGTGCGGGCGCGCACGGAATTTGAGAAGGCAGCGCGGTTGACTCCGAATGATGCGGAAGCGCAGTCGGCGCTGGGCTGGGTCCTGGCGCAGCAGGGGGAAACGGATGCGGCGGTGGCGCATCTTCGAGCAGCGATTAGGGCCAAGCCTGGATTTGTGGAGGCACGCCTGACCCTGGTCGGCGTGCTGTCTCAGCAAGGGAAGGCTGCTGATGCCGAGGAGGAAGCCCGCGCCGCAGTGAAGCTTGCGCCTGATAACGCCGAGGCTCACCGCATGTTAGCCCGAATTTTGAGCCAGCATCCAGGTGATGAAGCTCTGTCAGAAATGCGGCGCGCGGTGCAACTCGCTCCGGAACGCGCCGACTTGCAGGATGACCTGGGCAATCTTCTGGCGCAACGGAATCAGTTTGCCGAAGCGGAAGGGGCGTTTAAAGAAGCACTGCGCTTACAACCGGATCTGGAGCAGGCGCACTTTCATTTGGGTGTCGTGCGATTGCAGGCGCAGCAACCGGATGAAGCAGCGAGAGAACTTGGAAAGGCGATCGAGTTGGCTCCGCAGGATGCGGTGGCGCATTACTACCTGGCCAAGACTTTGACCGCGCAATCGAAAAGCGCCGATGCACTGCAGGAGTTGCGCAAGGCGGCTGCGTTGCGGCCAGATTGGTTTGAACTGCAGATTGAATTGGGCATTGCCTGCCAGCACTCCGGGGATGTCGACTGTGCGGTTGCGGCGTTCGGCGAGGCAGTTAAAATGCGGCCGCAGGATGCAGAGGCCTACAACGATCTCGGCCTGGCACTGGTGCAAAAGGGTGACGCCGCGGCGGCGATCCCGAAATTTAAGACTGCAACGCAGTTGCGTCCGGAAGACGGCACTTTGCGCGGAAATCTGGCGATCGGGTACATGCAGCGGGCGGATTTTGACGCGGCGATCACGGAACTAGAAGCCGCGATCAAATTGGCACCTGACAACGCGTCGCTGCACTACAACCTTGGTCTGGCTTACAAATTGAAGGATCAACTCGACCAAGCCGTTCCCGAATTCCAGAATGCGATCCGGTTACAGCCGGACTTGGCGGATGCCCACTACACGCTCGGAGTTTTGTTCTGGCAACGAGGTGACTTCGATAAGGCGACTGGGGAACTGCAGAAGGCGATTCAGGACCAGCCTAGCTACGCAGAAGCACACTACACGCTGGGCACGGTTTTCAAGCAGCAGGGAAAATTGCCCGAGGCCGCGGCGTCGTTGCGAGAAGCGATCCGTTTGCAGCCAGATTTTGCGGGAGCGCATACGACCCTGGCCGCAGTGCTGCGGCAGATGGGCGATGCCCAAGGGGCGGCTGAGGAAGCTAAGGCGGGAGCGAGCATTACCGCTTCGAGCAACAATCTGCAATCGGCCACGTTCGCGACGAATTCGGGGAAGCGAATGCTAGGAGCAGGCGACAGGGACGGGGCGATCGCACAGTTCCGGTCCGCCATTCGTTCCGAACCGAATTATGCAGCCGCGCATTATCAGCTCGGGTTGGCATTGCGGCAGCAAGGCCAGAAGGACCAGGCGGAGAAAGAGTTTCAAAGAGCCGTGGAGCTAGATCCGCATTTGACGGTGCCGCAGTAGGAAGCTTTCTCAGTTGCCGCGATCGCGGACCGATACCAGGTCGGTCATCACCGGCACTCCGTGTGCGATCTTCACATGAAGCAGCGCTTCGAAGGGCTTCAGTTCGGATGGTTTCGTAACCTTCAGGCGCTGCAGCAATTCCTTGACCGAATCTTCCCGGCAGACATACTCGACGGCTGCTTGCGTTCCGAAGGTCGAGTTTCCTGCGAGGATCAGGATCGAACGCGAGGGATCGAGGCCGGGAAGCAAACTGACGAGCGCATAGTCTTCAGTCGTTGGCTGATTGGCGGGTGTGGCGAGGAATAATGTTGGCTCACCCGCGAGTGGATGCACGTTGAGCACGGCGAGGTCTCCCTTGCGCGGGCCGGAATCGAGGCGGCGGAAGACGAATTCCTGGGTGCCGGGAATGTCGAGCAAGCTGAGATTTTCCGAGGGCGAGCCGACGAAAATCAGGTCGTTATTCTTCGCGTCATCGAGCGAGAAGAGGGCGCCACGCTTGACGCGAATCGGGCGATTGAGAAGGTTGAAGACATGGTCCAGCTGGTGGATCGCGAGAACCTCTCCCACCCCGGTGTAGTGGTCAAGAATGAAGGCGCGCTGATCGGACGAAGGATTGAAGTAGCGCATCCCCGTTTCCGGCCGTCCCACGAAGCTGCCATTGCTGAAGATCACCCACGGCTGCTGTGGGCCGACGAGGAAGCGATTCCAGAAAATCTGATACGCGGCAGGAACCGACTGGATGGCAGCGCCTTGGCTGCGTGCGCGTTGCGACAGTAGGACGGCAGTGGTTGACAACGAAACCGCGAGCAGAACCGAAAAAGCTGCCACTGCAATTACCCACCCGCGCGTGAAACGAGGAGCCTGCTCGGGTTTTTCAGTTTCAAGAATGAGAGTAGTTAAAGGTTGGACTCCGGCCTTCGGAGTCCGCAGGTGGAAGGTCAGCGCATACGATCCTTTAGGAACCTCCACGACGATGAGATCGTCGGGACCCTCATGCGCGTAATACTCCGCCAGTTTGACCCGCAACCGTCCTGCTTGCACACGGACAGTGGAATCGCTTTGGGGATCGAATCCGACAGGTCGGCCCAGGACCTCGGTGGCAATCTGGTACTCCTTGAGCGCGATTCCAGGGTGATCGAGGGAGTGCTCAGCCAGGTACCGTAGCAATTTGCACAGAGATTCCGAGGTGTGCAGGCTATGACTTTTAATAAGTTTATCTATTTGTTGGAAGCATTGCTCCCGACCAATAGCGAAAGTGTGCGTGACAGCCATATCACAGGGAGGTAACGGGCCCGCGTATCTTACTGCAGTTTTAACACTTTACTCCTGTAACGGTATCAAACCTAGTGAAACCTACTGTAGATAGTAGTTTTGTACTACGACTGCACCGTGCGTAGTCAAGTCTCCCTCTGCATTTCCGGGGCACATCTTGTTGGGGCAACGTCTCAGGAGGAAGTTCATGAAAAGGTCAGCATGGGTTGCGATAGCGACACTGAGTCTACTGTGCAGTCTGTGGGTGCCTAGCGCATTCGGTCAAGCCGTGTACGGCAGTATCTTGGGTACCGTAACGGATCCTTCTGGAGCAGCTGTGACTGGAGCCAAGATTACCGTCACCAGCCAGACGAAGAATGTGGCTACCGTGGCGACGAGCAATGAGAGCGGCAACTACTCGGTTACGCACTTGATCCCGGACGTCTATGTTGTCCGCATCGAAGGCACAGGTTTCAAGAGCTTGGAATACAAGAACGTCCAAGTCTCGGCCGACACCGGAACGAAGATCGATGGCCAATTCCAAGTCGGCTCGACCAGTGAGCAGGTGGAAGTCACCGCCGAAGCCCCGCAACTCAAGACGGACCGCGAGGATGTGGCTGTGGAATTCACCTCCAAGCAACTCGAGGAATTGCCTATCTTCAATCGAAACTTCCAAAGTCTTGAACTGCTCACGCCCGGAACCCAAGTCCTCGGTTGGAGCCACGCGGCCACCGAAAATCCGCAAGGCAGCAAGCAGATCTACGTGAACGGCCAGCACTTTAGCGGCACTGGATACGAACTAGACGGCACCGATAATCAAGATGCGATCCTTGGCATCATCATCGTTAACCCGAGTCTGGACTCGGTGACTGAGACGAAGATGACGACGCAGAACTACGACGCCGAGTTCGGAAAGGCGATCGCCGGCATCCTGACCGCCCAGACCAAGTCGGGCAGCAATGAGTTCCATGGCAGCGGTTATTTCTACGACTTGGACCCGGTCAGTCCCGCGGTGAATCCGTTCACCGGAAAGCCCCAGCCAAATAATTGGAAGCAGTATGGCGGAGCGGTGGGCGGACCGATCCTCAAGAACAAGTTGTTCTTCTTCGCCAACTATGAGGGAACGCGGCGCACCCAGGGCAGCAGTTTCCTGGTGACGGTTCCGACCAACCTGGTTCGCCAAACTTGTCTGACGGCCCCGGTGACGACATGCGACCTGCACGAATACCTTACTGCCGGTCTGAGCGGTGGCGCCGGCCAGGTGTACAACCCGTACGCGCCGCAGGGTTCGCGCACGTTATACCCCAACAACCTGATCCCGCAGGCCGCGATGATGGCCGTGGATCCTACTTGCGCCTCGGGGTGTACGCTTACTACGGCGGAGAAAATTCTTGCATTGTTACCGGCTCCCAACTCCTCCGGTGCAGCGGGCAGCAACGGTACGTTGGACAATTACTCTGCCAACGGGAGCGGCAGCTACAACGACTACCAGTACACGGGGCGAATTGACTACGCTGTAACCCAGAAGCTGAATGTTTTTGGCCGTTACTCGCACGCTCACTTCACCCTCACCGGCGCCCCGGTCTTTGGTGACGCGATCGGCGGGCCAGGTTTGGGTCCCATCGGGCTGGCCGGCAACTCGACGATCAATAACTACAGTCTGGCGACGGGCTTCGATTACACGCTGAGCACCAGCCTGCTGACGGACTTCCGGTTCGGATGGTTCCGCTACAATCCGCACTCCACAAAGTTTGACGCGACCGCGCAAGCGGCAACTGCGCTCGGACTTCCCGGTTTGAACACGTCCGACCCGACCACCGGCGGTTTGCCCGCCATGATCTTTGATCAGACGATCGGGCAAAACACGCTGGGCAACAACGGCATCGGCGAGGGTCTCGGCATCGGCCGCTGCAACTGCCCCCTGGTCGAGAAGGAGCAGGGCATTCAGTTCGTCAACAACTGGACGAAGATGTTAGGCAACCACCAGTTTAAGTTTGGCACCGACCTGCGGCATGCCAGCAATTTGCGCGTTCCCTCCGACAATAACCGGACCGGTGTCATGAACTTTAACCACGCTGGTACGTCCGACAACAACACGGGTGGCCTAGACTTGGCGACGTTCCTCTTCGCCGAAGTCACCGCCTTCAATCGGTATGTGGGTTCGCCCAGTGAGACGTCAGCCATGGAAGCGCAAAACCGGTACTTCTTCTATGGCCAGGACACCTGGCGCGTGACCCCTAAACTGACCGTAAATTACGGTCTGCGCTGGGAGTTCTACACTCCAGAGAGCGTCAACGGCAAGGGCAACGGTGGCTTCGCCGTGCAACCGGAAGGCGTGATCCGGGTGGCGGGTTACTCCGGCATCAGCATGAATGGGAACACTGCCGATAATTGGAAGCAATTCGCACCACGGCTTGGAGTTGCGTATCAGATCAATCCCAAGACTGTGGTTCGGATGGGATATGGCCGTAGCTTTGATATCGGTGTCTTCGGCTCGCTGTTCGGTCACACCGTCACGCAAAACCTGCCAGTATTAGCGAACGAAACATTGAATTCGCCCACCAACGACAACAAGACCGCCGCGTTCAATTTCACCGGGCAATGTCTGCCTGCCTCGGGGGGATATAACCCATCGATTTGCGGCCCGACTCCGAACCGGTTTCCCACGGTGCCCTCGAACGGGATTCTTCCGTTCTTTGGGCCCTGCCCCCCGGGATCAGTGTCTCCTTGCCAGGGCATTGTAGTGCCTCGCAGCCGGCCAGACCATCTGGTGGCGCCGACGCTCGACGCCTGGAACGCAACCGTGCAGCGGCAGTTGACCAACAAACTTAGTTTGGAAATTGCCTACGTCGCTAACCACGGAACGCATGTCTTCAAGGGGGATAGTAATACTTACAACAGCAACGTGCCGACGGTAGTTGGCTTTCAGCCACCACATTCGACAATACCGGGTCTGAGCTATAACGCTCGAGCGCCCTACAACAATGCCTTCACGACGGTGTATACCGATTCCGTTGTCGGTACGCAAACGGTGGTTTGCTGCTCGGGCACGGGATTCAACTACAACGGCAACGATGGCGTTAACTCTTACAAAGCTCTTCAGATCAAGGTGAACCAGAGAGCCGCAAACGGCTTGACGCTGACGGCGTTCTGGACGTACTCGAGAGCCTATGACAATGATGGCAGCTACCAGCCGAATCTGAGTGAAGGCAACGGACGCGGTGACTTTAACCGCGACAGCGTCTTCGTTGCGACCGCACTCTACGAACTACCGATTGGTCGCGGCAAACACTTCATGGGCAACGTCAGCCGTGGAATGGACATGCTCGTGGGCGGATGGCAGTGGAACGCCACCTTCACCTTGGGAAGCGGTCTTCCGTTCTCACCCAGCTATGCAAATTGCGGTCTGGACCGGGACACGGGACCGTGCCGCCCCAGCCAGCAAGGTTCATTCCATACGGGTTCTAGCGGCTTCAACAACCAAACCCGATCAGTAGTCTACTTCACTCCAGAGAGCACGCCGCTTTGCGACAGCCCCTACTCGAATCCGAGCACGGGGGTTCCGGATTGTCCGAATTTCGTTACGCAAACCGGGCCGTTCACCGATCCGGGGATTGCCCAGTTCGGTAATGTCCGGCGCAACCAGTTCACTGGGCCGGGAGAGCTGATGTCCGACATGTCGCTCTTCAAGAACTTCACGATCACTGAGCGGGTTAGGGCCCAGTTCCAGGCGGAGTTCTTCAATATTTTCAATCACGCTGTCTATGCGAATCCGGGGAACACCTGCATTGACTGCTCTGGGGCCGGAGTAATTACCGGCTTGTTCGGCGATAGCCAGATGCGGCAGATGCAACTGGGTTTCCGGGTTACCTTCTAAGCGCAGCCGTCAACTACGAACTCTATCTGGGGGGGCCAAAGGCTCCCCCAGATTTTCTGATGCGAAGTGCTTCCGCTCTCCTCCGTTAATCCCGGGCCGCCGGGAAAGTTCTTCAGAACGAACACTGCCGGTAATGGAACGATGAAAAAGAAAGTGGTGGGCCTCGGGGAAGTGCTGTGGGACCTTTTGCCGGAGCGGACGTGTCTGGGCGGGGCGCCGGCGAACTTTGCCTACATCACGACGCTGATGGGCGATCACGGAATTGTGGCCAGCCGCGTCGGGGAAGATTCTCGCGGGTTGGAAGCACTGCGCCGCATGGAGGAATTGGGCCTCGACATCGATCACGTGCAGACTGACCGCGAACGTCCGACCGGGACTGTCAAAGTAGAACTCGATGGCAAGGGTATCGCGCGATTTGACATTGCGCACCCGGTGGCTTGGGATTCCTTTGAGTGGAATTTGAATTGGCAACATCTGGCCGAAAAGGCCGACGCGGTTTGTTTTGGATCGCTGGCGCAGCGCACGGACGCCAGCCGGGGAACCATCCGACATTTTCTTCGCGCCACGTCCCCGGGCACGGTGAAAGTCTTCGACGTAAACCTGCGGCAGTCCTACTACTCGCAGGAAGTCCTCGCGGAATCGATGGGGCTGGCGGACATCGTCAAACTGAATGACGAGGAACTGCCGATCATCATGAGACTCGGCGAGTTTCCACACAAGGATGAGTTGTTGTCAGCCCGGGTGTTGCTCAACACGTATGACTTGAAGTTGGTGTGCATTACACGCGGGGGCAACGGAAGCCTGCTGGTGCAGGGCGGAGATACCAGCGAGCATCCTGGGTTTCGAGTCAGGGTAGCCGATACGGTGGGCTCGGGTGACGCGTTTACCGCCGGACTGCTGCATGAGTATCTGCACGGCGCGTCGTTGGGCCTGATGAACGAAGTAGCGAATCTGGTGGGAGCCTGGGTGGCGAGCGAAGTGGGTGCAATGCCGGCTCCGAAGCGCGGCGCGCTGGAGCATTCGCTCGCCGAGATTCGCTAACGGGCAAGCGCAGAAACTCGCGGACTGTTGTATAGTTACGAAAGATTGTGTTTGCTTTCGTATGCAGCGGACTCGTGAGAGGAAACCCATGAAGCGCATCCGGCAGGGCAGCTTTCCTCAGTTGAATTCCCTCATTCTTGCACTTGTTTTGGCCGCACTGGGCGGCATGATGCTCAGTTGTGGCAAAGCTCCCGCGCCTCCGAAAGCGCCGCACTCGCGGCCATCCGATATCAAGGTCGAGGTCCGCGATGGGGGCCCGGTTGTACTGACCAGTCGGACTGCAGAGTTTCAGATTCTTCCTTCCGGTTTTCTGCAGGCGACACTCTTGAAAGACGGCAAGCGGTTGACGCTCGACGAACCCGGCGTTGGGTCGACGGGTGGCAGCGATTCCATTGTTCATGGGGGAAAAGAACTGGACTTCGTGCCGGATTTTGGGCAGGCGAAGGTTCTGGAAAGCATTGGCAAACTCGGCCGAGGCAAACGCGTGGAGATTCCGGCGCGTCCTCTGGCGCCAGCGGGAGTCGACATCGAGCGCCGGATGGTGGTGGAGGTGTATGACGATTTTCCGGACATCGCGTTGGTTAGCACGACCTACAAGAATGTCGGGACCACGGATTTTCAGATTAATCAGGTGTGGATGCAGCAGCACCGGCTCAATTCACATGAAGTGAAGGAACATCCATACGATATGTGGTCATTTCAAGGATCGAGTTACGACTGGGGCAAGGATGATGTGCAGAAACTGACACGGGCTTCCTCGCAGCAGAACGTGATGGGTGAGGCGGTGAAAGGCGGCTACGGTGGCGGGATTCCGGTGGTTGCGTTCTGGACCGCGTCAGTGGGTGAAGCGATAGGGCATGTAGAGACTCTTCCGTGGACGCTGTCAATGCCGGTGAAGGTGGAGTCGGACGGCCGCGTGGCAGCCAGCATCACGATTCCTGTCAATGCGGCGTTGAAACCGGGAGAGAGTTACTCCTCACCGCGGAGTTTCGTCGCGGTGTACAGCGGAGATTTCTACGAGCCTTTGCGGGTGTGGTCGAGCGTGCTGCAAAAAGAAGGATGGGAAATTCCGAAACCCTCGAACGAAGCCTACAACGTGAGTTGGTGCGGGTGGGGCTACGAGTTCAACGTGACGCCGGCGCAGATGCTAGGGACGGTGCCGAAACTGAAAGAACTCGGCATCAAGTGGGCGACGCTGGATGATCGCTGGTTCGATACATATGGAGACTGGAATCCGCGAAAGGAGACGTTTCCCGGCGATTCGATCAAGCAGATGGTCGATGACTTTCACAAGCAGGGAATTCTTGCACAGCTTTGGTGGTTGCCGCTGGGTGCGGAAGATGGGCAAGGCAAATGGGAGTCGCACAAATATATCGTTTCGAAGGTGGCGCAGGAGCATCCCGACTGGTTCATCCTCGACAAGAACGGGAAGCACGCACGCATGACGCGCGATCTGGCGGCGCTTTGTCCGGCAGTTCCCGAGGTGCAGAGCTACTACAAGCAGCTTACCGAGAGGTTCATTCGCGACTGGGGGTTCGACGGATCGAAACTGGACAACATTTACAGCGTGCCGGCGTGCTACAACCCGGCGCACCACCACAAGTCGCCGCAGGATTCAGTCAACGCGATGGGCGAAGTATACAAGACCATCTTTCAGACGACGCGCGCGATCAAGCCGGAGAGCGTGACGCAGGCGTGTCCGTGCGGGACGCCTCCATCCCTCGCATGGCTGCCATTTATCGACCAGGCCGTGACGGCCGATCCGGTGGGAGCAGTGCAGGTGCGGCGGCGTATCAAGATGTACAAGGCGCTGCTGGGGCCGGAAGCCGCGGTGTACGGAGATCATGTGGAACTGTCCTCGATGACGCCCGTCGGCCAGGGCAACTGGAGCGAGCATGGCAGCGATTTCGCTTCGACGCTCGGAACCGGGGGAGTGCCGGGGACGAAGTTCGTCTGGCCGGACCCGGGGCCGAAATTCAAGCCGGTAGCTCTGACCAGGGAGAAGGAAGATCACTGGAAGAAATGGATCGGCCTTTACAATGAGAAAATGCTGTCGAAGGGAGAGTTCCGCGATCTCTACGTCTATGGGTACGACGTGCCTGAGGCGTATGCCATCGCGAAAGACGGGAAGATGTACTATGCGTTTTTCGCGGAGAAAGAAAACGGCACATTCGCCGGTGAAGTGGAACTGCGCGGGTTGAAGTCCGGGAGTTATCACGTAGTGGATTATGTGGACGGAAAAGATATGGGGACGGTGCAGGCCGAGGCGGGGAAGGATCCCAGGCTGAAGACCGAGTTCAAGGAACATTTGTTGCTGGAAGTGAGTGCGCAGTAGCGCTCATGTAGAGACGACCGCGTCGGCCGTCCCGCCAGGGCGGAAGCCCGGCGGCGGGCTAGGATTTCCGAAAGAATCTGTCGCGATGCGCGGCGTCACGGAAGGCTTCGGTTCCGCCGGGGCGCGTAGTCGAGAATGCGCCGGCTCGGTTGCCACTCGCAAGGCATATTGCCAAACCTGACCCTTTCACATACTCATGAAGAAAGCCGGCGTCGAAGCTGTCGCCGGCGCCGACCGTGTCGACTGCAACGACTTCTTGCGGCGGACTGGTGAAACGCTCACTGCCGCGTTGCGCGATCGCTCCTTTGCGTCCGAGCTTCACTACTACCAGCGGCAGCAGCTTGGAAAGATTGTCCATCGCCGCTTCCAGGTCCTCGGTACCGGCCGCTTTGCAGGCTTCGCGCTCGTTCGGCAGGAATACATCGACGTACTGCAGAACTTCGCGCAGCCCGCCTTCCCAGCGGTCGTCAGGATCATCGTTGGTGTCGAGGGAAATTGTGAGTCCCTTCGATTTCAGATAGCGAACGAGGTCGCCTACCCGCGGACGCAGGCATTGCTGCAGGTAATACGACGAAAAATGAAAATGGCGCGAGTCTGCGAGGTAGTCTAAGTCCAGATCTTCCCAGCAGGTTTCTGCAATCGTCCCCGGATAAGTGAGAATGTTACGCCACGCCTCATGATGCAGAATCACAGTGAGGCCGGTCGTGGTTGAGCCGGTTACGCGGCGCACGTGCGACACGTCCACGCCCCCTTGCTGAAGACGTTCGAGCGCGATTCCTCCGAGTTGATCGTCGCCGATGCGGGATTGAAATCCGACGCGACTGCCGAGCGCGGCCAGGTTGTGCGCAACAATCGCGGACGAAGAGCCGAGTGTGAGCATCATTCTGTCCGCAAGCAACTCGCGTTCTGGCGGAAGCTGTTCGGGCAGGCCGTAAAGGATGAGGTCGAGATTCAATTCGCCGGCGATAGTGACGTCAAAGCGGGGCATGGGATTCGGGGGGAGCGTTTCTCAGACCAGTGTGACTTCAATTCCAGCCTGTTTGAGGGCGCGCAGATCGGACTTGGGAACGCCGCGGTCAGTGATGACTTCCTGCAACGCCGATGGTGGCGCAATCAGCGACAGGCTACGGCGGCCGAATTTGCTGGAGTCGCACACCGCCACGGTTTTCTTAGCAATCTCGACCATCACGCGGTTGACCTTCGCCTCCAGCAGATTGGGAGTACTCAATCCAAAGTGAGCGTCAAATCCGTCGACGCCGAGAAATAACAGATCGGCGCTGAGGCGGCGGAGTGTTTCCTCCGCGATCGGACCCACGAGAGAAAAAGAATTCTTGCGCAGCGTGCCCCCGGTGAGGATTACTTCCACCGAAGTCCCCGATAGTTCCGCGGCTATGTTGACCGCGTTCGTGATGATGGTAAGGTTCTGGAAGCTACGCAACGCGCGCGCGATCGCCGTGGTGGTGGTGCCGGAATCGAGAATCAACACCTGCCCTTCCTTGACTCTCTCGACGGCGTTTTCTGCAATGCGCAGCTTCTCCTGGTGATGGAGCTTTTCTTTTTCGCGCAGCGTCGGGTCTTCGAGCGCTCCCTCGCGTGACGGGAGAGCGCCTCCGTGCGTACGGTGGACGAGTCCGTGCGCGTGCAGGATTTCGAGATCCTTGCGAATCGTAACTTGTGAGGTTTCGAACTGGCGGGCGAGTTCTGTAACTAGAACTCTTCCGTGATGGGTTAACTGGTCGAGGATGGCGCGGCGACGTTCTTCGTTGAGCACGGGAATAGCTCGCGGCGAATTCGTAGTGCGTACGACGGTACATGCCGCTGTATTTCTTTTTATAGCGTTTGGTTTCGTTTGTCCACTGCAAAGGTTGACTGTTTCGCCGGTGAGTTTGCCTCGGAAACTCTCGCGTCAGCCCCTGCTACATCGCGGAGCCGGAGTACACTTAACCCCGTAACCCTTCTTTTTTTGCGTAGTTGGGAACCATTGCGGGTGATAACCAACCCAATACCTACCCCTATTGTCCGATTGCTCATGGGGGGTGGCTTTGCCGTAGTCTCAGATTGGGACGAAACCGCATCGGCTTTCGAAGAGCGCGTTTGTTACGAAAACCGGAAGATGTTTCGAAAGCAGGGAGACTTACCGTGACAACCATGTTGGAGGAGAGGTTGGTCCGATCGCAAGCCGTGGTCGCGCGCGTGGTGGGTGGAGAAACGTTGATCGTTCCCGTCCGCGCCAAGGTGGGCGACCTGGCGTCGATCTACAGCTTCAACGCGAGTGCGGCCAATGATTTTTCGAAGCTCGCAACGGTGCGCTCTGACACATCGACGCGCAGAATTCCGGCAAATTCTCCGCCAAGACGCGCCATCGAGCTGTCGATCCAGTTGCCTGAATGATCGGCAATGACTTGCGCTAAAGTTTGTACCAACCCCGGTCGATCTTTCGAAATGATCGTCAGAACCATTTCGACGGGCATAACCAACTCCTACTGTAATTGACCAATCTCAACTTCGATACGCAAAGCTTACACGGTTTTGGTCACGTTCAACACCGTCCGGATGGAGCTTCCATCGTGGCCAAATCCGGTATGTCTACATTGCAACGTAGACGCTCGCCGTCAAATATCGCGAGCAATTCGGCGAGACCCCGTCGGATATGCTGCGCCGCTCAGAGGTTGCCCAATCCAGTAGGTGACGTCCGCTCCGGGTGTGCGCCGTGAAAAGGCGGCGCTTTCCAGTGGGTGCAAGTCCCACCCGGCGACCGCTCCAGCCGGAAGCAACCGGAGCAGGCATGGAGGTGACGAAATGTCTGAAGCCTTCGGATAGCGGGTCACGAAATACGGTGACCGCGCGAGTGTGCAGGCCGCAACGCGAGTGAACGCCGAGCAAGCCTCGAAAAGGACGATGTGCAGGCCGACCCGGTGACCCTTCCGGGGAAGGCTGACATGGCTGGGTGAGATGAGCGTCGAGTACCCGCTTCTTCATAGGCTTCGCGCGCGGCAGACCTCGGCGGCTTGAGTCCTTTAATGGGCCAGCCCTTGGGAATGATCCAGCGTCTCGTTTACCGCGTCGTAACGAGCAGTACTTCCAGTGAATTGGTATCAGTGAATCGATGGGGCAGGACGCCATATTGCACTCGAATCGCCCGATCAGTTTTATTCGATGGCTTCTTGCCGCTGCGCGGGGCTGTTTTTTTCTTTGCTTTCAACTCTCTGCTTTCAATCAAATTTTCTAATGGCCTATTTTCTTGCGGTTCCCTAAGTCTCTGTCAAAGCCGCATAAGCCCCAAATGGCCGAATGGTAGTAAGGGGGCCCTGCCCGCAG
This sequence comes from uncultured Acidobacteriaceae bacterium, assembly GCA_963752175.1. Lineage (GTDB taxonomy): Bacteria > Acidobacteriota > Terriglobia > Terriglobales > Acidobacteriaceae > Sulfotelmatobacter. Next base: position 75,854 of record CAVVXZ010000031.1, read on the forward strand.
GTTCCATATTGCAGCTTATGGGACTTCGAGTCGTGTGCGTCGGGCATGACCGAAAAGGACCCCTGAAAACCTGCCAACCTGCGCACCCCCTCCCCCCTTTTTGGGGGAATCTCACATGGGCTAATCGCGGCTGCTCTCCTTTGGTTCGACACCGACGTCGGGTCTACCGGTTTTAAGGGGAGACGCCGCAATTAGCCCAAGTGAGATTTGTGCTTAAGCTACTCTCGAAGTCCGACCGGACGCGAAGGCGTGGCCAAAAACGCAAGATTGGGATCGTCAATCTGCCGAGTTCCGAAAATAGGAACGCGCTCAGTAGGACTGCCGATGTATGTCATCGCATGATTGGCGAACGCGATCTTGGGTGGGATCGTCGGCGCCCTGATCACCTGGCTGCTATGTCAAGCATGAGCGCCGGCCATGTTGCGGGCGGCCTTTGAAGCTGGCGACGGGTCTAACCGGCAGGGCCTCTTATCGGGCTTTTGCCGGAACCCGTCGCTGTGGGCGCTTCATCCCTGAGGCGCAACAAAACGGATATCGTCGCGCGAGGGACGTTGAGCCCGGCATTACGTCAAAACTTCGATAACTCTCGCCCGGCTTGAGAATTAATAGAACTGTGACATCGGCGCAACAGGCGCGATTGCAGCATGGCGAGGGGAACCACAGAACTGGTTTTGCTCCTACGACGGTCACCATCAGCGGACTGTTCGAGATGGCGAATATTAGATCGTCACTCATCGTTTGGGCCGCCGCTGATTCCCGCGCGCGGCGTCGTGGTGGCCGCTCGGCTTTTGGGAGCCACCATGCTAGATTTCGCGATACCTGGGAGGGGATAATGGCTCTGAATAAGAGAACAAAGCTGGGAGTCACCGTGGCGGTCGCGGTTCTTGCCGGGCTCACATCCGGTTTGGCTGGTATGTTGGTTTTGGTGGTCGCGTGGCTCTTAATTGTGTGGGGTCAGGCACCTGAGCGCACAAGTCTTTTGTTGGGGGTTTGCCGGGCGGCAATTACCTCCTCAAGGCACTGGCCCGCATAGACCAGAGTTTTTGGCCGCCGGATTTGACGCAAACGGATTTGGTGCGAGAGGAGCAAGAGGCGTTGACACCCGAGGAGCCGGGTCAAGAAGATACGGCACAGGACGACGAAGCGAACTTGGCTCGAGAGGAATATTTCAGAGACATTTTGCGAGGATATAGCTCCGAAGCGCGACGAAGATTACACCAGCTAAACATTACCGGAGACCCTAGGTCTGTCCTCGACGAAGAATGGGTGCAATTCTTTCGCGATGGTCTCGTGGAAACTACATATTCCGGCCGCGGTGGCGTCAGATCAGAATTGAAAGAGTTGATAGGTAAATTGCTGGGCGAATTTCAGGATGGGCCTTAATGGTCATCTTTCGGAGGAAGGAAAAATCCGTGACTGGGACGCCCGAGCGGATACGCGCCGCGGAGGGGTGCGTGGCTGGCCGCGATAGCCGCCCTTGAAGTGCACAGGCTCGAAGTAAACAGGCTTTGGCTCGAATATTTGGACCTCGCTGATCCCGAGAGAGCACGGAAAATCCGTAAAATCTTGAAGCATGGCGAGCAAGGCGCAGCCAAGACGGCCGGCGAGTTGTTTCCGGCTGCGGTGTCCCTTGCGCTGGACGTCCAACCTGATGATTTGAGGGTATGGATAGGCAGGCTTGCAGCAACGCGCCTATCGTCTGTCCTTAAGCCTCCGTTGCAGCCACCACGAGCCCTTGTGACCGCGCCGAGCCAGCGCATCATTGCCGATCGGGGTTTCAAGACGCAACTCGATGCGCCTGAGGAAGTTTGAAACCTCCTAGCCTGCATTATGCAGCGCAGGTTGGCGGATGTAGCACAAGCCGCTGATTTGGCGTAGGATTTGGTTGTCGACGCCAATCCGTGCCGTTTCCGCGAGACCACACCCGCCATGATCGATCTTATGCCGCCGCTGCCGGGGCTGTCACCTGTCGCCGGCAAGTCCGTCGTCGCTAAATTCGACGGCGGTCGGTTGTCGTCGGATGGGGGCATTCTGGTCTTGCGTGAGATCGAACAACGCCTTCGCGTCGCCGATCGCCTGGCCGCCTGCATTGAAGATCCGCGTTCGCCTGACCAGATCACGCACAGCCTCGCCGACATTATTCGTTTTCGACTACTGATGATCGCGGCAGGCTACGAAGACGGAAACGACGCCAGTTCTCTGCGAAGCGATCCGATGTTTAAGATGGCGTTGGACTTGTCGCCATCCGACCGCGAGCTTTGTTCACAGTCGACCATCTCCCGTCTGGAGAACCTGCCCGACGCTCGCGCCTTGCTGCGCATGGGCCGCGCCATGGTCGATCTTTATTGCGAGTCTTTCAAGCAGGTCCCGAAACGGATCACGCTCGACATCGACGACACGTTCGATGCGGTTCATGGCGGCCAGCAGTTGCGGCTGTTCAATGCGCATTACGATGAATACGGCTTTCAGCCGATCGTCGTGTTCGATGGCGAGGGTCGCTTCATCACCGCCGTGCTTCGCCCCGCCAAGCGGCCCGGCGGCAAGGAGATTCGCGCTTTCCTGCGGCGCCTGCTGCGAGCGATCCGCGCCAACTGGCCAAACACCAAGATCCTGCTGCGCGGCGATAGCCATTATTGCTGTCCCGAAGTTCTTGACTGGTGCAGGGCCAACGGCCTCGATTACATCCTGGGCGTCGCGCCGACCACGACATTGCGCCGGCATATCGAGGGCCTCGAGGCCAGCACCAAGGCGCGCTTTGAGGCTGCGCCCAAGGATGGCAAGCTCCGCCGCTTCAAGGAGTTCTTCGACGGAGCTGCGAGCTGGAGCCGCGTCGAGCGGATCATCGCGCGCGTCGAAGTCGGCGCGGAAGGGCCAGACACGCGCTTCGTCGTCACGAACCTGAAGCTCCGCAACGCCCGTGTCCTTTACGAGGATGTCTACTGCCGGCGAGGCCAGGCCGAAAATCACATCAAGTCTTGGAAGACGCATCTGGCGGCCGACCGCACCTCATGCACGAAGGCCACGGCCAACCAGTTCCGGCTGTTCCTGCATGCCGGCGCCTACTGGCTCATGTGGGGTCTGCGCGCATCAATGCCCAGGCGCTCGATGTGGCGCGTTGCGCAGTTCGACACGTTGCGTCTACGGCTCATCAAAGTCGCCGCCCGCATTGTCGAGATGAAGACGATGATCCGGGTTCACTTGCCGGCGTCGTGCCCCGCCCAGGATATTCTGCGTCTCGTGCTTGGGCGCATACCGCGCCTCGTCACCTGAGCACCGGGGCGTAGTGCCCCCGATTTTAAACCCGTCCCATCAACCCGCAAACATTCTCATCACGACCTCTGGCCCGACGCCGGAGACGACACGGCGCGTCCGCACGCAAACGAAATCATCAGAAAATCACGCGGACCTGGTCGTATTCACGGCGTAACGGTCAAAGCGGCGCATAAT
>CAVVXZ010000032.1:0-114284 GCA_963752175.1 uncultured Acidobacteriaceae bacterium
CGATCCCACGCCTGAACGAGCGAGGACCAAGGACGTGCTGAAAAATGCCGCCGAGATCGCTCCGGAATTGGGCGGGTCGCGTCCGTTAGACTCAGGCACGACGCCTGCAACATTAGAGTCGGAAGCGACTCCCGAGAAGGCCGGTTTGCGCGCTCCGGTTACGAGTTCGGAGAGTGAATCTGCCCCTACGGTGGAGGTGACGCCAAACACGGCGGCTGATATCCCTGATCTGAGCGCGAATTCAGCAGCTATGCCGGCATTTGGGGCGAGGGTTTCGACTGGAGTCGTCGAAGCCGCGCTCATCCATCGAGTAAATCCGATCTATCCTGCAGAGGCGCGGATCCAGCGGCTTGCAGGCGCGGTGACCCTTGACGCTACGGTTGCCGAGGACGGTTCGGTCCACAACCTTAAGGTCGTCAGCGGACCGTCGCTACTGGCCTCCGCGGCCACCGCAGCGGTTAAGCTATGGCGCTACAGTCCGTCTACCCTCGACGGCAAACCGATCGAGGTCCAAAAACGAATCACGATTGTCTTTAAGCTTCCGTGAAGTTTATTGAGCGGGAGGTGACGACTTAACGTAGCAAGAACGGGCAGGAAATTTCGCCTCGTCTCTTAGTTCAGGTCCTTAAACTGATTTCTAGATGATGTTCAACGCCTTTTTAATGGTACCGCGCTCTTTCTGGATTTTTTCCTGCAGCAATGTGATGGCATAGATCAATTGTTCGGGACGTGGGGGGCAGCCCGGAACGTAAACATCGACCGGGATGACCTGATTCACACTCTGCACCAGCGCGTAGTTCTGGAACACGCCGCCTGACGTCGCGCAGGCGCCCATCGACATTACCCACTTGGGCTCGGGCATCTGCTCCCAGAGCTGACGGATGACTGGCGCCATCTTGTTCGACACGCGGCCGGCAATGATCATCAGGTCGCTTTGCCGCGGGGATGGGCGAAATACTTCCGCTCCGAAACGAGCGATGTCAAAGCGCGACGCGCCCATCGACATCATTTCGATGGCGCAGCAAGCGAGGCCGAAGGTCATGGGCCAAATGGAGCTCTTGCGCATCCAGTTAACGGCGGAGTCCATGGTCGTGAGGATGAGTCCCTCGGGAGTGGGATTGCCGAAAGTGAGGTCTTTGACGGTCTTGGCGCCGTTTTCGATGTCGACGTAGGGTCCGAAGTTCAGTTCGCGGGCCATGCAAACATTCTAAACTACTGAGGACACAGAGAACACGCGGTGAACCAATTCTTTACGGGTTCACCACCACTTTGCCGAACATCTGGCTCTTCTCTAGGTATTCATGGGCCTCGCGCAAATCTTTCAGTGGAAAGGTCCGATCCAATACCGGTTTGAGCCGGCCCGCGAACACATGGCCTAGAACTTCGCGCAGTTCCGCCATGGTCCCCATGTAGGAGCCGAATAGTTTCAACTGACGCGCGAAAAGATGGCGCAGATCGAGGCCCACGGCGGGTCCAGTGGTGGCGCCGCAGGTAACTAGCGTGCCGCCGCCTTTGAGGGATCGCATGCTTTCGTCCCATGTGGCGAGGCCGACGTGTTCGACCACAATGTCAACGCCTTCTTTGTTCGTGATCTTGCGGACTTCTTCGGAAATTTTCTGCTGGTAGTGATTGATTCCGTAGTCGGCGCCGAGCGCGCGCCCCTTTTCGAGTTTTGCTTCATTGCCTGCGGTGGTAATGACGCGGCAGTGAAACATCTTGGCGATCTGGATGGCGGCGATTCCCACGCCGGAGCTTGCACCTAGCACCAACACCGTCTGCCCGGGGCGCACTGCGGCGAGGCCGACCAGCATGTGCCACGCGGTCACAAATACGAGCGGAACGCTGGCTGCCTGATTGAAATCGAGCGCGTCTGGAATTGGGATGACACTCGCCCACGGCACGGCGATCAACTCGCAGTTGCCGCCATCAACCCCATTCCCCAAAACCGTGAACTCGCGGCACTGGTTCTGCGCGCCCGAGAGGCACTTCACGCAGTGTCCGCAGAAATACATGGGCGCGACCAAGACGCGCTGCCCGACCGTGAATCCGGTGACGTACTCGCCGATTTCGGCGATCTCACCCGCGACATCGCTGCCGAGAATGTGCGGCAGTTTCACACCCGGCAATCCTTTACGCACCCACACATCGAGGTGGTTGAGCGAGCAAGCCTTCACTCGCACCAACACTTGATCTTTTCGCGGTTGCGGGTCAGGGATATCTTCGTAGGTCAGGACTTCGGGACCACCGAATTGATGGATGCGGACGGCTTTCATGGGAGTGCTGCTCCTCTTCGCCAAGTCAAGCAGATGTCAATCTTTTCACTTGCTAACAACTAACTGCACGTTCAGAGAGTCGTGGTCTGCTTGCGGCGACACCTGCACCGAAACCAAGTAGTCGTCGAAAGCGCGATATCGAAGCCGCAGATAGTACGTGCCCGTGCGCATCCACCGGAAGCGAAACCGACCCGCTGAGCCAGTCAGCCTTGCAGCGATGCGCGTCTTGAAATCCGGGCGTCATTCGGTCCACCAGCACATGTTCCATTGCCGCTCCGCTCTGATCGGTGACGATCCCACTGAGGGCGTACGCCCTGACGGCAGGATGTTCTTCACTGATCCAGCCCGGAGAGTACTCGAATTCCGGAGGAATTCTGTGTGAGCGGGAGCACAGGGCAAAAACAAGGGGCACGAGTATGAATCGATGGTGCTCCGGTAAGAACCTCAGCAGTCTAAGCATGTTTCCCTGCTCCCGCGTTTCGCAGGATATCCCAAACAAGATCAAATAGGATCGCGGCTTTGCGGCTTTCGCGACGTGTCAGTTTACCGCTTCTGACTGACTCACCTGACGAGCTTCGCTCGCCGGACAGCCGAAGGCGGCTGTCCCCCATGACCTGTTTCCAAAAGTGAGCCTCCGCAGACGTTTGACTCTGTCCTGTTAACCGACTGATAATCATCAGGCAGGTACTGAGTGGACATCTACGAACAGATCGTCGCGCTTCGCCGCGGTGGACGGCGCGGGGCCGTCGCCACCATCGTCAATGTGCGCGGCTCGATTCCGTCGTTCAAGACCGCGAAGATGCTGGTGCGCGATGACGGCTCGATTGTCGGCACAATTGGCGGCGGATGCGTTGAGGCCGATGTCTGGCAGGCAGCGCGCGAAGTCATGGAATCGGAGAAGCCGCGAACCTTAAAGTTCGACTTGAACCAGGATCCGAAATATGACACAGGCCTGGTGTGCGGCGGGACTCTGGAGGTTTTCGTGGAACCCGTGCTACCTCCAGCATTACTTTATATATTCGGCGCAGGTCATGTTGCCTTCAATCTTTGCCAGACAGCTGCCAACGCTGGATTCGATGTAACTGTGAGCGATGATCGGTCCTCTTACGCGACCAAGGAACGCTTCCCTGCCGCACACGAAGTTTATGCGCTGGAATTTGACAAAGCCATGCAGAAGCTGGATCCGAACGAGGCCTCTTACATAGTGATTGTGACACGCGGGCACCGCGACGACATGCGGATTTTGCGCTGGGCGGTTCAGACAGGGGCGCGCTACGTGGGGATGATCGGTTCCAAGCGCAAGGTCATCGAAATTTTCAAGACGCTGCAGAATGAGGGCCTGCCTGCACATCTGTTCGATCGCGTTCATGCTCCGGTGGGGCTCGATATTGGGGCCATCACGCCGGAGGAGATTGCCGTCGCGATTACCGCCGAGTTAATCGCGGTGCGGCGGCACGCGAGTTCTACCTTGCCGCATTTGAGCTGGTTTAAGGGAGCGCGGGAGGAATTTAGCGCTGTATCCCCCGCCGATGCGGTCGAAGAAGCAATCGACGAAGGCGACCACTCCGCTTGAGTATCCCGGCTCACTGACTTTCCTCTGTGTTTCTGCTATCTTCCGCAACATGGCGCGTTCTCCGAGTTTCGCCGGGGTCATTCTGGCTGCAGGAGAATCCTCGCGCATGGGCACGGACAAAGCTCTGCTACCTTGGCCGCCGCAAGTCGAAGGGCAAGTGCCATCGAAAGATACATTCCTGTCGGCGGCCATTCGCTCTCTGCTGCTCACCACCGATTTCGCGGTCGTCGTTGCTGGAAAGAATGAGCCGGACGTGGCGCCGATCGCGTATGCCAATGGGGCGTCCGTCGTCACGAATCCCGATCCCACGCGGGGACAGTTCAGTTCCCTGCAAGTCGGATTGCAAGAGGTGCTAAACCGCGGCCGTGACGCGGCCGTCATCACGCTTGTTGACAGGCCGCCGGTGGGTTCGGGAACCATTCAACTGCTGCGCGACGCGTTCGAATCCGCTTCGCAGGATGTGTGGGCAGTGATTCCGGAGCTAGAGGGAAAGCACGGACATCCTTATCTTGTGGGCCGGGAGTTGATTGAAGCCTTTTTGCAGGCGCCGCCGACTGCCAGCGCACGTGAGATCGAGCATCGCTATCAGGATCACATCCAATACGTCGCGGTGGACGACCCGTTTGTCGCGCTTAACATCAACACTCCGGACGACTACGCGGCCCTGGCTCACAGGGGCTGAAGAATATGCGTGAGAACTACTCTTCCGCCCCCTTCGGGGCTTCTTTTCTCCCACTTTCCTCCCACGGCTTATGCCGTGGGCTGCATTCTTGCGCCGCTTCGCGTCTGAAAACAGAAGTTTTGTTGCACCAAGACTCTACGAATCTCCCCCGGTGCTTAGTTCTCACTCACACTCCCGAACCCTTCCGGCGCCTTTACGCGGCCCTGCGACGCGCCTCTAGGAACTTGTCGAGTCATGTAACACAGGTTTGCACATTTCGGTTTCCGCACGTTATCGTCGAAGGGCATGGAAACTTCTGGGGCGCGCAGGCTGAATCCTACCAAGCAAGAATTCCTCGAGTCGGTTCTGCGGCTGGAACCGCGGGTAGCGGCATTTGATTGCGACGGCACCCTGTGGTCGGGGGACGCTGGAGAACGATTCTTCGACTGGGAGATCAAGCAGGGTGTCGTCACGGACGAGGTTGCTCAAGCTATGCGCGCACGCTACGTCGAATACAAAGCCGGGGGGGTGAGCGAAGACGAGATGTGCGGCGAGATGGTCACGATGCATAACGGAATCACGGAGACGGCCATGATGGAGGCCGCCACGGATTTCATGAAGCATGCGTTCCCCGGCAAGATTTTTACCGAGATGCAGGAATTGGTGAAGCGCTTGCAGGAAAATGGCTGTGAGATCTGGGCTGTATCGTCTTCGAACGAGTGGGTGATTCGCACCGGCATGAAGGCCTTCGGCATTACGGAAGACCGCATCCTTGCGACGAGAGTCGAAGTTGAAAACGGCGTGATCACCAACCGACTGGTTCGAATACCCTCCGGGCCCGGCAAGCCGAAGGCGCTGCGCGAAGTCGTCAAGAAGCAGATCGATGCCGCGTTTGGCAACTCCCGCTGGGACGCCGATATGCTTGGCATCGCCACGTACGGCTTCGCGGTCAACCCCAATCCCGATCTCGAAGCGGCGGCCCGCCAACGTGGCTGGACCATCTATTTCCCAGATGGGACCGCGCGCTAGTCGGGCATCAATGATTTCCGGCTGACAAACCCGACGGGCGAGGCATTTACAATCGGAGCAGTATGTACTCCGCCCAATTGCTCGATCACTTCCAGAACCCGCGGAATGCGGGCGAAGTGGCAGACGCTGATGCCATCGCGCAGATCGAAAACCCGGCGTGTGGAGATGTGCTTCGGTTCAGCTTGAAAATGAATTCCGGACGCATCGCGGAGATTCGATTCAAGGCCAAGGGATGCGTGCCTTCTATGGCTTGCGCGTCAGCTTTGACAGAATTGGTGGCGGGGCAGACTCCGGACGAAACTCGATCGCTACGCCGCGAAACGTTGATCGCTGCAGTGGGTGGCCTGCCGCAGGCTTCGACTCATGCCGCACAATTGGCTCTCGACACGCTTGCCGCGGCGCTGCGCCAAGTCAAGCGCTAGACTCCATGCCTGGATCTCACTATCCTCGCCGCATCGCATGCCTGCAACCGAGCGCGACCGTGATTCTCGATGCTGTTGGCGAACTTCGGCGCGTGGTGGCTTGCACGCGATATTGCGCTGAGGTTGTCCCCGAGGTCGCTGACGGTTCGCGATTGATTCTTGCCGACTCATGGACTGCACGTACCGAACAGATCGTGTCCGCACAGCCCGATCTCGTGATTGCGGCCGTTCCTTATCAAGAGAAGGCGGTCAGCGAAATTCTGAAGGCCGGGGCACGATTTCTAGGACTGGCTCCGAGAACCCTCGCAGATATCTATACCGACATCGCAACCATCGCCGGGGCAGTCGGGGCAACGGATCCCGGCGAAGAGGCAATCGTGGCCATGCAGCGACGGATTGACGAAGTTCGCACTCGAACCACCGCCAGCGCACGACCGAGAGTGTGGTGTGAGGAGTGGGGTAAACCGATCATCGCTTCGCAGCGGTGGGTCGCAGAACTAGTAGAGGCCGCTGGGGGCGAGTTCCTGAGCACGCCGGGGCGCCAGGCCTCCGCTGATGAGATTCGCCAGCTTGATCCTGAAGTGATCATCGCGGCGTGGTGTGGAGCGGGAGATCGCGTCCCGCTAGAAAAGCTTGTTGGGGACCGAAGCTGGCAGCAGACCTCAGCGGCGCTTTCTGGCCGCGTCTTCTGCATTTGGGACGAATTCCTGAACACTCCCGCACCTGCGCTGCTTCAGGGCTTGGAAGCGCTGGCCTTCGCGATCCATCCAGAATTGTTCCCTGACACCAAAGGAATCCGGCACGATTACTGCGGTTCCAGGTTACAGCGCTGAAAGTTTTGTGCCGTGAGTTAAGATTTCATCTATGCACGTAGCTCGAAGAATCGAAGAAATCCGCGCCGAACTGAGTGGATTGGCTCAGGCTGCCCCCACTGCGCAGGAACTCATGCAGTCGATGGTGAAGCTGCTGCACGAACGCATGCTGAAATATAACTGGGTGGGTTTTTACATGCTGGAACCGGGCGCGCAGCCCCCGATGCTGGTCCTGGGCGCGTTCGAGGGCGCCATGACGCCGCATACTCGCATTCCGCTGAACCAGGGCATTTGCGGAGCGGCGGCATCGAGCGGGCAAACGGTCGTTATCGATGACGTGAGCAAAGATCCGCGATATTTGGCGTGCTCGCTCGAAACCAAGTCTGAAATCGTGGTCCCGGTGTTTGTGCATGGTAAAGTCGTGGGCGAGTTGGATATTGACAGCCACTTCCAAGCTGCGTTCACGCCCGACCATCAGGATCTGGTGCAGCACTGCGCCATGCTCGTCGGGAAGAAACTGGAAGCCTCGGGACGATAAGCGACATTTATGAGAGCAAGCGAATGAGAGTTGAGCAGGGCAAAGTGCGCGCGCCGGAGATCGGGCGGGGCTGGCTGAACTCGACGCCGCTGAGCTTCCGGCAGCTGCGCGGGCGCGTGGTGCTGGTCGACTTCTGGGATTACACCTGTGTGAACTGCATTCGCACCCTGGCTTATGTGCAGGCCTGGCACGAGCGTTACCAGGATAAGGGCTTGACCGTGATTGGAGTGCACACTCCGGAGTTTACTTTTGCGCAGTACGAGACGAATGTGGAACGAGGTATCCGGGAGTTCGGGCTTACCTATCCCATCGTCATCGACAGCGACCGCGAAATCTGGAAGGCGTTTGCGAATCGCTATTGGCCGACCAAGTACCTGCTCGACAAGGATGGATACCTGCGCTTCGGGCATTTCGGGGAGGGTGGTTATGGAGAGTGCGAGCTGGTGATTCAGGAATTGCTGCGGGAGATTGATCCCAACGTTTCTCTGCCCGCCTTGATGGAGCCCGTCCGGGAAGAAGATCATGTGGGCGCGATTTGTTATCGAGCGTCGGGCGAACTCTACTTGGGAAACCGACGCGGGCGGATCGGTAACGAAGGCGGGTTCAAGGAAGATCAAATTGCCGACGATGTTTTCGCGGGGAAAGTGGAAGAGAACGTTTTCTATGCAAACGGGCGATGGGCTTCCACTGCCGAATACTTCGAGGCGGTCGAAACCGGGCCGCATACTTTGCGATTAAAATACGACGCGTCGGCCGTAAACTTGGTCATGGCTGGTCCACCCGCGGCCGCGGCTGAGGTAGTCATCTTGCAGGACGGCAAGCCGCTGACCCGCAAGCAGGCGACGCGAGACATTCGCCTCCGGCCCAACGCCAACGCGGGCACGGAAGAAAGCTACATCGTCGTCGACTCGGCTCGCATGTATTCGCTGGTCGACAACCACGAATTCGGCGAGCACGAACTCGAGCTGCGATGTTCCGAGGGCGTTGCTGCGTTCGCCTTTACCTTCACCAGGTGCGTCGACCCCGTGGCTAGCGCGATGCAAGCCTCCAGCGTGCCTCAGTCATGAAGCGCGTCGTCGCAGGTCTCATCGTCAAAGACGGCAAGCTGCTGGTTTGCCAGCGCACGCGCCACCAGACCATGCCGCTGAAGTGGGAGTTCCCCGGGGGGAAAATCGAAGAGGGCGAACAACCTCGCGACGCGCTTCGCCGGGAACTGGAAGAAGAACTCGGGATCCTGGCGAAAGTTGAAGACGAAGTCCGTCGGATCAAGCACGAGTATCCGAACGGCGGGATGGTCGAACTGCGCTTCTTTATCGTGCGCGATTTCGAGAGAGAACTCGAGAACCGCATTTTCCGAGACATGCAGTGGGCGGAGCCGAAAGACTTGCCAAAGTTCGATTTTCTGGAAGCGGATTTGACACTCGTTAGCGAACTCGCCGCAGGCGAACTGTTGTAGGTGGCCGCCAGGGTTCTCCGTTGTTGTGTCTTGGTCTAGCCCTTGACTGAGGCAAATGCCCACACCACTGACAATCCGATGACAAGAACCGTCGTCGCCCATGCCACAACATTGAACAGTCGTGTGTTCACATACTCGCCCATCAATTCCTTCTTATTGATGAGCAGAAGCATGAAAATCAGCACGAAGGGGAGCACAACGCCATTCAGGACTTGGGACCACACGGCAATTTTTATCAGACGCTGTTCCGGAATCAAGATCTCGAGGACCCCGCCCGCGACAATCAAGAGGGTATAAAGCCAGTAAAAGGCAGGAGCCTCGTTGAACTTCATCCCAACCCCAGACTCGAAGCCGAGTCCCTCGCAAACAGTGTAGGCGGTCGAAAGCGGAAGAATCGACGCGGCGAACAGGGATGCGTTAAACAAACCAACCGCAAACAGGATGTAGGTGTAGTCCCCGGCCAATGGTCGAAGTGCTTGAGCCGCGTCCGCCGCGGTTTTGATGTCACGGTACCCGTGGACCCAGAGCGTGGCAGCGCAGGCGACAATAATGAACCAAGCCACAATGTCTGTAAAAACGCATCCCGTGACCACGTCCAGGCGCGACGCTTTGTAGCCGCGTTTGGTTACGCCTTTTTCAACGATCGAGGACTGCAGGTAGAACTGCATCCAGGGCGCGATTGTCGTACCGACCAACCCGATCACCATGAACAAGTATGCCTGGTCGCGAAAAGCCCGGGGTGCGGGCGGTCTAAAGGTGGCAAGGGTCGCGTCCTTCCACATCGGATGAGCGAATACACCCGCAAAAATGTAGGTTATATAGAAAAACGAGGCGGCGAGAAATACTTTCTCAACGCTCTTGTACTGCCCTTTGACGACGATCAGCCAGACAATCACAGCGCACACGGGTACTGTGATGAATCTCGACAATCCAAAAAGGCCCAGACTGCTCGCGATGCCGATGAACTCCGTCACCACGTTGCCAAAATTGATGATCAAAATACCGATCATCATGAAGAAGGTGATGCGGAGCCCGAATTCCTCGCGAATCAGATCGCTCAATCCCTTGCCAGTCACGGCGCCCATGCGGGCGCTCATTTCCTGCACCACGATCAGGGCGAGAGTGATCGGGATCATGGTCCACAGGAGGAGATGTCCGAATTGTGCTCCGGCTTGTGAGTACGTGAAGATGCCGCCGGCGTCGTTATCGACGTTGGCGGTGATGAAACCCGGCCCGACGACGGCGAGGAACAACAGGAGCCGGGTTTTCGAACGTTTCAGGAACTTCATGGGCACTTGTCGCTGACATATGGATGGAGCGGATGCAGGCCACGAACGACGCCACAGGATAAACGTATGCAGCGAGTATGACCAAACGAAAAGTGCAATTTAGGCCGAATTAAGGATGGCAGAGTTGGTGCGGGTTAGAGCCGACTACTTCCCCGCCGGGGCGGCGTTGTGAGAAGCGAGGTAGGCATGTGCATGGGCCAGCTGCGGAAGATCGGAATCGGCAGACTTCCAGGCCGCCAGGAAATCTGTATATCCGGTCGTGGCCGCTGGGACGTCGCCGGTCTGCTCGCTGACCATCGCCATGCCGTAGAGCGCAAAGCCAGAGCGTGGCCGCTCGACCAGCGCGGCTTGGTAGGCTGCTTTGGCGCCGGTCCAATCCGACGCAGCTAGAAGTGCGGCCGCTTCGGTTTCACCAACCGGCCGAATATAGGCAGGAGGCTCGCGGTATCCCAGCGCTTTTTCTTCCTGTGCCGCCTGGGCGTAGAGCTTTCTGGCATCGTCGTTGAGTTTCTTCGCCATGAGCAAGCCAGCACGCAGTTCGAGCGACATGATGGACAAGTTATCCACCAGCGGGTCCGGCAAAGCATCGGGCATCACCTGGAGCTTGGGAGGAGAGGCGTCCGCAATCTTCTTTTTCTTGTCTTCTTTGGCTTTCGAGGCCTCTTCGTTTTTCAAGCGATTCGAGATTCGCCATAGCTCGGCATCGAACTGGGCCGACGCCTCCTCCGCCCGCGACAGGTCGTGCTGCTCGAGGGCCTGCATGCCCAGCGCGAACTGGGTGAGCGCACGCGCCAGAAACTGCAGGTTGGGGAGAGTCGGTGCAGGATTGTTGGATTTCAGGAGTGCGACGGCCGTGGTCCAATCGGCAGCCCGCAGCGCGACTGGGAGGCGAGGGTCAAGGCGCGACATCGAATCGCGCGGCGACCATGGATACAGCGTATTTTCGAGTTCACCGCGTGCGTCTTTCAGCTTGGCTGACAGCGCAGTGGCCTCGCTGAATTCGCCGGCCTCGAGAAGATTCGCGATGGAGTACATCAGGTTGTGGACGTAGTTCCAGTCGTCATCGACCTGCACATGTTGCGCTTGCATGTACTGCTCATCTGCCTTCATGGAGGCTGCGAAAGACTGTTTCGCGCTGGCATAGTCGCCGGTGCGGTAGAAGATGTGGCCGGGCATGTGGACCATGTGCCCGGAGGCGGGCGCGAGGCTGCCGAGTATCTGGGCGCTGTGGAGGGCCTGCTCGGGATGAGGACTGGCCTCGACGGCATGAATCCAATAATGATTTGCCGCAGAGTTATTGGGGTCCTCGTTTAAGACGGATTGAAGAATCGCCAAGGCTTCCTTTTGACCGGAGCGGGGCTGACCGTTGTCGTAGCCCTCGGTCAGCGATTCCGCAAGAAAGATTTTCGCCTGCAAGTCTTTGGGATTGTTCTTGACGAGTTTGCGATAAAGTTGACGCTCCTCAGACTCCTGTATTTTCTTTGCTTGCTTGGCGGCTTGATTGTCGGAATGCTCGGACTTCTCGGCGGCATCGGCGGCTGCAGTCGCTTCGATATACAAGCGCTCGGCCTTGCTGGCGTGGCCCTTAAGGCTGACCGCCTTGATCAACGCCTGGTTCGCAAAATACTTGGAATTGCTGTGGGCAAATGTTTCTGCGTGATAGATGCCCCAATAGCACATCGCACACTGCGGGTCGACACGCACACTCTGCTCAAAGGCGCGCAGGGATTCATAGTCCCAAAAGTCGTGCAGCAGATTCAGGCCCTGGTCAAACCACATTTGCGCCTCAGGCGTGGCCGTAATGCGGATGTGGGCGTTCCCGATGCCGCTGAGTTTCTGGGGCGGAGGCAGCTTTTCGGGAGCGAGTGCCTCCCGCGTGTCCATCGGATGACAGGCCATGGCGGTCTGCGCGGACGTGACCTGTGCGCAGGCAACAATCAGACTAATAACAGCCAGGCAGACCGGCGTCACCAAGCCGCTCACTTTGTGTTTCATTTCGAACGAGATCCTTCGCTCCGCGTGACGAACGCCTACGCTCAGGATGACGCCCTTGAAAAACTGTCCATTTGGCGTGCGAACTGAGCCATTACAGGGACTTTGCATATATTTGGATCCGGCGGAACGGTCCTATTTCCCCTACAGCTTTGCCCGCAGCATGCTGATGACGTCGTCTGAGGTGATGACGCCGGTCAGCTTGTTGTGCTCGTCCACGACGGGGAGCGTCTGCAGGTTGTACTTGTCGAATAGTTCGGCCACCTCGTTTTCTTCGACGCCTTCGTGAGCCATGACGAGCGGCTCCTGCGTTAGCGAAAGCATGGGGGCCGAGGTCGGTGCAAGAACCAGTCTCGCCAGGGGAACCGCACCGACCAGGGTTCCGTGCGAATCGACCAAGTAGATTGTGCTGACAGCCTCGACTCCGCCTTCGAATTCGCGCAGCGAATCGATGGCATTCTGCACGGTGGCCTGAACCGGCAGAGCAAGGAACTCGGTGGTCATGCGGCCGGCAGCAGTCTCTTCGTGATGTTCTAGCAATTCGACAACGTCTTGCTGCGCTTCCGGTTCCATCTGGACCAGAATCTGCTCGCTGCGTTCCTCGGGCAATTCGCCTAACAAGTCGGCGGCGGCGTCCGGATCCATCTCCTCGACGATATCGGCAGCTCGACCGGAATCGAGCGATTCGACAATAGCTTTCTGGACCTTGGGCTCGACCTCTTCCAGGGCTTCGGCGGCTGTCTCCTCGTCCAGAGTCTGAAAGACAGCCTGGCGCTCGTCGGGCGCCAGATCTTCCACGATGTCAGCAATGTCCGCCGGATGCAGCTTGGCAAGACCGTCATACGAGATCTTCAACTTCACCCGCCGGGCGGGATCGGTCTCGATCACGTCGATGAAATTCCACGGAATACTGCGGGGTGGAATTCGGCCTAGCAGCGCCGCCAATGCGGTCTTGGGCGCCACGCCGCGAAGCAGGCGGCGGACAGCACCGCGGGCTCCCACATCCACCGAGTGGACACGCAACACGGGATGTGCGGATGTATTCTTGTCCTTAGGGGGATCGACCTGCAGATCAACATCATTCACCCGGACCACTTTGCGCCCGTTGACGTCGATCACCTGCTGGTCGAGCAGGTCCCGTTCCAGCAGAAACAGTCCTTCCGTTCCGTTCACTGCCGGCCACTCTGCCGACGCAGTCGTCGTCTGAATGCCGCCATTGATCGCGGAGACGGCCGACAGGGGTAGAACGCGGTTCCCTGTCTTGGTTTTCACGATGAGCGATGCGATGCGAGAACGGTCCTCTTGCGGCGCGAGCGTCACTTCGCGTACTCGTCCGGACGCGCCAGACGGGTCATACACCGTGGCGCCGAGCAGTTCGCTGAGGGCAAGAGTCAACATCCCGCTAGAGCATAACCAACTCGCGCATGATTCGAAACGAAAATCGAAAAGGACCTCGGATGTCACTGTCCCAGACCTGGCATTCAGGAAGAAGCTCCGGCTTAGGCCCGTATAATGAATGGATCACGTGCGCCACATCATCGACATCATCGGGCAGACCTTTCGGGCACTCTGGGCGCATAAATTGCGCTCGTTCCTCACGATGTTCGGGATTGCATGGGGAGTCGGTTCCCTGCTGCTGCTGGTCGGCCTAGGCGAAGGATTCCGGGCTGGGAACCGTAAACAGTTTGATTCCCTAGGCGAAAACGTGATGTTTATCTGGTCGGGCCGAGCCCCGGTAATGCAGGGCAGTTTCACCGCTCTGCGCCAGTATTATCTCGACTACCACGATTACGAAGACATTCTTCGCGAATGCCCCAGTGTGGGTGCTGCCGCTCCGGTGATCCGGCGTAGTGATATCCGGGCCGTGAGCGATTTCTACCAGGCCAGCGGCCCTATCATGGGCGTTCCCGCGATGTTTAACCAGATCCGCTACTTGCCATTGAATGAGGGGCGCTGGCTGAACGAGATGGACGATCTCGAGAAACGTCCAGTGATTGTTCTGGGCGATGAAGCTCGCCGAACCCTGTTTATGGGCCGCCCTTCGGTAGGCGCCACCATACTTCTGAACGGAATCCGGTTTGAAGTGATTGGGACGCTGAAGCAGATCGGACACGGCGACAACGTGAACCAGAATCTGCAGAGCTTCGTCCCGTTTCATGCCATGCAGGACTATTTCCGTCCTCTGAATGCGGGGACCGGCACGAATGTGATCTCTTTCATCAATTATCAGCCTCGGTCGCGGGCTCTGCACGAGGCTGCGCGACAGGAAGTCCACAAGATTATTGCCCGCAATCACGGGTTTGACCCGAGCAATCCGGACTCTTTCGATGAATGGGACACCGTCAAAACCGTCGATCAGATCGGGAAGATCTTTGATGCGATGAACATGTTCCTGGGTAGCGTGGGACTGGTCACGCTCGCGCTGGGGGCGATCGGCATCATCAACATCATGCTGGTCGCGGTCGCGGACCGTACACGAGAAATCGGATTGCGTAAAGCGGTCGGAGCCACCAACACCAGCATCATGTTCCAGTTTTTCGTGGAAGGTGCATTCTTGACCATGCTGAGCGGCGGCATCGGCATTGGAGGCGCGGCCGCGCTGATGGCACTTTTGTCTAAGTTTGATCTGGGTGACGGATTCGATCCGCCCAAATTGGTCGCTTCGACGGCAGCTCTTGCCGTGATTTCCCTCGGAGTGGCGGGCGTCGCCGCCGGACTCTATCCCGCCCGGCGCGCTGCTCTGCTCGAACCGGTGGAGGCCCTCCGCAAGGAATAGCATGCACCGCGACCTTTTAAAACAAGCGTACTCGGCCATGCGGCACGACCTGCGCCGCACTCTGCTGACCATGGCGGGAATGGCCTGGGGCATCGCGACCGTGGTGCTGCTGCTTTCCTATGGCAATGGCTTTGGGAAGGCCATCGAAACGATTTTCGAAAGCTTTGGCGCGACTGCAGTGGGGATCTTTCCCGGGCGTACCTCACAGCAGGCGGGGGGGAACAAAGCAGGCGTCACGGTGCGGTTCACCAACGACGACATCGAATTGCTGCGCAACAACATTCCCCTCAGCCGGCATGTCGTTCGCATGCTGCAGAAGGACTCCACGGTTCAGAACAACAACCGCTCTTTTACTTTTCCCGTGATGGGTCTCGACCCGTCCATTCAGGCGATCTGGAATCTCGACATCGCGGAAGGGCGATTCCTCGACGACGCCGACAATATGCAGCACGGACTCTATGCCGTCATTGCGTCGGAAGCGAAGGACAAGCTTTTCTCGGGCATGCCGGCGGTGGGTGAGTCCATTCGCATCGACGGTGTGAGCTTTGAAGTGATTGGCGTGGGAGCACCGCGCATGCAGGAGGGAGATAACGATAATAATCGCGTCGTGTACATCCCCTACAACTCTATGGACGTCCTGAAGGACAACCACTATCTCGACGGGATCTGGATGGATTCTACGGGCCTCGACCACGACAAACTGGAGGGGACGATCCGGGCAACCCTTGCTACGGCTCACAACTTCAAACCCGATGACCATCGGGCGCTGTTCGTTTTCGATGCTCAAAAGCAACTCCAACAATTCGGCATCATCACACTGGCCCTGAAGGTTCTGCTGGCTTTCATTGGGACCGTCACGCTGGGGATTGGGGGCGTAGGCCTGATGAACATTATGCTGGTTTCCGTAACGCAGCGTACTCGCGAAATCGGGGTCGAAAAGGCGCTCGGAGCGCGGCGGCATCACATCTTGTTCCAATTCCTGTCTGAGGCAATGGTCATTACGGCGGCGGGAGGGATGCTTGGAATTGTGTTGTCCTATGCCGTATCAATCCTGGCGGGCCGCATCACTTTCTACAGCGCGATGGCGTCCCACGCTGAGGCCGCCGACATCCGGTTGATTGTGTCACCGATGATTCTGCTGGTGGCAACTTCTATTCTTGCCGTCGTGGGGGTGATCAGCGGAATGGTTCCGGCGATGCGCGCCGCGAATCTGGATCCGATCGAAGCCCTGCGGTACGAATAGTCTCGGCGGCGATTAGAATCATCTTCGAACATGTCTGACGACATCCTCACTCTGGCGCCGCCGCCCGCTGACGCGCGCCTGGCCTACGGACCGGACCCAAATCAGTTTCTCGATTTGCGGCTGCCATCGTCGAAGGGGCGCAGCAAGCAGCCGTATGCCCTGGTCATCAACATCCACGGAGGCTTCTGGCGCGCGAAATATAATCTCGATCACGCGGGGCACCTGTGCGCGGCGCTCACTGCGAAAGGACTGGCAACGGCGAACCTCGAATTCCGGCGCGTCGGGAACGAAGGCGGGGCATGGCCCGGGACGTTCGCCGATATCCGTTCCGCGCATCGATTCCTTCTGCAGAATGCACGGCAGCACAACTTGGACTCCGGAAGACTCGTTGTGATGGGACACTCCGCGGGAGGCCAACTCGCACTCTGCCTTGCCGCGCATGAGCCTGGAGTCACCAGCATCGTCTCTCTTGCCGGTGTAGTCGATCTGCAACGCTGCTACCGGCTAGGTCTCAGCAACGACGCCGTCGTCGAGTTTCTTCGCGGTACTCCCGCGGAAGTTCCTGACCACTACCGCGAAGCGAACCCGGTGGAGCTTTCGATTCCCCAAGCGAGGCAGTGGCTAATTCACGGCGCCACCGATGACGTGGTTCCGGCCGACTTCAGCCGCGAATACGTTGCCGCCAAAGAGAAGCGGTTGGGTCGAGAGAAAGAAGATGTTCACCTACTTGAAATTCCCAGCTCGGGCCATTTCGACGTAATCGATCCGCGCACCGAGGCGTGGAAGCGAGTTCAGAACACCGTCCTGCAACTTGTCGCGTAACGGTATGCCATGTCATTGACACCGTATGCGCCACCTCATACGATTCTCGGTTCAGCTCGGGGTCATGATGCCGATTCCTTCGAAATGTCGCCGCGCTCTGCTCATACTCACGGCTGCCTTACTTCTTGCTGCCGCTTCGACTCCGGTGCAGCAGGCGGATCCTGCGCGCTATCTCAACGACATCAAGTCGTTGGCCGCTCCGGATATGGAAGGCCGTGGCGCTGGAACCAAGGGGTTGACGCGCGCCCAGCATCTGATAGAGAAGCGCTACGAGGAACTCGGGATTCCCCCTGCGGGAGTGAACGGCTACGCCCAGCCATTTACGGTGATCACCGGTGCGCGCCTCAAGTCTGATAACCACTTCGTCGTGCAGACGACCGAGTCGAAAAACGTGCTGAAGATCAACCAGGAGTTCGTCCCGTTCAGTTTTTCAGCTTCCGGCAAGGTATCGGCTCCGCTGATGTTCGCTGGATATGGCGTCACCGCCGACGAATTTCACTATGACGACTACGCTGGGCTCGACGCAAAAGACAAGATTGTCATCGTCCTGCGCTACGAACCGTCCGGCTTCGCGGAAAAGAGCGGCAACCACGGGCTCACGCAGCACTCGCAACTCATCACCAAGGCCATCGACGCACGGAATCACGGAGCGAAGGCTGTTGTCGTATTGAATGGAAAACTTGGCGATGGGGAAGAAGATTTGCTCACGCGCTTCGGCAGCGTCAGCGGCCCGGAGAATGTGGGCTTGGTCATGTTGCAGGCGAAGAACGCAGTTGCCGAATCGTGGTTTCAGGCCGCAGGAAAGTCCTTGAAAGATATACAAGACCAGATCAACTCGGGCACGAAGCCCGCATCGTTTGCCTTTCCCGATGCGCTTCATTTGTCTCTACACATCGACATCGAGACCACCCGCGCCACGGTCAATAATGTACTCGCGTGGCTGCCCGGCCAGATCGACGAATATGTGATCATTGGCGCGCACTATGATCATCTCGGACGCGGCAATTTCGATTCGCTGGCGCCGTCGCAGATCGGTCAGATCCATCCCGGTGCAGACGACAATGCCAGCGGTACCGCCGGCGTTCTTGAACTGGCGCGCTTGCTCGCTCCGCAACGGGGGCAACTCAAACGCGGCATACTATTTATGGACTTTGCCGGTGAAGAACTTGGGCTGCTCGGCTCAGCGGCGTGGGTGCAGAATCCGACCCGTCCGCTCGCGAAAGCGGTGGCCATGATCAATATGGACATGATCGGCCGCATCAAGGATGACAAGGTTTACATCGGCGGAGTGGGCACGGGCTCGACCTTCAAAGCCGTGCTCGAACAGGCACAGAAAGAGGCGCCATTCAAAATCGAATACTCCGCCAGCGGATATTCTTCGAGCGATCATACCTCATTTGTGACCAAGAGAATTCCATCGCTATTCTTTTTCTCCGGCCTGCATTCGGATTATCACAAGCCTTCCGACACATGGGACAAGATCAATGCCCCGTCCGCTGCGCGCTTGCTCGACGTGGTAGCGAGCGTCGCCGTGCAACTCGCGAACGCGCCCGAGGCCCCCACATTTCAGGTCGTGGCCGAAGACAAGCCAGCCGCTGGCGGTGGAGGGGGCGGCTACGGTCCTTACTTCGGATCGATTCCCGACTTTGGGCAAACGGAAAACGGCGTGAAGTTTTCCGACGTCAAGCCAAACTCGCCAGCGGCGAAGGCTGGTCTGAAGGCGGGAGACATCATGATCCAATTCGGGGACAAACCCATCAAGAATCTCTACGACTTCACCGATGCTCTACACCGCAGCAAAGTCGGAGACGTGGTGGAAGTGAAAGTCCTGCGAGATGGGCAGCCGGTCACGGCCTCGGTGAAGCTGGAACAGCGGAAATAGCCTGAGCGGCGCCCCGCGCAGTGCCGCGTTCCAAGAGCCGCATCCCTTATAATCGTCGGTCACATAGAGAGGATTCCTTTGCCCTTCGACGACCTCCGCCGGTGGATCGCAGCGCTCGATCGCGCGGGCCAACTCAAGCACATCCTGACCGAAGCCGACCCCATTCTTGAGATTGCCGAGATCACCGACCGTGTCTCCAAGAGTCGTGACGCCAAGGGCGCTCAGGGTGGCCCGGCACTTCTGTTTCAAAATCTGAAGGGCCATGCCGGATCGCAAGTCCTGATCAATCAGTTCGGCTCCGACGCCCGCATGAAGCTCGCTCTGGGCGTCAATTCCTTCGACGAAATCGCCGGGCGCATCCGCATGTTTATGGATGTGAAATCGCCTCAGGGCTTCCTCGACAAGCTGAAGATGCTTCCTCTGCTGACCGAAGCCAGCAAGTTTTTCCCGCGCACGGTGCCAACGGGACCCTGCAAAGAGGTCATTAAGCGCGACGGTTTCTCTTTGCTTGATTTCCCGATTCTCCAGTGCTGGCCCAAGGATGCCGGACGGTTCATCACGCTGCCTTGTGTTACGACGCGCGACCCGCAGTCGGGAAAACGCAACCTCGGCATGTACCGGATGCAAGTCTTCGACGAACGTTCGACCGGAATGCACTGGCAGCGTCAGAAAGTCGCAGCGGAGCATGCACGCGAGCGTATGCGGGCTGCAGTTGAGGGAAAGTCGGCGGCGGTCGACATCATGGCGCGCTCGTCAGGAGGTTCCGTTGTGCCTGAAGGAGATCGCCCCTCCGGGCAGATGGAGGTCGCGGTCGCCATCGGCACCGAACCCGCGGTGACTTTTTCGGCGATTGTTCCCGCGCCACCCGAGATCGAGGAATACCTGATCGCTGGCTTCCTCCGCGGAGCTCCGGTCGATCTGGTGAAGTGCGAGACAGTAGACCTTGAAGTTCCCGCCAACAGCGAAATTGTGCTCGAAGGCCACGTGCATCTCGACGAACTGCGCAGTGAGGGTCCGTTCGGCGATCACACCGGCTTCTACTCACTCGAAGATCTGTATCCCGTTTTCCACGTTTCCTGCATCACCCACCGGAAGGATCCGATCTACGCGACCACAATCGTGGGGAAGCCTCCGCAGGAAGATGCTTACATGGGCAAGGCGGTCGAACGCATCTTTTTGCCGCTGATGAAGCTAACGATCCCAGAGTTGGTCGATATCAACTTGCCGGTCGAAGGGGTGTTTCACAATCTGATGATCGTGTCGATCAAAAAGTCGTACCCGGGACAGGCCCGCAAAGTGATGAACGCCGTCTGGTCGCTGGGTCAGGCCATGTTCACCAAGTGCATCGTTGTGGTCGATGAAGACGTCGACGTGCAGGACATCGCTGACGTCACGCTGAAGGTCTTCAACCACATCGATCCCGAGCGCGATATCCAATTCACGATGGGGCCGGTGGATTCGCTCGACCATGCAGCGCGCCTGCCTAACTACGGATCGAAGATGGGGATTGACGCCACGCGTAAGTGGGCCAGCGAAGGGTTCGGGCGCCCCTGGCCAGATGAGATTGTGATGGATGCGAAGACGAAGGCGCTGGTGGACGGCAAGTGGAAGGCGCTGGCTAAGGAACTTGGGTTGGAGTGATCCGGGCTTTCCTGCTCCGTTCTTACGCTCAGTTCTCGAACTTGATCTTGGCCAGTGTTTTCACGAGATCGGCATCCGCAAGATCGTGCACTTCGATGCGAACGGCGGTTCCTTCGGGGTAACGCTTGGCTTCATCGATCATTTTCGGGATTCCCGCCGGGAGCTTGCTCTTCCGCGCTGCCGCTACTGCCTTTTCGCCCAAAATAAATGAAGCCAGAAAATAACCTGCCCGGGGCCCGAAATACACGATGTTGCGTTTCTTCGACTGCATTCGCAGCGACCACCCGGCGTTGACCGAGTAGCTATTCCACTCTTCGCGATCCAGTTTCAAATCGCGCTGGAGGTCGGCCGCCAGACTCTGCCACAGAGAGTGGCTCCCGCCCAGCACCGAAGCCAGTTCCCTGTCCGAAGGCCGCCTAGCCTGACCGGCGAACGCATTCTCTGACACCGTCTTTGTCTTTTTCGTAGGCATCGCTAACTCGATGTCAGTGCCCCAGCCCGAACAGCGTTCGCACGCCCCATGCCCCGGCGACGCCGAACGCCGCGATGAAAGCAAAGCTAATGAAATGATCGGTGGTTGATCCTTTGCTCCAGCCCTGGAGCACGGCAACCACTCAAACCACAAACAAAACGATTGCGCCGGTGCCAAGAATCTTGAGGAACATGACCCGATTCCTTCCCTGAGGCCGTCTCACAAGACGAACCTCGAGCCGATACTGCGGGAAAACCCGGCCGTGCGCAGTGACGCCCGTCACGCCTCTGGCTCGGGATCCACGCTCACCTGCTCATATCCAGTACATTGCAAAACGGGCAATTGTGGATACTTGGGGAACCGCGCATCGGTTGCGGACCGCTCGCAGAGATAGAACATCGACCCTCGGTCTGATTCGATCAAACGCATGAACCGGCATTCAGAGCACAGACCGATGTCGAGCGGACGCGACGCGTTCTTCCGATGGCTCACAAACTAGAGAATAACTCGCCTGCGCCACGTGGACATAAGGTGCACTTGCCTCCGCTACGAACAGAAAGATTCTTTATGCGAACCTGAAGAAAAATTCATTGAATTTCCACTGATTTGCACGGAACTGTCTTGAATGTCGCCAATTGGCTCTGCTATAAGGGCCTCCCAATTACAGGAGGTTCTACTGTGCGTTTCCCTAGCATAGGTGTCTTCGTGTCTCCTTCGAAGTCCTTGCGCGCCCTTGTAGTTGTTGTCGTGGCGCTCGCGTTCCTGACTGCGATCGCGTCAGCCCAGCAGACCTTGGGAGCGATCAACGGAACAGTCACCGATGCCAGCGGAGCGGTGGTGCAAGCGGCCACGGTAAAGGCCCACGCCGTCGCCACGAACCTGGAAGTCACGGCGCAGACCAAGAGTGATGGTTCGTTCGCCATTTCTGACCTGCCCATCGGAACGTACCAGGTGACATTCACTAAAGATGGTTTCCAGAGTGAGGTTTATCCGCAGATCAGCGTGCAAGGAAGCCGCACGATCACGGTGAATTCAAAGCTGAAACCGGGATCGGTTTCGACCATGGTGACGGTTGACGCCACGCCCATGCTCAACGAGACCGACACTACGAATAGCTATACGCTCGGACCGGAGCAGATCGAGGCCGTCCCGCTTGGCACGGGAAGCTTCACCCAGCTCGCCATCCTGGCACCCGGAGTCAACGCGGACTTCCTATCAGGTTCTGGCTCAAATGAGGGATTGGGGAACCAAGGAATCGTTGCGAATGGACAGCGGGACACGAGCAATCTCTTCACCTTCAACGGGGTGAATGCCAACAATCTGTTTAATGGGAATTCGACCAGCAACATTTCCGACAGCCGCTTCACGTTGAATACGGGCGAGATCTTTGGGGTCGGCGGCCAGGTTCAGACCAATAGTTCCGTATTTGACGCGATCGGCCAGGCATTGCCCACGCCTCCGATCGAGACCATCGAAGAAGTGCACGTCTCGACCTCCATGTACGACGCTTCCATGGGCTCGGCCAGCGGCGCTCACGTGGAAACCACGACGAAGTCCGGGACGAACCATCTGCACGGGCAAGTTTACGAATACTTCCAAAACAACGTTTTCGATGCCGCTCCCACCTTTCTGGCGCCGAATCCGTTTTTCTCTGGCGCTCCGCCGCTCCACCGCAACGTTTTTGGCGCAACCGCGGGCGCTCCCATCATAAAGAACAAGATGTTCTTCTTCGTTTCTTACCAAGGGCAGCGCATCAGTGACGCCCTCAGTGGCGCATTCAACGGCGTTCCCACTCTTCCAGGTCTCACAGACTCCAATCGCGACGCCACCGATCTTGCCAACCTAGTTAACAATGCAAATGGTTGCGCGGGTTGCATCACCCCGAACCAGGTGGATGCCGTCGCTCTGGCTATCCTTCAGGCAAAGACTTCGAGCGGGCAGTACATCATTCCGTCGGAGACTCCTGGCACGCAGGAGAGCGGCACGCAGCCTTTCAACGCTTTCATCAAGGGCCCCCCGAGCCAATTTAACGCCACTCAGGTGAACGGAAACGTCGATTACATCTTCGGTGCGAAAGACCGTCTCGCCGCCAAGTACTACTATCAAAACGATCCGACGAACATTCCATTTGCGGTGAGTCAAGTGGACGGGTTCCCGCAGACCATGCACGCGCAAGGCCAGCTGTTTTCCCTGGATAACACCACCATTCTTAACTCCAATGCGACCTGGGAGAACCGCTTTGGCTTCGTGCGCGAAGTGGCCGACGCCACCACTGACCAGGCCTTGACGCCCAGCGAAGTAAATCTTAACCTCCTAGGCACCAAATACTTTCCCGGAATCACCATCTCCAACGCGGACGTAGGGGCGTCGTTGCTCCAAGGCGGGACGATCGCGCCCTTCTCCGGCAACCAGATGAGCATCGGTCCTTCCACAAATTTCGCGAACGCCGGCATCTTTCAAAACGAGTACGAAGGATCATCGACCTACCATTGGGTGCATGGCCGTCATTCTCTCGCTTTCGGCGGCATCTTTGATTACGTGCAGCTGAATGTTGCCAACCGTGAAAACCAAGTCGCGAACTTCAGTTTCAATACTTTCGGCGACTTCCTCACGGGCACATTAGGGAAGGATCGCAGCAGCGGGCAGTTCCTGAATGGAGAGACCAACCGTCATTTCCGGTCACGTTCAGCCGGACTCTTTGCCCAAGACAATCTCAAGCTTCGATCGAATCTCACGTTAAACCTTGGGATCCGCTGGGATTGGGACGGTCCACTCTATGAAACGAACGGGCTGTTGACGAACTTCTATCCCTCGGACTACAGGTACGACCTTGCCACCGATTCGTTTGGGACGTTGGCGAACGGCCAACCAGGGATTGGTCTCGTAGTAGCCGGCAACAACAAGGCTTTCGGATTCAAGGGCGTTAGCAACTCCACTCTGACAGGTCGCCAGTGGATGTTCGCCCCCAGAATCGGGCTCGCCTGGAGTCCCTCCCGTCTTAAGAACGTAGTGGTTCGCGCGGGCTTCGGAATGTACGCTGACCGAGGCGAATACTTTACCGAGCTCTCCGCCAGCGCCGGGCTTGGGATCAGCGGGCCGTTCAGCGTCACGACACAACAGCCCTTTACCGTTCCTCAGAACACGACTTGCGTGGGCATGGGATGCCTGGCGGGTGCACCGTTTGGCACGACACCATTTCCTCCCCCTCCGAGCAACTTATCCGAAGTGGCGGGGCTGATCTACAATCAGTCGCAATTGAGCGGCTGCCCCGAACCGGTTACGCCTACCTGCACGCCGACCGGCTTCGCCAATTCCGACTTCTTGTTCGGGGGCTACGATCCCACGAACAAATTACCCTACTCAGAAAACTGGAGCCTCGACCTGCAGTGGCAGCCGAAAAACGACATCGTGCTGACCGTTGCTTATATCGGAAATCATGGCGTGCACCAGCCGCTGCCGATTCCATTCAACCAGCCCGGCGTGGCGACGCCCAGCAACCCTATTAACGGGCAGACTTACAGCTACGGCTTCCAGGCGTCGGATGCCAACTTCAATCCTTTGCTGACCGAGCAGGTGCAAACGACCATCGGTGCGTTCTCGTTCTCCGACGGGAATACGGCTCTGCGCACTCCGTACATCGGCTTCAATCCAAATGCGGACTACTGGCGTGCCGAGGGCATTTCCACTTACAACGCACTGCAGTTGCAGGGGACCAAGAGGATGTCCCACGGTTTCCTGCTGAACGCTTCCTACACATACTCGCATTCTCTGGATGAGGGCAGCGGACTCGGGGCAGGGCTGTTCTTCAACGGGAACGATCCTCTTCACCCAAGAACTGCCTATGCCTCATCGGATTTCGACCGGACTCACGTCTTGAGCGTGAGCTATGTTTACCTGCTGCCCACGTTTCAAAATGCCTCCCGGGCACTCAGTGCCGTAGCCAACGGCTGGGGTATCCAGGGTGTCACGGTGGTGCAGAGTGGCCAACCATTTAGCGTGATTGACTTTTCGGGCACGGCCGCCAGCATCTTCTTCAGTGCTGACGATTTCATCACCAATCCGATTCTCCCGTTAGCTCCCGGAATTACCCCCAAGGCGGCAACTCAAGGCGGGACTGATAACTCCTTCAGCTCCGGTGGACTTGCAGGAGTCCGTGTTCCCTACATCAATCCAAACAGCTTTACAATTCCCTTCCTCCAACCGGGGGAGAGCGGCGTACCTCCTTGCGGTCCCACTACCGCAGGGACAACGGCTTGCGACACCTTCGAAACCGGCTATGGCGGAACCGGTCGCAACGTTTTCCGCGCCCCCTTCCAGACTCGATTTGATTTCTCGCTCTTCAAGAATTTCAAGTTTGGAGAGCGCTATGCTCTGAAATTCCAAGCCGACGCGTTCAACATTTTCAACCATCCAAATTTCGACGCGCCAAACGGAAACTTTGAACTGAACGCTTGCTTCAATCCTTTCCCATGTTTTCCTGATCCGAGCAAGATCCTGGATGCCTCCAGCGGCAACTTTAATACGAAGAACTTTGGCGTGATTCGGCAGACGGTGGGCAGCAACCGTTTCCTGCAACTGTCGGCTCACCTGACCTTCTAATGCGGCGCACCGAGGGTGGGACCGGTCTGCTCAACGGATCGAGAACTGAGCCGTCCCGACGAACGGCGATCAGCCTGGTGCTGATTGCCTTCGTTCTCCTGCAGAATCAGGCGGCGGTAGCCTGGGGCAACGAAGGACACACTGCCATCAACCGCGTGGCCGCGGAAAAGATCCCGGCCGCCATGCCGCGCTTCCTGCGGCGCGCTGTGGTCGAGATCGCATATCTGGGGCCGGAGCCTGATCGCTGGCGCAGCCCTTCGGAGTTTGCTCTAAAGAACGCGCAGGAGGCCGATCATTTCATCGACCTCGAACGCGTTTCATGGCTTGATCCGCTGCCGCAGGGCCGCTACGAGTTCTATCGCAAGCTCTACGAGAAGCGGGCGGCAACCACCGACCATCCCGACGACTATCTTCCCGAGCGGGTCGGGCTGCAGCCCTACATCACGATGGAAGTGTATGGGCGCCTGAAGGCTGCGTTCCGTGAATACCGGCAGCGAGTGGCGGCGCATCAGCCAACTCAGGCGGTGCAGCGCGCGATCATCTTCTACGCGGGCTGGCTGGGGCACTACGTTGCTGATGGATCGCAACCGCTGCACACCACGATCCAGTACAACGGCTGGGTCGGTCCGAATCCCAATGGATACACCACGGAGCACAAGATCCACGGGCAGTTCGAGTCCGCCTACGTGGCGGCAAACATTGCGGCCAAAGACTTCGCGGGGTTGGTGAGGGCTCCTGAGCAGCTCGACGATCCTTTCGCGCGTTACATTGCATATCTTCGGCAGTCGAATGGAATGGTAGACAACGTCTACGCGCTCGAGAAGGCTGGGGGGTTTACAGGCAAGGGCACTCCTGATGCATTCGAATTCACGACGCACCGTCTCGCCGCCGGATCGCAAATGCTGCTCGATCTATGGTATACGGCGTGGATGGAAAGTGCAGTTCCTGTGCCGGAACATGCGCCTTCAACTCCGCTAAAGAGGTAAGGTCTTCAATGTGGGGACAGCAGCCATCGGCTGTCCGTCGAGCCCAGCTCGACCGCTCTGAATCGCCATTTGGCGGCTCTCCTCGCGACGAAGTCACACCTCCTTCGGTATACTGAATATCGACATGCCGGTTCTGAAAAATATCGCGGCAATCGCCAAGGGCATGAGCATCACCTTCATGGAGATGTTCCAGCCCACGACCGTCGAGAATTATCCCGACGGCAAGGGACCGTTGCGCGGCGCTCGCATTGAGGCCCGGTTCCGCGGCGCACACGTTCTGCAGCGCGACGAGAACGGACTGGAGAAGTGCGTGGCCTGCTTCCTGTGCGCGGCCGCGTGTCCTTCGAACTGCATTTATATCGAGGCTGCCGAGAACACGGCGGAGAAACGCGTCAGCGGCGCAGAGCGTTACGCCAAGGTTTACAACATCGATTATAACCGCTGTATTTTCTGCGGGTATTGCGTGGAAGCGTGTCCGACGGACGCGATCACCCACGGGCATGGATTTGAGCTGGCGACCTTCAATGCCAGCAACCTGGTCTACCGCAAGGAGCAAATGCTGGCCCCCCGGCCAGCACACATGGGAGCCAACATCGTATTCAACCAGGCCGACGTGGACGGTGGGGCGCCGGCGCAAATGGTACCGGGGAGCTAAACTTCGAAACGGGTTTCGAGTTTGATCAGCGCCGGTCCATTCGAGACCGGCGTTCGTGCATGTGGGGAGAACTTAACTTCTTGGCCTACGGATTCATACGGATCAACACGGATTTCCACAAACAGATATATACCTGCAGGCGAAGAGCTAGGAGCTAGAAGCTATCAATGGCTGACTTCTTACAGACCGTGAAAGAACGCGTCGTCGTCTATGACGGCGCGATGGGGACCAACATTCAGAAGCGCAATCCCACCCTGGACGATTACTGGGGTAAGGAGAATTGCAGCGAAGTGCTGGTGTTGAGCCGTCCCGACATTATCCGCGACATTCACGCGGATTTTTTCCGCGTGGGCTGCGACATCGTTGAGACCAACACGTTTGGTGGAAGCGGAATCGTCCTCGGAGAATTCGAACTAAGCGATCGGGTTCACGAGATCAACGTAAAGGCGGCGCAACTTGCCAAGGAAGTGGCGCAGCAGTTCTCGACGAAAGACCGACCGCGGTTCGTCGCTGGGTCGATGGGTCCGACTACGAAACTGCCGTCGCTGGGCCACATTAGTTTCGATGCAATGGTCGAGTCTTACGAGGAGCAGGCCAACGCTCTGATTGAAGGCGGGGTCGACGTGCTGCTCATCGAGACGGCGCAGGATCTGCTGCAAGCCAAGATCGCGACGATCGGTGTGCTAGAAGCCATGCGGAAGGCGGGCAAACGGCTCCCGGTGCAAGTCCAGGTCACGCTGCAAGAGTCCGGGACCATGCTGCTCGGCACCGAGATCGGGGCGGCGCTGACTGCGCTTGAACCCTTTGAAGTCGATGCCATCGGGTTGAACTGTGCCACCGGACCGAAGGAAATGAACGATGCGGTCCGCTATCTGGGGCTGAATTCGACAAAGGAAGTTTCGGTCCTTCCGAATGCGGGTCTGCCGCAAAACGTGGGCGGACACGCGGTCTACAAACTTTCGCCGGAAGATCTGGCGGAATATCACAAGCACTTTGTGCAGGATTACGGAGTCCGCATTGTAGGCGGATGCTGCGGAACGACGCCGGAACATCTGAAGGCTGTCGTCGATGCGGTTTCCGGCGTGGAGCCGGCCAAGCGTGACGTCAAGCGCGCGGGCGCGGCTTCCAGCGCGTATACGACCGTCCCCCTCGATCTGGAACCCAAGCCGCTGATTGTCGCCGAGGAGATGAACACCACGACGCGGGTCGAGCATTTCCGCAAACTGGTGCAGGGTAAAAAATACGACGAGATTCTGGGACTCGCCAAGAGATTGGTGAACGACGGGTCGCACATGCTCGATTTGTGCGTCGCCATTGTGGGCGAGGACGAGAAGGGATACATCACGTCGATTCTGGAAAAGATCGCTACGCGCGTTCCGGCGCCGGTTCTGGTGGATTCGACCGAAGCCGACGTCGTCGAAGAAGCGCTCAAACGCATTCCGGGACGCGCCATCATCAACTCGATCAATTTAGAAGACGGCGAGAAGCGCACCTCAAAGGTACTGCCCATGGCTAAGCGTTATGGCGCCGCCGTGATTGCTCTGACCATCGACGAAGACGGCATGGCTCTGACGGCCGACAAGAAGGTTGCCATCGCGCACCGCATCTACGATCTGGCCACGAAGAAGTACGGGCTCGATGGTACAGATCTGATTTTCGACGCGCTGACTCTGCCGATCTCGACGGGGCAGGAAGAGTACCGCACGGCTGGAATGGAGACGCTGAAGGCGGTCGAGCGCATCAAGAAGGAACTGCCTTCGGTGAAGACGATCCTAGGCGTGAGCAATATTTCGTTTGGGCTGGATGCCTATCCGCGGCGGGTACTGAATTCCGTGTTCATGCATGAGGCCGTCGATCATGGGCTTGACATGGCGATCGTGAACTACACGAAGATTTATCCGCTGTACAAGATTCCGCAAGAAGAAGTGGAACTCGCGCGCAAGCTGATTCACCGCGATGCCAGCTCCGACGGCGATCCGCTGCAGAAATACATGGCGCACTTCGCCGGCATGAAGGGAAAGCCGGCCGCCTCGACCACGGCGCATCTCGACACGCTGTCGGTGGAGGACAAGTTGAAATTCGCCATCATCAATGGCGAAAAGTCGGTCGGAGACGGCGCGCACAAAAAGACGCTGGAAGAGTTGCTGGAGGAGGCGCTCGCCGCAAATTATTCTCCGCTAGAGCTGATCAATACTGTTCTCCTCGATGGAATGAAGACGGTCGGCGACTTGTTCGGCGCGCGCAAGATGCAGTTGCCATCCGTCCTCGATTCGGCTGGAGTCATGAAGGCCGCGGTCGCCTATCTTGAGCCGAAAATGGAGAAGAAGTCCGGGTCGCAACAGAAAGGCACGATCGTACTCGCGACGGTGAAGGGCGATGTGCACGACATCGGCAAGAATCTGGTCGACATTATTCTGTCGAATAACGGATTCAAGGTCGTCAACCTTGGCATCAAGCAACCGGGAGACACGATCATCCGGTCGGCGCAGGAACATCAGGCCGACGCGATCGGGTTGAGCGGACTGCTGGTGAAGTCGACGCTCGAAATGAAGTATGTAATTCAGGATCTCGAGCGGCAGAAGCTGGCGTTTCCGGTAATCTGTGGCGGAGCTGCGCTCACTCGCAAGTATGTTGAGGACGACCTGCGCCGCGAATATGCCAACGCCGTCTTCTACGCCGACGATGCGTTTGCGGGCCTGCACATCATGGAGGACCTCGCGACCGAAAACGGCGCGAAGCAGACACGGCTCACCGAGGGCAAGACCGTAAAGGAGTACGCCAAGGCCGCTGCTGTCGATGAAGAGACTGGACCAGTGTTTGCGGAGCGGAGTCCCGTGGTCGGAGATGCGCCGAACATTCCGACGCCGCCATTCTGGGGCGTGCGCGTGCGCAAAGACTACGACTTGCGCGAGCTGTTTCCCTACATCAACGAGACGGCTCTGTTCAAGAATCAGTGGCAGCTGAAGACGGCGTCGCAGTCGGACTATGTGCGGCTCGTGGACGAGAAGTTCCGGCCGATTCTGCACAAGCTGGAAGATGAGGTGGTTGGGGCGGGATTGTTCGAACCTAAGGTCGTGTATGGCTACTTCCCTGCCCAGGCAGACGGGAACGACGTGCTTGTGTATTCGGCGGAGGGGCAGAACTCGGCCGGACAGCCGATGGCGGCTGTCCCCACACAGGAACTGTTGCGCTTCACATTCCCGCGGCAGCGAGAGGGTCGCCGCCTTGCCATCTCAGACTTCTTCGCGCCGAAGGCTTCAGGGAAGATGGATGTGATTGGTCTTTCGCTCGTCACGATTGGCCCTAAGGCAAGTGTCGAGACCCAGCGGCTGTTTGAGGGTGGAGAGTATACGAAGTATCTATATCTCCACGGACTGAGCGTCGAAACCGCGGAGGCGCTGGCCGAATTTCATCACAAGAAGATGCGCGAGGAATTGGGAATTGCCGGGGATGACGCCGCGGAGATTCGCGATCTGTTTCATCAGAAGTATCGCGGGTCACGCTATTCGTTTGGGTATCCTGCGTGCCCGAACCTGGAGGATCAGACCAAGCTATTCGCGCTGCTGAAACCGGAGGAGAACGTGGGCGTGCGGCTGACGTCTGGGTTCTTGCTCGAGCCCGAGCAGTCGACTTCGGCGATCGTCGTGCACCATCCGGGGGCAAAGTACTTCGTGGTTTAGAAACACATCTTCACCACAGAGAACACGGAGGACACAGGGGAGTGCCCTGCCCCAAAGGTCTGAACTTCAGAACACGGCTTGCAGGCGCAGGAAGTAGCTTCTCGGCTGCGCAACGGTGTTCCCAGAGAACAGGCCTGCGAAGTTAATCACATTGAGGCGATTGTTCAGATTCTGCACGTCGCCCTGGAGGCTGACCGCCTCCTGGTCGTGCTTCCATAGATCGACGCCGGCGGAACAATCAATCGACAACGAAGGTTTGACGCGGCCACGGGCGAAGTCGACGCGATCGACAATCGCCTGTCCATATTCCGCGATGGCCTGCTGGATGGCCGCGGGAGTGTCCTCCACAACGGCTGGCAATCCCGATCCGTATTCTCCCCCAACGGCGACCCATGCTCGGTTATTCAACTGGTAGCGCAGGCGTCCGTGAACCGTATTGCGCTGGTCTTGCGAATCCCAGAAACGGCCGTTGGCTTGATTCAGCGCGTTGGTCGCGTCCGAGCCGAGGAAAAGTCCGCCCGTAACGGGCAAGTATGCGGTGCCGACGATGTACGAATAACTGAGAAAGCCCGAAAAGCGGTGCCAGTTCGGCAGTTCGAGCTTGCCTTCCGCTCCATAAATCGAAGCTCTGCGGAAGGCGATGGGGAAGCTCACGGCGGTGTTCAAGAGGAGATCATCGTCCGCATAATCGTCGGAATCGCGGCGGAAAACGTTCGCGTCGAGTTTGAGTTTGTCCGCAAAAGACTTGCTCGTACCCAACTCGTAGTAGTTCCCCAGCGAAGGCCTGACAGGCAAGCGTAGGACATTCGGATTGAGCGAGATGACCGTTGGCGAACTCGACAGCAGAATGTTCTCGAAGGCTGGAGTCTGAAAAGCCCGGTCGTAGGAAGCATGAAACACGAGATTTGCCGAGCTGAAATAGCGAGCTACACCCAGGCGAGGACTGACAGCGTTCTGATTGGCAAGGAGTTGGTAATGGTCCCAGCGGAGCCCGGCGCTGACCGTCCATTTACCAAGCCGGATCAAGTCTTGTACGAACCCAGATTGTTCGAGGCCCAAGCGGCGGCCCGAGAACTGGAAAGTAGGCGGGGTTCCGGGATCGAACTGCGACGGGTCGGTGATAATGTCGCTAAAGTTTTCGCGAAGGTGGGTGAAGTCGCCTTCGAATCCGGCTTTAAATTCGTGGCGGCCGTGATGATACGAGGCAGTTCCCTTCAGATATTCTTCGCTGAATCCGCGATCCTGAAAGGCAATGATCGGGGTCGACTGGGCATTAGAGTTCAGGCCTACGGTGTCGCTGCGCATCATCAGGTGGAAGTCGGCCAGCAGGTTCTCGGAGAAGATGTGCTCGTAGGACACGATGCCGAGCGTTTCGAAATCGTCGCGGTGCTGGATTTGCCCGGCATCGTGTTGGATCTGCTCGTTGGGTACCAGAAACTTGGAAAATTCGCGACGCAGCGTGATTCCGAAACGGTGGTGGTTGGAAAAATCCCGATCGTAGTGCGCCGCGAAGTCGGTCGTAGTCGCGGTGTCGGTATAGTCCTGCAGAACCGGTGGATTCAGGTATCGGTCGGTAATGGCAGCGTCGCCATTGACAGAAAGTAAGTTCCTTCCCCAGCCGTATTGGGCAAGCACGTACGCGTTGGCGGTACCGAAGCTGCCTCCCGATAGAACGGCCTGGGAGTGAAATCCGGGACGTGCGTTCTTGCTGGTGTCGACTTCGACGACACCTCCCATCTTGCGGCCATATTCGGCGGGAATTCCGGCAGTGTAGATCGTGAGCGAGTCCACATCTTCGGCCTCGATGTCGAGGCCGGAACTGGGCGAGCGATTTTCGGTGAGCGGCACGCCATCCACCACGAATTGCGTCTGATATTCCGAACCGCGCGGGTGCAAGGTTGCGCTGCCTTCGTAAACCCATCCCGGCTGGGAATTGACTAGGTCCGGCAGAGATCGTCCCGGGAGCGTTGCGGGCCGGCTGGCAATGGCTTGCGAGTCGATGCGGTTACTGGAGGTGGTCTGGCTGGGGTCGAGCAAAGGGCTATCCGCAGTGACATTCACGGCGGTGCTGAGAGCTGCGATGTTGAGATTGACCAGGAATTCGGTTGGCAGGGCCGAGCGAATCTCGATGCGGCCGCTAAACGCAGAGAAGCCGTCGCTCTCGACCGTCAGTTGATATGGTCCGAAAGGAAGATAGCGCGCTGCGAGGAAGCCAGTATCGTCCGTCACCAAGCTGCGATGAAGCTGCGCTGCCTCGCTGGACAGCGTGACGGAAGCCTTCACGCCGAGGCCGCGGGGATCGGAGACCTTGAGACGAAGTTCTCCTGTGTTGCTCTGCCCAAACAGCGGCAGGGCCAACAGCACGACTCCGAGGTGAAGAAGCCTGGGCAAGGTTGAGGAGAGGGAGAGCCTCATGATATCAGCCGCGCGCACAGGCGAGTTTTTACAAAATGTAGACACTGGGGTGACAAAACCAAGCCTAAGGTACGTCAACTTTTAAGCAGATCCTACGCAGGAGGCGGACCCTCTACCGCCCCTTGGTCGGGTCGGAAGCTTCAAGCCTTCCGTCACCGGGAAGGCATGGGGAAAAACTGGTGCTCTCACCGCAGGGGGTGGGAGCGCCAGTTTTGCACTTTGGGGACTTGCCGAGACTGCCGCGGGTGCTTGCCTAAGCACTGGGCACGCAGCGTCTTAGCTTCGCCATCCATTTTCTACTGTTACAATTTTGGTGGTCGGCCAACATCACTGGCTGAAGCCACCAAGCGCCATGAAATGTCCTTTTTGCGGATTTGCGAATGACAAGGTTGTCGACTCGCGCGAGAGCAAGGAAGCGGAGTCCATCCGACGGAGGCGCGAGTGTCTCAAGTGCGGGAAGCGCTTCACGACGTACGAACGCATCGATGAGATTCCCTACATGGTCGTGAAGAAAGACGGACGCAGGGAAAAATTCGACCGCCAAAAGGTGCTTAACGGATTGCTGCGCGCCTGCGAAAAACGCCCTGTACCCATCAGCAAACTGGAACAGATCGTGAACGAGGCGGAGTCGTTTGTGATCGAGTCGGCGGAGCGGGAGCGCAAGACCAGCGAACTGGGCGAGTTGATCATGAACCGACTGCGGCGCTACGACAAGGTGGCGTATGTGCGCTTCGCGTCCGTATATCTGGATTTCAAAGATGTCAAAGAGTTCATGAACGAGTTGAAGGATTTGGTGAAAGTAAAGCCTGCATAGCATCTAACCTCGAGGACAATTCAAGTCATGAGTCATAGAGTAACTCTCATCCCGGGGGACGGGATCGGGCCCGAAGTCATGAACGCAACGGTGCGCATCCTGGAAGCAACCGGGGTAAAGTTCGACTGGGAAACCTTTGCCGTCGGTGCGGAGGCGTATGAAAAATCGGGCGAATATATTCCCAAAGATTTGATCGAGTCGCTGGAGCGGACCAAAGTCGGTTTGAAGGGTCCGGTCACGACGCCGATCGGGGGCGGATTCCCGAGCATTAATGTCGCGCTGCGGAAAAAGTTTGAGCTGTATGCCAACTTCCGTCCGATCCGTAATTTGCCGCATATTCCGACGCGCTATCCGGATGTCGATCTGATCATCGTGCGCGAAAACACCGAGGGACTCTATTCGGGCCTAGAGCACGAAGTGGTGCCCGGCGTGGTGGAGAGTCTGAAGATCATCACCGAAAAAGCATCGACGCGGATCGCCAAGTTTGCTTTCGAATATGCCCGCAAGAATAACCGCAAGAAAATTCACTGTATTCATAAAGCGAACATCATGAAGTTGTCTGACGGACTGTTCTTGCGCAGCACCCGGAACGTAGCAAAAGACTATCCCGAGATCACCTACGGCGAACACATTGTCGACAACACTTGCATGCAACTGGTGATGAATCCATACCAGTACGACATGCTGGTGATGGAAAATCTTTACGGGGACATTCTTTCGGATTTGTGCGCAGCGTTTGTGGGTGGACTGGGCTTCGTCCCTAGTGCAAACCTCGGAGACGATTGCGCCGTATTTGAAGCCGTACACGGCTCCGCGCCCGACATTGCGGGGAAGAATCTGGCCAACCCGACGGCTCTATTGCGCTCGGCGCTGCTGATGGTCCGCCACCTCGGGGAGCACGCCGCTTCCACGCAGATTCGGAATGCTCTGGAGCGAGTGTACCGTCATCCGGAAAAACTGACGCGTGATATCGGTGGCAAAGCCGGGACGTCGGAATTTGCCGACGCCGTCATTGAGGAAATGCAAAGCAGCAAGGCCGAAGCCATACCGGTCTAGCTTTCGGCTATAGTGGTAAACCTTCAGCGGCGCTTCAGCGCTTCCAGTTCTTCCAAAGTGCGGGGCCAGTCCGATCCCAACAGGCGCGACAGGCTCCGGTCGGCCAGAACTTTTCCGCCGGTCTGGCAGCGCGCACAATAGTTGGTTTCTTTGTCGGCGTAGCGAATCCTTAGAATCCTGTCACCGCACCTTGGACAAGGCAGCCCGTAGCGCCCGTGAGCTGCCATATCTTTTCGGAATGCGGTGACTTTTTCCGGAAAGCTCTCCTTCGCCTCAGCTCCCAGCCGAGTGATCCAGAGTTGAAGCGTCTGCCGAGTCGCGGTAAACAATCTTTCCCATTCGACGGGCAAAAGCTTGTTGGTGAGCGTGATCGGAGAAAGCTGCGCGGCATGCAGGATCTCGTCGGAATATGCGTTGCCGATGCCACTGAGTAAACGTGGATCGGTCAGCGCGCGCTTCAGCGTATGATTCTCAGCCGTCATCACCGCGCGAAACGAGTCCAGATCTGCAGCGAAGACGTCGATCCCTCCTGCGTCGAGCGAGCGCAGTTCCTCCTCGCCGCTGACCAGATGCAGCGCCGCTCGATGCTTGCTGCCGGCTTCCGTCAGAACCAGAGAACCATTCGGAAAGTCGAAGGCGGCTAGACTCTGGCGGCCTGCGAGCTTGGCGTCCGAGGCTCGCCAATGCAACCGTCCCGCAATCATCAGGTGCAGGACCAGCCAAAGGTCGCCCTCCACGCCGATCGCGATCCGCTTGCCGATGCGGCGAAGGTTCTCTACGACTCGTCCTTCGGCACTCGCCAACGGCGGCCGAACTGTCCGCAGCAAGAAAGGGCTCGCCAGGCGTACACGTTGGAGAGGCTGCCCCACTACGCGCGGTTCGAGTGCGCAGATATACGCAGCTATGTCTGGCAATTCGGGCATAGAGATCAGATTGCATGCAGACCGTGGATTTTTCAATGCTGTCGCCGCGATTCGCCGTGCCCTGTGGAAATGTTGCAACTGCGCCATTGACTCGCGCGCTCGGTTCGGAGTACAGTCCTTTGCGTTCTGGGGATTCTGGGGAAAATGACGCGCACAAAACGGCGTGTGGGGATAGTTCTCTTTCAGCTCGGTGGACCCGACACGCTGGAGGCGATCGAACCTTTTTTATATAACCTCTTCTGCGACCCTGACATCATCGACTTCCCTTTCGCCCGTATCGGCCGCAAACCCCTAGCCAAGCTGATTTCGACCACCCGCGCCCGCAAGGTGCAGCATCACTATGCCACCATTGGCGGAGGCTCGCCGATCCGGCGGCATACGGAGCGGCAGGCTCGGGCGCTTGAGACCGAAATGCGTGGTCAGGGAATCGACGCTCACTGCTTCGTGGCCATGCGCTATTGGCACCCGTTCACGCGCGAGGCGATCGAGCAGTTACAGGCCGCCCAGTGCGACGAGGTGGTGCTACTGCCGTTGTACCCGCAATACTCCTCCACCACCACGGGTTCAAGCCTGAACGAATGGCGGCGGTTGTTCCAGGACGGCGTGCCCGTCCGTTGCGTCGAGACTTTCTATCGTAATACGATGTATCTGGATGCGGTGGCCCAGAAAGTGAACGAGGCCCTGTCCCGTTTCCCGGAGCCTTCTCGGGCGGAAATTGTCTTCAGCGCGCACAGCATACCAATGTCGGTGATTGAAAAAGGTGACCCCTACCAGCGGCAGATACAGGAAACGGTGCGCCTGCTGATTGAGCGTGGCGGGTGGACCAACCCTCATCGTCTCTGCTACCAAAGCAAGGTCGGAGCGAGCCGCTGGCTGCAGCCTTCGCTGCATCAAACCTTAAAGCACTTGGCGGAGGAGCGCGTCCGCGAGATGTGTGTCGTGCCGGTCGCCTTCGTTTCCGATCACGTGGAGACTCTCGGCGAAATCGATCACGAGGCCCGGGCGGAAGCACACCGGCTGGGGATTACACAGTTTGAAATGAGCGCCGGATTGAACGATTCTGCAAAATTCATACGCGCACTGGCGCAGCTCGTGACCGAGGCGCTAGGGCAGCCAGACCATACCTTGGTTCCGATTCGTAATGCAGGGAGGACGTTGGCTGAACCGCAGTACGCGACAGCCGCCGGTTTGGATTAGGGCCGTAGTCATCGAGTTAGAGGAGGGAGTTCATGGCGGAGGAGACCGGGAAGGTCAATCCGAATCCCGAAGCGCCGAAACCCGCGGTGGGGGCGCAGGATGCCACGAAATACGTGGGCACACCGGCCGTGGGAACCTCGAAAGCCGCGGCAGCCGCTGGAGTGGCCGGCACGGCTCCGTCCACGGAGATCGACCGCCACCGTCGGCGGTTCGTTTGGACGATGGTTACCGGCTTCTTGATGGCGTGGTTCCTCGCGTTCTTCCGTTTCTTCCTGCCCCGCACTCTGTTTGAGCCGAACTCTGTTTTCAAGATTGGCTACCCGTCAGAATTCGCCCTTGGGGTCGATACAAAATTCCAGCAGAAATATCGCATCTGGGTTGATCGCACGCCGGACCGGCTGTTCGTGATCTACGCACGGTGCACGCACCTGGGCTGCACACCGGATTGGAAACCTAGCGAAAACAAATTTAAGTGTCCGTGCCACGGCAGCGGCTACGACAGCGAAGGCATCAACTTCGAAGGACCGGCGCCGAGACCAATGGACCGCGCGAAAATCGAACTGGCACCCGATGGACAGATCATCGTGGACACTTCGCGCCTTTATCAGTGGCCCAAGGGACAGCCCTCGCACTTCAATGATCCGGGAGCGTTCTTGACCGGAGTGTAAACAAGCGAGGCCGAGCGGCCTCGCGACAGCTGGCGAAACGCCGGCGCTACGAAGAAAAACTCTTATGGCTGACGAAAACAATCCGAACGGCGGCAACGGCTCTAACGGGAAAAACGGGAAAGTCGGACTGGTCGAGCGCGTCACCACCGGCGTCAAAGACGATATTCAGGCCCTCAAAACCGACATCCCCACCAAGACGAAGGAACAGATCGAAGGGCTGAAAGATCCGACGAAGACCCAAGTCTACACGTCGATCTTCCGCCACAAGCATGACGACACGCCCCGCAACCGGGCACTGGGCGTGCTCTCGAACGTGTTCCTGCATCTGCATCCTGCAAAAATCAATCGCGATGCGGTGCGTTACAGCTACACCTGGGGCATGGGGGGGATCACGTTTTACCTGTTCATCATCCTGACCTACACCGGCGTCCTGCTGATGTTCTATTACCACCCCAGCAAGGTGCAGGCGTTCCGCGATGTGCTCTATCTGGAGCACGACGTTCCGTTCGGCAAGATATTGCGGAACATGCATCGCTGGGCGGCTCACCTGATGGTGATCGGCGTGTGGCTACACATGTTCCGGGTGTTTCTGACTGGGTCCTATAAGAAGCCGCGCGAGTTCAACTGGAATATCGGCGTACTGCTCCTAGTGTTTACGCTGCTGCTGTCGTTCACGGGATATTTGCTGCCGGATGATCAGTTGGGTTTCTGGGCCGTCACGGTAGGAACCAACATGGCGCGCGCCACGCCGCTGTTGGGGCACGAAGGCCCCTTCGGCTCGATGCTCGGCATGACTCCGTACAACGACGTGCGCTTCGGATTGCTCGGGGGATCGATCGTCGACGCGAACGCCTTGCTGCGCTCTTACATCTGGCATTGCATCGGAATTCCGATCGTGGCTTCGGTGCTGATGATCGTACACTTCTGGCGCGTGCGAAAAGATGGCGGGATTTCGGGTCCAGCTCCGGTGATGCTCGAAGCGGAAGCGGACAAACCGAGGCGCGGACCGAAGGCGGCGGGAGAGTAGTCAGGGGAACAATGCAGAGTGCAGAAGTAAGAACAAGAGCAACATGACTTCTGCATTTTGATTTCTTACTTCTGACTTGGAACTTTCCCACGGGATTTCGTGGAGAAACTATGGATTGGCGACAACTCTGGGAGATTTGCTCGGCGCCCGATAACGTGCCGATCGTGGGCTTGATTCCACTGCTTGCGTTTTACATTTATCTGGCGGTGAAACAGGCACGGGCCAACGACCAGTTGATCGAACAACTCGAAGGCGATCCCGCGATGGCCAAGACCCACCATCGCAAGACCTGGCCCTTCAAGCCGGGATGGGCCAAAGAAGTACACGTTTGGCCATTCCTGCTGCGCATTGAATTCCTCGCCGCTATCATCATCACGATCATCCTGATGATCTGGTCCATCACCCTGAATGCGCCGCTCGAGGAACCGGCCAATCCAAATCTTACGATGAATCCTGCAAAAGCTCCGTGGTACTTCCTCGGGCTGCAGGAGATGCTCGTCTACTTCGATCCGTGGATTGCCGGTGTCGTCATGCCGACGATGATCATCATCGGCCTGATGGTTATTCCCTACATCGACACCAATCCCTTGGGCAGCGGGTATTACACCTGGAAGCAACGCAAATTCTCGATTTCCACGTTCATGTTCGGCTTCGTGATTCTTTGGGTCGCGATGATCATCATTGGCACGTTCATTCGCGGGCCCGGCTGGCAATGGTTCTGGCCCGGGCAAACGTGGGATCACAACCGGTTGATTTATGAAGTGAACCGCGACCTGCCGGACATATTCGGACTCACGTCCAACATGGCAAAGGCAATCTTTGGCGCGATCGTGGTGGGTGGATTCTACCTGGTCGGCGGCGGCGCGGTGTACTCACTGTTCCGTAGAAAAATGCCGAAGGATTTTCAGCGGATGAGCCTGCTGCAGTTTTCACTGATGGCGTTTTTGTGGCTGACCATGCTGGCTTTACCACTGAAAATGGCTCTGCGGCTCTTGTGGCACATCAAGTATGTGTGGATTACGCCGTGGTTCAACGTGTGATTTGTCATGCTGAGCGGAGTTGGGATTTTGCGAAGCGAAATTCCAGCGGAGTCGAAGCATCCCACCCAGGCAGGATTGCCGAGGTAGAGACGTTTCACTTCGAATGACATGTAGAGGTAAGTTCGGAGGAACTGGTGCCTGAAAAACCGATTCCCGAGCAGGATCCGATCACCGGAAAATCGTACGCGATCCACTACTTGATCGCGACGGTGATTCTGATAGGTACGCTGTTCTGGGCTTTGTACGACGAAGCCTGGGGACAGCGCCCGTGGAAGGCCTTCCAGGATCAGTGGAAGGATCGCTACAGCGCATTTCTGAACACGGCCACGTCCAAATCCTCTAAATCAGAGCAATCGGTCGAGCAGGATCCCCAGTATGCGACCCTGAAACAGGCCTACGAGAAGGCCTATCAGGATTCCAAGGCGCAAGGGGACGAGGCTCGCAAAAAGCTCGATGACGCCAGCGCGCGCTTGCTCGCGGTGCAGAGTGTCTTCACGGACCGCCGTGCCTACGTAAACGCACTCACCTACGAATTGGAAACCAGCACCAGCGCTTCGGCGAAAGCGAGCAAGCAGAAGGAAATCGATTCCTACAAAGCTGAACAAGCTACGGTCACATTTCCCGACGGCACCAAGCAGGAATTTTCATTCCCGAAATTG
Organism: uncultured Acidobacteriaceae bacterium; assembly: GCA_963752175.1. Taxonomy (GTDB): domain Bacteria; phylum Acidobacteriota; class Terriglobia; order Terriglobales; family Acidobacteriaceae; genus Sulfotelmatobacter. The sequence continues at coordinate 40,601 of CAVVXZ010000032.1, forward strand.
GAGGAGAAGTACAACGAAATCCGCGACGAGCGGACTAAGCTTAGTCTCGAACTCGGCGACGTTCTCAAGCCCGTGACCGCGGCCAAGGCGAAGATGGACGAGTACATCTCGGACCACATGGTCGACTTGACTCCGCAGCAGATTCAGGGACTGAAGAGACGAGCTACGGAATGGGATCCGGCGATTGTGCAAATCAATGTGGCCGACGCCAACATCGTCGACCGTTGCGAGTCCTGCCACATGAATACGCGCGAGCCGCTGAGGGTCACGGCCGCAGCGATGACGGCCAAAGGCGCGAAGCAGCCGGATGAATACGCCAATGCATTTGCAAGCCACCCCGAGCCCGAGTTGCTCTCGATCCACGATCCCGAGAAGTTTGGCTGCTCACCGTGTCACCAAGGCAACGGCCGCGCCACCACCAGCGTCGAGAAGGCGCACGGAAATTACGAACACTGGCTGTGGCCGCTCTATCCCAAGGAAAATGCCCAGGCGGGCTGCCAGACTTGCCACGCTGCCGACATGGTACTGGCGAGCGGCGACCTCCAGTTCAACACCATCAACAGTGGCAAGGATTTGTTCCGGCAACGCGGCTGCATGGGATGCCATCGCTATGAGGGCTATGACAAAGAGCCCGAAGATCTAAACTCGATCGGACAGCAGATCAAACAGATCGAGACGCAGAAAAAAGAGAACGTAAAGAATTCCGCCGATTTGATGAAGCAGGCCGACGTCTCCGAATCGAACGAAGAAGCCAACGCGCTGAATACGAAAGCCGTCGACCTCAAAGTGGCTAACAGCAAGCTCGACGCTCGTTTGCAACAGCTCGACTTCCAGTCGCACAGCCTGATGCAGGACCAGAAGAAGGTCGGCCCCAACCTGAAAGATGTCCGGCTCAAGCTGAACAGGAACTGGATTCCGGTATGGTTGAAGAAGCCTTCCGACTTCCGTCCGACGACGAAGATGCCGAACTTCCGCCTGACCGATCATCAGATTCAGGCCATCTCGGCGTACATCTGGCAGTCCGGATTCACCGACGACCTTCCCAAGCACAAGCCCGGAAACGCCGCTCACGGCAAAGAGTTGTTTGAAGAGCGAGGGTGCCTGGCCTGCCACTCAATTGGCGAAGGCGACCAAATGCAGGGCGGCGTTTTCTCGGCGAATTTGACCCGGGTCGGCGAAAAAGCGAACTACGACTATCTTGTGCGCTGGATCCACAACGCCCGGCAGCGCACACGTCCCTATTGTCCCTACGAGAAAAAAGATATTGGTCCCGAAGACTACGCCAAGAAGGGCCTGCCTTACGTATTCGATCTCGACCACAGCCAGTGTCCGAACGACGGCCACGAGCTGCAAGTGCAGAACATGACGGTGATGCCCAGCCTGCGCCTGAGTCCCGAGGACGCGGAAGACATCGCCACCTATCTGATGACGCAGAAAAAGCAAGATCCGTCGTCTTATGCGGCGGCGTCGTTCATGGATGATCCGGCCTTGAAAGAGGAAGGCAAGAAGTGGGTGCGGCATTACGGCTGCGCGGGATGCCACGAGATCGCGGGGTTCGAAGATGAAGGCCGGATCGGCACAGAGCTGACGTTCGAAGGCAGCAAGCCGATCGAGCGCCTCGACTTCGCGCTGTTCACCGAAGTCGCGCAGCGGGGAGGCAAGGGCTCCGAGCCAATCAAGGACAAAGATGATCTGGCGCGCCTGCCGGACGGTCCCGCGACAGAACCCTGGTACGACCACAAGGGATTTTTCGAGCACAAACTCGCGGAGCCGAACATCTACGATCAAGGCAAGGTGAAGGGCGAGACCGAAGCTCTTCGCATGCCGAACCTGCACCTCACGAAGGATCAGGTGCTCGACCTCACCACATTCCTGCTGGGCAGCCAGGAGACTTCCCTGCCCCAGAGCTATCAATACAAGCCGGGCGATGCGCGGCACGACATTCAGGAAGGCTGGTGGATCGTCAAGAAATACAACTGCATGGGATGCCACCAGTTCATCCCGGGCCAGCGGACGATTCTGATGGGCCTGAGGCAGTATCAGGATGTGCAGGAGCAACTACCACCGAAACTGCTGACGGAAGGCGCGCGCGTAGATCCCGAGTGGTTGCGGAAGTTCCTGTCGAATCCGGCGCTCAGCACCACTGACACGAACCGGAACGGCGTGCGGCCGTACTTGAAGGTTCGTATGCCCACGTTCTCGTTCTCCGACAATGAGCTTCGCAAGCTAGTGCGCTTCTTTGAGGCCTTATCGCAGCAACCGCTTCCCTACATTCCGGAAGAGGTGCCGACGCTCACGGCCAAAGAAACGGATATGGCACGCAGCCTGTTCTCAAGCACGGCGGCACCTTGCCTCAAGTGCCACGCCACGGGCGATCCTGCGCATGACAAGATCGCAACCGCTCCGAATTTCCTGCTGGCGAAAGAGCGGCTGAAACCGGACTGGGTTGAGCGCTGGATCACCGATCCTCAGGCGGTCAGCCCGGGAACCTCGATGCCGTCCGGATTATTCAAGCAGGAAGGTACGCAGTACGTGTTTGCTGGGCCAACTCCGCCAACGTTTAATGGATATACGGGAGATCACCGCAAACTGTTGACCGATTACATCTTCCAATTGACTGCGGAGGAACAGCGGCGGGTGGCGGCGTCGATGCCGCGAGCGAAGGCGGCAATACAACCCTCGACTAGCCATAAACAGGCAGCCGTGGAGTCGCATCCTACGGGAAGTGGTGGTTCGCGTTAGCGGAATCGCGTTAGAATGTGCGGTTCGGTCATGCTCTTGCAATTTGTTAGCTGCTTACGGCGCGGGCTAGTCGGCCGCGCGACGCCGGCAAGTCGCCGGCGCTACACTTCAAAGAAAGGACGACATCATGAATGGGAAGACAGGTTGGACAAGTATTACGGTCATCGCGTTGGCACTATGCTCGCTGTTGATCCTGGCAGGTTGCAGCAAGAAGGAGAATACGGAGCAATCGAGCAATGCTCCCGCAGAGTCGGCGGCCCCTGCGCAGCCGGCCACGCCGATCGATCCCTCAACCGTAGCCACCATCAATGGAACGGTGAAGTTTGACGGCACGGCTCCCAAGCCCTCCAAGATCGACATGAGTCAGGATCCGGGCTGCAAGGGTACGAACGAGGCCGAGAACGAGGTGGTCACTGGCGGTGATCTCGCCAATGTTTTCGTTTACGTCAAAGACGGACTCGGAACCCGCACATTCGATGTACCCAAGGATCCGGTCGTACTTGACCAAAAGGGTTGCCAATACCATCCCCACGTCTTGGGCGTCATGGCCGGCCAGACCGTCCAGATCAAGAACGATGATCCCACAACACACAACATCCATCCCACGCCCAAGGACAACCGGGAATGGAACGAATCGCAGCCGCCCTCTTCTCCGGCGATCGAAAAGAATTTCGCGCGCGAGGAGATCATGCTGCCCGTAAAGTGCAATCAGCACCCGTGGATGAAGATGTACATCAGCGTAGTCAAGAGCCCGTTCTATGCAGTAACCGACAAAGCTGGAAAATACGAGATCAAGGGCCTGCCGCCAGGCGATTACACGATTGCGTTCGTGCAGGAGAAACTGGGAGAACAGGACCAGAAGGTCACAGTAGCGGCCAAAGAAACCAAGACCGTCGATCAGAGCTTCAAACCAGCCGCCGAGTAAAGGCGCCGGTGGTAAAATACCCGGTTGGACAGAGCAGGTTGCACCCACCGTGCGACCTGCTCCGCCCTCCTAAGCCAAGGGCGGTCTCGCTCCCTTCGCAGACCTCCTGACCCAAGGGGCACTACTCTGAAAGGCATCGCGACAACCTACAATCGCGGGCATCACAGGCTCGCGGTCATCCTTGCTTGCTGGACATTTTTCCTGATCATCGCAGGCGCTCTGGTCACCAGCAACGATGCCGGGCTCTCCGTGCCGGACTGGCCGACTTCGTTCGGTTCTTGGTACAAGATCCCGAAACTCGTGGGCGGTGTGAAGTTCGAACATACGCACCGCATGATTGCGCAAGTCGCGGGACTGCTGACGGTTATCCTTGCAGTCTGGACGTGGCGCGTCGAGAAGCGCCGATGGATGCAAGTTCTGGGCTTTGCCGCCCTGGGAACCGTGATCGCCCAAGGGATTCTAGGCGGCCTCACCGTTCTATTCTTCCTGCCTCCACCGATCTCCTCCGCGCATGCGGCTCTGGCGCAGACGTTTTTCTGCATTGCGGTGGCGATGGCATTATTCACCGGCCGGAAATGGGTGGAAGAGCAGCCTCGGGTGGAGTTCGACCAGCGGCGCCCGAGTTTGTTCACGCTGACTCTGCTTTCCATTTTCGTGTTGTACGTGCAGTTGATCCTGGGAGCGATGTTCCGTCACCACGGTTTGAGTTGGTGGCCTCACGTCGTACACGCCGTCGTTGTCTCAGCCGTGCTGGCGTGGACTTCAGTGCGAGCCCTGACGGTTTATCCGCAAATCGAGGCGGTTCGCAAGCCGGCGATTCTGATGTTGTCGCTGGTCATTACCCAGTTGTGTCTTGGCTTCACCGCATTCCTGACTCGTGTGTCATGGGGACGAGACGCGGTGCAGCCGGAACTGCCGATGGTGCTCGCAACCGTGGCTCACGTTGCGGTGGGAGCGCTTCTGCTCGCGACCACGGTGATCCTGGCCATCCAGGTGTGGAGGCATGTTCCGGTTGCCTTCGAAGAGAGGGTGCCGGAAGCCCAACGCGATGCCTCGGCGGCATGAGCGCTTTTTTCCCTTCGGGGACAACACGAGGCATAACTTCTCGCCAGCTGGAAGTGTCCGACTAGTCACTGTGTGTTCCTGGCCGCACTAATCAGCGTGATGTCGTAAACTGAATGCAGTCCCCGGAGTAGCCATTGGTTTCGAAAGTCTCTGCGCTCGCTGAACCCGGTCCGGAAGAAGTGCAAGCCGCCGCGCCCGTTATTTCCGTTCAAAATCTGGTACACCGCTATGAAAGCCGCACCGCTCTGAATGGAGTTTCCTTCGACGTGCGACCGGCAGAGTTGTTTGGCTTGCTAGGACCGAATGGCAGCGGGAAGACAACGCTGTTCCGTATTCTATCGACGTTGATGATCCCGACCGGCGGCCGTGCGGTCGTAATGGGATGCGACGCAGTGCAGAATCCTGCGAGCCTGCGGCGGCGGATTGGCGTCGTGTTTCAGGCACAGAGTGTCGATGCAAAATTGACGGCTTACGAGAACCTCTGGCATCAGGGACATCTGTACGGCCTGCGCGGGTCCGCACTGAAACAGCGCGTGGGAGAGATCCTGGCTCGAGTTGGGCTGGTTGACCGAGCGAAAGAGCGTGTCGAGACATTTTCCGGCGGAATGCAGCGGCGCATTGAACTGGCGAAAGGCCTGCTTCACCACCCTGGAGTCTTGTTGCTCGATGAGCCAACGACGGGGCTCGACCCAGGCGCGCGCCGCGACCTGTGGCAGTACCTCCAGATGCTTCGCGATGAAGAGCATGTGTCGGTGCTGGTCACCACGCACCTGATGGAGGAAGCCGAGCGCTGCGACCGCCTCGCCATCATGAATGAAGGCAATCTGGTAGCGTTGGGAACGCCGACGGAATTGAAGAGTGAAATCGGCGGCGACGTGATCCTGCTGGATGCCGCGCACGACGCTGCATTGCTGGCCGAGCATATCCAGGCGCGATTCCACGTAGACGCGACGGTGATGGGCAACCAGGTGCGAATAGAGCGCGAAGGCGGTCACCGCTTCGTTCCCGACGTCGTCGAAGCATTCCCTGGAGAGATTCAAGCCATTTCCGTCAGCAAGCCCGCACTGGAGGACGTGTTCATCCACCGCACCGGCCACAAGTTTTGGAGTGAAGAGCGCGAAGCAAGTTCCGTAGAGACGAACAAGAACGACTCAAAGAAAAAGAGGAGGTAGCTTGCGTCCAATAATCCTGGTGCTCTCTCTGGTGCTCGGTTTGGTGCCCCTGGTGGGCGTCGTATGGATTTTTGTTAGTGGCATGATTGTTCTCTATCCGTTCTCTGCGACGGTCGATGGCCTGTTCATGACGCTGATCCTGCTCACGCTCTCGGCATGCTTCCTGTTAAATGCATTCTGGGAAATGCGTGATCGCGGGATGCTCGGCAAGAAGGCAGCCCCGCCTGCTAAAACTCCTGCAGCGAAAGCGAGTTAGAGAATGGCGTCTCAGGCAACGACTTTGGCTCGACCGATGGCATCCGCATCCGCTGGCGTGATGCTGCCCGCATTCACGCTCTGGTGGCGGGAAATTGTGCGCTTCTACCGCCAGCCCACGCGCGTCGTCGGAGTGCTAGCATCGCCACTAGTGTTCTGGCTGGTCATCGGCTCGGGTTTTGGAACTTCGTTTCGTTCCGGCGGAGGACCGGGGCAGCAGCATTATCTCGATTATTTCTATCCCGGGGCTCTCATCATGATCGTGCTGTTCACTTCGATCTTCACCATGATGTCGGTGATCGAAGATCGCAAGGAGGGCTTCCTGCTCTCCGTGCTGGTTGCACCAGTCCCGCGCACGGCGATCGTGCTCGGCAAAGTGCTTGGCGGGACCACCCTCTCGGCCGTCCAAGGCATGATCTTTTTGATCTTCGCGCCTTTCGCGGGAGTTCACTTGGGAGTAGTGCAGGTGCTGCTCGCCGCCGTGGTGGTTTTCTTGGTGTCGTTCGCATTGACCGCGCTCGGTTTCGCAATCGCGTGGCCAATGGATTCTTCGCAAGCCTTTCATGGCATCGTGAACCTGTTCCTGATTCCGCTCTGGCTTTTGTCGGGCGCACTGTTTCCTCTGGAGGGCGCTTCAGGATGGATTCGCGTCATTATGCGCCTGAATCCTCTGACGTACGGAGTGGAAGCCCTCCGCGGACTCCTCTATCCCGGTGCGGAGACCACGTTTCCGCTGCCGTCCGCCATGGCAACCTTGCTTCTGTTTTCGCTGGTCATGTTTGGACTGGCATTCCTGATGGCAAACCGCCGTACCAAATCCTCTGTAGCATGAGGCCCGTTGCGTGATCGCTGAGCAATACGCTTTCTTCCCTGCCCTGAACGCCACCCTGAATGGAACTAGCGCCGCACTGCTGCTTTCCGGACGCATCCTGATTGCGCGCGGCCGCATCGCCGCCCATCGCGCCTGCATGATCGCCGCTGTAGTCGCGTCGGCGCTGTTTCTGGCGTGCTACCTGTTCTTCCACTTTCAGGTTGGGAACATCCGGTTTCTCGGCGAAGGCTGGGCGCGGCCGGTCTATTTCTCGATCCTGATTTCCCATGTCACGTTGGCCATCGTCATCGTACCTCTTGCGATCATCACCTTGACTCGTGGCCTGAGAGCCCGGTACCCTCAGCATCGCGCTATCGCGCGCTGGACCTGGCCGCTTTGGATGTACGTTTCTGTCACGGGTGTGATTGTGTATTTCATGCTCTATCGGTGGTTCCCGCACAGTTAAGCACAAAGTACTAATTCACCACCGAGTCACAGAGACGCAGAGTAGGAACGTAGAATCGTACAAAGCGAGGCGCAAAGCTACTATCAATCCGCTTGACTTGATTCTCTCTGTGACTCGGTGGTGAATTCGATCCTCATGTCTGTCCTCAAGCTCAAGATCGATGTCTCCGGCACCGTTGGCGACGCCGCGTGGCGCGGGATCCAGCAGTTTGATCAGATTCAGAGTGCGGACTTCGGCCCCCAGTTCGGCAGCGGCGGCCGCTGCAACCATCCGCCCGATACTCCCCATGCCAAGGGCGAGTGGATCGGCGCCGAAATCCGGCTCCAGACGCCGCTTCTGGCCCAGTACGCCATGTCACATTATCTCGAGCAGGAGCGCGTGCTCGATGCAGACGTAGAGTAAGCTCGTTCTGTTATAGTTCCTTTCCGGGATTCCATGTCGGTTCAATCAGAAACCTCGACTCCAACTCCTACCCCTGACGGCTCTACCACACCGAAGCCCAAGCGCTCGATGTCGCGCACCCAGAAGATCCTGTTCTTCGCCACCGGGTGGCTGATCGTCCTGATGCCCTTTCTGTTCTGGTGGAACACATGGTTCGGGCGGCATCTGTCCGACCAGCAGTTGACCGAGTATCTGCACGACGACAAGAAGCCGCGCCACATTCAGCACGCGCTGGTGCAGATGGGCGACCGCATGGGCCGTCAGGACAAGGCGGGCAAACCAGCTCCCGATCCAACAGTCCAGCAGTGGTATCCCGACTTGATACGGCTGGCGAGTGATCCAGTGGACGAAGTTCGTAACACCGATGCCTGGGTCATGGGCCTCGATACCTCGGGCTCCGGATTTCACGAGACGCTGCTGAAGATGCTGTCCGATCCTTCCCCCATGGTCCGGGGCAACGCGGCGCTGTCGCTGGTGCGCTTCGGAGATGCAACTGGGCGTCCGCAAATCGTGGCGCTGCTGCAACCCGCTCAGATCAGCTCTCCCGCAGATGGCCGCATCGTCGACTCCGACCGACCCGGCACCTCAGTCCATCAGGGCGGACTGCTGGCGAAGATCGCACCTTCGGGATCTTCAGCGCCAGTCGAGATTCGCTCGCCGATTCCCGGGCGCATCCGCTCGGTTTTGCAGCCCGGCGCAAATGTCACGGCGGGCTCGGAAGTGGCCGTGGTCGATCCCGGCACCGAGCAGGTGTGGGAAGCTCTGCGGGCGTTATATCTGGTGGGACAAATCGACGATCTGCCGGCAATTCGTCCCTATGAACGGGACCTGCCAGACATCTCGAACGATGTGCGCCAGCAAGCGGCAGAGACAGAGAAAGCAATCCGCGACAGAAGCGCTAAGAGGTAGCGCCGGCATCTTGCCGCTTCTCTAGAGGGCGTCTCGCCCTCGATGCCGGGGCGCTAATCCCACTGCGATAAGATTTCGATTTACCAATCATGACGCAGAAACTAGGCTGCATAGCTCTAGTAGTTCGCGACTACGACGAAGCCATTCGGTTCTACACGCACTCGCTCGGATTCCGGTTGATCGAGGACACCGACCTCGGCGGCGGAAAACGCTGGGTCAGGGTGAGACCGCCGGGATCGACCGGAACGGAGCTACTGCTCGCCAAAGCCGTCAATCCAGAACAGGCCAGCCGCATCGGCAACCAAACCGGAGGCCGCGTCTTCCTATTTCTCCACACCGACGACTTCTGGCGTGATTATCGGGCGATGACAGAGCGCGGCGTGAAGTTTGTCCGTCCGCAAAGCGAGGAATCGTACGGAACGGTAGCTGTTTTCGAGGATCTCTACGGCAACCAGTGGGACCTGTTGCAACTGAAAGACTCGCACCACGGTTAAGGAAAGCGTGTCGTGCGAATTTCCTGCCACGGTGGGTGCTGCGAGGTGGGTAGGGATACTTCGACTGTGTTGCAGAATTCACTTCGTGAATTCTGCAACTCCGCTCAGGATGACAGGTTTCGTTTGGATGAAAACTGAAAGCTGACGGCTGAGCGCTGACACCGAATCTAGATCGCCATCGGCCCGACTTCTTTTTCCACCTCAACCGTGTCAACCATAACGATGGCGTCCCACGGACAGCCGTCGAGGAAGCAGCCGTCCGGGCCTTTGCTGAGGCACTTCTTGCAGCCAATGCAGAGGATGGGATCGATCTGGATGCGGCCAAACGGCGGATTGTCCTCGTCGGGCACCCAGAACATGCAGTCTTCCACCGGGCAATACTCCACGCAGGCGGGCGAGCCGGCGCATCCGGTGCAGCACTCGGTGATGACCGCCAATTCCTTCGGTTTCTTCTTGCGCGGGGTGGCGAGGCCTTTGGACTTCGGTTCAAACTTAAGCTCGTCGGGAACCATCCCAACAGCTCTGGTGGCGCCGGGTACAGGAGGCATGGGCGGAATTATAACCTGAATCCGCACCGGTTATGAAGCCTACTTCCGCTTAAACACGAGGCTGGCGTCGGGCCTGAATATAGCCTTGTCATCGGCATATTTTAGAGCGAAGGCCTTCAGATCTTTCGACGAAGCTGTCAACGTCGCGTACATTCCCTCGCCCAGTGGACGGTTGTCATCGAGATACGCAAGGGTCACCTTCTTCTGTGCCATGGCTGCGCCCAGCCCAGCGTCATCCAAGGGAATCACAGCCAGCGCGTCGTTTTCCTGCGAGAGCAGGAAGAAGCTGTGTGCGGGCAGGCACATGTCACACACATCCGCGGAGTTTGGCGCGACGTCGAGAAAGCGATGGTTATTGAGCTTAACCAGATGTCCGTCATATCGAGACGTCTTTTCGTCCTTGCAGTCAGGGGCGGGAGTCAGCGTGAGTTCATAGGCCTGCTGGTGCGCCGCGATCGCTAGGATCCACAGGCATCCGTTATCCGTACTCCCCCAAGAGCCAACCAAACTCTGGTCGAACACAAGATCGGGGTCCGGAGAGAGGTTCGCCTCGGAGAGCGGATTGATGGAATAGATCCAGCAGCCGGGAAGCAGCAGCAGGAGGGTGAGAACGAGCGCGATCCCTCAAACTCTCGGAATTACGTGCGAGCGGAAAACACCGGAGAGACACATAGGCCTTCCTACGAAGATTTTGGGGTTCAAGCGATACCTCAAAGCTCCGCCCAAAATGATACTCTCTGCCGAGCTTGTGGCTTACCCCACGATTCCCACCGCTCCGTTCTGTTATAGTGAACCCCTGCGAAGGAGCACAGATATGGCTGGCAAGAGTCTGAACCGGGTTCAACTGATTGGAAATTTAGGGAAAGATCCCGAAATCAAATACACGCCGCAGGGCACGCCCGTGGCCAAGCTGACCATCGCCACCAACGAGCGCTTCAAAGACAAGGCCGGCGAGTGGCAAGACCGCACCGAGTGGCACAACGTGGTGCTCTGGCAGCGTCTGGCTGAGATTGCTGGCGAATATCTCAAGAAGGGCGGCAAGGTATATATAGAGGGCCGCCTGCAAACCCGCTCCTGGGACGACAAAACCTCCGGCCAGAAGAAGTACATGACCGAAGTGGTAGCGAGCGATCTGATTCTGCTGGGTGGACGCGGTGAAGGCGGCGGTGGTGGAGACTTCGCAGGCAGTTCGCGCGGATCTTTCTCTTCCGCCGGCGGCGGTAACAACTTCGACCAGCGCACTCCCGAGCCCGAACCCGCTGGATCCGGCCCGATCACGGACGACGATATTCCGTTCTAGCAGGCTGCTGTCAACCTAGTTGGCGGTCGCCTGCTATCGCCGTATCCTCGGCCGGATAATCGAACTGCGCCAGGAACTCGAAGGGCGGGGAATTTTCGCGATGCCAGCCGATCGTCCTGCGGATCGCTTCCTCAATTGCTACGGGCTCTTTGTATCCCAGTTCGCGCCGGATACGCGCTGAACTCGCCGTCCAATGTTGCGCCGCATTGCCGGGCTTCAGCAGGTGGCGCGGCGTGCGCTCCACCGGCAATACAACGAATTCCCCATCCCACTTCATCTCGTTTGCGATTTTCCCCGCCCACTCCAGTTCGCTGAATGCGGGTTCCTCACAGACGTTATAAATTCGTCCGGAGGCTCGATCATCTGTGGCAGCCAGCGCGATGGCCGCGGCCACGTTCTCCACGTAGCCTCGCGGCGAGCGCCACGCGGCCAGCGTCTCAGGAAAAATAATATGGCAACGTCCATCGGCGACCCGCTTCACCACAGGATAAAACCGATGCAGCGGATCTCCGGGCCCATACACCATCGGCAACCGGAGCACCGTGCCTGGGAGCTCGGGGTCGTTCATCACGATATGTTCCGCTGGGATTTTGTCGTAATCGTCCGTCGCCCAGGGGAAAATCTTGCGCATCACCTGCAAGACTGCGGGCGGGTACGGATGCAAGTTGCGCCGCAACTCCGAATCTTCAGTGAGCGGTACGTCCAGCAGCGGACCATCTTCGGTGCCCTGCGAAATGCCTACAGCGCGGTAGACGTCCATGCTACTCAGCATGACGATGCGCCGGATCGCGCCACGGAACACATTCATCAGCGCTTCGGCCTGCGGTCCTGAACTGAGGACCAGATCAATGACTACGTCGGGAGCAAAGCGCTTCAGCTCTTCAGCACTGGAATTCAGTTGGTTATGGTCGCCCCGAACCTCATCGACCCCGGCGGAAACGGCCGTCGTACCGCGATGAAATACGGCAACGGCGTTCCCTCGTTGCTTTAACGCAGCGACAACGAACCGCCCGATAAAACCGTTGCCGCCGATGAGAAGGACGCGCATGGGACAATCCGCACACAAAACGAGCTCAGTGGCAATTTGGGATGGTGAAACAGATAACGACCGTCGAAGAACGCAGTTAAGCCCCTCGAGGATTTCACGCCCTTCTAGTCGCCGTCTCCGGTATCGACCGAGACCAGTTCCAGGCTCTGCAGCAGCGGGCTTGAGTCCGCAACGAACTCCACATGTCCGCATCGCGGGCACGACAGAATCGCGTGGCCGACATTTCCTGGAGCCAGACTGGCCCGCATCAGTTGATAGCGTTGCAGCTTCTGTTCACAGCGCAGGCAACAAACTGTCTTGCTATAGGGATCGGTAGAGACACCACTGGGCGTGTCGATGGCTGGTTTCATACATTCCTCTAAAACAGGAATTCTGGAGCCGCCCAAACCCAGGCTGGCATTCCAGTTCAAGTGCAACGAGTGTAGCACGCCAGAGACGGCACTGGCCGCGCCATACAAGCCCGCAGCGGTGCCAAGACAGGCTCGCCAAACGAATCCCATCACGACCAGATCCGGGAGTCGATTCTGATCGCAAATAGGACGCGCACGCAGCGCACCAGATATTCCCTCACAACTGACGTTATGGGGGTGGAAGCGTGAATCGGATGGTAACTCGCGTCTGCATCTCGACCGGATGCCCGTCTACTGAGTAAGGCCGATACTTCCATTGCCGCACGGCCTGCACCGCCGCTTCGGCGAGCACCGGATTCCCTTCCACAACCTCAATGTTGTGGACCGCTCCCTCTCCTCCGATTTGCACATCCAACGTCACCGCACCTTGAATCTGCTGGGCTCTCGCTTCTGGCGGATATACGGGCTCGACTCGATGCAGAAGGCGTGTCGCGGAAGCATCCTCTGAGCCCGAGGTTACTGCACGCTTCCCGGTAGCTGCATCCTGGCCGGCAGTCGCCGAACGGTAGATAACCTTGCCATTTTGAGTGACCTCCAGTCCGCCATCGGGCAGCCCCGCCGGATTTGCCGCGTTCGACGGCTTGGGCGAAGGAACAGAATTCGCGATTGGAACCGTCACCACTCCACCAACTGGTGCCGTGTTCCGCAGCGCGGCGGAATTCAGTCCGCGCGTTTTGTCGGCGTTGGACGAAACTGCTGCCCGCTGCGGCCCGGCCCTCCGCATCACCCGGCCGATGCCAGCACGGAATCCGAGCGCCAGTCCCAGCAGCACCGCAATCAAAATCACAAGAATACTCAGAATCGGCGTCCAGACTTCAGCTCGCTTCTGCGGTTCCTCTTCAAGAACGTCAGCCGCAGCGGGCGGCCAACCTCTTTCGTCGTCAGGTATGACTGTGAGTTCGTCTGCAATCGCTTTGGACTGCTTCTCCACACTCGGCACGGCAACAGCAACATCCTCGGCAATCTTCTTATTCTCAACCACACGTCGGGCCAAGACCTCCAACGTGTTTATATCCCGATCTCCAAATGCGTTGGGCCTGGGAGAGAACACCTCGAAGATGCCAAATGGTTCTTTGCCGTCGCTCAGCGGTAGTATCAGAATCGATCGCACGCCCAGGCTGCGGCAGGCCTCGGCATTCACGAGCGGGTCGGTCTCTGTGTCGCCACACAGCTGAATCTTCCCAGTTTGCAGGCATGCTCCCGACAGACCCGATGCCGTTTCCAGCCGGGCCCCCAGCTCCGGAGCGTCGGCGCCCGTGGTGGCACGACACTCCATCTCTCCCCCTCTAGCCAGAGCAATGGCTGCTCCGGTCGCCCCCGTCGACAAACGCGCTTGCTCGACCACTTCGTTGAGCACCAGATCCAGAGCCAGATCGAAGGACGCCGGCCCACCCCCGTGGGCGACAAGGGTCCGAGCTACTTCTGTCACGTCGCTCTCAGCTTCCGCAGAGACCAACCCGCTCGCATCAGCGGACGTCTTCTGGTCCCACGGTGGTGGCGTTCGGTTTAATTCCGGCTGGGGCATAGGGTAGTCATAAGGCGACCAAGCATCGAACCGCTGGCCTTCCTTAATATGCGGAGTCTGGCGCGAATCCATGCAGATGTCAATATCAAACCAGCGTATCAAACCAGCGTATCAAACCAGCGTTGTCTTCAACGCGGCGAGTACTGAGCACGCCACCGGGTCACGGCTAGCCATAATTCCCGTTTTGGCGGTCCCGTTCCATAGCCAGAGCAAGTTTTCCGCCGCAGTAACCCCAGCACACACTAGAATTTGTAGAATCAGAACGGGCGATGGAGATGCAGCCAGCACTTAAGTCACCCGGTATTATGGTTCGATCCTTTTGAGGGATACCCCGATGCGGATTGCGGTTGTAGGTTCTGGATACGTTGGACTGGTGGCAGGGGCTTGTTTCGCCGACCTCGGACACGACGTCATCCTGGTGGACAACGATCAACGGAAACTGGCCGCTCTGCGCCAGGGCCAGGTTCCCATCCACGAAAATTTCCTGCCTGAACTTCTGGGCCGTCACCGCGGGCAGGGGCTGACTTTTTCTGACGACCTCAAGCAAGCGGTCGCCCTCAGCTCGGTTATCTTTGTGGCCGTCGGCACACCGCCGACCGAGAGTGGAGAGGCGGATTTGTCCTACGTGGAATCGGTGGCCCGCGAAATCTCCGGCGGCATCAACGGCTATAAGGTCGTCGTCGAAAAGAGCACTGTTCCCGTCTATACCAGCGAGTGGGTGCGCAGGATCATCCTGCGCAACGGTACCGACCAGGACCTGTTCGACATTGCCTCCAACCCGGAGTTTCTGCGCGAAGGCACGGCCGTCACCGACTTTCTGTTCCCCGATCGCATCGTGATCGGCTGCGACAGCGATCGCGCAGCGGAAGTCTTGCGCGAAGTTTATGCGCCTCTGACCAATGGCGGCTACTACCAGCGCACCGACGCCATCCCACAACCGGATCGCGCTTCCATGCCTCCTCCGATCATAGTCACCAGCACCAAGAGTGCGGAATTGATCAAGCACGCTTCCAACGCCTACCTCGCCATGAAGATTTCCTTCATCAACGCCGTGGCCTCGGTATGCGAATCGGTCGGCGCCGATGTGAACCAGGTGGTCCATGGCGTCGGGACTGATTCGCGCATTGGCCCCAGGTTCCTGAACCCAGGCATTGGATATGGCGGTTCTTGCTTCCCCAAAGATGTGATGGCCTTTCGCGCCGTGGCCCGTGAGAGTGGCTACGATTTCCGCTTGCTTGATGAAGTGATGCGCATCAACGAAGATCAGCGCCAGCGCTTCCTGCGGAAGGTACACAGCGCACTCTGGACGCTGCGCGGCAAAAAGCTCGGCGTGCTCGGCCTCGCCTTCAAGGGTGGCACCGACGACATCCGCGAATCACCAGCACTTTTTTTGGTGCAAGCTCTCCTGCAGGAAGGTAGCAAGATCGCGGCCTACGACCCGGCCGCCATGGAGCGGGCTCGAGAAGTGCTGCCCTCCGAAGTCACCTTCGCCAACTCTGCATACGAGGCGGCACACGGCGCCGATGCTCTGCTGATCCTCACCGAGTGGGAGGAATTCGCCAACCTCGATCTCACCCGGCTTCGCCAAGGGCTCAAATATCCCATCGTGATCGACGGCCGCAACCTGTATGATCCAGAAGTTATGGCTGCTCAAGGCTTCACTTATTACAGCGTGGGTCGGACCGCCGCGCATCCCAGCGGTGTGTCGGCCGCGGTTCTGAAGAACGGGAGGAAGGCATGAACGGAGGACGTGCGGTTGTCACTGGGGGCGCGGGCTTTCTGGGATCCCACCTTTGCGATGCTCTTCTTGCTGAAGGCTGGAGCGTCGTGGCGGTCGATAACCTGCTCACCGGCCGTCGCGCCAATCTTGCCCACCTGAATCATGAGTCCCATTTCGAATTGGTTGAAAAAGATATCTGCGAGCCGTTCGACGTGGGGCGCGTCGATTACGTTTTTCATTTCGCTAGCCCAGCCAGTCCCGTCGATTACATGCTCCACGGCATCCCGACACTCAAGGTCGGCTCGCTCGGCACGTTCCACGCTCTCGAAGTCGCGCGCAAGTATGGCGCCAAATACTTCGCCTCGTCCACTTCCGAATGCTATGGCGACCCGCTGGAGCACCCGCAGAAGGAAACCTACTGGGGACACGTCAATCCCATCGGTCCACGCTCCGTCTACGACGAAGCCAAGCGCTTCGGTGAGGCCGTCACCATGGCCTACTATCGCTATCACAAAGTGGACACGCGCATCGTCCGCATCTTCAACACCTACGGCCCGCGCTTGCAGCTGAATGATGGTCGTGTGGTTTCGAATTTCATGAAGCAAGCGCTGCGTGGAGAACCCCTGACGGTCTACGGCGACGGTCGGCAGACCCGCAGTTTCTGCTATGTAAGCGATGAAATCGACGGCTTCCTTCGCCTGTCCAAGTCGGAGGAACATCTCCCCGTTAACATCGGCAATCCCGATGAGTTCACGATTCTGGAGTGCGCCCAGATGGTGTTGAAGGTCACGGGATCGAAGAGTGAAATTCGTTACGAACCCCTTCCCCAAGATGATCCCAAACAGCGCCGTCCCGATATTACCAAGGCACGGCAGTTGCTCCAGTGGGAACCCAAGATTGATCTGGAAACCGGCCTGCGTAAATCGCTCGATTATTTCAAGAAAGCCGTCGCCGAAGAAGCAGTACTGAAGTAGCCGTTAGTTCTCGATTCTCGAAACGCGAGTCGGGTCGAAAACGTCGGCTGAAAATGAAGAAGTTTGAACGGCCGAATGGTACAGAAGTGAGCGCCGGTCTAGGAAGGTTCCGTAGTCGATGCGACGAAGTCGGTCAGCTTCTTCACATTGGCCTGTTCATCGCGGGTCTTCAATTCAAACGCCACTCCCATCCCGTATCCAGGATGAGATGCCTGAACCGTCCCGCGCACTTGCAATTTGATTTCGTAGGTTCGGACCACGATCTCGACCGACGAGCCTTGTGGAAATGACATCGCTCCTTCCAGGTAGCAGCCTCCCGAACTGAGATCCGTCAGGCAGCAATGATGCGGCACCGGAATTCCGGTGCGGTAAACCTCTGCACCCAGCCGGCAAGCATACCGGGCCTGCGTGCGCCGGTTATCGATATCGGACGATCCTAAGGGCTGAGATTGGCCATCAGAATAGTGTGAGGCTCCCTGCGTCGTGGGCTTGCCATGGGTTTGCTCGGCGACCGAGATCAAAGCCAGTTGCAATGGCTCTTCCATCTCCACAGTAACGTTGGAAAACTGTTGTGGCCTTGCGTCACTTGGCACATTGGCCGAGAGGTAATCGGTCAGCAGGCGGCGCGATGTCTTGGGCACATCGACAAATTGAAAACCGGCGCGGCCACTCCAATCCTGCCAGACCACCTGCGCTGACAAGCGAATATGCGTCTTCTGTCCGGGTAGCATGAACTGAAAATAGACCTTGCTGACGGGAGGAAGTTTTTTTCCAAATCGCACGCATATCCCATCTTGCGCCAAATCGACCAGCGTTGCCTTCTCCTGCTCGATATTGGCGTAGTCTGCGGTAGCGTGCGCATGCACTGTAGCGCGGGCATTCTTGCGCTTCTCCTTGCGCATCGCCTCGCGCGCCGCGCGCAGGCTGCTTAATGCCCGGTCATAGGCCACCGGTTTATACAGAACGAAATTGACTCCCAGAGAGAACAACTCGCGGATGCTCTCCTGCCCAACCACGACAGCGACCGCCAGCGTGCCGTCCTTCAGTCGCGAGGTGCGACTATCGCGCAACAGGGAGACTACTTCAGCGTTGGACTTCCCATCGACAATCATCAAGTCGAATCGCTCTTGCGCCAACCGTATGGCGGCACGCACCAAGTCCGGACAAGGCTCAACTCGAATGTTGAGTTCTTCCAGCACCCGGCGCAGCACCTCGGCTGGCGCCTCGTCAACGCACACTAAGAGAGCCGATAGAGTCATATCTGCCCCATCGTAGGATTCCAGCGGTTCCTCCCACAAGTTACCAGGGTCACCGTCCACCGCTCCCGCCAAGTTTCTTCCCGGTTAACTGATGTGTTCTCAATCATGACATGAGTAACCACCACTAGCACCAAAAGGCCAACACTGCGGTATTGACCCGTGGTGCTTTGACGGCGTCCCCTACCCTCCTTACGATGACCAATGACGCGATGAAGGAACGCGCGAGCCTGCTTTGTTGTCTGGCGAGGTGGCGCAGACGGTTCCTCCACATGTTCGAGACACGGTTCCACGGAGTGAAGGCGTGTTCGACACAGTCGCCTCTCCTCCCTTGAAAGATGATTATGACCTTGAGGAAAACCCGCGGATTTTCGTTGCTGGAATTGCTGATCGTGATTTCCATCGGTCTCATCATGGGCGGTGTGACGTTCATGGCGATGAAGCCTCTGCTGAACCAAGACCATGTGGACCAAGCCTACGACACAACCCTGTCTGCGCTGCGCAACTATCGAAACCTGTCCATCACTCAGAGCAAACGCTACATCGTATATTTCACGGCACCCCGAACCCTCACCGTGCAGCGTTGGGACTACGCCTTGCCGGTGTCGCCAGCTCCCATAACGGTTGCCACCTATACCCTGCCCTCGGACCTTCAGTTCGCGGTGCAGGCCGGGTTTCCCAACCCCGGCCCGGATAACTTCGGCACTGGTACCACGCCGATTACGGTGAACAACTGCGCACTGGTCGGCACCAATTGTTTAATTTTCTTCCCGGATGGCTCCGCCCAGGACGACTTGGGCAACTTCAATAGCGGGGTGGTTTACCTGACCCGTCCGGGCGACTTGTACAGTTCGCGAGCCCTATCCATCTTCGGCACAACCGGAAGAGTCCGGGGCTGGCGCCTCTATAACCAGAGTGGAGCTAAGTGGGTGCAACAATGACGCAAAGCAGATCGCAGGCATCCCGGCAAGACGGGTTTACGTTGATTGAAACCATGATCGCCATCGCGATCATGAGCATCGGCATCGTTACCCTGCTGGCCGCATTTGGAACGGCAGTCGCCACAACTCAGAATGCGCAGGCCAACCTCATCGCCCGCCAGAAGGCGCTGCAGGCGATGGAGAGCATTTACACGGCGCGCAACACGCAGCAAATCACGTTCTCGCAAATCGGCAACATCGCCAGCGGTGGAATTTTCACCAACGGAGCGACCCAGCTTATGGCCGCAGGCCCTGACGGGCTGGTGAACACCGCAGACGATCTCAGCTACCCCGCCACTGGACCCTGCCCGGCCGGCCCAGAGTGCCTGGTCATGCCCGGCCCTGACGGCATCCTGGGCAATGCGGATGACACGGCGATGAGCCTGGCCAACTTCAAACGGCAGATTGCGATCAATCCGGTGCTGGAAGCAGACGGAGTCACGATTGATCCCAATCTGAAGCAGATCGTCGTGACCGTGAGTTATACGACCGGCATATCGTCGGTTCCCCGTACCTACACAATCGATGCACTGATTTCAGCATACCGCTGAGGCAAGCGATGGAAACCATGATGGGAAACATGAGACTGCCAAAACAAAATCCGGAACGCGGCTTCACGCTGATCGAAGCCATGGTCTCCATGGCGATCGGTTTGGTTGTTCTGGCGGCCGCGGCCAGTCTGTTCAAGACCGCCCTGAATTCCACCATGCTGGTGACCCAGCGCGCCGAGAACCAGCAGAACATGCGCGCTGCCGTGGAAATCATGGTTAAAGACCTCGGCATGGCTGGCGCCGGTCTGCCTTCCGGCGGAATCCAATTGCCCACGGGGGCGGGGGCAACTGCATCGAAGTTCGGCTGCGACCAGACTGGCGCTTGCCACGTCCCAGCCCATACCTATCCCGCTGGGAATTACCTGTACGGCATCCTTCCCGGCTACAGCAATGGCGTGGAAGCGAACGCCGTTATCCCTGCTGCCCCGGCGCCCGCCATCAACGATAGCGTCACGTCGATCTATGCCGACTATAACTTTCCCTTGTGGGAGTACAACGTAACCTTCCCCACTCCGGGTAGCGGTCTCTCGATCACGCTGGCGCCGAACCCGACTTTCGTTCCCGCGCCTCCCGCCATCAACTCAAACGGCGGGATTCAGGTCGGCGACCTGATCATGCTCAGCAACAGCATCGGCACGGCGGTCGGTGAGGTTACCGGAATCACCGCCACCACCATCACCTTCGCCAATCTCGACGCGCTGAACATCAACCAAAGCGGTGCCGCCACCAATAACATTGCCTCCATTTCCACCGGAACGACCACCATCGCGTACCGCCTGTTTGCGGTCACTTACTACTTGACAGTACCCGCAGCCGGACAGACGCCGCGCCTCATGCGCCAGGTGAATGGACTCGCCCCGGTCCCCGTGGCCGATGACATCATCAACCTGCAGTTTGCGTTCGATACGTACAACTCGACGACTTCGGCGCTCGACGCCAACCAGGCCAATCCCCTCGGTGTCGGCGAATCGCCCAATAACATCCAGAAGATCAACCTCATCGTGATGGGGCAGAGCATGATCAATAACGGAAACAAGTCCCAGAACATGTATCTCGCGACCGACGTCAGCGCGCGCAATATGGCATTTCGCAATCGTTATCAGTGAGGCTTTTTTCGGGGCAGGAGATCAACCAAATGAAACAGAGAAAAAATAGTTCGCAGGGTTTCACACTGATCGCAGCGCTTCTCATCATGGTGCTGTTGTCGGGCGTAGCGGTCGGCCTTTTCTACGTGGTCACCAACGAAGCCCGCATGGGCGGCAACGACCTGGAGGCAAACCTGGCCTTCTACGGCGCCGAGTCCGGGATGGAGAAGCTCACGGCTGACCTCTCGGCACTGTATACCCAGAACCAGGCCCCCACGAACACCCAAATTCAGGCTCTGGTCACGCCCGCGAACAACCCGCCCTCGGCCCCGCCCGCGGCCATGGTCGGCAGCATGGGTTACCAGGAGTTCATCACCTATCCGGTGAACGTCAGCGGGAATCCCGCCAGCAGCTTTAACACGGTCAGCGCCGGTTCGAATCAGGGTCTGTACGCGGAAATCATTCCCATGACGCTGCAAGTGATCGCGACGCGTCCGGCCGGCGCCTCAATCAACATCACCCGCAAAGTGGAAGTCGCGCTGATTCCGGTGTTTCAGTTTGGCGTTTTCTGCGGATACGATTGCAGTTACTTCCCGGGCCCGAACTTCAGCTTTGGCGGCCGCGTCCATACCAACCAGAACCTGTTCCTGGCAGCCGGAGGCGACCTTGTCTTCGACGACAAGATCTCGGCCTATTCGCAGGTCATTCTGGATCAACTGGAAAACGGCCACTCCACCTCTGTCGGATACGGTGGCACCGTGTTCGTTCCCAAGGCCAGCTCAGGTTGCCCGCTGGGCAGCTTCCCACCCGTGGGAGCCAACTGCGTGGCCCTTCCTGGAGCCGCAACGGTCCCCGGTGATGCCAGCTGGAGCGGCGGTTATCCTCTTGCCGGATCCGCCAACGTCAATTTCCCCAGTCTTTCCACCGGAACCTTGAACGGTTTCGTGACCAACGCGCTCACCGGCGCCAAGAACATGCAGCTGCCCTTTGTGCAGAACAGTTGCACCAGCAACCCGCCCCCGATTCCCTGCACGGATCCAATCGCAATTATCCGTAAACCTCAGACCGAATCGTCCACCAGCACGCTCGGCACTTCGCGTCTGTACAACAAAGCGCAGATCCGGATTCTGCTCGCCGACACGATCGGCGATCTGCACCCGGAGCGCGGCGCCGGAGCACTTGCCGACGGACAGGACTTCCAGTTCCCCAACGCGACGACGTCAGCCAATGCGTCGATCGCGGTACCGACCGGACTGGGTCCTGAAGCTTTCGGATTCGCAGCCCCGGGCGCCAACGGCTGGGTGTATCCCTACACCGACAGCGGATTAAAGAATACCTGGGCCTCGATCCCGTTGATTGGAGAGCTGACCACCAATCCCGCCACCACCGCGGCCATGACTGGCCCCTGGCTGCGCGTCGAATATTGCAACGCACCCCCACCGACGCCGTGTGTGGGCGTTACCAATGAATGGCTGTCGTTGGGCTTTGGCCAGGTCTTTAACGCACCACCCACAACTCCCGGCTCGAACGCAGTCAACCCCAACGCGATTCTGATCCTCCAGCAGCTGCGTCCCACGCTCACTGCGACGGCGGCCCACGTTGCCGGGTCCGGCAACTGGTACCCCATTAACTTGTATGACGCGCGCGAAGGCGAAATGCGCGACAACAACGTGCCCAACACGGTCAGCGGCAACAATACCTATTCTTCCTGCTCGGTCAACGGCATCATGAACACCGTGGAACTGGACGTAGGCAACCTTGCCAAGTGGCTCAAGGGAAGCATCGGTACCACCGGCGCCTCCGTGAACTACACCAACTATAACGGGTACGTTCTCTATTTCTCTGATCACCGAGGCATGTTGCCCTCGACCCATCCTTCGAACGGCGGGCAGACGGCAGCGAACGTGATCAACGGCGAATCCGGGATCGAGGATGTCGTCAACTCATCGCAAAACCTTACTTCCACCACGACAGATGGAGTTGCGGAAGCCTTGAGCTACTACGGCTACTCACCCGAGGACGTCGATCAGAACGGATTCCTCGACAACTGGGGCGAGAAAAATATCGGATACGGCTTCGGCATCAACACCAACACTGCGCCGTTCAATCCCTACAAGCGGATTAATGTGGCCGGCGCGGGCACGGCTGCCTCCGTCGACTGTGCCAGCTACAACACTTCCACCGGCGCACTCCTTACCGGCAACACCGATCAGGAAGGCTTGGCCAATCCAGTCAGCGGTGCGCGCCACGTATTGAAGTTGGTGGATGCCGGTATGAGCGCGGCCGGGGTGAGTTACCTGCCCGTCATGCCCGCCGCCAGCGGATGCTCGCAGAGCGCGGCCAACCCCACGGGCTGCGGCGGATTCACAATCGCATCTGAGAATCCGGTGTACGTCCAGGGAAACTACAATAGCAGTGCCGCGGATCCATTCTGGGGCACCGCGAATGCCGCAACTCCAACTCAAACCCCCCATTCGGCGGCTTCCATCATCGCTGACACGGTCACGGTTCTATCGAACTCCTGGGGTGACATGAACAGTCTCATGTTCCCGACCGTTCCCGGCAATCGCTCCGTGGGCGCGGCTGCGTACTACCGTATGGCGGTCTCGGGCGGGAAGAATATTCCGTTCCCCAGCCCAGCCTGGGCCAACAGCGCAGGGATTAATGACTTCGGCACGGACGGTGGATTGCACAACTTCCTCCGTTATCTCGAGAGTTGGGGCAGCCCCCTGAACTACGATGGCTCGCTGGTCAGCATGTATTACTCTGAGTACAACACCGGCACGTTCAAGTGCTGCACCACGGTCTACAGTCCGCCAACTCGTAACTACTACTTTGACGTGCTGTTCCTGAACCCCAGTAACCTGCCTCCGGCGACGCCGGAGTTCCAGGACATCAATACGCTGAGCTATCACGAGAACTTCACACCACAGTAAAACCGACTTGTACCGGCCCGGCTTCGCTTCTGCGGAGCCGGGTCGTTTTGTTTATGGAGAATACGCTCCAGCGGTACTTGGCTGAGTATGCCTTCGAGCACCACGCCAGGAATTTTCATTCGAGGGACGCCGCCCCGCAAAGGCAGGGTCCTTCGTAACGTGAACCTGCTCCCTCGCTCCGATTATCCTTGAGCTTGCACTGCCAGTCAGACAACTTTCTGGAGGACCATTGTCTTCGCTAGTCCAACGCTCGCGACCCGGTGTGGCCCGGCGCCCCGATCCCACGAGCCAGCACTGGGGCATGCTCCTTTTTGAAAGCCTCTCCGCTGGCGTCCTGACTATCTTCATCGTCTTCGCGTTGGTCCTGATCGCCGTTGGCGTTTATGGCGTCGTTGTCTGGCCCCTCACCTTCTGGGATCTCGCCAATCTGGGATTGGAACAATATGGCTCCTGGGCTGAGACCATAGTGTGGTCGCTTTTCGCTGGCGGCACGCTGGCCGGATACTACGTCTTCGGGGGCGGCGCCTTCAAAGCCAAGCAGAAAGCTCGCACTCCGGTGTCCACCAAATCCACTCGATCCATCCGATAACACACACCGCGTCCGACGTCTTGCCTTGCGGCTGATTGCTACAATCGTACCCAAGCACCTGCTGTGGCAGGATGTACTTGGAGAAATGCTCGCTATGCAATCTTCGGATCGTCGCGGTCTTCTGTGGTTCATTTTTTCCGCCTCGGCACTGGCCGGTATCGGACTGTTTTTCGTGCCCGCTTTCATCATCCGTCCGTTCGCCCACCAGAGCGCCACGGGGCTGACTCTTGCCATGGCGCTCCGCCAGCGCGCCCCTTGGGGAACCCTTGCCGCAGCGATGGTTTGTCTCGTATTGACGCTTGTCCTGTGGGGTATCGCCAACCGCTGGCGCAAGATCGTGCTCGCCTCGGTAATGGTCCTGGTCATGTTCTCGGCCGTCATGTCTCGCCTGAATTACTTTGAATGGATGTTCCACCCCGTGCCGGACGCGCGGTTCGAATCCGCCTCCGCCAGCAAACTCGCCAACGGAGAAATGATTCTCGCCGTCCGCTTCGGCTCCGACGCCCGAGCCTACCCCATCCGCGAGATGGCCTACCACCATGTGTTGAACGACGTCGTCGCTGGCGTCCCGGTGGCCGTCACCTATTGAACGCTCTGTCACACCGGTCTGGTGTGGACACGTACGGTGGATGGAAGAGTCCTGCATTTTTTTCTCGCGGGCATCAACAACCAGAACTTCCTCATGCGCGACAAAGAGACGGGCACGTGGTGGCAACAGATTACCGGCAGAGCCATCTACGGCCCCCTCAAAGGCGCGTCCCTCGAACTGGTGTTGAGTGATGAACTAACTTTCGGCGAGTGGAAGACCGAGGTGCCCGATGGGAAAGTGCTGGCGGAAGTGCCGAAGTATGTGAAGGAGTATGACAGCAATTGGGAGCCCGAAGTCGCCAAGCTTCCGGTGGTGATCAGCTTTCCCGGGACTGAACTCAAATCCCGCGACCTGGTCGTCGGACTAGAGATGGCGGGCCCCGGCCGCGCCTATCTTTGGGACACGTTGGTGAAACAATCGCCGGTCCTCGACCACGTGGATGGCACTCCGTTGTTGATCGCGGTAGGCCCTGACGGAAAGTCCGTCCGCGTTTTCGTAAGCCGCATCGACGGAAAAGATGCGGAGTTCTTCCTGAAGGGCGAGGCTGAAAGCGAGCCCGCAACACAACCGGCTGGGCAAACGAAGTCTGACGTGCCGAGGGCAAAGCCCGACACGAAAGCAGAAACGAAGGCTCCACCCGCAGTGCCCGCCTCACCAGATGCAAAGCCGGACGCTTCCTCCGTCGCCAAACCCACGGCACCAGCCACGCCCAAAGCTTGGACCCTGCTCGATACCACGACCGCCAGCGAGTGGAACTTCCAGGGCTGCGCCATCTCTGGGCCCTCACTGGGCAAATGCCTCGACCGGGTCCCTGCCCTCAAAGACTACTGGTTCGACTGGCGCAACTATCACCCCGACACCACGATCTACAAACGTTAGTAGCGCGACGAGGCGTTCACGCCATCAGCAAAAACTCCCTGTCATCCCGAGCGAAGCGAACGATCCATGCAAACTCGCCGCCCGGCTACGCAGATCCTTCGCTTCGCTCAAGATGACAACTATCCCCTCACAGGAACGAACGCTCATCCGCCGCCTTATACGCGCGGCCCTTCTTTGAACGTTACGAGGCTTCCGCCTTCGCGGGCTGCACGTAGAGCGCCTTCACATCGACCACTTCGCCATCGATATATTTGTCGTGGTGGCGAACCCAGGCCATCGTATGCGCCAACCCGTCTTCGTCGCGTCCCTTGGGCGTCAGGTCCAGCCATTGGTACGTACTCACCATCGGATCCAGTCCGCGCGCGTAGCTGGAATAAGTGTGGAACACTTCTCCCGCCGCATTCTTGTAAAACACGCTTGTGCCCGGGCCTTCTTCCGACGGAAATTCCACCATGTCGTAGTTGTAGTAGACCTTGCCTTTTCCCTTCTCCAGTTCTTCCTTTGAAAAAGACACGTTGTAGTCGTAATTGAAATCATTGCCGAACGACGATACCCACTTGAACCGCCATCCCATGCGCCTCTTGAACGCGTCGATCTCGGGCAGCGTCGCGCGCGAAATCGCCAGGAAGGTCACATCGCGGTGCGCCAGGTGCACCACGGCTCCGTCGAATCCGTCCGCCAGGTACGAGCAACTCGGACACCCCTCTTTCCATCCCGGGCCGAACATGAAGTGATAGACGATCAACTGACTCTTTCCCGCGAACAGTTCGGCGAGAGTCTCCTTGCCTCTTGGCCCGTCGAACACATAATTCTTTTCTACCTTCTCCCGCGGGAGCGCGCGCCGCTGCCGGCTCAGTTCATCGCGCTGGCGCGAGAATTCCTTCTCCTTGCGTAAAAGTTCTTTGCGCGCGGCCACCCACTCAGCGTGCGGTACCACCCGGCCCAGTTCCGTCTTGCTTGTAGTCATGGTTGCCATCGTCGTTTCTCCTCTCCGTCATGTTCTGTGAATTGTCTTGCGAACCACTCCTATTTCCGCGGACGATCCTCACCGCAAGCGCGGCAATCCCGCCCGTCGACATCACACTTCCCGCCATCAGTGCCGCACTGGCCATACATGCCGGACACATGAATTCCTCCTTCCCTTTCACTGCTGATCGATGATTGTTGATTGCTTTACCCCACGGGCTTTGCAGTCAACAATCAGAAATCAACCATCAGAAACAGGTCTCAGTGCTTACCCTTGGCCTCAGCCCGTTCGCGCACGCGCTGGTGCATGTGCGTCCATCCCTTCCCCATGCCTTGTCTGTGCTCGTCCGGAATCACTCCAAACGCCATATGGTGAAACTTGATCAGCGTTCCGCCGTCTTCCTCACTCAACCGGTACTGCAAATTCGAAATGACCGGATACGACATGAACAATGGCCCGGTAATTTCGACCAGCGTCGGCCGCTTGATGGCCTGCACGTTTCCCCAGAAGTGTCCGTTGCCATCGCCCAGATCGCGGAACCATCGCCCGCCGGGCCACGGCTCGATCTTCATCGACATCCGTTTTCCCTCTGGCGTGTCATTCTCCGGACCGAGTTGTTCCAGGAGCGCCTCGAACGTCACCGCCAGCGAGGCCTTCACGTGAATTTCCTGCGTTATATTTGTGGTCAGATTCTCAATACCCGCCATTGCTGTCGAACTCATCGTTCCTCCTTGCTTCGCTTTTTGCTCAGATGCGGTCGTGTTCAGATTCTGTCCAAAGCTTTCTGTTTCGCCTCGGCACGCTCTTTCACGCGGCTCAACTGATGGTGCCAGAGCCGCTCGAATGTCTTGGTCCACTCATGCAGCGGCCGGATCGCCTCGGCATTCGTTCGATAGAACATCTGCCGCCCATGGCGCCGCACCCTCACCAGCCCAACCCTGCGCAGCACTCCCAAATGTTTCGAGACCGAGGGTTGCTCCATTCCCAGGCTCACAACAATGTCTCCTACCGCTCGCTCCTCGGTCGCCAGATAGTTCAAAATGTCCCGCCGCCGGGGCTCTGCCACCGCGTTGAACGCATCCGACGTAGTAGCAGCCCTTGCCATCGAGGCAATATATATTCCTATATAGGAATATGTCAAGCTTTCTATCCGACCATGTAAGATTTTGTTCTCAGCTTGCTTGGATCACCTCCAGACGCGCACTTCGTCTGAAGAAATTAGGGGGATAAGCAACGATGTCGGCCATCACTCGACGCTCTTTCCTCGCAATGGCCGCTGCCGTAGGCGCCACAGCGGCGTGGGGTACTCCGCTCGCGACGAAGTCCCGCATTGCCTGGCGCGAACGCCGAGATCTGTTTCCTGAAGGCGTTGCCTCGGGTGACCCCGATAGCACCAGCGTTCTGCTCTGGACACGCCGGCCACCCGCCCAGCGCCCAGTTCAGACCTTGACTGTCGAGGTCGCCGAGGATGATCAATTCTCCCGCGTAGTGGCGACGGCCGCAGTTCCCGTCTCCACAGCCTCCGACTGGACCGGCCGCGTGCTGGTGGGCCGCCTGAGGCCCAGCCGTGTGTATTGGTACCGCTTCACGGACTCCGAAGGCTTCGGCAGTCGAGTCGGCCGTACCATCACCGCGCCAGAAGTGGACGACGCCCGTCCCGTGCGCTTCGTTTTCGTCAGTTGCCAGAATGCCAACGACGGTGCGCAGAACGCCTACCGCCGCATGATCTTCGAAGACGAGCGCGCTCCTGAATCAGACCGGATCGGCTTTGTCCTCCACCTCGGCGACTTCATTTACGAAATTGTGTGGTATCCCGAAGACCGGCCGCAGGGCATGTACGACCGCCGCATCCGCGACATCGTCCGCTATCCCCACGGCGAAAAGATCCGCGACTTCCACATCCCCACAACAGTCGACGATTATCGCGCCATTTATCGCTCATATCTGCACGATCCCGATCTTCAGGACGCGCGCGCCCGCTGGCCCTTCGTCGACATGTGGGACAACCACGAGTTCAGTTGGCTCGGCTGGCAATCCCTGCAGCGATTCGGAGGCAAGAACCTGCCCGCGCAGACTCGCAAAGTCGCGGCCAATCAGGCCTTCTTCGAATATCAACCGGCGCGCATCACAAAGCCCAGCGGCCCGTCGCTCGAGCGCTTCGATCCTCCGCAGCTCATCGATACGCCGGTCACAAGTTTCGACGACCACGGACTCGGCCAGGAACCGAACAACCTGGCGGCCATCGGCAGCCTAAAGGGCTACCGCTCATTGCGCTGGGGACGCAATGTGGAACTCATCATCACTGACCAGCGCAGCTATCGTTCCGAGGAGCCCACCGATCAGTCCGAGGCCCAAGCGCTTTCGAGCGACGACTTCCCCGAGTTCATCGCGGAAGATGCCATGGAAATCCTCGACGCCGGGCGAACCTACAACGGCGGCCGCCCGCCGGCAACGATTCACTTCGGCAATGCCGAGGTCGCGAATTTCTGCAAAGACCGCCCGGCGCAGACCATTCTCGGCGCCGAGCAGAAGGCCTGGTTCCTCGAACGTCTGCGCAACTCGAAAGCGACCTGGAAGATCTGGGGCAACACCACTGCCACGCTCGACATGCGCGCCGACCTGCAGAACCTGCCGAAAGAAATCGGGAAGCCTTGGCCGGACGCCGGATTCGCCACTTCCCCGCTGGGAGATCACGGCACTGCCTACGTAGAGCGCGGCGAGATTTACGACTTCGTACACGAGAAAGGAATCACCGGCTTTGCCACGATCGCTGGAGACCGTCACAGCTTCTGGGCGGGACTCGCGGCCAAGACTCTGCCACCAAAACCTTTTGTGCCCGTGGGGATAGCATTCGTGACCGGGTCGATCTCAGCCCCCGGAGTCGTCGAAGCCCTGGAACACGCCCTGCCGAGGGATCATCCGCTGCGCTCACTCTACGTCGGACAAGGCCCCGCCGATAACGCACCTCAGCCCACGCTGAACATGCTGATCAAGCACGGAGTGCGCTCCTGCCTCGAATACACAAAGAGTGGGGACATCGCGAAAGCACGTGCGCTGTCGAATCCCGATCTATCGCCCCACGTCTCATTCGTCGACATGGGAGGCCACGGCTACTCGGTGGTTAACGCCACAAGCGCATTCTTTGAGACAGAATTCGTCTGCATCCCCCGTCCCGTCGAGCGCAGCGAGCGGCCCGACGGCGGCGCCCTCAGTTATCGGGTCAAGTCCCGCACCGACCTCTGGAAAGATGGAGAAGCTCCAAAACTCCAGATCCAGATTCTCGAAGGAGATCCGAAATTCTCAGTGTGATCCGACAACCGATCTTAAGTAACGGCCGAGGCAGGGCGATTTTGGCTGAGAAAATCGGTGACAATCCACGCTGCTCCCGTAATCGCAAGATTCTGCGCGTTGCCGGCCCAATTGATCAACTGGTGTGGATCAGCAAAAAGCCTCGGTAGCCATACCAGCAATCCGAAGCCGACCAGCATCGCTGTGAGTAATCGAGACGCAAGCAGCGCCGAACGTCCAGACAATAGCGCAATGGCCGCAAGAGCCAACGCAATCGTTGTGGTGATCGCCCAGAACATTTGTCCCGGAGGAATCCACTTGGGAACGAATTCTGCCGTTCCAGAGAGATACATGAGTTGCTCGAGTGTGAATGAGATAACGCAGATCCCAAAGCAAATGTAGCCGATCCGGGCCAACCGTGCCGCTCGTGCCGAATCGCTCCGACTCACCGACGCGTAGACGATCAACGCGCCCGAGACAAGAGAGAATTGCTCGAAGAAGTTTCCCCAGCGATCATAAACCTGCGGCGTGGCAATAATGTACGGCACCCACATCAACGCAAAGATGAGATAGAGGCCACCCAGCACTAACGCGCTGGCTCGTGCCGTGCGACGCCACTGAATCGCTACGCCGCCGAACAGTTCGACCGCAACGGCAAGGTATACGAGAATCTCCCGGTGAGCAACGTTTCCGAGAGGCCGGATCTGTTGCCAACCGTTAAAGTCATGCCACACCAAGGTGATGACCCCAAAAGCGATGGCAGCCGCGCCATACACGTGACGTCCCAGATGGATTTTGATCATCTCGTCCTAAATGCGCTGCCGTTCTTGCGCAGCGAGGAATTCCTCTCAGAGCGAGAGCAGGCTAAAGCGCAGTAGCAGGAATCACAATAACCATTCTCGTGTGAATTCACATAGCCACTTTTGCAAAAACTCTAAATCGACTTATGAATTCCACATGCTGATCATGGCGAAGAAATCAAGCGCTGCTTTAGAAATCCGGCCCAATAGCCAGCATTGCTTGACGAATGACAACTTGTTTACCTTCAGCGACATATCGCTTTACCGTTTAAGTGTATGGTTCACACAACTTAGCGCGATCACGCACTGACCAAGAAGAGGGATGTAGTCCCCCGAACATCGGCGCGCTCCCTAAACGCGACTGAACTTACCCACTTCCACACGCATCTCGACTAGACTCTTTCCCAGAATTTTCTGTGGGGAGGAACTATCTTTGTCAGCCATTCGCGCCATTTTCTGGGATGTCGGAGGAGTGCTGCTCACCAACGCCTGGGACCGCACGGAACGCACCGCGGCTCTCGATCACTTTCACCTCGACCAGGAAGAATTCCATGATCGTCACGAGATGGTGGTCTCGTCGTTCGAGCGCGGCAAGATCACGCTCGACGAGTATCTCGATCGCACCGTCTTCTATCGCACGCGTCCCTTCGCGCGCGACGCATTCCGCGACTATATGTTTTCCCTGTCGCAACCGTACCCGGAAGTGCTCGAATTCGCGCGGGCGCTCGGCGACTCCGGCAAGTACTTCCTGGGCACGATCAACAACGAATCGCGCGAACTGAATTACTATCGCATTGAAAAGTACGGACTGCGAAAAACCTTTCGATTGTTTGTTAGCTCCTGCTTCGTCGGACTCCGCAAGCCGGAGCGCGATATTTATCGCCTCGCACTGGAGACGACGCAGATCCCGGCGACAGAGTGCTGTTTCATCGACGATCGTGCTCTCAATCTGGAGTGCGCGGCGAAGCTCGGAATGCAAACGATTGAGATGCAGCAACTGGAGCAGTTGCGCGACGACGTGGCGAAACTTGGCGTAAACCCATAGCGACACAACTTGAGGCTTGCCAATCCGAGAAGGCACGACTTCAGAGGTTGCGGAAACGAGGGACTCGCGCACGAACCGTGGGGGGGGGCGGCGGTCCTCCCCAGGGACGCGTAAGCAGTGAGAGTTTGAGCCCCGGAGGTTCGCCGATGCTGCATGCCCCCCTACGGATTCTTGCGGGGCTGGCTCGTCTTCACTCCCGCATTCTGCGGAACATCTGATTCCAGCCCGCTGAGCGTCAGATCGCTGGACCAGCAATCCGCTGCCAGCTTCCATTCGCCATTGCCCTGCCGCGCGCAAACCCACAGATACTTTCCGCGTTCTTCCCGGCGCTTTCCGGTTGCGCTGGGAATCAAAGCCTTACAGCGTCCTGCTTCATACGCCAGGTCGCCGACCACTTCCACCCGCAGAGGATCGACTTCCACTTCTCCGAGTCCGGCGTCGAGCGCGCCAAAGAAAAACTCACGCGCTGCAGCGGCACCACGTACCGGAGGACAGTTCGACCGCAGCACCAGCGCGTCATGGGTGTAGAGCTCGATGAGGTCATCGAGATGCTTGGTGTTGCAGGCTAGCACCCACTCGTGCGCGAGGTTCCGAACCGCAGCCTCGGCGCGGCTCATGTCGCCGCGCAGCGCTGCCGTCGCTCGCAGCTTGTCCTCTCTCATGGGCTCGCGCCCGGAATCTCGCGGCGGCTCCCGCATTGCATCCCCGCCCGAGCGCGCCGCCATCGCTTCCCCACCAGGAAAATAGTGATGATGATAGTGATGATGATAGTGATGGGTTTCCTGCCCTGAAGGTCGCGTAACCGCCTGCCTTTCCCCAGGATCGTGATCGGAAAACGGATTCGGGGGAATGGACAGAGCGTGCGAAGGACGCTCCTCCTCCGCAAATGATCCCGCAAGTTCCGTGGTGATGCCGCACATGCCGCAGAACTTGTTCCCTGCACGATTGCGGTACCCGCACACGCTGCACACGATGGTGGTCGAATCGCCAGTCAAGTCTTGCGCGGTATCGTCCGCAGCCTGTTCCGCATCGGCTTCAGCAGCTAAGCGCTGTGCAGCCTCCAGCGCCGCGGCGATCGCGTCTGCACTTGGTTTGGGACGACGCATTTCCGGGTGCAGCCGGCGGAACACTTCTTCCATCTCGGAGCTGCGCACCGGAGCGTCAGGAGACCTTGGATTTTTCTTATCGTTGTCCACGCACCCGTCCACGCATCGAGGCAATCGACTGCTGGCGTAATTCTAGCCCAGCAACTCGGACTCGTGCTATCGGCTGGAAAATCCAACCTTGCCTTCGATCTCGGTCGGAACCCCGTTGCAGGTCGCCGGACGATATCTCCAGGTACGAACCGTCTGCAGCACATGCCGGTCGCCGGCGAGGCCCGCGCTCTCCAAAATCAGCGGGCTGTGCACGCGTCCATCGGTCCCGATGATGAAACTGACTTTAACCTTCTTGCCGCGAGCCGTCGAAGAGAACAGAGGATCAGGCGTGGTCAAGGCCTCAGGCGGTTGTACTTCTGCACACGATGGGCGGGAGCTGACGTGAATGATATCCACAAACTGAGATGCACGCACCAGCGTCGTCCACACCTGGCTTTCTCTCTCTGCAAAGCTGGAGGCACGCACACGCGGCGCTGGTGTGCTCACCGCCAGGGCGAACACGGGGACGAATAACAGAATCGCAGGCCAGGTGCGACAACGCATGAATCTGAGGCTCCGCAGAGCCGAAATCGCTCTGAACCATAGGCTGGGGCACCTACAGGACCACTCCGCTCTGGGTGGATGTTATTGATCTCTAAGAGGTTACAGGCACCGGCGGACAGAGGCGAGCACCTCCCAATGAAATACATTGCATAGAGAGATTAGGATTTCGCGACCAGCCTTCTAGTTCAACACGCCCTGGAGGGGAGTGGGGTAATCGACTTGAACTATCCGGTCGCAGCTCGATGCAGAGTCAGCAGAGTGATTTCCGGAGGACAGTTCATGCGGATTGGGAGGTTGACTGTGCCCAGGCCAGCGTTGGTGTACAGCGCCAGTGGGCCGATCTGATACGCCCCCCAAACATATTTATTGGCCAACGGCGGCAGGAAAAGTGGGGGGATGAAAGGCAGTCGCACTTGGCCTCCGTGGGAGTGGCCCGAGAGTTGGAGGTCTACCGCATAGCGCGCAACCGTGTCGGCATAGTCGGGTTCGTGTGCTAGCAGGACCACCGCTTCATTCGCGGGGACGTCTTGGAGAGTTGCGTCGAGATCGGCAGTGCCGCCTAAAACGTCGTCAATACCGCTCAGCCAGAACCGCGCGCCATCGCGTTCGATCGGCACCGATTGATTGGAGAGTACCTGAATCCCTGCGGAGCGAAGCGAATCGGTCACGCGATCGGGATCAGTAAACGCATCATGGTTTCCCATGACAGCCCATAGGCCGTGAGGTGCACGCATTTGCCGCAGCAGTTGGGCACAAGGCTCAGCAGCCGACGCAGCTTCTGCTGGATCACCGAACCAGGATATGGAAACAAAATCACCCGTTAATGCGATCAGATCGGGTCGTAGACCATTGACCATGCCAATTGCGGAGCGCAGGGGATGGACGGAGAAATACGGGTCGTAATGAAAGTCGCTGAGCAGGGCAATGGTGAAACCTTCGAGGCGCGCAGGCCAGCGACGGAGGGTAGTCTCCTGGCGCACGATGCGAGGGCGGTTCGGCTCGAGTAGTGTAGTGTCAGCGGCGAGTGCAGCCACACCACTGGTCGCCGCGAGGCGGATAAATTTCCGCCTGCTAATCGGGAACAAAGCCAATCGCTTTTCAGACCTTAAGCTTGGGATGGCGCCTCGCGAAACTGCACATTCTCAGCATAACCGGGGCCGGCGGCTCCCCGATATAGCAAGAACAATTCCCGGCATCAGAAACTGAATGTGGCTTGCAGTTCAATCTTGCGATTGGCGGCAGTGCCGGGCGAGAATGGGCCTCCTTGTAGAGCATTGGGAATGTTAAAGAGCCTGGAGCCAAGAAACGCGCTGGGGTTCGCAACGTTCACGTTATTAAAGAGATTGCGGGCGTTCACGCCAAGAATGAGATTGTAACGGCGGTCAGAATTACTGGATGAGAACGATGGGCCACCGCCGAACAGCGGGCCGCCGCGACCGCCGCCACCCCGAGGGCCACCTCCAGGTCCACCTTGGCCCTGAGCACCGGAGGTAGATTTTGCCTTGGGTCCGAATCCGAAGGTCTTGGTTAGGCGCAGGTTCATCACAAAGCGTCCTGGGCCATTGGCGTAATTGATGGGAAGAGGTTTTCCCCCTCCCAACGCATCGAAGGTGCCCAACGTTGTGCAGTAAATATTGCTCTGCGGACCCGAACCCGAGGTCGGCGGAGGGCCGGGGCAGGTTGCGGTCGAAATCAGTCCGGGACGGTCGGTGTAGATCTGGTCTCCGTTCAGGTCGATGGGCGAAGTGACGTTGATTGGAGACCCGGAACTTACCACCATGAAAGGACTCAACCGGAATAAGTAAGGAAGGGCGATGCTACCGCCGAGGAAGAAGCGATTCCTAATGTCGAATGAGGCTCGGCCATAATCCTGGCCGATGTCGTAGGAGTTCGATGGAAAGCTGCTAACCCCCCCCGTGTCGCTGTTGGCATAGCTCAAAGAGTAGTAGCCGAACAACTGTACCTTGGGTCCGATGCGGACGTTGGTATTCATCATCAGCTGGTTTTGATTGAAATTACCTTCCGAAACGTAGCGGTAAATATTGCCCGTAGTAATGGGGGGACAATTCGGAGCGCAAGGCGTTCCCGGGTAAGGGGCATTCGCATTGATGGTAAGGAATTGATCGAAGCCTCGCGAGCTCAGGTAAATAACGGAAAGGGTTGCGGACTTGGTGATTTGACGTTCGACACCCAGTGCTCCTTGCATCGTGTAGGGAGCGCGCAGTCTGGGTCCGATCTGATAGATGCTGGATTCGGAGGAAGTAGGCGGGCCGCAACTGGAGAAACTTGCGAGCGGCACATCAACACCCGGAAAACACGTCGGGTTGTGAATAATAAACTGTTGTTGCGTAACACCGTTGTAGCGGTCCGCGTACAGGATTTGTGTAGTCTGAAAGCGGTCAAAGAAAATGCCATAGCCGCCGCGAATCACAACCTTGGGCGGGCCGCTCCTCCCCCCCACGCCCCAGGCAAAGCCCAAGCGGGGAGCCCAGTTTCCGTGATCGTGAATCGCGTTTTGCGTTTCGAAACGGAGGCCGGAACTGAGCGTAAAGTTCGACCGCACTCTCCAATCATCCTGCACGTAGGGCTCAACATCGTAGTACGTGACGGCCGTGGTCGGGAGTCCGGTGGTATAGGAAAGTTGTGTCGCATACGGAATTCCGCCCCCGCCACTCAACTGTTGTTCCGCATAGAGCAAAGAGATTGGACAGGCTGGATTTTGCCCGAACGCGGCGCAACCTGCCGCCGTATCGGTGGCGGTATTCAACGACGAGAATGTGAACGTTGAGTTGAACCCCGAGGTCGAATAATTCGTGTCATGCGTGGCCCGGACGCGTCCGCCAAACTTGATGATGTGGTTGCCGTGGATCAGCGACGTGTAGTTCTGTATTTCGTAATTGTTCT
This sequence comes from uncultured Acidobacteriaceae bacterium, assembly GCA_963752175.1. Lineage (GTDB taxonomy): Bacteria > Acidobacteriota > Terriglobia > Terriglobales > Acidobacteriaceae > Sulfotelmatobacter. The sequence goes on from CAVVXZ010000032.1 coordinate 76,975, forward strand.
GCAGATCATTCACGTTGCCCTCACCCGAACCACCGCCCACAAAATTTCCGGGGACACTCACAGCCGGGTTCGTATCCGTCGGGGTCTGGAAGGAGTTATCGCGATTGTACTGAAACCGCGTCTCGTTGACGATTTTGGAGCCAATCACTTGCGTGTCGCTGATTTGAACGGTCTGCTCCGTGCTTTGAGAGTAATAACCCTGAGACGATAGAGACAGCACTCCAACGCCGTTGTTGGTTTCGGTATCGCGATAATACTGGTAGCGTGCGGTGAGTGTATTGTTTGGCGTCAACGCCCAATCGATGCGCGGGCCGAGATTGGTTCTTTGGTGGGGGTTGGCAATCGACTCAACCAAATTGTATTCGTTCAGGGATGAATCAAGAACGTAGGCATTAACCGCGGCCAGTTCGTTGATGTTGCGACGATCGATATTGAAAAAAAAGGACGCCTTCTTGCTAAGCGGTCCGCCGACGTTTCCGTTGAACTGAGTGGAATAGTAGGGAGGCTCGGAGCCAGCGAAGGGGTTGGGCGAGTTGAACGCGGAATCGTTGCCCAGCACAAAAACTTGCCCGTGATATTTATCGGTGCCGGGCTTGGTAAAGATTTCGATGCGACCGTAGCCAAGTTTGTCGTACTCGGCAGAGAAAGGGTTCTGGTTGATGCGAATCTCGCGAATCGAGGACTTGGGCGGGAGTTGGCCTGCGGTGAACCCGTCGATATACATCTGTCCACCGTTCGGACCGGCGGACGGTCCGGCGAGAGCCTGAAGATCCGACTGTAACTCATCAGGATCGTCGGGTAGCGCATCGAGCTCTTTGCCGGAGATGACGATCGCGCCCGCGTTGTTCGACGGATTCACATCGACGGTTGGCGCCGTGTCGGACACCTGCACCTTCTGTGTCTCCACCTCAATCGACATCACAACGTTTAGCCTGAGAGGCTGATCGGCAATCACAACGTTATCGTTCTGGTAAAGAGTAAAGCCGGTGGCCGCGACAGTGAGCGAATACTTCCCCGCTGGCAACGTCTTGAATTCATACAGGCCCTGGCCATTGCTCTGGACCACAACCGGAGATCCCGCGGCGGGAGTCATGATCACGCTGGCGGAGGGAATAGCCGCGCCGGAGGGATCGGTGACTTGTCCGCGAAGAGACCCCGAGGCGGTTTGCGCGAACAACGCAGTCGCCGGCAGCAAGAAGAAAAGCGTTATGAAAAAGAAACGTATGAACTTCCCAACCTTCATTTCATCTTCCTATTTCGTTCAAGTCTATGAGTACGGAATTAAGTCCTTTTTCGAGGAAGGCACGCCTATTGACTGGCATCGCCACCGGGCGCGCCACCCAAACTCCAAGGCGCCAACATCATGGCTTGGCTGCCCGAGGGGGCGGCCTGAAGAATCGGTTCGACACCACTGAATAACTTGATGACGGCACTCCCGTTCGCAGGCGTGCCCTGGGTCGCGAGGACGGCCACCGCGTCTCCCTTGTGCAGATCGGCGAGCACAACTGGAGGTGTTTGATCCAGCAAACGCTGGAAGTCGAATCCGCCTCCACCTGATCGGGCACCGCCCATTCCTCCGCCGCCTGCCGTCCCGCCTTGGCCCATACCAGCGCCTTGACCCCCTCCAGCGGGTGACGTACTCGCCTGTCCACTTGTTCCGGCGGGTGGAGTCGCACTGGCCGAGGGCCCCGGTCCTGCGCCGGGCGTTCCCGGGGGCAAGGCGGCCTTGAGCCGCATTGCAAATCGCTGCGCCATCTCAGCTGGAATCTTATGAAGCTGCGAGTCTGCAGTGATTTTCAGCACTACTGCTTTCTTGCTGATCATATCCTGAACGGTCATGGTGCCCGTACTTGCATCGACAGACTTAATCAAACCTTCGACGACAGGAAAATTGCCGGTGAATATCTCCTCCGCGGCCAATTCGCTGCCATCGGCGCTGCGGTCTCCGCGCGCGCGCAATTGATCTCCGACCTGGATTTCCTGCAGCGTACTCACCTTCGCATCTTCAGGCTTGGCCGAGTCAGGCGAGTAACGGCGGATGACGGTGTTCTTGGACGCGTGGACGACCACTGCTTTCTTACTGCCAAGACCGGAGATAGAGATGGTCACCGTTTCGGCTGCGGGGTCCACGACGGTAACCGGACCTCCGACGCCGCGCTTTTGCCAGTCCTGGCGGATTTGGTCGCTGACGGCTTGGACCGCAGAGCGCGTGATGACAATGATCTCCAAGGCGGCAATCGACTTGCCGTCGGTCGCTCCCTGGCCGCGCGCGCGGATTGTATCGCCCACTTGCAGATCCTGCAGTTGGATGGCAATCGCGTTCTTGAGGTCCTTGTCGCCCGGCACAAGACGCAGGAGGCGAGCATTCGGCTGCACCGTCACCGCGACTTCGGGACCGGAATCCGGAGCCAGGGTGATGACATTTCCGTTAATCGCTTTGATTGCGCCAATGCGCTTCGCCACTGCAGGTTGGCTCGCGTCCTGGGCTGATTCGATAGCGGAAGCGAAACATGCCGACTGGAAGTGCGGGCCAGAGAGGATGATGACAGACACGATAACAACTATTGCGGTTCGCGTTGCTTTACGTTTCATACGCCCCACCTTTAATTTACCTTGCCAGACGCTCCGGAAGTCGATGATTTACAAAGTTTTACCCTTACATAACAAAGATTACAAAATGAAAAAACCATGAGTCCCTGAGCGAGTCTCCCCTGTCAAGCCGCACCCACAGTGCTAATAGACGACGAGAGCAGCCGCGGTTACGATTTTGATAGGGAAGTGCGTGAAAATTGGTCTTCCGGATGCGTGTTCCTATTTTACGTGGTTTTCTGTGCTGGGTGATGTTGGTGATCGTGCCGGTATCGCTCCTGGGGCAGAGTGCGCCCAATCAGACTGGCGCAGCGATTCTTCATACCCAAGGCGGCGTCTGGGTTAATGGGTATGAGGCGAAGGATTCCTCCGCGGTTTTTCCCGGGGACCTGCTGGAGACCAAGCCGGGATCGTCCGCGAACCTGAATTTGGACGGATCCACAGTGCTGATTCAGTCGGAATCGGTCGCCAAACTTCAGACCAATATGCTTGAACTGGATCATGGCAGCGTCTTCGTGGGAACCTCGAAGGACTTCAAGGTGCGGGTGAATTGTCTGACGGTAGTCCCGGTCCTCAGCGAATGGACCCAGTACGAGGTGAACAACTTGAATGGCAACGTTCAGGTTGCGGCCCGCAAGGACGATGTGTACGTGGATCGCGCAGCCGATCAGAAAAAGCCCTCGGCGCAGGCGGAGACGCAATTGTCGCACGGATCGACCGTTCACGAGACGGAACAAAAGAGCTTCGACCTATCGGAGATCTGCGGGGCCGCGGCCCCACCCAAGGGGGCGGGAATGAGCTTGAACCCAAAATGGATTGCGGTGGGCGCGGCAGGAGCGGGGGGCATTCTACTTTGCGTACTGCTCTGCAGCGGCAGCGGTGGAGGCAAACCACCTGTGAGCGCGGTCCAGCCGTAAAGCAAAGGTCTTCCAGAGCGAGCAAACTCTCCTAGTTACAGAATTCGTTCGTGGGTATAACCAGCAGACACCAAGGCTGCCAGAAGCTCCGCGATGTGATCGGGGCCGCGGGTTTCCATGGTGATGTCGATGGCGGTGTCGCCGAGATTGACTCCGTGGTAGGCGCGGTCATACGCCGTTTCGACGATGTTTGCGCGATGGTCGGCAAGGATTCCGGTAAGACGGTGCAGGGCGCCGGGGTAGTCGGGTAGATGGACGCGGAGGCGAACGAGGCGTCCGTCTTTCACCAGGCCACGCTCGATGATGCGCGAAAGTAAGGTGACATCGATGTTGCCGCCGCATACCAGGGCCGCGATCTTCTTGCCTTGCAGGGGCAATTTGCGATTTAGGACGGCGGCGATGGCCGCCGCTCCGGCGCCTTCGGCCAGAGTCTTTTCTCGCTCCAGCAGTAACAGAATCGCGTTCGCGATTTCTTCTTCTTCCACCGTGACGATGTCATCGACGTACTTCTGAACCAGCGGGAGGGTGCGTTCTCCGGCACGGCGGACGGCAATTCCGTCGGCGATGGTTTTCGCGGACTTCAGCGTAACCGGTTTACCTTCGGCCACCGCGGCTTTCATCGAAGGAATCCGCGAAGGTTGCACGCCGAATACCTTCACCGCGGGATTTGTCTCCTTAACCGCGCAGGCGATTCCACCGATCAGGCCTCCGCCACCGATCGGCGCGACGATGACTTCGATGCCGGGATGCTGCTGCAGGATCTCAAGGCCGAGCGTTCCCTGCCCCGCGATGACGGCGTCGTCGTCGAAGGCATGAATCAGGGTGAGACGGTCCCGCTGGCTCTGCTCGATTGCCTTTTCATAGGCTTCGTCGTAGTTGGTGCCGTGCAGGACGACCTCAGCCCCATAGGCACGTGTTGCTGAGACTTTGGTAAGCGGGGTGGGCAGAGGCATGACGATACGCGCTGCGATCTTATGGCGCCCGGCGTGATAGGCGACGCCTTGGGCGTGGTTGCCGGCGGATGCTGCGATCACGCCGTGAGCGCGTTCTTCCTGGTTAAGAGTGAGCAGTTTATTCAGCGCGCCGCGCTCTTTGAATGCGCCGGTGCGCTGCTGGTTATCGAGTTTGAGGAAGATGGAGTTGTTGGTGAGTCCGGAAAATGTTTCCGAATGGGTGCAGGGAGAAATGCGGATATCAGAGCGGATTCGAGCGAGAGCGGCCTGGATATCCGATAGTTGGATCATGACGCTGGCGCAGTCATCTTACTGCATCTTCGGACTCGAGTTGGAGTCGGTTTGAGGGTCCGCAATTCATGCACCACGAAGGAGACCAAGGTGCACGCAGGAGGTCGCCGAATGTAGGTCCTCGATAGTCGGCGTGTCACGAGGCGATTTGTCGCACGGTGGAAGCCAAAGGAACAACCGGGCGAGCTGGGAGCGGCTTCAGATACGCGTCCACGCAGGCTGCGGCTTTTCGCCCCTCCGAGATTGCCCACACTACAAGGGATTGCCCGCGGCGCATGTCGCCGGCCGCGAACACTCCCGGGACGGACGACATGTAGTTCGGGTCGGTCGCCACGTTTCCACGGTTGTCGAGTTGAACTCCCAACTGCTCGACCATGCCATTGCGCACCGGTCCAAGGAATCCCATGGCGATCAGGACGAGGTCGGCTTCCATGGTGAACTCAGTGCCGACCATCGGGTCAAATTTTGGGGGAGGGCCAACCCTTACACCGTGAAGTTGCGTGACCCTACCATTTTCGTCGCCGGTAAATTTGCAGGTAGCAATACTCCAGTCGCGGACTCCGCCTTCTTCGTGAGCCGCTTCGGTGCGCAGTTGCATCGGCCAGAGTGGCCAAGGCGTCTGCGGGGAGCGCTCGTCGGGCGGTTTCGGCATGATTTCAAACTGATGAACCGAGAGTGGCTTCTGGCGGTGCACCGTCCCCAGACAATCGGCGCCAGTGTCGCCGCCGCCGATGATTACGACTCGCTTGCCTGTGGCAAGAATCTCAATCGCTGGATCGAGCGTATCTCCATGGCAGCGCTTATTCTGCTGCGGGAGGAATTCCATCGCGTAGTGAATTCCCCTTAGCTCGCGTCCGGCCACGTTCAGGTCGCGCGGATGCTCCGAGCCTCCGGCCAGCACGATGGCATCGAAGTCGCGCCGCAGATCTTCGACCTGGACAGTCCTGCCAACCTCAGCGTTTGTGACGAATTTCACGCCCTCGGTGGACATCTGCTCGAGGCGGCGGTCGATGATGTGCTTTTCCAGCTTGAACTCGGGGATGCCGTAGCGCAGCAAACCGCCGATACGGTCTGCCTTTTCGTAGACGGTGACCGCGTGGCCAGCGCGGCAAAGCTGCTGCGCTGCCGCTAGTCCTGCCGGGCCGGAGCCGACAACAGCTACTTTCTTTCCAGTGCGAAGCTTCGAGGGCTCCGGGCGGATCCAGCCTTCCAGGAATCCGCGCTCGACGATATTTTTTTCGTTCTGCTTGATCGTAACCGGAGGCTGGTTGATACCCAGAACACACGATGCCTCGCACGGTGCCGGGCAGATGCGCCCCGTAAACTCCGGAAAATTGTTCGTAGCGTGAAGTTGACGGACAGCCTCTTTCCAGCGTCCGCGATAGACGAGATCGTTCCAGTCGGGAATGAGGTTGCTGACGGGGCATCCGGTCTGGCAGAAGGGGACGCCGCAATCCATGCAACGCGCGCCCTGCTTCCGGAGTTTTTCTTCCGGGAAGTCCTGATAGATCTCGAACCAGTCGTTGACACGTTCCGCCGCGGGACGGCGAGGAGCCAGCTCGCGCGAGTAATCCATGAATCCGGTGGTCTTACCCATGCTGCACCTGCTCTTGTTGCAGAGGTTCGGCCTCTGGCATAACAGCGACGGCGGCGGGTTGGTTCGGGATATAGCCTTGCTCGCTGCGGGCCACTCCCAGCACGCGCTTGAATTCGTGCGGGAAGACTTTAATGAAGCGCGAGGCCATCTCGTTCCAGTTGTCAAGAATCCACTTGGCGCGTCGGCTGGCAGTCAACTCCAGGTGTGACAACAACAGATCTCGGACGATCACAATGTCCGGCTCATTGAGCAAGGGCTCCAGATCGACGGAATCTAAATTGCACCGCTTCTCGCCAAAATCTCCGCGCTCGTCGAAGATATAGGCCACGCCTCCACTCATACCGGCGGCAAAATTTCTGCCGCAGGAGCCGAGCACCAGCACGATGCCGTTAGTCATATACTCGCAGCCGTGGTCGCCGACACCCTCGACGACCGCGGTTGCTCCGGAGTTGCGCACGGCAAAGCGCTCGCCGGCAACTCCATTGAAGAATGCTTCACCGCTGGTGGCGCCGTAAAGGGCGACATTGCCGATAATGATATTTTCTTCCGCAGCGAAGCCGGAAGCGCGCGGCGGAAACACCATGAGTCTGCCGCCAGAGAGGCCCTTTCCGACATAGTCGTTGGCCTCTCCCTCGAGCGAAAGCGTAACGCCTTTGGCGAGGAACGCTCCCAGGCTCTGACCAGCCGAACCCGCGAGGTGAATGCGAATCGTATCGTCGGGCAGTCCAGCAGAGCCATAACGGCGCGCGATTTCACCGCTGAGCATGCTTCCGACGGTGCGGTGGATGTTGCGCACCGGAAACTGTACCTCAATGGGCGCAAGGGTTTCGAGGGTTGAGGCAACCTGTCCGAGGATCTTGTGATCGAGAGCCTGCTCCAGGCCATGATCTTGCGCCTGCACGCGACGCCGAGCGACGCGCGAGGGCACCGGCGGGTTGTAGAGAATCGCGGAGAAATCCAGCCCACTCGCCTTCCAGTGATCGACGGCAGGCTCGGCGTCGAGCATGTCGACGCGGCCAACCATTTCGTCGACGGTACGGAATCCGAGATCTGCCATGTACTGCCGCAGTTGTTCGGCGATGAAGAAGAAAAAATTGATTACGTGCTCAGGCTGACCTTTAAACTGCTTGCGCAGTTCCGGATCCTGCGTGGCAATGCCCACCGAGCAAGTGTTGAGGTGACACTTGCGCATCATGATGCAGCCCATCGCGATAAGGGGAGTCGTCGCAAAACCGAATTCCTCAGCGCCCAACAAAGCGGCGATGGCCACGTCACGACCGGTCTGAAGTTTGCCATCAGTTTGCACGCGAATGCGGCTGCGCAGATCGTTCAGAAGAAGAACTTGCTGCGTTTCGGCCAAGCCCAGTTCCCATGGAATTCCGGCGTGTTTGATCGAACTCAGCGGCGACGCCCCAGTGCCGCCCGAGTCTCCACTGATTAGAACGACGTCCGCGTGAGCCTTGGCGACGCCCGCTGCGACCGTACCCACACCGATCTCCGCGACCAACTTGACGGCGATACGAGCGTGTGGGTTCACATTCTTCAGGTCATAGATTAGTTGGGCGAGATCCTCGATCGAATAAATGTCGTGATGCGGCGGCGGCGAGATGAGCCCGACGCCAGGGATGGAGTGCCGCAAGCGGGCGATGACCTCGTCGACCTTGTGTCCTGGAAGTTGTCCGCCCTCCCCGGGCTTCGCTCCTTGCGCCATCTTGATCTGCAGTTCGTCTGCGTTGACGAGGTAGTTGGCCGTCACGCCAAAACGCGCCGAAGCCACTTGCTTGACTGCGCTGCGGCGCAAATCTCCGTTTTCATCAGGCGTGAAGCGTGCTTCGTCTTCTCCACCCTCGCCGGTGTTGGATTTGCCACCGATGCGGTTCATGGCGATGGCCAGCGTCTCGTGGGCTTCCTTGCTGATCGACCCGAACGACATGGCGCCGGTGGTAAAGCGCTTCACAATCTCTTTGGCCGGCTCGACGTGGTCAAGCGGCACCGGTGTGTCGCTCTTCTTCAACTTCATCAAGCCGCGCAGAGTGCAGAGATTCGCGCTCTGCTTGTCGATGAGGTCGGTGTATTCCTGAAATGTCTTGAAGCTATCCTGACGAACGGCCTGTTGCAGTTTGCTGATGGTCTGCGGATTGAGCAGGTGGTATTCGCCGTTGACGCGCTGGTGATAACTGCCGCCGACGGAAAGCTCGGTCTCAAACTCAGTCAATGGACGGAACGCGTAGTCGTGTTTGAGCAAGGCCTCAGTCGCGAGCACTGAGAGTCCGATACCCTCCAGTCGCGAGGTCGTGCCGGCAAAATACGCGTCGACCAATTCCTTATTCAGACCGATGGCTTCGAAAACCTGAGCGCCCTGGTAGCTCTGCAGCGTCGAAATGCCCATCTTCGAGAAGGTCTTCAGCAATCCCTTCTTGATGGCCTTCATGAAGTGCTTCACCGCGAGTTCCGGCGTAATGCTATCGCCCAACTCGCCGCGCCAAGCCAGGTTTTCCACGCTCTCAAGCGCAAGGTACGGATTGATCGCGCTCGCGCCGTAGCCGCTGAGCAAGGCGAAGTGCATGACTTCGCGAGGTTCGCCGGATTCCGTAATGAGAGCAACCTGCGTCCGCGTTTCTTCTCGGACTAACAGTTTGTGCACGGCGGCCAGCGCGAGCAGGCACGGGATGGGCGCGTAGTCTTTGTCCACGCCACGATCGGAAAGAATGAGGAGCGAGTAACCGGCCTTCACCGCCAGCGAAGCTCTCTGGCACAGTTCGTCGAGAGCGCGCTTGAGGCCTTCTTCGCCGTCTTTCGCGCGGAACAGTGCCGGCAACGTCGTCGCCAGCAAGTCGCGATTCGACACGCGGCGCAGCTTTTCCAACTCGCGATTCGAGAGCAGCGGATGCGCTAGCTTCAGCATGTGGCAATTCTCGGACGCCTCCTCCAGGATGTTTCGCTCACTTCCGATGTAGCTGATGAGCGACATCACCATCTCTTCGCGGATGGGATCAATGGGAGGATTGGTGACCTGCGCGAAAAGCTGCTTGAAGTAGTTAAAGAGCGACTGCGGCTTATCAGAAAGACAGGCCAGAGGCGTGTCCGTGCCCATCGAACCAATCGGTTCTTCGCCCTTGGCTGCCATCGGTGCGAGGATCATCCGTAGATCTTCGTCGCTGTATCCGAACGCACGCTGGCGACGGAGAAGAGTCTCGGCATCAGGGAAATGCATGCGCGAGGGCTCAGGCAACTGATCGATGGTGATCTGATTTTCTTTCACCCACTGAGCGTAAGGCTGCCGCGAGGAGAGCTTCTGCTTGACTTCTTGGTCCGAAATGATGCGGCCCTCGACGGTGTCGACCAGGAACATCTTTCCTGGCTGCAGGCGACCCTTCCTCTTGACTTGCTCAGGCGCGATGTCGAGCACGCCGGCTTCTGAGGCCATGACCACCAGATCGTCATGGGTCACGACATAGCGTCCTGGACGCAGCCCGTTGCGGTCGAGCGTCGCACCAATGACGCGTCCGTCGGTGAAGGCGATCGCGGCGGGACCGTCCCAAGGTTCCATCAGGCAGGCGTGATATTCGTAGAAGGCGCGCTTCTCCGGCTTCATGTGGGGATTGCCCGACCAGGCCTCGGGAATGAGCATCGCCATCACGTGCGGCAGACTGCGCCCCGACTGGAGGAGCAGTTCCACGGCATTATCGAAGTTTGCCGAGTCGCTGCCGTCAGGAGCGATGATTGGATGCAGTTTCTTAATGTCGTCGCCGAAAAGTGGAGACTGCAACAGCGACTGGCGAGCTTGCATCCAGTTGACGTTGCCGCGGAGCGTGTTGATCTCGCCATTGTGCGCGACATAGCGATAAGGATGAGCTCTCTGCCAACTCGGGAACGTATTGGTCGAGAAGCGCTGATGAACCAGACATAAAGCGCTCACAGCATCGGGATCAGAAAGCTCACGGTAGAAGTTGGTAATCTGCGAGGCGAGCAGCAATCCCTTGTAGACGATGGTGCGGCACGATAGGGATGGGATGTAGAACATCTCCGCATCTTCAACGCCGGACTGGCGGATTTCATTTTCTGCTCGCTTGCGGACGACGTAGAGTTTGCGCTCGAAGGCGTCTTCGTCCATTTCTGCGGCGCAACGCACGAAGATTTGCTGGATGTAGGGCTGCGAAGCTCGTGCTACGCGGCCGATCGCCGAGGCATAGACCGGCGTATCCCGCCAGCCGAGCAAGGTCAGGCCTTCTTCGCGAATAATGCGTTCGAGAATTCCTTCGCACTGCAACCGCTGATGCTTCTCGACGGGCAGAAAGGTCATCCCGACGCCGTACGTTCCGGGCTTAGGAAGCGCGAAGCCGAGTTTCTCGCACTCGCGGGCAAAGAACTTGTGTGGAATCTGGATGAGCACGCCGGCGCCGTCACCGGTTTCTGGATCGCAACCGCAGGCACCACGGTGCGCAAGGTTGAGCAGTACCTGGATTCCCTTGCGGATGATGTCGTGACTCCTCTGGCCGCTGATGCTCGCGACAAAGCCAATACCACAGGCGTCGTGCTCGTGCGCCGGGTCATATAGACCCTGGGCGGCAGGCAGGCCATTTGTCGAGTTTAGACGCGTCGTCATGGACTTCGTCCGGTAGACCGAATTCCTTTCCAATTGCTTGTTCTTGGGCGTGACTTGCGATGGCGACAGAGGGTCGCACACTTCTGCTCAGGAACAGACAGGGTATTCTCGTGCCTGCGGGAGAGCAAGTACAATGCAGAATTTCGATGCAAGCCATGCAAAATTCAGGGCTAATTCGGAGGCAGTAGATTCTGTCTAATTAACCTCGATTTGACTTGAATTCGCTATAATTCGCTCACAACATGGACTTTGATCAGCTCATCACGTTCCTGGAAGTGGCTCGGCAAGGTAGTTTTTCGCGGGCCGGCGAAAAGGTTTTCCGCTCGCAGTCAGCGGTAAGCGCGCAAATTCGGCAACTCGAACAAGAGTATGGAGACCGGTTGCTCGACCGCTCTGGCAAGACGGTGAAACTCACTCCAGCTGGCCAGGTGTTTTTCGAATATGCCGAACGCCTGAAAGCTCTGCGCGACGAGTCGTTGATGGCGGTTGCCGACCATAGCGGCACCCCTCGCGGAACGCTTCGCGTGGGCGCCAATGAAGCGACCTGTTTGTATGTTTTGCCTGAGGTTTTTGGCGAATATTGCAGGCGCTACCCGCCCGTGCAGATCAGCATCTATCGCAACTTTAGCTACAAAATCGTGGAAAAGCTGGAAAACGGGCAGGTAGAAGTTGGCATTCTAACCTTACCCATCCAGTCTCCGAGCTTAAAGATCCAGCCGATTTTCCGCGACAAGTTGATGCTGATGGTGAGCCCGAAGAATCCGCTGGCCAAGTTTAAGGTGGTACCCGTCAGTGAGATCGTGAAGCATCCACTGCTGTTTCCGAAGACTGGGCACACGCGGCGATTACTGGACAAGCTCTTTCGCCCCTACAACGCCGAACTGCAGGTGCGAATGGAACTGCCCAGCATCGGCATGATCAAGAGCTTCGTCGCTGCAGACCTCGGCGTGTCGTTGATCAGCGCGTCCTTCGCGCGCGACGAGGTTGAATCCGGTCGGGTTAAGCTGATTGATCTTGAGGATGCGGTGCTTTATCGCGAGTTGGGACTTGCCTACCGTCGCGATCGGACTCTTTCTGTGGCTTCTACGGCCTTTGTAGCTCTGTTGCGGCAGTTTGCCACTCAATTGAAGAAGACAGAAGATTAGCGGCTGGTGAGCTAAAAATCCGATCACTCCTATCGGAATTTTGAATTTCCCCTGGACCGGGGTGCGGACTACGCTTGTGGTGCGGTTGTTGTAGGTGTCATTGACCCTTTCATGAAGACCCTCATCCAGAAGTCCACACGAATTACATCGACAGGCACAGGTATGTCGACACGAATTACGTGTCTTCTGGAGGACGGGATCGGATGAAGTAGAGCAATCCTAAGAGAATCACCCGAACCCACCGCCAGAAGCACTCTGGCGGTGGGTTTTTCTTTGCACCAAGAAAGGAGAGATTATGAGCGCAGTTCAGCGACAGAGCAGATTCGAGCGAAGCGATGACGTAGTGGTGATGAAGTTCGGGGGTACGTCGGTGGAAGACGCCGCCGCCATCCGTCGCCTCTTCGGAATCGTGCGAAGCAGACTAGGCTCGCGGCCGGTTGTGGTGGTGAGTGCGCTCGCACGAGTCACCGACCAACTGCTGGAGGCGGGAAACGCTGCAGCAGCGGGGCATCTGGGCTCGGCCCTCGCCATCGTGCGCAACATTTATGTCCGGCATGAGCAAGTGGCAGACTCGCTCGTCGATGATTCCGCCTATAGCGCTCTCGATGGCGACTTGCGCGGCGAGTTTCGAGAATTGGAATCGCTGCTGCACGGTCTAGAGGCTTCATGCGAATTAAATCTCAAGTCGCAGGACCATTTGCTGGGCTTCGGCGAGCGATTTTCGAGCAGACTGGTGAAGGAGGCGTTGTGTCAGGCCGGAATCAAGGCGGCGCATGTCGATGCGCAGGCTTGCATCGTTACCGACGCGCGGCATGCTGGGGCAGGTCCGGTGTGGGACGTGACCGAGCAGCGGCTGCAGGAGAACGTGATTCCATTGCTCGAATCCGGCCGCGTGCCCGTGCTGGGCGGTTTCATCGCATCAACCAGCGATGGCGTCCCTTCGACCCTGGGCCGGGGCGGGTCCGACTTCAGCGCTGCGATCGTCGCGGCAGCCCTGTGTGCCTCCAGACTTGAGATATGGACGGATGTCGATGGCATCATGACCGCGGATCCCAAACTCTGCGCTGATGCTCGCGTGATCCGCAAGATGAGCTTTGACGAAGCTGCGGAGTTAGCGCACTTCGGCGCGAAGGTGTTGCATCCGGCGACGCTGGCTCCGGCGATGCGCGAGAATATCCCGGTGCACGTTTTGAATTCGCGACGGCCGGAGGGCGAAGGCACGGAAATCCTGGCCCGCGCAAAGACCGGCAACCTGGTCAGCGCTATTACGGCGAAGAGGAAGGTTGCCGTGGTCGAGATTGAATCCGCCGGTGGGGTAGATTCCGAGTTCTTGCGCGCCGTCTCGGCAGTGTTCGATCGGCACTCTTGCGCAGTCGACTTAATGGCGCTTTCATTGGGGCGCATGTCATTGCTAGTGGATTCGGCGGCTTCTTTGCCCGCCATTGCCTCGGATCTTCGCGAGGTAGCCGAAGTTCGATGGGAAAATCATGGGGCGTTGGTGTGCCTGGTCGGAGAGAGCATTCGACGACACCCGGACGTGGCCAGTCGGGTCTTCGCCGCGGTTTCGGATATGGACGTACGCGTTATCTGCCAAGGGGCGTCCGACCGGACGATCTCCTTCCTGGTGGAAGAGTCGAACGTTGAAGAATCGGTTCAGCGCTTGCACGGAGTCTTTTTCCCGCAGCCAGAACCCGCGCGCGACTGGGGAGGGATTAACAGCGCATTCTGCCAGGCTGGGTGATCGAAGCGGAAACTCAATTGCCTAGCTTTGCGGACTTCGACGCACCTGCTACCACTGAACCCGGCACCGGTTCAATGATGTGCAGGCCGCACTCGGTTTTCGCAAATCCTGGCCAACGGCCTGCCCGCGGATCTTCTCCCGGCCTAACGGCGCGCGTGCAGTGGGTGCAGCCGATGCTGGGATAATCCTGATTATGCAGTTCGTTGTAGGGAACGTCGTGATCGTGGATGTAGCGCCAAACCTGCTTTGACGTCCAATCGACCATGGGATTGATCTTCACCAATCCGAACTTGGTATCCCATTCAACGCGGTGCGCGCTGGAACGGACTGAGGTCTGATCGCGGCGGATGCTCGTGACCCACGCACTCAGTTCGCCGAGTTTGCGGCGGAGCGGTTCAAGCTTCCGCAGACTGCAGCAGAAATCCGGATCACGCGTCCACAGCGCTTTTCCGTGAGTGCGCTCTTGCTCCTCGGGTGAGAGCATGGAATATACCTTCTCGATCGCTATGCCGTATTTTTCCTCGATGCGATCCATCAGGTTGTAGGTTTCAGGGAACAGGAATTCCGTATCGATGGTGAAAAGGCGGAAAGTTTTGCGAACCCGTGAGGCCATATCGATCAGCGCCATGCCCTCGGCGCCGAAGGCGGAGGAAATGGCGACGCGACTGCCGAAAGTATCGAACGCCCAAGTCAGAGCCCGCTGTGGCGTCCATCTCTCGGCCTCGTGCTGAATCTCTGCGATCTGATCCTGAATGTGCTCCTGAGTCTGGTTCTTCACGATAGGGGCTCCTGATTGCTTCCGAAATCCTGGCCTCCGAGGTCTGGTACTGCCAATGGCTCAGAAGCGGGAGCACGGTCGGGGATCGAAGGACTGGCCACCACAGAAATGTGTGGCATGCCGAATTGCTGTGCAAGGGAAACGTGGTCAGTAAAGCGGACGACTTCTCCGACGACCAGCAGAGTTGGTGCCACGAATTTCGGCGAGCTATGCAAGTGAGCAATCGTAGAGCGGTACGTTCGCTGTTGCGGAGTGGTCGCACGAGAGATGACGATACACGGCGTGTCACCGGAAAGCCCAGAGGCGCGCAACTTCGCTGCGACATCAGAGTAGTTCTGCCCCGGCATATAGATCGCGAGCGTCGCACCGCTTCCGGCCAGCTTGCTCCAGTTTGCGACTTCGCTCCCCGGAGCGTGATGCACCGTCAGAAAGACGAGCGCAGACGACGCGCGGCGATCAGTGAGCGGAATCTGCGATGCGGCTGCGGCGCCCATGGCGGAAGTCACGCCCGGAATAATTTCGAATGCAATGTTGGCGCGGCGTAACGATTCGATTTCCTCCCCGGCTCGGCCGAAGATGAGCGGGTCGCCGCTCTTCAGCCTCACAACGCGCAATCCTGCATCGGCGAGAGCAATCATCAAAAAGTTGATTTCCTCCTGCAGAATCTTCTTTTTCCCGCAGCGCTTGCCGACATTGTGAGTCTGGGCCGATGAGGGGATGAGTTTCAAAATTGCGGGGCCGACGAGGTCGTCGTGCAGCACGGCGTCGGCCGTCTTGAGGACCCGCAATGCTTTCAGCGTGAGCAACTCCGGATCGCCGGGCCCTGCGCCGACTAGGTAGACTCTCCCCTTCATGCGTGCTCACCTTTCGTGATCAGTTCAGGAACCTCGGCCAGGGCCGCTTCGACCGCTTCCCTGCTTGCCAGCGAATGCAGCAGATCCAGCTTGCGTTCTTTATCGAGATCGCTGGAGAGAATGAATTGTCGAGTCTCGCCCAGCTCCGCCACCCACGAGGCGTATCCGGGACCAAATTGCTTTTCCAGTTGCTGACGAATCTTCTGCGCCAGCGATGGGCTTTGTCCGGCGGTTGAGACCGCAATCTGCAGATCGCCGCGGCGCACGATCGCGGGATAGAAGAAGTCACAGAGATCTGGGACGTCGACCACGTTGCAGAGCACGGCACGGCTCTGCGCTTCGCGATAGACGCGCTCGTTTAAAGTGCGCGAATTCGTCGCGACGATCGCCAGGAATGCGCCGTCCAGGTCCTCTGCCGAGAACGCCCGCACTTCAAGTTCGATCTTGCCAGCACGCGCCCATTCGCGGACCGTGGGGCTCGCATCCAAAGAGACAACGCGGATGCGCGCGCCCGTCTCTAGCAGTCCGCCGATCTTCGGTTCGCCGATCTTGCCTGCGCCCACAACGAGGCACTGCTTCCCTTCCAGCTTCAGAAACATTGGAAACAAGTTAGTCACCGAGCCCTCCTGCTTGAGCCAGACTCCGAGTCGAGTCCGGCAAATCGCGAGCTACTGCAGTCACCACTTCTCCGGCCAGGAACTCACGCAATTCCGTATCGCTGTGACGGGCAAAGAACCGGCGCAAATTCTCGCCGGGTTCGCGCTCCGCCAGATACTGACCGAGAAGCCGCTCGAGCGCGTCTGGTACTTCGGTAGCAGAGCAGCGATATCCAACTGGACGTGCGGTACCTTGATGCAGACCCAGCGCCCCGCCGACGCAGAAGTAGTAGGCGTCGACCATGCCGTCGTGCACCTTGATCTTCTTGCCCTCGATACCGATGTCGGCAATCCAGTGCTGTCCGCAACTGTTGGGGCAGCCGGTCACGTGCAATTTCAGATGCTGATCGAAACCGGGTAAACGCTCTTCGAGTTCCTCGACCAGCCACCGTGAGAAGCTTTTGGTTTCCGTGATGGCGAGTTTGCAGAATTCCGTCCCGCTGCAGGCCACCGTGCCGCGCCAGAATGCAGAACCACCGACTTTGAGCCCGATCGCGTCGAACTCCTTCGCCAGCGGTTCAGCGCTGAGCGTGGGCACGTTTACGACGAGGAGGTTCTGCATGTTGGTAGCACGCAGTTCGCCGCCGGCGTAGCGTTCGGCAAGATCTGCGGCAGATTGCATCTGTTCCGCCGTGATTCGGCCGCGAAGGGCCACGGCACCGACATACGAAAGACCAGACTGCTTCTGCGCCTGGATGCCGACGTGGTCGCGGTAGACGTCCTCGGGCGGATGCTCTTCGACAGCCGGATCCAACTGGAACCCGATACGCTCGTGCAACTCGCCAAGAAAACGGTCTGCAGTCCATCCATGGCGCAAGAAAAGGAATTTCAGCCGGGCCCGCTCGCGGTGTTCGCGCAAGACCTCGGAATCACGGAACAGCTCAGCAATACCCTTGATTACGGGCACGACCTGGTTCCAACGGACGAATGCATTCAACCGCGCGCCCAGGTAGGGTTCCGTCGAAAGGCCGCCGGCGACTCGAAGGGAGAATCCCACCTCATGCTTCCCTCCGACTGTGCGGGTGATCGCGGTCAGGCCGATGTCATTGATTTCCGGGTAGGGGCACCAGACGCGGCATCCGGTGATGGAGATCTTGAATTTGCGCGGCAGGTTATAGAAATTGGCATTGCCGGCTAGCAATTCCGATACCTCATGCACAAGCGGCGAGGCATCTACGATTTCATCTGCGTCCACCCCGGCGACCGGGCATCCGGTCACGTTGCGAACGACATCGCCGCAAGCTCCAGTCGTATTCAGACCGACCTGCCAAAGACCATCGAGCACCTCCGGAAGCGATTCGATGATGACCCAGTGTAGTTGAATGTTTTGGCGCACCGTGAGGTCGGCGATTCCGTTGGCGTGCAGGCGGGTGAGGTTGGCGATGACGCGCAGCTGGCGGGAAGTCAACATGCCGTTGGGAATCCGGATACGCACCATAAAGCGCTGCAGAGCGCGG
The DNA here is from genome assembly GCA_963752175.1 of uncultured Acidobacteriaceae bacterium. Taxonomy (GTDB): domain Bacteria; phylum Acidobacteriota; class Terriglobia; order Terriglobales; family Acidobacteriaceae; genus Sulfotelmatobacter. The sequence continues at coordinate 94,559 of CAVVXZ010000032.1, forward strand.
CCCACGCCATTTTTGCCGCCCGTAACTCCCGCGCCATCTCCCTGGGTGTAAACGCCCCACCAGCGGAAGTAGGTCCCAATCCATTCGGGAGGGATGGATTCAAATCCCTCGCGGGCGAAGCGCCGGATTTTGTCCAGTCCTTCCCATGGATTCATTGCGCGCTTAAGGCGCTCGACTCGCTGTGCTGTGGTCTCTTTGGCGACGATTGTCATATGGGTCAAACTCTGAATTTGGTGTCCGGAAAATAAAAAACCCACCGCCAGGATCATCTGGCGATGGGTTCTATGAGTGCCGGTGTTAAGAAAGAGTTCTTAGGTCAGCAGCCTCCCCGCGCCAGTGCACACGCATGCACAACAACAACAAGTGCAACAGCACACCGCGCGAAGATTTTGGCTCTCGGACATTAGAGTATGAATTCTAGGTTGAGCGGCTCGAGCCGTCAACTAACTCACGTAACAACTTCGATTCATAATTTCGATGGAAGGAATCATATTTTTTGGGCGAGGCCGCACGTTCGGCCCATGCTGGCTGTAGAATCAGCAACTTAGCATTAGCAACAACTGTTGAGTGATAATCGCTGGTTACCTTTTGCAAAGCTTGTCACAGTTTGTACTCGCGGGGAAAGGTTCTCGATGAAGCGTATTGCCCTCTTCTTATTATGCTTGATTCTGCTATTCGCAGCTTTCGCGTCTTCCCAGACTCCCGCTGCTCCCGATCCTTATAAGGCAACGCTCGACCGGCTGGAAATGCTGACTGGGCAGGCTGAGGCAGAATGGCGCTTCCATGCCGACGTTCCACATCCGGAGGATCCCGGTCTGAATGATTCTGATTGGGGCGCCTTCACAGTGAAGAATGTTTCGGGGCCAGGCGGAGGGCATGCGAACGAGGAGCACTGGACGGGGACCCGCGTGTTCCGTCGCTGGATTCAGATTCCCGAGAAAATCAACGGCTACGCCGCGCAGGGCTCACGAGTTTCGATTGATCTGCGATTTGGCAGCCCGAAAAGCTTGATCATAACCGTGTTCTCTAATGGAGCGATCCTTTATCGCGGCAGCGATGACGATATCCTGCCGCTGCTATTGACTGAGAATGCGCAACCCGGCCAGAAATTCCTGATCGCAGCCAGGGTGGTCGGAGGAGACGACGCGGAATCCGAATTCTTCCACAGCGAACTCACGATTCAGTCACCACGATCGCGGCCAGACCCTGCGTTTCTGCGAATGGAACTTCTATCGACTCGCCCGATCATCGCTGCCTATGAAGAAGGAAAGGCGGAACGCCAGCAAGAACTGGATGCGGCGGTCAAAGCGATTGATTTCACTCCACTCAACAAAGGAGATCAACCGGGCTTCGATGCCTCGCTCAAACAGGCTCAGGCCAAGTTGGAAGTCCTCAAGCCGTGGATGCAGCAGTTCAACATTCGAATCGTGGGCAATTCACACATCGACATGGCCTGGCTTTGGCCTTGGACCGAAACGGTCGAAGTCGTACGCAACACATTCCAAAGCGTGCTGGACTTGATGCGGGAATACCCAGACTTCAAGTTCACGATGTCATCTGCGCGGACGTATGAGTGGATGCAGGAGAAATATCCCGATCTATTCCAGCAGATTGAGAAGCGCGTGAAGGAGGGGCGCTGGGAGATCATTGGCGGGATGTGGGTCGAACCGGACCTGAATATGCCGGACGGTGAATCGCTGGTGCGACAGATTCTGGTGGGCAAGCGTTACTTTGAGAAGAATTTCGGTGTGGATGTGAAGATTGGATGGAATCCTGATTCGTTTGGATACAACTATCAGCTACCGCAGATCTATAAGAAGTCGGGCATGGATTATTTTGTCACCCAGAAATTGCTCTGGGCTCACGAGTTCACGACGTTTCCTTACAAGCTTTTCTGGTGGCAGGCCCCGGACGGCAGCAAGCTCCTCACATATTTCCCGCATGATTACGCGGGAGGAATCGATGCTGAACCGCTTGCGACTGATCTGTCGATTTGGATGCCGTCGATCTACGGCAAGACGATCCCTGCTAAGCCCGAGATGATGCATCTCTACGGCGTGGGCGATCACGGCGGCGGACCGACGCGCATCATGCTCGATCACGCTGACCAACTGCGCGCTCCCGATGCGGTGTATCCGAGGCTTGAGTTCAGCTTTGCGCGGGATTTCTTCAGCGATCTCGAGAAGAAGCTGCCCAGCATGCAGGTCCCCACCTGGGATGGCGAGCTTTACTTCGCATATCACCGGGGAGTCTTCACCACTCAGGCCGAAACAAAACGGAGGATCCGGCGAGCCGAAGAGAACGTGCTCAATGCCGAAAAGTTCGCTTCACTGGCGCTGCTCTTCGGGCGTCCCTATCCACACGATGGCATGGAGTTGACCTGGAAGAATCTATTGTTCGATCACTTCCACGACATCATGCCGGGCTCTGGTATCGCAGTGAACTATCTGGATGCCAAGCGCAATCTGGAGAATGTAGACCGCGCTGCAAACGACGTGACGATGGGATCGCTACGCGAAATCGCTGCGCACGTGAATACGCAGGGCGAGGGATTGCCGGTTCTGATTTTCAATTCACTGTCGTGGCCGCGCACTGAAGTAGTTGAGGTGGAGGCGCAACTGCCCGCGCCGGCACGGCAGGTTGAAGTTGTGGACTCGAAGGGAAAACCAGCAGAATCTCAGATGCTCCATCTGGATCCTGAAACTCACCGCGCACGCTTCTTGTTGTTGTCGAACACGCCTGCTCTCGGATATCAAACTTATTTCGTGCGCGCAGCTAGCACAGCACCCGTCGTCCATTCGATGCTGAAGGCTTCCGCTGACACGCTGGAGAACGAGTTCATCCGCGTCAGGATCGATCCGCAAACCGGTTGCATGACCAGTTTGCTCGACAAGCGCAGCGGGACAGAAGCGCTGGCTCCCGCCGAGACAGATAGCGGTGGACCAAAGATTTCCGTCTGCGGCAATCTGCTGCAGGCCTTTGTCGACAAGCCCAAACAGTGGGACGCATGGAACATTGATGCGGACTTCGAGAAACAGCATTGGGATCTGGACAAGGCTGATGAAGTAAAACTGATTGAGAGCGGCCCTCTACGGGCAGTCATCCAAGTCAAGAATCATTTTCAGAATTCGACATTTGTGCGCGACATCATCGTGTACGCCGGCGTGCCTCGTGTGGACGTGAAGATGATGGTGGAATGGAACGAGAAACATATTTTGCTGAAAGTGACGTTCCCGCTGAGCGCCCACAGTGATAAAGCGGCATTCGAGATTCCCTTTGGTTCAGTCGAGCGTCCCACCACGCGCAACACGCCGGCGGAGTTGGCGCAGTTTGAGGTTCCGGCGCAGCGCTGGGCTGACATCTCAGACTCGAAGCACGGATTCAGCCTCCTCAACGACTGCAAATACGGATACGACGCGAAGGGTAACGTGCTGCGTCTCTCACTGTTGCGCTCCCCGGAGTGGCCCGATCCCCATGCCGACGAGGGGCATCACGAGTTCACGTATTCGCTGTATCCACACGGAGAAAGTTGGAAGGATGCGCTTACCATTCGGCGCGGCTATGAACTGAACTATAAGTTACTTTCTTTGCCATTCGGACAACATCAGGGATCGCTGGCGCCAGAATATTCCTTCCTGCAGGTGCAACCCGACAATGTCATCGTCACCGCGCTGAAGAGGGCCGAAGATGAGAACTCGCTGGTTCTGCGGTTCTACGAATGGGCGGGCAAGGAGGGTGAGGTTACAATTCAACTTCCTCCAGGGGCCCAGTCGGTGGCAGAAACAGATCTGATGGAAAAGTCAATCGGCAGCCTATCGGTACACAGTGGCGCCGTGAGCGTGCACACCAAGGCTTACGAGATTAAGACGATCAAGGTGCAATTTGCGAGTCCGCCGACATTGGCGACGACAGGTAAACATGACTGATCCCAAAGGTGGGGCTCCTGTTCTCGGTGTTGATGTTGGCGGCACAAAAGTCGCCGTGGGTCTCGTGGATCGTGATGGCAAGATACTCGCCCAAGGTCGCAATCCCATGGTGGCAAACGGCACGGCCGAGGCTGGCTTGCAGGCCGTGGCGGGTGCGATTGACTCTTTGGCGTCCACGGTGCCGGCGGGTATTCATAGCATCGGGATCTGCGCGCCCGGACCTTTGGATCCGAAGACGGGCGTCGTTCTGAATCCTCCCAACCTGCCTTGCTGGCGTGACTTTCCGCTCGCTGAGAAGATCGTCTCGATGTATCACGTGCCCGTCCAAGTGGACAACGATGCGAACGCCGCGGCCTTGGCGGAAACGCGATGGGGCGCGGCGCGCGGGTATCGCTACGTTTTCTATGCCACGATTGGTACTGGCATCGGCACTGGAATCGTGCTCGATGGCCGCATCTACCACGGCAACACAGGCTCGGCGGGTGAAGGCGGACACGTCAGCATCGACTATCGCGGTCCGCTGTGCTCCTGCGGCAAGCGCGGATGTATCGAAGTGCTTGCCGCCGGTCCAGCGATTGGTGCACGAGCCCGAGCAAAGATCGCTGAAGATTCACGCTCCACGATTCTCGAACTGGCAATGGGTGATGTTGCCTCGGTGACCAGCGAATTTGTGGGGAAGGCTTATGCAGCGGGTGATCCGTTGGCGCGAGAGATTCTTCAAGAGACCGTCGACATGTTAACCCCCTGGCTCGGCAACATCGTCGATCTGCTCGATCCCGATGTTCTTGTGATGGGAGGCGGCGTGGCGGCGATGCTCATGCCGTTCTTTGGTGAAATCAAGAATCGCCTTCCGGGTTGGTGCGTGAATCCGCGCGCGTCTGAGATTCCACTGGTGATGGCTCACTATGGCGCTGACGCGGGTATCGCCGGGGCCGCGGCTCTGTGTGCCGTGGACCCGTCATAAAACACAAACTTCAATCGCGAAACCAAAAGGATCCAATGCTTTTCTCGCAACTGTTTCGCCGATTCATCACAACGTTGCTCTTTACGCTCTTGTTCGGTGCACCTTTGTTCTTGCGTGCCCAGGAGTTGCCGCAAGCTCCGCACGTGCAGGTCTTCGCTCTCACTCCGACGGTGGGTCCGTTTACCGAGCCTGCGATCGCGGTGAATCCGACGAATGCCCAGCAGGTAGTCGGCGTCTTTCAGGACAACGTGCATGCCTCTTACTCGCAGGACGCCGGCCACACCTGGCAACTCGCTGAGAACGTGGATCCTAAGAACTACCGCGTCTCCGGTGACGTATCGGTGGCTTTCGATAATCAGGGACACGCCTTCGTTTGCTACATCGCATTCGACAAACTAGGAACTTTCAACTACTGGGCGCACGGCGCGACGCGCAACGGGATCTTCGTGCGCCGCTCGCTCGATGGCGGGAAAACCTGGGAGGCCGAACACATTCCTGTCGCCGAACAGACCAGCACTCCAGGAATACCCTTCGAAGATAAGCCGTACATTGTCGCGGACAACAGCAAGAGCCGCTACGCGGGCAACCTCTACATCGGTTGGACGCGCTGGAGGCTGGCGGATTCTCAGATGGTGCTCTCGCGCTCCACTGACGATGGCAAGACATGGTCGCAGCCGATCGAGATCGATGCGCATCCCGGCTTGCCGCGAGACGACAACGGCGCTGCCGAAGGCTTCGCTGGCGTCGTCGGTCCGGATGGCAAACTCTACGCGATCTGGAGCCAGGATGACTCGATCATGTTTACGACGTCGCGCGATGGCGGCAAAACATTCTCGCATGCACGCCCGGTCATTCACACAGCGCCGATCATGTTCGCCATTCAGACTCTAGAGAGGGCGAACGGATTTCCCCAGATCGCCATCGACCCCAAGGGCAAGCGCCTGTACGTGACCTGGAGCGACTACCGGAACGGCGACCTGGATGTTTTTCTCGCGACTTCAGATGACGGGGGAAAGCATTGGACTCCACCGGTCCGCGTGAACAACGATCGGGTACACAACGGAGCGGAGCAGTTCTTTCAGTGGTTGGCAGTGGACCCGACCGACGGCTCGGTCGATGTCGTCTTTTATGATCGCCGGGGTGATCCTCAGAACCGCAAGCAGATCGTTGTTCTGGCTCGGTCAACCGACGGCGGACATAGCTTCAACAACTACGCATGGACCGACGAACCATTCGAAGCTGGCGACGTTTTCTTCGGCGATTACAGCGGAATTGCGGCTTATGGCGGCCGCGTCTACGGCATCTGGACGGAGAAACCTGCACCCGCTCCGCAAGCAAAGGACAAGCCTCAGGAGGGCAAGGACTCGAAGGATGCCAAAGACGCAAAAAAAGAGGAGAAACCCCTGCCTCATGGAACGATCGTGAAGATTGGAACCGCGGACTTCTCGGCATCAGACAATACCAAGTGAGCACGTGTGCCGATGGTCTCCCAAGAAACGGAAAAGGCGATCTCGCATGGAGATCGCCCTTTGCATCACGGGATGAGGTTAGAGCGGCTGGACGTTCTCAGCCTGCCAGCCCTTGGGGCCCTTGGTCACGTCAAACTGCACTGTCTGGCCCTCCTGCAGGCTCTTGAAGCCGCCCGCCTGGATCGCTGAGAAGTGCACAAAAACATCTTCGCCATTCTGGCGGCTGATAAAGCCATAGCCCTTGGCGTCATTGAACCACTTTACTGTTCCTTGTTCTGCCATGTGTTAGGTGTTCCTTTACTTGATCAATTTACGCTGGAGAGATTCGGGCACCGCAGGCAAGTACTGGCTGTTTAGGCAAGGACCGCTTACGACCGACTCGGTCTAACGCACAGCCTGATGCTACGCTTGGGCCCCTGGGTTAGCAAGAGAATTGCTCGGTCCCAAACCGATTCACCTGGAAGTCCCGCCGCCGTGGGAGCTGTCGGCATCCAGCGTTGCTTTGGATTCGCGACTTTCCAGTTCCGCCTGACGAAGTTCGGTAGCCTCAGCGGGGTTGGTACCCGCTTTTAAGGTAGATTTTTCGAGGAAGTAGCGCCAGCCCTCGTGCCGATCGGCCGAGCTTTGTTCGGCCTCGAAGGTTTTCAAGGTCGTCTCCGCGTTCGACCGTCCCTTAACGACCTCGACCACCCCTGCAGACTCGTAAGTTCGGACGTTATGCCGGATTACCACGTAAGACGCCTTAAGCTCGTCGTTTGTCAGATGGTCTCCCTTTCAGCCGCAACCAGCTCTAGTCTCAGATTAAGCGCGCAGGCCATGATTAGCAAGCTGATTGGAGCCGATCAAGTGACCTAGGCGAAAACTCTTCTGGCGGCTCCGCTGCTCTAGGCTTGTCCGTCGGCAAGGCCCAGGACTCTGAGCAGGGGCTTTATTGTTAGCCCTTGTACAAGGATTGAAAAAACTACGACCCCGAATGTCAGGTCTAGTACGCGATCTCGGTTAGGAAATGTGTTGTCGAGGCTGAGCGCGAGGGCCAGTGCCAGCGCACCGCGCAGACCGCCCCACACCATCACGTGCTGCCAACGAAGGGGAATCGTTTCCGCAAACAGATTACTCACCGGCGCCAGAAGGTAGATAGAAACTGAACGACCGATCACGACGGCTGCGATTGCAAAAACTATTGGGAGCCAAGCGTGCGCAAGGGAATCGACGTGGACCTCCAGACCGATGAGCAAGAATATGAGCGAGTTCATCACGAAGGCGAGGTATTCCCAGAATGACTCCAACGCAGCTCTGGTCTGGTCACTCATTCCTTTCTTCGCGCCAAAATTGCCGACAATCAACCCAGCCGACGCTGTCGCAATGACACCCGACCAATGCAAATGATTGGCGAGGAGATAACTGCCATACGCAACAATCGTAGTCAGCGTGATCTCGACTTGAGGATCGCTGATCGTTTGCATCACCTTGTTTCCAGCGTATCCGAGGACAGACCCGAGAGCGGCTCCTCCAACGACGGCCAGGAGAAACTCCCCAATCCCCCGGCCGATGCTCAGCCCACCCCCGACCACACCAGCCAGGAGAATCTGGAAAACAACCACCGCGGTCCCATCATTCAACAGACTTTCGCCCTCAATAATGACCGAGAGGCGCTTACTCATTCTTAGGTTTTTGAAGATGGCCAGTACGGAAATAGGATCCGTAGCAGAGATGATTGCCCCAAAAAGCAGCGCGATCAGAATCGGCAGACCAATTGCCCAGTGAACCAGGTAACCGGTCACCAGAGTGGAAACAAGAACCCCGACATTAGCGAAAACCAGGAGTGGCGCGTAGTCCCGCAGAAGGTCTCGCACATCAATCTTGACGCTTCCTTCGAAAACAAGGGCAGGCAGAAACAGAATCAGAATCACATCTGGCGTCAGCCAATGCGGACGCTGGTCAGGTTGCAGTGGCGACAGAAACGGCAAGCGAAGCAGGCTCAGGAGTAATCCCCCGAGAACCAGGGATACCGTATATGGAATCCGAAGATACTTCGCCACCACCGCAATCGCCGAGGCGGCAATCAGAAGCCAGATCAGGAACTCCACGCCTGAGATCGCTGTCATTGCGGAATGGCCTCATTGAAAACCTTGCAGGTACTCGGGTTACGGCCTTTCGGCATCCGTTGACTATAACTCGTTATTCACCCGGCGCACCCCCCTTACGCGGCAAGAGAGTCTGAATGCGCTCCTGCGGTCAGCAGACTGTCCCGTAAGAGAGATCGCTTACTTCATAGGCTCTTGGTTCTTGAACTGCCGCGCGGTGCCCACGAAAAGCTCTTCGTATTTTTGCTTGCCCGAGGTCCCGGATTCTTCCCCGTTGATTTTGCCCCAAATACGCGCAGCCGATCCGGAATCTGGGAGTGGGCGCGTACCCTGAGCAGAATAGTAATAGTAGTGATCCCTAGCCCATCCGTACTGCTCAGCAGAAGAGGTTCGGAGCACTCCGTCAGAAGGAATCCTGAGAACGTATTCGCCGCCTTCCATCGGTAGAAATGGCGCTCCCTGCACCTCGAACTCAACTCGTATCCAGCCGGTATATCCCTCGGGAACGAGAAACCGCGATGCGGGGCGCGTCGAATTCCTGGCACTGCCCGTTAGCCACACCGCCAGGCCAGTCAATAGCGCAAGCGTAAGAACGCCAACGATGATTCGCGCCGACCGGCTTGGAGCTTCCGGGAAAATCCAGGTTCGTTTAGCGGCTTGCCTGAAGCTAACGATTGCGGAATACAGAGTCGCGACCAATAAAAGGGTAGCGGCTGCGTAGGGCAATATCATCGGAGTTCCCGAGCAGAACTTTGCACGCCGACTCTCGGCCGGATAGATTTCGCGACTGCCGGACCGTAGAAACACCAAATTGCCAGACAAGCGATCAGTGCCAGTCTTGCGGCAGCATACGGCTTAAAGAGACTGACATAAGCGGCAATCAAGAGACACAACGATCCCAGCAAAGAGACGAGTTCCAGGGGATTCGATGGAGCCCCATGAGCCGCGAGCGCCAGTAACATGCAAACATGGAATCCGGTAATCACGCTCGCGACGAAATAGAGGAAAAAAGGAAGCATTTCGACAATCATACCGCCTGCACAGCAGATGTTTTTTGTACCGCGTTTTACGCCACGTCAAAGATTGCTCAATCCGCCATCACGTTTACCGGGTCTCCGCGGCCACGGGTTAATCGGGTGGTGAATGATAATAGACCACCACCAATACAAAGATAAGACCAACGACGGCTGCAATCGCCAGCGAAAGCAGAATGCCATGAAGAGTTGTGAAAGATGTTTGTTTCCTCTTCTTTTTGTTCACCCGTCTCAATCTGGTCATATAAAACTTTGCTTCGAGGGTCATGGTCTCGAGCATGGTTGGGCAGAGATAATTTAAGCGCTTCAACGAGCTGTGACGACTTCTCTCAAATTCCGCTCGTCTGGTACTGCAAGACAGCCAAAGAGAGCCGATAATCGTAGCCGGCCTGAGCATCGCTGATTTGCGCTTGCGTCAGCTGAAGTTGCGCCTGACTCAGTTCTACGATCGAACCTAACCCCAGGTTGTATCGAGATTGAGCAAGGTTCAGCGCAAGGTTAGCCTGGTCGAGAAGCTGTTGCGTCACCGCGAGCCGGTCGTAAGCGGTCGTCGCATTCAACCAACTGGTGCGTACGTCGCGGGAAATCCTATCGCGGAGGTCCCGCAGCCGCTCCTGAACGGCTTGGGCACGAAGCGAGGCTTCTCGTGACCTCGCGGGGTAAAGGAAGCCGTTGAACACCGGAATATTCACGTTCACGCCCACCGCTCCATACCAGCTGGAAATGATGGGATTGCGTACTGGAGTGTCACCAACGACTCCAAGGGCGCGGACGTCGGGAAACAGCAAGTCTCGTTCCGCTGTCTGAAATTTCTTGGCGGATTCCGACTGGAACTCGAGGGCCAGGATTTCCGGCCTCACGGAAAACGCGGTAGTGATCAGATCGTCGACGTTTCCAGGAGGCGGAGCATTGGGAGTGGAGTCCTCGACGAGCTGGTAGCTCCGCAGATTGGGGAATCCGAGCACTGCGGAAAGACCGGCCAGAGCCGCATTTTCGTTGTTCTGCGCATCCAGAAGGAGCAGTTTAGCTTGCGCCAGATTCACGTTGGCAAAGCTGAGGTCCAGTTGAGACTTGAGTTTGCTCTGGAATAACGCGTCGACCTGGCTGGCAACAGTTTGGCGCTCCTTCACGGTTTGCTGCGCAACGGTCAAGACTGCGTGAGCCTGAAGGGAGTTGTAGAAGGCTTGGTCAACCGCGAGCAGGATCTGCTCCTTCGTAGCCACCGCATTTTGGTTCTCCGCTTTCGCCGCAAGGTTGGCGCTCGAAACCAGGTTCGTGGTGCGTCCGAAATCGGTGATGAGTTGGGTCACCATGGCTCCGGCCGCGGCGCGCTGGTAGAGGGTTGGATTGTTCAGCGCACCGGCCGTGAGCCGCGTACCGGGATTGGCATCGACCGCCGTCAAGTCAATCGACGCGGTCGGCCACAGATTCGATCGAACCTCACGCGTGACCTGGATAGAGGCTAACGCGGTCAGCCGCGCGACTGAGATCTGAGGGTTATTCTTCAGAGCAAGTGCCTGCGCGTCCTTCAAGGACAGCGCAGCGGGCGTGCCAGGGGGATTTTGCGGCACGGTGGCTTGCCGCCCCATAGGAGTTGCAGCCGCGCCCGTTGATTGGGACTGGGTCTGTGGCACCGGAGCGGAAGGCAGATTCGACGCACAGCTCGAAGCGAGCGTCACCTGCGCGGAGGCGCAAGCTGGCAGAGCTAGAAAAAGACACACTGATCGCAGGCTGTTCATATTTCGAAAATCCCTTAGCGAACTTTGCTCACTTCCTGATGTTTCCCAACTCATGCTTCTAACGCTGGAGGCTGGCTGGGCGAGTTCTTCCCACCGCGCTTGCCGTAAACGAGCAGATATGCCGCCGGCACGATGAAGATGGTCAATGCCACCGAAGAGGTCAACCCGCCAATGATGGCCTTCGCCATGGGCGCATACTGTTCCGCGCCCGTTCCAAGTTTTAGTGCCATCGGTATCATGCCGATAATCGTTGCCAGAGAGGTCATCAGGATCGGCCGCAGTCGAACTCGGCAAGCGGTGATGACCGCATCGGTCGGGGTTAGCCCTTGGGCCTCCAGTTTGTGAGCGAAATCCACGATCAGAATGCTGTTGGAGTCGGCAATGCCCACCAGCATGAGAACTCCCATCAGAGACATAACATTCAAGGTGCTGTGCGTGAGCGGAAGAATCACCAACACCCCGACGAATCCCATCGGTATGGCAAGCATGATCAGCAATGGATCAATGAAAGACTTGAACTGCGCCGTGAGGATCAGAAAAAGCAGCGCGAACGAGAGCAGGAAACCCAGCCCGAAGCTCTTGAACGAAGCTTGCATGCCCTCGACCATGCCGCGCAGATTGACACGAACATTCGCCGGAATATTCGCCTGGCCCACGATGCGTCGGATGTCGCTGGTGACGCGCCCAAGGTCTTCCCCAGCGGGAGTAACGTAGAGATCAACCACGCGCTGAATCTGATAGTGATCGACTTCAGTGGGCGTTTGTACGAACTTCACCTTTACAACGTTGTCGAGAACAGTAATCGGTCTGGCCCGCTGAGCGATCGTAGGGGGGTGATCACGTCTTGGATCAGGCATGTTTTGGCCACAGTCCCAAGCTGGTCTGGCGGACTCTGTTCGAGGCATTGCCCTGAACGAAGCGGGATTGACCTGGGTGGGACCGCAGCTGATATCGGCCTTGGAATTGTTTTGAGCTCTTAAAGGGATTTGTCCTAGGTCAATCATGTTGTGGATTGCAGCTCGGCCTTTTTCGAAGTACTGGACGGTGAGGTAGTAGTCGTTGCCGCTCTTGTGGTCCACCCAGTAGTTGGGTGCAATCATGTAGTTCGAGTTCAGGGCCGTGATGACGTTGTCCACCACGTCCTTCTGCGTCAGCCCCAACTCTCCAGCATGCACCCGGTCCACATCCAGTCGCAGGGCCGGATAGTTCAAGTCCTGCGGAATGTAGACTTCTCCCACCCCCGGCAAACTCCGTATCCGGCTCGCCAAGTCCTGCGCCACGCCGTAGATCTGATGCAGATCCGGACTGCTCACCTGCACATCAATCGGCGCCGGCATCCCCATGTTCAGCACTGCATCCACCATCGATCCGCTGGAAAAGAACGTTCGGATGTCGGGAAACTGCGTTGCCATCTCCTTCTGCACCCGGTCCATGTAGGTGAAGCTGCTCTGCCGGTGCGACTCCTGCAGCGCTACTTGGATCGTTGCCGTGTACGGCCCTGCATTGGTGGTGTAGAGCGAAGAGAAATCCGGCACGACGCCGATGTTCGACACCACCATCTTCAAATCCTTCGCGTCGACGGTGTGGCGGATCAGGTCTTCCACCTTGGCCACATATTGTTCGGTGACTTCGATGCGCGTGCCGGTGGAACTTTCAGGTTGATGGTGAACTGGCCGGCATCGGTTTGTGGGAAGAAGGCCAATCCCAGCAAAGGATAGATGGCCAGGCTGGCGAGGAACACACCACTCAGGATGGCGACCGTCAGGTCGGGACGCTGCACCGCCCGCCGCACCCAATACTCGTAGAAGTCGAGGAGCTTGTTAAACATCCGGTTGAACCCAGCGTTGAACCGGTCCCACCAAGAGTGTGTGGCGGCTGCCGTGGGCTCAACTTCGTACTCGCCTTCCTTGTCTCCGTGTCCACCGCTGTGCGGCACCGCCTTGAGAAAACGCGAACAGAACAACGGAATCACAGTCATCGCCACCACAAACGACGCTAGTAAGGAAAGACAAAACGCCAACGCCAGAGCTGAAAAGAGAAACTTGCTGACCCCATAGAGAAATGTCACCGGGAAGAAATCCACGACGTCTACGAGGGTTGCGGCCAGCACGGCTAGATTGACCTCCCTTCCGCCAACCTCGGCGGCGACCATTGGCGCTGCGCCCATCTCCAGATGGCGGTAGATGTTTTCGAGCGAGATCACGGAGTTGTCGATCACGCGTGAAAAGGCCAGCGCCAGACCTCCGAGAATCATCGTATTCACGGTGCTGCCCATCATGCTCAGAACCACAAAGGTAGTGAGCGCGGAGAGCGGGATGGAGAGAAGTACAGCCGTCGTGGCTCGAAAACTACCGAGGAAAATAAGGATCATCAGACTGGTGAGAACCAGACCAATGATGCCTTCATGAAGAACAGTCTTCAGTGCCTCCTTCACATATACCGATTGGTCGAAGACCACATTCGCGGTCATCTGCTTCGGGATATCGTAGAGATGTCCAACTAGGCTGCGGACTCCATTGACGACGTCAATGGTGTTCGTGTCGCCGCCCTGCTTCATGATCGGGACGTAACAAGATCTCTGACCATCGACCCTCACGACGTTGTACTGGATTTGATTCGCGTCCTGCGCGCTTCCCAAGTCGTTCACTGAAACCCAGGAGGTTCCTGCAGTCCTGACCGGAACGTCTCCTAACTGCTTCATGTTGTCGACCAGGCTGTTTGAATAAACGTAGTAGTCGTTGGAGCCGATCTTGACGTCCCCCGCCGTATCATACTGCGTCACACCTTAGTTGCACGCAGACTGCGTAGGTTTGGCGACTTCCCAGAATTGTTAAAAGCGGGACGGATGATGCGAAAGACTTTTGAAAAACGAGATGCACATGCCGAAATGGCCCGATTTTACGGCAGACAAGTTCTGCTGCGAAGTACACGGCTGATTTCTTACAGTCTGGGATTGTCCCAGCAACGGTAAGCACTCTTGCCGCATCGTAGCTTCGCGTCGGCGGGCCCCCGGTCGCTTGGCGCGCAAAATATGCTTCTGGGAGGATGAAATGGCAGCTCGAAAGAGCTCTGGTTCACGCAAGAAATCGAGTGGCCGCAAGTACGGTAAGGCGGCCGGCAAGAGAGTTGAAAGCGCGGTTCGCCGCCAAAAGAAAGGTACCCTCCGTTCTGGAAAAGGGGGCAAAGGTGGCGCTGTAAAAAGTCGCAAGCAAGCGATTGCAATCGGGCTTTCCGAAGCGCGAAAAAAGGGCGCCAAGGTTCCCAAGAAGGAGCAGTCATAGAGACGCAATCATAAGTCCTGGCTGTCGTTGAAAAGATCGCCTTTGCCCGTAATCACGTACCGGAGTCATGCCCGACCACCACATAATCGAACGTCGGATTGTGAAGATTGCGTGCTTGTTGGTTCTTCGCGCGGAAAACGGTCGTCATGCAGCCGGCTTCTTTGCCGCAAGAACGGCCACCTGTCTCAAATCGTTTATGAATTCAGCCATCTGTCGCTGACGCGATGCAGCATCGATCGCGCGCAATATCGAGGATGGATGCATGGTCGCTATCGCAAACCGGGCGTGCGGAGACTCGACAGCTTGCCCGTGGTTGCGGGTCACACTGAAATGTTTTCCTAACAGTGCTTGCGCAGCGATCGCTCCCATACAAACCAGTATCTTGGGCTTGACCGCGTGAAGCTCAGCTTCCAGCCAGGGAGAACAAGCTGCAATCTCGGACTGGCGCGGCTTCTTGTGAATACGCCGCTTGCCGCGTTCCGATGCAGTCCACTTGAAATGTTTCACCGCGTTCGTGACGTAAACGGTGGCGCGATCGATGCCAACTTGGGCCAATGCCTCATCGAGCAGTTTTCCGGCCGGCCCTACGAAGGGTCGACCGACTCGATCTTCCTGGTCCCCTGGCTGCTCTCCCACGATCATGATCGTGGCTCTAGACGCCCCTTCGCCAAAGACGGTCTGCGTTGCCGTCTTCCAGAGGTCGCAGGCCGTACACGCGCTCGCGGCCTTCCGGAGCACTGGAATCGTGCTGCGCGGAGGCACCAGGCTCGCCGCGTTGGTACCAGCCGCTTTCGGATTACTCCTTGAAAGGCGAGACGCAGGTTTCATGAGATTGACTCAAGGTAGAGATACGCCCTCATTTTAATCATCTCGCGACTTTTTCTGACAAGGCGGCGAGCGTAATCTGCGCCTCTATCCGCACTCCAGTCAATCAATCTCTCAAGCAGAACATCGGCACTGGTCATCATCGTTACTGCCGAGCGCGCACAAATTGAGGTTCGACGACCGTGGCAAGCCCCTCTCCTTCTGTAGCTCTTGCGAGGAGCGGAAGACATCGGGAATCGCCCCTACAGCGGCCACTCAAACTCTGTACACGGAGGTCCCCGTGAGGCCTTCGACGAGTACGTAGCGAACCGCGGATCTAAATTCCCCGTCCAGCGCAACCATAGCAAACCCTATTTGAAGTGTGTGCATCCACGTTGGGCGCATCTCGGAGGACTAATGGCAAGAAAGAAAGCCGCACTTGCGGATCCCACGCGACTTAAGCCGTTCGATTTAGCCGACAAAGAAATGCTTCGGGTTGTTATTGAAACCCCCAAAGGAAGCCGAAACAAGTTTGCCTTCAATGCTGACGACCATATTTTCGAACTGAAGAAGGTTTTGCCAGCGGGAATGGCGTTTCCTTACGACTTCGGTTTCGTTCCCTCGACTGAAGCCGACGACGGTGATCCCGTCGACGTCTTGGTGCTGATGGATGAGCCGGCCTTTCCAGGATGTGTTCTCAAATACCGGCCGATTGGCGTTATTCAAGGCCAGCAAGGCGGAAAGAAGAACGAAGTGCGAAACGACCGAATCATTGCTGTTGAAAAGGATGCTCACAGTTGGGCTGACATCAAAACCATTGCCGACCTAGGCAAACAGTTTGTTCGGGAACTGGAAGAGTTTTTTGTCGACTATCACAAGCTTTCGGGCGAGCAATACCGCGTGCTGGGTCTGAAAGGCCGTGCACAGGCACGTAAACTGGTCCACTCAGGCATGCGATGAGGGAAGCTGTGCAATGAGTCAGACTCTGGTCCGGTTCATCATTGGCGGTGCGATCGTGTCTGCATTCGCGATCATCGGTGACGTTTTGAAGCCGAAACGCTTCGCCGGCCTGTTTGGCGCCGCCCCTTCCGTTGCATTGGCTACTCTGGCGCTCACAGTGATGTCGGACGGCACATCTTATGCTGCCACCGAAGGTCGTTCGATGATGGCGTGCGCGATCGCATTCTTCGTGTATGCCTCTCTCGTGAGCCACATTATGATGCGATACAAGTTCCGGGCCATCTTGGTCACGTGGTGCTTGGTGCCTGTCTGGCTCGGTCTGGCCGGGGGTATCTACTACTGCATGTGGGCTAAATAACGATGCCAATCAAAGTCGACTTTTCAACCCTTAGGCAAACGCAGTGGCATGACTACGCGGTTCGATTTCTTTTTGGGGGATTGATCACGGCCTTTGCGGGAATTATCGCCAAGAAATTTGGCCCCGGCATTGGCGGCTTGTTCTTAGCATTCCCGGCGATTTTCCCAGCAAGCGCAACGCTGATCGAGAAACACGAGAAAGAAAAAAGGGAATCTCTTGGACTGAAAGGCGCGGCACGCGGAAGGAACGTAGCCATTATCGATGCTGCGGGCTCATCCATGGGGAGCGTCGGGCTGTTTGTTTTTGCGATTGTCGTTTGGCAATTCATGCCGAGAGATCGCGCGTGGATCGTTCTGGGGGGGCGCCACACTGCTTTGGCTGGGAATCTCGGTTGCAGTTTGGGAAGTTCGAAAGGGACTCTAGGCCGTAACCGCAAGTACTGCTTCCGGATCGAGATTTTAGCGCGACAGATGGGTTTGATTTGAACCCGTGATACCACCGCGGAAGGACCTCCCCAAATCGTAAAGCTACACCGCAATCTCCGCCTGCTTGCACCCGGGTCCGCTGCACGATTTCCATCTTGCCCTTCTGGAGAAAGGCATGCGGCCGACGATATCACTCTGATCCCTGTAACGATTTAGATGGCAATCTGTTTTGTACGTTAGCGTACAGAGTTCACCCTATTCACTTCATCCGCATTGGCACCTAAGCTGAGTCGTACGTTTCATGGAAGGGGCAGTCATGGGCTAGCGCTCGCTGGGCACTCGTGGCCTCGACTTGCCCCTTTGTATACACTTCCTATTTTCAACCGAGTCAAAATGTGCCACTGGGCGGGTTTCATCAACGGTCGTGGATGTGGGCCACATGAACAAAGCGAATTCTGAGATATGTTTCAACCGAGTGGAGGGCTGATTTCGTCCTGTCATCCAGGGTCGTCATTCCGGTGCCTTCGCTAATATCAGTGCGACCCTCTCGAAGTTTCTGGGCGAGCCGTCGGATTGGTGTTCAGGATGCGCATTGAACACGAGGTCCAGTTGCGCCAAATGGATCGCCGAAAGACGGTACCGGCCTCCGTTGCGCTCCACAACCAGAGCTTCTCCTCCGTGATACCTATTTTGTCTATGTGCGAAGCCCTGAAGTGTCGCCGCCGCGTCCTTTCGATTCAGCGTCACTCGGGCAGTTCTTCCGTCGGAGTCGAGCGAAACTGAGTACTTGCCGGGCGGCAAAATCCGGTCGGTGCACTGCAGTGTGTATGGCAGCGTAACATTACCCGCGTACTGTATTTTCGTGCTTTGGGAAGGAGTGTTAGCGTTCAACGGGTGGATAGGTTCCGGTTCCCTCTCGTCGAAGTGATCTGGGGCGATTTCAAACTGCGCGTAAGCGTGAGGACCTCCGAGTGAGACCATCACTGCCAGGCCAAAGAGTGTTGTGACCCATAATGTCTTCACTATCGATCTCCTTTTCGTTCAAAACCCTCTCCGCTAAGGCTCCGTTTTTTGAGCCCTGCATTGCAGGTTGATGTTCGTAATCGGAACCTTTCGTGGCTCCGCTCCCGCTACAGCGTTTGCAAAAAATTAATCAAGTCCTGCATCTGTTGCTGCGAGAGGCCAATCTGGAAGCGCTGGTTATAAAAATTCACGACCTGCTGGAGACTGGCTGCGACGCCGTTGTGGAAATACGGAGCGCGCGCTGCCAAGCCCCGCAGGATCAGCCCCTTGCCTGTGCCGATATCGCTGCATTGCCCGGTGATCAGAGCTTTGCCCGGGTCCGAAGTGTAGTAGGTGGTGCCGGCGAGTGCCCCTTGGGTGCAAACCAGCTCAAACACGGGCAAGGTAGGCGCTTTCAGTTGCTGAAGCGCCGCAATGATGTTCGGGTCTGTCTCGTAAGCGAGCGAGCGACTATTCCCGATGTCGAGCGGCAACGGGAAAGAGTGATTTCCTACGTTGAAGGTATCGTGGCAAGTGGTGCAGGTTCCCATAATCTGCTGAGTGCCAGTCGTTAATCCTGGGACATTGCTGATCGTCAGGGGTTGGGTATTGAAGATCTGCTCACCGCGTGCAATCGACGCTTGCTGCGGGTTGCGTGAGTTTTGGAAGGAGGTGTAGATCGTAAATACGTTGGGATTGAATTGATTCCTTTCAGGGTCCCCCCCGAGAGAATCGTTGATTCCTGGGTAATAGTTCTGTATGGACAGATACTGCGCTCCTCCGTTTGCTCCTTTGGACAAACTTCCCGCAGAGAAGTCCGCCAGTTGCGCAGAGTTGAGCGACATTTCAAAGGCCACCATCTGGCTGAGTTGGGTGGCAGTAGGAGGCTCGTTGGCCTGGGCGTGGATCAAGGTCGCGTCTATCGCTGCCGTGTCAGATCGGTGTTCAGGTTGGCTGCAAGGGTCTTTCGGCTCGCTCTTTACCGGAGGAGCGCGGTTCGGCCCAGACGGCAAGTCTCTGGTTTACATCATTAAGGATAAGGCCGCGAATCTCTGGATGCAGCCGCTCGACGGCTCACCGGGTCATCAGATCACAAACTTCACTGCGGATCTGATCACCGGATTCCGTTGGTCACCGGACCGTAAAACACTCGCGGTGATGCGCACGCACAGCACTTCTGATAACTTCTGATGTGGTCGTCCTGCGGGAAACCAACGAGTAGTCCGCACTCTCCTGGCCGGATCGCGCGTTCGGATCATCCGGCCACGAGTCACTCACCAGCCAGTTGCTTGGTGGCGACGTTGAGGCGATTCCAGACATTCGTCGAGGCGATCCAAAGTTCAGTCGCGTTCGAAATAGCGGGGCCCGTTTCTTTGGATGGCCATACTCCTGGAGATATCTCGCCAATGACACCAAGAGAGAGCAATGTGAGATCAGGTGCTCACACGAAAGAGGATCGAGCTGCAGTTCATTCCAATACAACGGACGACGTGGGCAAGGAGCGAGCCGTTGATGATAACCGTAAAGCCGCGCATGCGCGCTGTAGCAAAGTCACCGTTCAGAGTTCTGAGGCGAATCCCTACGACCAAACCGCTAGGCTGCCCGCACATGCTGGCGATCGTCTGATTCCCTCCCGTTCCCTGCCGCACTATCTGGCCGTGAACCCGGGATTATTCAGCG
>CAVVXZ010000033.1:0-132562 GCA_963752175.1 uncultured Acidobacteriaceae bacterium
GACGCACGATGTCCAGCAATAGCTTCTCCGACTCCATAATTTCCGTTCGGATGCCGGTATGCGAATTCCACCATCGGTCGGGATCGAACCCCGAATAGGGGGTGGAGCAAACCGCCACGGTCGTTTGGTGGCCCTTCACGGAGCGATGAAATACTCGGCGGAGGCGGCGCGAGTGATCTGGATTTCCCACCACTACGACGGAGTGGAATCCTTGCTCATCGCACCAGCGAGCGAGTGCAGGGCCTTCATCCTCGGTGCCGGTTACATATGTGGGAATTTGCTCTACATTCACAAGCCCCAGCGACCTTAGTTGTCGAATAAATCGTGCGGTCCTGTCTTCGTAGGGGATACCCCGACGAGTGAACTCTTGTTCCATGGCATTCGGAGCGTAGGTAAAGACTGCGACTCGAGTGGCCACTCCGCTGTGAACGAGATCGGAAGCTCTAAGTACCCCCGCTCCATCGGCTTCGCCCGAAATGACAATGATGTCGGCCAACCCGGCGCACTCATTAACAACGAGCGTCCGTCCAGCGGCCCGCAGAACCGAATGTCGAATCGCAGGCACCGCGATGCTGGCAACGGCCAACAGCACGAGCACTAACGTGATTCCACGTCGCAGCCGACTATTAGTCATTGTCTGGATCATAGAGTGCTGGGCACGCATGCAATTGGAGACTTTCCGCTCTGTAATCCCGCAATCATGAATGTGCGAACGCCCAATAGAGTTCTCGTGCCTTGGTGTAGATCGGACCGAAGGGAAGCGTGCGGTCGCTGATGCGAGTCACTGGAACGACCTTGGAATAGTTTCCTGTCGCGAAGATCTCGTCGGCCTTTTCGAAATCCTGGTAAGACAGCGTCTTCTCGATGATATTCACGCCATTTTGGCGCAACAACCCGATTACCCTTTTGCGTGTAATCCCTGCGAGAAAGGTGCCGTTTGGAATGGGCGTAAATACCACACCGTCTTTCGCCATAAAAATATTGGAGGTGGCAAGTTCCGCGACGTTGCCCAGCATGTCGCAAACAATCGCATTATCGAAGCCGCGGGAGTGTGCCTCGAACAGTGACCGTGAGTTGTTTGGGTACAGGCATCCCGCTTTGGCATCGACTGGCATCGTCTCCTGTGTTGGACGGCGATAAGGAGACAACGTGACCGAGAAACCCTTGGGCGTGCGCATCGGTGCCTCGTAGATCGACAGGCACCAGCGTGTGGACTCGGGATCATGGGCCTGCACCCACGGTCCGTCCTTCTCTCCCCAATACATGGGACGAATGTAGAGGGCGGCGTCCTTATCGAAGCGTTGTATTCCTTCCCGTGCCAGCCTGACCCACTCTTCGGTCGCTACCGTCGGCTTCAAGAAGAGTTTCTTCGCTGAGTCATTGACTCGCGCGCAGTGGAGCTCGAGATCGGGAGTAACGCCTTCAAAGGCTCTCGCACCATCGAAGACTACCGAGCAGAGCCATGCAGCATGCGTGCGTGGGCCCATGATGCCGATGTTGCCCTCGTGCCAAGCGCCCTCAAAAAAGGTCCACGTTTTTGACCAGCCAGTTCCGACCTGCAAAGGATCCTCCGTGTAACAGGCTTCTGACTTCTACGGTTCGCGAAGAAACGTCATCCAATATAGAGCGTCGCGAAATCCATTGGCCAATCGACCAAGGATCGCAACTTAATTCTCGGGTACCGAGCTCAAGGGGGAAAGTGCGCAAGCGCAAGTCGAAACAGGGGGAAACCACATTATACTCGCACTCGGGCAGGTCTGCGAACTCCGATAAGTGTATGTGTGCCAGTGGGTTATGGGGATACAGGGCTCGCTATTCCGTATTGAAACGGTATCTACACCTTGGATGTATGTCACGGATCCCACCCGTGAAAGCTATTTCGCGGGCGCGTAACCGAAAACTGCTTTTAATTCGAGGAATTCTTCCAGGCCAGCCTCTCCCCATTCTCTGCCGTTGCCCGACTGTTTGAAGCCTCCAAAACAACCTCCGAAGTCGACCCGGGCGCCATTCACGTGCACGTTTCCAGATCGAATCCGTCTGGCGACGCGGCGCGCCCGTTCCAGATTTCCGGACATTACGAACCCGGACAATCCGTAGGGAGTATCGTTGGCGATTCGGACCGCGTCGTCTTCATCCTCATACGGGAGGATGGAAAGAACGGGGCCGAAAATCTCCTCGCGCGCAATGGTCATGTCATTCCGGACGTCGGAAAACACGGTGGGTTTCACGAAGTAGCCTTTTGTGAAACCATCCGGTCGACCGGGCCCGCCAGCGACCAGCTTTGCACCCTCTTGAATGCCAGCATTAATCAGGCGCTGTACCTTATCGAATTGAGGCTTGCTGGCGAGCGGTCCGATGCTGATTCCATCGGTGAAGGGATCACCCACTTTTGTGGCTTCGGCCGACTGCCTAGCTACGACCACGACTTCAGCCATTTTCGATCGAGGAACTAGCATGCGAGTCGGTGCGTTGCAGGACTGCCCGGCGTTACGGAAGCATTCCTGCACGCCTTGCGGCACTGCTTTCTCGAAGTCGGCGTCATCCAGTAGGATATTGGCTGACTTGCCGCCGAGTTCCTGCGTAACCCGCTTTACGGTCGGTGCGGCGGCCATGGCTACGGCAACACCAGCCCGCGTGGATCCAGTGAACGAGACCATCGCCACATCTGGATGCGATGCAATGGCAGCGCCAACCGTAGGCCCATCGCCATTTACTAGATTGAAAACACCGGGCGGTACGGCCGCTTCATGGAGAATTTGCGCGAACAGATAAGCGGAAAGCGGGGCCATTTCGCTAGGCTTGAGAACCATTGTGCACCCTGCCGCCAGTGCAGGCGCCACCTTCGTCACGATCTGGTTCATGGGCCAGTTCCAAGGGGTAATGAGGCCGCACACCCCAACGGGTTCCTTGCGCATGAGGGTCGAACCCTTGAGTTCCTCGAACTTGAAGTGCTCGAGCACCTTCACGATTTCTGCCAAGTGTGCGAGTCCGGCAGGGGCTTGCGCCTTTCGCGAAAGTGAGATAGGAGCGCCCATCTCCTGCGAAATGGTCTCGGCCATTTGGTCCATCTTTGATTGGTATACCTCTAGGACCCGGTGCAGAAGCGCCAGGCGTTCCCCGGGGGTGGTTTCCGAATAGGACTCGAAAGCGCGTTTGGCCGCAGCGACGGCGCGGTCCACATCAGTGCTGCTGCCGAGAGAGATCGTTGCAATAGCCTCTTCTGTGGCGGGGTTAATGACTGTGAAATCGTGCGCTTCGGCGGGATCGACCCACTGCCCATCAATGTAGAACTGGCGAAAATCTTTCATGCATTCAGTTTACCCAATAGGCCGGAAGGTCACACCTGCGCGGCAGGCCGAATCCGCAGGCACCGGTACGCATAGGAGATCACGCGCTGCAGAGACTGCCTCACCACGAGTACAAACCAGGCGGATCGCCCAATGGAAGCCTGACCGGCGACCTTCCACATGGACTGCAGCAAACTCAGCCGGTCGCGGTGCCTAATTCGAATCTTTACCCCTTTCGAAGCGATAATGCCATACGCTCTGTCCTCCAGAGAAACGGATTGGATGTCCTTCTGGACGCATTGCATCAAAGATAAGGGGATGGCATGCTCAACCACCGCGTTGGGAACGAACAGGGGTAGTTCCCCGTCTTGCATCAGATGAGCCAACAACAGGGTGTCTTCAGCTCGAAGCGCGGCGGGTTCGAACACTCCGTCCTCAATATCCGCCCTTTCACGTCGAATGGCGAATCCCGCTGTGTTCAGATATCGAATGCAGCCATCTGGTTGCAGCATGTAGCTTTGGAAGCTTAGGAGCCTCAGGTGTTCAGCCCTGCCGACAAGAGTGGAACAATTTCCGACGAGTCGGAGTTGAAACCAGTCGTGCTGGGGAGCGCTAGCGATCACGGAACTAAGGGCGGCCAGGCAATCTGCTAGGAGCCTGCAGTCAGCGTCCACAAACAACAACACTTCGCCTTTGGCGGTGCGAATTCCTCGATTTCTTGCTGCGGGAATCCCAGCATGAGCCTGTTCGATTAAGGTGAGTGGGTAACCCGGTCCCGCGCGACGAATGTGCTCTGGAGCCGTTTCTGTGCTGCCATCATCCACCAGGATGACTTCGAAATCAGGCGCGTTCGATTGCCGCGTCAGGGATTGCAGGCATTCCTCGAGTGGTTTCCAATCGTTATAAACAGGGATGATGATGCTGAATCGAGGTGGCACGGTAGCATTTCGTTCGCGCTGAGTCATGGGTCGTCGGACTGCCGCTCGGGAGGTGCACCTTCAGCGATGAACTTAGGGTTTCATACTTGCACATGAAATCAAAGTTTCTCGATAGGTACTTTCGTTATGGTGCATTGCGCCGGTCAGGCCCTTCTGACGTAGGTTTTCACGCTTCCCCCTCGTATTATTGAGGAGCGGGGCAGATTGTTTTCGATGTTTCTCTTTGATAGCACAATTTCGGGCAGTGGTGTGAGTTCCGGCTCGACGAGGGTCAGGCTGTTAACTTCAATTTGGCAGTCCCTACTAAACCTGTCATCCATCGGAGTCGATGATAACTTCTTTAGTCTCGGGGGCAATCGCCGCATAGCGGACTTGCTGTTTGCCGATATCGAGCGGAGGTTGGGTCGGGAACTACCGAGTGCCACGATCTTTCGGGCTCAGACAATCGCAGCTTTGGCTTCCGTGTTGGATCAGCCCTGCCTTCCGCGCTTCTCACCTTTTGTCCAAATGAAGGCCGGCACCGGGAAACCGCCGATTCTGATAGCTCCCGGTCTGGATGGCTGCGCTAGTTTCTCTAAACTTGCAAAGCGGATTCAAACGGAGCATCCGATCTATGGGATTCAGGCCAAGGGTGTCGACGGGATGGAGAATCCCTTCGACTGCATTGAAGACATGGCCCAGTATTATGTCGAAGGGCTCAACGAATTTCAGCCCTGTGGACCGTATATCCTGATCGGTTACTCGTTCGGCGGTCTAGTGGCACTGGAGATGGCTCAACGCCTGTCCGATAGTGGGAAACAAGTTGGGCTGCTGGTGCTGATCGATGCGTACCCTCACCCGCGGAACCTGTCGTCGGGCCAGCGGGCCCGGCTTAGCGTGCAACGTGCCGCACGACATATCTCCGAGATGAAAGAGAAACCAATTCGCGACGCCCTTGAATACCTTTTTAGTGGGCTCAACCGTCGACTTGGTATTGCGGGAGCCAATGACGGCCAGGATCTTTTGGCAATGTCACGATTGTCGCTTGCACGCACAACATTGAAGGTCAAGCACAAGTCCTACGTGGCTTTGGCGCGTTATCGCCCCCGGGCTTACAGCGGCGATATGAAATTCATAAAGAGCGAGAACGATACTTACTTCCCAGGTGATCCGCATCCGGTTTGGGCTAATTTAGCGCGTACCTTCGAAGTCGAGACCGTGTCCGGAAACCATCTGGACATGGTTACGACCCACTTCGAAGGACTTGCTGCCGCGCTAACTCGCTATTTATCAGAACTCCATTATTAGCATTGTTGCGAACGGAGCGAGGCAGATGAAGGAGAAGCTGCCGGCACTTTGTACCGAGCCACGATAGGGCGAGGCCTCTCACAAGATTCGTGTCCAAGGACACGGCCCTGAGTGATTAAAATCACATCCAATTCTCTCCGCTGTGTTTATCGTCTGTGATGAACTTCGTATAGGCCGTACCCCCTAAACGGCCGCTAATTTCTCCCAAATCCCCCACTGCGAGAAACCTGAACCAGCGCAACGTGTCGTTTTTGAGGTTGACCCATTGATCTCCGAAGATTTGGAAGTATTGTCCGTCGGAAAGGCCCTCAAAGTCCTTGAAATGGACTTTCGGACGGATCCACGTTGGGAGCGATTTGTCTCGACTCATCCCGGCGGCTCTATTTATCACCACCCGGGCTGGTTGTCGGCACTCGAGAGCGAATACGGGCAGAAGTGCGTAAGCCTGGCTTGCGTGGATGAGCAGGGCCAGGTTTGCGCATTGTTACCGTTGTTCTACACCAAAGGCTTACCGCTGAATCTGGGCCCCTTGTCGACGGGTCGGCGGCTTTCCTCCCTGCCTCGGACTCCGATGTCCGGCCCTTTGGCTACAAGCTCGCAGGCGGCTGCGGCGATTGTTGAGTACGCGGTCAGATTGGCTCGTTCTCAACCAGGCGTGCAACTGGAGATCAAGACCATGATTGCTGACCTGGATAAAGCTGTGGATGCCCTGACCTGCAAACAATGGCGCCCGACCTATGTGGCCGAACTCCCGGCCCGTGTGGAGGGCACAGAGTGGGAAGACTTCTGGGAGAAGCTACGCGTTCCTCGGTCCTGCGTCTCATGCCAGAATTGCCGCCAGCTGCGTTTTGGGAACGCTCGCCGTCAGCATCGGGTGAACTGGTCCGTCAACAAAGCGGTCAAACTCGGGCTGGAGGTTCGTGATGCAGAGACCGAAGAAGAACTGGCCGCGTGGTATAAGCTCTACCTCTTGACGATGCGTCACAATGCCGTGCCTCCGCGGCCGTTTCGCCTATTTAATAGTCTGTGGTCGACGTTGAGACCGGCCGGGCAAATGAGTCTGCTTCTCGCGGAACAGAACAAAAATGGCCAAAAGAGACTGGTGGCCGGCTCCCTTCTACTGCAATTTGGACAGACGGTCTTCTATGCCTTTACGGGCTGCGCGCCGGATGATTTTTGTCTTCATCCCCACGACATTCTTCAGATCGAAGCGATCCGGAGCGCGTGCAAAAACGGGTTTCGCTGGTATGACTTCGGCGAGGTTACGGACGATCACGAAGCCTTGGCGCAGTTCAAGACCAAGTGGGGCGGAGATCCGAAACAGCTTTATCGCTATTACTATCCAGCACCTGTGGAACGCGCCTCGGCCAATGGTGGAAGATTTGCGCAGTCTGCTCGGAAAATCTGGCGACGTCTCTCACCGAAGGCAACGGCAGTTCTCGGTGATTTCATTTATCGCCGCATGTAGCACTTCGGATTCGCGGCCTGTGGAGGTTTTCTATGCCAAATGACGAAAAGCAAGAAACGCCGGTTCGGCTCGCCTATATCGGATGCTGGTACAAGAATGACATGTACTCGCACAACTGCAGCAATCTAGTCGACTCCCTTCGTACCGCAGGAATGAAGGTCGACGTCGTGACTTCGAACTGCAGATGTTTTTCGTCGGCTCAGAAATTTAGCATTGCGAAAGATGAGCTGATTAACACCAACTGCTCGCCGGTTGCGATCCCACATGCTCCCAGGGAACCCGGTAAGAAGCACGGCATGCTGAAATACCTGGCTGTGAAGGTACTGCGACTTGATCTCATTTTTGCTACGGCGCGGGGATTTCTGTATTACAAGCGTGCACGCCATGCGGATGTGATTCACTTCGACCAGGTGCTCGAAGCCTTCGGTGGTATACCGCTTTTCATCGTAGCGGACCTTGCCAGCCGTTTCGGCAAACGGGTCGTCGTCACAGTACACGAGATCGATCCTATTCAGAAAGAACACAAGTGGCTCAATCGTATGTACAACAAATGCGCTGAAGTGTTGGTATTTAGCGAGAACATGAAGCAGCAAGTCGTGGCCCTTGGGGCAGAGGCTGAGAAGATCAAAGTTATTCGATATGGAACGATGATTCCCCATCTTGTTCCAGCCGATCGCAAGCAATACCTCTATTTCGGCGGACACTTCATCATGCGCGGAAAGGGGTACCCGGAACTCCTGGATGCCCTGGCTCTGCTGAAATCCGAGGGTATAAAGATTTCGCTAGTGATTTATGTCGGGTACGGATGCAATGGACTGGAGGAGGCGAAAAAACTTGCTATTCGCAAGGACGTGGCGGACATGATCCAGTGGCAGGACTTCTATACCCCAGAGGAACTCGCGAAAGTATATCAGCGGAGCAAGGCGTGCATCATCCCATTCACGGGTGGGTCGGCGCGGCACCCGTTGACGTGCGCGATGGTAAACGCCACTCCTGTGATCGCGACCCGGGCCGTGGACATTCCCGAGTACTTGGGAGCCCTTGGAATCTATATTGATGGAAGCGCGTCAGCGATAGCCGATGCGGTTTCTGAGATTGAAATCGGGCACACAGACTTGAGCGCCTTGGGACAACGGCTGCGTGCCAAAGCACTCGCCGAACTCGACTACGACAAGATCGCTCAGGAACTGAGCGCAGAGTATTCACGGATTAGCGGCAAAGAGCACCTCATGCAGATCCAACCGACAGTCGTGGCCTGAATGAGTTCGGATCTGCGGCATAAGGCAGATCGACGCACTGCTGGCTCAAGACAGCTTGAAGCAGATAACTCCCACGGTTCGCGTAGCGATCGGAGAACTGCGGCCTCTGTAACCGTAATCGCGTGTAAAGATCCAAAGCGTCTGGTACGCGTCCTCATCGTGACCGACCACTCCGACTACGACTATGCCCGCATCGTTAACGAGGCCAATTGGTCGTGGATACGCGGAATGCAACGAAAGGGATTGAGAGCGCTAAGGTCGGGCAATGCTGATTAGAATGAGCGAGTGGCTGCTTCCGTTCGGCTGCACCTCTTGACGAGTCTTGCACGACCCACATTGTGAACACCGCGAGAATCGAAATCCATTCGCTGGAAACTCTGACCCTAACAGATAGGCAATTTCTGACCGGATCAAGGGAGGCCAAACCTGCGCGGATCGGGGCAGAACTGCGCCTCCATCCGGGAGCAGGCCGGTTTCCAGCGGTGGTGCTTGTCCATGGTTCGGCTGGCGCGGGAGCCGGGGAGGTCCGGTGGTCTCAGGAATTGAACAAGATCGTGTTGGCAACGTTCCTCATGGACTGCTTTACCGGTCGAGGCATTGTTCAGACAATCACGGACCAAACACAACTCGGGCACTTGGCGATGATCGTGGACGCCTATCGGCCATAGAACTTTTGTCGCAGCACGCGCAAATTGACGCTTCCCTGATTGCTGTAATGGGGCTCTCAAAAGAAGGCTTTGTCGCCCTATTCGAGTATGAGGCGCTTCCAGCGCGCATACGGCCCTGCCAATACCGAGTTTGCCGCCTATGTGCCCTCTCTCCAATGCCTGCATCGCAGTAATGATGATGTTCGTCACTTCTTGCGTGAGTTCCCTCGTTACCCTTTCTCTAGATGGACCGGGCATTTCGGCCTCCCGTTCTACTGGCGCTCTCTGTACCCATCACTGGCTTCCGCTGACGTTTCCTTGCCCAGTAGGTTTTCAAGGCTAAGCTGATCTTGTGATTGTGCTCTTCAGTCTTTGCTGGATCGGCTGGACAAGGATTGTTCTGAGGACCAAATCGCCGACCTTTTCGTGCTGAGGGTAATCCTGTCAGTCCCTTATTCCATGGCGGCGCTGTCTTTTTGAGTTTCTGGCCTGAGCGCTTCTGGCTAATCTTCTGGCAGATTTCCTCTCCTTCTGCCAGAGTCCTACTGGCCCACCACTGCCGGAGCGCGTCGGCATGTTCTTCATGTGAGCGAGTCAGCCACACCCGTTTCACGGCGTCGGATATTCTTTGTTTGCTCTCGACCGTGTGAGCGCGGCAGTACCTACCTCCAAACACTTTGTTGTAGCCATCTAGCCACACCTGCTCTTCGGTAGCTTAGCCCTTCCCCAATTTTCCATTCGAGGGTGACGAAGTTGTCTCTGACGTGCCCCCGTTCGCTGTTCCAATCCCAATGTAGGTTCTCGGTTGATTGACATGCCCCGCAACGACGTGCGCGTTCTTGGGTATCACCTTGTCTTCGGCGACGGTGAAGCAGCCATCGCCCTGGCTTTCATCTCGATGCAGTGACGATTGGCGATGCGGAGACGGAGTGTGAAGCAAAAGCCTTTGACAGCAATTGCTGTTGACTCTAATCTTATCCCGCTGTAGGATTGTCCGCTGGATCGGCATCTCCCCCTAGAGCAGTTCCTCTTCCCCCAGGAAACAGCCTTGGCTATTCCATTGTGGTTACGGACTTCTGACGATTCGAGTTCGAGCCACTAAGGAGATTTCACATGCGTAAACTTGGTATTCTGCTCGTTCTGACCTTTCTTCCCACGCTTTGTCTAGCTGGGTCGATAGATAATATAACGACCTACCAGATAAATATAACAGCCACTTGGATTGAAACGAATCCAGCATGCGTTTTGAACTGCACGGAAACGATGAACTTGAGTTATAAGTTCGAATCGAATTTGGATGTGCTTAATCCGAATTCACCTACTCATGGAATTTATGGTTGGGTCCAGATGGACACAATGCAAGAGTCGTCTTCTGGGTTTATGGGATCGTTTTCAAACTCTTTTAGTCATGCACCAGCGTTGTGGGAAGATGATGGAACACCCAGTGCTGATGGTATTCCGTTTTATAATGTTTTTAATGGTCCAACGGATGAAATAGATGTAGGGGTGTTAGGTCCCGGCTTATCTGGAAGGGGCGGTCCAGATTTGTTTATCGCCGATTGTGTTACATATAGTTGCCAGAATGCGTATCCGGGAGTAACTCCTGAGGACATAATGGATAACAGGGAAACGTCCACGGCTGTTAAAGTGCCAGCATTTGATTCAATGTGGGAATTGCTTGTAGTTTCGGTAGGTGTTTGTACCTTTGGCTTATTCGTGAAGCACAGACTCGGCCTGACTCCGAGCAGATAGACCTGCAA
Organism: uncultured Acidobacteriaceae bacterium; assembly: GCA_963752175.1. Lineage (GTDB taxonomy): Bacteria > Acidobacteriota > Terriglobia > Terriglobales > Acidobacteriaceae > Sulfotelmatobacter. Next base: position 10,647 of record CAVVXZ010000033.1, read on the forward strand.
ACAAGCCTGCGAGGCACGGAGAGAACACTGGCAAATCTGACAGTCGAGGAAGAGCAGACTGGATTATTGACGCGATCAGGCCATAGCGCTCAAATTTTGAAGCGACGTTAGGTTACGACCCCGACTCTCACGCGGAGTCTGTGAAGGCTGTGACAGGATTTCTTAAAGCGGCCCTGTTGCTATCAAATTGAATTGTTCTGAACTGGCAAATCCAACCGGCAATACCGCCGTTTAATGAAAACCTACAGGGAGAAGATCAGGCAAGTCGTAGTCCCGTGGGCATATAGTTTGCCAGCAGAATCAACGAGTCGGCCTTCGGCGGTGGCGATCCGTCGTCCTGTGCTGACGATCTTTCCCTCCGCACGAACCTCTCCAGTTTCGGCCACGATCGGCCGCACATAGTTGATCTTGACCTCCAATGTCGCATAGTTGTATCCGACATCAAGTGTCGAATGAACCGCACACGACATGCAAGAATCGAGCAGCGCGGCGGTGTATCCTCCGTGGACAGAGTCGAGAGGATTGTAGAAATCGTGCCTAGGGATTCCGGCGAAAACCGTGGATCCTCGGTCTACTTTTATCAAGCGGAAGTCTAGAACCCGCTGAATGGGAGGAGCAGGTAGCGTCCCATCCATAATGCGGGTCAAAAGATCGAGGCCCGTCAGGCTCTTCTTAGTCTCGGTCGGTACAATACCGTAATGATTGGTGCGCTCAACACCAGACATAATCGGGTTATCGTTTCTTCCTGAAGCGCTTTCCGGGCGCCGCACCGGAGTTTTCCTCTAAGCCAGTCCGGGAAAGCCTGCCTATGCTATGTCAGCCAACCTCAGACGTCAACAAGAGCGGGCAGAAAAATCCGCAGAGTTGATCCGCTCGATTTTGCCCTCAACTAGCTAAAGGGTGTTGCTAAACCCACGGCTCAAGCCCTTGATTGACGCAGGTCGCTGACGAAGCGGCGTGGCAGATCTGCAGATTCGCTCATCGTTCATTCAATCCGACCAAGAAAATCGCACGGCGCGCGCGCTTTTTCCTTGACACGTTTTGATCTTACTCGATACACTCGAGTACGATAATGATCGACTCTACTTCCCACCAAGACTGGCTATTCTACTTCCCCTTGGCCCAGCAGGCGGCTCTGCTCAAAGACGATTTGCTCGATCCCGTCGATCAGCTCCTCGAGGATACCGCTCTGGTGGACTTGGTCCGCCAATGTCTGGCCACACGCAGCCCGCTTTCGGAACGCACTGGGCGAAGCGGAATCGCCCCCGATCGTCTGCTGCGCTGCTGTGTCATGAAGCACCTGAAAGGCTGGAGCTTCCGCGATCTGGAACGGGAGCTGCGCAGCAACCTGGTCTACCGCCGCTTCACTCACTTCGATGCCGAGGCTACCCCCGATTTCACTACCTTCAGCCGCACCTTTGCCCTACTGAGCCCGGCGGTCACCGCAGAGATTCATCAGCGGGTGGTCAGCCTGGCCTGCGAGCAAGGCGTAGCCCAAGGACGAAAAATTCGAACCGATACCACGGTCGTCGAAAGCAACGTTCACTACCCCACCGACAGCTCGCTTTTGGGCGATGGCATCCGGGTGCTCAGCCGCAGCCTCGAACGGATCGCTGGCGAGTGCAAGCAAGGAGCCGTGGAAGTAGTGCATCACGCACGCGCGGTGAAACATCGTCTGCTGGAGATCAGCCGTGCCGCCAAGTGCCTCACCCAGGCCAACCAGCAGCGCATGCGGGACAGTTACCAGAAGTTGTTGGCACTGACTCGGAGCGTGATGCGACAGGCGGGCGACGTGATCGAACGATGGGGGAAGAAACGACTGAAGGTGGTAGGCAAGCGGCTGCGGGTGGAAGCGCAGATCGGCCAGCTCCGACACTTTCTCCCTTTGGTCGAGCAGGTGATCAGACAAACCAAGCAACGAGTGTTGGGCGGCGACAACCACGCGGAGGGCAAGGTGTTGAGTCTGTTCGAAGCGCACACCGAAGTCATTCGCAAAGGCAAAGCGCATAAGCCCAACGAGTTTGGTAGGCTGGTGCGGATTGACGAGGTGGAAAACGGTATCGTGAGTGGCTACCAAGTTCTGGCGGGCAATCCGGCCGACACGGCGGCCTGGATACCGGCTCTCGAGCAACATCAAGCTTGCTTCGGGCGAGCGCCGGAGATGGCTTCCGGCGACCGCGGTTTCTTTTCCGCCAAAAACGAGCAGGCGGCGCACGCCCTTGGGGTAAAGAAGGTGGCATTGCCGGCGCGCGGACGTCTATCGGCCACCCGATCCCAGCAACAGAAGCAACGCTGGTTCCGGCGCGGGCTACGCTGGCGGGCCGGCATTGAAGCCACCATGAGCACTTTGAAGCATCCCTTCTCCATGCGGCGAGCCACCTATAAAGGAGATCATGGATTTCAGCGTTACGTGGGCTGGTGCGTGATAACCAAGAATCTATTTTCCATCGCTCGCGATCAAGCGCGTCGGGGGGAGCATGACAAAGTCAGTTGAGGGTACTGCCCAACGACGCAAGCTGCTGGGCGAGATCGAACGTCTGGCCCAGATCGCGGTCTTTGGAACGCTGTCGGAAACTTACCGCACCTGCGGACGAGCGGGCTGTCATTGTCAGGGCGATGGACCCAAGCATGGTCCGCATCTGAATGTGAGTTATCGCGGGGAGAAGGGCAAGACCACTGGCTACTATGTTCCCAAGGGAGCGGAGGAGGCCACGCGAGAAGGCGTGGCCGCTTGGCAACAAATGCAGCAATGTTTGCGCGAACTGGCGGAGTTGAATAAGGAGCGTAATTTGCAGCGCGCCCGCGAGGCCGATTCGCAATGACGCCCTGGTTCCGTCTAACCCTGGTCTGCTGCATACTGCTATGTCTGTTCGTCGGCCTTACTCAGGCAGTCGATTGGAAGTACCAGCCTGTCGTCAGCTCGGGATGCTTATTCGATCGAGGTACCAAAGCTACATCCGACTCGCCCACCAGTTCAGCTGTCGGAAGCATGGCCTTCCATCTGGCTCGCGCCGGACCTTTCGGATCTCTGGGCCTGGATTGTGGATTGACTGTGGGCAATATTGGTCCACCCAGCCAGGAGAACCACGGGCCCCCGGAACCGATGGGGCCTTGGCAAGTTGCCGGTCAAACCGGCAACTCAAATCAACGCCATCGAGCAACCTTGTCCGCGAAATTGCTGGTTTTCAGCCGAACAATTGAAGAATCGGGGTTGGACTAAACCGCTACGCGGTATGACGTAGCGGAAGGAGTCCAGTTGGGTTCTGGACACCTCTCGCTCAGCTGTACCAGTTCACGTCAACCCCTCTTCTTTCCTTACACGGTCCCTTGCGAAATCATGGTTGGGCTGCTTGCAGCACATTCCATGTCGCAAAGGAGCGTTCCATGACGCAGCTTCGCAAACGGATGATTGAAGAGATGCAAATTCGTAATCTTGCACCCGGCACCCAAACCGCCTATCTGTTACAGGTCGCGCTGTTCGCTCGCCACTTCGGCAAACCGCCCGACGTTTTGGGCTGGGAACAGATTCGGGCTTACCAGCTCTATCTCACCCAAGAAAAAAAGCTAGCTTCCCCGACCATCACCGTCGCCGTCTCCGCTCTGCGTTTCTTGTACAAAGTCACGCTCCGTCGGCAGTGGAACTTCGACGAAATCATCCCCGCTCCCAAGACGCCCAGGAAACTGCCCGTCATCCTCAGTCCGGAGGAGGTCCTGGAGTTTCTCGGCTGCGTCCCTGAGGGCAAGCACCGCACTATCCTGACCACTTGCTATGCTGCCGGCCTGCGCATCTCCGAAGCGGTTGTTCTGCAAGTACCCCACATCGATAGCCGACGGATGGTTATTCGCGTTGAGCAAGGGAAGGGGAGAAGAGACCGCTATGTCATGCTCTCTCCCAAATTGCTAGAAATCCTTCGTCAGTGGTGGCGCGTGGAGCGATCCCAGACTTGGCTATTTCCCGGCAAGAAACTCGGTCACATCGGCAAAGAGGCAGTGGAGGTGGCCTGCCAGGAGGCCCGCAGCCTGTGCCACATTCGCAAACCTATTAGCCCTCACAGCTTTCGGCATGCCTTTGCCGTACACTTGCTCGAGCAAGGTGTCGACGTACGCACAATCCAACTGCTGCTCGGTCATCGCAGTCTGGATACCACAGCTCGCTACCTACGGATCGCTACCACCAAAGTTTGTTCCACTACCAGTCCTCTCGATCTACTACCCAACCCGCTTCCCCTAAATCCGAAACTCAACCCACCCCAGCAGGTCTGAGCGCCACACCCGATGGATCGCTCCAAGCTGGAAGTCGGGGACGTGTTTCGCCGCTACGGCGATGTCTATCGCCAGCAGCATGCCGGCTCCTTGTCCCGTGCTCAGCTACGCGTCATGAGCGCCATCGAGCGCTGTCGCACCGCCGCCCTGGGCGGCCATGTTGAAAGGTGTGATCAGTGTCAGTTCGAACGCATTGCATACAACAGTTGCCGCGACCGGCATTGCCCAAAATGCCAGTCTCTGGCCCGTGCCCAGTGGATCGAGGCTCGCCAAGCGGAGCTTCTCGATACCGAATACTTCCACGTTGTCTTTACCGTGCCGGAAGAGATTGCCGCTATCGCTTATCAGAATAAAGAAGTGGTCTACGACATTCTCTTCCGCGCCACCTCAGATACCTTGCGCACGATTGCGGCCGATCCCAAGCATCTCGGCGCGGAGATCGGATTCTTCGCTGTGCTCCACAGTTGGGGCCAGAACCTCATGTTTCATCCTCACCTTCATTGTGTTGTGCCCGGTGGCGGACTGTCTCCTGACGGTACCCGCTGGATTCCTTGTCGTCCGGGTTTCTTCCTGCCCGTGCGCGTGCTCTCTTGCCTCTTCCGCCGCTTGTTTCTGGAGTTGCTGGAAAAGGCCTTCGATGATGGCCAGCTGCAGTTCTTTTCCGCTCTGAAAGAACTGCAGAATCGCCAAGTTTTTCTTCGTTACCTGGCACCACTCGGTAAGAGCCAATGGGTGGTCTACGCTAAAGCCCCTTTGGCCGGACCCCAGCAAGTTCTCGATTACGTCGGCCGCTATACCCACCGCGTGGCCATCTCCAACAATCGCCTGCTGGACATCGAAGGTGGCGAGGTCCAGTTCCGTTACAAGGACTATCGCGATGGCAGCCAACAGAAAATCTTGCCCCTGTCAGCGGACGAATTCATCCGCCGCTTTTTGCTCCATGTACTGCCTGACGGCTTCCATCGCATCCGGTACTACGGCTTCCTTGGCAACCGTTACCGAAAACAAAAACTCGAACAGTGTCGCCAACTCCTGGGCATGGTATCTCCGGAACAAACTACTCCCACGGAGAAAGTACCGGAAGATTATCGTGACCGCTACGAGGCCCTTACTGGTTCATCTCTTTGGGAATGCCCGGTCTGTCACCGGGGGCGCATGATTATGATCGGGGTGATCCATCCCTTCGCTCACCCAGCGTTCGCAGACAGCTCATGACAACTGCCATGGCTTTACATTCCGGTCTCCGCGAACTTGCACCACACAAGTCGTCGGGGACGTCGTCCCTGCGTAGACTCCGAGGCTCGCACAACAGCCTATCCCGCGCTCCTCGTCCTCAATCCGCATACTCTCGCTCTCGCACCCATCACTCAGTCGTCGTATCCTCCCCAGCCCACGGCTCTCTTCTGACTTCCTGGCGACTATTCAAAACCCACCAAGCAATTCGCTTGCCAGCTGCATCGCCCCGGTTTAGTCCAACCCATTTTTAGCCCACCGCCGCGGCCTTCAAGTTCGTCAATGAAACCGCAAGTTATCTCTGCCGCGGCGCTGGCCTAAAAATGCTCTGCGTTTCGCAACAGCCTTTAGCTAGCCACGTTGGCGAGCGTCTTCACCGCGACATCTGCATGGTTGCGCAGTTTTTGCGCCGACTCATGAATCGACCGGGCAGCTGGTCCGGCACCACTTTGTTCTGCCGTCTGGGCCACGCTACCGGCATCTTCAGCCGTTGTGCTGGCCATGTCGAGCAATACCACCACCGAATCGGCGTGCAACTTCCACACAGACGACATCTTCTGGCTGCGCTTCAGTTCCTCGAGTTCGGTGCTGATGCGCGCCGAAATCGAAACCATCCGGATGAGAATCCGCGCTACGTCAGCACGCGTGCTCTTTTCTTCGAGGAACGGAGCGCTGTAGGCGTCGGCTTCCGATGTCGTTAATGTCAGGTTGAAGAAGCGCATCGGTACAACCTGCCGGTATTTCGGATCGGCCACGCGGACAAACACGCGAATCGATTCCTCGACGCGCCGCAGCTTGCCTTCCTCCGCCGAGATCTGTTGTGCCGTCACCGCGGGAGGCTGGAACACCGGAGCTGCCGCCGGAGCTTTCGCTGCCGCTTTGGCCGCTTTCGGCGCCGCACCCGCACCGCCCTCTGTGCGCGACGCATGTGCCGCCGGAGTGAGCAGCGACCGCCGGATGGGCGGACGCCGGTCCAATTCCTTCTTCAGCTTCGAAACGCGCCGGAATTTCTCCAGCGTGCTCCCATAGTCCGCCTCCAGAAGTTGCTTCCCTTGAATGGCGGCGACGTGCTCCACCGTGACCTCTACGCCGTCAACCGTGGTCAGAATCGTTCCGCCCATTTCTTCCAGCGCTTGCCCAAAGGTCTTGATCTCGGTCAATGCCTTGGCGAATAGTTCGTCAAACTTCTTGCCGAATGTCGCATTGTAGGCCGAGACCGTGGCCAGCACGCCGGGATGATAAAACGAGGAGTCCAGCCATTGCTTCAGTTCCCGCACGCGCCCAATAATCCCAGAGTCGATCAGCATGTTGAAGTCGCGGAAACGTGCAATCTCTTCTCGCAAAGGATCGAAACGGCGCAGCAGTTGCACATGCTCCTCAGGCAGCGAGGGCACATCCGAGTCGGCCAGGATTTCAATCAGCGCAATCTCAAACGGCGAAAGGGGCAACGCGCCGTCCAGTCCGTAACCAGTCTGCTCCCACTGGCCCGGCACGCGTGGATGGCGATATAAGAACGTCGCGATCAGGTCAGTCTTGTCGCGGTTCACGTCGCTAGGCTCGCGGCGCCGCACGAAATAACGGAGCAGAGCCTCGGCCACTTCAGAATCGGTATCTGGAGTCAGCGCCTGCCGAACCATCGCAGGTGTAATCGCCATATCCAGTAGGTGTAGCCAGCGGTACATCCGCGAAAGTGTGGAGGGAAGTTCACGCTCGGAATGGCGTAACGCGTCCTCGTCGAGACCACTTGGAATGGGGACATCCCCGCCAAGCGCGTCCCGCATGAGCTTCTGGTAGAAGCCCTGGACGGTCGCCAGAATGGCTAATTCAAACCGAAGATCTTCGGCCAAACGTGCCCCCGAGAGCAAGAGTTCCCTTCTGAAACTTTACTAATGTCTAAGTAAAAACGAAATGTTACTTCCGGTGCAAGTTACTACCGGAGCGAGACTCCCACGCGGAAAAGAGCGCAGTCCGCAGAGGTGCATGGACTTCTGCGCGGGAGTCGGACCGTTTTTGCATGTGATTTGAGTCCATCAGGCTCGGGCTCCCGTAGCAAAGATCCGTCGCTGAGACGCCGCTGCCGAAGAGCCACAGAAAACCACAGAAGGACCACAAATGGTGAGATCACGGTGGAAGAGCGGCCCTTCAGAGCCTGCCCTGAGCTTGCCGAAGGGGCCACGTTAGCAGCATGAAATGAATGTGGGCTTTAGCCTCTGCGGGACACCTTAAAACACAACAGTCTTATTCCCGAAAAGCAGTATACGGTTCTCGACATGCCATCGCACCGCGCGCGAGAGCACGACCTTCTCCAGATCACGTCCTTTGCGGATGAGGTCTTCCACCGCATCACGGTGCGACACCCGAACCACATCCTGCTCGATGATGGGCCCATCATCGAGCACTTCGGTGACGTAGTGACTCGTTGCGCCGATTAGCTTCACGCCGCGTTCAAAAGCCTGATGGTACGGACGGGCTCCGACAAATGCGGGCAGAAAGGAATGGTGAATATTGATAATTTGCTGCGGATATCGGTGTACAAAATCATTCGACAGAATCTGCATGTAGCGCGCCAAGACTATAAAGTCCGGCTTCTGCTCGTCGATCAGCGCCTGAATCGTTGCCTCGGCCTGACTCTTGTTGTCTTTTGTCACCGGAACGATCGCGTAGGGAATCTTGTAGAAGTCGGCAATCGCCTGGTTGTCGGCGTGATTGGAAATGATCAGCGGAATGTCGCAAGCCAGTTCGCCGCTTTTGTGCCGGTACAGTAGATCCACCAGGCAGTGGTCGTATTTCGAAACCAGGATAATCATCCGCTGCCGCAGCGACGACTGCGCCAGCCGCCACTTCATGTTGAATGCTTCCGCGATCGGAGAGAAATGCTTGCCGAAGTCCGCCAGATCTTCCTGAGAAAGGTCGATGTCGAAGTCCCTGGGATCGAACTCGACTCGCATCAGAAACAAGCCAGACTCTTCGTCCGCATGCTCGTCCGCATGTAGGATGTTTCCATTATGCTGGTAGACGAAGTCGGCGATAGTGGCGACTTCGCCCTTGCGGTCAGGGCAGGAGATCAGCAGGATGGCAGAATTCTTCATGGTAGCGCCGCCGCCGTCCCGGCGGCTGTCGCGGCGGCGTCCCGCCGTCGCTGCCGGGAGAGTGCGGTGCTCTCGCAGCAACCAGCGAGACGCCAGCGCTATTTCTTGAGTTCCTTCAATATCTCCCGCGCCGCATTCGACCCGGAACCACCGGTTAGGCCCGACCCGGGATGTGTCCCGCTTCCGCACAAATACAATTTCTCAATCGGTGTCCGGTAGCGCGCCCAATCCAGCAGCGGACGCATGGTAAAGAACTGATCGAGCGTGAGGTCGCCGTGGAAGATCTGCCCGCCGGTCAACCCGTATTTCTCTTCCAGATCGCGTGGGGTGATGATCTGATGGGTCAGAATCAGTTCCGGCAGATTCGGCGCGTACCGCGCTAGCGTCTGCACAACCGTTTGTCCCAACGCCTTGCGCTGCGCTTCCCAATCGCCCTTCAGCTTATAGGGCGCGTACTGCATGTAAATCGACATCACGTGCTTGCCTTCGGGAGCTAGCGTGGGATCGGTCAGCGAGGGAATCGTCACTTCAAGATATGGTTGACGCGAGAAGTTGCCATACTTCGATTCGTCGAACGCGCGCTCCAAATAATCAATCTCGTTGCCAATATGAATCCGTCCCTTGAGCGGGCCCGCGGCACCATTTTCGAGCGCCGTGAATTTCGGCAGTGCCGAGAGCGCGAGGTTCACTTTCGCCACCGTGCCATTTCCGCGGTAATGCTGCAGCTTCTGCACGAAATCCGGAGAAAGATGCGTGGGATCCGTCAGTTTGAGCAGAGTGCGTTTCGGGTCGGCATTGGAGATCACAGCCTTAGCCTGAATCTCTTCGCCGGTCGCAAGCAACACGCCTGTGGCGGCGCCGTTCTGCACGCGAATCTCGATGACTTCCGCGCCGGTGCGAATCTCCGCGCCCGCGGCTTTCGCTGCCGAAGCCATCGCCTGCGTAACCGCGCCCATCCCGCCCGCGGCAAATGTAGCCGAACCCGCGGGATGAGGATCCGCCGCTGCTCGGATCAGCAACACGAGCGCGCTTCCCGCCGACCAGGGTCCAAGAAAAGTCCCAAAAACGCCGCGAGCCGCAATCACCGCCCGCAGCAGTTCCGTTTCAAAGTATTCCGACGCCAGGTCGGCCACCGCCATCGGGCCCCACCGCAGCAAACGGAACATGTCTTTCTTGCCGAGCTTGCGAATCGCCCGCCCGGTCTGAAGCATGCTCCAGAAATCGCCGCGTGTCGGATGATCGATGTCGGGCGGCGTGGTCGCCAGCGCTTCGCCAATCACCTTCGCAATCTTTCCCAACGACCGCTCAAACTCCGGATATTTCGCCGCATCTTTCTGCGAGAATGCCGCGATCTCCTGCGCCGACTTGCCGGTGTCCTGATAAAGCGAAAGTGCCCGCCCATCGGGCGACAGCGCGGTCACGCAAACGTCGGGCGTAATCACCCTGAGCCCGTGCTTCTCCAGTTGCATGTCGCGCACAACGCCCGGCAGAATCGGTCCCGCCGTGTGGGCTAGCGTTGAGCAACGAAACCCGGGGTGGAATTCATCGGTAACCGCAGCCCCGCCGACCTGCGCGCTCCGCTCCAGCACGAGCGGCTTGTATCCTGCCTTGGCTAGATAAAACGCGGTGACCAGCCCGTTGTGGCCGCCGCCAATGATGACCATATCGCGCCCTTGGGACATGCTATGCCGCCCCCTTGATGTCTTTCAGAATCTCCAGCGCGGCCAGTCGTCCATTGGCACCCATGATGCCGCCACCCGGATGCGTCGCCGATCCGCACATGTATAAGTTCTTGATCGGCGTCCTGTACTGCGCCCAACCGGGCACGGGACGAAGGAAAAACAATTGCTCGAGCGAAAGCTCACCCTGAAAAATATTGCCTTCGCTCAGTCCCCACTCGCGTTCCAGATCGAGGGGCGTGATCACCTGCTTGTGAATGATCAAGTCCTTGATGTTCGGCGCGTACTCGGCAATCGTATTTACCACGGTGTCGCCGAAGGCTTCCTTTTGGTCATCCCATGTGAGACCAGGGCGCAACTTGTATGGCGCGTACTGCACGAAGCACGACAGCACGTGCTTTCCCGGGGGCGCGACCGAAGGATCGGTCAGCGACGGAATGACCATGTCAATGTATGGCCGCTTCGAGAAGTTGCCGTACTTCGCGTCATCATACGCACGCTCCATGTACTCGACTGACGGAGAAATTGAGATCGCGCCGCGCAAGTGTGCACCCGGACCGGGCATGCACTTGAAATTCGGCAACCCATCCAGCGCCATGTTCACCTTGCCCGAAGATCCGCGAAACTTGTAGCGATTGATCTCCTCGAGGAAGTCTCCGGGAAGATGCTCAGCGCCCATGAACTTGGTGAACGTGAGTCGCGGGTCAACACTCGAAGAAATCACGTCGGCGTAAATCTCGTCCCCATTGGAGAGAACCACGCCCTTAGCTCTGCCGTTCTTCACGATGATTTGCGAAATCCCCGACTGGGTTCGGATCTCCACCCCAGCCTCGCGAGCTGCATCAGCAATCGCGTTCGAGATCGCACCGGTCCCGCCCCGTGCAAATCCCCAGGCACGGAACGCGCCGTCGATCTCTCCCATGTAGTGGTGCAGCAGAACATATGCCGTTCCTGGTGACCGCACGCCGAGAAACGTTCCAATGATCCCCGACGCGGACATCGTAGCCTTCAGCACATCTGTCTCAAACCATTGATCCAGAAAATCAATGGCGCTCATGGTCATGAGCTGCACTTGGTTGTACTTGTCGTAGCTCGACATGCCCTGAAAACGCCGCCCGATGAACAGCAGCTTCATCAGTTCACGCGGATTCAGCGTCGTCGGATCCGGCGGCACCATGCTGAGAATCGGCTTCACGAAGCGGCACATGGCCTGCATCGCTTTGCCGAACTCGTCGTAAGCCTCGGCGTCGACGCGCGAGTGGCGGGCAATCTCGCGGTGCGTCTTGCCGTGATCATTCACGCGCCACAGATAATCTCCGCTGGGCATGGGCGTGAACGTGCCGTCGAGTGGAAGAATCTCCAACCCATGGCGAGGCAGATCGAGATCGCGAATAATCTCCGGCCGCAGCAACGACACTACATAGGAGCACACCGAGAACTTGAATCCCGGCACAATCTCTTCCGTGCAAGCCGCACCACCCAGCACGTGGCGTCGTTCCAGAACCAGCACCTTCTTGCCCGCGCGCTGCAGATAGGCGGCGTTGACCAGGCCATTGTGCCCGCCGCCGATGACGATTACGTCGTACGAATTAGAACCAGCCATTCGCTTTCAACTCCTAGCTCTCAGCTTTCACGTTCAGGTGTAGGGAAACGCAATGATACTCGCGCCGGGAATCAGGCGGAAGAGAAGATCAGAGCCCGCTGGGAAGGACCGTCCAGCTTCTGAGGATGCTGCACGAATTGGCCATGAACATGCGCATGCGTGACCGACGAATCGACATTCTATCGGGAAGCGCGCATTTTGTCTGCACATTTGCGGCGCCGCTGACTCCAAGTCACGCGAGTACGTTATTGCCGGGCACGTGCGCGGATGAATATAATCCGAGTTCGGCGTTTTCCTTCGTGCTGCTTCGTGTCCTTAGTGGTTATTGCTTCTGAGATTGTCCACGGACTGCGAAAATCGCGAATCAGACCGCCGTCAACGAGGCCAAATTCCTTGCCCATCGGAACCGCATTTCACGAGAGAACGTTCCCGCTCTGCCACAGCCTGAACTACCGCGAGTGGTCCGGCTACTACACCGTCAGCGTGTACGAGGTTCATCACGAGCACGAGTACAACGCCATTCGCAATGCGGCTGCTCTCATCGATATTTCGCCGCTGTACAAGTACCTGATCACGGGCAGAGAGGCGACCCGCCTCGTGAACCGCGTCATCACCCGCGACATTAATAAAGTCAAAGTAGGCCAGGTGATCTATTGCTGCTGGTGCGACGAAGAGGGCAAGGTCATCGACGACGGCACCATCTCGCGCCTCGAAGAAAACGTCTATCGCTGGACGGCCGCTGACCCTAGCTTGCGCTGGTTACGCCAGAACGGCCTGAACATGGACGTCCAGATCGAAGATATCTCGGAAAAAGTCGCGGCGCTCGCACTCCAGGGCCCCACGTCAGCCAAGCTGTTGAAAGCCGTTGCCGACGCGGATATTGCCAACTTGAAATATTTCCGCGTCACACGGGGCAAAATCGCTGGAGTCCCAGTCGACATTTCCCGCACCGGTTACACGGGCGACCTCGGGTACGAAATCTGGATGCCATGGAACGACGCCGTAAAGGTCTGGGACGCCCTCGCCGACAAAGGCAAGCAGTTCGACCTGCACGCCGCCGGCATGCTGGCGCTTGACGTCGCCCGTGTGGAAGCTGGATTGTTGCTCATCGAAGTCGACTACACCAGTTCGAAGAAGGCGCTGATCCCCTCGCAGAAATTCTCGCCCTACGAACTGGGATTTGCCAAGATGGTGCACCTCGACAAAGAAAACTTCATCGGCAAGAAAGCGCTCCAGCAAGATGCGAAGCACGGAGTGCCACGGCAACTGGTGGGGCTGGAAGTGGATTGGACCGATATTGAACAACTCTACGACCGCTACGGTCTCACTCCCGCGGCGCCGTCGCAAGCTTCGCGAATTGCTGTTCCCCTATATTCCAGCGAGAAGCAAGTCGGCAAAGCGACGACCACCAGCTGGTCTCCCACGTTGAAGAAGTTGGTCGCGCTGGCTAGCGTCGAGACCGAGCACGCAAAGGTCGGAACCTCGCTGCAAATGGAGATCACGATCGAAGCCATGCGCCTGAAGACGAACGTGAAGGTTACGAACCTTCCGTTCTTTAACCCTCCGAGGAAGACCGCCGCACCGGTGTAAATGTGGGGACAGCCGCCTTCGGCTGGCTCGTCGGGCGAAGCCCGGCTGAGCTAGATCTTGCCACCTGGTTCGCACGAAACCGAGCTTCGCTCGCTGGACACCGATGGCGGCTGTCCCCACACAATCCTGGACTCAAGTGTTCCTAGGCTGGCGACGCATCTCTCGCCGTCCGCCGCTTTCCAGCCCAGTAGATCCACGCTCCAATCAATACCAGTGCTCCGCACCCTCCGATCACCTTGAACATCGCCAGCGGCTTGTTCGATTCGTCCGCCTGTGGAATCAGCGACAGGGCGATGGTCATTGCGGTGGTTAGGAACCCAACCGTCGCGACTAGTTTCGCCACTGTCGTTCCTCCCGGCACACGAATCACGTCCGCCCCGGCAGGCTCGCGCTGCAGCTTGATCATGGCCGCGAACAAATACAGGTAGGGAATGAAATACGTAATTACTCCCATGCTGACCAGAACGTCGTAAGCGCCCTTCACGCTCGTGCCTGCCTGTCCCAGAAAGATGAACACAGCCCCCAGAAAGAACTGCGTCAGCAACGCTACCCACGGAGTCTTCCATTTCGGATGCAGCGCCCCAAACGCCGGAGGCAAGAAGCGATCCAGCCCCGCGACGAACGGAAGTCGCGCCACTGCCGCAAGATAAGCTCCAGCCGCGCCAATATTGCTGAGCGCGATCAGGAATGCGGCAAGCGGCAGAACTCCCGGATACCCCACGCGCGATGCCGTCTTCGACACCGCTTGCACCAGCCCCTGCAAGCTGTTTACCTCGGTCGAAGGCAGTGCCAGCAGCACGCAAACTGTCCCAAGGATGTAGCAGATCGTCACCGTGATTCCGCCGGAGAGCAGCGCGAGAGGAATCGTGCGCCGCGCGTTCTTAATTTCTTCTCCCATGAAGGAGGCCGTCTCGCACCCGCCAAAAGCAAACGTCAGCACCGACCAGAAAATGATGTCATTGAAATGGGTGCTGGGGATCATGGAGTGCAGTGTGAAAGATGTCGCCGATCCGTAGCGATGCCAGGCTACGAAACCCATCACAATCACGATTCCCACCGGCATCCACATCGCGATTGCGCCCACGTTGTGCAGCCACTTGCCCACGTCGAGCCCAACAACATTCAACAACGTAGCTGCGCTTAAGGTCAGCAGCGAAAACACAATGTAGAAAGTCGCATTGCTGGAAAGATGTTCCCATTTCGCCTGGCGCATGAACAGCACATTGCTGGCGGCGAAGTAGAGCACGGCAGGGAAGTACGGCAGATTGCTGGTCCAGTATGTCCACGCCGACATGAAGCCGGAAAAGTCTCCGAACGCTCGTTTGCTCCACACGTAGAGCCCGCCTTCATTCGGATAGCGCGAAGAAAGCTCCAGCACCGAAAGCGCGAGCGGTGTGTAGAAACACAGCCACGCTCCGACCCAGATCACAATGGAACTCGGTCCAGCCGCCGCGGCCGTCGCGATCCACCGCAAACTAATGCCGGTGATCACATAGAAGAGCAGCAGGTCGCGAAATCCCATTACCTGACGGGGACGGTTGGGGTCTCCGGCATCGGCTAGAGAAACGCCGGGCGAGAGGAAGCTGATGTTATCCGTTTGTTGCTTCGGATTGGATTCTGCCAATGCTGTGTCCCGGGGTCAGGCTGTCGCTAGCGAGAAGAAGAGGAATACCATTGCCACGGGCGTGGGGCAAGCTGAAAGTTATTCCGATGGAGTCGTCACAGATTGGAAACTAGAAACGAACCTGCTTCCGGTTGCTGCGCTTCCAAAACAAATAGAACGGAACGCCGATTAACACAATGGCCGTTCCCCAGAACGCTTCGGTGGGCCGCGTGAAGATCGTATTCAACGTCCACACCGCCCCGATCAGAACATAAATCGCAGGCAGCCACGGATATCCCGTACACCGGTAAGGACGCGGAATCTCCGGCCGCTTCCAGCGTAACAGGAACATCCCGATCACAGTCAGCGTGTACGACAGGACCATGCCATAAATCACGTACGTGTAGAGTTGGTCGTAGCGTCCGCTGATCGTGAGTACCGCGGCCCAAACGCCCTGCCCGATCAGGCTGAAAGCAGGCGTCCGCCATTTAGGATGAATCACCGCCATGCGCTTGAAGAAAACGCCGTCCTGCGCCATGGCGAGATACACTCGCGCTCCTGAGAGCGTGCACGTCGCCGCCGCGCTGAAGCAGGAAATCGCAATCATGAGCGACAGCCACACGGCAGCTCGCGGCGAGAACAAAGCTGCCGCCGCCGCGTGCGCGATGGTTTCGTGCACTGCGATCTCTTTCAGCGGCAGAGCATACATGTAGGTCAGGTTCATCGCGACATAAATCACACCGACGGCAAGCACGCCCAATACCATGGCCAGCGGTACATTTCGCCGGGGTTCTTTTACTTCGCCAGCGACCCAAGTGATGTATACCCAGCCGTCATATGCCCAGAACACTGCGATCAGCCCCACGCCCAACGCGGAGATCAATTGCGCCGGTCCCAGTCCCATGCTCAAGCTGACTCCCTGAGAGTGAAAGTTCGACCAGTGGCCCTTCCCGATGGCGAATCCCAGCACCACAAATGCCGCCATCGCCGTGAACTTCGTCCAAGTCGAAACGTTCTGTAGCAGCGCGCCCCAGCGCAACCCCACGACATTCACATACGTCAGAAGCGCGATGAGCACCAGCCCTAATAAATGTGCTCGCGTAATCACGATTCCTGCGAATGTGACCACTACATGCGTCTCTGAAACAATCGGAAAGACCTGACCGGTGTAGGCCGCCGACGCCACTGATAGGGCTGCGATCGTGCCGCCATTGGCGACGCTGAACAGCATCCACCCATAGAGGAAAGCGGTCAGGTCCCCAAACGCCTCGCGCAGATAGATGTACTGCCCGCCCGAGTCAGGGAACATCGACCCTAACTCCGCGAACGCGAAGCAAGCACAAAGCGAAATGACCGCGCCCAACACCCACACCAGCAGGAACAACACCGGTTGTGGCAAGGGACTCGCGATATCTCTCGCCGTCAGGAAAATCGATGACCCGATGATCCCGCTGACCAGCAGCAATACGGAATCGAGCAATCCAAGCCCGCGGACGAGCGTCGGCTTTGGCTCCGACGACGGCGTTCCCGAGAGAGGCGCGTCAGTGGCCGGCGAGACCGGGGCGGGTTCCATTATCCGATGCCCAGTTCATCGGACGATTCCAGCGCCGTCCCGCAACGCCTGCAGATCACCGAGGAGCAGTCGCCACAGGTGAGAGGATCAGTAACTTCTTCCGCACAATTGGGGCAATAGAGCGATTCGGGCTCCGGATCTGGCTCGGGCTCTGGATTCTTAGGACGCGTGATCATGAAGAGGGAAACTGTACCACAGAACGTAGGCGCATCTCACGACAGCCTTACGTCAAAGCATGTCGTCACGAAAGAGATGAAATCGAGGCAAAGAATGACGCGGCGGGAGGTCGCTCCCGCCGCGGGTTTGACTGTCTGATTCGGTCGTCGTTAGTGGGCTGGGTGTGTGGGAGACCTAAACTCCCCTACGGCAACTACTCCCGATCGTTGTCGTTGAACGTTCCCGGCGTGAAAGAAACGCCGCGCAACACCTCTCCGAAACCAGCTTTCCGGACAGTAAAGAAGCTTTCTCGTGCGGCGACTGCGGGATCCGTGTTCGACAAGGAATCGAATACGACCACGAGTTGATTGGGGTCGGCTCCCTGATCACCGTTTCCGCTGATCGTGGACGTGATAGCCCAGATGCCGACATAACCGACGGGGTATACCGCCCCTGTGATGTTTCGGAGACCGTCAGTGGCTGGAGCCCAAGGTAAGCCTGTTGCCGGGTTGTTTCCGGTCGGATAGGTCGACACGGTGTAGGGAACACCCAGACCTAAACCGGCTTGCAGTGTATAGACCAGATTCCAGGTATTGGTAGACGAATTCAGCACCCACTTTTGCAGTCCCGCCGTCGTTTGATTAGCAGCATGAGTGTAGAGATCCGTGCCACCCGCGTAGCCATCGCCTTCGTCGGCAACATAAACGGTAGTGGCGTTGGCGAACCAGATGCCAAATGGGAAGGCCGTGGTCGTTGCGACCTTGTTGGAAATCGCCGGGAAGCCCGCCAAAATGCACATGTTGCTGGGAAGGCCCTGCGTTTGGAGGTCCTGGATGTTATAGGCGAGTGCGGTGGTGGGCAGTGTGGCCGAACTCGAAGGCAAGCCCACGCCATTCGGGCACGCAGTCCCAGTGGTATCGAGGAAGTACACGGTGTTGACGCCGTTGCTGCCGCTTCCCTTGGAGTAGTACAGCACGTTGTTGAAGATGGTCAGGCCGCGAAAATTGTCGTCCTTGCCGATCTTGTCTGCTTTGTATCCCAGTTGCGTGATGTTGAAACTGCCGACGGGAGTCGGCGTGGAAGGATTCTGCGAGTCTTCGGGAGCATTGCCGGGACTGATGATCTGTGTACCCGCGCCGAGAATAATGCCGTTGGGTTGAGGATTGCTTCCGTTCCCCGCGTTGCCGGAGGTGTAATAGAAGTTAGCGCCGTTACCGTTGTTCAAGATTACGGCCCTGCCATTGTTGCCGCTATAGGCGTTTGTTTCCGTGAACTGGAAATGGCCGTACTGGTCCACCTGCGCCTCGGAACGGTATACATTCTCCCCGACGGGATTGGTCGGATCTACGGCACCGGGCGTGTTGGAATTCGATACGTCGAGCTGGTCGATCGGCGCCACATAACCGGCAAATGTTAAGTACCGGCCGTCGGTCGAGAGGTTGAGCGCCAGTTCGGACTTCGAGCTGAAGCTGGTGACCATTTGATCACTGGTAGTTTTGATCCCGCGCTGCGAGCTGTTCGGCACTTCCAGACTGTTCAGCACAAAGCCGAACGGAAACATCTGATCCAGGTAAATCTTGGAGGTGATGCCGAAGCTCGCGTCATAAGTGTCATTGTTCCAGACCGATGGATATGCGCCGTTGTAGGGAGCACCGCTGGATGCACCACAGCCGCCCGTAGTAGCGGCGCAATTGGGTGGCAGGATTTGCCCGACCTGCACGTTATTTGGATTGTTGTCATATACGCTGCGACTGACCACCAGGTTGCCGGGCCAGAAGAAGAAGTTATTGTGATTAGGCTTAGAATCTTGCGCACTGACGGGGAGCGCGGCAACGAGCGCGCTACACGAAAGTGCTGTAATTGCTTTCTTCAGAAAACTGGGAAGACGTCGGTTGGAATCTTTTCGTAGCATAGGATGTCGCCTCTCACTTAGAGTTGGAGTGCCCCACACGCATCCCGAGTGTCGAAGACTGTAACAGCCTGTTATTAAGGGTCTGTTACAAACGGTCCACAACGCGGATGGGCCATTTTGCATGCGTTGTCGGGAAGGTAAAGAGAAACCATCATGCCTGACAAACCGCAGACTCCTGACGAAAAGCTGCAACACGAATTCAACCGCTGGGCCGCCGCCGGCGAAGGCGAGAAGATGGAGCGCCATCACCTCGACATCACCGAGAAGACGATCCGCCTCATGAATCTCCGTCCTGGCGAGCGCCTCCTCGATCTCGGCTGCGGCTCCGGATGGGCCACGCGTCTGCTGGCGCGCCTCGTCGGCGAGGGCCCCGAGGGCTTTGGGCAAGTCGTCGGCCTCGACGTGGCGGACGAAATGGTCCGCCAGGCCCGCGAAGCGTCCAAGGACTTTGAAAATATCCTTTACGTCTGGGGATCGGCGCTGCAAATTCCATGGGAGGAGAACTTCTTCGACAAAGTCTTGTCCGTGGAATCGTTCTACTATTATCCCGATCAAGATCGTGCGCTGATGGAGCTATTCCGCGTCATGGCGCCGAAGGGAAGGCTGTTTATCCTGATCAACCTCTATAAGGATAACCAGTACTCGCTGCAGTGGGTCGACAAGCTGAACGTTCAGGTGCACGTGCGATCCGCAGCCGAATACGTTGATCTCTTTAAAAAGCACGCCTTCGAAGACGTGCAGGCAGTCCGCATCCCCGACGATACGCCGACACCGGATGACTATAAAACGAAGTCATTCAACAGCTTGGACGATCTGCGGGCATTCAAGCGAGAGGGCGCGCTCCTGCTCATGGCCTCAAAGCCTGACCTGCGCACCCCGCTACCGGGATACACGATCTACTGATCGCATACCCGACCATCAGATGCTGTCGTCATCGTCGTTGTCGTGATGGCTTAGGTCCTTCGCCGGACTGAGAGCGCGTCCATCCTGCGCGTGACGAACCTCGATTCTTCCGTTGACGTTTGATATCTTGATGCGCACCCCGCCGCTACCGAGTTCTCCGCGAAGATCGTGTCCCACGAAGCGGTGATTGTTCACATGCAGCCCGAAGTCATTGTTAATATTGCCCGAAACCGTTGTGGCCTCGACTTCCGCATTCGAGTCGGAAGGGATCGTCAGATCAACCGAGCCGTTCACCGAATTCAGCTCCACGCGTTGTCCGGCCAACCGGTCAAATCGCGCATCCAGGTGCCCATTGATCGTGGACAGACGGGCGCGCCCCGCCAGATTGTGCGCCTCCAACCGCCCGTTAATGCATGACGCATTGACCTCTCCGCTCACTCCGTTGATGTCGAGTTCGCCGTTAATCAGCTTGATTTCATCCAGCCGCGCCGTGCGCGGCACAGTGAGCGTGTACTCCACTCCGGCGGGATTATTGTGCGAACCCCAGTTCCAGGTATGGTCGTGATTGGGGTATTTCGTCTGAATCGAGATTGAATCGTTCCTGGCGTCGATCTCGATCTTTGCCTCATCCAGCCGTTCTTTCGTGTCGGCGTATTTGACCGCATCTACCTTCACTTCGTTCCGGTCCCAACTCGAGATGTGCACGTCACCGTTGATGTTGTCGAGTTCGACCCGTCCATCCGCCGTGAGGGCGTACGTCTGATGGAACTCCTCGGTCAGCGCGCCGCGACGGTCAGCCGCATGTGCTCCCCAGGCGAGGGTAAGCATGGCACAAACGGTTCCCAGGACGGCTCCCAACCACGTGGCAGATGAGCGATGACGATTCATGATTCCCTCCGTTTCAATGGGTTAGACGCAGCCGCAGACGATAGGTGAGAAAACGTCCTGAAAACGCCTATTCCCACACCATGGAATACGAAAGTTACCTCCGTGATGTTCCCCTGTTCCCGCCACTGAAAGACAATCCCTTCAAGAGCTTAACTGGGGTTCCTTGTGCTGTATCGGTGGAGAAATACCGCGTCCCGGCGCTGGCAGGGAAATGCCCTGTCCGGCATCGTGCTGCTTCTTCTGCTTCTCATTCCTGCATTGCTCGCCGCACAGACCTCCGACCCAGAGAAGCCCGTTCCAATCCTCACCGGCAACGCCGGGGCGTTCGGCTTTGTCACAGCCGGGCAGAATCTGATCGACACACAGTTCAATCCGGTGCTTCTCGTGCCGCTTGGAGATCGTTGGCTCATCGAGTCGAGAGTGGCTTTCGAAGGGCAGTTTCAGCGGCCTCCGGATGGCGGATCTTATGGCGGACCCGTCACCAAGCACGTCGACTACGCGCAGCTTGATTACATCGCCAGCCCCTACGTCACCGTCACGGCGGGGCGATTCTTGACTCCGTTCGGCATCTTCAACGAACGTCTTTATCCCTGTTGGATTCGCGCCCTTCAGCCGGATCCTCTGATTCTTCCCATAAACACCGCGCCCAGCGATGGCGCCATGTTCCGTGGCGGCTTTCCAGTCAGTGCCAAAGCCAGCATGAACTATGCCGCCTACGTATCGGTCACCAGCATCGGCATCGACAGTGTGGATTCTGAGCGTCACGTCGGGGGACGCATGGGATTCTTCTTTCCCGGGCCTCGCCTGGAAGTCGGCGGCTCCTGGCAGCGCACCCTGCAGGATGACCGCAAGAACGCCTTCGGATTTCACTTGGCGTGGCAGCCGGAAAAGGCGCCGCTGAACCTGCGCTCTGAATTCGCCCACTCGTTCGAAGGCAGCGGTTACTGGATCGAGGGCGCATACCGTCTCAGCCAGGCACATTTCTGGCAGAAGGCCATGCGCCGCACCGAAGTCGTCGCCCGCCTCCAGCAGTTCTACACAGGCGAGATCAGCCCGGATGCCGCCGCGGCCCTGGGCCTACCCGGCGCAGATACTCGCGAAGCCGATTTTGGCGTCAATTACTTCTTTCACAACGCCCTAAAAGGCATCGCCAGCTACGGCCGCCTATTGAGTTCAGCCGGGAATGCTAACCAGTGGAGCTTCGGCATCGCATACCGGTTCCTGGTCCCGTTAGGCCGCGTGGGGCCACAATCGTGAAGATCAATTTCAATCCGAAAACTGTTATCACGGTACTCATGTGCGCCCTCACCCTCGCGACTTCGGCGTTTGCAGGATCGCCTTCAAACTCTAAGGACGCCTCTTCAAACCGCAATGATGGTTCAGCGGCGACGCCGGTCGCACACCTGACCGATGCCGACAGCATGCGCATCGCAGGTGAGCAGCGCTTTCGCGCCAATTGTGGCCGCTGTCACGCCGCTCCACAGAAATTTCCACCTCGCATGATGGGAACCATCCTGCGCCACATGCGCGTCCGCGCCACCATCACCGGCGAAGACCAACGCCTGATCCTGTTCTATATGACCCAGTAACCGCGAAGACTACCGCCGCCAACAGTGACAACTCGATCCAAAATTCGTCGTATGTTGATGGGGAGCGTGGCGGCGTTCGCTTTATTCGCCGGGTTGTCTGGCGCCAACGCGCAAGCCCGCGTCATCGAGATAACCGCCGACAGCGATAGCCGTTACAAGATCGCCGGACAACATACTCCGGAGATCATGGTCAAGGCCGGCGAACAGATACTTCTGCGGGTCACGGCGCACCGAGGTAAGTCGTGGAATCGCGATGGTTCGATCCATGGTTTCACCCTGCTGCGAGCCAAGGACCGGACCCGAGTGGACGGATGGGACCTGCTCTTCAAGCCCGGAACGCAGGAGTTTCTCCTCACTGCTCCCAACGAGCCGGGAGCGTATGAAGTAGTTTGCACTGTGATTTGCAGCGAAGAGCACGAAGGCATGCACATGAAGTTTACAGTTTTGCCGTAAAGCACTAAGAGCAGGGAGCGTCTATGAATCGAAGCAGGTCTCGAAAGCTGCTGTGGGGTGCAGTCGGAGTGCTGGCTCTAGCCGGCGCTGCTTATGGGCAAACGTCTCACGTCTATCACGGCGAAGTCTCCGACAGCCAATGCGCGATGAACGTCCACTCGCTTACCCGGTCTCACCAGGAGATGCTGAAGTCGAAATCGATGGGCGGCACCTCCAACACCTGCTCTGTGTATTGCATCGAGCACCTCGGGGGATATCTTGTGCTCTCGGTTGGGAATGACGTCTACCGCCTCGACCGATCCGATCTGGTGCATGGATTTGAGGGACGTAAAGTGATGGTCACCGGCGTCCTCGATGCCAAACTTAAACAGATTCACGTTCTGAAGATCGATCTGGAGCAGTAGCCTTGGTCCTCGTGCCGGCTTCGGTCAGCAGGAACACACCGAGGATCGTCATCTCCGGCTCAATCGGGTGCCGGTAACGCGGCATCGGGAACACCACATAGTAGATGGCGGGGCAAAGCAAAATCAGCCAGAACAGCAGCCACGCACCCGGTTTACGCAGTCGCAGAGCTCGACCCAATCCCCAGAACGTCAGCACCGACGACGCCAGGAACAGCGAGTTCTTCGCCTCGCTCATCCACCACGGCTGAGTTGCTTTCGGCGGTCCAGCCCAGTAGTAGATGAATCGCTTCACGCACAGCTCTGCAAACCGCGTGTAGTCGGACCTGATATAGTCGACCGCCTGCCGCTTTCGGATCGCGATGTAACCCAGTTCCCCCATGGATTGGTATTGACGCATGGCATAGGCATCCTGAGTGGGGTGAAGATATTCCATCCACGTGCCGTCCGCGCCGTTGCCGTTTCCCAAACGAAGTTCCGCGCCGAAATTGTCGCGAATGAAAATGAATTCGCCGAACGTCTGATAGTTGCGTACCAGCCATGGCGCGATGCACACAAAGAAAACGACCGAGGCCAGTACAGTCCCGGCGAACGATCGCTTTCCACGTTGCGTCCGCCGGTACCAGGCCCACAAACCTGCAGCCGGCAGAAACGGCAACAGGGAAGTGCTGCTCAAAGCCGCACAGCCCCACAGCAGCCCGAACTGCACCCACGGTATCCACCCGTCGCGATCTTCCAAAGTCAGAGCCAGCCAGAAAATTGTAGTCAGCAGCAGGGCCGCAAGACTCGTCTCCCAGATCGCGCGGGTGCACCAGAACAACACATTCGGAAGCAGGGCCCATGCCCACGCCGAGCCCACTGCGACTTTCTCCGAAAAGATCCGCCGCGCAATCAGAAAAATCGGAATGCACGTCAGCGCCGAGAAAACGCTGTTCAAAGTCAGGAGCACAAATGCGGACGCTCTCGAATAAATACCGAACACGCGGAACACTCCCGCAATGACGTAAGGATAGAGCGGAGGCTCCCACGCCGTCGGTCCGGTGGCCGCCCCGAACGGGTTGCTGAATCCGTGTCCCGAAGCTAGCGACGCACCGATGCGCCCCATCTCCCAGCCGAATCCAAAATTGCCGTCGGCGCTCTTGAACTTATAGGTGTGCCCGATGACGATCCAGCCTACGCGCAGAAGCAAGGCGATGGCCACAATCCATCTTGGCGAAGTCCGTACCCACGCCCATGCCTCGAAGAGTGAAGACGAACTGCGCGCGCGGCTCGCAACCCCCGCTGGTCTGGATTCCATGAGTGGTTCTATTTGTAGCTGAGGTAGGGCCTCCGGGCAACCTGCACCGAAAGTGAAGAGGTGCAAAGTAAGGAGGGAAGAGCGCGAACCCGGTGGGCACGGGAATTTTACTGCCTGGGTCATGCCAGAGGACCCGATCCGGTAAAATAGAAGTCTTCACCCGAACGCTTTGTTAACTTCTGATCTCATCCTGACCGCGCATCTCGCCGCTTGGACCGCCCCCAAGGGCGTCGTTCCCTACATCCGTCAGCATTTTCTCGACACGACGTTCAGGGGACTCTACCACGCCAATGCTTTCGACATCGCCCTGCTGATCCCATATTTCATCGTCCTGATCCTGCTGGCTGGCTATGGAATGCACCGCTACGTCCTGGTGTATCTGTATTACAAGCACAGGAAAAACGGCACCACCGAACCGGCCTCGCACTTTGACGATCTGCCGAGGGTCACTGTCCAACTGCCGATCTTCAACGAGCAGTATGTCGTCGAGC
Source organism: uncultured Acidobacteriaceae bacterium (assembly GCA_963752175.1). GTDB lineage: Bacteria > Acidobacteriota > Terriglobia > Terriglobales > Acidobacteriaceae > Sulfotelmatobacter. The sequence goes on from CAVVXZ010000033.1 coordinate 35,370, forward strand.
GTCTGCTGGACTCGATCTGCAAGCTGAAATATCCCAAGGATAAACTCGACATTCAGGTGCTCGACGATTCCACTGACGAGACCGTCGACGTGGCTCGCGCCCTTGTCGAGCGTTACGCAGCCCTGGGTAACCCCATCAGCTACCATCACCGGACGAATCGTGCAGGCTACAAAGCGGGCGCGCTTGCGGAAGGTTTGAAGACGGCGAAGGGCGAGTTTGTTGCGATCTTTGATGCCGACTTCACGCCTCCCGAAGATTTTCTGCTACGCACGATCCATCACTTGAGCGACCCGAAGATCGGCATGGTACAGACCCGCTGGACGCACATCAATCGGCACTATTCCTTCCTGACCGAAGTGGAAGCGATTCTGCTCGATGGCCACTTTGTGCTCGAACATTCCGGGCGCGCACGTACGGGATTATTCTTCAACTTCAACGGCACCGCCGGCGTGTGGCGCCGCGCCGCCATCGACGAAGCCGGCGGCTGGCAGCACGACACCCTCACCGAAGATACCGACCTTTCCTATCGCGCTCAACTCAAAGGGTGGAAGTTTATTTACCTGCAGGACGTAGAATGCCCAGCCGAGCTGCCCGTGGAAATGACCGCATTCAAGACACAACAGGCTCGTTGGGCAAAAGGCCTGATCCAGACAGGCAAGAAGATTCTGCCCCGGGTGCTGAAGAGCGACGCCCCGTTCCACACGAAAGTGGAAGCCTGGTACCACCTGACCGCGAACATCAGTTATCCGTTGATGATCATGCTCTCGGTGCTGCTGCTTCCCGCGATGATCATCCGCTTCTACCAGGGCTGGTTTCAGATGCTCTACATCGACCTGCCACTTTTCATGGCGTCGACCTTCTCAATTTCAAGCTTCTATCTGGTTTCGCAGCGCGAACTGTTTCCCCGTAGCTGGCCGCGCGCGCTCTTATATCTGCCATTCCTGATGGCTCTGGGAATCGGCTTGACCATCACGAATACGAAAGCCGTCCTCGAAGCGCTGGTTGGAAGAGAAAGCGCGTTCGCCCGCACGCCCAAATACAGCGTCATCTCAAAGCAGGATAGAGTCGGCGCCACCAAGTACCGTAAGCGCCTGGGATGGGTTCCGTGGCTGGAACTGGTGATCGGCGCCTATTTTGCGGCCACGGTCTACTACGCCATCGACAATGAGAACTACATTACCGTTCCGTTCCTGCTGCTGTTTGTCGTGGGGTACTGGTACACGGGCTTGATGTCTTTGCTCCAAGGCCGCTTCGGCGGTCGCGCTCTGCGCACCACCACGCACACCAAGCCTTTCCCCGTTGGTGTGTAGCCCTGTTCGGAGAACTAATTACTCGCCGTCGCGCCAAGCTGCAAGATAATCTGTTGATCGTCGCCTGTCTTCACAATCTGGTAAAAACTCCGCAAGGGCGCGTAGTACTTCTGGTCGATCGTTAGCGTGTTGATCTCTACCTTCCGGGTCAGGTGCAAGGCGCCGTGGGAGTTTTCTGCGGAGACCGTGTAGCCGACGACGTGGAGATCATGATTCTGTGGCGGGGGAAGCACTGATATCTGCCACCCGGTAGGAATCTTAACGGTGACGTCGTCCGCTTTTTGGGAATGAAACTCAAAGTAGACGGGATAGTTCCGGTTCGAATACTCAAAGACGTGTCTTTCCGTCGCGCCAAACAGTGCAACTGGCACTAGCGCGCGGTGCCCAGACAGCGTCGCCCAGCCCGGTATTTTGACGCTGAAGCTAGCAGTCAACGGAACTTCCGAGTTCGCCCAGTCCGGCTGTTGCGTCAGGTCTATTTCACTCCCGACGGGAATGCATTCTTTGACCTGATCCTCGAGGTATTTCTTATGCGCGGCATCGTCCTGGTTCCTCTGGTCGACCCGCCGCCGCAGGGCTTCCAGGCCAGTGAAGGTGACGTCGAGCTTCCCCCCGAGGGTGCCAACGTCAGACAGGGTCAGATCTGCTTTGCGCTCGATCCGTCGGGCCGGATGGTGCGCGCATTGATTCCGGTCACAAAACCAACTTCCGTGGGAAGGGGAATCTCGACGTTCGCGTACCTGCGCCCTTCCTCGCTGAGGATCTTGATTCGGTAATAGTTTTCTTCGTACCGATCGGCTGCCGATTCGTTGCCCATCAGTTGCATGCCGCCGTGTGCTGTTCTGCCGTAGTCATCTCGATTTACCTCGCGATAGAGGATGATCGCGGGCGCGCCCGGAGTCTGGGGCTCGCTTGTCATCTTCAACTCTTCGGCCGAGACAGGCTGGAACTTAACAGTGGCCTGCGCGGTGGTGAGTATCATCAAAACCGAACAAACTGTGGAAACATGCAACAACCAGCGTCGGCAGAGCGGCAATTGGAACCTCCCTTGGAGTTTTAAGAGACCCGGAAACCGTCACACAGCGCAGGCGTTTTGCATCCAGAACCGTAGACCAGGTCGGCGTAGCAGAGTAATGTACATTCCAACGGCGCGGAAAACAATGCACTAAAGATATGCTTCCTCCCTTCACACAGGATCGACCCTGGCTCAACAGTTTTGGGTGTCGAGGAGGTTGCATGAAACGAGTGGCCGTTTCAGTGATCGCGCTTTTGTGCTGGCCGTTGCCCCAGCCTTTGCGCCGACAACCTCAAACTTAATCCCAAAATCGACTACACCCGCGATAGTCAGGATGGGCCGCCCATCACAGGCGAAAGCATGGACTCGATGTTCGTTGCCGTAAGCCGGCGAGTGTGATCATCTATGGCGGGGGCTGCTTTAACTCCAAGACCCTACGCTCAGTTCTGGTCTTCGCTTGTCCGCTCGTTTACAATCCTGTCGCTGACCGTTCTCATCCGCCAAGAATCATCGGCCTGGGATGAGAATGTTCCAAAGGAGGATGCGATGCTCCGCTCGCCTACGATTCTCCACGCCGCAGCCGTCGCTGTCTTGCTCGTCCTAACCCTGAGTTGCGGTGCCGCTCACGACTCCGATGAATTCTTCGTTCTGGTTTCGGCAAACTTGCAGCTTCCATATTGGAAGGCCGCGGGCGCAGGATTTTCCAACGCAGCCGCGCAGATGAAAGTGCGCTCCGATTTCGTGGGGCCGCAGAACTTCGATCCGAAGGCTGAGCGCGACGCTCTCGATCAGGCAGTGCAGAAAAAAGCGACCGGAATTTTGCTGGATGTTACGGATGCGCCGCTCCTCAAGGACAGTATCGACAAGGCTGTCGCTGCTGGCATCCCCGTCATTACGATCGATTCTGACGGGCCCTCGAGCAAGCGACTATTCTTCATCGGCACGAACAACTATCAGGCCGGTGTGACCGGTGGACAACGCCTGGCGCAGGAACTGAAAGGCAAAGGGAATGTCGTGGTCTTCACCATGCCAGATCAGCCCAACCTGCAGGACCGGCTGCGCGGCTACAAAGACGCTTTGGCCAAAACACCGGAGATCAAGATCACCCGCGTGGTCGATATCCAGGGCGATCCCCGCATCGCCTTCGATACCGCGACCCAGATCATCGGCAAAGAGCGCGACAAAGTCGACGGGTTCGTTTGTCTCGAAGCGCAATCGGGTAAAGAGGTCGCCGGCGTGCTCAACAGCTACAAGGTAAGCGGCAAGGTCGTGATCGCCATGGATACCGACCAGGAAACGCTCGACTGGATTCAGAAAGGTGTCATCGCCGCCACGATCGCGCAGAAACCCTACACCATGGCTTTCGTCGGCATGCAGATGCTCGACAATCTGTATCACCACAAGCCCTCTTCGCTGGACGTGGATTGGTCCAAAGACACGTTTGCTCCGATCCCCAGCTTTGTGGATACGGGCTCGGGCTTGATCGACAAAAGCAACTTGGCGTCGTTCATTCAGGCTGGGAAGAACCTCGCTTCGGCACCGAAATAACGACGGGGACTCAGGCAACACAAACGGTTATACGGATGGAGATTTGATGCGGAAGCTTGTGCTTTCTTTTGTCGCGGTGGTCTTAACTTTCTCTCCTGGATATGCCCTCGACCGACAACCTAATGCGGATTATCACGCTCGCCGCGTAGCCCTTGCGAAGAAGACAGCAGCCGTTGTGGTGCTGTTCGCTCCCCTCGAGGCCGGCGACGCCGAGTACGGATTTCGACAAGACGACAATTTCTACTATCTCTCCGGTGTGACTGAGCCGGGAGTCGCGCTGCTGATCGCTCCGCCTGTGGAAGCCAAGGACGACAACCCCGCTCGTCCCTACACTGAGATTCTCTTTCTTCCTCCCCACAATCTGCGGCTGGAGAAATTTACCGGACCGAAACTGGGCGCCGACAATCCGGATGCTCCGAAGATCACGGGCTTCGACCATGTAGAGGAAATGGGAAAACTGCCGGATGAAGTTTCGAAAGTGCTTGCCGGAGGCCGGCCGGTCATCTACACCGACGTGGCTTCTCAAGGAGAAGCGTCCGCCAGCGCGGAGCCGCTCACTTTCCTGAAACGCACCAATGCATTCGTGTTCTTCCAGGATGTGAAGCCGATCCTCTCCTCCTTGCGCACCGTCAAAGACGCGGGCGAAGCAGCATTGATCCGCAAGGCAGTGGACGCTTCGGTAGGCGCCCACTTGGCCGCCATGAAAGCGGTGAAGCCCAACGTCACGGAATTCGAAATCTCAGGGCTGATGCAATATGAATGGACGAGACGCGGCTGCGAACGTCCTGCGTATTCGCCAATCGTGGGCTCGGGGCACAATTCCACGGTTCTGCATTATTCGGAGAACAGCAACACGATGAAGGCCGGTGACGTCGTGGTCATCGACGCTGCCGGGGAATACTCGATGTACGCCGCCGACATCACTCGCACCTTGCCGATCGGCGGCCACTTCACGCCACGGCAGCGCGAGATCTACGACATCGTTCTCGGCGCGCAGGAAGCCGCCATCGCTGCGTTCCAGTCAGGAAAGTCGATGCTCTTTGGGGACACCGAGACCTCACTGAACAAGGTGGCGAAAGATTACATCAAGACTCACGGCAAAGATCTCCACGGCCAGCCCCTCGATCCGTATTTCATTCACGGCCTCGGTCACTACATCGGTCTGAACGTGCACGATGCCGGCGACTATAAAGTGCCGCTTGGTCCGGGCATGACGTTTACCATCGAACCCGGCATCTATATTCCCGAGGAAGATATCGGCGTCCGCATCGAAGATGATTTCTACGTTGATGCCGATGGCAAGCTGATCAAACTGAGCGCGGCGGCGCCGTCTACAGCGGCGGACGTGGAAAAAACGATGGCAGGGAAGTAGGAGCTAGCTAAAAGTACTTCGAGCGAATTTTGCTTTGTACATCGTCCTCGACAGAGAACGTTGCGGCTGAATTTGCCGAGAACTTGCCTTCCAATTCATATGCCTGTTTCTCAAGCGGTATTTCTTCGTAGGAACCACCGGTCAGAAATCCCCGCACGTAGGCGTCGGCAAACCCCTGCAACCCGAGATGCGTGTACTGAACCGCATGCACCAGTTCATGGAATATAAACGGAAGAGTCAGCGGTCCGACGTGCACCACTACATCCTGAAATGTAATGCCCGCCATCTCCGAAAATGGCGGCGCATTGCGGATTCCCAGCTCTCGTAACCGCGGGTGAAACGGTGGTTGGGGTGCTCGCCCGCGAACGATCCGCACTTTGTTCAATACATCTGCTGGGAAGAATCCCGCAAGCTGCTTCTTGTGTTCCTCCCCGATAGGAGCAGCCTTCCTATGAAAAGCCGTCCGTTGATCTGCGATATAGGCGGCAATCCAAGCTGAGAGCTGTTGCACTTGTTTTTCCGGTAGCGAATAGGGCATGCGCCTGCCTACGAGATGTACTCGCGGATGTACTCGTCTTTCGTGTGGGCCAACTGGCGGACGTCGCCGTCGAAAATCACTTTTCCGTCGCGCAGCAACAGAAAACTCATCGGCACATCGCAGTACTGCCCCCGCGGTAGCACGCGTAACTGGTTGGTTCGTGGATCGAATTCATGTGTAGCCAAAGTGAATGCGTCCTGCAGGCGGTGCGTCACGAGCAAGGAACTCGTCCGGTACACGTCGCGCTGCTTCATGATCAGTTCCACAATCGTATTCGACGTAATTGGATCCAGCCCTCCCGTAGGGGAATCGTAGAGCAGTAGCTCCGGCTGCGTGATGATGGCGCGCGCGATGGCGACGCGCCGGCGCATGCCTCCCGAAAGTTCGGAAGGAAATAAGTCGAGCGTGTGTTCGAGTTCCACAAAGCGCAGCGACTCGCGAACCCGTGCGTCGATAGCGGCGTCGTAAACGCCCCGCTCTTCCATCAGACGGTAGGCGACATTTTCGCTCACCGTGAGGGAGTCGAACAGCGCGCTTTCCTGAAAGACCATGCCCAGCTTTCCGCGCATCGGGAAGAGGTCCTGCTCCCGCATCTCGGTCACTTCATTTCCGAGGACTGTGATCCTGCCGGAGTCGGGGCGCAGCAGGCCGAGTGCGAGCTTCAGAATCGTGCTCTTGCCGGATCCCGCGACACCAAACAGCGCCTTGGTTTCTCCATAAGGCAGATGAAACGACACACCGCGCAGAACTTCGTTTTCCTCAAACGCCAGATGGACATCTTCGAAAACAATGGCTGACCCAGTCGGCCGTTCGGTGATGGCGGGGGCGTGGTCTATGGGCAGCGTCGGTGCCGACATGCGTTTACCTATACGACAAAATCGAGATCAGCAGTTTCGTGACAAAGAAATCGGTGACCAGGATTAACACAGACGCGGCCACTACCGCCTGCGTCGTGGCCCGGCCCACGCCTTGCGTCCCGCCGCGAGCGGTCATCCCGTAAAAGCAGCCGACCGTCGCGATGATGAAGCCAAACATAACCGGCTTGAGCAGTCCCATGAAGACATCCTGTAGCACCAGCACCTGCCAGGCGTTTGCCCAATACTGCCGTGCGTCAAGGTTTAGAAACAGCTTGGCCACAAAAAGACCGCCCGCCAGTCCAACCAGATCGGAAATGATGCTGAGAAAGAACAGCATGAACACCGTCGCCGTGACTCGCGGAGTCACCAACTTCTTCATCGGATCGGTGCCCAGCGCCCTCATGGCGTCGATCTGTTCGGTCACCACCATCGACCCCAACTCGCTGGCCATACCTGAAGAATTGCGCCCGGCGACCATCAATCCGGTCAGTACCGGTCCCAACTCGCGAACCATGGAAGTGGAAACCAACTGCCCGATCAGAGTGATGGACCCAAAACGTTGCAGTGTGTTGGCCGTCTGCAAAGCGAGCACGCCGCCGGTGAAGAAGCCCGTCAGCACCACGATGGGCAGCGAGCCCACGCCGATCAGGTCGGCCTGCTGAATCATGTCCGCGAAATAAAGGGGTTTGCGAAACAGGTTGCCGACCGACTGCGCAGCCAGCAAGGTGTAATCCTGAACCGCCTGGACCTTCTGCTTGGCGAACTCCGTGGGCGAAATCAGTTCCATGCGATTCGGAAAGCCAGGCATCGGGGGCGAGGCACTGGCTTGACCGAACTATAACAGAGAACGCTGCCGGCGATCAGCCGTCAGCTGGTACTGATATCCATCGGTTTCGCTAGATGATGGTTGAGTCAAGAGCTTAAGAAGCTGTTCCTACCCTCGCCCCTTCTTCTTAATCTCAATATTATGCCGCCGAATTTTCTGATTCAGGGTAGACAGCGGCACATGGAAGCGCTCGGCCGCTTCCGTCTGGTTCCAATTGCACCGTTCGAGCATGTCGACGATGATGCGGCGCTCCACGTCCCCGATGATCTCGAACAGCGATGCATCGGATGGCGCGTCATGCAGCGTAAGGGAGGAGCCGCGTCCCATCATCGAATCTGGCAGCAGGTCCATGCTGATTTCCGGCCCAGAAGAAAGCACGACCGCGCGTTCGATGACGTTCTCGAGTTCGCGCACGTTCCCCGGCCATGAGTAGGCCATCAGCGGACGCAGCGCCTCCGGAGTGATGCGCGGCGTCGTCCGTCCATTTTCTTCGGCGTACTTCTTCAGGAAAAATTCAACCAGCAGCGGAATGTCTTCCTTGCGCTGCCGCAGCGGCGGCAACTCGACCGTGATCACGTTCAGCCGGTAGAACAAGTCTTCACGGAACCGCCCCTCGCGAACCATCTGCCGCAAATCAATATTGGTGGCAGCGATGATGCGGACGTCCACCTGGATCTCTTGAATCCCACCCAGATGCATGAATCGCCGGTCCTGCAGCACGCGCAGAATTTTCGCCTGCGTTTCCAGCCCCATCGTGGCGATTTCGTCCAGGAACAGCGTGCCCTTGTCCGCAACTTCGAACAGCCCCTTCTTCGACGCGATGGCGCTTGTGAAGGCTCCCTTCACGTGCCCGAAGAGCGTGGACTCCAGCAAATCAGTGGGCATCGACCCGGTGTTCACCGGAACGAACGGCTTATCGCGCCGCGGAGAGTTCAGGTGTACAGCCTTGGCAATCACTTCCTTCCCTGTGCCACTCTCGCCCTGCAGTAGCACGGTCGAGCGGCTGTTCGCCACCTGCGCGACCAGGTCAAAAATCTTCAGCATGGGCTCGCTTTTGCCCACGATATTTTCGAAGTTATAGCGCTGCTTCAGCGCCCGCTTGAGCTGTACGTTTTCTTCTTCAGCCCGGCGCCATCCCACTGCAGCGCGCACGTCCGCCAGAAGTTTTTCGTTATCCCAGGGCTTCTGTACGAAGTTCGCCGCACCCGACTGCATGGCGCGCACCGCATTCTCGACTGTGCCGTAGGCAGTAATCATGATCACGGGCAGGCGCGAATCGTGCGAGTGAATCTCGGAAAGAACTTCCATCCCGTTTCGCCCGGGCAGGGTCAGGTCGAGCAGCACCAGGTCAAAGGGCCGGTCCGCCATCTCCGAAAGGCCGTCTTCGCCGCTGACCGCGGTCTCGACTTCAAAGCCTTCCATCTCGAGCAGCGTCTGCAACGATTCGCGGATCTCCGCCTCATCGTCAATGATGAGCACCGAGCCTGCCGGCGACGGGCTTCCGTTCATCGTGCTGCGTGTTATGACTGCTGCTTCAGACATGCAATGCCTTCCTGCTGAGGGGAAAATCCAGGGCGAAGGTCGTCCCGGAACCCGGATTGCTTTCGACGCGAATCTTTCCCGCATGCTCCTGAATAATGCCGTAGGTCACCGACAGTCCCAGTCCAGTTCCACGATTTTGGCCCTCTTTGGGCGCCGTCTTGGTGGTGAAAAATGGATCGTAAATGCGCTGGATATGCTCAGGCGCGATGCCCGACCCTGTGTCGGAAACGCGCACACTGACCATGTCTCCATTGGTCGTGGCTACGTTGAGCCTGCCGCCGCCCGGCATGGCATCTTTCGCATTGAGGAACAGGTTCAGGAATACCTGCTGCAGCCGTCCCGGATTTCCCTGAATCGCAGAAATCCCCGCCGTCAACTCAGAGTTCACCTGGATCTTTGCCGTCTTGAACTGATGCTCCAGCAGCGCGAGCGTATCGGTGATGACTTTGTTGATATCAACATCGGCGAACTCCGTCCCACTGGTGCGCGAGAAATTCAGCAGATTGTTGACGATTTCCGAAGCGCGGAACGTCTGCCGCGTGATCTTCTCCAGCAATCCCGATTTCTGCGGATCGCCCTGCAGTTGCTTGGCCAGCATCTGCGTGTACGACGAAATCACCGCCAGCGGCGTGTTGACTTCGTGCGCCACGCCGGCCGCAAGCAGCCCGATCGATGAAAGCTTGTCTGCCTGCGATAGCTGGCCTTCGAGTTCGACGCGTTCGGTGATGTCGTCCATAATGACGAGCCGCCCGATCACCTGAAACTTTCGCGTCACCAGCGGCGCAATCGCCACATTGACCGTGCGGGTCTCGCCTGCCGGAGTCAGCAGCCGGAACTTATACAGGTTGTTGATGCCGGCGTTTTGCCGCACCCGGTAAAACTCCTCGACAAACTCCGCCGGGAAGATACTGCGCACTGGTTGCGTCAGCGCCTGCCAGCGCGGCAGTGCGTACATCACTTCCATCTGAGCGTTCCAGCTCTCGATGCGGTCTTCCATGTCGAGCGCCATGATGCCCACATTGATCGACTCGACAATGTTTTCGTTGAAGTCCTTCAGACGCTCGTACTCCGCAACTTTCTGTTGCAGCGAAGCGTACAGCCGCCCGTTCTGAATCGCGATGCCGAGGTAGCCGCCCAGTGTCTCGAGTAGCTCAATGTCTTCGCTGGAGAGGTAGTCGCCCTTGCCCGTCTTTCCGAGACCGAGCACCGCCACGGTTTTCTGCTGCGCGCGGCAAGGAATGTAGTAATTCAGATCGAGACGAGCGATGGCATCCTGCGACCCCGCTGTCTCGCGAGGTACCTGGTGGGTGTTCTCAAAGAACATGTGCCCGGCAGGCTCCGGCCGGGGGGTGTCCAGGAACGTCAGGTCCAGTTTGCCCATCGGATTCATGCCTACCGACTTGGAAAGGACGAACTCGTCTACTTCCTCTCCCGTCCGAAGGAAAATCGCGATGCGGTTCACCGACAAGGTTCGCGAGAGTCGATCCACCACGGAAGAAAGCAGCGCGTTCAGATCGGTTTCCGAGCCCAGTTCACGGCCAAACTCAATCAGAGTTCGTCGGTAGTCATAAACGGTGCGATAGAAAAACTGGTCGACGCGATCCTGAATCCACTTTCGCACCGGATCAAACAAGAGCGCGGTGACCACTACCGCCAGAATCAGGCCCACCGGTCCGGTTTCCTTCTGCCGCATGTGGACCAGCGTGGCGATTCCTGCCACCAGCGCGAAATACATCCCGACAACGGCCGTGACCGCCAGCGTGTAGACCACAACCCGCTTGGAGATCAGATCCACGTCCATCAGGCGATAGCGGAAGATCACGAAGCCGAACGTCAAGGGCAGCAGGCCCAGGAACAGGACAGACAACTTCATCCACGTACCGGGCAGGGAACCCATCAGGAAGGGCACCACGTAGAACAGTGTGTAGGGAACGATGGCCAGAACGGTTCCGCGCGTGACCCACTTCAGTTGCTGACGCAGGATCGTCGTTGCGGCCAGGCGATAGCTATCCCATAGCACGGCCGCAGCGGCGATGAACAGGAGCGCCCCATACGCCATTTCCTGCCGGTCCATGTCCCATCGCAAATATCCGCTAGCCTGAGCCAGCCGAAGGGCGAAAATGTGCCTCGCCAGAAGAATCGCGCCCGGCACATAAACCAGCGCTAACAGCCAGGGACGCTGTCGAACAAATTGTCGCCGCTCCGGAAATGTCAGAACGAAGTGCAGAAATAACGTCGGTTGCAGAACCCACGCGACAATGTTGCACCAGTAAATCGTCCAGTCAAAGTCGTTCAGTTTGCCGGTGTACTTGAACGAGTACGCGACGAACGATACCAGGCAGAAAACGTAGAAATGCGTCGATCCGGGCGCAGTCCACCGCCGCAACAGGACATAAATCCCGATGCCCAGATAGATCAGAGCAATCAGCCGCAGTGAATTATTAAGGGATCGATCCGCGGGCACCAGAATGACGCTCGAATCCAGCGGGACCGTCTGCCGGATCAGCGAATAAGTCGCTTTTGACCAGACTCCCGTGTTGTACAGCTGGCGCTCGAGCCCCGGGGTGCTCTTAATCTCTTGGCCATTGACCGACACCAGCTGGTCTTCCGCCTTGATGCCGGCTTTCGCGCCTGGCCCGCTGGGATCGACGCGGTCGGCCACCAGCCGGCCCTCGTGCTCTACCCACCAAACTCCGTCGTCGGGAGCTGCCGAGTCACGTTCCTTTTGCAGATTGAAGCCGGCAAAGACCACCGCAGCCACTGTCAGCAGGAACAACAGCACGGCGACAAAGCGAGCTTGGCTTTCCCGATTCATGGGTTTCGGTGCAGGCCCCGAACCCGCAGGGGGCTGTGGAGGTGTGGATCTGACTCCCCACTGATCCTCGATGAGCAACTTCGCTGCCACGCCGAGCCCCATTTCGGGACGTCTAAGTCCCATAGATAAAACTACTTCCGAAAATTATAGATGCATTTCCGAACGGTAAGTATGTCTTTTTGGAGGTTTCTGTGAAATTCGGTATCCCATTTTCCTTGTGATTCTTGGGTTTAGAGACGCCAACCTCGTTTGATGGATTCGAGATCTGCTCAGGAATAGCCGGTTCGCGATTCTCCTACGGGATGTTGGAGGGGGAGCCAGGGCGATCCGAGCCTTCGAAGTAGCTGCGGAGTGCACTATTTCGCCTGTAGAGTTCCTTCCAACGCCCCAAGCTTTCCGTCGATCGGACCCGTCTTCAGATTTGTTATGTCTAGCCCCAATATCCTCGCAACCAAGGGATACACATTCACGTTCTCAAACGGCTCCAGCACAACCCCGTGTCGGATGTCAGGCCCGGCGGCAACGAAGAGCGCCTTCATTTCAGGCATGTGGGTCGCGTCGAATCCGTGCGCGCCTACGGGATGTTCCGGGGCGTCAGGGTCTGTGTCAGTGCTGAGGAAATAGGGACCGTTGGGCACAACCACGGGGTCGCCCTCGCGTGGATTGCTGTCAAAGTGAAGGTAAGCCGGCACCGAGGTGCGGCGGTAAACCGCAAACTTATCGCTCTTTCCGCGCATGACCTCGTATGCCTTCTCTGCGTCGGCGTCAGACTTGGGATAGAGCCCCAACCCAACGATTGGGGAGAACAACGAAGGGGTAAACCCATACTGACCCAGATGAATCGGATCGCCGTCCACTTTTACCATCCCATGATCGGCCAGCACGATCAGATCGACGGGTAACTTTATCTCTTTGAGGCCATCCATCAGTTTCCCGATTTCCCCGTCGAGTTCGTGCACCGCGTCGGCGACCTGCGGACTGTCCGGTCCAAACCGGTGTCCGGCGCTATCGGTGTCTGAGAAATACAGCGTGATCAGGTGAGGCCGCTGTTCCGGGGGCAGCCGGAGCCAGGCAAGAACCTGTTCGACTCGCTTTGGGTTGGGAAACCTTGCGTCGAACTTCAAGTAATAGGTGGGGCGAACTCCCTGAATGTCCGCTTCGGAACCCACCCAGAAGAAAGAAGCCGACCGCATCCCTTGCTGCTCGGCTAGAACCCATAGCGGAGTCCCGCCATACCAGGTGCCGTCGCCAACTGACTTGCTGTTGCGGTAACTGTAAGTTTCCTTCCGCCCCGGATCGTAGAAACTGTTGGCCACAATGCCGTGATGCTCCGGATAGAGTCCTGTGACGATGCTGTAGTGGTTAGGAAACGTGATCGACGGATAAGAGGGAAGCATTCCCTCCGGCGCGCTCGCCCCCTGCGCCGCCAGCGCTAGTAGATGCTCCGCGTGATAGCGCTTCGCATAGTCGTAGCGGAAGCCATCGAGTGAAACCAGAATGACGTAAGGCTTCGAAAGCTGCTGCGGCGCATTCGGTCCGTGATCAACCGTGATGACCGGAGCGATAGACTGCGCCTGGCAGGCGGCCGCGAGCCAGCATGCTGCGATGATGAGAGCGAAGATACGATGGGCAAAACGCTGCCCGGAATGACGCATGAGAGCCTCCGACAAGGATCGGACGGTTGCCGTGAATGATCAAATAGTCTCTGGATGACGTCATCCCCGAGCGGAGCCGCTTTTTCAGGCGAAGGGGGGATCTCGCGCAGAGTAAAATCTCCTTTACCTCGCCTTCCCTTCACCCTTCTTCGCCGGCTCCGGAAGGGTGTCCTCGTCATCCCACTCAAACGACAGCGCCCGCGCGGTCGTCTCAATCGGCTCCAACTCTGGAATATCCTCCGCCACCGAAGCCCCCAACTCCGAAAACTTCCTCGCCGAAACCAGCACCCGATTCTCCAGAGATCCCACGGCCTGGTTGTAAGCTTCAACCGCGCGATCGAGATTCGTTCCAACCCCGGTGATGTGTCCTGCCAGTTTGCGCAACCGGTCGTGCAGTTCCTTCCCCAGATTGCTGATCTCATGCGCGTTGCGCGCCAGCTTCTCCTGATTCCATCCGTAAGCCACGGCTTTGAGTAGTGCGATCAAGGTCGTTGGCGAAGCCGGGATCACGCGCTGCAGCACACCTTGCTCGATCAGTGTCGGATCCTGCTCCAGCGCAGCGCTGAAAAACGTCTCGCCCGGCAGGAACATCACCACGAACTCTGGCGTAGCCTCGAACTGCTCCCAGTAATTCTTGCCGGCCAGCGTCTTCATGTGGTCGCGCACCTGCCGCGCATGATTGGCCAGGCACGCCCGGCGCGCTTCTTCGTCGGTAGCTTCGAAAGCCTCAAGAAACGCCTGCAGCGGAGTCTTCGCATCGACCACAACGTGTTTTCCGCCAGGCAACTTCACCACCAGATCCGGCCGCAGCCGTCCGCTCTCGCCGATCACCGTCTCCTGTTCTGCAAAGTCGCAATAGGGAAGCATCCCCGCAATCTCCACCACGCGCCGCAACTGGATCTCGCCCCACCGTCCGCGTACATTCGGAGTGCGCAACGCCCGCACCAGATTCCCAGTCTCCGATTGCAATTCCCGTTGCGTGGAAATCAAGGATTGAACCTGCGCCTTCAGATCGCCATAGGCTTCGCCGCGCGCAATTTCCATCTGCTGAATCTGAGCATCCACCTTGCTCAGAGATTCCCGCACTGGCGTCACCAAATCCGCGACAGCTTTCTGCCGCGCATCGAGATCTCCTTTCGCCTCGCTCTGAAACCGCTTCAGCGTCTCCTGTGCAATTTGCAAGAAGGAAGAATTGTTATTCTTCAGCGCGTCCGCAGCCAGAGCTTTGAACGCATTTTGCAAGTCTGCCGCGGCGCGCTCCCCGCCTTTGGTCAACAATTCGATCTTCTCGTTGCTGGTCTTTCGTTCAGATTCCAGCGCCGATTCCAGTCTCGCCCGGCTCTCCACGAGCTGCCGCTGATCCGCCAAAACCCGCGCCAGATCAGCCTTTACGGCCGCTAATTCCTTTTCCGTCAATGACAAACGAGCCTGCAGCGCAGCCGTGGGCGAACGCAGCGCCAGCCATGCAAGCAGGCAGCCAAACAATAGGCCAATGCCCCCACTGATCCCTAGTTCCATGGTCACAGGTAACTTCTCGACCTCGCACCCAACCCCTAGCCTAGCACCAGCAACAAAGTTTGCGCCTGAACGAACTTGAGCCCGAAACGGCTTGAGGGGAACCGATCCCTCCCAGGATCTTGTTGGATAGGCCAAATTGATGCGCAGATCTCCAAGCCTATGGTTGGGGTTGCTGTTGCTGACCGGCTCCGCGGCCGTACAGCCCGCGACGAGCTTAATGGCTTCTCCCGCTGACCCCGCGCCCTCAGGCCAGTCGACTCAGAAGGCGTCGCTAAAGCCAGTTGCCGCGAAGGCTCCCGACATTCCCTTTCACGAATACGAGATTCAGGTTGAAGAGCAGTTGCTGGTGCTCGCCAACGGAGCGCGGAAGCAGGCAGGCGCGCAGCCTCTCGCGCTCGACACGGGACTCTCCCAGGCCGCGCGCACCCACGCGCTGGCGATGCTTCAAGCCCGGCAGCTCTCACATCAATTTGACGGCGAGCCCTCCCTCGCGGTGCGTCTCGCCGCCACCACGGCCCTGCAGCTCGATCAAGAGGGAGAAAACGTAGCGCTCGATTACGACGCCGAACACGGACACGAACATCTCATGCTTTCCCCTCCCCATCGCGCGAACCTGCTCAACCCGGCCTACAACGTGGTCGGGTTGGGCGTGGTTCGAAGCGGCGACCGCCTCTACATCGTGCAGGATTTCGGCCACGCCCTCCCCAACTATTCCACCGCCCAAGTGAAAGAGCGCATCGCCGCGGCCGTGAATCAGAGCCGTCACCAAGCCGGCCAATCAGAACTAGCGCGCCGCGATCTGCTCACCGCCGATGACGCTGCCTGCTCCATGGCCCACGCCGACAAGCTCGGAACCGCTCCCGTTCACAAACTCGCGGAACGCTCCACCGTGCTCACCTATACAAGTCTGCATCCCGAAACGCTACCCAACGGAACGAGCCACGCGCTCCTCAGCCCCACGCTCCACACTTTCTCGATCGGCACCTGCTACAGCCGCACCGACACCTATCCGACCGGCGTCTATTGGATTGTGTTGTCATTGGAGTAGGCTGGAATTACCGCGTTAGGACTCCGCCGCTTCTTTTACCAGAAATCCCATCTTCGGATGTGTCGGCTCCATGCTCACGCGGATCCCGTATTCGCCCAGTGCTTCCGACGTCACTGGACCGATCGAAGCTACTTTGATTTTTCCCAGCGCCTCCATCAGCGAGTCTCTGCATTTCATCTCTTCGGCCACCTGCAGCAGGTGATGCACCTGGATCGCTGCCGTAAACAACACCACGTCCACATTTCCAGCCATCAACGCGCCGATCGCATTCCTCAGCGGCGCAGTGTCTTCGGGCAGAGCCCAGTCGTAAACATGCACGGCCAGAACCTCCGCTCCGCGCTCTTGCAGGCCCTGCTCCAGATCTTTGCTGGGGACGCCATACTCCTGCACCGCAACGCGTCTGTCCTGGAGAGATACATTGTTTGAATCGACAACCTGCAGGATCTCACGCCAGGTATTCGGTTCCGGCACGTTCCACAGGATGGGGACGCCCAACTCTTTCAGAGCAGCGACCGGTTTGGGCCCGCGCGCCAGAACCGGAACCCTGCTGAGAGCGGAAACGAAATCTTCCCGTGCGCAGAACGGTTCGATGGCGCGAGCCAACGCTCGTGTTCCCACGCCCGTCAAGAAAATGGCGAGGTCGATCTTGCCTTCCAGCAGCGCACTCGCAAAGCGCGCCACGTCGGCGCTGCTCTCTGCCGGGATTTCTCTGGTGGCGGGAGCCACTATGGCCCGCCCGCCGTACTTCTCAATCAAGGTTGCAATTTCGGCCGAGCGCCGGCTTTCGAATGACAGCACCGTGCGCCCACCAAAACCGCCAGCGGTTCGACTCTGCTCCAGATTCACTGCCATGGGAGAAATCGTAACACTACGAGGCCGCAGCAACCTCGGCTGGACGATCGATCAGCGTGGCCTGCGCGACCGCCTGGGACGGCTTACGGTAGTAGCTGACGAAAAGAGGCAGCCCGGTAAACAGAGTCGCAGAAATAATGTTTCCCAGCGTGACGGGAATCTGGTTCCACAGCCACCACTTGGCAAGCGGCACTGGCGCTCCCAGCAGCATTCCAGTCGGGATCACGTACATGTTTACGATCGAGTGCTCGTAGCCCAGAGCGAAGAACGTCGTGATCGGAAGCCACATCAGCGTCACTTTCCCAATCGTCGATCGTGACGCCAGCGATATCAACGCTCCCAGCGTGACCATCCAATTGCAGAGCATGCCCCGCACCAGCGCGGTGGTCCACCCGCTCGCACCCAGGGCCATGAAGCCGAGAGTTTTCTTCTGCGCCGCTTGACGGAGAAGTTCGCCCAGCGCGCCGCCATCGGACCTCCCGCAGTTGGTTATCGACAGATAGAACAGGGCAGCGTAAAGCACACTGCCGGCCAAGTTTCCGACGTACACCCACGCCCAGTTGCGGACCAGTTCAGGCCATCGAACCTTCCCAGCCATCACGCCCATTGGCAGCAAAGCAAAATTACCCGTTGCCAACTCTTGTCCCAGCAAGACCAGCATCACAAACCCGACAGGAAAGATAATGGCGCCGACGAGCGCAGGCATGCCTTGCGCCACCGCAACAAACGCCAAGGATGTGGCGATACCGAGTAGCGCGCCCGCGAGCATTCCCCGAATCAGCAGATCACTGATGCGCAGTTCTGCTTTCTTCTTCGCCAGTTCGACTGCTTCAGCGACGAGTTCTGTTGGAGTGACCTGCTCTGGCTTAACTTGATCCATTG
Source organism: uncultured Acidobacteriaceae bacterium (assembly GCA_963752175.1). GTDB lineage: Bacteria > Acidobacteriota > Terriglobia > Terriglobales > Acidobacteriaceae > Sulfotelmatobacter. The sequence continues at coordinate 53,148 of CAVVXZ010000033.1, forward strand.
TGTTTCCCTTCGCGCGCCTGAACGCCCTCTCTGTTACTCAGGCGCCGAACCCTCTTCTGCACTGGAGGAGTCTAGGGGCAAACCGGCACCTGTTCCCGCGGCAGTGTAACGGTCGAGGCCCTTGATTACTTGCGCCACAATATGGACCAGTTTGTGATCGCAGGGCACAACCTCCAGAATCTGCTCACCCGCAGCCGCCGCCGGACCTGTGCGGCCGTTGACATAGATCGCCACCGCCTCCACCAGTTCGCCGTTGATCTTGGTTTTCAGCCCGCGGAAACCCACGTCCGCGGCTTGATGATTCCCGCACGCCGCTGGACAGCCCGACCAATGAAATGACAGCGGCTCACCCGTCGTTCCCAGGTTCTGTTCCAGAGCGCTGGAGAGTTCCTCGGCATGACGCTTAGTATCGATCTGTGCGAGATTGCAGAAATCCGTACCCGTGCAGGCGACCACATTGCGCCTAAAAGGGGATGGGCGGGCAGTAAACTCCTGCAGCAGGCTCTCGTCCAGCAAAGAGTCGATCTGTTTGTCGGGCACGTTCGGGATAATCACGTTCTGCGCCATGGTCAGGCGGATTTCGCCGTTGCCGTAAACTTCGGCAAGCCGCGCCAATTCATCCATCTGGGCAGGATCCATTCTTCCAACCGGGACCCGCACACCCACCGCCATCAGCCCGGGACGGTTCTGCTGCATCACCCCGATGTGGTCGCTGTGATGAAAATCCGGCCGCACCTCGCGCCCGGCGGGTTCGAGCGATCGCCCCAGACGCTCGCATAACTCTCCTCGCAGCCGCGCCACGCCCCACTCTTCGATGAGGAATGCCAAGCGGCACTTGGATCGGGCATCGCGCGGTCCGTGATCGCGGAATATCTTCACCACTTCCGCTGCCACCACCGCGGCGTCCTCCGGAGTCACGAAGACGTCAAGCTTCGACGCGATAGTGAATCCGCCCGATCCCATCTTGCCGCCGACCAGAATGTTGAAACCCGCCCGGTCTGTGCGCAGCGCCGGAACCAAGGCCAGATCCTGCGACTCGGCCGGAGTGCAATTCTCCAGGCAACCAGTTACCACCATGTTGAATTTTCGCGGCAGGTTGGCAAATCCAGGATTTCCGTCGGTGCCCACGATCATTCGATCCAGGGCCAAGACCACCGGGGAAGCGTCGAATAACTCGTTCAAAGCGAGCCCTGCCAGCGGACAACCGCAGATATTGCGCACGTTGTCCATGCCGGTTTGCAGCGAGTGCAGGTCCACGCCTCGCAACTGCTCCCAAATTCTCGGTACACTCGACAAGGTGAATCCGCGTAGCTGGATCTGCTGGCGCGTCGTGATGTCGACTACGCAATTTCCCATTAGTCGCGAAATGTCTGCAATCGCGCGTATCTGCCGAGCATTGGTGAGGCCGTTCGGCATCCGGACCCGCATCATGAACCGTCCGGGCGTTGGCTTGCGGAAGAAAACCCCAAGCCACTTCAACAGATCTTTCTCGGCCGCGGTCATGGATTCGTGGCCGCGCGCAATAATGCCCGGCAAGTCTTCGCGAATCGCTAGCGCGTTTCCGTCTTTGCTGGCTTTGTGACCCTCGACTGCGTTCGTGCCCGTTCGCAAAGAAAGCCTCCTGACGCGGTTGCGTACTTATAGCGAACCGCCGGGGCACGAAGGCATGGAAAGTATGAATCCTTCCGATCAACAAAATGAGGATGTGATGAAACGATTGAAAAACAAGGCTGCGGCGATGTTGGAATCGTTCTCGCACAGCATGTTTCCTATGGGAACGATTCATACTTTGAATCGACAGAGCTGAAATTGCTGGGACAATTCACCCAGAACAGAATCCCCTCTCGCATTTCTCTTGGAAGGATGCACGCTTACAAAGCAGCTGTCGTCTTTGCAAAGAACTGTAAAGACGCTGGCTTTTTCCCCGCGCTTGAGCGAACCTAATGGACGTCGCCAGTTTGGTCAGGTCGCCAGTTTTGGCCCGATTGACGCGCCCTCCTGGTCGTACTTCCATACTGGCCGTTTCGCCTCAATCTCGCACTTGGTTTGTCTGGGGACATGCGTCATGCTTCGAAGAGGGATTTCCTTCTCCACCGTCAACGGTCTAATCCTGGCCTGTATCCTGCTCTTTTGTTCCGTTACAGCGACTGCCCAACACCACGGCGGAGGTGGTATGGCGGCGGGTGGAGGCGGCATCTCCGGCATCAGCCGTCCGACCGGGGTCGACGAAAAAGACAGCCTGAAAGATTTTCACCAGGCTCTTGCCCTGCAAGCGACCAGCCAACAGTTTGCGGAATTTCAAGCGATGGTGAAGAGTACCGAAGCGGCGCAAGCGGAGCTGCAAGCTTTTCTGCATCAGGTGCGCAAGGAAAATAGTGCAGCCGACATCGGCCAGCGCGAGGGTTGGGTCCATGCTCTCGAGAACGCAAGGAATGGAAACCAGAAGTTCTTGGAGGGGTTCTCAGCCGCGCAAAAAAACGGATTGAAAGATATCTCCAAAAGACTGGCCAAGACGGATATCGACCTCGAACAGGGACAGAAGAGACTGGATCAGAGTCTTGAAGCGAAGGCTGCTGGCCCCGAAGTCAGTTCCAACGCAGAGAGTCTCGACAAAACGCTCACTGATTTTTCCAACCTGCAACTCGCGCTTGGAAGGGAAATGAGCATCACGCTGTCGACGGGCGAGGATCTGGCGTTCACTCTTCCTCAGGTCAAGCTGTCAATTAGCCTTCAGAACTCGAAGATCCCAGTCACAGTCTCGGGCACGCTTTCGCAGATCGCGGCACAGGGTGGCCAGCGTACCTTCAAACTCGAACTGATTGCGGACCTGACTGATCTGCAGCAAAACATCACCGACCTTCTGCGTTCGCAACTCGATTCTTCCGAGACCTGCGGACAGCGCGTATCCATCAAGCAGGCCAGGCTCACGCCCGCAGCCCCTGCCAGTCTGCTGGTTGTGCGGTTGCACTTTGAGCGCTGGATGTGTCTCCATACCTCAGGTCAACAGACTTCTACCGAACTTGCCGAGAGCGACGGAACCGTCGAGATGAAGCTGACTGCTGCGATAGAAAAAGAAAAGCAGAACACTTTAGTGGTGAACGCCGCTTTCGGCCGCATCGACGCTACCGGCATGTTGAGCGACGAGCTGCATTCCGGGGCGTTGGGTGCGGATCTGCAAGACAAGGCTGCCCAGTTGGGGCTGTCTGGCGCGCGCGCCGGAATGGACTTCAAAATGGTACTGCCGGCAGCGGTGCAGAACTCTGCCACACTCCAAGGCGTGAAGTTCCGCGATTTTGGTGTGGGTGGCCTCGGCGTCGTTCTCGAAGGCCAGGTTGAAATCTCCAACGAGCAGGCTAACCAGTTGGCCCGCCAGCTCAATCAAACTCTCTCCGCGCAACAGGCTCCCGCGCCATAGCGAACCGGACTTACGGCTTCAACGGAATTGCGTAGTGCGATGCAATCAACCGCCACTCCCCGCCCGACTTCATCCACACATCAGTGAAGCGGTCATGAAAGTCATATGGTCCGTCCTTGTCCTTGCCCTTCTCGTGGTACAGGCCCGTCAAGATCGCCGTATTCCTGTGCATCCGCACCTTGACGTCGGTCATTTCCGCCACGTCCACATTAATCGTAGATGTAGCGCTGAAGCTGATGTAGCCAGTCTTGCCATACACGTTGCCATCTTCAAAAGTAATCACGAAATCGTCGTCCAGCAGCGAAGCCAGCAGATCGAACTTCCGCTGCTTGTACGCTTCCGTCAGTTTGAAATCCAGGGCCCGCACTTGAGCCGCGTCCGAATCTTCCGGTGCCGCGGCGCCGATCAACGGCACGGCCAGCAGGCACAGCGTCACAGCCGACAGCAGGATTTTGCGCATCTCTTCATATTTCATGATCCCGCCGTCGGGGGCAAGTTCCTTCCGTGACGACCCATTCACCATCCCGTGTGCTACCCTTGCCCTGCCCTCCGTCTGCGGTTCCACTCATGGGATCCTCGGCACCAGCCCGCTTGCCCCAGACTCTCCCCAACGACGTTCGCTTCGGCACCGCCGGATGGTCCTACAAAGACTGGGAAGGCGTCTTCTATCCCTCGGGAATGCAGCACCGCAAAATGCATCCCCTCGAATACCTGGCGCGCTTCTTCGACACCACTGAAATCAACACCTCCTTCTACGGCCCCATCAAGGCCCAACTTGCCAAGCTCTGGTGCCGCAAGGTCGCGGCGGTCAATCCGCGCTTTGTCTTCACCGCTAAGCTCTATCGCGCCTTCACCCACTCGCCCGTGATGGGCCCCACCTCCGCCGCTACCATCCGTCCCACCGACGACGACGAAGCCCGCACCCGCGAAGGCCTCGACCCCCTTGCCAACGAAGGCCGTCTCGGTGCGCTCCTCATCCAGTTTCCCCTCTCCTTCAAGAACACTTCGCTGAACCGCGAATATCTTGACCGTCTGCTGCGCCAGTTCATCGAATATCCGCGGGTCGTCGAAGTGCGCGATTCCAGTTGGGACAACGCCGAAACCCTGGCATCTTTCGCCCACCAGCATGTCGCCTTCTGCAATATTGATCAGCCTGTTCTCGGACGCTCCCTCGCCCCCACCGACCACGTCACTGCGCCCCTCGCCTACGTGCGCCTCCACGGACGCAACTACGACCAGTGGTTCGATTCCGATAACCGCGATGACCGCTACAACTATCTCTACAACGAGAGGGAACTGGCGGGCTGGAAGGAACGAATTGAAGCCGTCGCCGCGAAAGCGGAAACAACCTACGTGATCACCAACAACCACTTCGAAAGCAAGGCCGGAGTCAACGCTCTCGAGTTGAAGGCGATGCTGACTGGTAAGCGAGTTCCAGCCCCGCCATCGCTGGTCCAGAAATATCCCGAACTACGAAGATTCGCCGACCCCGCGGATGACGAGAACGCCCCGCCGCAACTGGCATTGACCTAGGCCCGTCCTGTTCTGCAAGTATGCGCTAGAAAGCGAGGCATCGCTGATTTACCATGGGCGACCAAGTTCCGAAGATCGCCGACATGTCCACCACTACACCAGCCAATCTGGAGAACGATCTCGGTTTCGCCGAGCGGGCCGCAGGCCCTTGTGTGTTCGTGTTGTTTGGCGCGGCTGGGGACTTGACTAAGCGCAAGTTGGTGCCCGCGCTATTCAATCTTGCAAGGGCTAGACTCCTGCCCGAAACTTTCGCCGTGATGGGGGTTTCCGTCGACGACCTGAGTCTCGACGACTTTCGCAGCCAGGTCACGAGCTTCCTGCCTGCAGGATCGGACTCAGCCGCCACCCTCGCGTGGTTTCGCAACCGCCTGTTCTACGAGCGCGGAGACTTCGCCGATCCAGCCACGTTTTCAAGACTCCGCGAGCGTCTCGCCGCGATGGACGCCGACCAACATACAGAGGGCAACTATCTCTTCTACCTGGCCACCGCGCCCAAGTTCTTCTCGCAGATTGTGCAGCAATTGGGGACAGCCACCCTCTCCCGCCAGGAGAATGGTCGCTGGCGCCGCGTGGTCATCGAAAAGCCCTTTGGACAGGACCTGGAATCGGCTCAGGCCCTGAACCGCGATATCAAGACCGTCCTTGAGGAAAATCAGATCTTTCGCATCGATCACTACCTGGGCAAAGAGACCGTGCAGAACATTATGGTCTTCCGCTTCGATAACGCCATCTTCGAGCCTATCTGGAACCGGCGCTATATCGACCATGTGCAAATCACCAACGCTGAAACCGTCGGAGTTGAGCGGCGCGGGGGCTACTTCGATACCGCCGGGACCTTGCGCGACATGGTCCCCAACCATGTCATGCAACTCCTCAGCCTGACCGCGATGGAATCACCGGTTTCCTTCCAGGCCGACGCCGTCCGAAACGAGCAAGCGAAAGTGCTCCATTCGATTCAACCGCTGAGCTCCGACGACGTTCTGCAGCGCTGTGTGCGCGGACAGTATGGTCCCGGAGCGCTCGCTGGTGAAAAAGTGGCGGCATATCGCTCGGAGCCTGGCGTTGCTCCCGAATCGCGCACCGAGACCTTCGTCGCCTTCAAGCTCAACATCGACAACTGGCGCTGGGCTGGAGTCCCATTCTACTTGCGCACGGGCAAGCGTCTGGCGCTGCGCCACACCGAGATCGCCATCCAGTTCAAACGCACACCCTTCGAGTTGTTCCGCAACGCTCCGTTTCACAAGTTGCACACCAACACGCTGGTCATCCAAATTCAGCCCGTAGAAGGAATCTCGCTCAGCTTCGGGGCCAAAGTGCCCGGCCCGCTGCTGCGAGTCGGGTCGGTCGACATGAGCTTCGAATACTCCAAGTATTTCGGAGCCGATGCCTATACCGGCTACGAAGTTTTGTTGTATGACTGCATGATCGGAGATGCCACTCTATTCCAGCGCGCCGACATGGTCGAGGCTGGTTGGAGCGTTGTCGATCCCGCTTTGGACGTATGGCGCGCGCTGCCTCCGCGCAAGTTTCCGAATTATGCTTCCGGTAGTTGGGGGCCTGCGGATTCCGATCAACTTCTGGAACTCGATGGCCGCCAGTGGAGGAGAATCGAACCATGATTCTGATTGAACAATGATCCTCGCAGGTGAGATTGGCGCGACCCACACCCGGCTGGCCGCCTTCGAGACCGAAGGCAATCGGCTGCAATCCGTCGTCGAAAAAGACTATATGAGCCAGCAGCACGACGGTCTGCCTGGCATTTTGAACAATTTTATAAAGACCGAAGGCATCCCCGTTCATAGCGCCTGTCTCGGTGTCGCCGGTCCAGTGCGCGCAGGACGCAGCAAGATTTCCAACCTGCCCTGGGTCATCGACTCACGCGAAGTGGCCAAACAGCTCAAGCTGAATTCAGTTGGGCTGCTTAACGATCTGGAAGCTTACGCCTACGGAATCGATGGCCTGGAATCCAAAGACTTCATCACGTTGAGCGAGGGCTCGGAAGATGCTGAAGGCAACCGCGCGGTCATCTCGGCCAAAACTGGACTCGGGATGGCCGGACTCTACTGGGATGGTTTCCGCCATCACCCTTTTGCTTGCGAAGGCGGTCACGCCGACTTCGCCCCCAGAAACGATCTCGAAATGGAGTTGCTCGCCTACCTGCAAAAGAAATACGGCCGTATCAGCTGCGAGCGCATCCTTTCGGGCCCCGGAATCAAGAATATCTATGACTTTCTGCGTGACACGCACAAAGCCGACGAGCCGGAATGGTTGCGCACCCAGATGAGCGCCGCCCCCGATCCTCCTGCGCTGATCTCGCAGACGGCACTCGAGGGCAAGGCCGCCATCTGTGACCAGACATTGTCGATTTTCGTCAGCGTCTTCGGCGCCGAGACAGGGAACTCCGCCCTGAATTTCATGACTACGGGTGGCATCTTCATCGGCGGCAGCATCGCAGCAAAGATCGTCCCCAAGATGAAGGATCCTGTGTTCCTGGAATCTTTCCTCGACAAAGGCCGCATGGAAACGATCCTGAAAGACATGCCGGTCAAGATCGTGGCCAATGACGACTGTGGCATGATCGGCGCCGCCCGCTACACACTCGTCCAGAAAGCTTTTCGCACCCCGTCCGCGTAGAGACGGACGCAGCTCTGCAGAGCATTCACGGATAGTCCGTCACCTTCGGCGTCACGCGAGGCTTCATCGCGGTCGCCTCGCCCGTGTCATTGATCACGTGTTTGATCGCGCCATGCTCTCCCAGCGCCACCGTGATCATGTCGTGGAAACGGATCTCCGGCCTCTTCGGCGTCTCAATCGCCCGAGTCAGCACCACATCCGGATAAATAAAGACGCTGTACACGCCCAGCCCCCAGGCCTCATGACTGGTGACGCCATCCGCCACCTTGTATGAGGCCCAGCCGTTCACCCCCGGCGCACTCGCATAGCTCGCCTGGTTCGGAGGATCGTAAGGAATCTCGGACTGATAGAAATAAGTTCTTCCTCCGTTGCCTTGCCACAGCACCTGGAATTGCTGGTGATGCTCCACAAATAAGCCATAGATCGTGACGTCGCTTCCATTCACCACCAGCCCGTTCGCGCTGGTATTCAGATCCCAACCCACTCCCTCGCCGTGGTCCGCTCTCCAGATCCACGTATGGTCCACCAGTGTGTCGCTGCTGTTGATCCGCAAGTTCACTTTCGTTCGCCCAACGGCCGCGCCGCCCACGCGAAAGAAAACGTCATGGAGCGCAATCGGATCCTTCGCATGCCGCGACCGGCTTCCCTCTGGCCCTACTTCCAGCAACACCGGAGACTCGCTCAGCCCCGCATCGAACAGCAAGCCCGCGATTTCAATCCCATCCGCATCTGCCGTCGTCATCGCCGCTGTACCCTTCACCGGATGCAGCGTCGCAAACCCTATCCCCAGTACCACCGTATGGGGCCGTGTCACTTGAATCGGCGCGTCCAGATCATAGATCCCCGGCGTTAGAATCAGATTCTTGCCCCGCTCCAGCTGCGTGTTGATGGTCTCCGCCGTATCCGCGTCCGCATGCGCAATATAAAACTTCGTAATCGGAATGGTCTCTCCCGGTGTTTCTCCGCCACGCCATGTGGTGCCGATGCTGTCGCTATATAGCTGCGGAACCCGCACGCTAAACTCGCCAGCCGCATTCACCTGCAAGAATGGTTTCTCGCGCACCGTCGGCGTACGCGTCACCGTGGTGTAGGGCGGCTGAGGCCACGCACCATCCGGTGGATGCACCACACCGACAAAAACCATGTTCCAGTTCGACGCCGTCCAACTTTTCCAAGCGCAGTTGCGCGAGATCCACTGCTGCTGGCTGCCGGAGTCGACATTTCCATCCACCAGCGAATCCGACATCCAGCCGCCGCTGGCCCAACCGTGATGCTGGTGCAGCACCAGGTCGCCGCGCACATGCATGCGCCGCAGCGACACCGCCTGCGACACCGCCCACTGCATCGTGCCCCCTGCCGGCGCGATCGAGAGCCCCGACCCAGCTCTCCAGAAAGTCGTCGTCGCATTGTTGTGCTCATGATTCGCATCCGCATGCATGTTGCCTGCAATGCGCGTGGCATCGGGCGATGGCCCCAGTCCCATTACCTCCGTATAGAAGCCGACTGGCACATCCACTGCGTAACTTCCGGGCATGAAGAGGAACGCATTCCTCTGCGGCCCAAACTCGTTGTGCTCCTGGATTGTATAGACCGCGTCGATCTGCTTCTGAATCGCCTGCGCCGGCATCGACGGATCGAAGATCAGCACGTTGGGTCCGAACTCCGGTTTCGCGTCCTTTGCGGCCGACGCCGGCAAAGCCCCTGCCAGCAGTCCCAGCGCTAGCCCCGCAGTACAGCCCAACTGTTTTAAGAAGAGAAGCGCTCGCCTGCATGGCATCGGTTCCACCTGACTCCCCGTTGAGAATCTTCTAGATTGATTGCTGCACAGGCTCATAGACCTAGCTCCTCCACTTGCCTCTCATCATGTCCGAGCCAGTGCGCCACTTCATGCCATACCACTCGCTTCACTTCAGCTCGTAAATTTCCTTTGGAACAGCGCAGAATCGGGCCGCGGAAAACAAATATCAAATCGGGGGCAACCCGCAGAAGGTCGTGTCTCTGTTGAGTCCGATGTACTCCGCTGTAGAGTCCCAACAACTCATGGCTGTCGGGCAAGTTGCTCTTCTTCCGCATGTCCGCTGATGGCTCCTCCACGACTTGGATGCCCGGGAAGTCTGGTAGCTCCCTGATCTTCTGCGGCAGCGTGCTATAGGCCCACTCCACAATTTCGTCAAACGTTTCCGAGTGTGTGCCCTCGACCATGACCCTAAACTGTAACACCCGCCAGATCGCATCTTGCAGGCTGTCCTGGGGCGGTTCGGCCCCCTTGAGTCTGCACCTTCACGTCGCGCGCGGCCACGATTCCGTGCTCCTCGACCTATGGCACTTCCGGGCCGTCGGCAAATCTTGCCTTCGCGTTACTTCCCGCTTGTCCGTCAGCCAACAGCAATCGCGATCACTTTCCCCTAAGCCAACTCTCATTACTGTCTCGTCAGGGTGGGAACGTTAACCGCGCGGCTCAACGGCAGACTCAGCGCGGATCCGCTCCCTCACCGGGGCGTCGACTAGGCTGGCTTGATTGCGGGGTCAGATTGAAAGCTGTATTTACCAAGCCAACGTGAGAAAACGCTTGAGGAAAATTGCCTAGCTGGCGTTTTGTGACTGGATCATATTCTTCGGATAGAAGGCCGACATCGTTCCGAATGTCCAACAGTCGCTCGAACATCCGCACGGCGTCCGCATGGCGGCCCTGCAACTCGTAATTGTCCGCCAACCAGAATGAGCAAGGCAGAAATGTTCCTTCTCCATGCGGCATGCCGTCTACGGCGGGATCTTGCTTGTACCGTCCGACAAAGCCATTTTCCACGAGATGAGTTTCGATGGCTTTAACCGTGCCCATTACACGTGCATCGTCTGGCGGAAGAAAGCCAACCAGCGGCATCATCAGGACGCTGGCATCGAGGTGTTTGCCTCCGTAATACTGCACAAAGGAATTCATATTCGCATCGAAGCCCTGACGGCAAACCTGCTCATGAATGGCATCACGAAGTTTTTTCCATCGTGGCACATCGACGGCGAACCGGCCCAGTTCCGCCATTTTGATCAAGCGATCGACAGCGACCCATGCCATCATCTTCGAGTGCACGAAATGCCGCCGTGGACCGCGCACCTCCCAAATGCCCTCATCAGGCTGCTCCCAGCCCGTCTCCAGGAATTCCAGCATCGCTAGAGCGACTTCGTGACGCGCATGCTGGGGCGGTCCCAGCCCGGCTCCGCGCGCCTCAAAAAGTGTGTTGGTCACCTCCCCAAAGATGTCCAGTTGAAATTGTTTGTACGCGGCATTCCCGGTCCGGACGGGGACAGATTGTTCATATCCCGGCAGCCACGGCAGTTCCAGTTCCGTGAGCCTACGTTCGCCGCGAAGTCCATAAACGATGTTGAGTTCAGAAGGGCTGCCCGCCACTGCGCGCAAAAGCCATTCTCGCCACTCTCGCGCTTCTTCTAAATATCCGGCCCTAAGCAGCGCTTGCAGGGTCAGGGTCGCATCTCGCACCCAGCAAAAGCGGTAGTCCCAATTTCGCACGCCCCCTAACAGTTCAGGCAATGAAGTTGTCGGCGCTGCCACGATCCCGCCCGAGGGCAGAAATGTCAGAGCTTTTAGCGTGATCAGAGAGCGTAACACCGCGTCCCGCCATTCCCCCTGGTGAGCACAGCGATCCGACCACTCCCGCCACCATTTTTCTGTGTTCTGAATCGCCTCCTCAATGTTCACCGGCACAGGTTCACGCTGGTGCGAGGGAAACCAGGTCAGATCAAACGCAACCCTTTGTCCCTCCGCAACAGTGAACTCAGCCTCGGTCTTCATATCCTGGCTGTGAAGCGGGACATCCGACCGCAACCGGATCATGTCTGGACCGGCAATGGCGGAAATCCCGTTTCCGATCCGCCGCACCCAAGGCACCACAGACCCGTAATCGAATCGAATCACCAGTTCCAACCTCATCGGTACCTGCCCTCGGGTGCCGACGACAACGCGCAGGAGCGTAGGCGCCTCTTGGCGCGACATCATGCAGTCGATGACCTTTGCCGACCCGCTTTCGGTCTCAAACTCAGTCTCCAGAATCAGAGTTCCATCCCGATACTGGCGGCGAATGCTTCGGATCGACCCCGCCGGTGAGATCGACCAATGCCCGTGTTCAGCAGTTCCGAGCAGCGCCGCAAAACAGGCTCCCGAATCAAAGTACGGAAGACAGAGCCAGTCGATCGAACCCTGTCTCGAGACCAGGCCAGCTGTATGGCAGTCGCCGATCATCGCGTAATCTTCGATGGGTATGGACAGGGACTCCCTCCGCAAAATGTTGATTAGATGAACTCGGCCTCGTCTTGGAAGCTTCGACACTCCGAAAAAAGAGCGCCGTCCTTGCCGGGCCCAATGTCATCAATGCTCACCGATTGATTCTATCTGCTGAGTGGGTGTATCTGAGACCGCCGCGCATCGCTTGTCTCTGAGCCTCGTTCGCCAGAGCAGGACGGGCAGCCCACACGTTTACGAATCATTTATGACGCTCTTATCCACAATTTACATACCTTCGTGTTGAATGCCTCTTGATGAGCTCACTCCATGCAGTTGGAGGTCGATCATGTTAAGACGAACGAACGCCGTGTGGCTGATGGTGGCGGTTTCAGTGTTGGTCGTGATCTGGTCCGTGCTAGGAATTGCGGTCGCCCAGCGAGCAGCCACTCCGAAGGCCCAGGACAAGCTGGCTCTCGGAGAACCCGAAGTGAAGCAATTGCTGCTGCTGATGGATACGGACAAAAATGGCAAGATATCCAAGCACGAGTGGATGCAGTTCATGGAAGCAGAGTTCGACAGGCTCGATAAGGACAAACGGGGGCAACTGGATGCCAAGGAGTTGACGCAATCGAAGGTGCGTGTGAGCCACCCAGTAAATGTAGGCAAGTAAACGACCCGTTACCCGGTCTCGAGGATTTACAAAACCTCTTTGCTATCAGGATTTTGCGGGCATAAAAAGCTGCCAGAGATGAGGAATCGCCACCGAATCAGTATCTTGGCAAACGGAAAAATCCTAGGAAGTGGCTACCGACGATCCAGCCGGGTGTGGACTTCGCGCCCGACTGCTAGTTGATGCGAGACTGACTCATTGGCGACCGGCCTCAGGCGCCCATCGCCGCATGATCGGCCATCCGGCGTTTGTTGTAGCGCAGTGCGACGTTCATGAAGACATGGCCGAGGGAGGTCTCGAAGCTGATCATCAGAGCTTCGGTGTCTTCACTGGTTTTGTCGCCCTCCTGCGCCGTGAGAAGGAGCGGGGGATGCACGCGGAAATGGAAGCCCTGGTCGTTGAGCGCCGAGATAGCATTGCCCACAACCTGGTTCGCCAGTTCGAAGATGGTTTCCTTGATCAGCGCATCCGACTCCGGTAGTTCGGCGCCCGCATAGTGGCTTGCCACCTTCACGGCGGTCGCGGGTTCGAGGTCAAGAACGATCCGCCCCTCGATATCACCCGTCAGCGCGATCATGCCCGCCACGCCCTTGCGGCGGTAGGCATCTTCTTCCATGGTGAGGTTTCCCACCTTGGTGGTGCACTGCAACCCTTGCGACAACACGGCGTCCGCCGCATTGATGAAAGGCTGGATCAGTTCCATCTTCATCGCGTTAGACTCCCGCTCCCGCCGAGGTGGCTACGGCACCGTCGTCGCCCAGTACGTACTTGATGACTTCGTACAGCACTTCCGGCTTCACCGGTTTCTGCACGAAATGACGTGCTCCCCGTTGCAGCGCTGCCACAATGTTCTCCTGGTAACCCACCGACGAGACCATCACGATGCGCGCTTCCGGATGCTGTTGAACGATCCGTTCAGCCGCCTCGATTCCTTCCATCTGCGGCATGGTGATGTCCATGAGCACAATGTCCGGATGCGTGCGGTCGAACTCGCTGATGGCAGTCAAGCCGTCGCCGGCCTCAGCCGCCACCTGCCCGCCGAACGTTTCGATCATGCGGGCCAGATTCTTACGGGCGAACACCGAATCGTCCACGATCAAGTAGCGGACCGGCTGCCCGTCCTTGCTGCGTTTCACTGGTGCAAACTGCTCCATACACACCTCCCCTGTCTACTGCATATCATGCCCGGCTGGCTCGCACCAGATGACGCTGGTCACGGGTACCTGCCGCACCCAAACTCAATTTCCCGCGCGCACCGCGCGCCCGGTGGACCCCATTTCGGATCCCGAATTCCGCCCACAAATCGCCTGCAGCGTCGACGCCATCACATCCAGCCCCACCACGCGGATGGCGTACCCTCGCTCGATCGCCGCTTTCGGCATGCCGTACACCACGCAGGACTCTTCGCTCTGCGCGATCGTCATGCCACCCTCTTTCTTCACCGCTCCCAGGCCTTCGGCACCATCGTCACCCATGCCCGTCATGAGTACCCCGACCGCCTGTGCCTTGAATTCATCGGCCGCGCTGCGGAGCAGCACATCCGCGCTCGGACGGTGCCCGTTTACTCGCGCTTCGTCCCCCAGCACCACAATGTCTCCCAGAGGCAGCCGCTTCACTTTCATGTGCCGGTTCCCCGGACAGATCAACACCCGTCCCGGCTGCAACACATCTCCTGACTGCGCTTCCTTCACCCGCAAGGGGCATACCTCGTCGAGCCGCCGCGCAAACATGTCGGTGAATCCGTCTGGCATGTGCTGCACGACTGTGATCGCTCCCGGAAAGTCTCCCGGCAGTTGCGACAGGACGTACTCCAGGGCTTGCGGGCCTCCCGTCGACACTCCGATGGCAACAACCTTGTTCGGGGACGCCGATGATATTGGCGCTTTCTCCTTCTTCGGTGGAGTTCCCGGCAGCATGCGCGGCTTCAGCTTGCACTCGGACGCCGCCTTCACCTTCGCGATCAGTTCCCGAGCGGTTTCCGCCATGTGCGCGGTCGCATCTTTGGGCTTGGTCACGAAGTCGAACGCGCCCAGCCCCAGCGCCTTCATGGTGACCGACGCCCCTTCCGTGCTGTGCGAACTGAACACAATCACCGGCACCGGCTGCCGCCGCATAATCTCTTTCAACGTGTCGATCCCGTTCATGCCCGGCATTTCCAGGTCGAGCGTCACCACGTTGGGCTTCAACTCTTCTATCTTCTTCAGGCAGAAGTTGCCATCCATCGCGGTCCCAACCACATCGATGGACTCATCCGCGGCCAGCATCTGCGGAATCAGCTTCCGCATCAGCGCCGAATCGTCGACCACGAGCACTCTCACCGCGCCGTTCTTCATGCCTGTCCTCCCGTGACCGGGGTCAGCGACAGCCGTACGCGGTCCGTGTGCGACAACAACAAACCCGAATTGCAGTGCCCCAGTTCTTCGGGCCTTGCGCGGGCCACGTGCTCCACCACGGCAGGCAAGTTCAGAATCAGCACCACGCGCCCGTCTCCCAGAATGGAGGCGCCCGAAACCAGATCAGTATGGAACGTGTGGTCATCGAGCGCTTTGATGACTAGCTCCTCTTCGCCCTCCAACGCATCGACAATCAAGCCGTACTTCCTCTCTCCTACGGTAATGACGAGCACAAATAGCTTGGATTTTCGATCTCCGACAGCCTCTACTGGCCGCCCCAGCCGCAGCAGAGGCAGCACTTGATTGCGCAGTTGCAGCACCTCGTAGTTGTCGACCTGATGCACCTCGGTTTCAAACGTTCGCGCAATTTCCAGCACCGCGTTCAGCGGAATGGCATACAGCCGCTGCTCGACCCAGAACAATAAGGCCTTGATAATGGCCAGCGTCAGAGGCAGCTTCAGCCGGAAGGTTGTACCTTGCCCAGCACGCGTCTCCACGCTGATCGACGCTTTCAAACGATGCAACACACTCTGCACCACGTCCATGCCCACGCCGCGTCCGGAGACTTCCGTGACTTGCTCCGCCGTCGAGAAGCCCGGGCGGAAAATGAAGTCGAGAGTTTCCGCTTCGCTCATCCGAGCGGCCTCTTCGGGAGTCGTCATCCCAAGTTCAATGGCCTTGGCGCGAATCTTCTGCGCGTCGATGCCGCGTCCATCGTCGGTGACTTCGACCACCACCTGATTGCCGTGGTGGTAAGCGTTCAGCCGGACGATCCCTTGCGGCTTCTTACCCAGCTTGCGCCGCTCTTCGGCAGGCTCAATGCCATGGCTCACCGCGTTGCGCACCAGGTGGGTCAAGGGCTCGGCGATGGCGTCGAGAATTCCCTTGTCCAGATCGGTGTCCTGCCCGCTGATATCGAGTTCCACTTCGCGCCCGCATTGCCGCGACACGTCGCGCACCATTCGCGGAAAGCGCCGGAACAGTTGATCGACGGGCACCATGCGGATCTTCATCACCGAGCGCTGCAGGTCGTTCAGCACGCGCGCCTGAAAAGCCATCGCGTCGCCAAACTTGCCGCGCAGCAGCTCTTTCGGATAGCGCTTGGCGAATTCGTTCAAGGCCTGCTGCAGCATCGACTTGCCGATAATCAGTTCGCCCACTAGATTGAGTACGTTGTCGATGCGGCTGGCTTCCACGCGCAGCAGGTTCTCCTGCGCGGCGGCAACCGATCCCGGACCGGGTGCAGCGGCGGCGGGAGCCTCGGGCGCGCTCGCCTCTGTCTCAGTCTGGCTCGCTTCCGGGTTCTCCTCGGGGTCAAGAGCGGGCAGCGCGGTGGCCTGCGGACCCGGGCTCGCCTCCAGCATCAACTCGACCGTGACTTCGCCCGCAATCGTCGGAATCTTGCACTTGGCCGAAATCTGTTCCACCGTCTGCACGCTCGCCAGCACGAACTCCACCTGCTTGGAGGCCGCCGGAGATTTCGCGTCAGGCCGTACCGCAAGCACCGGACCCATGACGCCAATGGCGTTGTGTACCAGTTGCCGTCCCGCAATCGGCATGGCGCAGTGCGGATCGATCTTCACCACGACGTGATACACATCCTGGCCGCTCGCCTGCGCCTGTGTCATCGCCAGCTTTTCGTATTCGGTCCAGAGCGCATCCACCTTGGCCGCCGCCCGCGCGGCCGAAGTCTTGGCTGAAGCGCTGGTGCCCGCTGTCTTAGAAGCGGGTGCTTTCGCAGACGAACTCTTGCCCGCTGTTTTCCGCGTACGCTTCGCTTTTCCCGCGGCCGGAGCTGCGGTCAGATCCTGAATCTTCTTGCTGAGACTCTTAGTGGAGGGTAGCTTCGTGCCGTTGCGGTAAGCCGCGATCATCTCCGTAAACACGTCGGCGGCGGCGAAGGCGATCTCCGCCACTGGCGCATGCGTTGCCGTACCGTCCAGCGACAGGGCATCCTCGAACTGATGCGCCAGTTCGCTCAACTCTCGCAGTCCGCAGGCTGCCGAGTCCCCTTTCAGGGTATGCACGGTGCGCCGGATAGCGCGCACGATCTCCTCGTCGCCGGGATTCTTTTCGAGCTTCAGCGCTTCGTCGTTCAGCGCCTGCAGCAACTCCTGCGAGGTCTCAAAAAAGAGCTCCCGCAGTTCGAGGCCACGCTCATCGGGGGCATTCGTCATCCACTACTCCCTCACCTCAACGCGCTGGTACGCCGTGCCACTGTCCTTGTGCAGCATCTGAAATTTCTTGGTCAGGCCCAGCAGGCTTTCCGCATGGCCTACAAACAGATAGCCACCGGCATTCAAGCAGCGGTAGAACTTTTCGATCAGCCGTTTCTGCTCGGCCTCATCGAAGTACATCATTACGTTGCGGCAGAAGATCACGTCATTGCGCTGCGGCAGGTACTCCGTCTTCAGGTTGTGGAAGTCGAAGTGGACCATCTCTTTCAGCGGCTTCTTGATGGCGTAGCGTTCGCTGATCTTGTCGAAGTAGCGCAGGCGGTAGCCGTAATCGACCATCGACATCTGGTTCTCGCTGTAACTGCCTTCCTGTCCATGCCGCAGCACCGAGTAGGCAATGTCGCTGGCCAGAATTTCCACCCGCCACGGTGGCGGCACCAGCGGTTTGGGTAGCGGCAGATCCACAGGCAGTGGATTGCGCAGGTAGTAGTACGCCAGCGCGTCGGTGACCAGCATGGCCAGCGTGTAGGCTTCCTGCCCGGTCGAACAGCCCGCACTCCATATGCGGATCGAATATTCCCGCCGCGAGCTCTTGTGCTTGAACAACTCCTCCAGCACGGTTTTCTGAAACAGATCGAGCTGGGCTTTGTGCCGGAAGAAGCTGGTTTCGTTGACGGTGAGATTCTCGAGCAGCTTGGCCAGTTCGTCCTTGCCCTGGGGGCTGATCAGCATGCGGTAGTAGGCATAGAAGGAGTCAACCCGGCACTCCTTCAATCGGCGCAATAGGCGGTCCTGAAGAAAGTGCGTGCGACGTTCGTCGAAGTGCATGCCGCACTCCTGGTAGACGAGCGCCTGCAGCAGCTTCAGTTCCGCTTCCGTCAATATGGGAGCAGGTGCCGCTCCGGATGTGCTCATGCGTTCTCTCGTTCTAAGGTCTGAGGTTTCAATGCTTCAAAGTGTCAACGTTTCAAAGCTCGAACGTCCCCGAGGTTCCAGGCTCTTTCAACCTTGAAACCGTGCAACCTTGAAACTTTGAAACCTCGAGTTACCGCGCCCCTGCGCCCCGACCCTCGGCCTTGGGAGCAGTCCTCTTTTCGCCCGTCTCACTTTTCACCTGCAGGCTGCCCGGAGCCAGCAGTTTGCTCATGTCGAGCAGCACTACCAGCCGTCCGGCGACCTTGCCCAGTCCCGTCACACAGTTCAGCCCGCCTTCTTGAAACACTGCCGGCGGAGCTTCCACGGCGTCCGCCGGGATCTTCAGTACTTCGGAGGCCGAATCCACGATCAGGCCCGCGAGCCGTCCCGCATGTTCAACCACCAGGATGCGATTCTGCTTGCGCAGCGTCGCCTCCTTTTCTCCAAACCGTTTGCGCAGGTCCATGACGGAAACAATCTTGCCGCGCAGGTTGATCACGCCCTCCAGATAGTCGGGCGCATCAGGCACGGCGGTGATCTCAGGTACCCGCACGATCTCGTGCAGGGAAGTGATGGGCACGCCGTAGGTCTCACGGCCCACCTTGAAGCCCACAATATGAAGTTCACGGCTCATAGGGTTCAGACCTCAGGCAGCGACCTTAGTACTGCGCTCCCGCTCCGGCAGCGGCACGGCGCGCATTGCGGTTGGCGGTGTCTCCGCTCGACTGCGAATGCGAAGCATCGGCCAGTGCAAATCGGTCGAGGAATTCCAGCAGGCCGCGCGACATCTTCGACATTTGCTCCGACGACGCTGCCAGTTCGGTCGAACCCGATGTCGAGGACTGCACCAGTTCGCGCATGCGTTCCATGGCCTTCACCACCGCCTGCGCTCCGGAAGCCTGCTCCTCTACCGCCGAGTTGATTTCGTGGGTGATTTCGTTCAGTCTCGTGGTGGCGCGCGCAATCTGCGACGAGCCGTGCGACTGTTCGTTGGTAGCTGCACCGATTTCCTGCGCGAACTTGTAGACCTCAGTGACCACGTTGGAGATCTTGCGCAGCGCCGCGTTCAGCTCTCCGCCCAGCTCCAGTCCTTCATTGACGATCGAAGTGGAGCGGTCCATGTTCTCGACCGCTTTGCGGGCTTCCTTCTGAATGCTCTGAATCAGTTCCGAGATTTCCTTGGTGGATTGCGCCGATTTTTCCGCCAGCTTCCGCACTTCGTCGGCGACTACGGCGAATCCCAGTCCGTGTTCTCCGGCGCGGGCCGCTTCGATGGCGGCGTTCAAGGCCAGCAGGTTGGTCTGCTCGGCCAGATCGTCGATGACTTCAATGATCTTGCCGATATCGTCGGCGCGTTGTCCCAGGGCTCCAATGATTTCCCCCGAAGAGTTGATCGTGGTGTTGATCCGGTTCAGGCCGTCCGTGGCCTTTTCCATGGTCCCGATGCCGTTGTGCACCTCTTCGCGCGAACGGTTGGAGATGTCGAGCAGCACCTTGGCCGTATCGGCCACGCGCTGAATCGAAGCCACCATCTGATCGATGGAGGCCGACGTCTCGCTGACGCTGGAAGCCTGCACCTGTGTGCTCTTCACCATGTTCTGCACGTTGACGCTCATCTCGTGCATCGTGCTGGTGACTTCATCGATGGCGGAAGAAGCCTGCAATCCGATCTTGGCGGAATCGTCGGAAGCTCCCGCAACCTGGTTCGACGCGCTCGCAACTTGAGACGACGCGTCGCGCACGCTGCGCACCAGCCCCGCCAGTCCTTCGACCATTCGGGCGAAGGCATTGCCCAACGTGTCGTGCGAGGAGCGCGGCTTGACTTCGAGAGTCAGGTCCCCCCCGGCGATGGCTTCGGAAACTCCAGCCATCTCCTTGAGGTAGGTAACCATCTTGTGGAACGTCCGCGCCAGTTCGCCAATCTCGTCGTCGCGCCCGAGATCGATGTTGTGCTCAAGATCGCCCGTATTGCCGATTCCACGGGCCACATTCATCAGGTTCGTCAACGGCTCGGTGATTGACTTCGCGGTGCGGTAGGCGATGATCACTCCAGCGATCAGCGCGATCAGTGTGCTGATCAAGGAAATTGCGATCGTCCAGTTAGCGGCACTCTCGTCGGACTTGCGGCTCTCGCCGTCGGCGATGTCAAGAGCATCAGTGGAGTTCTTGACCCAGGAAGAAGCATCCTTCTGCAAGTAATAGATCTGGAGTTCGGCCACGGTGGCGTTGCCGGAGTCGACGTCTTTGCGCTTCTCGATCAGCGGTTGGGCGAATTCCTTGCCCCAGGATTGCTCGAGTTGCTGCACCTTCGCAAGTGAGGTCCTGGCCTGGTCCGAGTTTGCCCTGTTCTTGCCGCCGTCGAGCTTCTCGTTCAGCGTGCGCAGACCCTCGTTCATGTGGTCGACTTCGCGCGTATCGCCGCTCAGCAAATAGTTGCTGAGATACAAACGGTTCTGCATCATCTGGAAGCGGACGGCGTTGGTGGTATCCGCCAGCTCTTTGGCCGCGTGCTCACGTCGCACCGCAGACCAGTTCACCAGGAACAGCACAACCACCATGGTGAGAATGATGCCAAAGTTCACATATAGCTTCTTGCCGATTGTCATTCCCGTCTCCTCCGCGCTCAGCCACTACCGCGGCTCAAACTTAAAGTCGATGACTCCCGAACTCTCTACCGAGGCTGGTTCAAAACGCCATTTCTTGGCCGCTTCCAGCGCAGCACTGGCCAGGACGGGGTGCCCGCCCACGACCCGGGCATCCTTCACCGTGCCATTGGGCGAAACCACAACCTCAATCTTGACCGTGCCTGAGATATTCATCTTCCGCGCCAGTTCTGGATACGTAGGCTGCACTCTGGTCTTCGCGCGGCGCAGGAACTCCTCGCTCTGCGCCGTCTGTGCCCCCACATGAATCGGGCCCAGAGCCACTGCCAACATCAGTCCGGCCAGCAAAGCCGCCGCAGTTCTTTGAGACACAATTCCTCCTTGCTTACAAGAAGCTGTTGACCCTAGGCGTGCAACGCCCGGGCCACCTGAACCTTCTTGAAAAAACCAAAGTAATGGACTGCATCTAGAAGAAAGGAAGATAGTTATTTGACATCGAAAAGAGTCGCAAAGTGACTTTCGACATCAGTGCCGTCTCACTCCGGTGGAATCGACCTTCGTTTCTCACCCTGAGACGAAGTCTCACCTTGTCTCGGGATTTCACACCCGGGCACCCCCTTCACCCATTTCACTTGACTCAAATTGAGATGACAGGTAGTTTCCCAATAGATTCAAGCACTTGTGAATCAACAATCTGATTCCTCCATGGTCGGCGCGGCGCTCAGCATTTCTGCCCGTAGTCCCGTCATTCCTCCGGAAAACAAATTCATCCCGGGGTCCGATGAGGGATTCCAGAAGCTGCTGCTGCGCATTTCCGCCAAAGCCGGAGAGCGGCCTGACACCTTCGCCCTCATCCAACTGTTCTGCCAGGCGACGCGCGAGTTCTTTCAAGTGTCGGGAGTCTATTTCTGGCGCTGCCATTTCGCAGACGAGTTGGTCGGAGAGCAAGCGGATGGAAAAATGGCAGACCGCTTTGTAGGGATGCGGCTGCGCCCCGACCAAAGCACCGTAACTGCCGAAGCGGTGCGGCAGCGGCGCACCATCTTCGCCAATCACGCGAAATCTCCGGCCTTTCCGGCTGCCATGGAATTCGACGCGCGCTCGCTCTTGGCGGCGCCCTTGATGGTGTTCAACGAAGTTATTGGTGCGGTTACGTTTCTGCATGATTCCAGCGACGACTTCTTTAACGCGGATCTGGCTGCCAAGGCCACGATTCTGGCGGGCCAGTTGGGCAGCCTGCTGGAGGCGTCGCGACTGAGCGAGGCGTCGCGTGAGGAGCACCGCCGCGCCGAAATCCTGGCGGATGTGGCCCACGCTTTGCACGGAACACCGGACGTTTCGGCGGTGATTGAGGCCCTGGCCGATCGTTTGCGCCTGCTACTGCGTACCCGGCTGGTGTGTGTGTTGCTGCGCCGCGAAGGGCCCTTCGAGTTACAGGCGGTCTCGGCAGAGACTCCGCAACTGGCGACCTCCGCCCGGGCCCGGCATGACCGGCAGACTCTGCGTTTCGCGGCCGACCTGGCCCAGCGCGCGGTAGCCGCCGGAGAGCCCATCACCCTTTCGATTGGAGCCGACGTGCATTCGCTCGGGAGCCTCGTTTCTCCCGGCATGTTGATCGCTGCTCCGTTCCGCACCTCGAGAACTCAGGGAGCGATCCTTCTGTATCCGCGCCAGGAAGGCGTTTTCACCGCGGAAGAAAAGGCGCTGGTAGCCGCGATTGCAGGCTTCGGCGCGGTGGCTCTGGCGCACGCGGAACTCCATGCTACCGCGGCCGCCCAGGCGCACGAACTGCACCAGTTGCTCGAGATTTCCGGTGAGTTGAATTCCAGCAGTAATCTCGAACACGTTCTGCAGGCCTTCGTCGTGCGAGCTTCGGATTTCCTTGGTTTCGGCCGCTGCTTCATCGCACTCGAGGAGAGTGGCCAGTTCCAGATGCGCTACGCGGTGGAAAAGCGAGAACCACAGCGCGTGGACACGCCGTTTCCCGAGGGTGTCGCCACCAGGGCTTTGCGCGCTCGCGAAGTCTTCTGGACCGATGAGGCTAGCCGGACTCCGGGAGTCAACCTCGACGTCGTCACCAAGTACAACGTGCGCCAGTTCCTTGCGGTACCTCTGATCAGTACAAGCGGCCGGGTGCTTGGGATGTTCGGCGTTCTCGACCGGCTCGACGGCACCGGCATTTCGCAGGAAGACATCCGGCGCGCTCGTGTGCTTTCCAGCCAAGTCGCCATTGTGGTGGAAGTGGCCCGCAATCTCCATCTCTCCGAGCAGCACCGGCGCCGGGCTGAGGCCCTGATCGAACTGGCCCGAGAAATGGATGGAGCGCTGCGGCTGCCTGAGTTCGCGCGGCGGTTCGTGTCTCGAACCGCGGAACTCACGAACTCTCGCGCGGGGTTGCTGGCCGTGCTGCAGGAAGGCCGCTGGCAGGTCGCGGCGCTGCACAGCCGTAATGACACTGTCGCAAAAGCTGCGGAATCGCTGTCAGAGGCCGCCCAGCAAGATCACAAACCGTCCCCTGAAGCCGAGATAGAGCACGGCCTGGAGCGTGCGCTGGGCACGGCGTTGAGCGACTTTGTGTCGAGGCATACGGGCACCGTCGTCTCCGGCTCCGCGGAACAAGTATTAGGCCCGGAAGCCGCGGCCACTTTGGGGTGGACCGATTGCACGCTCGTGCGGCTGCTCGGAGCCAACGGGGAATTGACGGGGCTCCTCTGTCTTTCCAGGAACTCCGCTTCCTTGGGTCCGGAAGATCAGGTCTTCCTTGAGACCATGGCGGGCCATGCGGCGATGGCGCTGGAGAACGCCCGCCTGTTTACACGCATCGAGCAGGCGAATCGCCACTGGATCGAGATTTTCGACGCCATCAGCGATTTCATCGTGGTGCACGACCAAGCCGACAAAGTTCTACGCGTGAATCGCTCGCTCGCGACGATGATCGGAGTGCCGCCGGCGGAATTGATCGGCGTCAATATGCGGGCCCTGATGGCCCTGACCAGTGACACCGCGTCGTATTCGTGTCCATTCTGCCGGGCCATGTCGGACGACTCCGACGAATTCGCGCATCCTGTATTCGATCGCACCTACTTGGTTTCCACCTCGCGGGTGCATGGCGATTCCGACGAAGGCCTGCAGACCATTCACGTGTTGAAAGACATTTCCGACCGCCGCGAAGCCGAGCGCCGTTACCGGGAACTCTTCGACAACATTCAGGAAGGCCTGTTCTTCAGCACGCCGGGCGGTCGCTTTATCGAAGTGAATGACGCTATGGTCCGGATGTTGGGCTATAGCACACGCGAAGAGTTGCTGCAGATTGATATTCCCACGCAACTCTATTTTTCAACCGAGCAGCGGCAGCACCACTCGGAACTCATGAAAGAGAACGGCACATTGCGCAATTTTGAAGCGACGCTGCGGCGCAAGGACGGATCGCCCATTCACGTGCTGATCAATGCCTTCGGCATGCACGACAATCTGGGTCGCCTGCTGCAGATTCGCGGATTGATGCTCGATGTGACCGGCCTCCGCACCTACCAGTCGGAGCTGCACCGGGAGCGCGATTTCTCCAGCAAGATTCTTAGCAACACGCAAAGCTTGATTCTGGTCGCAGACACCGCAGGCCTCATCAGCTATGCCAACCGCCGCTGGTACGACGCGGGATTCGAACAGCGGGAATTGCTGGGGCGTCCTCTGCTGGAATTGGCGGCGCCGGGATTTGTTCGCCCGCTGGCCGAAGCCCTGCAAAGCACGCTGAACAGCCAGCAAGTCGACAACATGGAATTGCAGATCGTCCGCGGCAACGGCGCTGCCGGAAAGTTCTCGGCGAATCTCAGCCCGATGCGCGACGAGCAGGGAATCGTGACCAGCATCGTGGTGGTGCTCACCGACATTACCGACTCCGCCGTGCTTCGCGACAAGCTCGTGCACGCCGAGAAAATGGCCGCCGTCGGCCAGTTGGTTTCCGGCGTCGCGCACGAAGTAAACAACCCACTAACCGCGATTTTGGGCTTCGCCGACCTGCTGATGGAGAATCCCGACCTGCCCGAGACCGCGCGTAAAGATATGCGCGTGATCCTGCAAGAGGCGCAGCGCACCAAGCAGATCGTGCAGAATCTGCTGAGCTTCGCCCGCCAGATGCCGCCGCAGCGCAGCGCTGTGCAATTGAACACCATTTTGCGGCGGACCATGCAGTTGCGGGCCTATGACTTTAACAGCCACGGCGTCGACATCGTCGAACATCTCGACGAAGGATTGCCCGAGGTTATGGGCGATGCCCACCAGTTGCAGCAGGTCTTTCTCAACATCCTGAACAACGCCTACGATGCGGTGCACGAAGTCGGCCATCCGGCGCGCATCGAGATCATGTCCACCAAAGCCGGCGATGCGGTCGAAGTTTCCTTCCGCGACAATGGCAACGGAATATCCCATCCCGACAAAATTTTCGACCCGTTCTTCACCACGAAAGAGGTTGGCAAAGGCACCGGCCTCGGCCTGAGCATTTGCTACGGCATTCTGAAGGAGCACGGAGGAGAGATCCTCTGTCACAACAATACTGACCGGCCAGGCGCTACATTCATTGTGCGTCTGCCCGCAGCGGCGCACACCGCATCCTTAGGAGTGGCCGCAGGAGTGATACAACCATGAGCCTACCCGCAATGAGACTTCAACCCTTGCCAGTGCTGCTCATCGAAGACGAGCCCGCCGTCATGGCATATGTGCAAGCCGCCCTGGAGCGCAGCGGCTATCCCGTGGTGTGCTGCGAGTCGGGAGTGGATGCGCTGCGCCTGCTCGAAAAAGGTGCATTCCTCGGCGTGGTTTCCGACATGCGCACCCCCGGCGGAGTCGATGGAGGCCAAGTGCACGCCTGGGTAGCCACCCATCGTCCCGATCTTGCTTCGCGCATCATCTTTATTACGGGCGACATTGCTAACGAGGAGACGGTCGCCACGTTGCGTCAAACCGGCGCGCCCTGCGTGGAGAAACCTTTCCGCGTGCAGCAGTTTATCGATGTCGTCTCCAAGACGTTTGGGAAGGCCGAGTGAATAGTCAGAGCAAAGAAGATCTTCGTATCCGTCTCCTGATCGTCGATGACGAGCAGAGTATCCGCAAGCTCTGCGTTACGGTCGGCGAGGCCTTGGGATTTGTCTGTCTTGAAGCCGAAAGCGGAGAGTCCGCGCTGGCCTTGCTGGAAGAGCAGTCGGTCCACATGGTCCTCACCGACATGGTGATGCCCCACATGTCTGGGCTGGAATTCCTCGAGAAAGTAAAGAAGCTTCTGCCGCGCACCGAGATCGCGCTGATGACCGGTCACGGATCGATCGAAACCGCCGTGCAGGCCATGAAACTCGGCGCCTACGACTACATCACCAAGCCCTTCTCTCCTCTCGAGGAACTGCGCCTGTTCCTGCGACGCATGGCGGAAAAGATCCGGCTGGTCGAAGAAAACGAATTTTTGCGCCAGCGCATGGATTCGGAAACTGCGGTGCACGGGATCATCGGATCGTCCGTCAAGATCCAGGATGTGCTGCGCATGGTGGCGCGCCTGAAAGATACGCGGACCCCGGTGCTCATCTACGGCGAAAGCGGAACGGGTAAGGAGTTGGTGGCCCGCGCGATGCACTTCCGTGGCGCCTTTGCCAACCGCCCGTTCGTCGCCGTCGATTGTGGATCGCTCGTGCCCACGTTGATTGAAAGCGAGCTGTTCGGCTACGAAAAGGGAGCCTTCACCGGAGCGCTGAAATCGAAGCAGGGATTGTTTCAGGCCGCTGATGGGGGCACTATTTTCCTGGACGAAGTCGGCGAACTACCTCTGGAACTGCAGGCTAAGCTGCTGCGGGTGCTGCAGGAAAGGGAAGTGCGTCCGGTCGGCAGCAACCAGCGAATCAAGGTAGATGTCCGCGTCATCGCTGCCACCAACCGCGATCTCGAAGCCGCCTACAAGAACGGTACCTTCCGCAAGGATCTCTACTTCCGCCTCAACGTCGTTACTCTGTACGTTCCCGCATTGCGCGAACGCCGCAGCGATACGCCCATGCTGGTGCACTGGTTCCTTGAGCGCTATGCCCCCGGTTCCGAACTCCACGTGACCAGCGCCGCCATGAAGGCCCTCATGCAATACGACTGGCCCGGCAACGTGCGCGAGCTGGAGAACTGTGTGGAGCGAGCCGTCGCGTTGGGCAATGGGCAGATCATCGACCTCGGCGACCTTCCGCCCGCCATCGCTTCAGGTTCTACCGCGTCCGGAGGCTCGGCCCCGCCAGTGGAAAGACCGACCGTGTTCGACCCTGATCTTGCCGCGGCGCACGCCATGCCGGAATCGACGCGGGCTCCGCTGTCCTCCACCGATTTGGAAGACATCGAGCGTGCCACCATCCAGCGCGTCTTCGAGCAGGTCAAAGGCGACAAGGCCCTCGCCGGACGCATGCTCGGCATCAGCCGCGCCACGCTCTACCGCAAGCTGAAGCGCTACAACATCGGCATGGGACAATCCGGCTCGGGCCCGTCGAGCCACACTCTGCAGTGACTTATGGCAAATCGCGATAAGCACGCGCCTCTTTGATGTGATGTAATGTCGCCTGTGCGCGCCACCCGACTGATCTTCGCGTGGTCGATCCTTGCTTGGCTGGTCTCCGCTGTTCTGCTGCTGACGGGCTGTCAGCGGACCCCGCAAAGCACTCTCGATCAGCTTCATCCCTGCAAGATTGATGAAGGGCCCACCGAAGCTTTCTGCGGCACCTACAACGTTTTCGAAGACCGGTCGGCGAAGTCGGGGAGCCAGATCGCCCTCAAGATCGTGGTCGCACCCGCGATGAAGCGCGACCCTCAGCCCGATCCTCTATTTGTCCTCGAAGGCGGACCCGGCGCCGGCGCGGCTACGCTCGCAAACTTCGTTCTGCCCATGTTCCATCGCTTCCAGATGGATCGGGACATCGTCCTGATCGACCAGCGCGGCACCGGCGATTCCAACCCGCTGAACTGCGAGCCGGAGGATAGAGAAGAGGAAGACTTCTCGAAGATTGACGACTATCCCGTGGAACGCCTGCGCACCTGCCTGGCCGCGCTCAAAGCCGACGCGCGCTTTTACACCACGGCGATCGCGATGGACGACATCGACGAGGTCCGGCAGTACTTGCGCTATGACGCGATCAATCTCTGGG
The DNA here is from genome assembly GCA_963752175.1 of uncultured Acidobacteriaceae bacterium. Lineage (GTDB taxonomy): Bacteria > Acidobacteriota > Terriglobia > Terriglobales > Acidobacteriaceae > Sulfotelmatobacter. The sequence goes on from CAVVXZ010000033.1 coordinate 80,876, forward strand.
GCGGGTCCTACGGAACGAGGGCCGCGCTCGTCTATTTGAAGCGGCACGAGGCGTCAGTCCGAAGCGTCATCCTCGATGGCGTTGCGCCGCCCGATATGCGTTTGCCGCTCTACATGCCTCGCGACGGGCAGAGGTCGCTCGATCTTATGATCGACGACTGCGCCAACGATGCCGCATGTAGCAAGCGGTTTCCCAAGCTGCACGAGTCCGTGACGGCGCTGTTCGCGCACGTCGCGGCCAAGCCGCACATCACGTTCACCCACCCGCGCACTGGAAAGTCCGCCCAGATCACGGTTTCCCAGCGCCTGGTGGCCACCATCATTTACAGCGCGCTCTACGATCCGGCTGTCACTTCCTTATTGCCCCAACTCATCACCGACGCGGCTCAGGGAAACTATCAAGGCTTGCTGGCGCTGGGATTCTCTCGCGACCTGCCGAAAGGTGCAATGAGCGAGGGCATGTTTCTCTCGGTGGTTTGCGCCGAAGACGTGCCGCGCATTCAGCCCGGCGAGATCGCCCGCGAAGCGCAAGGCCGGTTCCTGGGAACAAGCTTCTTCGACACGCGCATGAAGCCCTGTGAGTTCTGGCCAAGGGGCGCGGTGGCCGACGATTTCTACCAGCCGGTGGTTTCCATTAAACCGGTGTTGATCCTTTCTGGAGAGGACGACCCCATTACACCGCCGTCCTGGGGTGATCACGTGGCGCAGTACCTGACGAACTCGAAGCACTTCGTTGTGCCCGGGGCTGGGCACGGCAGTACTCCACGCGGCTGCGTGCCGAAACTCATCGGCCAGTTCCTGGACCAAGCCAGCCCCAAGAATCTCGACCCGGCGTGTTTGCAGGCGCAACATCGGCCTCCATTTTTTGTGAACTACACCGGAGCCGATCAGCCATGATCGAAATCCGGGGACTGCGCAAGAAGTTTCGTGCCGTCGAGGCGGTGCGTGACGTGAGCTTCAGCGCCGCCGATGGGACAGTTGTCGGCCTTCTAGGGCCGAACGGCGCAGGCAAAACCACAACCCTGCGTATGCTGTCGGGCCTTATGCGTCCGGACGCGGGCACGATTCGCGTAGACAACGCTGACGTGGCGGCGGACCCAATTGGCGTGCAGGCCCACATGGGACTTCTGCCCGACTCGCGCGGGCTTTATCCCCGGCTGACTCCGGTCGAGCACATCGAATACTTCGGCCGTTTGCACGGTATTGACGGGCCTGCTCTCACCGCACGCACCAAGGCGCTGGTCACGCGCCTCGACCTCACTGAAGTCGCCGGCCGCCACGTTTCCGGCTTCTCACAAGGGGAGCGGACCAAGGTGGCACTCGCGAGGGCGCTGGTGCACCAGCCGCGCAATGTGATTCTCGACGAGCCGACGAACGGGCTCGACGTGATGAGCACTAGGGCCATGCGGGCGCTAATCCGGGATCTTCGCCGCGAGGGCTGTTGCGTGCTGTTCTCCAGCCACATCATGCAGGAGGTTTCGGCGCTGTGCGACCGCATTGTCGTAATCGCGCAAGGAAAAGTTACTGCCGACGGAACTCCCGATGAGCTTCGCAAAATCACCGGGCGGGACAGCCTGGAAGATGCTTTCGTCTCCCTCTCCGGGCTGGAAGCGGAGGAAAATTCGTGAGCATACTCCGGCAGGCTTGGATCGTATTTATGAAGGAACTGCGCGACGGCCTGCGCGATCGCCGTTCGATTATGTCCGTGCTGGTAGTCGCCGCAGTTATGCCGACCCTCTTTGGTGGCATGTTCACGGTGATGGCGGGCCACAGCAAGGATGCCCAGGAGATGAAGCTGCCGGTGGGCGGAGTCGAAAATGCCCCCGCATTTGTCGACTGGCTGAAGCAGCAACCCGGGATTGAAGTCGTGGCATCGCCGGCCGATCCCGAGCAGGCCGTCCGCGATCGACAAGAGGATGTGGTCCTCATCATCGAGAAGGACTTTGCAAAGAACATGACGCGTGCCATCCCCGCACCCGTGAAACTGGTCAGCGACTCAACCCGCGAGGGCGCCCGGCGAAAGGTAACCCGGGCGCGAAATCTGGTAAATGCATACTCCAGCCAGCTGGCTTCTTTGCGATTGATCGCCCGCGGAGTTGCCCCAACGGTTGCACTGCCTGTGTCGTTGGAGGAAGTGGAAGTCTCCAGCGCCCAGGAGCGCTTGGCGACCCAGCTGAACATTCTCACTCTTCTGCTGGTCATCGCCGCAGTGACCGGCGGAATGCAGATTGCGATCGATACGACGGCGGGCGAGCGCGAGCGTGGATCGCTGGAACCGCTGCTGCTGAGCCCCGTTCCTCGCGTGGCACTGGCGGCGGGAAAGTGGCTGGCCGCGTCCGCGTTCGGTTGCGTCTCGGTTGTATTTTCCATGCTGCTGACGGTGAATGTGCTGCGGCGTGTGCCCTGGCAGGATATGGGAATCCGCTTTCGGGTATCGGACTCAGACTTGATGAGCTTGCTGGCCCTCATCCTTCCGCTGGCTTTTTTCCTGAGCGCAGTGACTATCTTCGCCTCGACTTTCGCCCGGTCGTTCAAAGAGGCGCAAGGCTACATGGGAATGCTGATTTTGTTGCCGCTGTTCCCCGGCGTGATCTCGATGCTGTACCCGCTGTCAAACCGGCGATGGCTGACGCCGGTACCGATCTTCGGCCAGTACGCGCTGGCGGCCGATGTCCTGGGCGGCAAGCCCCCCAGAGTGACCTTCTACGTCCTCGCGGGAGTGTCGGTGGTGGCCTGCGCGGTCGTACTCGTGGCGCTCACCTCGCGACTTCTGAAGCGGGAGACGATTATCTTTGGGAGGTAGCTGCCCCGCGCCTCCCACAGCAAAAGCCGCACCCGCTGATACTGAGACACAAGTCTCATCCTGAGACGCGCTGCACATGTGATCTCGTGCGCTACTTCCACAGCGCATTGCTAACTCGATGAAAACGCGCTCACCTGAGTGCTAATCCTTTCGTTCTCAAAGATGGTTGCCGTGTTGCTCCTCCTTTTCTGAACCGCGGATTCTGCCTCCCCACAGCTCTTCCTAAGCGGGAAGAGGGGGAGCCCAACCGCATTTCAGTCGGGCAGAGCGAGTCTGGGTTAAAGGTTTCTTATCGCGTGGCGCACCAGGGGATAGCGACGGCACGTGCCGCACAGAACGCCAGCACCGTGGCGGGACTTGCCCGTTTTTTTCCCGAAGCCTCGCCCGTCCGCATGCCGGTTCAGCTCGCCCGCGTATTGCAGGGCTCCGAACCAGCCGCCCCCCATTTCAGCGAGAGTATCGTCATTGAATTTGGCACTCCCCGCGAAGTCCTGTTCGAATGCAATACGCCACTGGAGTTTGGCGATCAGCTTCAATTGCGCAACTCCGACCGTTCGTTCGATGTCGCCGTCTCGGTGGTCGCGCTGCAGTACCAGCCCGGCAAGACCTTGGTGGCAGCACGCTTTCGTGGGGAAGTCCCCAACTGGATCGTGAAATCATGACACCTACAACGCCCGTCCAAGATCTGGCCAGCCAATGGAGTACCGCGCGGCGGCTTTACCCTATCTACTTCGAACTCGCGCGTGAGTTCGCCATCGACGTGAAAACCTGCGCCGACCTCGAAGCCGGCGTCGACACACCCGGCAAAGAGGTCGTCGAACAGGCCAACCAATGGCTCGAGCAAATGGATCAGCTGGTCCAGGTACACCAGCTCCGTCAGTTCCTGCAAACCAGTTCTCTGGTAACTCCAGAAGCGCTGGTGTGCTTGTTGCAGCACTTTCTGGCGAAGGCGACAAAGACCGACATCATTCGTGACAAAATTGACTTCCTGCTGGTGCAGTATTTCAGCCAGGTGGCGCCTTCGGGCGTGAACGACGCGGAAGTGGATTTGTCTTATGTGGCTCAGGCGCTCGAGCCGGTGTTGGGACAGGTCGAATTGAAGCCTCCTGTCTGGCTGAATGCTCTCGACCGCGTGGTCGACGCAGCGCGTAAATGCAAGTCACTCGATGAGTTGCTCCATGGCGGTGTTCTCGAGCAAGGACGCAAGGCCAAGGGTCTGGCCGGTGATCTGTTCTACCTGCCGGTCGCTCTCGCTGCCTTCACGCGCTTCGGATATCTCATGCGCCGGTCATTCTTCCGGCTGATGCTGGGCGATCTCAACACGATTCTGGACGGGCTCACCGAACTGGAAGATAAGGGAATTGAGACTATCGACTGCCGGCGCGCCCAGTTTTCCGCGCAGGAGCCGATCGTTCGCCTGCGGGTGATCTGCCAGTCGTGGAAGGTGATGTTCCAGGCAGAGTACTCGTCGGGACAGCCGTTGCGCATGCTGGTCGATCTTCGCGCCTCGGTCGAGTACGCACTCGGTCGCGGGAAAGCTCCGGAAGGGGAAGGCAAAGCTGACGCCAAAGGAAAGCCTGCGACCGCGGCCAAAGCCGCCGTCGCGGCAAAGCCTGCCGACGCCGCGAAAGCCGCTCCCAAGCCAGTCGGCAGCGGCAAGCCGGCACCGGCATTGGCGAAACCGGCGGGGATGGCTGCTGCTGCTGGTGCCTCCAAGACCCCGACAAAGATTGCGGCCCCATCGCCTGCCGCGAAGCCAAAGCCCGCGGTGCCAAACGCAGATGCGCCTGAATTTGAAGTCTCGAGTACGCCCGGCTGGGACTCGGACTCCCCGTCGGAGCCGGGCAAGAAAAAATAAGCGGTTCGCAGAGTTGCGCGGCCGATTAACAGGTATCGATAGAATCGGCGGGTTGAAAGCGAAGTTGAAGGCGAAGAGGTAGTGGCAAGTGCAGGCACCGACCGTACTGATTATCTCCGACGAAGTAGATTTCTCGCGCCGCGTCACTGCCCGCTGGCAGATGGAGCGCAATGTCCCCACGTTCACGCTTCTGAGTGGGGACTTGTGGCCGCGCTTTGCGGCGGACGTATTTGATGTGGCCATCGTTGGGGAGTTGCGGCGCGATCTTCTGTCAGTAGTGTTGGAGCCGCTGCACTCCACCGGTCAGCCGATTTTCTGCGTCTGTCAGGATCCTGCCACTGCGCAACTGGTGCACGATCGTTGGCCGCGTGTTGCCATCCTGCGGACCAGCGAACATTGGCTCGAAACCCTGGTGCTGGCGGCCAGCGAAGCCCTACACCGTTCCCGATCCGAATCTCGAGCCCGCGCCGCCGAGGCTTCTTGTGCCACGCTAGATCGCCAGGCGACCCTCGGCCGTTACATGCTGGAAATGCGTCACAACTTGAACAACGCACTCACCTCGGTGCTGGGAAATTCCGACCTGCTGCTGCTCGAGCCGGGCAGCCTCTCCGCCCAGACCCGCGCCCAGATCGAAACCATTCGCAACATGACGCTTCGCATCCATGAGATCATGCAGCGTTTCTCGTCGTTGGAAAAAGAAATGAATGTAGTCGCGCAGCAGGCCGAACAGGATTCAGGCAAGTCGTATGCGGCGGTAGCCGCCGGTAACTAAGTATGAGAACTCCTCCCCTTGCACGGCGCCGGCCTCAAACAGTTCGGCGAATGAATATTTGCGCACCCTCCGGGGGGAAGGATTTATGCATAGATTGATGGCGGGCGTTACCATCCTTGAGCACGAACTCTCAGAACTGCGCCTGCTGGTCGAGCGCCAGACGGGAATTTTGTTGGACTGTCCCAATAGCGCTCTAGCCGCACATGTCGCCGATTATCTGGAGACTCACGAACTGGAATCTCCCGCCGCGTTGATGACCCGCCTCCGTGCGTCGGATCAGGATCCGTCTATGCTGCCCGCGTTTCTCGACGGCGTGTTGAATGCGAATACCGGTTTTTTCCGCCATCCCGGTGCTATGAATGCGCTAGCCCGCCAGGTCATCCCGCAACTCTACGCCCGTAAGTCGGAAGACGGCCCTAGCACTCTCCGAATCTGGAGCGCAGGCTGCGGCACCGGCGAAGAAGCGTACTCGATTGCGATGGCACTGTGCGAGACGTTGCCCGGCAGCAACGGCAACGGCTCGAGCAACAGCAACGGGAACAAGGAAGCGAAAGAGAAAAGTGGACCGGGCCGTAGCGGGGGCATCGTAGAGAATGGCGTCCCGGCTTGTGCTACGCAGGGAACTAGAGATTGGTCGATTCATATTGTCGGCAGCGACCTGCTGCCCTCCGCAATCGAAGTCGCGGAGCGCGGCCTGTACCCGCAGTCTGCTCTGACCGGATTGCCCCCCGCGGCCATCCGGGCCAGCTTCTCCAAAATTGGAAACCCGAACGGGAACTCGAACGGTGCCCAGGAGGGTGCTCAACCGGGTGCGACAAATGGGTCGAGCAATGGTTCGGGAAACGGATCCTCCAACGCCGCGCATCTCCTGGTCAAGCCGCGTCTCCGCAGCCTGGTCACCTTCAACACCATGAACCTGACCAAGCCGGTTTACATTGGACGCTTCGACTGTATCTTCTGCATGGACGTGCTGCCGCACCTCTCTCGCGCCCAGCGTACCGCGCTAATGGAGCGCCTGCACCTCTACCTCGAACCCGGCGGATACCTCTTCCTAAGCCAGACCGAAAAGCTCTACGCCCCCAACTTGAACTTCCGCTCTGAAACATTTGACGGATATACGTTCCACCGCAAACCGCTGGCCGCGAGCGCGGCGTACGGGCGATGAGCTGTGTATTGTCTAATTTATCCATTTTATCTATAATAGACAAATGAAGACGGTCACCGCCACCGACGCTAAACAGCGCCTCGCCGCTCTTCTCGATGCCGCTCAGCGCGAGCCGGTCCTGATCCGCCGCCAAAACCGCGACGTGGCCGTGATCATGTCGGCGGAGGAATATGATCGCATTCGCAGAATCAACGTCGAAGACTTTGACAAGTTCTGTGACCGCGTAGGCGCTGAAGCAGAAAGACGCGGCATGACCGAGGAGATTCTTGCTGACATCCTGAAAGACTAATGACTCGCGCACGCGTTGTAGTCGACCCTAACGTGCTTGTGAGCCGCCTCATCCTTCCAAAGTCTCTGCCAGCGCACGCGGTGCGCAAAGCTGAGTTGGAGGCGATCCTTCTGATCTCCGATGTAACCATGTACGAACTGGCAGACGTTCTGGCCCGCCCAAAGTTTGATCGCTACATCAGCCTCGAGGATCGCAAAAGCTTCCTCCAACGGTTAGGTTACATCGCGGAATTCGTTCCCATCATTCAACTTGTCCGCGAATGCCGCGATCCGAAAGACAACAAGTTCCTCGAAGTCGCGCTGAACGGCAGAGCAGACGTGATCGTTACCGGCGATGCAGATCTGCTGGCGCTGCACCCGTGGCGCGATGTAGCCGTTCTATCTCCCGCTGCGTACATCAAGCGATAGCGGGCTTCTGTCGGGAGCGCGACTCTGCTCTTTGCGTTAACTTTAGTTAAGCTTTTGAATGTGGCTGCGAAGTCGTACGCGAGGGCCTTCGACGAAGCGATGCAGGAGCTTCGGCAGTTGCTTGATACTCGGTCACGTATCAACGAGCGCATCTCCGAGTTGGGAGAGACCGTTCGCGTTCTTGCCCTCAGTCTGGACCAAGACAAGAAAAGAAGGGAGCAGCTTATCGACATTCTCGACGAACTCAGCGTGTTTAAACCACGACTGACCGACGCGGTCAAAGACGCGCTATACTCCGCATTCGATTCCAAGGGGCACCGCAAATTGCCCGCGATACAGGTAAAAGAACAGATGGAGATACGGCGCTTCGATTTTTCGAACTTCCCGAATCCGCTTGCCAGCGTCCACTCTACTCTCAGACGTCTAGCCGATCAGGGTTCAATCGGCTCAACTGTTCAGATGGGCTCGACCGTGTACTTCTGGAATGGGCCTCACTATGGCGCGCGCCGAAGCCTCGCGAACATGCTCGCGACAGACGCGGAACAGCGACAGCGAATGGGTGGCAAGATACAGAGTCGGATCGATCAGCGCTTGTCGAGGTCAGGAATACGACGTGTGCGCCCGATGGAAACCTCTGACTTGGTTATGACCGTATCCAGGTCTGAGCGCCCGCCTACGCGAACAAGAACTCTTTCGTCCTTAACTCCTTAATCGCATCCCTCAACTTCGCAGCCTTCTCGAACTCAAACTTCTTCGCTGCCTCGCGCATGTCGCTCTCCAGCTTGCCGATATAGCTATCCACTTCTTCCTGCGTTTTGAACTCGGGGATGCCCTCCGCCTCTCCGCCGGTCAGGTCGGCATAATCAGCAGCTACGATTCCCGCCAACGTCATATCCAGAGGGCGCACGATCGACTCCGGCGTGATTCCATTCTCCTCGTTGTAGGCCGTCTGAATGGCGCGCCGCCGCATCGTCTCATCCATCGCTCGCTTCATCGAATCCGTTTGGCGATCCGCATATAGGATCGCGCGGCCGTTCAGATGCCGAGCGCAACGGCCGATCGTCTGGATCAGCGATCCGGTCGACCGCAGGAATCCTTCCTTGTCCGCATCGAGGATCGCCACCAACGAAACTTCCGGCAGATCCAGTCCCTCGCGCAGCAGATTAATGCCAATTAACACATCGAACTCGCCTTTGCGCAGGTCCCGCAGAATCTTGACCCGTTCCAACGTCTCGATCTCCGAATGCATGTAGCGGCACTTCACGCCGACCTCGGCGTAATACTCGGCCAGATCCTCCGACATGCGTTTGGTCAAAGTCGTCACCAGCACGCGCTGTCCGAGTTCGACCCGCGCCCGAATTTCGTGCAACAGGTCATCAATCTGCCCCTTCACCGGACGCACTTCCACCGGGGGATCTATCAGTCCTGTCGGACGGATAATCTGCTCCACGACCACGCCCGCCGACTTCGTCAACTCATACGGCCCGGGCGTTGCCGAAACATAAATCAGCTGGTTGGTTCGGTGTTCAAATTCCTCAAACGTCAGCGGACGGTTATCCAGCGCCGACGGCATTCGAAATCCATACTCGACCAGCGTTTCCTTGCGTGAACGATCGCCCGCGTACATGCCGCGTAACTGCGGCACCGTGCCATGCGACTCATCGATAAACATCAGAAAATCGCGCGGAAAATAATCCAGCAGAGTTGGCGGAGGCTCGCCTGGCAGCCGTCCCGTAAAGTGCCGCGAATAATTTTCAATCCCGTGGCAGAACCCCATGGCCTTGATCATTTCCAGATCGAACATCGTCCGCTGGTGAATGCGCTGCGCCTCAACCAGCCGCCCCTGCTTCTCCATCTCGACTTCCCACCACGCCAGTTCCTTCTTGATCGACTCCACCGCCGACGCGCGCGTTTCCTCCTTCATCACATAGTGCGTCTTCGGATAAATCGGCAGCCGCATGTATTTCTGCTTCACCGTGCCAAACAGCGGATCGATCTGCGTCAGCGATGAAATCTCATCGCCCCACAGCTCGATGCGGTACGCCATGTCGTCATAAGTAGGGAAGACCTCGATGACATCCCCGCGCACGCGAAACGTTCCGCGCCGAAAGTCGCCATTGGTGCGCTCGTAGAGAATGTCGACCAGCCGTCGCGTGATGTCCTCGCGCTTAATCTTCTGGCCCTTCTCCAGAAACATCATCATGCCGTAGTAGGCTTCCGGCGAACCCAGTCCGTAGATGCAGCTCACCGACGCCACAATCAGCGCATCGCGTCGCTCAAAAAGCGACCGCGTCGCCGACAACCGCAGCTTGTCGAGTTCATCGTTAATGGTCGCCTCTTTTTCAATGTAGAGGTCGGCGGCCGGGACATACGCTTCCGGCTGGTAGTAGTCGTAATAGGAGACAAAGTATTCGACCGCATTGTGCGGGAAAAAGTTCTTGAACTCGTGATAGAGCTGTGCGGCCAGCGTCTTGTTATGCGCCATCACCAGCGTCGGACGGTTCGCCGCCTCGATCACTTTCGCCATGGTGAACGTCTTGCCCGACCCGGTCACGCCCAGCAAAACCTGATGTTGTTCGCGGTCATACACTCCGCGCAACAGCGCCTCAATTGCGCGTCCCTGGTCCCCTTGCGGCTTGTAATTGGAAACGAGTTTGAAGTCCATGAAATGAGACTCTTAAGCTGTTAGCTCTTAACTCAAAACCCTAAATCGAGTTGAGGACGATATCGGTCCTCGATCGACTAAGCCCGTGTGGGGACGGGCGCCTTCGCCCGTCCGGCCAAGCACAGCGAGGCAAGGTTTTCGCCGGCAGTTCCACAGGTGCGAATCTTGCCGCCAGAGAATCTTTCTATTATACCGGGAATGAGCAAGCGAAGGTTATGCGAATGCGTTCACTTGTGGAGTTCAACAGAGATCAGATGCGCCGTGACCTTCGGATCCGCCGATTCCACATATTCGACCTTCGCGGGCCGGTTTTCCAGGTCAGCGCACGGATTGAGGTCCCTGTCCGGCTGAAAGCCGAGAGAAGTGAAGGGAAGTGTGAAGTAATTGTCGACGTGAAGGGCAACCACCTTGTCGCTCGAATTCATGGTCAAGTCGAGCGCAGGATTATCACAGTGCACGCCCTTGAGAACTCCCACCAGAAATCGATGCGGCCCGCGCGGCACGAACTCCGCTCGACGGGAAAGATGAGGAACGTGATCATCGCTCTTCGTTGAAACCGACCCTGCCACGCTGCCCGCCTTTTCTTCATTCATTCGCTGCGTCTGTTCGGCGAAGTGAGCCTGATTGTCCGCGTAGTCCTGGGCGTGCATCAGAGCGGTCTCTACCATTTGGTTCTCCTGCGGAGTCTTCGCTATCTTAGCCGCGCCGCGCAGAACGTTCACAGCGTTCTGGCCTTTCCCCATCGTCATCCATACGTTGGCGATGTTGATGCGATACCCGAGGTTGGCCGGGTCTAACCCAATCGCGGTTAGTTCCATCATGCGCGCTTCGTCGAGATTCTTATTGTGCATCGCCAGAAAAATCGCGAGCCGGTCAAAGGCCGGAGCAAACGACGAATTCAGCTTGATCGCGGCTCGCAGGCTGCTTTCCACCTGCTCCTGATCCGATGCATCTCGCGCTCCGTTCATTGCGATCGCCGCAAAGTAGTAATGGGCGAGATAACTCTGAGAGTCCAACTGAACCGCCTGCGCATACCACTTCTTCGCTTCCTCCAGATGCCCTTGTCGGAATTCCAGAAAACCTTTGGTCTCGTGCGCCGCGACGTTATTTGGATCCTCTTGGAGAACGCGGTCCAGGAGCGATTCCGCGTCCGCTATCCGGCTGTTGTATGCGAGAAAGTCGGCCCGCACGGCATCCGATTGCGCTCCGGTGAGAGTCTGCACTCTAAACGCCGAGTCGTCGACCTCCGTAGTCGTCATTATCTTGAGTTCGCGGAAGCCGCTGGTCTGGTGGATGGAGCTATCCAGTTCCTGCTGCAGTTGCTTCAAATCTCCGAATGCACGGGTGGCAGCCGTGAGGGGGTCGACCTGCTTCGAGAGCAAGTCCAGGTAATCGGGTATGTGGTGCGTCTTTTCTGCGAACTCCTTCATTTCAAGGTAGTGCGTCAATGCCCAGGATTCGGCGTAAAAGATGGAACCCTTGTTTTCTTCGTGATAGTAGGGCGAGTTCTGATCGACGGTGAACAGCGTAGCCAGCGGCAGCAGCCGATTTTGCCGCAGCCACAGGATGTCATCGGCGCTGGGCTCTCCCAGCAGCGCCTCTTTGTCGCGAATGTCGGTGTTCTGATAGAACTCGGCCAGGCCCTCATTCAGCCACAGCGGCATGAATTCTGCGGACTTGCTCGTCAGCAAGTGCGTATATTCGTGGTACACCACCGCGTAGGGATGTTCTCCTTCCGCATCCAACCGCATCAGTACATAATTCTTGTCCGCGGCCCTGAGAAACAGTCCGCCCAACTTCAACGATCCCTTGGCCAGATATGCTTCCGGCTCGAGAGCACGGAAATCTTTCTCATCTTTAATGGCAAGCACGATGATGGGCGAGCCGGGGTCGACTTGTGCCTTCGGAAATGCAGTGTGAAAGACCGACCGCATGCGCTCAAACTGGTCGGCGACGCGGCGGCCTTGCTTCTCGCTCGCGTTGGTAACCACTACAAAATGCGGGCTGGAAACTTGGAGCCAAGTCTCGCTCTTGTCGCGTGCGGGGGCAGGCGGGGCGGCCAAGAACAAAACAAGCGGCAGAAGTCGACGAAACATAGCGGCGCGCCCATACAGATATATCCCCTGCTACTCAAAGTCAAATGGTATTTAAGGATGCTAGAACTTGCGTATCCTATGCCACCGTCGTCCGCAGTTCCACCTTCTTCGTAGTAATCGTAATCTGCGTGGACGGCAACTTCGGCCGTGGATACGGTTCCGTATAAGCCTCCACCGTAATCGTCCCGGGAGTGCGCGTCGACTGCACGATCACCTGTGCCAGTCCGTTGAACAAACTTCGCCTTGGCGCCTTGTCCGATTCCTGGCAATTCGGGTCGCCGTTGCCCACGCCAATCAGCGCGCCCTCGCCACTCACTTTGAAGCTGATCAGGTTAGCCGCCGTAGGGATCGCCCGGCCCTCTTTGTCGAGCACCTCAACCTTCAGCACAGCTACGTCGTCACCGTCGGCGTTAATTTCTGTTCGATCGGCCGTCACTCGGATCGTCTCCGGGCCGCCCGTGGTCTCGCGCTTTTCGGTCAGCACTACTCTTCCATCTTTGGAGCCTTGTGCTTCGATCACGCCCGGCTCGTATTTCACCGTCCACTCGAGATGCGTCAGAGGTTGCACTTTTTGCGAACCCAGGCTCTTGCCGTTGAGGAAGAGTTCCACCGAATCGAGATTGGAATGCACCCACACGGAGATCGGCTGACCCTCGCGCCCAGCCCAGTTCCAGTGCGGAAACAGGTGCAGCACCGGCTCCGATCCCCACCACGCTTTGTAGTAATAGAAGTTATCCTTCGGAAAGCCGCACATGTCGACAATCCCGAACTGCGAATTCACCGATGGCCACCCGTAGGGAGTGGGCTCTCCACGATAATCGAAACCGGTCCACGCGAATCCTCCCGACAGCCACTCCCGCGCCGCATAAAACTTCCACCATTCCTCGGCCAGTTCCGACCAATCCGTATGGTTCAGGTCGTACGCGCTGACCCAGTTGCGGAGCTTGTCAGTCGAGTAGATTCCACGCGTCGAAACCGTGCTGGCCGTCTCCGATCCCACGCTTGGTGTCTTGGGATGCGCCTGGTGCCATCCGTCCAAAACCTTGAGGTTGTAGTTGAATCCCATCACATCAAGTCGCTCCGGGAAATGCGTTTCGAACGCCGTATTGACCGCGGCTGTGCAAAGACGCGTGGGATCGAGTTCGTGCGTTCGCGCAATCATGTCGTCAATCACGCGCACGCCCTGCGGCTGATACATCATCGTCCACTCCTCGTTGCCCATGGACCACAAAATAATCGCAGGTGAGTTGCGATAGCGCTTCACCATCACCTCAAGCTGTGCCATGCCCTCCGGATTCGCGCTCATCAGCCGCGTTTCGCACATCATCATCATGCCCAGCCGGTCGCAGGCCTCCACCCACTCCGGCGTTGGCATATTGTGCGAGGTGCGCACTGCGTTTCCGCCCATATCTTTCAAGACGCCCATCCTGTACCACTGCATGCGGTCGGGAAGCGCCGCACCCACTCCCGCATGATCATGGTGGTTGCAGGTGCCTTTGAGCTTCACCGACTTCCCGTTGAGGAAAAATCCTTTGTCGGCGTCCCACGTGATCGTGCGAACGCCGAAGCTCACGCGCTCGGCATCGCGCGCCTTGCCGCCTGCTTCGACCGTCACAACCGCCGAATACAAGTTCGGAGTCTCCGGCGACCACAGCGCCGGACTCGCGATCGAAGTAGTGCCCGTGAAGCCGGCCGACCCGTCAGCGGTCACGGATTGCGGTACCGAATCCGCGGTTCCCACCACTTTGCCCGCCGCATCCAGAATCTGCCAGCGCACCCGGCAACTCTCCGCCTGCTGTCCCTGATTCTGAACGACCGTCGCCAGACTCAACGTTGCCACATTGCCCTTCACTGAAGTTCGCACCGTGCTATCCCAACTCCCCAAGTGCAGCGCATCCGTTTTCGTCAGCCAAACATGCCGGTAAATCCCCGCTCCCTCGTAGAACCATCCATCGCCAAAGCTGGCGTCCATGCGCACGACCAGAAAATTCTTCCCGCCACAATTGAGAAAGTCGCTGACGTCGAACCGGAACGGTGCATACCCGTTGTCATTGCGCCCGATAAAATATCCGTTCAGAAATACCAGCGCGCTACGAAAGGCACCGTCAAACTCCACCGTGATGCGTCGCCCACTGTCTTCCTTGGGAATATCGAATGTGCGCCGGTACCAGCCCACGCTCGTCTCCGGATACCGTCGCCCGAGCGGCTTGTAGCCGTGTGACTGCTGTTCTTCATCCCACACAAACGGCAGCTCCACCGCCCAGTCGTGCGGCAAATTGAGTGCCCGCCACTTCGAGTCGTCAAATTTCTGCGTGGAGAACCAGAATTCTCCCGACTTGGCGAAATCTCCCTGGCCCATGCCGAATCCCAAATCGTGCAGCGGATCATTTGCATTGCCTTGAAAAAACTTCCAGCCAAAATCGAACAGCAGACGTTCCCGCGGAGCCACCGCAGCCTGCGCCTCTGCCGATGCAGCTTCCGGATAGCCCGCAAGCAAAGCGTGAGCTCGCCCCACCGATCCTGCCACCAAGGTTGACGCGGAGAGTGCTACACCGGAACGAAGCAGATCACGGCGGGTGAAGGAATGAAGGCGAGAATCCATTCTGTGCCTCTCGGGGAAAATCGAATTGGAAGCCGGTCCCGCAGACCGTCACGTTCGGGACTGAGCATTATAAAGCCGCGCTCAGCCGAAACAGGAACAGTAATCTGAACTTTTCAATGAGGGGGGAAACCTGTGAGGGAACCGGCAAGGACGTACGTACCAGCCTATTTCGGTTCGTGCCCTTCGTCGTGCACCTCGCCCATGCCCACGATCTTCGAGGATGTGCGGAACTTCTTGTAGTCACGATATTCCTGGTCGCCGTCGATGTTGTAGCCCTTGAACAACGCGATGCGAGCATCAAGTTTGAAAGTCAGGTGCCGAGGCAGCCAGACCTCATCGTTGACCCGCGTCTGTTCCAGCATGACGCGCGTGCCCTTGTGGACCCGCGCCAACACCCATCCGAACGACACCGTGTCGATCGCTTCGACATCCATTTTCGCGAGTTGCAGATCCCCCTTATCGATCCACACCCGCCCGCGGAACTTGGAGAGCACTTTCGCCTCTTTCATCTGCGGCTCAAAGCCGGGGCGCGGTTCGCCCTCAATCACCCACGCCTCGCGGCCGCCCACCTGTTCTGTGCCGACCAGTTTGAAGTCGTAGGCATCCGCGACTTCGCGCACGAATTTGCGCCCATCCTCGCGTTCTTTGACCGCCTTCTCTTCCCGTTTCTTGCGCTCTTCGTCCGATTCGTTCTTGCGCTTGTCGATGATCTTCTGGATCTTCTCTTCTTCCTTGGCCGCTTCCTTTGCGTCCAGCGGCTTATCGTCTTTTGCGATCAGGCGCTGCACCTGCTCGCCATAGATTGCCAAGACCTCATACGTCTTCACTTCGGTGGACTTGGTCTGTCCCTTGCCGTCGAGCTTGTTCTCGACCTCGCGATCGATATAGGTATAGTCGCGCTGCCGCTTGTCGTTTTCGATGTCTTTATCCGCGACCACGTGCAGTAGCTGCCGCATCTGCTCCTGCGAAAGTTTGCCATCAGGGCCGGGCTTGAGATCAGGGATCGTTTCCGACGAGCTGGTATCCGGCTGAGACCTTTCCTGCGACGATGGGGCGGCTGCCGCCTCCTGCTGGTCGAACGCCGCCATACAAAGGAACAACGTCAGGACGAGAGCGAACCCCGGCGACCTCATGACGTTAATTTAACCCATTAGACGCTTCGAAGTTCTGCAGGCAAGTAATCGGCAAGGTCAGATCTTTTCGCGCGCGAGAACCGGCTGCTCCACCGCCAGCTGGCTGCAGCTCCGTCCGATGACGTCGTGCGCGGATCTTTCTTCCAAAAACTGGAAGCCATATCGGAACGCGCTTCGTTGGCGGACCAGCGCAAGCAGCTCGACTTCGCCTAGCGGTAGCGTAAATTCCAGGCGCACCACTTCTCCCACCGGAACCTCCTCGCGCAGCATGGCTGAAATTCCTGACTCGCTGACGTCCACCGTGTCGCCACGAACCACAGCCGCGCCGCGAGGATAGACACGGATGCCCACTTCCAGCTTGAACCGGGGATGGCGTCGAGCTTCCATTGATTCCAGAGTCTGATCCGCGCTGAATTGACCGCGTGCATCCACGCCAATGCTCTCCCGGACCCCGAGTTGGCGGCGGGCCGCGGGCGACAGACTGGCTCTCCAGATTGCGTCCAAGCGCGGCCCCAAAGCAAGCGCGAAGCTTCCTGCAGGATGGATCGGCAGCGTGCCCCGGCAACTTTAGGTAGCGTGGGAAATTCAGTCCCGAACCTTGTGCGCTTTTCCTAAACACTCCGCCTGGAAGAGACGCTCGTCGACGCGATGCAGCTTCTTCTCCTGCTCCTTCGTCATGAGCGCGTAGTGCTTGATATCAAACAGGTGATACACGATGAACCACACCGGTTGCTCCGTGGTCATCCAGTTCTGCGAGTCAAATCGTTTCAAATTGACCGGGCCCGAGTATCGCCGCAGCGTGCGCTCGCGCCGCAGGTTGAAATAGGCGTTGAAGTAGCTCAGCGCCAGTTCGCGCAGGGTGCGATATACCGGTTCCCTCCACCGGCATCCGGTGTAGTTCGACTTGGCCACCGCGCCCCAGCACCCGTCTTCGCGGAAAATGGCGATCACGTGGTCAGTGTCGTGCTCGGCCTCGAAATCCAGCAGCAGCGGAGGATATCCATTGGCCCGCAGCGCCGCCGCAGCGAAGATCGCGCCCTCCAAGCAATGCGACGATTCCTCCGCTAGCACCTTCCGCGGCGACCAAGCCGTATCTTCCAGGTGGTACGGCATGTCATCGAGAAACTTCTGAATGCCGTAAGGATTCTTCATGCTGCGCAGCTTGCGCAGTTCCTTAGGAGTAAAGCCGGTTGGCGAGCCAGGGTTGTTGGCGGTCATGGTTGATCGTTTACTGGTTCCTCAGTGGTTCCCTGGAAGCATCTCTCCGCGTTCTTAACGGTGCTCTCAGCGCTCTTTGCCGTTCAAGCCTTGGGCGTAAACACCGTGCCCACCTCGTGCGGCTGATCCACCAGCACATCCGGAGGTTCGCCATCTAGGGTGTGAGGGGCAAATCCATATGAAACTCCGACGGTCCACAGTCCCGCGTTACGCCCGGTCTCGATGTCGACGTGAGAGTCGCCGACAATCGCCGCCTGTTCTGGACGCACGCCGCTTTCCTCGATCAACTTCCGCGCGCCCTCGGGATCGGGCTTCTTCGTAGCAAAACTGTTGCCGCCGTAAATCTGCGTGAAGAACCGCCCCAGCCCGAGCGCCTCGACAATTGCCCGGGAGGGAATCACAGGCTTGTTGGTGAGCACGGCCATCTTGCGCGCCGTGCCGTTCCGCGAGCTCTGAACGGCCGCCAGCGCATCAGCGATTCCCGGATACACGGTCGTGTGATCGAGCTTGTGCGCCCGGTAATAGGAAAGAAAAAACTCCAATCCCTTGCGCATCACCGCCTCGTCGACCTTTTCCCCACCCAGCGCCCGCTGGATCAGAATCGGTGCTCCGTCCCCCACGTAACTGGCGATGACCTCATCGGGCAATTCCGGCCGCCCGATATGTCGTAGCGCAGCGTTCACCGAATGTACCAGGTCAAGGCGCGAGTCAATCAGCGTGCCATCCAAGTCGAAGATCACCAGTTTGATCGAATGCGGGTCGAAAGTGCGGCGGGTCCGAATCATCTGTATCCAGAATAAAGCATCGGCACTCAGCCGTCACACTGAGTCGCCCGGTCCGACGCATTTGCGTCCTACGTCATAAACCACGAAGGCCACAACGTATCACGAAGGCCCTGATGCACAGGTTGTTCTTGGTGTACCTTCGTGTCCTTAGTGGTAAAGAATTTGCGGTTCAGCCATCCGATTGACATTCTCCATGTTTCTAGTAATATAGAAATATGGCGCCAACCACTAAGACCCCTTCCTCTAGCAAGGCCGCCGAGCGCGTCGCCAAGTATGCCGACATGTTCTCCGTCATGGGCACCGAGCCCCGACTGCGCATCATGCAATTGCTGCTCACCGCTCATCCCGAGGGCCTGGTCGTCAGCGAAATTCAAGAAGAGCTGGAAATCCCCAACTCGACCCTCTCGCATCACCTTGACAAGCTCAGGACCGAGGGCCTCGTCGAAGTCCAGCGCGAAGGCACGTTCCTTCGCTACACCGCCAACACCGCCGCGCTGCAAGAACTCCTGCAATTCCTCTACGCCGAGTGCTGCACCCGCAATCAAGCCCTCAAACCGCACGACATCATTCAGATCTGTAAATAGGAGCAAATTCATGAGCCCGACCGAAACTACCGACATCAAAGAAGTCGTCAAACAGAAATACGGCGAAGCTGCCCTGCGCGTGAAGTCCGGAGGCAGTTCCTGCTGCGGCGCCACCGCCAGCACCGGCTGCTGCGATCCCATCACTACGAACCTCTACGACGCATCGCAGGCCGGACAGATCCCCGAGGAAGCGCTGCTAGCCTCGCTCGGCTGCGGCAATCCCACTCTACTGGCCCAGTTGAACGCGGGCGAGGTAGTTCTGGACCTCGGTTCCGGCGGAGGCATCGACGTGCTGCTCTCCGCGCGCCGCGTCGGACCCACAGGCAAAGCCTACGGACTCGACATGACCGACGAAATGCTCGCCCTCGCCAACGACAACAAGCGAAAGGCGGGCATCGAGAACGTCGAGTTCCTCAAGGGCGAGATCGAGAGCATCCCGCTGCCAGACAATTCGGTTGACGTCATCATCTCCAACTGCGTCATCAATCTCTCCGCCGACAAAGATAAAGTCTTGCGCGAAGCCTTCCGCGTCCTGAAGCCCGGCGGACGCTTCGCCGTCTCCGACGTGGTCACGCGCGGCGAGATTCTCCCTGAGATTCGCCAGAGCGTTCTCGCCTGGGTAGGTTGCATCGCCGGAGCGCTCGAAGAAAACGACTACCGCAGCAAACTGGCCGCCGCCGGTTTTGAGCAGATTGCGGTCGAGCCCACCCGCATCGATCGCGCCGAAGACGCCCGCGAATTTCTCTCCGGGCAGGGAATCGACGTCGACGCGCTCGCTCCCCAGGTCGACGGCAAGTTCCTCAGCGCATTCCTCCGCGCCGTGAAACCAAGCATCCCGAAGCATGCCTGTTGCGGTCCGACGTGCTGCAACTGAGGCCGAAGAGGACGGAATGCAGAGACACTACAACGTTTTGTTTCTATGCACCGGGAACTCGGCGCGTTCCATCATGGCCGAGGCCATCATGAATCAAAAGGGTCGCTCGAACTTCACCGCCTACAGCGCAGGTAGCCATCCCTTAGGGACAGTCCGCCCTGAGGCGCTGCGCCAACTTGAATCCGCGCACCTCCCCACGACTGGCCTGCGCAGCAAGAGTTGGGACGAGTTTGCGAAACCAGACGCTCCGAAACTCGATTTCGTTTTCACGGTCTGTGACAATGCGGCGTACGAAGTCTGCCCTGTCTGGCCGGGCCAACCAATGACTGCTCACTGGGGCATCCCCGATCCCGCCGTCGTGCAGGGAACTAAGGAGCAAGTGGAGAAGGCCTTCCGCGACGCGTTCTTTCTGCTGGATCGACGAATCAGCCTCTTCCTGAGCCTCCCGCTCTCCACCCTCGACCAGTTCTCGCTTAAGAAAGAAATCGACAACATCGGCCGCCAATGAATCGCACCCCGGGCATCGAACCCAAATGACCACCCATGTGACATCCCGTCTCAGCTTCCTGGATCGTTATCTGACGCTATGGATCTTTGCCGCCATGCTCGTTGGAGTCGCGACCGGATGGGCGCTGCCCGGAACAGTCCCGTTTCTCAATCGCTTCAGCGTGGGCACCACCTCGATTCCCATTGCTGTGGGTCTCATCCTGATGATGTATCCGCCACTGGCGAAGGTCCGTTATGAAGAACTGGGCGAGGTCTTCCGCAATAAGAAAATCCTCGCGCTCTCCCTGCTACAGAACTGGGTGATTGGCCCGCTTGTGATGTTTGCTCTGGCCATCATTTTCCTGCGCGGCTACCCGGAGTACATGGCAGGCCTCATCATGATCGGGCTGGCACGCTGCATCGCCATGGTGATCGTGTGGAATGAACTGGCCAAAGGAGACACCGAATATGCCGCTGGCCTCGTGGCTTTCAACTCCGTCTTCCAGGTGCTGTTCTACTCGGTCTATGCTTGGGTGTTCGTCACCAAGCTGCCGGAGTGGTTCGGATTACATGGCTCCGTCGTAAATGTGTCGATCCGCGACATTGCCCGCAGCGTCTTCATTTATCTCGGCATCCCATTCCTGGCTGGAATGATCACGCGTTTCGCGCTGGTCCGCGCGCGCGGAAAGCAGTGGTATGAAAAGAGCTTCATCCCGCGAATCAGCCCCATCACGCTCATCGCCCTCCTGTTTACCATCGTCGTGATGTTCTCCCTGAAGGGCGGATACATCGTGCGGCTCCCCCTCGATGTCGTCCGCATCGCGATCCCGCTGCTGATTTACTTCGTCGTGATGTTCCTGGCGTCGTTCTACATGGGCCACAAACTGGGGGCGGACTATTCGAAGACGGCGACCCTGTCGTTCACGGCAGCCAGCAACAATTTCGAACTGGCCATTGCGGTGGCTGTGGCGGTCTTTGGCATCAACTCCGGCGCGGCCTTCGCCGCCGTCATCGGTCCTCTGGTCGAAGTCCCAGCGCTCATCGGATTGGTGAGCGTCTCACTGTACTTTCAGGGCCGCTACTTCACAAAGGGCGCTGTCGCCCCTGCATTCGCGACTGCCGGAAAGCGGTGAAACGGGAGTGGCTCAAAGAAGCTCTATTTTCCCCGTAAAAATGGTCACGTGGTCCGACCACCCGATCCCCACAGATTGAAAATTTCCGTACTTTTCCAACCCCTCATTTCCATTTACAATCCAACCTGCTCCGGGCAGCTTCGTGGAATCGTGGGACGGCTGCCAGGAATCTAATTGAGCTAGGATCCAAGAACCGGATGGCCACGACAAAGACCGACCCCAAGCTGGCCCTGACGGCCAATGGCGCGAAGAAGAGCAAGCTTTATGAAGGACTTACGCGCGAGCAGCTCATCCAAGCCTACCGCATTATTTACACTTCCCGACGCATCGACGACCGGGAAATTCTGCTCAAGCGCCAGCAGAAAATCTATTTCCAGATGTCCGGTGCCGGGCACGAGGGCATCGGCGTCGCCGCTGGCCTCGCGCTGAAATCCGGGTACGACTGGTTCTATCCTTATTACCGCGATCGCGCGCTGTGCCTTGCGCTCGGCGTAAAGCCTTACGAGATGTTCCTGCAGGGCGTTGGTGCCGCCGACGATCCCAGTTCCGGCGGACGCCAGATGCCTTCGCACTGGAGCTATCCCAAGCTGCACATCGTCACGCAGTCGTCGCCCACGGGCTCGCAGATTCTGCAGGCTGTCGGCTGTGCCGAGGGTGGACGCTATTGCGCGCGCCATCCCAAGGCCGCGGCCGTTCCCACCGCCGGTTCGACAGACTATCGCCAGTTCAAGAACGTCAGCTTCCAGGGCGACGAAGTCACCTACGTTTCTCTCGGTGATGGCACCTCCAGCGAAGGCGAATTCTGGGAGGCGATGAACGCCGCCGCTTTGGAAAAGCTTCCCGTCATTTTCTGTGTGGAAGATAACGGCTACGCGATCTCGGTGCCCGTAGAAGTGCAGACCGCAGGTGGAAATATTTCGCGCCTGGTCTCCGGATTCCCCAACTTTCATTTCGAAGAAGTCGACGGCACCGATCCCGTGGCCAGCTACGCTGCATTCGCGCGGGCCACGCGATATTGCCGTGAAGGGCACGGCCCAGCCTTCGTCCACGCACACGTGATCCGTCCGTACTCGCACTCCTTGTCGGATGATGAACGGCTCTACCGTCCCGACGCAGAGCGCGAGCGCGACGCTCAACGCGATCCCGTCACTCGCACGCAGATGTTCCTCTTGCGCGAGGGCATCCTCGACGAAAAAGGCATCAACCAGCTCGAAAAGGAAGTTGAAGCCGAGTTGCAGATCGCAGTCGACCAGGCTCTCGAAGCCCTTCCGCCCGTACCCGAAAGCATCACGAAATTTGTGTATTCGCCCGATATCGATCCCGCATCCTCCGCATTCGACACGCAGCCTGTGGCTCCGGAGGCCCCCGCCGACGGCAAGAAACCAGCAGGCAAGACCATGGCCGATCTGATCACCACGACCTTGCGCGACGAGATGAAGCGCGACGAGCGGATCGTGATCTTCGGCGAAGACGTCGCCGATTGCAGTCGCGAAGAGTACTTGAAGCGCAAGCTGGTCAAGGGCAAGGGCGGGGTCTTCAAGCTCACCTTCGGCCTGCAATGCGAGTTCGGCAACGACCGCGTCTTCAACGCACCTCTAGCCGAGGCCGCTATCGTAGGACGCGCCACCGGCATGGCCACGCGCGGCCTGAAGCCGGTCGTCGAAATTCAGTTCTTCGACTACATCTGGCCTGCAATGATGCAGATTCGCGACGAGCTCAGCGTCATCCGCTGGCGCTCGAACAACGGATTCTCCTGCCCCGTTGTGATTCGCGTCGCGATCGGTGGATACCTGACCGGCGGTGCCATCTATCACTCGCAGTGTGGCGAGAGCGTCTTCACTCACATCCCCGGCCTGCGCGTCGTATTCCCATCGAACTCACAAGATGCTGCCGGACTGTTGCGCACCGCCATCCGCTGTGACGATCCAGTACTGTTCCTCGAGCACAAGCGCCTGTATCGCGAATCCTTTGGCCGCGCCACCTATCCCGGCCCGGACTACATGATCCCGTTCGGCAAGGCGAAGATAGTTCATCCCGGCACCGATCTGACCGTGATCACTTACGGCGCCGTTGTGCCCCGCGCGCTGCAAGCCGCGCAGAAACTCGAACGCGAGCAAGGCGTGAAAGTCGAACTGATCGATCTGCGCTGCCTGAATCCGTTTGACTGGGATACCATCGCCGCGTCGGTCTCCAAGACAAATCGCGCGCTGGTTGCGTACGAAGATACTTTAAGCTGGGGCTACGGTGCAGAAATCGCAGCCCGCATCGCTGACCAACTCTTCGACAAACTCGACGCCCCAGTCCGCCGCGTGGCCGCGAAAGACGTGTTCGTCGCCTACCAGCCGATCCTCGAGGACGCGATCCTTCCCCAGCCCAACGATCTATTCCTGGCGATGAAGGAACTCTCGGAGTACTAAGACGGGTGCCCCATGTCTCGCGTTTTTGGCGAGACGTGAGGATTTACTCCCATTAGGGGGCTAACTTACCCTTCCCTTACCGCACCATAGAAAGTAGCCCACATACCTTCCCGCGACGCGCCATCCGAGGGAAATGACTTCGAGAACCGATCCTTCGCGGCCATTTGAAAAACCGCCCTCGATGGAGCGGCAAATTGCCCTGGGCTACGCATAGACAAACGGCCGCTGTTCGTGGCTACTCCAGAAACAGGCGAGAATGATCACACTAACGACCGCCGCGTATGCACACCAAAGAGAGGTGAACGCGTATCGCTTGAACTCCATCACAACCAGCAGTATGACCAGGTTTGCAACGCCGAAGATAACCATCATCTTGATCTTCGAAAAAAACAGGGAACCGCAAGTTGCAATCACATAGAGCAACGCAACGGCCATATTGTTTGTCGCTTGATTGATGTATACGATACTGTTCCCCTTGACGTACAGCTGCAATGGGAACGCCGTCAGCGCCCACAAGATATAGAGCGTAGTTCCTCCGCCAAGGACGAGAAACGGCAGCATCCTCCTGCGGCTCGTCGCGTTCGGCTCGAATAGCAGCACGCTGAGCGGCAGTAAGAAAGGCAAAAGCCCCTGCGCATAAAGCATGAACGCCGCGCCCATGTCGTGCGCCACCGCCGGGGAAAGAATCCCATCCAATCCCAGCCAGACGAATCCCTCAATAAACTGGTGAATAGCGAATAGCACGGGCAGCGATGCGAAAAGCAGTTCGCGCCTATGCTTCACCCTCGTTAAAGTGACGACGCCGACAGCGCCCAGAACTCCGCTGCCCACAAAGTTCGCGGTGGCCGAAAAACACACGCCTTGTCATCTCCTTTGCAAGGATTACACCTACGCAAAATATTGTTCGTAACGCTTCGATTCGGATTGAGAAAACTTACTCCCCGAACACCATGCTGTAGATCGCCCCGCCGATCGCCCCGCCAATCAGCGGCGCCACCCAGAACATCCACAACTCCTGCAGTGCCCAGCCGCCAGCGTAGATCGCAGGCCCCGTACTGCGCGCAGGGTTGACCGACAAATTCGTGACTGGGATTCCCACCAGATGGATCAGCGTCAGGCAAAGTCCAATCGCGATCGGCGCGAATCCTTTGGGCGCGCGGTTGTCGGTCGCGCCCATGATCACGATCAGGAAGAATGCAGTCAGTACAACTTCGGCGACGAAACCCGCCAGCAGGGAATAGCCCCCCGGAGAATTCGCTCCGTAGCCGTTCGACGCGAACCCAGCATGCACATCAAAGCTCGCCGATCCACTCGCGATGATATAAAGCACGCCCGCCGCCGCCACCGCGCCCACCACCTGCGCGATCACGTAGGGCAACAAATCCGAAGCAGGGAAGCGCTTCCCGACCACCAGTCCCACACTCACCGCCGGATTCAAATGGCAACCGGAGATGTGACCGATCGCAAAAGCCATGGTGAGAACAGTGAGCCCGAAAGCCAGAGCGACACCGGCGAATCCGATGCCGACCGAGGGAAAGCCGGCGGCTAGCACGGCAGCGCCGCATCCGCCAAATACCAGCCAGAAGGTTCCAATAAACTCCGCTGCTACACGTTTACCGATGGGCATAGGGGATCTCCTTGAGCTTGATATGGGATTTTTGCTGCAAGTTGCGGGGCCGAGTTCCTGCGAGTCCAGAAGAGTAGCACAACAAAATCAGAATCAGAAGGATGTAGCGCCGAGGTTGGTGGCGCCACCGTCTCGCCGGCTGTGAGCCTGCTCTGAGCGAAGTCGAGGGGGCGTCTCGCCCGTGGTTCCGAATTCGGGTCACTCCCACGTTACGAACGCTTTCCCCGCAACCCGATCTTGATTGTCCGTTCCGCGCAACAATGCTAGGCTCCGAAGAAGTGGGTTCTGCGTACGCCAATCCGTTGAAATCAAGCCACTCCGTTCCCAGTCGGCTGGCCCAATGGCTGCAGTCCGCCCCCGCAGAAGTCTGGGTCAAGTTCCTGCTCGCACTCGTGGGACTCGGTCTCGCCTTCGCTACGGCTTTGTTCTCCACCGTGTCGCGCGATGCCGGCAACCTCTGGGCCACTGTCATTCTGGCCTCGACCTCGCTGCTGCTCGCCACTATGGTCGGACTCGTCACCGTTCCGTATCTGGCGCGACGCGTGGCCGTCGAGCGACTGCGCGAGTCTTTCGATTACGACGTCACCCGCGCCGGCATCATCTACGTGCTGGTCACCATCGTCATCGCCATTGCCGCCCTCAACACCGGCAACAATCTTCTCTACATCGTGGTCGCGGCCATGCTGGCCGCCATCCTGGTCTCTGGAATCGCCTCCGCCTGGGTCCTGCGCTGGCTTGAACTGGATGTCCGCCTGCCCGAGCACGTCTTCGCCGGACGCCCCGTCGCTGGTCGCATCGTTCTGCACAATCCGCGGCGCTACTTGCCCTCGTTTTCCATTCGCGTGATTTCCACGCGCAAGAAACGGAAGAAAACATCCAGGCAATGGCAGTGGGAAGCTACCACGTTTGCCTTCCCTTTTAACCGTCCCAAAGAGCAGCAGTGGCTGCGCCTGCCCGACCGCCGATTGCGCCGGGTTCTCGTAGTTCCGCCGCCACCTGGAATCTTTCAGGGGATGGCCTATTTCCCCTTCCTTCCCCCTCAATCCGACGCGTCTGCCGACCTGGAATTGCGCTTCGATCAGCGCGGCCGCTACCGCGAAGACAGTTTTGGACTGGCCACACGTTTTCCCTTCGCATTCCTCACCAAAACCCGCCATGTATCGCTGCCGCGCGAAGTGCTGGTCTATCCCCGTATCGATGCCACCGACGAAGTCTTCGAGGTTCTGCCCCTGGTGCGCGGCGAGTGGGAAAGTTTTGTTCGCGGTCGCGGCTCTGATCTGTACATGATTCGCGAGTATCTGCCCGAGGATTCGGCTCGTCACGTGGACTGGAAGGCCACCGCCAAGTCGGGCTCCCTGAAGGTTCGAGAATTCGCCCGCGAAGTTGAGCGCAAACTGTGCATCGCCTTCGACAATCCCGAACCCGGCCGTATTTCAGAACGCACTTACGAAAAGGCTGTCGATCTTACGGCTTCACTGGCCTGGCACTTCTCCACGCAGGAGGCCCAGGTTTCCTTCGTGCTGCCCGGACGTCCCCGCACCCGCGACCTTCACGAGTTTCTGGCCTGGCTGGCCGTGATCGAACCAGTCAGGACCGGGGCGGAGAACGGGAAAGGTGCGCCGTCGGACGATGGCCTGCACGAAATGAATCTCGGCGGCTCCGACGACTTCAACATCGTGATCACTGCCCGCCCCCGCGGCAGCCTCCCCACCGCTCTGTGGAACTCTTCGTATTTCGTGTTTGCCTCCGACGCCCCGTCGAAGAGCGTTCCGCGCTAGATGGCTGGAGGCCATTCGTAAGGAAACGCTTTCCCCGCCTCATCTGAACTGATCTTTACACCCAAGGTGGCGGCCGCGTGAGCTAGAACCGGATCGCGGCCGTTGGCCAAATCTTCGGCGCTCGGCAGCACTACCTCATCCGGAGTAACTCCCACGTGTTCCAGGCTCTTCCCGTCCGACATGATCAGATTCCACTCGGTGATGGAGGCTCCGTAGTACACCGCTGTATCTGTTCCGGTCTGCTCACTGTGCTCCCTGGCCTCCATGACACTTCCCGATGAATGGTCCCCCATTACGATCCCTCGCTTCTCGAGTTGCATAATTCTTGCGAACAACTCTGCGGCGGAGGCCGACTCCGCATCCACCAGTACAACCACTTTTCCGGTGAACGTATTGTGAAGGGGTTTCGCCATCTCGGGCTTGGAGTCCTTTCGTCCGACCCGATCCGCGATCTTCACCTCCCGGTCGAACATAGCTCCCACTAAGTAGCGGAGCGTGTCGACGGACCCACCTGGATTGCCCCGCAAATCTACGATCAGGGCCTGATGTTTGCGAGCTTTACCGATCATGTCTCCTATCTCGACTGCGGAAAAGTTAAACTCTGGTATTTTTATGACCATCAACTCATCGCCAAACTCCCCAAAGCGGGCGCGCATGAGGTGTTCCTGATCTTCGCCTTCGCGCACCAGGTCATAGAAGTTGTTACCTCCGTTGCCGGGGGTCATGTCTGCAATTTTCGTCCTATCGCGGATTTTCGCGGCCACTTCGACCTGGCGCTGCACCCCCAACGGATCCTTGAGTCCTAGTTGCAGCACGGGTTGCGGACGAAGGATCGAGAATACATATTGCACCTTCCAAAGATCGTCCCGGTTTACGTCATAGCCGTTGATCGTCAGGATCTCATCCCCCGGCTTTACTCCCTTAGCTTCGGCATTACTTTTTGGGCGAACATGGCTCACAAAGCAACGGTCCCCCACCATCTGATATTGGAATCCGTACTCGTGGCGGTAAGAGTGTTCCGGAGGAAGAAAGAATGTGTGCGTGTCGTTCAGAGTGTCGAGCGCCGCCGCAATGTGCGACAGTGCCATATTCATCGACGTCGTCTTCTCGATCTTCTGCTTCGCCTCCGCCACCTTTGCATCCCACTCCACTCCGTGAAACTTGGGATCGTAGTAGTGTTTCCGCACCTCACTCGCCACCGTCCGCAACATATCCTGCGCACGCCCCCGATCCAGACCGGATATCTGCGGCGGCGCCTGCGACCAACCCGATGCTGCCAGCATGCTAACAACAGAAAGAAACGTTGCCCTTTGGACGGCATTCCTGACGAACATGGCGAATTCTCACTTTCCCAGAGTTTATCGAAAACCGCGAGTTGCTGTGCTCTCACGACTTCTGAAATTGACCGGGAATTGTACACCCTGAGCGGAAAGTTTCTTTTCCCGCCCAACCTTTTTCGCTTTCTTTCCATCTCCTTTTCGGCATATACTCGCGCCCCGGTAGATGCTTTTGGACTGCTCGGAATTCTGTAACCGGGAGGTGTCAAAATGCGTATCTGCGACCTGATCAAGAGCCAGGATACATATCAGGCGGAACTCGGCCATACCGTTCTCGAAACGGTGCGTATCATGGTCGACCGCAACATTGGTGCCGTGCCGGTCCTGCATAACGGCAAACTGGTCGGGATTTTTTCCGAGCGCGACCTCATGCGGCGTGTCGTCGCCGAAGGCCGCGATCCCCGCAGCACCTGCCTGGCTGAGGTCATGACCGACGACCCTCTCACCATCAACATGAACGAAGACCTCGAAAGCTGCATGGCCCTGATGCGGCGCCACGGCTTTCGCCACCTGCCCGTCTGCCACGAGGGTCATTTGGTCGGCATCGTGTCCCTGCGCGATATCTTGCTCCACGATTTGAACGAGAAGGATGACGAGGTGCGCATGATGCGCGCTTACATCCACTTCATGCCCGACGCGTAACCGCTCTTCCCCAAAGAACCGATCCCTGATATTACCCCGGGTTTCCATGTGCTGTTCTGGCTGCCGGCGCCGGCCCTAACTCCGCGTAAGGATAGGCCCTAGTCCCTGTTTTGGTTGCTTTCGGAGCCCTGTAGCACGAAGGTAACCTTGCGCCGGGGTACCTACAAAGGTAACGTTACTTCGGATTACTTCAGAGCATTGAACATCGGGTGGGGAACCGTTAACGTTGCTGTTACCGACCCGTGTAGCTGCACTTGCCGGCGAACCAGGAAAATGGGCGACAAAATCAAGGTCCTCTATTACGCGCTTTGGATTGCTCATCCCGTTCTTGAGATGGCAATCGCTGCCCTCATGTTCCGGCGCGGGCTGCACCGCAAGTTCAAATTCTTTTTCGGATATCTCCTCGTTCAGCTCATAACCTTCGCCGTGGTTTTTGCTGCGTACCAGCATAGTTATGCCCTTTTGTTCGACTTCTACTGGATCTGCGACGCGCTCAGCGTTGCCTTTGGCTTCGCCGTGATCCACGAGGTGTTTGTCGACGTTTTCCGCGCATTCCACACCCTGCGCGATCTGGGCACCGTACTCTTCAAGTGGGCGGGTCTGGTCATGCTCCTGGTCGCGGGAGTGGTCTCGGTTTCCACCAATTCGTCGGAAATGTCGCCCATCATTCAGGCCATCATTACCGGCCAAAGATGCGTGCGCAT
This sequence comes from uncultured Acidobacteriaceae bacterium, assembly GCA_963752175.1. Lineage (GTDB taxonomy): Bacteria > Acidobacteriota > Terriglobia > Terriglobales > Acidobacteriaceae > Sulfotelmatobacter. The sequence continues at coordinate 110,250 of CAVVXZ010000033.1, forward strand.
GATCCAGGTGGGAATGGTTCTCTTCCTGCTTTTCTTTGCACACTATGTCGGCATCAGCCGCCGCCAGCACAGCTTCGGCATCGCTTTGGGCTTCGGATCCTTCGCCGTCATTGAACTCATCCTGATCTGCTCCTTTGTCGGAAAACATCTGACCGGCCCTTGGATGAGCATCCTCAACATGACCGCTTATAACAGCACGCTACTGATTTGGTTCGGCTACGTCGCCCTCAGGAGTCCGGCTCGCGATGCTTCTATGTCTCTGCTGCAACCCCAGCGCTGGGAGCAGAGCCTTTCCGACATTCACCATCCGCTTCCGGCTGACTCGCTCATCCCGATGTTCGAAGGGATGGTCGATCGCGCCCTCTCCCGCACCCAACCGGAAGCACCCCTCGCTCAAGACGCTCGAACCGCCGGTACCGCTGTCCGGGGAGCCGCAGCCTCAGCCGGAACCGGCAGCTTCAGAATCCCGGTAACCCAAATCAACTCCAAGCAGTAGCTGCCCCGTCCCGTAGGATACCCTCCAAGCTCCAGATCTTCCCGCCATGTTTCCGGCCTCATGTTCCGAAATTGTAAAAACTGCGCACCAGAATGTACCACTGTGCTCGCTCCCGGTAGAGCGCAACGAATACTTGATTGGATGATCTCAAGCAACTGATATTTCAGATAGATACAAAATTCGATCGGTCAGTCTAGGAGTGTTCTTGGGGGAGCGATTCTAGGTGGGATGAAAATTGTTGCATACGAAACTTGACACGAGTCCTATAATGCGGCTCCGCGAAAAAGGTCCCGTAAGGGAAAACCCTAAGCGGATAGGAGACGAACCCATGAAACGGACACTCAGGATTTCGATCCTGATGGTAGGACTAGTGGGCACATTCATTGCAGCTGCCGTCCAACAGGTTCCCGCCGCGGACGGTGGCCCACTGATTCTGTGCCCACCCAAACAACCAAATTGCTCAACAACCCTGCCACCGCAGTAGAACCGGGACCAGGTTATGACTGCAAGGTCACTAAAGTAACCTGCTGTAACTGAAATCTAGGGCCAAAACCAGGGCTCGCAATTTTTGGGCTGTCGGGACCTCCTATTGACCCGGCAGCCCCACTTTTTTGTCGAGTGAATTGCGGTCGGGAAAGTCGCACCGTGAAAGAGCGGCCTTTCAGGGCCGCGTTAAGGCCCACCAATGATTCCGGCTTTAGCCGCTGGGGGAATCCCGCCCCGAGAGACCGCCTCAACCTTTCCCAATCGCCGCTTCCATCGCGCTCGCCAATTCCGACGAATCGAAGATTGGCGGCTGGCACGACGACCCCGAGCACAGCACCGCAAACGACTTTCCCGAGCCCAAAGAAGGAAGGTTGGGGATGGTCTCCGCTAATGCCGGCGGAAGATTCTCGCGAACCGCCTGATGGGCCCCGACCTTCAACGTAGATTTATTGAACGCGAACGGCGCAACCGCCGCCGCTTGCAGCTTCGCCGCTGCGCCATCATCCCCTTCTCCCACAACCACGACAACCTGGAGCGGGCTTTCCAGCAGGTGCACTACCGCAATCCCGTAGCTTGCGGCGAAGATTCCAAACTGTTCTACCACGCCCGCAAAAGTTTCCAGCGTCTGCTCGGCTTTGTCGCGATAGCTCGCATCGCCCGTGTAGTGATGCATGCGCACCAGCGCAATCGCCGCCATCGGATTTCCCGCCGGCGTCGGCGAATCCTGTAACGGCTTGCGTCGCGTTGCCAGCACGCCCAGACTCGCGCCGTCGGCCGCAGGTTCGCTGTCAAAGAAGCCCCCGGAAGCCGCATCGTAGAAGCGCGCAATCATCGCCTCGGTAATCGCGTGCGCGAACTTGAAGTAGCTGAGATCTGCAGTCGCCTCGTAAGCATCGAGGCACGCCAGCGCGGTGAACGCATAGTCGTCCAGCAGTCCCGCCACCTCGCGGTGGGAAGCCGCCGGATCCGAATACGAAACCACGTGCAGCAGCAGCGAAGATTGGGTGGCGCGGACCTGCCCTGAGCGCGAGTCGAAGGGGCCCCCGCCGCCCGCGGCTGCTCGCTCACCCTTCCAAGCGTCGGCCAGCACCCGATCCAGCGATCGCAACGCAAACCGCCGCGCCTCCGCCAGACCCAGCACCTTCGCCGCCTCCAAATATGCCGAAACGCACAAGCTGTTCCACCCCACGTACACCGTCTTGTCAATGTACGGAGTCGGACGCTGCAACCGTGCCGCGTACATCTTCTTCTTCGCGGACGCCAGCAGTTCCTTCACCCGCTCCTCGATCAACTTCGTCCGGCGCACGATCTCCTCGACCGAAGCTCGCACATACAGCACATTCTTCGCCGGATTGTGATGCATCTCCCCTACTTCGTTGATGTCATAATGCAGTGCCGCCACCTGTAATTCTTCCTCGGTCAATACCGCCCGCGCCTCGTCCAGCGTCCACGTGAAGTAGTCGCCGTCGTCGTCCATGTTGATGTCCGCATCCTGCGACGCATAAAACCCGCCTCGCTCTCGGTCGCTCAACCACTCATCCATCCAGCGAATCATGTCGCGAGCCAGGTCCGCAAAGAACTTCTCGCCCGTAGCCTGGTACCCATGCACATAATTTTTCAGCAATTCAGAGTTGTCGTAACACATCTTCTCGAAGTGCGGAACCACCCACCGCTCATCCACCGAATACCGGTGAAACCCTCCCGCCAGTTGGTCATACACGCCCCCATGAGCCATGTGCTCCAGGGTCGTCATGATCAGGTTGCGCAAATCGTCGTCACCAGTGCGCGGAGGGTGCCCCATCCTATCGCGCTCTTTGCGATAGCGTAGGAGTTCGGTCCCGCCAGCAGTGAGGTGCCCCATTTCTCGCGCGTCTTCTTCCGCGAGAAGTGGGGATTTTGACTCTCGCGCATGTCTCTCAATCAACAAATCCAGCGCCGACGGGTGGGGAAACTTCGGTGCCTGCCCAAACCCCCCATGCTGCGGATCAAACATCCGAAACGCCGAGGTCCGAATTGCCGCAATCACCGCCGCCGAAACCCGTCCGTCTTTTCCCGCAAACGACTCCGACTGCGCAATCGTGCTTTCCAGCATCTTGGCCTGCTCGACCACATCGCCATTCTTTTCCTTGTACGCGTTGGCAATGCTCAACAGCACGCGCCGAAAGCTCGGACGCCCATACCCATCGCTTGGCGGAAAATAGGTCCCTCCATAAAACGGCTTCCCATCCGGCGTAAGAAACGCCGTCAGCGGCCATCCACCCTGCCCGCTCACCGCCTGCACCGCTGCCTGATACCGGCTGTCAATATCGGGACGCTCGTCCCGATCCACCTTCACCGCAATGAAATGCTCATTCACGATCGCCGCAACCTCCGGATCGTCATACGACTCCCGGTCCATCACATGGCACCAGTGGCACCACACCGCCCCAATATCGAGCAGCATCGGCTTGTTCGCGCGCTGCGCCGCCGCAAACGCCTCCGCCCCCCACTCATGCCACTGAATCGGCTGGTGCATGGCAGACCGCAAATAGGCCGACGAAGCGCGCGAAAGCGAGTTGAGGGAAGCAGTGGTCATGAACTCTAAGTCTAGCCGATTTTGCGGTAGTCGCCGGGCGGTCAGCGAAGAGGGAACGCAAAATTCCAAGACATCCTCCGTGAGTCTTGCAGCATCTTGTTATCGTAAAGTACTCTGTGCTTTCGATCCGAAACGCGCTGAAGCAGGAGGAAGACTCGCAATGAATCCGAAAAGGGCTGATCTGTTCTTTGGAGTCGTACTTCTTTTTGTACTCACTGCGAATCCGATCCGCGCGCAGGATTCGCAAGCCACGCTCTCTGGCACGGTCACTGACTCTTCAGGGAAAGCTCTCTCCAACGCAAAAGTGACCGTGAAGAATTCGTCAACCGGCCAGGCGACTGAAACGCAGACCGACGCGGCGGGTCAATACTCGGTCCCCAACCTCCCCTCGGGCGCTTACGAAGTTTCCGCCTCGGCCGATGGAATCGGCGTGGGCGTTGCCAGAGTCGCCCTGGCCCCTGGCGGTCAAACTCTCAATCTGACGGTCAGGACTGTGTCGGCGGCGCCTGCCGAAGCTCTGCCAAATGCCCCATCCCCGAACCAGACCGAGCCCTCGCTCGACGATCTGGGTTTCTCCAAAACCGAGACACAGAGCAATGCTGCTCAGCAGGCCCGGCTCGATAGGCGCACCCACATGCTGAAAATGCACCAGCGCTTTGGATTGATCACCACCGTCCCGCTCCTGGCCACCCTGATCACCTCGGTCAACGCCGGCGGCAAGAGTACCAGCAACACCGACCGCAATGTGCATCTCGTACTGGGCGCGGTTACAGGCGACTTGTATGGCATCACCGCGTATTACGCCATCCGAGCCCCAAGGATCGCGGGTACCGAAACCAAGGGCCCAATCAAGCTGCATAAAGCCCTGGCTTGGGTCCACGGCCCAGGCATGATCCTGACCCCGATTCTGGGCGCAATGGCGTACAGCCAGAAAAGCAACGGAGAAAAAGTCCATGGCATTGCCTCCGCCCACGGCCCGGTCGCCATCGTCACCGCCGGAGCTTTCGGAGCCGCCCTGCTATCCGTGTCACTCAAGTTCTAGAATGCGAGCCCCGAAAGGGGCGCAAAGAATGCAGCCCACGGCGCAAGCCGTGGGTGGTCAAAGTCGAGGTATCACGAAACCCTGAAAGGGCGAAAGAAAAGGCTCAAGCCCGAGAGGATCCGCGAGGGCCGTGCTACTCGGGATCAAGATTCTATGAACAAAAAACTCCTTCCGTTTTTTCTCCTGCTCCCACTGACCACCTTGTTCGCCGCCGACCACCCATGGGTCCTCAAGGAAAGCACCTTGACCTACCACGTCTCTCATCCTCTGCATCAGAGCGAAGGCGTGAGCCATGCCGCCCGCGGCAAGGGCATCTGCCACGAAGGACAGTGCGACTTCCTCATCGCCGTTCCCGTTAAGACATTCGATTCCGGCGACAGCAACCGCGACCTGCACATGCTCCAGGTCACGCGTGGTGCTGAATTCCCCATGGTCACAGTCCGCACGCGTCTGCCGGAGACGGCCGCGACATCGGCTACGGTCAAAGCCGATCTGGAAGTCCAGTTTGCTGGACAGACCGCCCACTACAGCCAAGTCCCATTCGAACTGGTCAAGCAAGGCAATGAAACGCACCTCACTGGAACCATTCCAGCCACGCTCGCCGACTTCAAGATCGACCCGCCATCGCTCCTCACCCTCCCCGTCAAGAACGAAATCCCCGTTCGCGTGGAGATGACCTGGACTCAGCAGTGATTGACTCGATGCCCCAGCTTGCCGCGCACCGAAACTCAGTTGTTGCGCAGCGCAACCATCGGGTCGATACGCGACGCCTTTCGAGCCGGAAGATAGCCGGCAAACACCGCCACCAGCGCGAGCACCAGAATCACGGCGGCGAACGTAACCGGGTCGGTAGGAGTTGTACCGAAAAGCAGAGCGCTGATTGCCCTCGCGACCACAAGCGACACCAGCATTCCAGTGGCAATCCCAATCAGCGTCAGGCGAAGGGTCGTTGCGATGACGCCCCATTGCACCTTCCCCGTAGTTGCGCCCAGCGCCATGCGGATACCGATTTCCTGTGTCCGCTGCGTCACTGAATACGAAATGACGCCGTAGATGCCCAGCGCAGCCAGCAACAGCCCAAGACCGGCAAACGCTGCTACCAGCAGGATGAAGAAGCGTCGCGGAGACACAGCGCGGTCAACGACGGCCTGAATAGGCCGGAATTCGGCGGCCGGCTGTTTCGGGTTCAACTCCCGCAGCGCGCGCAGAACGCTCCCTGCCAGGGCAGCCGGTGGCAAGCTAGTACGCACAACCAACTGAGCTCCTGACGGCCCCTGCTGCGTCGCCGGATAGTAAATTTGCGAGCCCGTCCCGCCCTCCACCGTTTCTTCGTGGACGTCGTCGACGACCCCAACGACGTGATCCTCCTCTTTATCGCGCATCAGGATCTTGCCCACCGCGTCTTCTCCCGGCCAGTAGACGCGGGCCGCCGATGCATTGATCAGGACGACCCTCTCGCTATGCGGTCCATCCGCCCAGGTGAAGTCTCGGCCATGTAACCCAATACCCATGGCACGAATAAATCCCGGAGTGATCACATACACCAGCGGATCTGGCAATTGGCCGGGCGCAAAAATCTTTCCCTGCGGCACCGGAGTATCCCATTCGCGGTTCGGCCCGAGCGGAAGGTAATCGGACATGCCCGCGGCCTCGACCCCAGGCAACGCAATCACGCGCGCGATGATCTGCTGGAATATCTCGCCTCGTTTCGCCTGCCTCGCTTCCTCGGTCTTAGCGCTGTCGTCATAGTCCACTTTGATGGACGCAGCGCGGTCCGGCTGGAACCCCAGATCGACGTCCAGCACCTTCAGAAAGCTGCGCAGCAGCAGCCCGGCACTCACCAGCAGCACGCAGGCCAGCGCAATCTCAGAGACCACCAGTGCCGCGCGCACGCGCTCATGTTTGCGGCCCAGCCCAGCCCCGGCGCCGGAGTCCTTCAGCACCTCCTGCAGATTGCCGCTCGCGATCCTGAGTCCCGGAAGCAGGCCGAAGATCGTCGCGGTCAGCACGGCGATGACCACGGTCCAGCCCAGCGCCATTCCATCGATGCGCAACCTGCTCAGCAACGGCAGAGCCAGAGATTCCTGGTGTCTCAGCCACGCGATCAGCATGAGGGCCAGTCCGAGCCCGAAGGCCGCACCCACGCCCGAGAGCACCAGACTTTCCATCAGCAACTGCCGCACGATGTGACCGCGGCTTGCCCCCAGTGCGCCCCGAACGGCAAACTCCTTGGCGCGCGCGGTCGCCCGAGCCAGCAGCAGGTTCGAGAGGTTGACGCAAGCGATCAGCAGAATCGCACCCACGGCGCACCATAATGCAATCAGCGAGCGCCGCAGTTTGCCAGTCACGTAATCCTTCAGCGGCACTGGAATCAGATCGCCTTTATATCGCCCCAGCGTTTGAGGATATTTCACGTTGAAATAGATATTTGGTGCGACCCGGTTGGCATCGTCGAGAGCTTGGGCCACCGTCGCGCCCGGCTTGAGGCGTCCGACGAAAGTGACAATATTTCCCCAGTCACGCTCCATATTCAAATCCAGAGGCGTGAACAGATCGACTTTCGCCCCTGGAGAAAACACCGCACCGAAGTCGAAGCTGTCAGGTAGAACGCCCACAATGGTGATCGGTGTCCCGTCCAGCTCGATAGCCTTCCCAACGATCGTTGGATCGGAGGCGAACTGCCGCCGCCAGTACGCGTTGGCCAACAGCGCGATTGGATGCGAACCTCCGCGAGACTCCTCCGGCGTGAACAGCCGTCCCATGGCGGGTTGCACTCCCAGCACCTGGAAGAAGTTTCCAATGACCTCCACGCCCGTGGCCGGTTCCGGCTCGCCGCGGCCGGTGAGGCGCAGATTGTCAGAAGTACTGAACGCCATGTATCCGGTCACGCCCTGATACACCCGGCTCTGGTCGCGGAATTCTTCGTAGGCATCGGCGGAGTAGGTGGCGCACGAGAGCCCGCATCCCGTCGGTGCCGGAGCGATCCACACGAGTTGATGCGACTCGGGAAAGGGCAACGGCCGCAGCAGCAGCGTGTTCACCACGCTGAACACGCCAATGTTGGCTCCGATCCCAAGAGCCAGGATAAGAACGGCAACCAACGTGAAGCCGCGGCCGCGGCTCAGCGTCCGGACGGTGTACTTCAGGTCCTGCCAGAAGAGATCCAGCTTCATGCGTGCCCCGCCAAAAGGTTTGGAATCTAATGTGACACGGAATTCTGCCATCGCGTCGACGACACCTGGTTAGACGCACTGCCCGGAGAAGTGTAAGCTCGCCGCCCCGTTCGCGGGCGAGTAACGCGTCAGGCTGGGTCCAGCGGCTCGAAGTGCGGAGATTTAACACCCAGCGTCCTTAACGCCTCGTCGATTGTGCGTACCACTTGGAGGAGAGGCCGTTTGTGCTCACCGGCCATCTGGAACATCCGGGAGAGGCCAAATAGATGTGTGTCCGGGGCGATGATAAAGCACGGGCGATTCACCGGCATGGCGGGTTCCTGTTTCGCTACCCGCCGTATGGTTTCGGATGCGACGTTTTCTCTGGCCGACGAGAAATCCCAGATACCTGCCCTGGCATCGGTCGCGCTTCCATACTTCCGAATCGCATCGTAATAAGCTGCAGCGGATTCCTCGGTAAGCAGGCCTTCGAACCTGCCAAGCAGGATCTTGTTAACCGCGTCGTACTCAAAACGGAAAGGCATGCAGTCTGGCGGGGGATACGTCAGGCAAGAATATAAGTCTAAACTAAAATTCAGAAGCGGCCCGCCAATGCCATGTACACCAGACCGATCACTGAGATGGCAACCAGGGCATAAGGCCACACCCGCCCAATCCATTTCATACAGCACCTTCAACTTCATCAGACGGTGGCGGAGACTCTACGTGGCATATTTTCTCTGAGATCGCCCTCCGTGCGCAGTTTTCTCATATCCGTTACGAAAAACGGAACGTGAACCGGCTCCGGGAATGTGCTACATTCTTGAACGCGCTGCGTCCACTTCTGTCATGGGGTTCCACAGGGGAGGAAAGCTTGCCTCGAATTTTGCTCACTACGCGTTGCCGCGACTCCGGCCTCTACGATTATTTTCGCGAGAATGCTCCGCGGAATTTTCGCTGGCGCTTCGGAATGCCACGGACGATCTCGTTTGGCCTGCGATTCCTGCGGCAGAATCTCCCCCAGTTGCATATCCTGGAATATCCGACGCGCGCAGAATTCTCTGCGCAGCTCAAGCGCGGCTGGGATGCTGTGGGTTTTTCCTTTTACCTCGAAGAGACCAACGATATCCTGGCGATGGCCGCCGAAGCCCGCCAGGTCGGTGTCCGCGAACTCTGGGCGGGCAATTACGGCGCTCTCACTCCCTCCATCCAGTCGCACTTCGATCATGTGTTCACCAGTTACAGTGAAGACGCCCTGGCGCAGAAACTGGGAACACATCTCGACGAAATCCAGCATCCACCCTTGGTCACCCGCTTCCGCTTGCCCGGCGGATGGTCGTTCCCGCTTGGCGTTTTGTTTTCTTCACGCGGATGCAGCTTTCGTTGCACCTTTTGCCAGACCACTGCCTTTGCGCCTCAACCCAAGGAAAATTCTCTTGCCTCTTTGGATCGAGTACTGCGGTTCTATGTCCAGCACGGCATTCACTTCGTCCTGCTGCTCGACGAAAACTTCGGCAACATTCCATCGCATGCCGACGCCGTCATCGAGTTGCTTGCGCGCCACAAAGTCCGCTGGCTCGTGCAATCCCGTGTAGACCTGCTCTTGCGCAACTTCGACGATTGGCGGAGCTGCGGCATGGAAGGCGCGCTCTTCGGCATCGAGAGTTTTCACCAGGATATCCTGAAGCAGATGCACAAGAACGAGAAAGCACAGTCTGCCTTCGAACTGGCGGAACGACTCAACCGCACCGGCATGTATGCCCAGGGTTATTACATCATCGGCCTTCCGCCGGAGACGCCGGGATCTATCGCTCAGGATCTGCGAACCTTGGCTTCTCTCAAGCTCGACGTCACGCAAATCACCATCGTCACGCCGCATCCTCAAACAGAGATGTGGCGCGAACTCGATTCCGGATACGGTATCTTCGAAAAAGACTGGTCGAAGTTCGACACCAAGCATCTTGTCTGGAACCACCCACATTGTGCACCCGGAGAGCTGGAATCTCTGCTCGAGCGGGGCTTCCGCGGTTGCTATGGAAAAGACTGGCTGATGCGGACGACCAAGAAGTTCCTCTCTGCCAGACGAGCTCAAAAAGATTTGTCCAGTGTTTTGCTAGGTCCGGTGCGTTCGCGGTGGGCTTCCTCGTCGCGCCTGCCCTACCTTGCGACGCAAGTTCCGTCTAGCGATCGTCCAGTACCCAGCGCCGTCGCCTGAGCACCTTCAGATTGGAATGGCGAGTCGCTAAGGAGGTCGAGCGAGAGAACTATTCGGCGTGTTGCGGACTTGGCGGCTCGTGGAGCGATGCCAGCAAGTGCTGAATGTAGCAAGCTTCGTGGATTGCACGCCCGTTCTCGTCGGTCTTGCTGGTTTCGACCGCGACAGGCTGCTGACAAAGGGAGCAGATCAGTACATTTCGCAGGGGTTGGGACATGGCCCAAGTCTCCTTCTTGGGGTGGGAGAGTCGGACAGGAAAGTATTCCCCGAGAGAGGCGGGAGTTTCAAGTCCTACTTCTTCGTTAGGACACTAACCCGACACCGACGCACCACCTTTTTCCACAGGCTTCCACAGCCAATCCATGTGACGAACAACCTTGACCGAGAATTCTGAAAAGCCCAAGCTAACTACAGGTGCGCGGCCTTTCCAGAACGACTCGATTTCGTCAGCGGCTCTCATCCCGCAGCGCAATGTCGATTTCAGAGGGCCTTAAATGTAAGTCCTTACGGCTCAATATTTTACATGGATATCGCCACATCCGGCGTTGCGCAACTCATTAGAAATAAACATCTTGGGAGAAGCGAGCAGGAAAGGATGCTGGCTTAGCCAACCAGATTCCACGGACTAAGTCCTTATTCCGGAAGATTTTACCGTTAAGTCCTTGCGGCTCATGATTTTGCCCAGATTCATCCCGGCCACGCGCTAGCAAGTTGTTAGGAATCAATATTTTAGAGAAAAGAGCAAGAAAAGTGGGGAACGTGTTCACCCCAAAAGCTGCGTCGCGACCTTGCAGTACAGATCAATCGACTCGGCCAGTTGCTTCTTCTCGATGTACTCGCCGTCGGTATGCGCCACATGAATCGATCCCGGACCCAGCAGCAGCGGCTCACCCCACTTGGTGAGCTTGGGAATGTCGGTCGTGAACTTGGCAATCATCGTCGGCAATCCATCGACGGTGCGCAACCGAAGAAAGGGAAGCTCCAAGGGAAACGTCACCTGCACCGATTCGCCCGCTGTCACGAGAATCTGCCGGCGCAATTCATCCGATGGGCCGACGAGCCGGTAAAGCAAATCCGCATGCGCATAATCAGGAATCACATTGGGCGCGCGGCCGCCTTCAATCAGCCCAATGTTCAATGTGCACGGACCAATCTCGGGATCGGAAGGCAGCGCCATCGCGCGCAACCGCGTGAGTGCCGGAATCAGCTTGTCGATCGCCGACTCACCCAGCTCCGGATAAGCCGAGTGCGCCATGCGTCCCGTCGCGGTCACCTCCACGCGCAGCGTTCCTTTCGACGCCAATGCAATGTGATTCTCCGTCGGCTCGCCATTCACCAGAAAGCGACATCCCGAAGCGTGCCCGTTCTCCGCATACTCGTTCGCGACTTTCGCGCCCAGGCTGTCGCGCTCTTCGCCCACCACGAACAGCAGTCCCACATGAACGTCCTGTTGTCGCAGTCGCTCCGCCGCCGCAACCTGCGCCGCGATAATGCCCTTGGCATCACACGACCCGCGTCCGTAAATCCGCCCCGCATCTTCCGACGACGGAATGAACGGAGGCACCGTATCCATGTGCGTCGAGAACACCACCGCCGGATTCGGATGTTCCTCCCACGTCGCAAACACGTTGAAGCGGTCGCCCTCGACCGCCATCTTCTTCGTCTGATACTCCAGCCGGCACAATTCGCCGTACAGATAGTTCCCAACCGCCGCCTCGTTGCCGGAAATGGACTCGATGTCGATCAGTTGCCGCGTAAGCGTCACAGCATCCATGGAGGAGAGAATAGCAGAGGCACCTTTGGTACTCTGGAACCGTGATCGCCTCGAACGCATCCATCCGTTCGCTCTTCCTCGACGGCCCTACCGGACGCCTGGAAGCGCTGCTCAACGCGGGAGCAGACAACGCCACGCACGCTGCGGTCGTCTGCCATCCCCATCCTCTTTTCGGCGGGACACTGCACAACAAAGTCGTCTTCCACACCATGAAGGCGCTGAATAGCTTCGGCTTTCCCGTGCTGCGCTTCAACTTCCGTGGAACCGGCCTGAGCCACGGCGCACACGATCAAGGGAACGGAGAAGTCGACGACGTCCGGGCCGCGCTTGACTGGCTCGACGCCGAGTATCACTTGCCGTTGGTCTTCGCAGGGTTCTCGTTCGGCGCTGCGGTTGGATTGCGCGCCGCATGTGCCGACTCTCGTGTTCGTGCGGTCATCGGTGTCGGGACGCCCGTTGGTCCCGTGGCCGGCGACAGCGAAGTTTCTCGCACCTACACCTTCGAGTTGCTGCAGGACTGCATGAAGCCGAAGCTGTTTGTGAGTGGAGCGCGCGATCAGTTCGGCCCGCGCGCCAAGCTGGAAGCTTTGGTCGCGTCAGCGTCAGAACCAAAGAAGCTCGTAATGATCGAAGGTGCCGATCACTTCTTCGAAGGCCGCCTGCGCGAACTGCGCGAAGCGATCGAGACCTGGGTAAAAGAAGCTATCCGCCCTCAGCCGTCAGCTCCCGGCTAAACCCAAACGGTGTCATCCTGAGCGTAGTGTTGCCGAGCGATGCGAAGCATCACGGAGTCGAAGCATCCCTAGCTCATTCACATTTCTCGATGATAAATGCACTTGCCGCTCTCTTATAATCACTCCGCATGCCCGAGTCCGCCACCGAATCCAGGTCCCACGACATGCGGCAGGCTGCGCGCGACATCTTCCAGCACGCGCTCGCTGAGGCGTCGATTGCCCGGGGCTTTGCGCGGCATGTGCACTGCGAGCGCGGAATCCTTCGCGTCTGCGACGATCTCTACGACCTGCATTCCTACTCGCGCGTGCTCGTTGTGTCGCTGGGCAAAGCCGCACACACGATGGTCGAGTCGCTCTCCGCCCAAGTCGGAGCTTCTCTCGAAGGCATCGTGGCCAGTTCCGTCCAGCCCGCTTCTCAGGCTCACGGCTTCCGCTACTTTCGCGGCGGTCATCCCACTCCGAACGCGGAATCCATCCAGGCGGCGAGCGCCATACTGCGAATGCTGGACGCTCAGCCCGCATCGGCCCTGGTGATCTTCCTCCTCAGCGGCGGAGGATCCTCCATTGTCGAGAAGCCCATCGACGACGAGATCTCGCTCGACGATCTCATCGCGACCTACCGCGCCCTCGTCCACTCCGGTGCTCCCATCGCCGAGATCAACGCCGTCCGCAAACACCTCTCCGCCGTGAAAGGTGGCCGCCTCGCGCAAACTGCGTATCCCGCGCAGCAGGTCTCGCTCCTCGTCTCCGATGTTCCTGACAACACGCCCGACGCTCTCGCCTCCGGTCCCACGATGCCCGACTCCACCAGCGTCGACGATTGCCATCGCATCGCCCAGAAATACGATCTGCTGAATCAGTTTCCGCAGTCGACCCGCGAACTGTTCGAGCGTCACGCCCTCGACGAGACGCCCAAGTCCGACGCTCCCGCCTTCGTTCGTGCGCGCTGGTGGCCCGTGCTGTCCAATCAGAGTGCCATCGAAGAAGCCAGCGCTGCGGCCGAGCGCGCCGGCTTTATCGTCCACGTCGACAACTCCTGCGACGACTGGGACTACGCGGAAGCAGCCGACTACTTGCTGCAGCGCGTTCGCGAGTTGCGCAAGCAGTTCTCCCCCGTGTGTCTCATCTCCGGCGGAGAAGTCACAGTGAAGGTCACGAACGGCGGAGTCGGCGGGCGCAACCAGCAGTTCGCCCTGGCCTGCGCCGACAAGATCGCGGGCGAGAACATCACCGTCCTTAGCGCAGGCACCGATGGAGTCGATGGAAACAGTCCTGCGGCCGGAGCGGTTGTGGACGGCACGACGGTCGAGCGAGCCCATGCTCGAGGACTGGATGTCCGCGCCGCGCTCGACAGATTCGACGCTTACACTTTGTTCAACGCGAGCGGAGACGCAATCGAGATCGGACCTACGGGAAACAACCTGAGGGACCTGCGAATCCTGCTCGCTTACTAGACGACGTTTGAGGGCGCCGGACTTGGCCCTGGCGGGACAGCCCCTTCGACTTCGCTCCGGGCAAGCTAAGCGGCTGTCCCCACATAGGCGGTTTTAGTGCTATGCAGTCTTCTGCATTTTCTCGGGCGGCTGCATCTTTGCCATGGCATCGTCCATGCTGCGCTTCATCTCGTCTTCGGACATGTCCTTGATATGCGTCGCGATCGACCACTTGTGGCCAAACGGATCGGTCAGCTTGCCGTAGCGGTCGCCCCAGAACTGGTCACTGACCGGCATGTCAACCCTGGCGCCCGCCTTCACCGCACGATCGAACGCCGCATCCACGCCGTCAACGTAGATGTGCAGTCCCATGCCTGCGCCGCCGCTGCTGAGTGGAGACAGCGCCCCGAACTCAGGCCACTCGTCGCTCAGCATGATGATGGAGTCGCCAATGTTCAACTCGGCGTGCATGACTTTGCCGTCCGGGCCTTTGGCGATTCCTCGCTCCTGCGCGCCGAACGCCTGCTTGTAGAATTCGATGGCGCGCACCGCGTCACGAACAGTAAGGAATGGTGTGAGAGTGTGATATCCCTCAGGGATAGGTTTTACGGACATAACGTACCTCCTAGGCAGGAAAATTCGAGACCCGCAGTGTACATCAAGGGCGAGATCGTGTTAAGGCAGTATGACCGCGCACTGAGGTCTCACGCCTTTGATGCGTGGAGAAGAAGCGATGAGACAGATATCTGTCTGGTGTGTGATCGCAATGGCAACGGTGTTGCTTGCCGTCGGACAACAGTCGTCCGTCACCCGTCTGGATGGCAGCACGATCTCCGTGGCCGAGGTCGATGCGGCGATGACACGGCTGATGAAAGCAGCCGAGGTCACTGGCGCGGGAATTGCTGTGTTCCATAACGGCAAGCTTGAATTCCTGAAGGCGTATGGTTTCCGCGACAAGGAGAAGAACCTGCCGCTGACGGTTGACTCGGTGATGTCGGCGGCTTCGATTTCCAAGGTGGCGTTCGCTTATCTGGCCATGGAACTGGTTGACGAAGGCAAGTTGGATCTGGACAAGCCGATCTATCAATACTTGCCGAAGCCGCTGCCGGAATATCCGAAGTACTCGGACCTGGCGAATGACGCCCGCTACAAACTCATTACAGCGCGCATGCTGCTGAGCCACACCGGCGGGTTCGCGAACTGGCGGTGGATGGAAGAAGACCGCAAGCTGAAGATTCATTTTGAGCCGGGATCGCGGTTTGCATATTCAGGCGAAGGCATCGATCTGCTCCAACTGGTGGTTGAGACCATCACGAAAAAGCCACTCGATGAGCTGATGCAGCAGCAAGTATTCGAGCCGCTGGGCATGACCCGAACCAGCATGGTCTGGCGGGACCGCTTCGAGAGTGACTACGCCAGTGGCTACGACGAATATGAAAGATCCGTAGGTGCTCATCGATGGAAGAACGCCGACGCCGCCGGTTCGATGCAAACGACAATTCGCGATCAGGCCCGATTCCTGCAGGCCGTGATGGGCGGCGGAAGTCTAAAGAGCAAAACGCGAGAGCAGATGCTCAGCCCGCAGATTCAGATCATGTCCAAGCACCAGTTCCCCACGCTGAGCGGCGAGACGAGCGACGAGAACAAGAGCATCCGGCTCAGTTACGGCTTGGCGTGGGGTCTGTACTGGACGCCTTACGGCAAAGTCTTCTTCAAAGAAGGACATGATGATGGATGGCGGAACTACGCGGTCTGCTTCGACAAGCAGAAATCCGGCCTCGTCATCATGGCCAACAGCAGCAACGGCGAAGGCATCTTCAAGGACGTGCTGGAGACAGTGCTGAAAGACACGTTCACACCGATCGAGTGGGAGGGGTACACGCCATATGACAAACTGCCTCCGCGCCCGCCGCTCAGACAGCATAAGAACGTTGCCGTGGATGGCAAGGTGTTAGACCGCTATGTGGGACGCTATGGACTACCGCCTGACATCATTTTGACTGTGCGTCGCGAGGGCGATCACCTTTCGGTGCAGGAGAATGATGAGCCGAGGCAGGAGTTGATGGCCGAGAGCGAGATCGATTTCTACTCGACTTCGTCGGATGACATGATGACGTTTCAGGCGGACAGCCAGGGCAAGGTGACGGCGATGATTCTGCACGTCGATGGGAAGGACATCCCGGTTAAGAGGATCGAGTAAACCGGTTAGAAGAACCTCGTTACCCCTTCTTCCATTACTACGACTCGGTCTTTTGTTCCTGCCGCTTCGGCTTCCTGCTCGAGTAGTTGCAACGGTTCGTCGACTGGCTCGTGTGAAAGGCGGAAGGTGCCGTAGTGCATGGGGACCATCCAGCGCGACTTGAGATCGAGGAAGGCGCGCATGGCGTCGGCGGGATCAGCGTGGACGTTGCGGAACTGCGCCGGATTGTAAGCGCCAATGGGAAGCAGCGCGAGTTCGGGAGCAAGGCGACGTCCGATCTCGCTGAAACCCGCGAAGTAAGCCGTATCGCCAGCGTGATAGACCGAATGTTTGCCAGCTTTCAGCACAAAGCCACCATAACCACGGTGCGAGTCTTTCAGAATGCGAGCACCCCAGTGGCGAGACGGCACGTGCGTGATCGACAAGTTGCCGCGACGCGACGTCTTCCACCAGTCGAGTTCGATGATCTCGGAGAAGCCAAGGTCAGAGACCAGATCGGACACATGGGTCGGAATGATGATCGACGGCGCAACGCCACGTGTGCGCAGGTTGTTCTGGACCAGCGCGCGCAGGGAAGGGCGATGGAGGTGGTCGAAGTGCGCATGGGTCACCAACACCACGTCGATGGCCGGGAGATCGGCGATGCGCAAGCCGGGACGGCGCAAGCGTTTTAACACGAACAACCAGCGCGCGAAGTTGGGATCGATGACGACGTTCTGTCCGCCAATCTGGACGAAGAAGCTGGCGTGACCGATGAAGGTGACGCCGAGTTCACCGTTGGTAGCGAGGCGGGGCTTATAGGTCTGGCCGCAGCGTGGAGTTACTGCGGAACGGCGCACCAACCGTCCGAACTGGGTGGCGCGTTTACGAAGGGCCGGATTGCGAAGCGTTTGTTTGATCATCCTGCTACGGAGCCCGGGGGTTGCGCCGGAAGCAGCCTCACTGTCTCGATACTAATCCGAATCGCCGTAAAGAACAGAGTAATAAGAGCGATGCGTCGAATTTATTCACCCAACTGTCATGTTAGATGAAAGTCGGGAATGGCGGGCTGCTTTTAGTTTTCGAGCCAGTGACGGTGGTAATCCTATCGCATGGCACGCTCACTGCCATGGTGGATCGCGCAGCTCGTCTGCGATTGTTCCTGGGACGCGGCAAAATCGGTTCGTTTCGGTGCGTCCTCGCTTGACCTTGATCGCGCTGGTCATATCTAATCCGGAAGCGTTCCTTTTTGCGTTTTCTCAGGACGAAGGAGAAGTCCGCATGCGAGTTGCGTTTGTGGGATTGGGAATCATGGGGCACGCGATGGCCACGAACCTGGTTAAAGCGGGGCACGAAGTGACGGTGTGGAATCGTACCCCGGGCCAACTCGTCGAGGGGGCGGGAGTCGCGCCAACGCCGGGGGCAGCGGCACAGGGCGCGGAAGTGGTGTGGCTCTGTGTGTCGGACACGGATGCGGTCGAGAGCGTGATCTTCGGGGCGGATGGGGTAGAAGCGTCGCTCGCGGAGGGGATGATCATTGCGGATTCGAGCACGATCTCTCCGTCAGCTACGCTGAAGTTCGCGGAGCGTGTGGGGAAGAAGGGCGTGACCTGGGTGGATGCGCCGATGACCGGCTCGAAGATCGGAGCGCGGGACGGCACGCTGGTCTTCATTGTGGGAGGAAGCGAAGAGCCGGTGGAGAGGTTGAAGCCGTTGTTCGCTGCGATGGGGAAGAAGATTTTCCGCATGGGAGAAACAGGCAAGGGACAGGCCACAAAGCTTGCGATGAACCTGCAGATCGCGTTGATCTTTGAAGGATTCGCCGAGGCGCTCACGCTCGCCACCAAGCTGGGTGTGGACCCGCAACAACTGCTGACGCTGATTGAGGCCACGATGGTGCGATCGGGAGTGGTGGATTACAAGGGCCCGTTTGTGATGCAGCGCGACTTCACTCCGAACTTTCCGCTGCGGCTCATGCACAAAGACATTCGTCTGACGCTCGAGGCGGCGAAGGAGGCGCGGGTAAAACTTCCGGCGCTGGAAACCGTAGAAGAGATTTACGAGATGGCTTCCGAGGACGGGAACAAGGATCTCGACTATGCCGCGACCTTGACGCTGCTGGAGAAGTGGGCCGGCGTGCAGGTGAAAGGCAAGGCCGCGTAGGCAGCAACCATGCGCTGGTATCACTATTTGGCGTACTTCTTCGGGGGCGCGTTCCTGGCGAACGCGCTACCCCATCTAGGGAACGGGATCTCTGGGCATGCTTTCCAGAGCCCCTTCGCATCGCCACCCGGTGTGGGCTTGTCGTCCTCGACGATTAATGTTTTATGGGGCCTGTTCAACCTTGCCGTCGGCTACCTGCTTGTGTGTCGTGTCGGCAGTTTCAATCTGCGCAAGACTCTACACGTCCTCGTCCTGGGGGCGGGTATCCTGATCATGTCGCTCATGCTTGCCCACACATTCGGAAAGCTTCACGGCGGCCTCTGAGGCTTGCTTCAACCTAGTCCATCGCGGTGCTTCATCCCGCAGCATCTTCGCTTACCCTCCGATTACTCCGGTAATGGCGGAAATGGCCGCTATTACACAAGTATTACAGTCAATCTACCTGTCCCCTTGGTAGGTTAGTTATGGGGCTGATCAAACTCAAACGACCACGAAATGGGGACCTTCCTTGGATATGGAACTGCAAGATCTGGAAAAACGGCAAGCGGAAAAGGGTGAAGTAAATTGGATCACCGCGGCCTTTATGGCGGCGTTTCATGTGGGGGCCATCGCCGCACTCTTCTTTTTCACATGGAAGGCATTGTTTGTCGCGATGTTTTTGTGGTGGGTCTCGGGCAGCCTCGGCATCGGGATGAGTTATCACCGTCTGCTGACGCACCGCGGGTATAAGACTCCGAAGTGGGTGGAGTACTTCCTTACGATTTGCGCGACGCTCGCTCTGGAAGGCGGGCCGATTTTCTGGGTGGCGACACACCGCATTCATCATCAGTATTCCGATCAGGAAGGCGATCCGCATTCGCCAATCGACGGCAAGTGGTGGGCGCACATGGGATGGATTCTCATGGGCAAGTCGATGCACCACGACACGACCACGCTTTCGCGCTACGTTCCCGACCTCGCCAAAGATAAATTCCACGTCTGGATCACGAAATATCATTACGTTCCGCAAGTGATTTTGGGGATCGCGCTGTATGCCATTGGCGGCCTCCCATTCCTGCTGTGGGGAACGTTCCTGCGCGTTGTGGTTGGATTGCACGCGACCTGGCTGGTGAATTCGGCGACGCACTCGTGGGGCACGCGGCGCTTTGCGACCCGCGACCTCTCAACCAATAGCTGGTGGGTGGCTCTGCTGACGTTCGGCGAAGGCTGGCACAATAACCATCACGCGCATCCGACGGCGGCGCAGCATGGATTCAGGTGGTATGAAGTCGACATGAACTGGTACGGGATCTGGGCGCTGAAGACTCTTGGCCTGGCTTGGGACATCAAGCGGGTGAAGTTGGATGAAGTCGAGCGCGGTTTGGTGCCGACACCCAATGGGCGCCTGATCACTGCGGCGATGCCGGAAGTTTCGGTCGCGGCAGGCGACTAAAGGGGTTCGATTCAGTTTCTAGGAAATAAGCCTCGGCTTTGGCCGGGGCTTTTCTTTGGATCAGGTACCTCGGTCGCTGAAGAGATCAAAGATATTGGCAGCTTTATCGCAGCGCTGAAAGCGCTGCGCCACCCAAAAGCGCCACCCAAAAAGCGCCCCCAAAACTCACCACCCCAAACGCATGCCAAGGACGACGGCTTCGTTTCTTACACGCTGGTTGTCACACCCGAATGATCATCACTTCCGTGGCTTTGATCAGGGCGGCTGCGGTTTGGCCCTTCTTTAATTGCATTTCGCGCGCGGAGGTTGCGGTGATGATCGATGTGATCTGCTGGCCGCCGATCGATATCTTTACTTCGGCCATCAGGCCGCTGATGCGCACGGAATCGATGCGTCCTACCAATTGATTGCGTCCGCTGACCCGGCGGATAACGTCCTGCCTCTCTGGTTCGGATCTTCCACGGGTTCGAAAGAGGAGTTTGTCCACTTCGCTTTGAGGAATCCGGTGGTGTCCTCCAGCGGTGCGGACGCTGCGCAGCTTGTTCTTGTAGATCCACTGCTTGATGGTGGGGAAGCTAATCCCCAACTGTAAGGCCGCATCCCGCAGCTGTAGCAAATCGTCACTGTTTCGCGGGGACTGCTGTTTCATGGGCATCTCGGAATGAAATCCTATCGCTAGTACGGTGCGCGGTCAATCCGGCGGTTTGTATAAAACAAGGCACGAGGTCATAAAAGCGAATCGATCTGTATCGATTTGGACAATTGATCTGTCTGTCATGTACACTGCACATTTCTCGAATCGATCCCGATCTTGGGGGCGGAATGCGACACGTTGGTCGGTGCCAGCGGCTAGAACCCCATGCGGGAGGGCGAGAATGAGACAGATCAGATCGACGGATTCTCAGGAAAGGTGGTCCATCGTGAAACGCGCTGACGGCTCGCGGATTCTCTTCTGGCACGGGAGGCGATTGAGAACTTTGACGCGCGCCGGCTACAGTCCAACGGCTGCTTCACTGTGGCTGGCCCAATCCTGCGTGCTGCTTTTGTGGCTTGCGATGGGGGTCTTCCCAGCGTCGGCCCAAACGGCTCCGACAGCTCCACACGCTCCCGATCCCTGCACGAGCGGCCACGAGTTCGCCACCACCGATTGCACGCTGACCTGGCACGGCATCACACTGTACGGTGCGTATGACGTCGGCGTCGGCTGGGTCAGTCACGGCTTACCGGAAAACGGCTATAACTATGAAGGTGCATCTCTGGTGAACCGAAACGGCTATCAACACCGATTCCTCATCGCACCGAACAACCTGCAACAGACGGGTCTGGGAATCAGGGGCAAGGAAGAGTTTCTGCCTGGCTGGTCCGTTGTGTTCAACGCTTCGACTGGCATCAATCCGCAGTCTGGCCTGCTCGCCAACGCATCAAAGACTGACATCATCAACAACGGACTTCCCAGGAGCAGCTATTCGTACGCCATCGACGGCGCGCGCGCGGGCCAACCCTTCAATGACGAAATCTATGCCGGTATATCGTCGGCGCGTTTCGGCACATTGACCTTCGGTCGTCAGCGCTCTCTCGGTACCGATGCGATGCTCCGTTACGATCCGGCCGGCGGCAGCTATGCCTTTTCGTACATCGGGTACAACGGCACGATGGCAGGCGGCGGCGACACCGAAAACAGCCGTTGGGATGACGCCATGAAGTATCGCCTCACCATTGGCCCGGTTCATTTCGGCGCGATGTATAAATTCGCCGACGGTTCCGCCGGCTGCTACGCGGCCTCCGCGGGCTGGACTTCCGCCACCTGTACGCCGGAACAGGCGCATAACAACGCCTATGGATTCGACCTCGGCGCAGACTACGGCAAGCTCGCGGTCGACATCGTTCCCCAACATTACAACCAGGCGATCAGTGTGTTGAACCCCTTACTGGGGCCTCAGAGTCCGACGCAGCCCTATCAGTCGACCACAGACAGTATCAACACCAACCCCATCACCGGGACCAATCTGATCGACCCGAACGACACCGTTTATGGCATCGTGACCGACAACTACGGAATTATGGTCGCTGCCAAGTATGCGTGGGAGCCGTTCAAGTTTTTTGCCGGCTACGAATACATCTGGCAGAACAACCCAAAGAATCCGTTGGGTGTTGGCGCCGGACCAGGGCGGTTACAACGTGAGTGGCGTCGAGGACAACAACCTTGATTCCGAAAAGTTGCTGAACATCTGGTGGACGGGCGTGAAGTACACCTACCGCAGCAAAACCGACTTCACTTTCTCCTGGTATCAACAGCGGCAGAACACCTTCCGTGTTCCGCCCACCTGCGTGCCCGGAAATTTCCGCAGTTCCTGCGCCGGCACCCTCAACGAGGGGTCGCTCTATGTCGATCATCACTTCACCAAGCGTTTCGACGGTTTTGCCGGAATTGCGTATTCCTGGGTGAGCGGCGGTTGGATGGCGATTGTCATGGCCCTGGCGTCCCATATAACTCGGACAACAACTTCGCTCCGACGGTCGGTGGTCGTTTCACTTTCTGATCACTTCCGCGGCGGGGTCAGTCGAGAGCCCCCATGGAGTTGTGGTTTATCAAAACTTCGCGGCGGGGTTCGAAATCGCCACGACCTCGTTC